>CAVRXY010000032.1:0-63165 GCA_963725225.1 uncultured Acidobacteriaceae bacterium
CGCCAGCGTTGTGAGCAAAGCTTCAGACCCTGCCCTGCTTTTCTTTCCACACTTTGTAGAGACCCCATGCCGCGAGCGTACAGGCGTCTTGAATAGTGCCGTCGAGAAGCATTCGCTCAAATTGTTCTACCGAGAACGTGTGCAAGGTCAGGTCATGCTCCTCGGGATCGGGGTCTGTCCCTGCCTGCGTGAGTCCGGTGGCGAGAAAGACATGTTGTTTCTGTTTGGCAAAGCCATAGGCGATCCACATGGCGCCTAGATATGTCATTGAGGAAGCGACGAGGCCAGTCTCCTCGCGCAATTCGCCGCGCGCCAATTCCTCTGGATCGACATCCGGAGCCTCCCATCCGCCCTGGGGCAATTCAAAAGCGCGTTGCTGAATCGTGTACCGGAACTGCTCAACGAGATAAATTTTGTCGCCCTCAAGAGGAAGAATTACAGCGCAATCATCTTTGTCGATTACGCCATAAATCCCCTTTGCTCCGTTGTTTCGCTCGATTTGATCCTCCCGAAGACGAAGCCAGGGATTGCGGTAAATCTCGCGGCTGCTCAATGTACGAATAGTCATGGCAAGAGCCATTTTCCCATGGAGGACGAGGTCCAAGCGCGCGGTTCCGCGATCGAAGTTGCAAGTGCGATATGCTAGAAACAATTAGAAACAGGAGACTCACCTTTGGCTCTGTTAGCGATCGCCAGTTTCGTGACAATCTTTGTCGTAGGCATTCTTTGGGCCACTCGACCCGAACGCGGACACAAACCTCACTAGCCGCTACGGTTCCCCTGTGCGGCTCCTGCGGTTGTAGACTTACCGATCTCGAGCGCCTCTCCGCCTCACCAATCAAACTCTCCACTGCGGGCAAGAGATCTTGCGGCTTGCACCTACATTCACTCCGCTCGCCCATTCATTCCGCTCGCCCAGTCTTTTCGGCAAGTCTCCGCAACGTCCCACGGAAATCAGCTGATCGATGGGACGATCCTCTACAACATTCAATCCGGACGACGTGTGGTTTCAGGAGTGAATTGAACCGATCTGGATTGCGAGTTTCGGCTGGATTGCGCCTCCCCTGGGAAATATGATTTTCCATATGCAGATGCGGAATTTGGATAGTAACTTCCAATTCCAGAGATCTCTTGCCGATGCCTACGGACGTCTTCAGGCCTTATGCCATTGGTAATAAACGATATACTTTGTGTGGCATCAGGGAGCCGCAACCCTTGGAACTTGGCAGGCGATTTGCTCATAGACATTCCGTAAGCGGGCTCGCCTTCCCCCGATGATGGAGAAGTCCTACCAAACTCGTATCGTCGTCATTCTGCTCGCACTGTTCACCGCGGCCGCGGCGATCTTCGCCTCTTTCAATTTCATCCAGGACAGCAAATATCAGTCCCCCACAGATGGGGTGTGGTGGCTCGAGGCACGCGGTGGTCTTGAGGCGCAGCGTGTGGCCAGCGACGGTCCCGGCGAGCGGGCAGGCGTGAAGAAGGGCGATCTACTCATCGCGGCGAACGGCAGGACTACACCACGCTGGGCGTCATTGACCCGCGAATTAATTCGCACCAAGGTCTATAACACCGTTACCTACACAATTGTGCGCGGAGGTGTCCGGCTGGAAGTCCCGGTTATCCTTGATCCAGCCGACCGCAGCTTTAATCAAGGCTTTCGCCTCATTGCTCTGGTTTATCTCGGCATCGGTCTTTACGTGCTTTTCCGACGCTGGACGGCC
Organism: uncultured Acidobacteriaceae bacterium; assembly: GCA_963725225.1. Taxonomy (GTDB): domain Bacteria; phylum Acidobacteriota; class Terriglobia; order Terriglobales; family Acidobacteriaceae; genus Silvibacterium. The sequence goes on from CAVRXY010000032.1 coordinate 1,725, forward strand.
CCTCACTCAACACATTTCTTCATTTTTTGCCTGGTTTCCTTTGTTCTCTACTCATTCAAGTACACAGGCAAACTGAATAGTCTCGATCAGATTATTTATTGGGGCAACATCGTAGCAGAGGCGCTCCAGCCGGCGCTCTTCCTACACTTCGCACTTTCCTTTGCTGAAGAGAACAGACGACGACGCCCATGGCTCCTCGCGCTTCTCTATCTTCCCTCGTTTATTGTCGTGGCTCTGCGTGTGATGGCGATAGAGCGCTGGTCCGCAACGGAAATCCTACTGCACCGCTTAGAGCAGGTTTCAACTGGCTATGTAGCGATTTATTACGTTTTGGCCGCGATCGTGCTGTTCGCTAGTTACAAGAGCACTACAGCACCGTTGCGCCGGCAGCAATTGAAGTGGCTTACGCGGGGAACGATCGTTGCAGTCGCACCTTACACACTACTGTTTGCGATTCCTTACCTGGCAAACGTTGCCATGCCCGATGCGATAACCAAGCTGGCGGGCATCGCGATGGTTTTTCTTCCTCTCACCTTCAGCTGGGCAATTGTTCGTTACAGGCTGATGGACACCGATCTTATATTCAAACGCGGTGTGACTTATACCTTGGCGACGGCAACGCTTGTGGGCCTCTACTTTGCCGTTGTGGCCATTGCAGCCGAACTAGTTCGCAAGCGATTGCCAAGCGCCGGAGCATGGGGATTAATTGCGGCTATCATCATTACGGCCCAACTATTCGACCCCATTAAGCGCATGATCCAGGATCGGGTCGATCGGATCTTCGACCGCAAGCGGTACGATTACCGGCAAACGCTAATCGAGTTTGGACGCGGCCTGAGTTCGCAGACGGATTTGAGTATGCTGCTGAGCTCAATTGTCGATCGGCTCCCACGCACGCTGCTTTTGACCCGCGTCGCCGTCTTTCTCTCAGATCAATCGGGAAGCTTCAGGCTTGCCGCTGGCCACGGTCTTCCAAAGAACGCTTATGAAGCAATATCCAACTTAGATCTGGGCTTTCTTGACTTCAATCATCCCGGTGCCGGCTCGCACATCTTCCTTGAGAACCCTCAACAGGCACTGCATTTGTCAGAATCGGATCGGCGTACCGCTGCTTTGCTTGATCTGAATTACTACCTGCCGTGCCGGGTGCAGGATCGGGCCATTGCCGTGATCGGCCTGGGAAGAACAGCGGACGGCGATTTTCTTTCAAGCGAAGATGTTGAGCTTCTGGAATCGCTGGCCAGCTACATCGGAATTGCCTTGCAGAATGCGCGCCTCTACGCGAGTCTGGAAGAGAAAATCTCGGAATACGAGCGGTTGAAGGAGTTCAACGAAAATATCGTTGAATCCATCAATGTCGGAATCCTCGCTGTCGATCTAGAGGACCGAATCGACAGCTGGAATTCGCAGATGGAAGTGATGTATGCACTCCCCCGCGCCGAGGCGTTGAGGCAACCGTTGTCCACGATATTTCCTAGACCGTTGATGGAAGAGTATCAGCGCGTCAAGGGCGAACCCGGAGTTCACAATCTTTACAAGTTCCGTCTTCAGACGCGCGCCGGTGAAGTCCGGGTTGCGAATATTGCCATCGCTCCACTGGTTTCCCGCGACTTCAAATCGGTTGGGCGAATCGTTCTAGTGGACGACATCACGGACCGCACGGAGCTTGAGGCGCAGCTTTCCCAGGCGGAGAAGCTATCCTCGATCGGCCTGCTTGCTGCAGGCGTCGCCCATGAAGTCAACACACCTCTCGCAGTTATCTCGTCCTACACGCAGATGCTCACCAAACAGTTACGAGGCGACGGACGGTTGTCTCCTATGCTTGAGAAGATCACTCAGCAGACCTTTAGGGCGTCGGAAATCGTCAACGGCCTGCTGAATTTCTCGCGCACCGGCACGACTGAGTTCCGCGAAACAGACCTGAACGCAATCATTCGAGAGACCCTAAGCCTGGTGGAACACCAGTTCAAGACTTCTCAGGTAAGACTGGATACCTCACTGATGCCCGACCTGCCGCCAATCCTTGGCAACGCGGGCAAACTGCAGCAGGTATTTCTAAATCTTTTTCTAAACGCGAAGGATGCAATGAAGGGAGGTGGCACACTGCGCATTGCAACAGAAATGAATGGTCATGTCAGTGTCGCTATTTCCGATACTGGGTCAGGCATCGCGCCTGAACATCTGCAGCGGATTTATGATCCCTTCTTTACGACAAAATCAGCGCCGAAGCAGGGAGAAAGACGTGGTACCGGCCTGGGTCTAGCGGTTACTTACGGCATCATCCAGGAGCACGCCGGAAAGATTCACGTGGAGAGCCAGCTCGGCGCCGGGACCACTTTCTATCTCGAATTTCCAATGTTGAGGAAGCCTGCACATGTCTGAGGCCACACTAGCCATCTCCTCCGCTACACCTCCTGCCCAGATTGAGACTGGGCAACGAATTTTGATCATCGACGACGAAGCCGCGATCCGCGAGTCGTTGGAGACCTTACTGTTGCTGGAGGGTTACCTAGTCGAGACGGCTACGAATGGCGAGGAGGGACTAGATCAGATTCAGCAGAATATCTATGATCTGGTCCTGCTTGATCTGGCTTTGCCCGGCAAGAACGGACTCGAAATCCTGCAGCTCATACGCGAACTGCAGCCGGCTCTTCCCGTCATAATGATCACCGCCTATGGCAAAGTGGACAACATTGTTGATGCCATGCGGCTGGGTGCACAGAATTTCGTGCAGAAACCCTGGGATAATGACAAGCTTCTGGCCGACATCCGATCGGCCATCGGACGCTATCACGCTGAAGAGGAGAACCTTCAACTTAAGCGAGCTCTTAAGCAGCGCTATAGCTTCTCGAATATAGTCGGCAAGAGTGAAGCGATGCTGCGCATTTTCGACTTGGTTGCACAAGTGGCTCCCAGTCGTTCCACCGTGCTCATTCAGGGCGAAAGTGGCACGGGCAAGGAGCTCATCGCCAAGGCGCTTCATGCCAACTCCGGGCGCAAGGACAAGCCCTTCGTGCCTGTGAACACTGGCGCAATGACCACCGACTTGCTCGAATCCACCCTGTTCGGCCACGTAAAAGGCGCGTTCACATCGGCGGTGTCCGCGAAAAAGGGCCTGTTCGAAGTGGCCAATGGCGGCACTCTCTTTCTGGATGAAATCGGCACAATGGGAATGGACACACAAGCTAAGGTGCTGCGCGTGCTCCAGGACAAGCGATTCATGCAACTCGGCGGAATTCAGGAAATCCAGGTGGACGTGCGCATTATCGCCGCGACCAACGTCGATCTCAAGCAGGCTGTACGTGAAGGAAAGTTTCGCGAGGACTTGTTTTATCGGCTAAATGTCATTGCGATCGATCTTCCGCCGCTGCGCAGCCGCCGGGAGGATATCCCTCTGCTGACCGCACATTTTCTCAAGCACTATACCGACGAGAACGAGCTTCCTGAACGCACGCTCGCTCCAGATGCACTGCGCACCCTCGTCGACTATGACTGGCCGGGCAATGTGCGGGAGCTTGAGAATGCCATAGAGCGTGGCGTAGTGCTTTCGTCGGGTCCGGTGATTGGCGCGGATTTGCTGCCCGGGCATCTCACCGGCCGGAACTATTCAACGAGTCTGCTCGAACACAATCCCAACGCATCACTATTCGACATTCTCGAGAATATTGAGCGTCGGATCATTATCGAGAAGCTGGAACGCTGTAACTGGAATCAAACTGAAGCTGCCGAACACTTTCATATTCCTCTTTCCACGTTGAACCAGAAAATCAAGCGGTTGAATGTTGAGATCAAGAAGCGGGTGAAGGAGTAACCGAAGCCGCAAAAAGGCTCGGTCCGTGATAGTCTCGCCTTTAGATTGTTCCAAGCATCAAAGACCCATGCCTTTGTCCTCAGTCGATGCAGCCGCCAAAAGAGGAGTCGCCGCAGTACAGCAATACTCGCTGCTTTCCGCGCGCTCTCTGGGCAATCTCTTCCGGCGTCCCTTCTACGGTGCCGACATCATCACCCAGTGCGACCTGATCGGAGTCGGCTCGCTGCCGATCGTCATCCTCACCGGCTTTTTCACGGGCGGCGTACTCGCTCTGCAATCGGCTTCCACGCTGGCTCAGTTCGGCGCCGCGGCTATCACCGGCCAGCTCGTGAGCTTTTCCATGATCAAGGAGCTGGGGCCGGTGCTGACCAGCCTTATGGTGTCCGGCCGCAACGCTTCGGGTATGGCCAGCGAGCTGGGTTCGATGATGGTGACCGAGCAGATCGATGCCATGCGGGCGCTGGGCACCGATCCGCTTAAAAAGCTGGTAATGCCGCGCATCGTGGCAACGATCATCATGCTGTTCTTCCTGACGATTGTCTCGGATGCGGTGGGCATCATGGGGGGCGCCTTCGTGTCGCGTCATCATGCTGGGTCAGGACGCCTCGCAATACTTCCACACGGCGTACCAGTCACTGCAATATCCCGACATACTGCAGGGCCTGGTTAAGCCGCTGTTCTTCGGCTTCATCATTGCGACCATCGGCTGCTTTTACGGGATGAATACACGTGGCGGCACGCAGGGGGTGGGCCGTTCGACGACACAGGCAGTGGTCGTCTCCTCGGTGCTGATCATCGCCATGGATTTCGTCATCAGCCGATTCATGATCGGCATCTTCGGGCGGTGATCGCATGGCCGACCTCGCGGTCCAACAAGATGTCCCGGAAAGTCAGGTCCATCCGGACGCGCCGGCGGTCCGCTTTGAGGACGTCTCGATCGGGTTTGAAGGCAAGGATGTCCTGGAGCATATCTCCTTTGAGGTGAAGCGGGGGGAAACCCGCATTCTGCTTGGGCCGGCCGGTGTCGGCAAGAGCGTCCTCCTGAAGCTGGCCAATGGCCTGTTCAAGCCGGATTCGGGTAGGATTTTCGTCTTCGGCTATGAAGTGAGCGCAATGCCCGAGGAGGACCTGTTCCGGCTGCGTGAAACGATAGGGATCGTATTCCAGGAGGGAGCGCTTTTCGACTCGCTCACGGTGCGTGACAATGTCGGCTACCGTCTCATGGAGCAGCATCTGCCTGATGCGGAGATCGACGAGCGGGTTACCGAGGCGCTCCGATTTGTGGAACTGGAGCATACCCTCAATAAGCTGCCCTCGGAGCTTTCGGGCGGCATGCGGCGGCGGGTCGCCATCGCCCGCGCCATCATTACCAAGCCCGATCTGTTGCTCTATGACTCACCGACTGGCGGACTTGACCCCATCACGTCTACAACGATCATCGAGCTGGTTATCAAGCAGCGCGACTTCTACGGGACCAGTTCCCTTCTCGTGACCCATCGCCTGCAGGATGCATTCATGCTGGTGAGCCACCGCTTTAATAAGGAAACCGGTCACGTGGAGCCGCTTCCGGACGGAACGACCGATCCGGGCACCAGCTTTCTGGTGTTGCACCAAGGCAAGCTCGTCTTCGACGGGTCGACCCATGACCTGGTTCACTCCGACGATGAGTTCCTGAAGCAGTATCTGGCCTAGGGTACCCCCCTCCCCCCTGGATTCTCTGTGCCTTGCAACTGATTCATTCTGTTTTGCTTACGCATTGTGCTTTGCAACTCATTCATTCCATGGGAACCGACTGTAACCGTCTGTTCCGAATGACTTATCCGTGCGAGGTTCTCGTGCTGCCTGTAACCGTTTCATTTCATTGGGGAAAACCGTAACCGACTGTTCCAGTGGGAGTTAGCTCGGGAGCAGACTCCTTCGCGAAATTGAAAAGCCCGCCGGGTGGGCGGGCTTTTTGGGATATCTACTTCTATTTTAGCGGATTGGGAGAAATTGTCGGCCAAGAAAAGCAGGCTGGAATGGAGGTGGTGCAAGCCTTGGCGCGCGGTCGACTCGTTCATTGAGGCAATTCCTCGCCGGACTGCTCGCGCACCATGTAATCGGCGTACCAATCGGGCAGATGCGATCGACTTTCCCCGTCCGCGCTTCATGCTGCCCGGAACCGGAGGCGTGAACTGGACCAGGCGGAAGTTGTCACCGACAACGCGGTCGGCGTCGAGCCGCCACCCGAGCCTTTAGTAGAATTCCTTTTCGCGGTCGACATCCGAGACGGGGATGACGACTACCTCGAGCTTCATATCGAGATTTGCGACGCTCGTGCTTCCCGCCGCTTCGTTACTGCGTACTTCGTTGGCACTCATTGGTGACTCCTGTATTGTGAGGGATCGCCGGCCGCGCTTGTGTCGCTGAAGGATTGAGGCGGCCCATCCCGTTGGTTCACGATAAATGTCCGACTTCAAAACGGGCTGAGGTACCCTCGACGATGCGAAAGTCGCGTTCTGCTCCGGAACCGAGTACCTGAAGCGCTCTCTGGTAAGCCTCGCTTTCATGAGCCGCAAGGGCAATCTCGTAGCTGTCGAATTCGACAAGTATCGTACGCAGGGGCAATCCGGCTTCGTGGATTTGAATCTGGCTCGTGGACCTGGTCAAAAAGTGCCCGCCGAATGCTTCAACCGCCGGCACTGCCAATGCACCATAGGCCTTTACCGACTGATTCGTCGGAGACCGATCGATAGACAACGACCCAATAGCCCTTTTTCATGGTGTCTCCTTCCTCAAGGCGAATGCAGTGTCAGCCAGTTCGACTGTTACGCCCTGATCTGCCGATTTGCACTCGCTGGGGGCTTACGCTGCGTATTTCTCCGTCACGCTGTTCCGGACCTCGATGGCCTTGACGCTGTTAATAAAGGCCTTTTCTACAACGCTGCTGCCAATGGTACCGAGTATGAGGCCCAGCAGGCGTCCCTTGAGATTCTTGCCCTCGCGTATGACGACGACGTCAATGTCTGTGGTGCCGTCGGGCTGACGTGTGAAGTTGTAGGTGTGGCCCGAAGCGCCTCCCCAGACGTTCGAGTCGGTCGTGGTGAGGACGACGTGGTCAGGATCAGACCAGTCGTAGTGCAGTCGTTCCCAGATGCCTCCAGAGCCTTCGGTGACGTCGGCCTGTGTGCGGCTACGCTGATGCACTTTAAGATACTCGTCAGCGCTGTTGGCGAAAAGCTTCGAACGGTCGGGCCCGAAGTCGGTGAGCCCGGCGACGTACTGCTCGGGTGTCAGGCTGGTTGTCTGGTGGAAGTGGATCGTGGCCATGTCTTTCTCCTTTTGCATTGACATTATTTGTTCGAACGGACGAAACGGGCCGCCTGCGCGGTCAGCCGCGAAGGACTGGAGCTCCGAAGGGAGCACCCGTCATTCCTCCGTCAACCATCAACTCAACCGCATTGATATAGGAAGCATCGTCGGAGGCAAGGAAAAGCACGGCTTTGGCAAGTTCTTCCGGCTCGCCCCAACGGCCCAGAGGAATAGTGGAGGAGATGAAGTCAGCCAGCCTCGCAGATTGCTCGGCGGTGTCGTTGGCGCGGGATCCACGCTTCCAGATGGGGGTCTTCGTGGCTCCGGGCGCGACCACATTCACGCGAATGTTACGCGGGGCAAGGTCGGCGGCGATGGAACGCGCCATGGAGACGAGGCCGCCCTTGGTGGCGGCATAAGCGGCCAGGCCGGGTTGGCCGAGATAGTCGTGCACCGATCCGTTGAAGATGATGCTGCCGTGGTCGTTCAGCAGGGGAGCGGCTGAATTCACGGTAAAGAAGGCGCCATTCAGGTTGGTGTGGATGATGTTCTCGAAGACAGCTTCGTTAGTTGTACCCGTAGGCGTCCGGCCGGAGATGCCGGCATTGGCGAAGACGATGTCGAGCTTGCCAAAGTCTTGGGCCAAGTCTGAGAAGAGCTGCTTGCGGTCTTCGGCTATGGTGACGTCGGCGCGGTAGCCGCGCGCATTCGGCCCGAGTTCGGCGACCGCTTCGTCCAGCGTCTTCTGGTCGCGGCCAGTAATGGCCACTTCAGCGCCTTCAGCGATGAAAAGACGAGCTGTGGCAAAGCCGATGCCGCTATTGCCTCCGGTAATGAGAGCTTTTTTGCCTGCGAGTTTCATACTTCCTCCTGTTGACGAGCATTATAACTATGATGGTCGTCATACATGTGATATGATGACCATCATAGATGGAGGATGCAGGAAAATTATGCGCTACCCTGCCAAAGAGACCGCCGCCAAGCATGAACGGATTGTGAAAGAAGCTTCCCGCCTCTTCCGTGAACGGGGATTCGAGAACGTAACCGTGGGTGAAGTAATGAAGGCTGCCGGCCTGACGCATGGCGCGTTCTATGCGCATTTCGGCTCAAAACAAGCGCTTCAGGAAGCTGCGGTTGCTTATGGGCAGGGCGTTTCGGCAGGCCGCGCCCGGAGCAATGGTGCAACGAAGCAGGGCAGGCGAGCCTACGCCGACCGGTACCTGAGCCAACGGCATCGGGACAATCCGGGCGATGGCTGCACCATGGCCGCACTGGCGCAGGAGGTGGCTCGCTCGACGCCCGAACTGAAAACTGCATTCGAGCGAGGATTCGAGGAAATTCTCTCTGCAGGCGGGGGCGATCGAAAAGAAGAAATTTTTCAAGCAGCCGCGTTGCTCGGCGGAGTCGTGCTGGCTCGCGCTGTGCGCGACCCGCGGCTATCGGACGAGATTCTTAACATCGTTCGACAGAAAGTCGGCTGACGGTCGTCAATCACTCGAGGCGAAGTGCCGTCATTGGGTCGACGCGAGTCGCGCGTTTTGCGGGAATCCAGATCGAAAGCAGGGCAACGACGCACAGGAGGACAGGCGTCGCCACGAAAGCAATCGGATCCAGGGTCTTCACTCCAAAAAGGAAGCTGGTCAGAAAACGCGTGAGCCAGAAGGCTCCGCCGACACCCAGGACCACCCCAATGAGCGTCAGCGCCATGCCCTGGCGGATAACCATGTTGCGAAGATTCGAAGCCTGCGCCCCCAGAGCCATGCGGACGCCGAGTTCCTGGGTACGTTGCTGCACGGAATAGGACATTACTCCATACACGCCGATGGCGGCCATGAGCAGGCCCGCGGAGCCAAAGACAGTGAGAAGCAGCATATTGAAACGCTGACGTGCGGTGTTGCGCGCCTCGATTTCGTCCATCGTGCGGACATGCGCTACTGGCAGACCACCGCTGGCGTCGTGCAGGGCCGCCGTGATCGGAGGAACGAGCGTGCGCGGGTCGACGTCGCTGCGGATGATCCAATAGAGCGGCGTCACGCGTGAGTTAAGCGCCGTTTCGAGGTCGGGCATCTGCGCAAGCGGGATATACATCATGGGGGAAGGCTCGCGGTTCGGACCGCCATCGTGCGTGTCACCGACGATACCCACAACCTGACGCGGCCCTTCAGCGAAGGCCGGACCGGCGCCGGGCCCGATCTGGATGCGATCATTCAGCGGATCGCCTTTGGGCCAGTAGTGGCGCGCGAAGGCCTGGTTGATGATGATCACGCCCGGGGCGGCTCCATCATCCTGCTGAGTAAACTCGCGGCCACGCAGCAGCGGAATTTTGAGTGCACTGAAATACCGCCAGGAAATCGAATAGAAGCCTGCGTCGCCGGTGAATGGAGTATGGCCCTTGGGCCGCCCCACAATGTCAAAGATCATGCCGAAACCACCGGCCATAGGCAGGCAATTGCTTACGCCAACATCTTTGACTCCGGGGACGGCAAGCACACGGTCCGTGCCGTCGCGGACCACCTGAGCGACCGGCGCAGTCTTCTGAAAGCGGTCGCCGCTCATCGACATGGCCATGCTGATCACATTGTGCAAGGCAAATCCCGTATCGACCGATTGCAGCTTGAGAAACGTGCGGATGAGCAGGGCTGCTCCGATGACCAGCACCAGAGTCAGCGCCATCTCTCCTATGACAAGTGCCGAGCGAAGCTTGCCATTGCGAAAACCGAGTCCAGAGCGGCTCGCGTTCTCGTTGAGAGTAGCGGCCAGATTCGGCCGGGATGCACTGATGGCCGGGACCAGGCCAAAGAGAATTCCCGTAAGAGCTGAAATTCCCAAGGTGAAAAGCAGGATGTGGCTGTCGAGAGTGACAGCTGCGCCATCTTCGCCGATTCGTGGAATATCGCCAGGATTGATGCTCAGCAACAAGCGAACGCCGACAAATCCAAGAATGAGCCCGAGCGCTCCGCCAGCCAGCGAGAGGGTCAAGCTTTCCGTCAGCAGTTGGCGGATGATTTGACCTCTGCCTGCTCCAAGCGCGGCGCGCGTGGCGAATTCGCGCTTTCTCGACGAGGCTCTTGCCAGCAGCAGATTGGCAACATTGGCGCACGCAATGAGAAGAACGAATCCGACAGCCCCGAGCAAGACCAGAAGAGGAAAGCGCGTATCGCCGATCATCGACTCCTGAAGCGAGGCAACCTCGAATCCGCCGCCGGGCGGCAGCGAGTCCTGGCCATAGATGCCGCCGGTACTGGTCCGCGGCGAGACGCAACTGGGCATTCGCCTGCGGCAGAGTTATACCCGGCCCCAGGCGAGCGGCGACCGTAAAGTAATGGGCCATATCCTGCGAATTCAGATCGAACTGGAAAGGCACCCAGAGGTCAGCGGGCACGTCGGTAACAAACCCGCGGCCAATGACACCAACAATCAGATACGGCTGCCCGTCGAGCTGGATGGTGGACCCAACTACATCTGGATTTGCACCGTAGCGGCTCTTCCATAGTCCGTAGCTCAGCACTGTGACGTGTCCACCGTGCGGGCTGTCTTCCGAGGCAGTGAAGGTGCGCCCGGCAACGACCGGAGCGCCAAACAGGGCAAAGTAATCCGCAGAAACGTGCATGCCCTGCACTTGCTCGGGATGGTCGCCTCCGGTGATGTTGAGGCCCGCCCCGCCGAAGTCATACGCCGCGACCTGCTGAAAGATTCCCGTCTGCTGACGCCAGATGTTGAATTTGGGTATGTTCGCGCCCGGAAACGACCCCTGCGCACTGGTGTTCCTCAGTTCCACCAGCGCCTGCGGATCGGGATAAGTGAGCGGCTTGAGCAACACAGTGTTGATGACCGAAAAGACAGCCGTGTTCACGCCGATTCCAACGGCGATGACCAGAATGGCGATGATGGTGAAGCCGGGAGTCTTGCCGAGACCGCGCAGCGCGAAGCGCAAATCGCGCCATAGATCTTCCAGCCACGGAATCGAACGATAGCGCCACACGCGCTCACGGGTCGCGCGCGGATTACCGAAACGGACGCGAGCCTGTCGCCGGGCTTCTTCCGGAGAAAGGCCCCGAGCAGCGTTCGCGTCCTGCGCATGGCCAAGGTGGGATTCGATTTCTTCGGCCAGGTCCTGATCTTTCCTTGTGCGATCTGTGAAGCGCCGCAAGTTCATCTGCGTATACCTCCTGCGTTATTCGAACGATTCACCACCGAGAATGAGGCCGATGGCGCGAGTCATCCTCTGCCAGCGGCCGGCGGCAGCGTGGAGTTCTTTCCGGCCTTTGGTGGTGAGCTGGTAGAACTTTGCTCTGCGATTGTTTTCGCTGACTCCCCACTCAGAAGAGACCAGGCCGCGGTCTTCAAGACGATGGAGTGCGGGATAAAGCGATCCCTGCTCAACTTCTAACGCGTTCTCTGAGGTGCTCTCGATCACCTGCGCGATGGTGTGCCCATGGGCCGGTCCCATCACCAGCGTGCGCAGGATAAGCATGTCCAGCGTGCCTTGCAGAATGTCTCCGGCATCCGGAGGTCTCTTCAAAGTCACCATCTGCCTCCACTCGAATGGCTATGGGAAAACATCGTACTCCACTCGAATGGCTATGGGAAGGGTCATTTTTATTGGGTGGAAGGCCGGCAGACTGTCCGAATCCGAACGGTATCGTCTGGCGGTGGACAGCGGTCCAGCCTGGTTCGGAGCTTAAGCCCTATTTTTCAGGCAGCTACTCCTGCCCGGATTGGCAGGCCGGGTGCATTCACCTTAGAGAAGGACCTGCGGGTGAATGCGCCCGCTGCTGGAGGAAGCACCGTTGTTGGCTGACCTGAGAAATGCGATGAGGCAGTTACGCAGATCGCCTGGATTTGCGCTCACTGTTGTTCTGACCGTGGCGCTCGGCGTCGGCGCGACTACGGCCATCTTTACCCTGGTGCATGCCGTGCTGCTCAAATCGCTGCCGGTTGAGGATCCGGGGGGGCTGTGGCGCGTCGGCGACAACGAGCAGTGCTGCGTGAATGGCGGGCTTCCCGACTACCAGGAGCCTATGTACGACTGGTCGCTTTTCTCGTACCGGCAATATGAACAGTTCCGCGACCACACTCCGGGCTTCGCCAGCCTGGCCGCGTTTGAATCGTCGGATCACGAGATGGCGGTGCGACGTAGCGGCAGCGATCATCCGGCGCAGCCCTGGTACGGGGAGTTCGTCTCCGGAAATTCTTTCGACACGCTGGGCCTTCGCCCGTACGCCGGACGCCTCCTGCAACCCTCCGACGACAACAAGGGCTCGACGCCGGTCGCTGTCCTCAGCTTCCAGACGTGGGAGCAGGAACTCGGCCGCGATCCGTCCGTCCTCGGTTCCAGTTTCACTATCAACGGTCAGCCGGTGACCATCGTCGGCATTGCGCCGCCCGGCTTCTACAGCGAGCGTCTGAGCCCGACGCCGCCCGCTTTCTGGCTTCCCATCCATCTGATGCCCGCGATCTCGCCTGTCGATGCTGATCTGCTGGAGCGCGGGAATATGGAGTGGCTCAACATCATCGGGCGCATCGAGCCCGGCGCAAAGCCTGCCGCGATTCAGGCGCAGATGCAGGTCGAGCTCCAGCAATTTCTCGAAAGCCCGGTGGCCAATCTGCCCGGCCCCGAGCGCTCGCTCATTCCCAAGCAGTACCTTCGCCTCTCGCCGGGCGGCGGCGGCGTGCAGCGTATGCAGGACCAGTACAAAGACGACCTGCACCTGCTGATGTGGATCGCCAGCTTCGTTCTGCTCATTGCCTGCGCCAATCTCGCCAACCTGATGCTGGCGCGCGCGGTCACGCAACGCCAACAGATCGCGTTGCGCGGCGCCCTCGGCGCTCCGCGCAGCCGGCTGGTGCGGCGCGCTCTCGTCGAATGCGTCCTGCTCGCTTTGTTCGGCGGCGTCACCGGCATCCTCGTCGCCTGGGGCGGAGCGAGGGTGATTCTCCGTCTCGCCTTCCAACATGACCCGGTCAGCATCAGCGCGAGCCCATCTCTGGCGGTCATGGCATTTGCCTTCGCCGCGTCGCTGCTCACCGGACTGCTCTTCGGGGTCGCGCCTGCGTGGCTCGCCGCTCACGCCGATCCGATCGACGCGCTGCGGGGCGCGAACCGCTCTACGGGACGCCACGCCACGCTGGCGCAAAAGGCGTTAGTCGTTGCGCAGGCAGCCGTCTCCGTAGTCCTGCTCTGCGCTGCGGGCTTACTCATCCTCAGCCTGCAAAAGCTCGAACATCAGCACTTCGGCTTCGACACTTCACACCGCATCATCGTCCAGATCAACGCGCAGACGGCGGGGCTGCGGCCCGACCAGCTCGATGGCTTCTATCGCCACCTCGATGAATCGCTTTCCTCCATCCCCGGCGTCTCACACGTCGCGTGGTCGGGATGGAGTCCGATGGACGGTAACAATCGCAGCGAAGATGTCTACGTCGATGGTCAGCCCACGCCGCCGCCGGGCTCGAATGTGAATCTGGTCTCCTGGGTGCGAATCAGCCCCGACTATTTCACAACCGTCGGAACAAAGCTGGTCTCGGGGCGCGTGTTTTCCGACAGCGACAATCGCACTGCCCCAAATGTGGCGATCGTGGATGAGAACTTCGTCAAGAAATATCTCCACGGCCAGAACCCTATCGGCGCGCACTTTGGCGACTGGGATGCATCGACCGCCGGTATGTACACCATCGTCGGCGTGGTCGAAAATGCGCAGTACTGGCCTCCGAATGACCCGCAAGAGATGGGGCATCCCATGTACTTCCTTCCGGCGTGGCAGTGGCCGCAACTGCCCGCCACCACGCCAAATGTGTCGCAGTATGCGGAGTTCCTCACGGCGACGCACTACATGAGCTCGCTGGAAATTGAGACCAGGGGCAGAGTGCCGGACCTCGAAGGACACGTACGCACCGCGCTGCAGCAGATCGATCCGAACCTCATGATCACGCGCTTCCAGAGCTTCGCCCAGCAGGTGAACCTGGGATTCAGCCAGCAGCAGATGATCGTCCAGTTAACTTCGCTCTTCGGATTGGTCGCGCTGGCCCTGGCCGCAATCGGGCTCTACGGCGTGACCGCCTACGCAGTGGCGCAGCGCACCAGCGAGATCGGTATTCGGATGGCGCTCGGCGCTAACCGCGTCCACGTGCAGAAGCTGGTGCTGCGCGGCGCCTTTCTCCAGGTCGGCCTCGGCCTGGTCATCGGCATCCCCGCAGCCATCGCCGCCGGCCATCTTATGGCGGCCGAGCTTTTCGGCGTCAAAGAATGGAACCCGCTGGTTCTCGGAGCTACGACCGTCGTTCTGGGAGCCGTTGCCCTGCTCGCGGCGGCCCTGCCCGCGCGGCGAGCGGCGGCCGTGGAACCGATGGAAGCACTGCGCGGGGAGTAAAAGCGGCACACAGAACTACTTGCGAATAGGATTCAAACTGGCTCAGGGCGGGGGTCGTTCGCTCTTTGCCGGGCGCTGGTTCGCTCTGCTACGCTGAATGGTTTGAGCTTTTCGCGGGAGCAAGTTACTTATGGCATTCAAGTTCAAGGGCGTGGACTTCCTCGGTTTTGACAATCTGCTGAGCGAAGACGAGCGCATGGCTCGGGACACGGCACGCCAGTTTATCGAAGACAACCTTATTCCGATCATTGAGGAGTGCAACCGGGCGGGCCGCTTTCCACGGGAGCTGGTGCCGCAGATGGGGCAGCTCGGATTTTTCGGAGCCAACCTGCACGGGTACGGCTGCGCGGGCATGTCGAACGTGGAATATGGCCTGGTAATGCAGGAGTTCGAGCGCGGAGACTCCGGAGTGCGCAGTTTTGTGAGCGTGCAGTCGGCGCTGGTGATGTATCCGATTTTTACCTTCGGGTCGGACGAGCAGAAAGATTACTGGCTTCCGCAGATGGCCACGGGAGAAAAGCTGGGCTGCTTTGGGTTGACGGAGCCGGACTTCGGGTCGAATCCGGGCGGGATGCGGACGCGGGCGCAGAAGGTCGGAGACGAATACGTCCTGAACGGCGAGAAAATGTGGATCACGTCGGGGTCGATTGCGGATGTCGCGGTCATTTGGGCCAAGGTGGACGACGAAGACGGCCGGGTACGCGGGTTCCTGGTGGAGGCCGATCGGCCGGGCTTCACGGCGTACGATGTTCACGGCAAATGGTCGCTGCGGGCCTCGGTGACGTCGGGGTTGTCGCTGCAGGACGTTCGCGTTCCGGCGAAGAACCTCATGCCGGGCAGCGGCGGGCTCAAATCGCCTCTGATGTGCCTGAACCAGGCGCGCTATGGGATCAGCTGGGGAGCGATCGGCGCGGCCATGTCCTGCTACGATACGGCGCTGCAATACTCGCTGCTGCGGAAGCAGTTCCGCGATGAACCCATAGCCAGCCATCAGCTGGTGCAGGAAAAGCTGACGTGGATGATCTCGGAGATCAGCAAGGCGCAGCTGCTGTCGCTGCATGTGGGGCGGCTGAAGGACGAGGGCAAGGTAAACCACGAGCACATCTCGTTGGCCAAGCGCAACAACGTGTGGATGGCGCTGGAATGCGCGCGGCAGGCGAGGGATATTCTGGGCGGTAACGGTATCACGGACGACTATCCGATCATGCGGCATATGATGAATCTCGAGTCGGTAAAAACCTACGAGGGCACGCACGATATTCATACGCTCATCATCGGCCAAAGTGTGACGGGTATCGCGGCGTATTGAGGCGATTCGAAGGCAGGGCGGCCACGCAACCCACGCCACCGACTGACGTCTAATTCGGAAGGGACCGTGACAACGGTCCGGCGCGCCTATGCATCTGCCAAAGCTTGAACGACGTCCGGAACTTGATGCCCTGCGAGGGACTCTTTCTGGTCTGGATGACGCTCACGCATCTGCCGACGCGCTTCAGCGATTTTGTGAATCAGCCCATAGGCTTTGTGACGTCGGCGGAGGGTTTTGTCTTTCTCTCGGCGCTGCTGGTGGGCCGCATCTATGTTCGCGAACTGCTTGCCGACGAGGCGGGAGCTCATCTCAAGCTGTGGAAGCGCTCGCTGAAAATTTACGGCTATCACCTGCTGATGCTGACGTTCGCCTTTACGATTGCGGCGGAGTTCGCGGTACACACGCATAGAGCGGCGTTAACCAACCTTCTCAATTTTTACCTCGCGCATCCTTTCGTCGCGATCGTCGGCTCGGTCCTGCTGCTCTATTGCCCTCCCCTGCTCGATATTCTGCCGATGTACGTGACGTTTCTGTTTTTCACGCCACTGGTGCTGTCGGCGTCGATACGATTTGGCTGGCGGAAAATTCTCGCGGCCAGCGGGCTGGTCTGGCTGCTGGCCCAGTTTGGACTGCGCACCCTGGTGCACGTCGTGATCGTGCGCACAACGCATTTGGCGATTCCACTGCAGGAGACAGGCGCCTTTAATCTGTTTGCCTGGCAGGGCGTATGGACTGCGGGGCTGTGGCTTGGAGCCAAGTCGGCGACGGGTGAGATGCCGCTGAAGAAGATTCCGGGCTGGGCGGTTGGAGTGTCATGCGCTGTGTGCCTCTTCTTCATAGGGATCCGGCATGGCTGGCTGGGTCCTCATCTTACCCAGCAGGCGCTGGGAATGAAACTCGACAAATGGCAGATTGGACCGCTGCGGGTGATCAACCTGGTTGCGTTTACTGTTGTCGGATACTGGCTGCGAAGATACGTGATCAAGCTGGTCCACCGTGAGCCGTTTCTCACGCTGGGCAAGGCGTCTCTCGAGGTGTTTTGCGCGCACGTATTTTTCGTCTTCGTCGGCCTGGCGCTGTTGTACGGAGAGGTTGAGCAACTGCACGGAGTGACTGCGATCGCCCTGGTTGTGGTCACCTTCGTTTCGCTGGTGCTCGTGGCGGCGAATGAGGTACGGAAGCGGCATGCCGACCGCAAGCAGCAGAAAAATTCCAGCGCTCCGGGCGCAGATGGGGGAGGACTGGCGCCGTCGCCCAACAGCCAGCCGCTCTCCTGAGTAGACCGTGAAGCGCAGCCGGCCTAAACTTCTACGGTGAATGTGTCTTCGCTGCGAGTGACTGCGCGGTACAGGGTGTCGCGTTCGACCGGCACGCGTCCGGCGGCGGTGATCAGGCGCATGAGTTCCTGGCGGCGCATGCCCTGCGGCGTGGTGGCGCCGGCGTCGTGATAGATCTTTTCTTCAATGACCGTGCCGTCGATATCGTCGGCGCCGAAGCGGAGAGCGATCTGCGCGATTTTCGCGGTCATCATCTGCCAGTAGGCTTTAATGTGCGGGAAGTTGTCGAGCAGCAGGCGGCTCACGGCGATTTGTTTTATGTCGGTGAGACCGGTGGTGCGGGGCAGGTGTGCGAGCGGCGTGTTGTCGGGATGAAAGGCCAGGGGGATGAAGGTCTGGAAGCCGTGGGTGTCGTCCTGCAACGCGCGCAGCTTCAGGAGGTGATCGACACGGTCTTCATCGTTCTCAATGTGTCCGTAGAGCATGGTCGCATTTGACTTGAGGCCCGCCTGATGGGCCATGCGGGCTGTCTCCAGCCATTCGTCGCCGTCAATTTTGTGGTCGCAGATGATGTGACGCACGCGGTCGGCGAAGATTTCCGCTCCACCGCCGGGCATGGAGTCTACCCCGGCTTCTTTGAATCGCTTGAGAGTCTCAGGAATGCTGAGCTTTGCGCGCCGGGCCAGAAAGGCAACTTCAACCATGGTGAATGCCTTGATGTGGACCTTGGGAAAGCGCTCCTTTAAACCGCTGACGAGATCGAGGAAATATTCGAGGGGAAGATCGGGATGCAGACCGCCAACGATGTGGAACTCGGTTACGGCTTCACTGTAGCCGGAGGCGGCTGTCTCCCAAGCCTGCTCGAGCGCCATAGTGTATGCGCCGTCGCCACCCTTCTTGCGTCCGAAAGCGCACAGGCGGCAGGCGGCAACACATACGTTGGTCGGATTGATGTGACGATTTACGTTGAAGTAGGCGACGTCTCCGTGAAGCTTTTCGCGAACGAAGTTGGCCATCCAGCCCACGGCGAGAATGTCGTGAGAGCGATAGAGAGCAAGCCCATCGGCGATCTCAAGCCGCTCGCCGGCAAGCACCTTCTCGAAGATGGGCCTGAGGCTGGCGTCGTCCGTCTGGAAGGGTCGCTGCGAGGGAGCCGATGTTGCCGCGAACGTGGTGGTCGCTGTGGTCATCACTGTCTATGATAATGTACAAGCCTAGGCGACGCTTTCAATGCAACAAAGTATCCATTCCGGGAATGGTCCTGCTTTGACCTGGAATGTCGACTTTCGGGCTGCGCGCAGCTGTTCGGCCGATACGATTCGTCAGGAAGACAACTGACTTTATTGCACTTCAGGATTTTTATTTGCCTTATCGCACGCAATTTCTCGCCCGGCTGATGCTTTGTGTTCTGGGGCTGCCTCTCGTTTACGCTCTGCAAACCGGAGAGCAACGGAAGCCAGCGATTTTCCCGACAATTTGGTCTTACAGCCTGGACAAAGCAAAGTTGACGTTGCCGGGCGGACTGGCCGGAGAGAAGAATCTGCTGCTCATTTCGTTCGAGCCGGAACAGCAGAAGCAAGTCGACACATGGATGTCGCTGGCACAGGCTTTGCAGCACACAAACTTCAACTTCCGGTGGTATCGCCTGCCCGTCTCCGAGCGCGAAAACTTTATCTTTCGCTGGTGGGAGAACTCTTCCATGCGCAGCGAAGAGACCGATCCTGAAACCTGGCCGTGGATCGTGCCCCTCTACGTGAACAAGGCGGAATTCCGGAATGCCTTGCAGATTCAGAATGAGCGCGACATCGTAGTGCTGCTCATCGACAGGCAGGGTCATGTTCTCTGGCGGGCGTCAGGCCCGCTGACGCCGGCCGACCGAGCGGGCCTCACGGCGGCATTGAGTTCACACTCCTGAGCTAAATTCCGGCCCGCGTCCGGAGATTGAGTCGAGGTTTTTCTCCATCACCAACGCGTCGAGCCTTCCAAGATAGAAGCCGCGGATTCGTCCCGTTTGAGAAAAGCCCAGCCGGCGATAGAAGCCCTGAGCGTCGATATTATCGATCGCTACCTCGAGCCTGAGGATTGCGGTTCCGGCGCCGGTGAGGCGGTCCAGCATTGCGTTCATCAGCCTGCCGCCCAGTCCCTTTCTTCGTTCCGAGGGAGCGACATCAATGGTGATGATGTGACCGATTCCCCTGCCCTGCTCAAGATACGACTCGGCGATGATGAAGCCCAGGATGGCTTTGGTTGAATCGTCCTCGGCAATGATGGAAATCGAACGAGGATGGGTGAGGTAGTAGCGAAGAACGGCGCGCGAGTATGCGATGCCGGGACGAAAGCATTGCTGATCGAGCGTGAAAAGGGCGTCGAGGTCGGAACGCTCGACGCCCCTGAGATGTATCACCGGCAGTTAACGCTGCGCCTGAGCCAGCCCTGCCGATTCCGAGTCTTTCGGTTCGACCACCACCCCGTCGTAGAGAGAAGCGCCGACCAGGCGGCCTTGCATTGAATGCACCATGCGGACATTCCAGCCGGCGTCCCACCACTTCCAGTTCTTCTGTTCGGGGTCCACCGCAAACACGAGAGTGGAATTGCCGGAGGTGATGATCACCCGCTTCAACGCCGCGTCGTAGTCGATGTTGCTGATATCGGAGACCGGAAGCTGGTTCATGGCATTCCACGTATGCCCGTGATCCTGGCTGTAGAACGCCCCCTCGCGACCGCCAACCCACAGCGTTCCATCAGGAGACGTGGTGAGGGCACGGACCGAGGTGAGCTTGTCCGGCAGGGCGATGGACGTCCAGGTCATTCCGCTGTCCTCCGAAAGCCGGAGATCGTCGCGCCGCGCGGCAAACACGATGGCTCCGTTGGCGTCGACGAAGCGATATTTCGGCTCCTTCAAGACGGGGCCGGTCCACGTCGAACCCTGGGTCGCGCTGCGGTACACACCGTCTGCGGTAGCCGCAAACCAGACTGGCCCGTTTACGGACAGATCGCTCACTTCGGCATCGATGATGACGGGCTTTGAGGTCTCTGTTGTGGTTTTGGTGCTCTTTTTGCCTTTGCGCACCACGGTGACAGTTTTGGTCAGCGTGTTCACGACCGTGCCATCCTGCTGCCAGGTTGAACCATCCCAGCGAAAGATCCCGTGGCTGGTTCCCGCGATGACGGTGCCGTCGTCGCCCTGGGCAAGGCTGAAGACGTCACGCCCATCGAGTCCGCTGCTGCGCTGCGTCCATGTCTTGCCGCCATCTTCGGTGACAAAGACGCCACCGTAGATCTTGTCATTCACCACACCGGCGTAGATGGTCTCCGGATGCTTCGCGTCGGGCAGCAGCGCTGTTACCTGGCGCTGGTAGAAGCCGCGGTTGGTCGCTTGAAAGGTTGCCGATGCATCCTGGCTGGTAAGTACGCCGCTGCGATCCGTGGCCAGCATTACATGCTTGTCATTGCGGGGATCAACGTAAACGTCGTTGATGATGACGTCAGGCCCGGTCATGCGGCTCCACATCGCGCCACCGTCTGACGTCTTATACAGACCCTCGGTTGTACCCGCATAGACCACCTGGCGGTTGGTGGGATCCTGCATGAGTACGCGGGTGCGGCGCGCGGTGGAGGGAATGCCCTGAACCTTGTGAAACAGTTCGCCTGCCGTGCTGCTCAGGTAGATGCCGGAGCACGCGCTGGCGTACACCACGCTGGGGCGGGTGGGATCGATGATGATGGAGAAGACATCAGAGTCGTCGATCAGACCTTGCTTGATGTTGTGCCAGGTGGCGCCGCCGTCGGTTGTCTTCCAAGGGAGATGCCACGTTCCCGCGTAGATCGTCTTTGGATCTACAGGATCGATCGCGATTGACTCAACCTTGAGGATTTCACCGTTGCCGACGGGAGTGATCTGCGTCCAATGAACTCCCGAGTCTGAGCTGCGGTAAACGCCGCTGATGGCGCCTGCCACCAGAATCTTCGGATCCGACGGAGCCTGGGAGAGAGCACGTATAGACTTCCCGTCCATGTCGGCCGAGGCTGCCCACGTCGCACCTCCGTCGTGGCTGATGTAAATGCCGCCATCGGTACGGTCCAACCGCCAGACGCCGGCGTAGATGGTCTTCGGGTCGGAGGAGTCGATGACCATGTTGTCGACGACCAGATCATCGACCTTGCCCAGGCGCGCGAGCCGCTTCCAGGTGGCACCGCCATCGGTCGACTGATAGATCCAGCTCATCGTCGTGCCCATGTAGACGTGGGAAGGATTCGCGGGATCGTAGGCAAAGCTTCGAGCATCGCCGCCTTCGGGACCTACCGAAATCCACTGCAGGGGGGCGGCTGACGCCTGGTTGGGCTGGATGAGGATTAGAGCGGCCACGCCAAGGAAGAAAAGTCGCAAAACTGTCTGTTTCATGTTCGTTCTTTAAACACTCGCTTCTTGCATGATACGGGGAAGGGCGCTTTTCCTATGGTAACGCCGCAGATACCCCTATGGGATGCAAATACTGTGGCGGCCGATTGCCCTTCCGGAAATACAAAAGGCCGGCCGAGATTCCGGCCAGCCTTTTGGGTTGAATTACGTTCAGTTCAGGTTCTACTGCGCAGGGGCTGCGGCCTTGTGGTGGTGACGTTCGGGCAGAGGCTTTCTGGCCTGCGCCTTGACCGTCGACTCATCCACCGGTGTCGTACCCGGGTTGTCAGTGTCGAAGCTGGCGCCGGCAGGCACGAGGTAGTTGTCGACCTCGTTGGTGCCTGTGGTGCCCGTCCGTACGGAGATGCGGCTGGCATCAATGCCCTTCTCCGTTACGAGGTAGGCCTTCGTGTTGACTGCGCGCTGTGCAGCCAGATCCTCGGGCTTGCCCTTGTGCTTGCCCTTGGCTGGAGGCTGCGGTTCAGTGTTGCCGACGACAACCAGGGTTGCGTCAGACGAACGCTGTGCATTCAGAGCCACGTCATCGAGGCAGCCCTTCGCGTCGTTGTCAACGCGAGCCGGACGGCGCTTGTCGTGGTCGAAGGTGATCGTGCACAGCTTCTGGGTGGTCGGCTTGACTACCGGCGCCGGAGCATTGATGGTAACGGTCGTCGTTGCCGATGCCGTTTGACCCTTATCGTCCGCCACCGTGCAGGTCACAGTGATCGTGCCCGCGGGCGCTCCTGTCGTGGACAGGGTTGCCGTTGTGCCCGAACCGCTGATCGTGCCCGAGGAGGCCGTGTAGCTGTAGGTCAGCGGGCGATTCTGCGGGCTTACGCCGGTCGCGGTAATCGTCGAGCTGTCACCTGGGTTAACCGAGGACGGGTTGGCCACGCAGCTCACTGTCGGCGGCTCGTAAGGCTTCACGGTAAATTGCGCCGTGCAATCAGCTGCCTCGCCAGGCTTCGTGCCTTCGCTGACGTGTCCGGTCACCGTATAGCTGCCGGGCGCCAGGCTGCCAGTGTCGATGGTGGCGGTGGTGCTGGTTCCGCTAACCGTCACACCCTGTCCGCTCCAGCTGTAGGTAGCGGTCTTCTTGGGATTGAGGTTGGAGGCAGTACCAGTTACCGTGACCGGCTCACCCGGGAAGACTGCGCTGGGGGTCGCCGAGCAGGCGTACTGCACAGGCGGCGGAGGAATGATGCTGCCGAACTTCCAGACCAGACCAGCGCTCAGACGAGCAGCGTTGGCATTGACGCGGCCACCGTAGACAGGTTGAGGGACCGTGATTTACGTGGAAATATTCATAATCAGCCTGGAAGAGTCTCAGTCCGATTTGATGGCCTTAAAGCTCAGGTTGTAATCCAGACCACCTCCAGCTGTCAGAGCAGGTCCCCACGCGGAACTCAGAGTGGTATATGGCGGGTTGTCCGGGCCTTGCCATTTGGTAGCACCCGCTAGTCCGTGAACAAAAGGAGTCATGCCCGAAACCGGGAAGCGGGAGATGATACCGCCCTGGAAGGTATAACCGCCGTCGTTCTTGTCCTGAGGGTGAAAGCCGATCTCGACCTGCCCGCCCACATACTTGTTGAAGTAGTAAGCGCCGCTGAGCAGTGCGCCGTAATTGACCGCATCCATGTTGCTGGTGAAGGTTGTCCCATCCGGCAGGGTGGTAGAGACGTTGTCCTTGGGGGCTATATAGGAGTAGCCGGTGAAAATATCGATCCGAGAGATCGGTGCCTCGGGGGGAGCTGCCGGTGTAGTACTTTGCGCATACACTGCAGATGCTCCGATCCCAACGGCGCACCCCACCAGCAGCACTCCGCTCAATTTACTAAAAACACGAGAAAGCATGCGTCTATCCTCCGCAACCATTTTGGAAGTCACACAAAAAACTGGGGGCCTATGAAAGATAGGCCGGAAAGTCAGCAAACCTCAGTCGAACGAAAACCGATAAAGCAATAGCGGTATCCAAAGTACCATACTTTAATACGCTTAGAGCACGATTTATTCAATAAGTTGTCTCGACTGATACGTATGAGTCGATTTGCGCAAGCTGCCGAGACTTCCACATTGAAAAAACTCACCTATTGCCGCTAATCTTCGAGAACCGAACCGGTACTGCCAGCTAACCCAATGAAAATAATATATTACTGCAGGTTGAATACCCGCTTCAAACTGCCGCGTTCGTGCTGAATCTTCTCTTGAAGGAGCGTAAGCGCATACAGCAGCTGCTCCGGACGAGGCGGACAGCCGGGCACATAGACGTCGACCGGGATTATCTGATTCACGCCCTGCACCAGCGCGTAGTTATTGAAAACACCACCGGATGTAGCGCAGGCCCCCATTGAGATTACCCACTTGGGTTCGGGCATCTGGTCGTAAAGCCGGCGGATTACCGGAGCCATTTTCTGGGACACACGGCCGGCGATAATCATCAGATCCGATTGCCGGGGGGAGGGACGGAAGACCTCCATGCCGAAACGTGCCAGATCGAAGCGCGAAGCACCCATGGACATCATTTCGATCGCGCAACAGGCGAGTCCGAATGTCATCGGCCAGACCGAATTCTTTCGCACCCAGTTGATGGCAGCGCCGAGCGAGGCGAGAACAATTCCTTCGGGCTGGTCGTAACCATAACTCACCTCGTGCAGCTTTTGGCGGTTCTTCGCGCTGCTTTCGAGTGCGCCGAATAGATAACGATCCTGCATCGCTTCGCTCATGCTTCAAATATAACGCGTCTTACGGCTCTTCAACTTGCGAATTCCCTGACCTGCAACCTTTGCATAGCCCCCGCAGGAGTAAGCGAGGAGATATTTGCCCCAGGCGCTAACTTCAACGAAGACCATTTTCGACTGTGCTGTCCTGAATTGCGACTGTCAAAACTGTCAGGTGGCTAAATGCGCCACTGATACATCAGTCGCGAAGCGTCAATGATGGGCGGCTGGAGTATGTGAATCGTGCCGAAGACGGTGACATGTTTCTTTAGCCTGCTTTATCTCTTGTGTGCTTCGAAACGACTTTGTGCCCCGCAGGTGCTCCGCACCGTCGTAATTCCCTGTTTGCCAATTGCGAAAAATATGTAAAAGTAATTCAATCCCTGTACGAATCCCTGAAGCTGGGTCATACCAATCCTGGGAGATGCATTTTTGCTGCATCCCTGGCGAGGTCCGTTTCATAAAAGCGTTCCTCGAGTTCAAGACGCCGGAAGATCACCGGCACGCCGCAACGTTTTGCAACCTGTCGTTGGGAGTGTTATGCGTCGTTATATTTTCAGCGTCCTGCTTGGATTGAGCTTCTGTTGTCCTGTTCTTCTTGCCCAGACGCCAGCGGCCCCGTCAACTTCGGACCGCATTGCCAAGCTCGAATCCCAGGTGGCGCAAGCACAGTCTTCCGCCGATAACGCCTGGATGCTGACCAGTTCAGCGCTTGTGTTGATGATGACCGGGCCAGGCCTGGCGCTGTTTTACGGCGGCCTGGTGCGAAAGAAGAATGTGCTTGCCATGATGATGCAGAGCTTCGCCATGATGGCCATCATCAGCGTGCTATGGGCCCTTCTGAATTACAGCCTGGCATTTGGATCCGGGACGAGCTTTATCGGCGGGCTGCATAACGTCTTTCTTCGCGGAGTCGGCCTGACGCCTGATCCGGACTACGCAGCGACCATTCCGTTGCAGACCTTCATGATCTACCAGCTGATGTTTGCCATCATCACGCCGGCACTTGTGACGGGAGCGTTTGCCGAGCGAATGAAATTCAGCGCCATGGCTCTGTTTCTCACACTGTGGTCCATCGTTGTGTATTCGCCGATGGCGCACATGGTGTGGGGCAAGGGAGGACTGCTCAACGCATCGCTCGGGGGACGGTTTCCCACGCTTGACTTCGCGGGCGGCACGGTGGTCCACGTTACCTCAGGCGTATCGGCGCTGGTATGCGCGCTCTATCTTGGCAAACGCGTCGGTTATCCGAAGGAAGCTATGCCGCCCCACTCGGTGGTGCTCAGCTTCATTGGCGCGTGCCTGCTCTGGGTGGGGTGGTTCGGATTCAACGCGGGCAGCGCTCTGGGCTCATCGCCCCTGGCCACGAGCGCCTTCGTCAACACACACTTTGGAGCGGCTGCAGCCGCGCTGAGCTGGGCGCTCGCAGAGTGGATCCGGAACGGCAAGCCGAGCGCGCTGGGCGCGATATCCGGTTCGGTCGCGGGCCTGGTGGCGATCACTCCGGCAGCCGGTTTTGTACAGCCTCTATCGGCCATCGTGATCGGGCTGATTGCCGGCGTTTTCTGCTATTTCATGGTCATCAAGGTCAAGGCGTGGTTCGGGTATGACGACTCGCTCGACGCCTTTGGAGTGCATGGGGCGGGAGGAACAATCGGTGCGGTTCTGACTGGTGTTTTTGCCTCAAGCCTCATCAATCCCATCTTCAAAGACAAGACGGGAGCCACACTTCCGTCCGGCGCCATCGAGGGCAACTGGCACCAGGTTGGGAACCAGCTGGTCGGCGTTGCCATCGCGTGGGTGATCTCCATTGTAGGAACGCTCGTCCTGCTCAAGATTGTCGACGTGACCATTGGCCTGCGTGTAACGACCGATGACGAAGTGGAAGGACTCGACCTCACTCAGCACGGCGAAGAGGGATATGACTTTGCTTCCTGATTCGTGCAAACCTGTTACTCTTCATCCCTGGGATTGAAGCTATGCAAAAGATCGAAGCGGTGATTCAACCGTCAAAGCTGGATGCGGTAAAGGACGCTCTCGTGGAAATCGGCATCGAGGGCATGACCATACTTGAAGCACGGGGCCACGGCCGTCAGAAGGGACATACCGAGTTTTATCGCGGACGCGAGTACACGGTTGACCTTCTTCCGAAGATAAAGCTGGAAATGGTAGTGCCCGACGAACTGGTCGAAAAGGCCGTGCAAGCGATACTGTCTTCGGCCCGCACCGGCAAGATTGGCGATGGCAAGATCTTCATTTCGAAGATCGACGACGCCATCCGTATACGAAACGACGAACGCGGCCCTTCCGCACTTTGAGGACCGCGATCAAGTCCGGGGTTCAGGGCTTGATCGGTCCGAGCAAGTTTCCCGGCGTGGTAAGAGGATCGAAACAAACGACCCATCGCCGATTGGCTATCGACGATTGCGCTACCGGTCTATCCGAAAGTTTCTGGCCGGAGAGTTTTTTGAATCGCGAATGACTGGTGACTCGCCATCCCTTGTGCGGCTCCGCAACCTGTATCAACAGGAAAGCGCGGACCTGCGTCAGACCTTCGAGCGCGGAGGCGATGGCTCAGCCACAATCCGACGCCGCGCGTCCATTGTGGACAACCTTGTTCGCGAGATATGGACGGGCGCTGCCGGGAACCCGGAACGCCTCAACATCGCGCTGGTTGCGGTCGGCGGTTTCGGGCGCAAGGAACTTTTTCCCTATTCCGATGTCGATGTGCTTTACCTGTGCGCCAACGACAGCGTTGAGCACGATCACCACGAGACGATCCGCAGCGCGACCCAGGCGATGTGGGATGTCGGATTGCGCGCCAGTCCTTCGACGCGCACGCTGAAGGAGTGCGACCGCGTCGATCCGGACAACCTCGAGTTCACCGTGTCGCTGCTCGATCGCCGCTTTCTGGCCGGCGACTCGGCACTCTACAAGCGTCTCGAAACCGATCTGCTGCCGGCGCTTATGCTGCGCGACTGGGACACGATCGTGCAGAACCTCTCGGAGATCGCGCGCACCCGCCACGCCAAATACGGCAATACGATCTTTCATCTGGAACCGAACATCAAGGAGTGTCCGGGAGGGCTGCGCGATTACCACCTTGCTCAGTGGCTGACGCTGCTCTCTTCTCTCCAGACCGAAAAGGCATGGCCCAAGCCTGCGGGTAACGCCTTTTACGGCACTCACAACGACCGCGAATCGGCCTTCGATTTTCTTGCCGCGGCCCGATGCTTTCTGCACTACCGCAACCGTCGCGACGACAACACGCTGGACTGGCAAGCGCAGGACGAAGCGGCCGCACAGAGCATCGGACTGGAGACGCTGGGCTCCGCGGATCCGGCGTACTGGATGCGCACCTACTATCGTCACGCCCGCACCATCTATCGCCGTGCATCGCTGCTGATTGACGACCTGCCGCCGGCGCGCCGTTCGTTCTACAAGCAATTTCGCCGCAAGCGAGCGCCTATTCCGGGCACGGATTTCTTCCTCGAACATGGCCGACTGGACCTGGACGAAGCGGCTACGGATGTCGATGGCGACGCAATTCTGCGCGTCTTCGGGAGCATCGCCCTGCATGGGTACAAGCTGAGCCAGAACGCCGAAGACCGCATCGCGGAGAGCCTCCCGGTGCTGGCGGTGCAGATGCCGGAAGGGCCGTTTCTATGGAATTGCCTGCGCGAGGTTCTGCTGGGGCCTTACGCGGCGCACGCGCTGCGAACCATGCACGCACTCGGCATTCTCGAGCTGCTTATTCCGGAGTTTCACGGCATCGATTCACTCGTCATCCGCGATGCCTATCATCGATACACCGTCGACGAGCACACCTTTCTGGTGATCGATAATGTTCACCTGTTGCGCCAGCCACATCATGACTGGGAAAAACGGTTCGCAACTCTCCTGCCGGAAATCGAACGCCTTGATCTATTCTTTCTCGCGGTCCTGATGCACGACACGGGCAAAGCGCGGCGCGCGGGAGAGCACGCGAGCCAGAGTGTGGAGCTCGCCGAAAGCGTTTTTGCGCGCCTGGAGTTTGATCCTGAGGAGCGCGAAACTGTTCGCAGGCTGATACGCAATCACCTGGAGATGTCGATGGTGATGCGCCGCGATATCTTCGCTCCGGAGACGATCCGCAATTTTGCCGAGAAGATCGGATCGCAATCGCAGCTCAAAATGCTGACCCTGATGACGTACGGGGATATCAAGTCGGTCGCGCCTGATGCACTGACTCCGTGGAAGGCGGAAAATCTGTGGCAGCTTTACATGGGCGCATCGAATTTCCTCGACCGCAGTGTGGACGAGGTCCGCTATCACGCCGACGAGGATCCGGCGCTTCTCAACCGCATCGTGGCTCTTGTTCCGGACCGGGCGACGGAGCTGCGTACCTTCCTCGAGGGTCTGCCGCAGAGGTATATTCAGACCCGCCCGCCGGAGCAGATTCGCAATCATTTCCAGATGGCGCTTGACCTGCCCAAGGAACCTGTTCAGGTCTCGTTCCGAACTGTGCGTCAGCTGAACGAGATTACGCTGATCACGGCGGATCGGCCAATGCTCTTCGCCGATATGGCTGGCGTGCTGTCGGCGTGGGGCATGAACATCGTCAAGGCGGATGCTTTCTCAAACACTGCCGGCATCATTGTCGATACCTTTCAGTTTGCCGATCCTTTTCAGACGCTGGCACTGAACCCATCCGAGATCGATCGCTTCATGCAAAGCATCCGCGATGTCGCCTCGCAGCGCGTGCCGGTGGAGAAACTTCTGCGCTCGCGCAGTCACTCGTCCAGGCGGGCTCAGGCGAAGGTCGCCGTCGAAACACGCATCGAATTCGATAACGAGTCGTCGACACACAGCACGCTGCTGCAGGTGGTGTCTCAGGATACAACCGGCTTGCTGCGGGAGATTGCGAAGGGCTTCGCGGAGTGCAGCTGCAACATTGAAGTCGCGCTGATCGATACTGAAGGCGAAATGGCGATCGACGTTTTCTACCTGACCGCGGCGGGCAAAAAGCTCAACGAAAAATCACAGCGGAAGCTGCATGCGGCTCTGACCAAGTCCCTCGAACAGCTTCGCCAATAGGGGATTGCCGCAGCGGACCCTCGGCGCGTCACTAACGCTCTACGAGACTCTACTTCAAGTAGGCCCGGACCAAATCGATCAGATCCTCGGCCAGTTCGGTCGGGGCCATGGAACTCTTTTCTGTCGTCATCATGTGATTGCGCACGTGGTCTTCGAGAACTTCCCCCATCAGACTGTTGATACCGCCACGCACGTTCGCCAACAACATCAGCACGTCAGCGCAGTCGTCGCCGGTGGAGAGTGATCGCTCAATGGCATCCACCTGACCGCGTATTCGCCGGATGCGGGCTACCAGCTTCTGTTTGTCCCTGTCTGTATGCGTCATGATTTTTCCTTGCCTATATCCTAGGGGGGTATGGTACACCAATAAAGAGCGGTGGCGACAGGTCATTTTCTCCGGGCCGATGCATCGCGAGGTTGAGGGCAAACAAGCTCTTCGTTCGTATGGGGACAGCCCGATCACTGTAACAACTCTGCAATCTTGAACATCGATGATCATTCTTTGTACGACGGCCCTAAATACTGGTAAGCCGGCGCTGACTCCGGAGTGAAGCTGTGCGTTTCTTCATGGCAATCCTGTGTCTTCTTGTGTGCTGCCGTTGCGCAGGCGCACAGTCGCGTGCAACTTTGCCGGACGCACCAGCCGTGCGGATTCTCTCGCTGGCTGTTCAGGAAAGTCACGATGGTTCCGGTGTCGACTCCAAGAACGGCGGCTCACGCGAGCCGGTCAGCTCGCCGTCGTCGTCCGAGGATGTGTCGGTCTTTCCGCATCCGGTAAATACGCGTTATTACTTCGGCGGGCAGGCGAACAGCATTGGCCAGGTGAACGCACGCTTTCATTCTCCGTACCAGGGTCCGAACAGCTTCCTGCCGCCGGTTGAGCCCAAGGTGTCGTTTGTCGGCACATTCTATTCCGCATTTCAGGCGCATCGAAATCTGCGCTACAACACTGATCTTATTGTGGACGCCGAGAGCGCAGGAGGGCGCGGTCTGAGCCAGGCGTTTGGCCTGGCGGGATTTACGAATCTGGACGTGGTTCGAAATCCAAATCTCGGCTCCGCACCCTACCTGGCGCGCGGGCAGATCCACCAGACGATCGGGCTGACGAACGAGATGGTGGATTCGGACAGGACGCCACTGAGTCTTGCCACAAAAGTGCCGGTGCGGCGATTTGAGTTTCGGATCGGCAAGATGACCTTGCCCGATCTGTTTGACATAAATCCGGTTGGAAGCGACAGCCATCTTCAGTTCACCAACTGGACTGTCGATAACAATGGCGCGTGGGACTATGCCGCAGACACCCGCGGATACACGTTTGCAGCGGTGCTGGAATACGACGACCGCAACTGGAGCGCCCGCTACGGTTTTGCCGCGATGCCTACGGTTGCCAACGGCATCGATCTCGACTGGGCGTTCTCGCGGGCTCACGCTCAGAATATGGAATTTGAACTGCGGAAGTCGTTTCTTCCTGGCAGGCAGGGCGCGACGCGGATCCTGAGTTTTGTGAACACGGCACACATGGGTATCTACAAGGACGCCATCAACAATTATCTCGACGGGAAGACGCCGACACCGGAAATCGCGAATAACGCACCCTTCGGGACCGTCAAGTACGGCTTCGGCTGGAACAACTGGCAGGAGCTGACACAGAATTTTCGGATATACAGCCGATTCGGATGGAATGAGGGAGCCCACGAATCCTTCGCCTACACCGAAGTGGATCAGACGGTCTCGTTCGGCGGCGACTACGCCGGGACACGATGGCATCAGCCCGATGACAAGTTCGGCGTTGCGTTCGTGAGCAATGCCATAAAGAAATATCACCAGACCTATCTCGCGTACGGCGGGTTAGGTTTCCTTCTCGGTGACGGCCGGCTCAACTACGGACGCGAAAATATCGTGGAAGCCTACTACACGCACCACATCCACACGGGGTTGTTTGGTTCGGTGGGACTTACTCATATCAACGATCCGGGTTACAACCGCGATCGCGGCCCGGTGTGGGTGCCGAGTGTACGCCTGCATGTGGACTTCTGATGGCCAGGCGCCTACATCCTTATTTCCCTGGGCCGACCGCCTTTTCGAGCTGCGCGATCTGCTGCTTCATCAGGTCGGCGTTGGGTCCGGCGGGGGTGTAGGTGAGGCAATTGCGCAGGTGGTCGAGTGCCTCTGCTAATTGACCCTGCGAGGCGAGTATCACGGCGAGCAACTGCTCTGTGTTCGGCGCCTGAACATGGCGGGGATCCATCGCCAGCGCCTTCTTCGCGCTCTCTGCGGCAACATCCCTCTTTCCGAGATTGAAGTTGCCGACTGCGCTGAAGTACCAGATCTGCGCCGTACCGACGGGATCGAGTTTCAGGTAGTGATCGGCAGCATCCGCAACTTCCTGCCATTTCTTTTGGGTTGCGGCGAGCTCGGCAATTGGTTCATAGGGAGGTACAAATTGCGGATCGGCGGCTACTGCCTTCTCAAATGAGGCCAGTGCGTCCTGCGGCTTCGTCTTCTGCTGCAGCTTGCCAAGCTGGTACCAGGCCTCGGCAAACTTCGGGTCGGTCTGTACGGCCTTTTGCAGATCATGCTCCGCGCCATCCGTGTTGTTATTCATTGCCTCGGAACGGGCCTTATCGAACTTCTTCAGCGCATCTTTGGAGGCCGTTGCGGTGGTGGGGCTGACTCCGTAGCCCGTCGCATGTTCGTCCAGATGAAGGATGATCGTGCCCATGTCGGGGTTGTCGGTGAGATTGCCGTTGGTGATGGTTAGAACGCTCGATCTAAAACCGGCCAGCGACGCCTTGATCTGACATCCGACT
Source organism: uncultured Acidobacteriaceae bacterium (assembly GCA_963725225.1). Classification (GTDB taxonomy): domain Bacteria; phylum Acidobacteriota; class Terriglobia; order Terriglobales; family Acidobacteriaceae; genus Silvibacterium. The sequence continues at coordinate 33,785 of CAVRXY010000032.1, forward strand.
AACTGCGCCGCCGTGACTGTCTTGCTGTCTCCTGCCTGCGGGACGAGCTCGGAGGTTGTCTTTATGCGGCCCCCGTTGTCGATAGAGAAGTTGCCCTTTGGATCCGTTTGTGTGTTGTATTTCACAACGCCATTGCAATCGACGATTACCGGAATCGGATCCCAGGGAAGCACGCCGCCGTCGACGGCGACCTTTCCTGTGAAATACATGCTTCCGTGCTGGTGGCTCATCACCTGATCGAAATTGGCGTCTTTGCCCACTCCGCTCACCAGCTCAGGGCCTTTGCTGGCGTTTGCGGCTCCGGCGGCCGCAGCAGCGCCTCCAGCCTGACCGAAGGTGATAGCAGTGAACCCGAGTCCTGCAACTGCAACAACCAGCGATGTAAATTTCATGGCTCTTCTCCGCGACGCCAAATTACTACCCGGCATAGACGATCGGGAAGAGGAATTTGCCGCAAACACATCTGCTTATATTTGCGTGGATGGGTTGAGGCCTACTCGTCCTGCTCGCGCAATTTGGCGATCACGCTGAAATCTTCGAGGGTGGTGATATCGCCTTTGATTTCACCGTTGGTGGCAAGCTCGCGCAGCAGCCGGCGCATGATTTTGCCGGAGCGCGTCTTGGGGAGCTGATCGGTAAAGCGCAGGTCGTCGGGGCGGGCGAGAGCGCCGATCTCCTTGGCTACCCAGGCGCGCAGTTCTTCCTTCAATTCCGGTGAGGCCTGATGGCCGCTCTCCAGCGTGACGAACGCGGCGATCGCCTGCCCCTTCATCTCGTGCGGACGGCCGACGACCGCAGCCTCGGCTACCTTGGGGTGAGCGACCAGTGCCGACTCTACCTCCATGGTTCCCAGACGGTGGCCACTCACGTTGATGACATCGTCTACGCGACCCATCAGCCAGTAGTAGCCGTCCTTGTCGCGACGCGCGCCGTCGCCGGTGAAATAGGATCCGGGAATCTGGCTCCAGTATGTCGTCGCATATCGCTCGGGATCGTTGAAGATGGTGCGCGCCATCGATGGCCACGGCTTGCGAATGACCAGCAGGCCTCCCTGCCCGGCCGGCACTGGTTCGCCGGATGGGGACACGACCTCGGGGACAATGCCTGGGAAGGGCCGCGTGGCGGAGCCGGGCTTTGCGGGAATGGCGCCGGGAAGCGGTGTGATCATGATGGAGCCGGTTTCCGTTTGCCACCAGGTGTCGACGATCGGGCAGCGGCCCTTGCCGATGACATCGCGATACCACATCCAGGCTTCAGGATTGATTGGCTCGCCTACCGTACCGAGCAGGCGGAGACTGTCGAGGCTGTATTTCTGCGGATATTGATCTCCCCACTTGATGAATGCGCGGATGGCGGTCGGCGCTGTGTAGAAGACGGTGACCTTGTGCTCGTCGATGATCTTCCAGAAGCGATCGAAGTCGGGAAAGTTCGGCGCGCCCTCGTACATGAGCGTGGTAACGCCATTCTGCAGGATTCCGTAGACGACGTAGGAGTGTCCGGTGACCCAGCCGATATCGGCCGAGCACCAGTAGACGTCGTCCTCTTTGAGATCGAAGACCAGCTTGCTGGTCAGATAGGTCTGGACGGAATAGCCGCCGGTCGTGTGTACCAGGCCCTTGGGCTTGCCGGTGGTACCCGAGGTGTAAAGGATGTACAGCGGATCTTCGGAGTCGAGCTCCTCGGCAGGGCAGTCCGGGGATGCAGCTGCAACCAGATCGTGCCACCAGTGGTCTCGGCCGGCGGGCATATGGATCGGTGAGCCTGACCGCTTGTAGACCACGACATTCTTCACGGTCGGGCAGTTCACGACGGCTTCATCGACGGTTGCCTTCAGCTTTACTTCATTGCCGCGCCGATAGGAGGTGTCCTGAGTAAGGATGGCTACGCACTGCGCGTCATTGACGCGGTCGACGATGGCATTGACGGCGAAGCCTCCAAAGATGACGGAGTGGATAGCTCCGATGCGCGCGCAGGCCAGAATTGCGATGGCCAGTTCGGGAGTCATCCCCATATAAACAGCGACGCGATCGCCCTTCCTGATGCCGAGCGATTTGAGGGCATTGGCGAACTTCTGAACCTCAGCCAGCAGCTCACCATAGCTCAGCTTGCGAACCTCGCCGGGTTCACCTTCCCACAGGATCGCTGTCTTGTCGCGCTTGCCGTTGTGCACGTGGCGGTCAAGGCAGTTATAGGAGATGTTGGTCTTTCCGCCGACAAACCACTTCGCCCACGGCAGATTCCAGTCCAGCACCCGGGTCCACGGCGCGAACCAGTGGAGTTCCTTCGCAGCAGCTGTCCCAGAAGCCTCCGGATCGGCGATCGAGCGCGCATAAAGCTCTTCGTAGTCGGCGAGGCTGCCAACGTGAGCCTTGGCCGCAAACTCAGGCGGAGGGGGGAAAACGCGGTCTTCGCGAAGGATCGAATCGAGATTCTGGTCAGGCGGCGGTCGGAGAGCCCATGCGTATTTTGTCCCTGCCTGATGAAAGAAAGTATTTGTCCAGCGGCGGATTTGCCGTTCAGAACAAACACTAAAGGTTGCGAACACGCAGGCGCAAGCGGTTTCCTGTCTACATGTATAGACAATATGGAGAAAACGATGAATTTTAACTGTGCCGCGTTCATGAATTAGACTGGCGTTTTAAGCACTTTTTCGGGGATTTCTCGTCTTGGCTGAACCTGTTATCGCGCATTCTGAACTCCAGAAACTACGCATTCTTGCTGTTATTCCCGCCCGGCTTGGCTCAACGAGGTTGTCTCGCAAAGTGCTTCGGGAAATTGCCGGAGAGCCCATGATCGGCTGGGTCTATCGGGCGGCGCGCGCCTGTCCGCTGCTGGATCAGGTGTTGATCGCGACCGACTCGGAAGAGGTTCTCAACTTCGCAAACGCGCATAATCTGCCGGCGATTTTCACTCCGGAGGATTGCGCCAGCGGCACGGATCGCGTGCACGCGGTTGCGGAATCGATCGCGGCGGATATTTACGTCAATATTCAGGGTGACGAGCCGCTGGTGCGGCCGGAGCATCTCGATGCGCTGCTCGAACCGATGGCGCGACCGGAAGTCCAGGTTTCCACCGTCGCGACCAGATGCGCGCCCGATCAGATCAACAATCCGAACGCCGTGAAGGTGGTTACCGCGGCAAACGGACGGGCACTGTATTTTTCAAGGGCGACAATCCCTTACGATCGGGACAATGCCGGCGGGATTCCGTATCGCAAGCATCTGGGCATCTACGCGTATCGTAAAGATGCTTTGCAGCGCTTTCCCAAGCTGCCGCCCAGTAAGCTTGAGGCCGCGGAAAAGCTGGAACAGCTTCGGTTCCTCGAAAATGGCATCGATATTTATGTGGGAGAGACTCCCTACGACACGATCGGCGTGGATACGGAAGAGGACCTGCGCGCGGTCGAAGCCATTTTGCTGAAGTCGCGCTGAGTCTAGGCGGTCAGCTCGGTTCCACGCGATTCGCGACCGAATGATGTAACCAATGCGAGGCAACACGGCGACTAGCAGCACGGTGACTGCCAGGACTTTGCCGTATCCGCCAAAACGTTCTGCCGCGCGCGCCTGAATGACCGAATTGCGCGAAGTAATCAGGTTACCGAGCTGATATGCCAGGCCGGGAAACGTTGCGCGCGTCGGGACCTGGAGAGAGCTCGCTCAGGTATGCGGGCACGACACCCCATGCGCCCTGCACCATGAACTGCATGAGGAAGGCGCCTGTCGCAATCATGAATAGCGAGTGGCCCAATGCATACAGCGGAATCACCGGCAACGCCAGCAGGGCGGCACAAATGATGGTTCGCTTGCGGCCGAAGCGCTCGGAAAGCGCTCCAAAGAGGATTCCGCCAAGAAGAGCTCCGACGTTGTAAATGATCCCGATGGTTCCGGTGAGGGTTGCGGAAAAGCCGTGGTCTTTCTCGAGAAATGTGGGGTAGAGATCCTGCGTGCCGTGCGAGAAGGCGTTGAAGCAGGTCATCAGGAGGACGAGAAAGATAAAAGTCGGGGCGTAGCGTTTGATTCCGGTTGTGAGGCTCAGCGTTTTTGCGGAGGTATCTGCGGCGGCCGCCTTGCCGCGCTCGCGCCAGACCGGGGATTCCTCGACCTTCCAGCCGATGTAGAAGACGAGCAGAGCAGGTGCGGCGCCCACAAGGAACATGCCACGCCAGCCGACCAGATGGCCATGCCAGTACATGTGGGTGAAGAGAGGAAACAGGAGCGCGTAGGCTGCAGCAGCCGCCAGATACCCCACCGCGTAGCCCTCCTGTAACAGGCCGGAGAAGAAACCCCGGTTCTCTTTGGGCAGCGTCTCAAAGGCCAGAGCGGCGCCCACACCCCATTCGCCACCCATCGCGATTCCAAAGAGCGCGCGAAGCCAGTAGAGACCGTGAAGCGATGTTGCGAAGGCGCATGCCAGCTCGAAAAAGGAATAGCAGGCGATGTTCAACATCAGTGCAGGACGCCGGCCATATTTGTCGGCGAGCAGTCCAAAGAGAAAAGCACCGACGGGCCGGAAGGCGAGAGTCAGAAAGAGAGCTTCAGCAACCGCAGATGGCTTGGTTTGAAAGTCACGGGCGATCGCCGAAACACAGAAGACCAGGAGGAAGAAGTCGAAAGCGTCGAGCGACCAGCCGAGAAAGCTTGCCGTGAATGCATGGCGCTGCTGTGGGGTCAGGCTCCGAAAGGGTGTAGACATTAGTGAGGAGAAGCTACGAGATTATCAGAGCCTGTTTCGATCTAAAAAGACAGCCAGAGGAGCAGTTCAGCTTTCCGCTGAACCATTTGCTATTCCGGGATTTTCGGCCTCCTTGGCCCTCTTGTGGATCTGATGATGAAGGCAGTAAAGGGCCAGTTCCAGCCGGTCCGACACGCCGAGTTTGTCATAGATCTTGCGGAGATAGTTCTTGATCACCTGCTCGGTCGTGCCGAGCTGGAAGGCAATTTCCTTATTTCGCTTGCCCTGAGTGATACAGGCAATGATGGAAAGCTCTTTGGGAGAGAGCCGGGGCTGGGACTTCGGATTCGTGATCGCGGTGGCTTGCGACCGGTAGGCTTCGATGACCCAGTTCACCGATTGATTGTCGATCCAGGTCTCGCCCGCGCCGATCTTGCGTACACACTTGACGAGCAGGTCGGGGGAGATCGAACGCGGAATGATTCCGCGCACACCACGGCGGTAGAGTTCGACGGTATTCGCCTCGTCCGCACCGGCCGTCTGAACGATGATCTTGATGTCCGGCGCCACGCGCATGATCTCCGGAATGGCGTTTGCGACGCCGTTGATCAAGTTGCTTTCTAGCAGTAGAACGTCGGCCGGATGCCGTTCGAGAGCCGCCTGCAGGTTCTCGATGCGGTCCACCTGCGCGACAACTCGCAGATCGTCTTCCAGGGCGAAGACCTTACGCATGCCCACGCGGTAAATGGCTTGTGAATCCGCCAGCACAATACGAATCAAGGGCCGCTCAGGAGTGTTGGGGGATGGTTCCCGGCTTACCGCTTCTTCACTCGTTCCTTGAACAATGTCAGCCATAGCTTTACTTCCTGAGATAACTACTGAAAACTGTATTCGTCGATCACGGCCGCGGCGTACGTTGCGGAGCGGATGCCGTATGAACGGACCACCCTGCCCGAGCAATGAACTGCCGCACTTTCATCCGGAGCAATCGTGCCCTCTGGTATTTCAATGAGGAATTCCACCACTGTTCCGGGTTCCAATAATTCGCCCAGCCGCAGAAGCACACCATTCGCGGATATATTGTCGGTAACCGCCTCGTACAGCTTCGCGTCGGCTACCAGATGTACGGGTAAAGCTAAGGGGAAACGCACGGCTGACCGCAGACCTACTGGAGTCTCGGGTACCATGCGTTGCGTTTCCAATGCAGCGACATCCTTTAGCAATTCAAATCCCGCGCTGCGATCAGACTGTCTGGGAAATCTCTAAGTATCTGATCGGCTGCTCCCATGAAATTACCAAAGTTTACACGGAAGGCCAAGGAACTTTCGAGAAATCGACTGCAACTTAGATGTTACTTCGGTCTATTTTTTCGCATCCCCGGCCGGAGGCTGGAAGGCCGCCGAGGCGCCGACCCATTCGAGGTCCCGGTTATGGTCCACCCCCATCATCTTTCCGCGGCCCAGGCGGATGAGGGGTAGCACCGGCTCGAGATGGCCGCCGTCAGGCCAGAGATAAAGGATACGGATCTCGGGCTGGGTGGGGCCGTGCGGGGTGTCGATGACGTTCTCGAACTTCACCCGCTGCTGAAGGAGGTAGTTGTGGCGGTCTGCGGGCGGGATCGCGGCCAGGTCTTCATCGGCCGGGGCGAACCTGATTCCCTTCCCCGCGAAGGAGAACAGGGGCTTCAGGATCCATTGCTCGCGGTCCTCGGGCAGGCGGTCGCGGCCTTCGCCGCGGAACCAGTCGTCGAGGAAAACGGCGGGCGGGACGGCGGGGTGATCGAGGTACGGGATGGAGAACTTGCTCAGGTGGAAGTACCAGTTGGGGTGGCCGGCCCACTCGACGTCGAAGTGCTCGCGGTAGTCGAACTGCAGGTGGACCTGCTTCTGGATAAGCTCGTCGACGATGGCGCGGTTGTAGATGCGATGGATGGGGACCATTCGGGAGCCGTCGCGGTAGCAGAGGCGGGGAAGCTTGCCGGGACGGTCTTCGGGCACGACCTCGGAGATGTCGATGACGCGTATGCCGAGACGATCGGAGGTGACCTGGAAGTCGGGCAGCGTCTTCTGGTGCTGGGGATTGACCTCGGTGAGCACGACATGTTCGGGATGGTGGCCGCGGGTAATCACTCGGTGCATCAGCTTCCAGAAGGTAGCTTCGGTGTGTCCGTTGAGGAAGGGGTCGAGGGTGGAATCGAGGCCGAAGGCGGCGCGGTAATTCTCGGCCAGCACCAGCTGATAGGCATAGACAGAAGGAAAGGCCTGCAGCTCGACGAGGCGCGGGGCGAGCTTGCCGTTTGGCTCCCGGACCAGGCCGAAGTCGACGGTCATGAAGTGGGGATGCGGCGTCTCGTCGGCGGCGCAATACGCGTCGGGGATCGCCTTGCGGGATTCGGCGAGGTATTCCTGGTCGCCGACCAGCTCATGGGTCAGCTCGGCTCCGATTGCGGCCATCTCGTCGAGGAGTTCACGGGGCAGAAATACCGGCGTCTCGGCCACGCGAAAGCTTACGTGGGTGCGCACGCAGGCATCGAGATTGTGCAGGAAACGCTTGTAGGTTTCAGGGCGAAAGCGCGAATTGAAGTCCTGACGCAGGGACGGAATCACGCCAATAGGGTATACCCCGCATAACGGTTCAGGAACCTGCTGGCGGTATCGGAGAGGCCGGTATACTTGGCCTCGCAATCCCGGGGAGGCGCCATGCGTATCCGCTCAATTGCAGTAACGGGCCTCTTGTTACTGTTTCCCTTCTTGATCTTCGCTCAGCAAAAGAAGATTTATCTCGATCCCAACGGCGATTTTGCCGCCTACTTTTCCTCCGCCATCCATAAGAAAAAGGTGCCGGTCACAGTGACAACAGACCCGTAGCAGGCGGACTACACCGCTCAATTTCAGGCGAAGGCCAGCGACGGAAGCCTTCTCCGGGAATTCTCTCTTCGCTTGGCCAGGGCGGTGACGACATCAAGTCCTTTAGTGAAGTCGTTATGACCATTGTCGATGCCAGGTCAAAAGACGTTCGTCTTCAGCTACACGTGCCGAAAAGTCAGCCAGAACATCGGGCGGCTGCGCCAGCTCTGCTCTCGCTGACCTCAGTGGCGGAGTCCTGGCCAAGCACTGGAAAGACAGTATCCAACTAAGACCGCCCACCTGGCCTCGGCGGCGTTTCATCGAGGAAAGCTTCGGCTCGGATCCCCGGGCGGATCAAGGACAGAGATCAGCTACGCTCTCCAGAGTTTCACTGACTTCTAAATCACTTAATTCAATTCGATTTATTACTCTTATCGGAAACATCTCCTTGAGATTTATTCATTCGAAAGGTGTTCTATTCTCTTCTGCAAGGATCTTGTGGCTTTCCCTTGCCGTAAGTGACCTGCGGGCGGCAGAGAATCTGCATCCATCAGGTGAATAGCGGCATCAGATAGATTGACAATAAGTCACTCAAGTGCGAAACTCCCTAGAGAGGCTCGCGGCTGAGCGCAAGTTAGGCAGGAGATTTCAGGAGCACCCAATGGCAAAGATTATAGGAATTGACTTAGGCACCACCAACTCGGTGGTCGCCGTTATGGAAGGTGGCGAGCCTAAGGTAATCGCCAACGAGGAAGGCGGGCGCACAACTCCCTCGGTCGTCGCATTTACGAAGAGCGGGGAGAGACTGGTTGGCCAGGTGGCGAAGCGCCAGGCGATCACCAATCCGCAGAACACTATCTATTCGATCAAGCGCTTCATGGGCCGCCGGTATGCCGAGGTCAACGATGAGATGAAGATGGTTCCCTACAAGGTAGTGCAGCAGGGCGACCACGTGGCAGTTGAGGCGCAGGGAAAGCTGTACACCCCGCCCGAGATTTCGGCCATGATTCTTCAGAAGCTGAAGAAGGCCGCGGAAGACTACCTGGGCGGCACGGTTACCGAGGCTGTCATCACGGTTCCGGCGTACTTTAATGACGCGCAGCGCCAGGCGACGAAGGATGCCGGCAAGATTGCCGGACTGGATGTGAAGCGCATCGTAAACGAGCCGACGGCGGCCGCACTGGCATACGGTCTCGACAAGAAGAAGGAAGAGACGATCGCGGTATACGACTTTGGCGGCGGAACCTTCGATATCTCCATTCTGGAGGTGGGTGAGGGCGTCATCGAGGTGAAGTCGACGAACGGCGACACGCACCTGGGCGGCGACAACATCGACCAGCGCATCGTGGAGTGGCTGATTGATGAGTTCAAGAAGGACGAAGGTCTGGACCTGAGCTCCAAGGGCAACGAGATGGCTCTGCAGCGGTTAAAGGACGCTGCCGAGCGCGCCAAGATCGAGCTCTCGACGGCGGTCGAGACGGAGATCAATCTGCCCTTTGTGACCGCAGACGCGACCGGACCGAAGCACCTGGTGAAGAAGCTGACGCGTGCCAAGCTGGAGCAGCTGGTTGAGGACCTGATCCAGAAGTCGGTCGAGCCGTGCAAGAAGGCCATGGCCGACGCCGGTGTGGACGCAAGCAAGATCGACGAAGTGGTACTGGTCGGTGGTCAGACGCGTATGCCGCGGATCCAGCAGCTGGTGAAGGATCTGTTCGGCAAGGAGCCTCACAAGGGCGTGAATCCTGACGAAGTGGTCGCGATTGGCGCTGCGGTGCAGGCGGGCGTGCTGGCGGGCGAGGTGAAGGATCTGCTTCTGCTCGACGTGACGCCGCTGACACTGGCGATCGAAACGCTGGGCGCAGTGGCTACGCCGATGATTCCGCGCAACACGACGATCCCGACGAAGAAGACGGAAACCTTCTCGACGGCGGCCGATAGTCAGACCGAGGTTGAGGTTCACGTGCTGCAGGGCGAACGCCCGATGGCCTCGCAGAACCGTACGCTGGCGAAGTTCAAGCTGGGCGGAATTCCACCGGCTCCACGCGGCATCCCGCAGATCGAAGTGACGTTCGATATCGACGCGAACGGCATTCTGAACGTGACGGCGAAGGACAACGCTACGGGCAAGGACCAGAAGGTGACGATTACGTCCTCTTCGGGTCTGAGCAAGGAAGAGGTCGAGCGGATGGCGAAGGATGCCGAAGCTCACTCGGCCGAGGACAAGACGAAGCGCGAGGAGATCGAGGCGCGGAACGGGCTCGACAGCCTGGTCTACAACATCGAGAAGATGCTCAAGGAGAACGGCGACAAGGTCTCCGGCGCAGAGAAGCTCGATGTGGAGACGGCGCTGGCCGATGCGAAGAAGACGCTGGAAAGCCAGCCGAGCGCGGCTGATCTGAACGCGGCGCGGGAGAAACTGACCGCGGCTTCGCACAAGCTGGCCGAGGCGATGTACAAGGCCAATGCAGCCAGCCCGACTGGCGCTCCGACCGACGGTGCGACAGCGGCTTCGGGCACGACCGAGGAAGCGAAGAAGGACGAGGGTGTGATCGACGCCGAATACGTCGACGTCGAAGACAAACGGTAACTAAACGCAAGAGAACAGCGCGGGTAACCGCGATTTGAATGAGGGGCGTCTCGATACGGGGTGCCCCTCATGCTTTCAGAATTGAAGGAATTGAAATGACGAATACTCTCTGGAAATGCGAACAGCTGCGGGCTGGGCAGGTTTGCAACAAGATCATGTTTGATACGCGCGAAGAGGCGGAGAGCTTTGTAGCGAAGATGCGCAAGGTGGAACCGGATCTCTTGTGGCGGATGGAAGCGGTCGAAGCCCGGATGGTCTGGAACTAAAAGGTGTGGAACTAGGTTATGCCTGAGGGAAATGAGATCCACCGGTTTGCGAAGCGTCATGCGGCTGCCTTTGCGGGCAAGCGCGTGCGGGTGGACTCTCCCAACGGCGGCTTTCCGGATGCGGAGGTACTAAACGGACGGACGTTGCGCTCGGTTGAAGCAGTCGGTAAACATCTCGGTTACGTATTCGGGCGGGAGCTGATTCTGCATATTCATCTGGGAATGTACGGGGATTTCTGGGAGGGGCAGATGCCGCTGCCTCCCGAGAAAGGCGCGCTACGGCTGAGGATTTATACCAAGGCTGACTGGATCGAGCTGCGCGGCGGGACGGATACGACGATCTTCAGCGCGGAGAAATGGCAGGCGCTGCTGGCACGGCTGGGCCCTGATCCGCTGCGGGAGGGCTCCGATCCGGCAAGCGCGCTGACAGTAATCGAGAAGCGGAACACGCCGATAGGGCTATTACTGATGGACCAGTCGGTAATTGCCGGGATTGGCAATATCTTTCGTGCCGAGTTGCTGTACCGGGCGCGGATCAGCCCATTCCGGGCCGGAAAAGCTGTTGGCCGGGCACCGGTCAAAGGGATCTGGCGAGACGCGCAAACGCTGATGCTGGCGGCTATGGATGATCGCCGCATTGTGACCACGCGGGCGAAGCACCGTCCGCACAGGCGCGGAAAGGCGGAGGACAGCGAAGTGCATTACGTGTATCGTCGGCACGGAAAGCCTTGTTTTGTGTGCGATGCGACAATCGAAAGAGCAGATATGGGAGGGCGCACTGTTTACTGGTGCCCGGTCTGCCAAAAGGTTTAACGGGAAGCGTTTAACGCGAAGCGTGTTACGATCACGAGGTGATCGGGCCGTTTCGAGATAAGGAAGCCGAACGGATCTTCAACCGCCATCACAGCCGTAAGTTCGCCGCTATCGAACGAGCCATTTTTCGCAAGTTACGGATTATCGAGGCCGCTTCAACGCTCAGCGACTTGATGAATCCGCCAGGAAACCGGTTGGAGGCTCTTAAAGGCAACCGGGAGGGCCAACACGGTATTCGCGTCAACGACCAATGGCGCATATGTTTCGCGTGGAGAGATGGGTATGCATACGAAGTCGAGATCGTTGACTACCACTAGACGTGGCACCCGCAAGATGCCTGCGCTCCATCCCGGCGAGATGTTGCGGGAAGAGTTTATGGTTCCGCTGGGACTTTCTGCCAACGCACTGGCGATGGCCTTGCGCGTACCCGCGACGCGCATTTCAGAGATTGTGAATGAGCGCCGCGGAATCACAGCAGATACCGCCTTGCGACTGGCGCGTTACTTCAACATGACGCCGGAGTTCTGGATGAATGTGCAGACCCGCTATGACCTCGAAACGGCGAAGGAGACGCTTGCCAAGGTCATTCGCGTCGAAGTGCGGCCAGCGCCGCGCGACCCGAAAACCGGAGAATTGAAACATCAAGCAACCGCCTGAGCGGCAGAGATTGAAATGCCCACCAACGCAGAACAAAGATTATTACGCCATTCTGGGCGTGAAGAAGAAGGCCACACCGGAGGAGATCCGCAAGGCTTTTCGCAAGCTTGCGCGCAAATATCACCCCGATGTGAATCCCGGGGATAAGAAGGCGGAGGAGAAGTTCAAAGAGCTCTCCGAAGCCAACGACATCCTGAGCGACGAGAAGAAGCGGAAGATTTACGACCAGTTCGGCTTTTACTCCGACCAGATTGATCCGGCGGCGGCCGAGGCGGCAGCGCGCGGCGGTTATGGTTATGCGGGTCCGCAGCCGGCAGGCGGCCAGGAGGTTCCGTTCGATTTCGAGGGCTTCGACTTCTCGAACTTCGGAGCCGGGCAGGCCGCGGGAGCAGGCGGACAAACGACAGGATCGAGCTGGGGCGGCTTTGGCGACCTCTTCTCAGGTATTTTCAGCCGGGGAGGGAGGGCGCAGCAGGGTCCGGAGCCGGGGACAGATCTCGAATACCAGGTCAATGTCGACTTCTGGACGGCGATTCGGGGCGGCACAACGCGACTGCAGATCCAGCGGCAGGAGGTTTGTCCGACGTGCAAGGGAAAGGCGTCGACGGGAGGCGCGCAGACTTGTCCGGAGTGCAACGGGACCGGGCAGGTGACGCAGATGGGCGGACGGATGAAGTTCAATATCCAGTGCCCGCGATGCGGCGGCGCCGGCAAGATACAGAATGTCTGTCCCACGTGCCATGGCGCGGCGACAGTCACGCGCACCGAGCAGATCGAGTTCCGCATCAAACCGGGCACGCGGGATGGGCAGCGGATTCGCCTGGCAGGCAAGGGGAATGCGGGCATCAACGGAGGCCCGGCGGGTGATCTGTATCTGATAATCCGCGCCGGGACGCATCCGGTGTTCACACGGCAGGGTGACGACATTTATGTAACTGTTCCGGTGACAGTAGCCGAGGCAGCGCTGGGAGCGAAGATCGACGTGCCGACGATTGACGGACGGACGCAGCTGAAAATTCCGCCAGGGACGCAGAGCGGACAGAAGCTAAGGATGCGGGAGCGCGGCGTTCCTTCGGCAGCAACCGACGGCAAGCGGGGCAACCAAATTGTGACGGTGGAGATCGTGGTGCCGAAGGTGCAGGATGAACGTTCGAAGGAGATCCTGCGCGAGTTTGCGAAGCTCAATCCCGAAGACCCGCGCGAGGAGATCTGGGCGAAGGTGTAAAGCCGATGCTCATCGAAACGGAGCGGCTGGTGCTGCGGCCACTGGCTCCTGAAGACGAGCTGGCGCTCGGGAGTGTCCTCAGCGATGCCGAGACGATGCGGTGGTATCCGCGGCCTCTGACACGGAATGAAGTGCGGGCGTGGATCGAGCGGCAGATGGGCCGGTATCCGGGCGGCAGCGGGCTGCTGGGAATGGTCGAGAAGGCGACCGGCGAGCTGATTGGGGACTGCGGACCGGTGTGGCAGGAGATTGAGGGCCGCGCAGAGCTGGAGATTGGCTATCACGTGAACCGCGAGCGCTGGAACCAGGGGTTTGCGAGCGAGGCGGCGAGAGCGGTGATGGATTATGCTTTCCGGCGGTTTGACGTGGAACGCGTAGTTTCGATGATCCGGCCAGAGAATGCGGCATCGCGGCGCGTGGCGGAGAAGAATGGGCTGACGGTGGAGCGGGTGGTCTTGTGGCGCGATTACGACCACTGCATTTACCAGCGTACGAAGAAGTGAAGCGACAAAATGACTGGCGAGCAACAAGTCGAGAATGAGCTGGTTCGCGAGGACGCGAACGAGGTGCTGAATGCCAGCGTGTCGTATGCGAAACGGATGCTGCGGCGGTATGGGGAGTTCGGGCCTTTCGGCTTCATGATGAACCAGGAAGGCGACGTGAAGATGGAGTCGATCGCGCAGCAGGATATGCCGGCGGAGCCAGCCATGCTTCTCGACCTGCTGCAGCAACAGCTGGCGGAGCGGGCGCGGCGAGGGAGTTTGCGGGTCGCGGCGAGCGCTTCGAATGTGACGATGCAGAAGGCGTCGGACGAGGGATATGCCGATGCCATCATGATTGATATCGAGCACCAGAGCGGTTACTGTGTGAAGGCATTCGTGCCATACAGAATTGCTGGCGGGCAGTTCTTCGGGTTTTTCCCCCGCGTTGTACGATTCGGAGGGATTCGCACGCAGGAAGGAACAGCGCGGCTGTTCGCGCGATGACGAGGACGCATGCCGACGAAACGCAAATCCAAGGGCGCTTACATGATCTCGGCGGTGGCCGAGATGTACGAGATTCACCCGCAGACGCTTCGACTTTACGAGCGGGAGGGGCTGCTGAAGCCGTCGCGCACAGAGGGCAATACGCGCCTCTACACGGATGAGGACCTGGAACGGCTGGAGTTCATTCTGAACCTGGCGCGCGATCTGGGGGTGAATATCGCCGGGATCGCCATCATTCTGCAGATGCGGGAGCGGATGGAGGAGATGAACCGGCAGATGCAGGGCTTCGTCGACTATGTGCGCACGGAGATGTTCAGCCGGATACACGGCTTTCAGCAGGGTTCGGCGATGGTACCGATGCGCCGCCCAGTGGTTGTGCCACCAGCTAACAAGCACAGGCGCTGATTGACGTCATTTGACACGGTTTCCTTTTCGGGGGAACGCAATTTTTTGCCGGCTGCGTTACTCTAATAACTGAGGAATCTGCCTCTTAGGATATGCTCCGGTGGACTCCGCGAACCTCATGATCAAGATTCTGCTAGGCGTTGGGCTGCTTGGCCTGCTCACCTCCTCCGCATTCAGCGGTTTAGTGATAGCGGGGCTTTGGCGGTTCCTCGCGCGCCGCCGTGCGGCCAGGCCGGCCTTTCTGCCCCCTGTATCGCTATTTAAGCCCCTGCACGGCGCAGAGCCGAATCTTGAGGCGCATCTGGAGACATTTTTCCAGCAGGATTATCCGGAATTCGAAATCATTTTCGGCGCGCGCGTTTCTTCCGATGCGGGATTGCGGGCGGCCCGGCGGGTTGCGGCACGTTACCCGAACGTTCCGGTCAGGTTTGTGCTGACGGGCGAGCCGTGGCACGTGAACGCCAAGGTGAGCACGCTCGAGCTGATGGAGAGGACCGCCGCACACGACATTTTTGTCGTGAGCGACAGCGATGTGCGGGTGAGCCGGAATTACATCCGGGAAGTTGTAGCCCCCTTCGCCGAGAAATCGGTTGGCGCTGTGACCTGCCTTTATCGCGGCGTTGCCGACCAGGGCCTGTGGTCGAAGCTTGAAGCTGCCGGAATGTCGATCGAGATGACCGCGGGCGTGCTGGTGGCCGACCTGATGGAGGGCATGCAATTCACGCTGGGGCCGACGATGGCGGTACGGCGGAGCTGCGTGCGCGAGATTGGCGGATTCAGGGCGCTGGGCGCGTATTGCGCAGATGACTTTGTGCTGGGTAATGCCATCGCGAGCAATGGGCACACGGTGGTGCTGTCGACGCATGCTATCGACCACGTAGTGCTGAACACAAGCTTCGTCGATTCGCAGAAACACCAGATCCGCTGGATGAAGTCGACACGCTTCTCGCGTCCCAAGGGACATCTGGGCACCTGTCTGACGTTCAGCGTGCCGTTCGGGCTGCTGGCGGCTGCGCTGCCTGGGCGCTGGGGGATCATTACCTGGCTCTGGGTCTGCTGGCATTCAGTGTGGGCTCGCGCGCGGCGCTTGCCGCGCTGGTGGGCGCAGTCGTCGTGCGCGACCGCCATGTGCTGCGCACTTCCCTGCTCTATCCGGTGCGCGATCTGTTCGGGTTCTTCTACTGGGCGGCGAGTTACGGCAACAATGAGATTGTTTGGCGCAACCAGATTTACCGACTTGCTCCCGGCGGTCGGATGGTCGCGCCGCATGAGGCTCTGGATACCGAGCCTGTCCTAACCGTCTGAGCCTGCGTCGCTGGCGGCAAAAAACAACCTGTATATACTGGTGGACAGCCTCTTCTCAAGGCCCTATCCTCACCCCAAGGCTTATACATGGCTTTTTCGCTTACCGACTGGCTCGTCATCGCCGCCTACCTGCTGTTCAACCTGCTGATTGGTTTCTACTACCGGAGCAAGGCCGGCAATTCCACTGAAGATTTTTTCATTTCCGGACGCGATGTTTCCTGGTGGCTCGCCGGGACCTCGATGGTGGCGACCACGTTTGCCGCTGACACCCCACTGCTGGTCTGCGGACTGGTTGCGACGCAGGGTATCTCGGGAAACTGGATCTGGTGGAGTTTCTGCCTGTCGGGCATGACAACCGTCTTTTTCTTCGCGCGGTACTGGCGGCGGGCGGAAATTCTGACCGACGTGGAACTGGTTGAGATTCGCTATGGCGGCAAGCCCGCGGCGTTCCTGCGCGGATTCAAGGCGATCTATCTTGGGCTGCTGATGAACTGCTTCATCCTCGGGTGGGTAACACGCGCGATGGTGGATATTATCTCGGTGGTGCTCGGACCGATGATTGCTGCGGGGCGCGTGCTGACGCTAACGATCGGCTCGCATACGCTCTTCCACTACACGCTGGGCGATCCGCGGCACACCGCGCTGGCGATCTGCATCTTCATCCTGGTTCCCTTCACCGGCCTGTATACGTTCATTGGCGGATTGTGGGGGGTGCTGGTGACAGATCTCTTCCAGTTCGCACTGAAGATGACGATGATTGTTGTGCTGGCATGGCTGGCGGTCGCTCATCTTGGCGGGATGCACGCGCTCAAAGTGCAGCTGTCCGCGGTCGATGCGGCCACGCGTGCGGCCGGGCTTCCAACCTCGAATGTGCTCTCGTTCCTGCCGGATTTTCATACCGGAGTGACCACCGGGAATCTGTGGACCCTGCCGCTGCTGACGTTCTTCATGTACCTGGGAGTGCAGTGGTGGGCGTCGTGGTATCCGGGCGCGGAACCGGGCGGCGGCGGGTACATCGCGCAGCGCATGTTCAGCGCAAAGAATGAGAAGCACTCGCTGGGCGCGACGCTGTGGTTCAATATCGCCCACTATGCGCTGCGACCGTGGCCGTGGATTGTGACCGGGCTGGTGGCGCTGGCGATCTATTCTCCGCACGGCGGCCTGCATCCGAATGCGGCGTTTGCCGCTAATCCGCAGCAGGGATACGTGATGGTGCTGCGCGACTTTCTGCCTCCGGCGCTGCGCGGCCTGATGGTCGCGGCGTTTCTGGCGGCGTACATGTCGACCGATCGGCACGCAGCTGAACTGGGGCACATCGTACCTGGTGAACGATTTCTACCGGCGCTTCCTCGTGCGGGAGGCGCGGGAGCATCATTATGTGCTGATCAGCAAGATCATCACCGTAATTCTGGTTCTGGCCAGCGGCTACGTTGCGAGCCAGTTGACTTCGATCAGCCAGGGATGGGAACTGGTGCTGAATCTGGGCGCGGGCACCGGAGCGGTGTATATCCTGCGCTGGTTCTGGTGGCGGGTAAACGCGTGGAGCGAGATCACGGCGATGCTGGTAGCGGCGTTCGTGGCAGTGGTGCTGTCGCGGGTGCACTTCACGGGGAACGACGCAGTAGTGTTTGCGAAAAGCACGCTGATTACTGCGGGCATCACGACGCTGGCGTGGATTGTGGCCACATTTGTGACGCGTCCGGAGCCTGATTCAACGCTGCTCGCGTTCTATCGCCGGGTTCATCCCACTGTGCATGGCTGGCACCGCATCGCACGGCTCGCCCCGGATATGCCGCAGGTACGCGACATGTCGGCGAATGGCTTCGACACCGTGATGGGCTGCATCCTGGTGTATGGTGCGTTATTCGGCATCGGCAAGCTTGTCTTTGGAGAGTGGCTGACTGGCACGCTGCTGCTGCTGGCCGCAGTGATCGCTGGACTGCTGATCTGGAGGCATCTCGAGAGCCGCGGCTGGGAGACGCTTTCGGGCAGCGTTCCAAAGACCGAAGTGCCCCAGACAGTGGAGCGGTAGCGAGGAGGCAGCCCGGGCCATACTCCTTGCCCCAAACTGCCGCTATGCCGGAAGATAGTCCTATATGCAATTTATTGAAGTGCTGACCGGCGTCCGGCTGGCGCCGGCTAATTTGTGCGTTCGAAAGAGCGTTTTCCTGAACGGGGATGCTTCAGCGGTGGTTGCCGGGTGACTTCAGGCAAAACCGCTGTCATTATCGGCGCTGGTCCAGCCGGGCTTACGGCCGCGCTGGAGTTTCTGCGCCGCAGCAATATTCGCCCGATTGTTCTCGAAGCGAGCGACCGCATTGGCGGCATCTCGTGCACGATCGAATACAAGGGCAACCGCATGGATATCGGCGGGCACCGGTTCTTCTCCAAGGCCGATCGCGTGATGAACTGGTGGACCGAGCTGATGCCGGTCGCGGCAGACGGGAGTTCGTCCGAGCAGACGATTCAATATCAGAACCGGCAGCGCAATGTGGCCACGTCGGCAGGCGCGACGGCGGATTCGGACCTGGTGATGCTGGTTCGGCCACGCAAGAGCCGCATTTACTTTTTGCGCAGCTTCTTTGACTATCCCCTGGCGCTGAATGGGAAGACGCTCGGGCAGCTCGGGCTGTGGCGGACGCTGAAGATCGGGATGAGTTACATCCATACGAAGTTCTTTCCGCGCAAAGAGGAGAAGACGCTCGAGGATTTTCTGATCAACCGCTTCGGACGGGAACTTTATCTCACCTTCTTCAAATCGTATACAGAGAAGGTGTGGGGCGTGCCCTGCGATCACATAAGCGCCGAGTGGGGCGCCCAGAGGATCAAAGGGCTGTCGCTGCGCACCGCGGTTGCGCACTTTCTGCGGCAGACCTTTGGGCGGTCGGGGCGGGACGACATTTCGCAGAAGCGCACGGAGACGTCGCTGATCGAGAAGTTTCTGTATCCGAAGTATGGGCCGGGGCAATTGTGGGAATATGTCGCCGAACTGGTTACAGAAAAAGGCGGAGAGGTCCGGCAGGGTTGGCGCGTCGACAGACTCCATGTCGAAAGCGAAAAAGCCGGGGGAGACAGGGTCGTCTCGGTCGAGGCGACGAATGCGAAGGGAGACCGCGAGACGATCTCGGCCGATTATGTTTTTTCGACGATGCCGGTGCGCGATCTGATCCGCAGCCTGGACGTGCCGGTGGCACCGGAGATTCGGGAGATTGCTGAAGGTCTGGTCTATCGGGACTTCATCACGGTGGGATTGCTGGTAGACAAGCTGGCGGTGACGGAGCCGGACGGATCTCTGCTAAAAGACACGTGGATATACATTCAGGAGCCGGATGTGCTGGTGGGGCGGCTGCAGATCTTCAATAACTGGAGCCCGTACATGGTGGCCGATCCCGGAAAGGTGTGGATCGGGCTGGAGTATTTCTGCTACGAGAGCGATGAGCTATGGAAGATGCCGGACGCGGAGATCGCCAAGTTTGCCATCGCCGAAATCGAGAAGATCGGCATTCTGCGGGCGAAGGACGTGCTCGATTCGCATGTGGTGCGGGTGCCGAAGACCTATCCGGCTTACTTTGGGACATATGACCGGTTCGATGAGCTGGTGAAGTATATGGACCGGTTCGAGAATCTGTTTCTGGTTGGGCGCAATGGGATGCACAAGTACAACAACCAGGACCACTCCATGCTGACGGCGATGACGGCGGTGGACAATATCATCGCCGGGACGCTGGAGAAGTCGTCGCTATGGCAGATCAATACCGAGCAGGAGTATCACGAGGAGAAGTAAGGCACTACTCCCAAACACTCTTATGACGTTCGACCCACCAGCAGGGAGCGGCTCCGTGGGGAAAGATGGAATGGGCGCAGGAGACGGATGTGCTGCCGAGGTAGTCGTACTCGTCCTTGTTGCCTTTGAGCGGCGTGGTTAAGTATCGGTCGACCTGCACGGTCCCGTAGGCTGTTCCATGCGTCATTCGAATGCGCAGGACGGCCCAATCGACGAGATAGACGACGATCAGGGCTGCGATCAGCACGCGGAGACCAATCCAGAGGCTGCGCTTCATCGTTCGCTGTTTGAGGAGATGGTCGCGGGCAGGCAGGCCAAAACTTCTTCCGGCTCGGGCCGGACGCGGAAGTCGGCGTGGGCCTCGGCGAAGAGGACCGTAGCGTCGCGGTCGATGACGTAGGTTGCCGGCAGGATGAGTTTCCAGCTCTGGTCGCCGTTGACGAAGGGCAGGTTCACGAGAACGCTGCGGTAATGCTGCTGGTGGAAAAGCGGGATGGTGTAGGCGAGTCCGAACTGCTCGCCTACTTTGCATCCCTCGTCGAAGAGCAGCGGGAAAGGGATGGAATGCTGGCCCTGCATGAAGTCACTCTGCCGGATGGTCTGCGGCGAGATGGCAACAAGCAGCGCCTTCCGTTCGCGCACGATGGGATAGAGGTCGCGCCAGGCTTCGAGCTCGGTGGTGCAGTAAGGGCACCAGCGTCCGCGGAAAAAGCTGATGATGAGCGGGCCGAGCGCAAGCAGGTCGGATGACCTGACGAGGCGCCCGGTGGAGTCGCGGAGCGTGAACTCCGGGGCTTTTGCGCCGACGGGCAGGATATGCTGCTCGATGCCGGTGGCGAAGAGGTCTTCGACAGCGCGCTCATTGATGGCCAGGCGCTCAGGCTGGACGAGGTTGCGCGTGTTGGCGGTGATCTCGTCGAGCTGGTCCTGGAGATGCGGCATGCGTGGTTGTACTTAGTGTAATGGGTTTGCGTGAACGAAGTGATGAGACAATCATGACCCTCCTGAAGGTGCTTACGTACCCAGCAGGACAATCTTCTCTTTGACGGCCGCGGTTCGTAATTCCTTGTCAAGGGTTGCTAGCGCCAGCCCACGCCTCTGCGCCAGTTCCAAGTAAGCTGCGTCGTAGATGGTCAGTCGATGATGCTCAGCCAGATGTAGCGTTGGCCCCCATGCCTGGCGGTCGGTCTCAGGATCGATGCTGATGGGGAGAAGGGCTAGATCGGTGAGTGTTGCATTGCGAAAAGCAGAATTGTGCCGGCCCCGCCGAACTCCCATCTCAAGGATGTTGGCCACCTCCAGCCGCCACAAGGACGGTACCCACGCGCCGCTTTGAATGACTTGCAATTCGAGCTCAGCGGTCGCCTGCGTGGATTCTTCGCTGTAGATCCAAGCCAGGGTAACGGAAGTGTCGAGAACCAGACTCACGGACGGCCCGCGTCACGGTCGGCTTTCAAGCTCTCCCAATCGAAGCTGTTGGACTTGAGCTTTTTGGCGCGCTTGCGAATCCGATCCATGGCAGCGCGGGCCTGTGCGCGATCGATGGCTCCGGTATTAGGGACGAGGCGTGCCACAGCCTTGCCATGCCGGGTAATCACGATCTCCTCCCCATGCTCGACTCGATCAAGGAGGGATCCCAGAGTGTTTTTGGCTTCGAAAGCTCCTATTTCCAGCATGTGTGGGCTCCGCGCAATTAAGCTAGCTTAAGCTGGATTATACTATCCTTGCCACAGGACAGGTTATCGTCCCATGCCCTTCATGCCGCCGAGCATGCCCATGGCGCGGCGCTGCAGCATTCCGCCTTTGCCGACGCCCTTGAACATCTTGCGCATCTGGGCATACTGGCGGAGGAGCTGGTTGACTTCCTGCACGGTCGTCCCGGAGCCGTTGGCGATGCGCTTGCGGCGGCTGCCGGAGATGATCTCGTGGTGGTTGCGCTCCTTCGGCGTCATGGAGTTGATGATGGCCTCGACGCGGGTGAACTGCTTCTCGTCGACCTGATCGGCCATCTGCGACATGCCCTGGAACGGGCCGACCGAGGGCAGCATCTTGATGATGTTCTGCAGGGAGCCGAGTTTGCGGATCTGGCGAAGCTGATCGCGGAAATCTTCGAGCGAGAAGCCGTCGCCGCTGAGAGCCTTGCGGGCGAACTCTTCGGATTTCTTGCGGTCGAGCTTTTCGTCGGCCTGCTCGATGAGCGTCATGATGTCGCCCATGCCGAGGATGCGGCTGACGATGCGATCCGGATGGAAAGGCTCGAAAGCGTCGGGTCGCTCGCCGGTGCCGATGAACTTGATGGGCTGTCCGGTAACGTGGCGGATGGAGAGCGCGGCGCCACCGCGGGCGTCACCGTCCATCTTGGTGAGGACGACGCCGGTGAGCGCGAGGCGCTTATGGAACTCGTCGGCGGATTTGACGGCGTCCTGACCGGTCATGGAGTCGGCGACGAAGAGGATTTCCTGCGGCGAGAGCAGCGATTTGAGCTTCGCCATCTCGTCCATCAGGTCGGCGTCGATGTGGAGGCGGCCGGCGGTGTCGACGATGAGTGTGTCGCAGCCGGTATTGACGGCTTCGCGGCGGGCTTCCCTAGCCAGGCGCTCGACGAGCGGTGTACCGGCAGACTCGCCTTTCGTGTCACCTTCATAGATTTTGGCCTTGATGGAGTTGGCGACGACCTTCAGCTGTTCGCGGGCGGCGGGACGGTAGACGTCGACGGAGACGAGCATGGGGCGGTGTCCGCCCTTTTGCAGCCATGCGGCGAGCTTGCCTGAAGTGGTCGTTTTGCCTGAGCCCTGCAGGCCGGCCATGAGGATGACCGTCGGTGGACGCGAGGCGAACTGGAAGCGGGCGGTGTCCTTGCCGAGGAGCGCGACCAGCTCGTCGTGCACGATCTTGACGACCTGCTCGCTTGGTGAAAGGGCGGTCAGGACTTCCTGGCCGAGCGCCTTGGCGCGGATGTGGTCGATCAGGTCCTTGACGACGTTGAGGTTGACGTCGGCTTCGAGCAGGGCGACGCGGATTTCGCGCAGGGCCTCCTGCATGTTCTCTTCGGTGACGGTGCCCTGACCGCGGAGATTCTTAAACGCGCGCTGCAGCTTTTCTGAAAGGTTCTCAAACATAGGGTCAAGTTAAGTTTATCAGCGGGACGGACCGGACCAGGTTCTCCAGGGATGGTGCCCGTGGAAGCGATCCTGCGGCAGAATCGCCGGCTCATGCAAAAAATCTTTGATCCTTTTGATGACGGCTGTAATCTGATGAGGATATGAGGTACCCCGCACAACAAAAGGCCGAGACGAAGGCCAAGATTGTCTCTGTTGCATCGAAGATGTTTCGCGAGCACGGGGCGGAGAGCAACGGAATCGGTTCGGTGATGAAGGAGATTGGCTTCACCAAGGGCGGGTTTTATCGACACTTCAAGGACCGTGACCAACTCTATGTTGAGGCTGTCGAAAAGGCGTTCTCAGAAATGGGCGACAGCATGACTAAGGCTGCGGCCGGCGCGAAGAAAGGACACGAACTTGAGGCGATGATTCGCCTCTATCTTAGTGTGGAGCATCTGAATTCGCCGGCGGCCGGATGCGTATTGTCCACTCTGGGGTCCGACATTGCCCGCCGATCGGTTGCGGTGCGGCGACAGATCAATCGAGTGATGCAGCGATATCGTGAACGCTTATCACCATACGTGCACGGAAAGACTCCCGAGGAGAGAATCGCAACATTCAGCCTCCTCTATGCAAGCATGATGGGAGTTCTGATTATTGCCCGCACTTTGGCCGATCCTGCTGCCCAGGAGAAGATGCTGGCCAATGCCCGAGAGTCGTTCATCGAAAGATACGCACGCGGAGGCAGTTGAATTTTTTTGGCGTCATTAGATTACGTCAGTAATCCTATGATGCAAGCGTTAATCATTCACCGTTCTCAACTGACAGGAGCCGTTATGACTACACCCAGCAATGAACAAGCGCAGCGCTTCACCCCAACCACAACCGGTGTATTCGCCATCCTCACCTCGAAACCTGGAGTCACTCGCGAACAGATCGCAAGCATCCTCCCGAATGAGGTTCGCGACACAGTAAAACTCTATCTCGATGGCAGGATCCGCGAATGGTATTCGCACGCTCGTGGCGTGATCTTCCTGCTTGACTCCAAGAATGTCGAGGATGCCCGCGCTCTCATGGACAGCCTCCCGCTTTCCAAGGAGGGGCTGATGGACTACGAATACATTCCCGTCGGACCGCTGATGCCACTCAGGTTCCTCATTGCGCAAGCCAGCGAGAAGCACTAATCAGCGACGGGCTCACGAATCGGGCGAGCCCGGACACAACAAATACAGGAGATGTGTGATGACTGAGACGAAAACGAACTATACGAAGCTCACCGGCGTGCTGATAGCCGCCTGGTTTGTTACAGCGGTGGCGTCGTCCGCCCTCCACCTGTTAAAAGGGGCGCCGGGACAGCCGCCGATCGCGATACTGATCGCGGTCTTAACTCCGGTCGTCGCGTTCTCTATCTGGTACGGCGGTTCAAAGCCGTTTCGAGAGTGGGTGCTGTCGTTGAATCCGCGAACTCTAACCTTAATTCATGCAGAAAGAATCGGCGGACTGGTCTTTCTCGCGATGTACACCTACAAGCTTCTGCCTGGGATGTTCGCGCTTCCGGCTGGGTGGGGCGACATCGCAATCGGTGCGACAGCATACCTGGCCGCAACGAGATTGATTCCCAATCACCGGCGGGCGTTCATCGGCGTGGCAATTGCTCGGTGATACTCGACCTAGCGGTGGCGCTTTCCATGGCAGCTCTCTCTTCGTTGCTCCATCCACAGGGAATAACCACCGCTCCGATGACTGAGTTGCCGCTCAGCCTGATACCAAGTTTCGGCGTGCCGTTGTTCCTGATCCTGCACATCATCTGTATCGCACAGGCCAGGCGGTGGCCGGCGGCGAGCCCACACCGAATCGTCCAGGCGACGGGCCCAGTCGGAGCTTGATGAAGGTGTCGAGTCCTCGGGGAGGGTATAAGCTGACAGTTCTGACACTTATCCCCTTCGAGGAGCGACGAACTGATGCGGGGCCTTCCAGTGCGGCAATGCGTGTTGATCGGAGTTTTCGTTTTGACGGCTTTGGGGGCTGTTGCCCAGCAGCCCAACGCCGATGATCTGATCTGGCAGAAGGCTGTGGCAAAGTATGACAGCCAGAGAGCGGCACTGCTGAAGACGGTGGACCAGGAGGCGCACGAAGGCCCGTTCCAGCCAAACTGGGATTCGCTGAAGAACTACAAGATACCCGATTGGTATCAGGACGCGAAGTTCGGGATCTTCATCCACTGGGGGTTGTACTCGGTGCCGGCGTTCGGGAATGAGTGGTATCCGAGGAATATGTATGTGCAAGGCTCGCCGGAATTCAAGCATCACGTGGAGACCTACGGGCCGCAGACGAAGTTCGGATACAAGGACTTCATCCCGATGTTCCATGCTGAGCACTTCGATCCGGCGGCGTGGGCGGCGCTGTTCAAGGAGTCAGGCGCGAAGTACGTGATCCCGGTGGCAGAGCACCACGACGGATTTCCCATGTATGACACGGGGCTGAGCGACTGGAGCGCCGCGAAGATGGGTCCGAAGCGCGACCTGATTGGCGATCTGGCCACGGCGATTCGCGCGGAGGGGCTGCACTTCGGGGCTTCGTCACATCGGGCCGAGCATTATTGGTTCCTCGACGGCGGAAGGACGTTTCCGTCGGATGTGCAGGATCCGAAATATGCGGCGTTCTATGGTCCGGCGCACATAGCGCCGACAGGCAAGAACCCTGGCGATAAAGGCGTGCTGCATCCGGATAGCGCGTATCTGAACGACTGGCTGGCGCGTAGCGCGGAGATTGTGGAGAAGTACAATCCTGAGCTGGTTTATTTCGACTGGTGGGTAGAGCAGCCGGAGTTCCAGCCTTATCTTCAGCGGTTCGCGGCCTTCTACTACAATCGCGCGGCGCAGGAAGGCGTGCAGCCGGTGCTCTTTCGCAAGAACGATGCTTTTCCCGATGGAACGACGGTGCTGGATATCGAGCGCGGGCAACTGGACCAGATACGCGCGCAACACTGGCAGACGGACACGTCGATCAGCAATGCTTCGTGGGGATACGTAAAGAACGACACCTACAAGTCGGCGGAATCGATTGTCTGGCAGCTGGCCGATATCGTGAGCAAGAACGGCAACCTGCTGCTGAATATCGGGCCGAAGTCTGACGGGACGATTCCCGAGGAGGCACAGACGATCCTGCGGCAGATAGGCGCGTGGCTCAACGTGAACGGCGACGCGATCTACGGCACGCGGCCGTGGACGACTTACGGTGAGGGTCCAACCAAGGTGGTTGCGGGATCATTCCACGACACGGCGAGTGGCGCATTTACGGCACAGGATATCCGCTTCACGACGAAGAATGGGGCGCTGTATGCGATCGCGCTGGGCTGGCCACCGGACGGCCATCTGACGATTCACTCGCTGGGGACCGGGAGCAACTTCAAAGTGGGCGATGTGACTCTGCTGGGCTCGACGGGGAAGGTCGTCTTCAAGCAAGATGCCGATGGCCTGAAACTGGAGCTTCCGGCTAAGCCCGACAAGGCGATGTACGCGTACAGTTTCAAGGTGGCTCCAGCGCAGTAGAAACTCTGCCCGCGGGCACGAGGATAGCCGGGCTGGCGGATTGACCCTGCACTCTTCAATTGTTAATATAAGAGTGCGGGGTGGAGCAGCCCGGTAGCTCGTTGGGCTCATAACCCAAAGGTCGCTGGTTCAAATCCAGCCCCCGCAACCAAATCAATCAATAACTTACAGAATTTGGTCGCTTTCGGCAAGTCCCCGTTATCCCCCAATAGGAACGGCTGCAATTTACTGTACGGTCGCAGTGTCCAGCGCTTGCTGCTGAATCCTGCGAGTTTGGGCCGAACACCAGCCCTACAACTTGGCTGTTTGCCCGGCGTTTGGTTTCCGTCATTGCTCGCCCATAGACATTCATCGTCGTCTGGATCGAGGCATGACGCATCAGTTCCTGTTGCACCTTCATCGGAGCGCCCGTCTCATCAAGCCAGGAGCGGTAGGTGTGGCGGAAAGTGTGCCACCCGATCTCCTCTCCCAAGCCCGGCGAGCTTCGCAGCCCGCTTGATCTGCGCTTTTCTGCAGGCTCTCCTGGTGGTACGGCCTCCCCGTGGCAGGATTGGCGAAAACCCAATCCGTGTCACGCCGGGAAGATCGTATCCGAAGCGCCATCGCAGCAACACCTCCGCCAGACGCGGATCAAGCGGAACATCGTCCTTCGAGTATTCCGTCTTCACATCATCTACCCTGCCACCGACAATGCTTCGCTGAACCAGAACGGTGCGACTCCTCAAAATTGAAGTCGCCCCATTGCAGGCCCAGAATCTCGCTGACCCGAAGCCCCAGGCACTGTGCGACCAACACCATCGTGCGGTATGGTTCGCCGAGATGCTTGAGCAGTTCAAAGAATTGGCCACTTCAAGAATCCGTGGCCGCTTCAGCCGCTTGCTTGCATTCTTCACTCGCACCAGAGAGACGGGGTTCTTGCCGAGTTCGACAATGCCCCACCGCTCCGCGCACTTGAAGACCAGGTGCATAATTCCCCGTACATGAGTCTTTGACTTTGGGGCCAGCGGCAAATCGCGCAGCCACTGTTCCATCGCCATCGGCTTCAACTTATCTACGGGGTATTCTCCCCAACGTGGTCGGATATGTACCCGGATATTCGACAGATGCGACTTCCGGGTTGAGTAACGCTCCGAAAGCTCCTGCTCGATGTAGCGATCGAGCAGAGCTCCGAAGGACGCCGCCTCCACTTCCGCACGTGGAGATTCGTCGTTGAGTCGAAGAAGAAGGGCTTGCGTGCGCCTTTCGTGCCTGGGTTTCCGTCGCGTACAGAGCGCGATCCCCAAGGATCACACTCTGCCGTTTCCGTTGCCCCTTGAGTCTGTCTCGTAATAACGAAACTCCCACACGTCGGACCACGCTCGAAGAGATGTTCTTTTGCGTATTGCAGGGGATCGGCAACCCGTGATAGTTCATACGGAATGTCCCGGCCGTGTTCCAGAGAACCATCCCGCAGACGCTCCAGGCTATAAGACTCCTCCGGCGACAAGCGCGCCCGTTGTTGTTGTCGGACCTGTTCCGTGGGGATTTCCGCGAGTTTATCAGCACAGGATTCCCGGACGAGCACGGCAACTTCATTGTCGGTTGGCTTGCGGCCATTTTTGTTTGTGAATTCGTCAATGGCGGTGTCTCGCTGCGCGCTCCGTTGGCTGTACGTCTCCAGCAATCCAGTTTGCCGTGGTCCTGTCCTCATTCGCACCGTTCATGCGAACACGAGTTGCCACATGGTTTTCGGCTTCCGCCAGAGCTTCGCGAACGGCTGTGTCATGAGCGGCGACTAGGCGCTCGTCTCCGCCGACCGTCGCCTGAATCGAAACCGACTTTGGCGCGGAGAATGTCAGATCGTAGAGGGACCGCGCCTTGCTCTGTTCGCTTCCGTCGTTGTTCAGTCGGTCCACGCCGTGACGCGGACGCAGGAATTCGCCAGTCTCCGGGGGGAGCCCTTCCCGGACGGCCTCAAACTGTTCGCGCGTTCCATTGTCGCGCAGCCCCAGCAATTCCGGGCCACGGCCCTGCCAGTCGCCTTCCACTTTGCAATGCTCATCGTAGTAGTCGCTGTGTTCCAAATGCCGCTAGCATCTTCGCCCGCCGCACCAGCGCCTTCCTTCAAACCGCTCGATCCGACCCGCTCCGCTCTAGCCCCTTCGACTACGCACGCCTGATCCGCGGAGCAGCTCCATAGAGTACTGACGTTTCTCGGCAACTTGCCGAAGAACAGTTCGATCTCAGTAGCTCAATAAGTGCTTTGCCCCGTTAGCGCTCATTGAGCGCGATCTACCGCATATCAGAACTTTGAATGTGATTCGGAACTACTGTCCGGACCCTTTCACCAGCCGGATTCCATGTCTGGCCTGCTTCTCTCCGTGTGGCGCATTCCCTGTTGACGGCGATCCGCGAAAAACCTTATCCTCGGCGCACACTTGAGCCGCGCGGGCCTCCTCCTGTCCGACGGAGGAGAATGCATGCTCGAATCTGAAGGCTCTGCCTTCGCGCCTGCCGGCGAGAAGCTGACCTCCATTGCGACTGAAATTGTGGACTTGACACAATCGGACGTCTCCGACCCGGCCGCGGGCGACGGGCAGCCGCTGCCTCCCACGATCGGGCGGTATCGCATCCTGCGGCTGCTGGGCGAAGGCGGGATGGGCGCGGTCTACGAGGCTAAGAGGACTCCCCATCGCACCGTGGCGCTGAAGGTGATTCGCGCCGGCTACGCCAGCGGGGAGATGCTACGCCGTTTCGAGAACGAGACGCAGGCGCTGGGCCGCCTGCTCACCCCGGGATCGCGCAGATTTACGACCAGGCCCGCCGGACCGGACGCCAGCCGTATTTCGCCATGGAGCTGGTGCAGGGCGAGACGTGCTTGCATGTATTGCGAGCATCACAAGCTGAATGTGCCCCAGCGTCTCGAACTGGTCGCGAAAATCTGCGATGCGTCAGCATGCCCATCAGCGGGGGCTGATCCATCGCGACTTGAAGCCGGCGAACATCCTGGTGGGGGAAACGGCGAGCCGAGGATCCTCGACTTCGGCGTGGCGCGCCTGACCGACTCGGACGCCCAGGCCACGCGGCAGACGGATATCGGGCCAGTCGATGGGGGACCCTGGCGTACATGAGCCCGGAGCAGGTGCTCGGAGAGCCGGAGGAAATCGACACGCGCAGCGAGTCTACGCCCTGGGAGTAATTCTCT
>CAVRXY010000033.1:0-59600 GCA_963725225.1 uncultured Acidobacteriaceae bacterium
TGTTGATTGCGGGGCGCATGAATCCCTCTGCTAAAGGAAAAGCAAAGTGAAGAAAATTGGCGTCCTGTTCGGCATGGAAAACACATTCCCCGGAGCGCTGGTTGAGCGCATTAACTCGATGAATGCGAAAACGAAAGACGGGGACGGTATCTCGGCCGAGTTCGTGGAGGTGGGCGCGGTGCGGCTGGATAAGCCGCCGGCTTACGCGGTGATCGTGGACCGCATCTCGCACGATATTCCGTTTTACCGGGCGTTTCTGAAGCATGCGGCGCTGTACGGGACGGCGATCATCAACAATCCCTTCTGGTGGTCGGCGGACGACAAGTTTTTCAACTACTCGCTGGCGGCGAAGCTGGGAGTGGCGGTACCTCCGACGGTGATTCTGCCGCACAAGAAGTATCCCGAGGGGACGACGGACCGGTCGATGCGCAATCTTGAGTATCCGCTGGATTGGGACGGGGTCTTTGAATACGTCGGGTTTCCGGCGTTTCTGAAGCCGGTGGATGGCGGCGGATGGCGCGATGTGCATCACGTGCACAATCCCGAGGAGTTCTTCCATGCCTACGACCAGAGCCGCGATCTGTGCATGACTCTGCAGGGTGCGGTGAAGTTCGATGAGTATTTTCGCTGCTATGTGATGGGGCAGGAGAAGGTGCACATCATGCCCTACGATCCGCGGCGGCCGCATCACGAGCGGTATTTGCAGAATCCTCCGGAGTACGACAAGAAACTGCTGGCGCGCGTGGAGAAGGATGCGCTGACGCTGTGCCGGGCGCTGGGGTACGACCTCAACACGGTGGAGTTTGCGGTGGAGGATGGGATTCCGTATGCCATCGACTTCATGAATCCGGCGCCGGATGCGGATGTGCACTCGGTGGGGCAGGCGAACTTTGAGTGGATTGTGAATGCGGTGGCGGAACTGGCAGTTGAGAAGGCCAAGACCGCGCCGTCGACCCCGGTGCTGCAGGCGCAGGCGCTGCTGAGCGCTTCGGTTAATGACGCCGCAGCGAAAGCTCCCGCGAAGACGAAGGCGGCTGAAGCTCCGGTAAAGACGGCGACCAAGGCTGCGGCGAAGAAAGGTCCAGCGAAAGTGACTGGCGCTCCGAAGCCACCTGTGAAGAAGAAGAAAATTCTCAAGGAAGAGCCGGCGGATCCTTCCGCCGCTCCAGTGAAGTAGAACGCGGGCAGCAAGCCGCTTGCGACAACAATCTGCTTGCGGCACAATCTGCTTGCGTGGGGGGACGCATCGTCATACAACGGTAGTCACCTATGCGTCCTTCTTTCACTATTGGCATTGAAGAGGAATACCAGACCGTCGATCCGGTGACGCGCGATTTGCGCTCGCACATCGCCACCGAGATGCTGGCCAAGGGCAAGCGGAGGCTTGGAAGAGCGCGTCAAGGCCGAGATGCACCAGTCGGTGGTGGAGGTGGGCACGCGCATCTGCAAGACGATCGGCGAGGCGCGCGAAGACCTCTTCGACCTGCGGCGGCAGATGATCCAACTGGCGCAGGAGAATAACCTGGTGCTGGTGGCGGGGGCGACGCATCCTTTTGCCGACTGGCGCCTGCAGGAGATCTATCCTGACCCGCGCTACGCCCGGGTGGTGGAGGATCTGCAGCTGGTGGCGCGCGCGAACCTGATCTTTGGCCTGCATGTGCATGTAGGCGTGGAGGACCGCGAGGCGGCGATGCGCATCATGAACTCGATGCGCTACTTTCTGCCGCACATTCTGGCGCTGTCGACGAACTCGCCGTTCTGGCGGGGGATGAAGACGGGGCTCAAGAGCTATCGGGCCAAGGTGTTCGACAAGTTTCCGCGAACGAATATTCCGGACAGCTTTTCGAGCTACAGCGAGTTCGAAAACTTCATCAATCTGCTCATCAAGACGAACTGCCTGGATAACGCGAAGAAAATCTGGTGGGATATCCGGCCGCACCCATTCTTCAATACGGTGGAGATTCGGGTATGCGATCTACCCATGCGCGCCGAAGAGACGCTGGCGATTACCGCGCTGATCCAGGCGACGGCGGCCAAGCTGTATCTGCTGCACGCGCGCAACCAGGACTACCGGCAGTACTCACGCGCGCTGATTATGGAGAACAAGTGGCGGGCTGTGCGGTACGGGCTCGACGGCAAGCTGATCGATTTCGGCAAGGAGAGCGAAGTGCCGGAGCGGGAGCTGATTCTCGAGTACCTGGAGTTTGTCGATGAGGTGGTCGATGAGCTTGAATGCCGCGACGCGATTGGGTACATCCGCACGATTCTGGAGATGGGGACGGGTGCAGATCGCCAGCTCCGGAAGTTCGAGGAGACTGGCGATCTGAAGGCGGTGGTGGACTACATGGCCGAGGAGACGCAGGTGGGCCTCTACTGAGGTTGTGATGTGGGCGGCTGGGGCGGAGTCTGAGGTTGCGGAGGCGCGTTTGGCTGGGCCGGGGCCGCCGGTTGAGCGGGAGGCTGAGGAGGCGGTGGCGGCGCGTTCGGGTTGAGCTGGTCGACGAGTTCTACGTCGAAGATCAGGTCGGCCTTGGGAGGGATTACCGGCGGGCGGCCCTTTTCTCCATAAGCGAGCTGGTAGGGAATGAAGAGACGGCGCTTGCCGCCCACGTGCATGCCTTCGAAGCCCTGATCCCATCCGGTGATGACGCGCTTGATGCCCTGCTGGAACTGGATCGGCTGACCGCGGTCGAGGGATGAGTCGAATTTGGTGCCGTCGGAGGCGAGCCAGCCCGTGTAGTGCACGGAATAGACCCAGCCGGGCTCAGCGAGATCGCCGGTGCCAACCTTGACGTCCTGATAGCGCATGACGTACTGCGTCTTCATGGGCGCGGTGACGGGAGGGATGTTTTTGGGCAAAGCGGGCTGCGTGGACTTAGCTGGTGTGGTGGTGCGAGTCCTTGGGGTGCGTGGCGGTCTGTGCAGCGGCGACGAGTGCGGTAGAGAGAAGAAACAGGGAAAGCGAACGGCGAGCGAGGGGCATGGATGCTCCGAAAGGAATTTGCGGACGGCTTAAGGCATTTTCGGAAATTAATGCCTCCGATCAAAATCACGCCAGGTCGCCGCTCCCGGCTGGTCGCGTCAACTTAAGGCCGTTGCTACCGGATACGCCATTTTCCGAAAATGCTATAGCGAACGATATCGTGAGGCGGTCGAACACGTAAAGGCCGGGTTGAGAGCTGCGAGCGCAACCGGCGGAGGGTGCCAGGTCATCCTAAGCAAAAGCAGCATTGCCGCTGGTTTCGCCCACCATTTACAGTAAATTCAAGGAATATCCGCACGAGGTTGACTGCATTTTGACAAATCCTTCATGTTCGGCCGAGGCCCAGGCTTTGCTGGCGATGCCGTTTCCACCCGAGTTTCTTCCGGGCGCGCGCTCGGCGGTTGAGACCTGCCTGCGCATTCAGCCTTCGGAGAAGGTGACACTGATCACCGATCAGGCGACGGCGCCGATTGCGGCGTCGCTGGCGCAGGAACTGGCAGCCAATGGCTGCAGGTGGAATGCCTTTGTGCTCGAGGATCTGGCTCCGCGGCCGCTGGTGGATATGCCCAAGCCGGTGCTGGCGGACATGGAGACCTCGGACGTGAGCATCTTTGCCGTGGGCGTGCAGCGCAATGAGTTGCGGTCGCGCATGCAGATGACCGAGGTGGTGAATCGCAGGCGCATGCGGCACGCGCATATGGTGAACATTACGCCGCAGATCATGTGCGAGGGGATGCGGGCGGATTTTCATCGCGTCGACCAGCTTTCGCAGAGGGTGATCGAGAAGGTCAGGCGCGCGAGCCGTATCCACGCGACCACGGCGGCAGGGACGGATATTAGGGCGGAGCTGAATCCGGACTACAAGTGGCTGAAGACGTCGGGCATTATCTCGCGGGACAAGTGGGGGAATTTGCCGGGCGGGGAGATTTTTACGACTCCGGGCGAGGTTAACGGGACGTTTGTTGTCGATGGCGTGGTGGGGGATTATCTTTGCGCGCGCTACGGGTTGCTCGAAAAGACGCCGCTGACAATCGAGATCAAAGGCAATCGCATTGCCAGCTGCGAGTCCGCGAATCAGGAACTGCGGGACGAGTTCTGGGCGTACACGCATACAGACGAGAATTCGGACCGGGTGGGAGAGTTCGCGATCGGGACCAATCTGGGGATTCACCAGGTGATCGGGAACATCCTGCAGGATGAGAAGTTTCCGGGCATTCACATTGCGTTTGGCAATCCTTATGGAGAGCACACGGGCGCGCCGTGGACATCGACCACGCATATCGACGTCGTGGGACTGCGCTTCAATATCTGGGTGGATGACGAGCAGATTATGCGCGATGGGGAATTCCTGATCGAGCCGTAGATGCTTCGAGGTTTGGTGAAGCTGGCCGCGAAGCACGCGCATCGAATTGGTATGGTTAGCACTCAAGCGTCTCCCGCAACTTCGTTTGAAACGCGTCAGCTTGGCAATTCAGATCTTCGGCTCACTCCCATCGGCTATGGGGCCTGGGCGATCGGTGGCGGCAACTGGGAGTTTGCCTGGGGCGCGCAAGACGACGACGAGTCGGTGCGCACGATCGAGCGGGCGCTGGACGCAGGAATCAACTGGATTGACACGGCGGCGATCTACGGCCTTGGGCACTCGGAAGAGGTCGTTGCCAAGGCACTCGCGAAGTCTCCCCATAAGCCCTACGTGTTTACCAAGTGCTCGATGCGCTGGAAATGGAACCGCAAGATCTATCGCAGTCTGAAGGCGAAATCTCTCAAGCAAGAACTGGAGAACTCACTGCGCAGGCTGAAAGTGGATGTGATCGACCTCTACCAGATTCACTGGCCAAATCCCGAAGAGGAGATCGAAGAGGGATGGGAGACGCTGGCGCGGTTCAAGGAGCAGGGCAAGGTTCGCTACATCGGCGTGTCGAACTTCAATGTCGACCAGATGAAGCGCGCGCAGAAGATCGCTCCGATTACATCACTGCAGCCGCCCTATTCTCTGCTGCGGCGCGATATTGAGGCTGAGATTCTGCCGTTCTGCCAGGAACACAATATCGGGGTGATCAACTATTCGCCGATGGTGTCCGGGCTCCTGACCGGGAAGATGACGGCCGAGCGCATCGCAGAGATGCCTGCCGATGACTGGCGCAAGCGCAGCCCGAACTTCAACGAGCCGAAGCTGTCGCGGAATCTGAAGCTGGTGGAAGTGCTGCGGGAAATCGGCAAAGCGCACAATGTGGAGCCGGGCGTGGTGGCGATCGCCTGGACGCTGCGGAATCCGGCGATTACAGCGGCGATTGTAGGCGCACGACGCCCGGACCAGGTGGATGGCGTGCTGCCGGCAGTGACATTTCGCCTGAACGCGGAGGAGATTGAGCGGATTGAGGCCTTCCTGCGAGATAATCCGTAACTGGGAAGAGGCAAAAGCAAAAAGCCCATGCATTACGCATGGGCTTTTTAAGCTTTGTGGCGTGATTACATCGCTTCGAGGAAGCGCGGGAAGTAGAGGGCTGAGTGCTCCTGGAAGAGCGTGGTGATGTGAGCGAGCATGGCGCTGTAGGCGGTCGCGGCACGGTGAGCGTTAACTGAAGCCGCTACACCAGAACGCGAGAACCCGTATTTGACGAGGGCCATAATCACCGCGATGCGAATCTGCAATGCATCGCTGCGAAGCTCTTCGATCAGCTCTTCGGGGACGTTCTCGCCGTGTTCAGCAGCGTAGTCGGCAAGCTGCATGAGCACGCCGGCGTTGGTGAACATAGCCCAGAGGCCGTTCGCGCCGTCGATCCGCGACCAGATGTCGCGAGTTGTGGCGCGGATGCCATCACTATATAGATAGCGTTCTGCCACTTCGTCGAAGTTGAATTCGCTGTTGGACCGGAGACGGGCGACAATCGAATCCCAATCGGCTGCCTGCCGCTTGGCTTGACTGCGCCGCCAGTACACTCCGAATGCAATCAGGGCGGACGGTACTGCTATCGATATGATGGTCAGAATCATTGTCATTTTGCGTTGAGAGAACGGGCAGTTACAGAATGCCTCTTAGCACTTCCACTCATTGATACCAGAAGCTGGGCCATTTGTGGACTAAATTCTTTGCGCGGAGCCTCTTTACGGGCAAAAGAGTAGCACCAATAGGACAATGAACAAAGGTAACCAGCGACCCCGAGATGCGAGATTTCCCTGTATTTCGTTGCATAATCGGGGCCTCCGCGCAGGTAGCTGTGGGCCAGGCTGACGATCAACGTTATCGCCGCGTAAAAGGCCAGGCCGGAAGCCAGCTGCAGAACGTGGTGACGCCAGGTGAGTCCCAGCACCTGCGAGAACGCCGCGATGAGCATGAATGTCAGGACCTGCAAGATCGCGACGCTGGTATCAACCACGAAGAACGCGCGGGTATGGGTTAGAGTTGCAGCGTTCAGGCGCGCGGCGAAGAGAAATCCTGCCATCCCAATCAGCGCCATGCAGACGAGCAGGATATAGATGATTCCCTTGGGAAGGGAGCGTCTCACCGGCTTAAGAACGTTGGTTGCGATTTCAACGAAGACGCCGAGCTCCAGCGCATACTGGACGATATTGATTGCGAAACATGTCCTGTAATAGAGCAGGCTGTTCGCATCATGTTGTCTCATGAGTACGGCGAGCTGGAATAAATCAGAGAGTGCGTTCCAGAGAATGAAGGCGCTGAACAGGGGGAACGTTCGATAGAGACGGCGGAGGAGGAGAGTCGCCAGGAGCAGGATCTGCCCTGCGATGCCCATCAACCAAAGAACGGTGTCCAGATCTGTGACTCGCACCCTAAGCCTTCCTGCCGAAAGCATATCAGCAGGAAGGCCTAAACTTCAGGAGAAAAGTGGTAGGCAGACTAATACTTCCGGGCTAGGCGACGGCTGGCGGGGGCAGCGGCGAAGGCGCGGCAGGTCCGTGATTAGCAGCGATGGCTGGCGGAGGCAGCGGCGAGGGCGCGGCAGGTCCGTGGTTCACAGCGACGGCTGGCGGAGGCAGCGGCGAAGGCGCGGCAGGTCCGTGGTTCACAGCGACGGCTGGCGGGGGCAGCGGCGAGGGCGCGGCGGGTCCGTGGTTCACAGCAACGGCTGGCGGAGGCAGCGGCGAGGGCGCGGCGGGTCCGTGGTTCAGCAGCAACGGCTGGCGGAGGCAGCGGCGAAGGTGCGGCGGGTCCGTGGTTCACGGCAACGGCTGGCGGAGGCAGCGGCGAAGGCGCGGCAGGTCCGTGGTTCACGGCAACGGCTGGCGGAGGCAGCGGCGAGGGCGCAGCGGGTCCGTGGTTCACAGCAACGGCTGGCGGAGGCAGCGGCGAAGGCGCGGCAGGTCCATGGTTCACGGCAACGGCCGGTGGAGGCAGCGGCGAAGGCGCGGCAGGTCCATGGTTCACAGCAACGGCCGGCGGAGGCAGCGGCGAAGGCGCGGCAGGTCCATGGTTCACAGCAACGGCCGGCGGAGGCAGCGGCGAGGGCGCGGCAGGTCCATGGTTCACAGCAACGGCCGGCGGAGGCAGCGGCGAGGGCGCGGCAGGTCCGTGGTTCATAGCGATTGCTGGTGGAGGTAGCGGCGAAGGCGCGGCAGGCCCATGGTTCACAGTTGCAAACACATTGCTTGCAGGAATCAGAGCAATCGCGGCAAAGATCAGCGAGGGAGTAATAACTTTAAACTTCGACATTTTGGTGTTTTCTCCTTGGGTGAGCGCGGGGCCGCGCTTACATGAGACTAACTCCACCAGATGCAATCGCCTACAACTTTTGTGCGATTTTTTTTGAGCGGGGCTAGTTCGAGCTTGTCTAGCTCAGTGAAAGCCAGTGACTAGGGAGACTAGCAGGGCTCTTTGCGACTGCTAACAGGAGTGAGTTCTGGTGATTACCTTGAGTGAAACTTCGGAGAGCAGGCCCCAATAGAATCATCGATTTATATACATCCTAGGACCCTTCTACAACAAATTGTTGATAGATTACCCAGATGGATTAGCCCACTAGTAACTGCACCAAAAAGAGTCAATTAAAAATTGATGACCGGGCGAAACGTTGATTCTTCGAGCACTCCAGCGCCCCCAACTGTCAGAAAGGTGGCCACTCTGTGAGGCTTCCCTGAAACAGCGGTTCGCATTTTTCGATGCGGTAGGTTCCATCGTGAACAACGAAGACTCGTGGTTTCCCGGTGGCGCCGGTACTCCACAAGGAGCAGCCTGCGTATGCGCCGTCCTTACGGACAATGTAGTACTCCATGTCGAGATAACGGATTTTCTTCATGTCACCGTTGTAGTTACGTACAATGCGGCGCAGTGTTTCCATGCCCGCATCTTTCGGAGAGTAGCCCTGGCGCATGAGCTCCACGATGGTATGGGCGCCGGCAACCTTTATGTTTTCTTCGCCTGAACCAGTAGCGCCTGCCGACCCTACGTCCTGATCGGTATAACTGCCGGCTCCAAGGATGGGTGAGTCACCGAGACGGCCGGGTAGTTTCCAGGCCAGGCCGGAAGTGGTAGTGGTGCCGGATATTTCGCCTTTTGTGTTCACAACAGATACATGGATGGTTCCGGTGGTGGGCCACAGCACCTGTTCAGCTGCGAAGAGACGCTGTTCGGGGGCGATGCCGAGGTCGGCGGCCATTTCGGTCAGCTTCGTGGTGCGGGCGCTGATGGCCGGAGCCCATTCCGGAGTGGGGTGGCGGGGGATGGAGCCAGGACGGAGGGAAGAGAGGCCGTGCAGATCGATGGTGGGCTTGGGGGCGGGCGTGTCGGCAAAGGGATCCTTCCAGCCGGGATCGGCGATGCTGGGCCCCCACCAGTCCATCTGCGAGTTGCTTTCCTTCCACAGCAGCCAGATCTTTCGGGCGTCGTCGGTGAGCAGGTTTTCACGCGGGAAGCCCAGGTCAACGGCAAATTTCTCCGCGCCCTCGGCGACGAGCATGACGTGGCCGGTGTGTTCAAAGACCTTGCGCGCGACCAGACAGACGTTCTTGATATTGCGCACGCCGCCGACGGAGCCGGCGCGGCGCGTGGGTCCATGCATGCAGCAGGAGTCAAGTTCGACGACGCCTTCTTCGTTGGGAAGTCCGCCGAGGCCGACGCTGTGGTCGCTGGGGTCGTTCTCGCGGCCGATGCAGATGTGGTGCGCCGCCTCGAGCGTGTCGGTGCCGTCGAGGAGCATCTGGTAGGCCTGCTGGATCGACTGGTCGCCGGTGACGCGGGTAACGATGACAGGTTTCGCCGGCGGCTTCATCTGCTTGACCTGTTCGGCGGTGTCGGCGTGGGCGTCGCGGCTGGTGAGCCCAAGGGCGGCGGCGCTCATGGCGCCGAAGGACAGGAAGTTGCGGCGTGTGGTCATGGTGGATTCCTATTGAAACATAAGAAGTCTCAGCGGCGGCCGCCGCCGCGCGGAGAAGGCGTCGAGGGCAGCCCCGACCATGCCGTGACCTGATCGAGTCCGACGAGGTAGTAGCAGAGGGTCATGTAACTGGCGAAGTAAGCGTTGGCGTCGATAGCCTCGGCGTTGTCGTCGCGGGAGCCGGGCACGTGGCGCTTTGATCCGTCGACGGAGTGCATCAGAATCGCGGGGACGCCGTGGTAGCGAAACTCTTTGGTGTCATCGATATGAAACCATGAACCGGGTATCGAGCTCTCGGGCGGCTTGAGGCCCTGGTTATCGGCGGCTTCGAAGAGCTGCACCCGGAGGGAGTTCTCGGAGGGGGTGGGCACGGTTCCGCTCCGGTGGATGTAGAAGCGCATTGGCCCCAGGCCGAGGGCGTCGAGGGCGATGGTGGCCTTGATAGAGCGGCGCTGCGCGGGCGTCAGGGAAGCGAGGAAGACTTTTGCCGCGTCGTCTCCCGAGAGTGCGGCGAAGATATACGTGTGCTGGCGAGGGGTGGCGGTGAGCGCACGATAAAGAAGCGGAAGCATGATGGAGCCGCTCCAGTCGTCGACTGCACTCATACCTTCGCCGACGTGGCGATAATGAGCGGCGATCAGGACTGTGTCGGTGGACTTACCGGGCAAGGTGCACAGCAGGTTTGAGCCTGAGGCGGTCGGTTGCTCGTGCAGATTGGCTCCTGTGCATTCGACGTCCTCGAAGGCGCGTTTCAGCTGGGCCAGGCGGAGCGGATTCGATTGGGGGACACCCAGAACCATGGTTTCGACGGTCTTCTGGTCGAGTGCGCGGAAGATGGGATAGGGCTTCTTCTGCGCGTGCGCAGACGCGGCCATGAGCAGGATGGCGAGCGAGATAGCCAAGGGGCGCATGAGTTTTCGCTGGTGCGGGCAGGATAGCAGAGAAGAGGGAACAGGGCTCAGGGCTACAGCAGGCGGTGTGCGGTTAGTGAACCCCTGCCTCCGCATTCATCGGCGACAAGCATCCCCGGGGAGGCTTATTAGCAGCACATGGGAGCCTGTTGCCACGGTAGATTACTTCACCGCCGGCGGGACTGCGCACACGCGGTGCGGGATCTCGACCTGTTCAGCGGGTTCGCCGGAGCTCTTGATCAAGGCTCCCATCTTGAGATACGCGGCGTTTGTCCATCCAAAACCTATGACGTTCGTCTTGTATCCGCTGGCGACGTTGACCTCGGTTGAGGCGGTGATGACGTCGTATTTCTCGCGGATGGAGCGGTCGCACTCGTAGTTCTGCTTGACCATTTCCCGGAATTTCTGCGAGATGCGGACGGCATCTTTCATGTCGCCGTTTTTGGCCAGGCCATCGACGGTAAGCCAGGTGACGGGCGCCCAGCCGTAGGGCAGATCCCACTGGACGCCGGTCTCATAGGGGCTCATGGCGGTGCCTCCAGCCCTTTCGAATGTCTTCAGATTGGCCTCGACGGCCTTTGCCTGTTGCGCGTCGGCGGCGCCTGCCCAGAGGGGGTAGAAGGTCGTGAGGTAGTCGTAGGTCGACTGCTTGCCGGCCATGAAATCGTAGTCGTAATACATGCCCTTTTTCGGGTTCCACAGATACTTGTTGATGGCGGCGCGGCGCTGGTCGGCGGCTTCGTTCCAGTGCTTTGCTTCCTCCGTGTCGCCAAGCTGTTCTGCCATCCAGGCGAGGTCGCGCTCGTACTTGTAGAGCAGCGAGTTCAGGCCGGAGGGGGCATTGTGGTGGGTCCATCCGCTGAAGGGGCCGTATCGAAAGGCGGGATCGAAGCCGGATTCGCGCATGGCGCGGTCGCCCTTGTAGAAGTCGCGGCTGAGCCAGTGGCCGCCGACGTGAGCGTGCGCGCAGACGATGGAGGCAGCGAGGTTGCAGCTGGTCTTTGCCAATTCCGCACGGGCTTTTGCATCGGGGTTGTCGGGACCGGTGACCAGGAAGTCGGTGTGCACCTCGGGATGGGAGAGCAGCCAGTGAATGACGTCAGGATAGTAGGTGCTGTCGTCGGCCATCTCTTCGACCGGGCCTTCGCCGAGGTCGTAGTAGCGGGCGAGGCCGGTGTCTCCGGCTTTGTGAAAGGGGGCGGTCCAGAGAGCGTGGTCGCGGGAGGCGTATTCGTAGGCGCGGTGCAGCCATTGGGCGGCTTGTTCGCGTTGACCTGCGGAGACCTCGGCGTCGTAGACGGCGCGGATCATCGAGGAAAGGAACGGAGGTTGGGAACGGGTGAAGTAGTAGGTGCGGTTGGCGTTGAGGATTCCGCCGTAGTTTTCGATTTCGTAGAAGAAGTTTTCGACCATGCCTTTGGCGAGGTCGGTGCGGCCGTCCTCGATCAACCCGAGGATGATGAAGTAGCTGTCCCAGCCGTACATTTCGTTGAAGCGGCCTCCGGGAACGACGTACTTGTTGGGGAGATAGAGGAGCCCGGAGTGGGCGATCTCGCCCGGCTTGATATCGCCGATGTGCTGGATGCGACGCGGGAGGCGATCGACTTTCACCTTGCAGGATTTTTCTAGCGCGGCGACTTCGGGCGGCTCGGGAACGTTGGCGGGCAGATAGAGGATCGACGCGGTGGCGAGCTTCGGGTCGACGACGGACTTGCAGTCGTTCATCGAACGGGAGAGGGAATCCCATGCGTCGTGGATGTAGGCGTCGATGGGCTGGCCTTGCTCGGCCTGGGGCGACAGCGAGTGAGCGGTCGATGGGGCAGCCTGTGCCGGCGCGAGCGCGGGAGAGACGACGCATAGGGCCGCGCAGAGGCACGCGGCAGCATATTGCTGAAAGACAAGGATTCGTGCGCGCATAGTGAATGGTGAGAACAACGGCACGTATGTTAAATCATGCTGTTCGCGTTTGGCTGCTTAAAGCGATTTGGGATGGGGCTCTTC
The DNA here is from genome assembly GCA_963725225.1 of uncultured Acidobacteriaceae bacterium. GTDB lineage: Bacteria > Acidobacteriota > Terriglobia > Terriglobales > Acidobacteriaceae > Silvibacterium. The sequence continues at coordinate 12,228 of CAVRXY010000033.1, forward strand.
GTGCGTGGCAACGATCAGGTCGGGCGGTTCGGTATCGAGACATCCTGCTGCAGAGTGAAATCGAGCAGCGTCTCACTCGGCACCTTTACCTGGTCTCCACTGGTGATGATTTCCGAGGTTGCGCCAGCGGCCGCGCCGGCGCCCGCGCCGATCGCCGCTCCCTGGCCGCCGTCGGCAACGGCGCCGATGAGCGCTCCGAGAGCCGCTCCGCCGGCGGTCCTCTTCGCGGTGCTCGCGCCGCGCGACTTGCCGTTCACTTCATATTCTCCGGTCACCACCGGCACCAACTTGCCATTCACCACGATCCCGATCAGCTCCAGGCGCAGTTGCGATCTGCCGGTGAAGGTTCCCGACTCCTTTGATTGCGTCAGCCGGCCATAGACGATGGTATCTTTTGCGACGACGAGGTTACCTTCGACCATCAGCGGGTCCGCCAGCGAAGCCTGAAAGCGGTCGCCCACGACGTTATAGGCGGAGTCGATGGTATCAATGGTGCGCACGGAAATTGTCGTTCCAGCCGGGATGGTTATAAAGTCCGGCTTCAGTTCGACATGGGCTACCGTTCCCGGATCGTCGGGAAGAGAACTCTGCTGCGACGGCGGGGGAGGGGCGCTTGCCGCGCCTTCGGAATTGAACTTGAGGGAAACGATGTCAGCGACGTTATATTTCTGCACCGTCGATCCGACCTGGAAGCTGATTTCAGTGTCGGTGCCACCCAGAAACCTGCCTTTGATCAGGCTGCCGTTTTTCAACTCCAATGTATCGGCCCAGGCAATGGACGCCGCCAGAGTCAGTGCAGTAACGAATCCCCATTTCAGCTTGAGCCTCATCATGACTTCCTCCTAGATGCTCCTGCTTGCTTCCCGGGTGTAGGTGAATTGTAGGCTTGTCTGGGACCCGCTTTGAGGCAATACACGGTGTGTTGACGTAATTCTTCTCCTTAGGGTCCCGATTCGTTCAACTCCATATAACCTTAGATCGCAAATCCTGGCCCCGAGTCGCACCTTCCTGCTAGGCTGGCTCTTCATTATGCGACGCCTATCAGTGTTTCTTCTTGCCCTGGCGTGCTGGCCGATTGCTTACGGACAGCCCAGCCTCACCGTCAACGATATTTCCGCGGACCTGCGGACGAAGATTGATGCGACCGCGCAGCAGGCTCTCGATCAGACGGGCGTTCCTTCGGCGTCGGTCGCGATCGTGCAGGGAGGCAAGATCGTTTACACGCACGCTTATGGTAAAGCCAAGCTCGATCCGCCGGTTCCCGCTGAGCCGTCGATGCGGTATTCGGTCGGGTCGATTTCGAAGCAGTTTACGGCTGCGGCGATTCTGCTGCTCGAGCAGCAGGGCAAGTTGTCGATTGACGATCCGGTGTCGAAGTACCTGCCCGATCTGACGCGCGCGAACGAAGTGACGATCCGCATGCTGCTGTCGCATACGGCCGGGTATCAGGATTTCTGGCCGGAGGACTACCTGATGCCTCCGATGCGCGAGGCGACGACGGCACAGCACATTCTGGATACGTGGGCGAAGAAGCCGCTGGATTTCGACCCGGGAACGAGGTGGCAGTATTCGAATACGAATTACGTGATCGCCGGCCTGATCGTGGAGAAGGTGAGCGGCATGCCGCTGATGAAATTCCTGCAGGCGAACGTGTTCAAGCCGCTCGACATGGAGGCGGTATGGAATTCGGACGCGGAGAGGCTGGGCGATACCGATGCGTCGGGATATATCCGGTACGCGCTGGGGCCGCTGCGGCCGGCGCCGAAGGAGGGCAAGGGATGGATGTTCGCAGCAGGCGAACTGGCGATGCCGGCATACGACCTGGCGCAGTGGAACATCAGCATGATGAACCGGTCGCTGCTGGCGGCGAAGTCGTATGACGAGATGTTCGCGACGGTGAAGCTGAAGGATGGGACCGATCCGCATTACGGGCTCGGCCTGTTCGTGCGCAATGCGTTCGGGCGGACATTCTATGAGCACTCGGGAGAGGTTTCGGGATTTGTCTCCGAGAATATGGTCTTCCCCGCGGACAAGGCTGCGATCGTGGTGCTGACGAATCAGGATGCGGCGCGGGCGGCGGCGATCATCGCGCGCGGGCTGGCTCCGATTGTGCTGGGTGTAGATACGCAGGCTCCGAGTGAGCCGAGCGGCAGGCGCTGGAGATATACAACGGGTTGATGCAGGGCAAGATCGACCGCGCGCTCTTTACGCCGAACTGCAACGCGTATTTCAGCCAGCAGGCGCTGGAGGATTTTCAATCGAGCCTGAGTCCGCTGGGCAAGGCGACGGCGATGAAGAAGACCGCTGAAGATCTGCGGGGCGGGATGACGTTCCGGGTCTTCAGCGTTGTTCTGCCGGATGAGAAGCAGCATCTGCAGGTGACCACCTACACGATGCCGGACGGAAAGCTGGAGCAGTACCTGGTGATTCCGGGGCAGTAGGTTCAGGGTGTAGGGAATAGGGTGTAGGGTGTAGAACCTGCGTTCTTTTTTAGTGAGGCCTTGGTCCGGTCATCAGATCGACGAATAGCTTGGTGAAGCGCTCCAGGTCGAGATCGGTCTGCGCGTGCACGAGTTGCACATCGGTCGCAGGCTTGATCTTCTCGGTCCAGGTGAGGGTGTCGCCGTAGGTGGGGCCGTGGTTAATGTCCACGTCCATGTAGACCAGGCGTTCTTTGGTGATGATCTTTGGATCGAGCCAGGCGCAGGCGGCGAGTTCGTCCCAGAGGTAGTAGCGGTCCTGCGAATACTTCGCGATGTACTGGGCGGCGGGGTGCGGGGATTTTGCGATTGCGTCGAGCATGGCCTGCGTGAACGCGGCCTTGATCGAGATGTCGACGGTGGTCACGTCAATGCGCGGCCAGTGTGCGCGCAGGGTGATGTGCGCGGCTTCAGGGTCGAACCAGAAGTTGAATTCGTGGCGCGGGCTGGTGGCGAATTCGGGATCGTCGGTTTGCGGATCGAGGCTGCCGCCCATGAGCACGATGCCCTGCGTGAGTTCAGCGAAATTGGGATCGATGCTCAGGGCCAGCGCGATGTTGGTGAGCGGGCCGCCGGCGTAGATGGTGACAGCGTGGGGATGGGCGTGGACCTGGCGGATGAGAAAGTGTGCCGCGTCTTCGTCAAGCGGTCTGGTGTGCGGCGTGCCTTCGGGCATAGGCGGGACGACGTATGGACCGTGCACCGGCAGGTTGTCGGGAGTGACCGGCACTGCGCCTGAAGGCGTTTCCTTGAGGGTCGTCGGACCCTCGCCCCAGGCCCCCAGCCAGGTGACTTTTCCGTAGAGCTGCGATGCGATTTGCGTCTCCTGCTGGGTGCGCACCAGCGGAAAGACCGCGCCGGGAGCGACGGGAACGTCAGTGCGGCCGATCAGTTCGAGCATGCGGAGGGTGTGTTGTACCTCTTCATCGCGCCAGGCGTTGCCGGTCACGATGGTGATGCCCAGCACCTGAACCTGAGGCGATTGCAGGAGGACCATCATGGCCATCTGGTTCGAACCGCCGGGACCGGAGCCGTCCTGATCGATGAGGACCAGGCGCTTCTGGGCCACCGAGCACATGGCTGTTCCCATCAAAAGGAGGGCAGAAAGAAGTCGAGTCATTGGCGGCCATTGTCCCACACAAATGGCCGCGTCTCTTGAGAATGCCAGGGGTGAGAATGCTAACGCGACAGGGGGCGATCGGTGTACAGGGTCTTGTCGGCGACTTCCTGCAGTTTGTAGAGCCTTCCGCTGAGGAGCTTCTCGACGTGGTCGTGAAAGTCGCCGGGCACGAAGAGGAATTTGCGTGGTCCTGTGCCCCACGTCGAGAGCAGGTCGGAGTCTTCGAGGAAGATATGAGGGGCGTCGGGATAGTACGAACCCCAGACCATCGACGATGACCGGCCGTCGACCAGCAGCGCATTGCGATGCGTGTAGAAGGTGACAGAGGAGCCGTAGGCCTGGTCTCCGTAGAGTAGAAGCTCGTCGCTCGGGCCGGCAAGGCGGTTGATGGTGTTGGCGATGGAGCGCGAGGAGAGCATCGGCTGGAAGCGCACCAGAGCGATGTGCGCGGCGATGAGGAAGATGGCTCCGGTGAAAGCGACGGAGACGGTGGCTTCGAAGCCGTGTCCGCGACGGCGCAGTGTCCACGCCGATAGCGGGCCCAGCAAAAGTGCGAGCGCCGCCATGACTGCGGGCAGGCGCAGTGCGGCGAACGACGCTCCGGTGAGGTCGAAGAACTGCGAGGTCGCCAGCGCATAGTCGCCGACGCCGCGGTGCGCCATCAGCGTTCCGATGTCAGGTATGAAAGGCAGATGGCGGGAGATCCAAAGGCCATAGCCCAGGGTAAGAGCAATCAGTACGCCGACGATAGCGAGGGTGGTATGAGCTCCGGAGAGCCACGGGCTTGAGGCGTTGATCCGATAAGCGTTGATCGCGCGAGTGCTCCCCGCCGGGGCCTGTTCGATGGTGGCGAGTGAGCCGGCGATCAGCATGAGCAGTGCGAACCAGGCCGGGAAGGTGTAGTACTCCTGGTTGGTGGAAACGGAAAAGAAAATCAGGATGAAGCCGGCGTAGATCGAGAGCAGAAGGCTGGTGCGGGCGCGGAAGCGGAGGCGGGCGGCCATCGACGAGGCTTCGTGCGCGCTCATGCGCGGGTCGAGGAACTGGATGGTGTTGGTGGCGTCGTAGCGGAGGCCGGAGGCAAAGACGCGGCGGTTTCGCCACGCGCGGACAAGCGCCGCAGGGATAAAAATGCTCCAAGGGAAGAGCCAGATGAGCTGGCCGAGCCAGAAGACCAGCCACGGCTGCTTGTTGTAGTCGTGCGGGTAGCGCTTGCCGAGGAAGCGCAGAACGTGCTCGTTGATGAAGTAGAAGTAGAAAAAGCCGTGCACATGCCCGGCGCTGGGAATATTGCCGACCGGGTTGCCGTAATCGGGATTGCGCAGGCCGGCGAGGATGTGCCAGGGAGCGGCGATCGCGAGGACGAGCAGGATGCCGGTGAAGAGCCGCAGATGACGCCAGCGCCGCCATTCGCCGGTTATCAGCAGGTAAGGAACGACGGCGGCGATGAAGAAGACGGGAGCGATGAGTCCCTTGGCGAGCACGGCGATGGCCAGCGCTGCGTAGGCGAGATAGAGCCGCGCCGGTTTGCGGTCCTCAAGGCCGGTGAGGAAGGCGTAGAGCGAGAGGCCGAGGAAGAATGTGATCAGGGATTCCGGGATAAGGAAGCGGGTGAAGAGAAAGACACCGATGGAGGTGAGGATGCCGAGGGCGGCATAGAAGGCGGCGCGGTCTCCCCAGGCGCGGCGTGACCATATCCAGGCCAGGGCGGCGCAGGCCAGCACGGCAAGGGAAACGGGAAGATGGGTGGCAAAAACGTTGTAGCCGAAGAGATGATAGTCGACCGCCACGAGCCAGTAGGGCAACGGCGGTTTTTCGAGGTAACGAATGCCATCGACGCGCAGCGTGACCCAGTCTCCGCTGATTGCCATGTGCTGGGCGGCATTGGCGTGCGTGCCGTCGGCGTCGTCGAGGATGGCGGGCGCAAAGAGGGCGGCAAAGTGAACCGCAACAAAGACAAGCAGCAGCAGACACCAGGCCTTGACCGGAGAGGAGAGCAGCGCCGGTTTCTCCGCGCTGGTTTCTACCTGGGGGGAAGCGTGGGGCGTTATCATCGAAATCATTGGGCCAATGGCCAGAATATCAGTATGAGAGGCAGACCTGGTAAGACGGTTGCCGGCGCAGAGCATGCGCGTCTTCGACAACTGACCGAGACATTGAGGCAGACCCTTGAAGCCTGTGCCAGGGATGCGACCGTAGATTCGGTACACGTAACGCGTACCGGCACGCGTCGGATAGAGGCAATGCTCGACAGCCTGGTCCGGGAGCGCAGCGCCGGAGGCCCGGAACCCGACTCGGAGAAGGCGGCTGCGCTTTACGATGCGGCGCAGCGTTGGCTGAAGCTGCTCAAGAAGATACGGCGGGCAGCGGGCGCGGTGCGGGACCTTGACGTGCATCGAAAACTGCTGGAGAAGCAGTGGCTGGCGAAAAAGAATGGCTCTCACGATGGGGCTCCGGAAGCCGCGGATCCTGAGGGGGCGCCGGCAGCGACTCAAGCTATGCCCGGAAACGAGGTGCCCGAGGGGGCTCCTATGCCGGTCGAAGAGCAGGCCAGGGATCTGGATACATGGCTGAAACACGCACGGCAGCATCACGCGCAGCCGCTGATGAAGGCCGCGGCCAGGTGGAGTGAACGGCTGGAGGGAGAGCTTGCGTCATTCGAGGGAGCGATGCGCCAGGTCCGCCGCCGCCGCAGAAGCCAGCGCAGTGCGGCGGTCGTCGCGCTCGAAGAGTTCGCGCGTCTTTCCCACCAGATGCAGCGGCTGGATCAGGGTAATCTTCACGACTTCCGCAAGGGGGCCAAAAAGGCCAGATACATGGCCGAAGCGGGCGGCGACGATCGGGAAGCGGGCACTGTCGGCAAGGCGCTCAAGAAGCTGCAGGACGAAATCGGGGACTGGCACGACTGGCTGGTCCTAGCCGAAGAAGCGCATCACGCGCTCGGTGCCAACGGAGCCGAGTTGACCGCGCTGATTGAGGCGCAGCGCGACGAGCACTACGCCCAGGCGCTGGAGACCGCAGAGCGAATGCGGGGCAGGTTACTGGGCGAATTGCAGGCACTGAGCCAGAGGCCTCGGACGCGCGCGGGAATCAAGCGCGCGGTAACGCAGCAGACAAAGATTGCCTGAAATATTCCTCGTGTATCGTTGCTCTTTAATGGCCAAATTTTCCCCTGAGATGTACCGGAGCTGATGCAGACTCTCGCCGCAATTGATATTGGATCGAATTCCTGCAGATTAAAGATTGCCCGCGTGGTGCAACACAGCCTCCGCGTTGTGCACGAAGACCGTGAAGTGACGCGGTTGGGCACGAGCGTGTTCGAGACGGGGCTGGTTTCGCCGGACGCGATGGCGGCGACGTTGCGCGCTCTCAAGCGCTTCTACCGCGCGGTGCAGCAGCACGGCGCCGACCAGGTTCGCGCCGTAGCGACCGCGGCGATGCGCGACGCCCGCAACGGGCGCGCATTTCTGGCGTGGGTGCGGGATGAGACGGGTTGGGAGGTAGAGATCATCTCGGGACTTGAGGAGGCGCGGCTTATTCACCGTGGCGTGGTGAACAATGAGCCGGGCACCTCGGGACGCTGTCTGCTGATCGATGTGGGCGGGGGCAGCTGCGAGGTTTCCCTCTCGGAGCGCAAGCGCCTCAAGGAGACGATCAGCCTGCCGCTGGGAGCAGTGCGGCTGACGGAGGAGTTTCTGAAGAGCGATCCGCCGGTGAAGGAAGAGATCGCGCGGATGAAGCAGTTTGTGTCGCGTGAACTGAGAAAGGCTTCGCGGCGTGTGACACCCGGCGAGGTGCAGACGGTGATCGCTACGTCGGGCACGGCCGCCGCGCTGTTCGAAGCAACAAGGATCATACGCAAGGCACGGGCCAAGGACTACGTGGCATCGGCACGGGATGTCAGACGGCTGGCCGACAAGCTTACCAAGCTGAAGAATGAGGATCGCAGCGCGATTCCCGGCATCGGGCCGCGACGGTCGGAGATTGTCGTGGCGGGAGCGCAGGTCTATTCCGAACTTCTGGAGCACTTCGCCCTGCCGGGCTTCCGCTATTCCGATATGGGGCTGCGCGACGGCGTGCTGGCGCAGATGCTCGCCGAGCAGGATCCGCGCACTTCGGCGCACCAGCAGTACGAACGCGACCGATGGGAGGCGGTGCTCGAAACCTGCCGCCGGTACGGCGTCGATCCACGGCAGGCGGAGCCGGTGCGACAGCACGCAGCGCAACTGTTCAACGATATGCGCGCGGTTCACGAGCTTCCCGCGGAATACCAGACATGGCTGGAGGCCGCCGCGATGCTGCGCGATATCGGCAAGTTCATGAATTATCAGGGACATCACCGTCACGCGCAGTACATCATCGCCAATTCCGAAATCTTCGGGTTCAATGCGACGCAACGGGTGGTCACATCAGCGGTCGCACGGTATATCGGCAAGAGCCGTCCGGAACCAGAAGGGCGCACGATGCGGCAGGTTCCTCCCGAGGAGCATGAGCACGTGAAGCGGGCGGTGGTACTGCTGCGGCTGGCTGTGGCTCTGAATCAGGATCGCGCCAGCGATGTGCTGCGGGTGAGAGTGCGGGTGTATCCGCGGCAGGTGATGCTCGAGATCAGCCCGGGCCGGACGGGGGCCGAACTCGAACTGTGGTCGCTGAGGAAAGAGGCGGCTTACTTCCGCGAGGTCTTCCGCCGGGAGCTCTTTGTGACTTTGCCGTAGACGCCGCGCAGGATGCGCGGATCTACGAGCCAGTGCAGGGTGCCGGGGCGGCGCGCCACGTCGACGCGGGCAATGGCGCCTTTGCGCAGACGGATATTCATCCGGCTGGAACTGAGGACGGCTCCGAGAAATTGCGCCAGGTTGGGGTTGTGCCCGACGATGAGCACATTTTCGTGCGTGTTGAGATCGTTCACCAGCCTGTCGAACGCCGGAACGGTCGCACCTGGTGACAGGGCCTCGGAAACCATGATTCTGGCGTCGTAGCCGGTCTCTGTGGCGACCAGAGAGGCGGTCTGCAGGGCGCGTTTCAGCGGGCTCGAAACCACCAGGTCGAACTGGACCCGGAGTGAATTCAAATAGCTGCCCACCAGCATGCACTGCTGTTTGCCTTCTTTGTCGAGGGGGCGTTTTACGTCGATCAGGGGATTTGCGCGCCGGGTTCCGGCGCTGGCGTGGCGGAGGATATAGAGGTTCACAGGATTCTTTCGATGCAGGCGTTTAACGCCCGCGATTCACGCAATTGTAACAATTGAGAGGGGTCAGAATTGTTAACGGGGAAGCCGGATTTGATGAATTTTTCAGATCACCGGTTCGGGTGCGGGGAGGGGGTCCGGGAGGCAGCTGCGGCTCGGGATCGGGCTCGGGCGCGGGGATCGGGTTGGGTGGCGAGTCAGTGCCCGGATCAGGGCCTGGGAACGGGGGTACAGTGGGGTCGAATCCGGGAACGGAGCTGGCATGGAGGGGAAATGCGGTGGTGGTTGTCATGTTGGGCCCTGGATACTCTCTACCGGATGGAGGGGATATCGGCTCCGGCGGTTGCCTGCGCTTCCCATATCTCACTGACCAGCAGTCCTCCGAGCCAGCGGCGCCGATTGACCAGCGTCAGACCGCAGGCGCGGAAAGCGGAGGCGTGGTCGGGCAGACGGCGGGCTTTGAGCCGGGTCAGAAAGCGGAAGGCTGCATAAAGGCTTCGGACGACGAGCGTTGCGGGGATCGAGAGCGGACCGCGGGGAATCGCAAATTCGGAGACGATCCACCGTGCTCCCGGGCGGAGATGGTTGCGAATGCTCGCCGCGAGGGCCTGGACTTCGGCGGTGGTGAGGCAATCAAGAAAAAAATGGGTGACGACGAGATCGTAAGTTGCGCATGGGCTTCCGGTGGGCGTGAAGTCGCGGGCGTCGGCACAGTGCAGGGTGATCCGGTCCTGCGCGCCGATCTTTGCCACGCGGCCAGTCAACAGGCGCAGCATCGCCGGGCTCAGATCGATCACGTCGGCGCGGATTTGCGGATTCTGGCTCAGCAGCCGGGCGAGAAATCGGCCGTCTCCGTCGCCCAGTACCAGGGCGTGCTGCGCATCGGCAAGTTCGCGCCACGCGGTGGAAGCGGCAGCGCTCGAGCATGGGGCCAAAGGAGAGATATTCGAGCCACCGGTACGGCCGGGCTATAGCGTTGAAGTCGGGAGCGTCGAAGCCGGGGGCGTCGAAGTCGGGAGCCATCAGCTCAAAACCGCAAGGAAGGAGCCATCAGCGTGGGACCGCGAGTAAGAGGAGCGGCGTGAGCAGGGCTGCGTCTGCGGCGATGCGGAGGTCGAAGCTGTCGAGTCGCGATCGATCAAGGGCGAGGAACAGCAGAGCCGATACGGTGCAGGCGAGATAAAGGCTGGTCATGGCCACGGGTGCGGCAGAGACAATCGATGACGCCGCGGCGATCACGCCCAGCAGCGCGATTCCGCAGGCCACGAGCGGGAGGTGGCGTTGTGTCCAGCATGTGGAAGGATGCGGCAGTGCGGAGCTCGATGCCCGGGCGTGGCTCGATGACGGGCGATTCCCAGTTCTCCCACTTTTCGATGGCCACGCAATTGAGCCAACAGAGCAGGGCAAAGAGGGCGACCAGAGGGGCAAGCGGAACTCTTTGACTGGGTAGCCGGGACCATGCGGGCACGGCTACTGCCGAGGCGAAGACGACGGCGACGGCGATCTCTTTGGGGAACCAGCGCTCGATTCCGGACGGGGACTGCGGCGCCCAGACGTGGATGAGGCAGAAGTAGACGAGGGCAGCTGCGAAAAGTACGACATCTTCGCGCCGCGCGGCCGGGTTCATGCGCGTGGAGAAGAGCCAGAGCAGGGCCAGGCTGGCGAAAGCGCCAACGGCAAGCGCTGGGGCGCGATGTCTGGCGTAGAAGAAATGACGTTCGCGCAACTGGCCGGACGCGCCGCCGCCAAGGACGTCGAGGATGCGGTCAGCGACATAGATCAGCCATGTTCCCAGGGCGAGCAGCAGGGGGGAGCTCCAGGGGAGGTGGATGTGCATGGCGCGGGCGAAGCTCCACGACCAGAGAGCGGCGACGGTTGGCGCATCGAGCGAGAGCAGGTGCCACCAACGCAAGAGAGCAGGGAAGCGGAATGTGCGCCGGGCAGCGGTGGCAAGAGGAGTGGGAGCAAGGACCACATCTTCTATTTTATGACCGCAGGGGCTATTTACGGCTGGGGATTGCGGGTTAGTCGGCGGCGGACCTTTCTTTTGGCGTGACCCGCTTCGGCGGGTGCGCCGCGGCTTTCTTTGCCGGGCGCCTGGCCGGATGGTGGTGCGCCTGGGGCGCGGGGATGGCGGGGATCTCCGCGGCAGAAGCCTTACCCTCGGCAACTTTCATCAGAAATTCCTGGGCGCTGAAGGCGGGCAGAGCGCGGCCAGCCTCGGTCTCATACGCGCGGCGGTAGGTGCCGTCTCCGAAAAGCAGACGGGCCTTCCGGGTGTCGGCAAGATAGGACGCGAGAATTTCATCGCGGATGCGGGCGCCGATCTGTGGAGAGCGGATGGGGAAGACGACTTCGCAGCGCTCGAAGAGGTTGCGGGGCATCCAGTCGGCACTGCCGCAGTAAATCTCTTCTGTGCCGCCGTTTGCGAAATAAAAGATGCGGCTGTGTTCGAGAAACCGCCCGATGATGGAGCGAACGCGGATGTTTTCGCTCAGACCTTTTATGCCGGGCCGGAGTGCGCAGATGCCGCGGACGATCAGATCGATCTGGGCTCCCGCCCTGGAAGCCGCATACAGGGACTCGATAACGCTGGGCTCGAGCAGGGAATTCATCTTGGCGATGATGTGGGCGGGGCGCCCTGCGGCAGCGTGTTCGGTTTCGCGCTGGATGAGGCGAATGGTGTTTTCCGCCAGGGTAAGTGGCGCGACCAGCAAGGGGGCGTAATCGTCGGATTCAGAATGCGCCGTCAGGTAGTTGAAAACAGCGCCCATGCTGGCGGTGATCTCGGGATCGGAGGTGAGGAGACTGAGGTCGGTGTAGAAGCGGGCGGTGCTGGGGTTGTAGTTGCCGGTGCCGAGGTGTCCGTAGCGGCGGACGACGCCGTCGTCGTCGCGGCGGACGACCAGGGCCAGCTTGCAGTGCGTCTTGAGGCCGACAATGCCGTGGAAGACCTGTACGCCAGAGTCTTCGAGATCGCGCGCCCAGCGGATGTTGGAGGCTTCGTCGAAGCGCGCCATCAGCTCGACGACGGCGGTGACTTCCTTGGTCTGGGCGGCTTCGGTGAGGGCCTGAAAGATGGGCGAATCGGCGCTGGTGCGGTAAAGCGTCTGCTTCATCGAGACGACGTTTGGATCTTTTGCCGCGGCCTGGATGAAACCGACGACGCCGTCGTAGGAGTCGTAGGGGTGGTGCAGCAGGATGTCGCGGTGCCGCATCTCGTCGAACAGATCGGTTGACTTGCGATTGAGGCGCAGCTCGTGCGGGACAAAGGGAGGGAATTTCAGGTCGGGACGAGGCGTATCGCTGGCCAGGTTCATCAGACGTGTGAGATTTACCGGACCGTCGGTGCGGAAGACCTGCGAGTCGTCGAGCTCGAAGTTAAGGCGCAGCCGGTCTACGATTTCTGCATCCGCGGATTTTTCGATTTCGAGGCGTACCGCATCGCCTTTGCGGCGGTTGTGCAGTTCGGAACGCACGGTCTCGAGCAGGTTACGTGATTCTTCTTCGGAGAAGTAGAGATTGCTGTTGCGCGTGACGCGAAACGCAGCCTTGGAGAGGATTTCGTATCCCCGGTACATGCCGGCGGCCTTATGCTCGATGAGGTCGTGCAGAAAGATGAAGTCGTGGGTGGCTCCGGTCGTAGGCAGCTCTACAAAGCGGGGCAAGGCGCGCGGCACGGTGACGACTCCAAGCACGGCCCCTGCGGGTCCTTTGCGTTTGCGCCTGAGCAGAAGCGCGATGCACAGGGCTTTGTTCAGCACGCGGGGAAATGGATGGGCGGGGTCGATGGTGATCGGCGTGAGCAGGGGGTCGACTTCGCGCTGGTAGTAAGTGGTCGCAGCCTCGCGGGCCGCGTCGTCCATGTCATCCCAGCGCAGCACGCGCACTCCGGCGGCACGGAGCGCGGGCAGGAGCTGTTTGTTCCAGCACTGGTATTGCTCGGCGACAAAGCCGTGCATGGTGGCGTTTATGACGGCCAGGGATTGCTCGAGGGTCGTGCCATCGGGGTTGAGCTCGGCGTAGCCGTCTTCAATACGCTGCAGCACCCCGGCTACCCGGATCTCGACAAATTCGTCGAGGTTGCTGGCGGTAATGGCCAGGAACTTGACGCGTTCGAGAAGAGGATTGGTCTCGTCCTGGGCTTCTTCGAGCACGCGGCGATTGAAGTTCAGCCAGGATTCGTCTCTGCCGAAAAAGAGACTCTGCTGCGGGCTTTGCGTTCTGGCCATAAATTGCGGGGCAGGTGCCTGTCGCCCAAAGTTTACATAAATTGCTATACATCAGGGCTGCTGTGGTGGGATGAAATGGCTGCAAAAAAATTCCCGGCCCCAATTTGACTCCGGAGTGCGGGTCGGTAAGGATGAAAGAGGAAGCGTAGCGGAGGTTCAGGCCATGGGATTCGGGGATTGTGAAGGCGGCGTTCTGAGGGCGCAGGATACGGCAGTCGAACTTTACAAGCTGGCGGCCCTGATGCTGGGAGACGAGGGTGAGGCGCTCAACCTGGTTGAATCCACGGTAGCGGAGGTCGAAGTCGATCCCTGCGCTCCGGAAGATGGAGCGGTCGATGCCGCGCGCCACCACTTGATCGAGGCGGCGGTGGCCCGCATGAACCAGGCCGATCCGGGCGCCTTCGCAGTGCCAGCACCAGTGGACGGTCCCGTGAGCTGCATTGAGGATGATGACCTTTCGGCGGCTGGAATTTCCGCCGCGCAGATTGCCGAGCTGGTCAACGGAGCGGCAAACGTTGCCGGCAGTGGAAATCGACTTCGCACCTGGCTCGATGAGCTGCCGCTTGCCCAGCGCGCGATCTTCGTGCAGCGTGCCGTGCTCGGCTGGGATAACAGAGCAACGGCAGCCTCGCTGGCCAACGGCGTGGGTACGCAGCCGGGATGGTCGGCGGCCCAGGTTGGCGAAAGCTTCCGGCAGGCGCTCTGCTCCCTGGCCAATGCGCTGGTGCATTCCGAAGCGGAGCGCGTTACCGCGTAATCGCGCGCCTGACCCGTAGTTTCCCCCGCTCGCAGCGGAAAGTATGCCTGGATCGCGCAAGGGGTATTTTGGCGTGTTTTTTGAATACTTTCCGGCATTCAGGCATCCAAAACGACGTACCCTGAATAGATAGTTGTCTAAGGGAACATTTTCCAGGGGTGAAGTTATTCGTGTTCAAGGCTAGTTCAAGCAGCCGATACGGCAGTGCGCGCATTTGGGGGCTGGTTCTGGCGCTTTTCATTCCCGCAGCCTGTCCTGTGGCTCATGCCTTTCAGTTCGGCCAGGCAGGCGGGGGCGGAGTTGTGCAGCCACAAGCGCCGATCCAGGTCACACAGCCGCAGATCAACAGCACCACCTACCAGGGCAGCCAGGTCAAAGAGGCGGCAACCGCGGGGGTCATGGATCTATCGCTGGACGACGCGATCGCGCGCGGACTGAAGTACAACCTGGGCCTGGTTCTTACCAGCCAGAGCCAGCTGAACTCCCACGGAACGCAGCTCCAGCAACTGCAATCTCTGCTGCCGACAGTTACCGGCGACCTCAAGTCGTCGGTGCAGCAGACTGACCTGCAGGCGCTCGGACTACGGGGCGGCGGATTTCCCGCGATCATCGGCCCGTACGGATACATGGATGTTCGCGGCACCCTGAAGTGGTCGCTGATTAACGTCTCGTCGCTGCAGAACTATCTTGCCTCGAAGCACAATTTTGAGAGTTCGCAGCTCTCGGTGAAAGATGCGCGGGACCTGGTTGTGCTCACCGTCGGCAATGCCTATCTCCTTTGCATCGCCGATCAGGCTTTGATCGACTCAACGCAGGCGCAGGTGGATACGTCGAAGGTTTCGCTCGACCAGGCGGTGAGCAATCACCAGGCGGGGACAGCGCCGCTGCTCGATGAGTTGCGGGCGCGAGTCGATTACCAGACGCAGCAGCAGTCGCTGATCACGGTTAAGAATCAGTACGAGAAGGACAAGATCGCGCTGGCGCGGGCGATCGGCCTGCCGCTGGAGCAGAAATTCCGGCTTACAGATCAGTCGCCCTATACCCCGCTGGACAATCTCGATCCGGGGGCCGCGGTCAAGGAGGCGATTGCCAACCGCAACGACCTGAAAGCCATGCAGGAACAGGTGACGGGGGCGCAGCACGCGCGCAGCGCGGCGACGGCGGAGCGTTATCCGACGGTGAGCTTCGATGGCGACTACGGCGATATTGGCGTCAACTTCGGCAATTCGCACGGCACGGGCAATGCGACCGGCACGCTTGATGTGCCGCTGTTCGAGGAAGCAAAATTGCGCGGCGATGCCAAGCAGGCGCAATCGCAGCTTGACCAGAAACGCGCGCAGTTGAGCGATCTCGAGGGACAGATAAGCGCGGATGTGCGCGACAGCATTCTTGATATCCAGGCGGCCGCCAAGCAGGTAGAGGTGGCACGCAGCAATTCGGAATTAGCAAAAGAGGCTCTCAGCGAAGCGCAGGAACGCTATAAGGCGGGCGTGTCGGATAATCTGGCCGTCTCGCAGGCGCTCCAATCGGTGGCCCAGGCCGACAACCAATATGTCAGCAGCCTCTACCGGCACAACATCGCCAAGCTGTCGCTGGCGCGGGCGCTGGGAGTGGCGGAGAGCAATTACAAGACTTACGTGGGAGGAAAGTAACAGTGGCGGACGAAAAGCCCGATCAAAATACAACTCCGGATGACAAGCCGGAGAAACCAAAATCGCGGCGAAGATTTATCGTGATTGGCGTAATTGCGCTCCTGGTGGTGGGGGCGCTGCTCTTCTGGTGGCACTCGACTTATTACGAGGATACGGATGACGCCCAGGTGAACGGTCACCTGATTCAGATCAGCTCGCGCATCGCCGGCCAGATTATCAAGGTCAATGTGGAGGAGAACCAGGAGGTCAAGAAGGGCGATGTTCTGGTCGAGATCGATCCCAAAGATTTTCAGGTCGCTGTAGCGCAGGCAGAAGCGAATCTGCAGAGCGCCGAAGCGAGCTATGAGGCCGCGAGGGTAAATGTGCCGGTAATCACGGTGAACACCGGAAGCACGCTGTCGTCGGCCGGAGCGGATGTTCACGGATCGACGGCGCAGATCGCGCAGTCCGAGCAGCAACTGGACGCCGCGAAGGCGCGCGTGGTGCAGGCGCAGGCAAACGCGACCAAGTCAGATGCCGACCTTGAGCGGTATAGGCCGCTGGTCGAGAAGGACGTGATCTCGAAGCAGCAGTTTGACGCCGCGGTTGCCGCCGCGGACGCCAACAAGGCGGCGCTGGTGGAAGCAAAGGCGAATGTGGTGGCAGCCGAAGACGCGGTCCGCGTGGCAAAAGATCGCCTGGCCCAGTCCGAGGCGCAGTTGAAGACGGCGCAGACTGCTCCCCAGCAGGTGGCGATCCAGAAAGCCAAGGCTGATCAGGCTGCCGCGGCCGTAGCGCAGGCGCAGGCGCAACTGGACCAGGCCAAGTTGAACCTGAGCTACACGAAGATTATCGCGCCCGAAAATGGCATTGTTACGCGCAAGAGTGTAGAGATCAACCAGAACGTCAGCGTCGGCCAGAACATGATGACGCTGGTTTCACTTGACGATGTTTGGATTACGGCGAATTTCAAGGAAACACAGCTCGAGCACATGCGCGCCGGCCAGCCGGTGGTCATCGAAGTGGACGCCTACGGCGGCCGCAAATATGACGGCAAGATCACGCAGATCGGCGGCGCAACGGGTTCGGTGCTCAGCCTCTTCCCGCCGGAGAATGCGACCGGTAACTATGTCAAGGTGGTACAGCGGGTTCCGGTGCGTATCGATCTAACTGATCCCCAGCAAAACTCCGATCATCTGCTGCGGCCGGGGCTGTCGGTTGAGCCCAAGGTGACGGTAAAGCAGTAGACAGCCGGGGTTCTTATTTCCGTCCCCCAGACTGAGGGCCGGGTCGCGACGCGATCCGGCCTGTTGTTTGAGGCGAATCGTTTCCCGCCGTCGATACATCTTCACTATAGTCGGAGGCAGGCGACTGTCTCGGGGGCCATGGCAATGCCGCTCGCGCTGGATTTCTTCCTAGCTTACGCATATTGGATTCTCTTCCTCTGGGTGATGGTGGAGCAGCTTGGTGTTCCCATTCCCAGCGCACCGCTAATGCTCACGGCGGGCACGTTGACAGCCACGCACAAGCTCAGCCTTCCGCTGGTGTTGATTTCAATTGTTGCCGGGAGCCTAGTCAGCGACAGCATCTGGTACGCCATGGGCAAGAGATACGGAGGAAGTGTAGTCAAGCTGCTGTGCCGGCTGTCGATGGAGCGCTCGAGCTGCGTGCGCAAGACGGAGAATTACTTTACGAAACACGGTGCGGGCGCGCTGGTGCTGGCGAAGTTCGTCCCCGGACTCGGATCCGTGGCGGCGCCGATCGCCGGCCAGACGGGGATGAAGTATCGTTACTTCGCGATTTTCGACACTGCCGGAATTCTGCTGTGGGCGATGGCCTTCACTCTCGGTGGCCGCTTCTTCGGCGATGTACTGAAGAAGCATCCCAATGCGCTGGGGTGGGTCGAGCACTTTGCATTCCTGCTGTTTGTGCTGCTCCTTATGGGTTTCTTCATCTGGAGATTCCTGCGCCAGCGAGCATTCCTCCGGGAAATCCGCATGGCGCGCCTGGAGCCCGACGAGCTGAAGGGCATGCTTGATCGCGAACAGCCCGTCTATATCGTTGATTTGCGGCACCCGCTCGACTATCTACCGGATCCGCGGACCCTGCCCGGAGCAGTGCTTCTTTCGCCGGACACATTGGTTCAGCAGAGCGCGGATATCCCTCGCGATCGCGACGTGGTACTTTTCTGCACCTGCCCGAGCGAAGCGACGGCGGCGAAGATGGCGCTGACGATCCGCAAGCTGGGGGTGTACCGCGTGCGCCCGCTGCGCGGCGGTTTCGATGAGTGGAAGCGGCTGGGATACCCACTGGTGGAGATTCCCCCACAGGCGGTTGCTCAGGTGGGTTAAAGGGCACCGGCGCAAAGTTTCGGTCCATTTGCTTCGGGGTGTTGTGCTAACTTCCAGAGACGTGGCACTGACATCCTGAGCGCGAAGGTTGACCAATGGCCTGGACCGAAACATATTCCTGCGACGTCTGCGGCAAGGCGAAAAGCGAAGAGGCGGGAGACTGGTGGCTGGCGTGGAGCGAGAAGCTGTCGCCGCACCCGGGCGATCCGGAACAGCCGGTGCTCAAAATCACGCCGTGGAACGTATTTCTGTCCCACGATGCGACAGCCAAGCACCTGTGCGGGGCGCGCTGCGCGCAGACCATCATGAATCGGTGGATGCTCTCCAGGAATGCAGAGTTCGGCGACTGAGTGAAGACCGTCTACGAGCTCTCGCGGTCTTTCCGATCCCGGCAGGGAATTAGTATGTAGGGTTGTGTTCGCCGAAGTGAAGTGACAGGCGAACGCCGGGGAAGACAATTGGCATACGACGACCTGAGGCAGTGGATCAAGGCTCTTGATAAGGCTGGCGAGCTAAAACGCATTCGCGAAGAAGTTGATCCGATCCTGGAGATTGCTGAGATCACCGACCGAGCTTCGAAGTCCGGCAAGCGCGGGGGGACAGCAGGTGGTCCGGCGCTGCTCTTCGAGAATGTGAAGGGCTATCGCGGATCGAGCGTTCTGATGAACCAGTTCGGCAGCGAGCGGCGCATGAAGCTGGCGCTCGAGGTCAATTCTCTGGATGAGATTGCCGGAAGGATTCGCGCCTTCATGGAGATCAAGTCACCGGAGGGCTTCCTTGAGAAGTTCAAGATGCTGCCCATGCTGGCGGAAGTTGGCAAGTTTTTCCCCAAGACAATTGCGGCCAAGGATGCGGCGTGCAAACAGGTGATTCTCCGCGAGGGATTTAATCTGCTTGATTTTCCGGTCCTGCAATGTTGGCCCCTGGATGGAGGAAGGTTCATCACGCTGCCGTGTGTTGTTACGCGCGATCCTAAAACCGGCAAGCGCAATATGGGCATGTATCGCATGCAGGTCTACGACGGGCAGACGACGGGCATGCACTGGCAGCGGCAGAAGAACGCTGCCGAGCATCTGCGCGAAAGGCTGCGCGCGGCGTCAGGATCGACGGCAGCGGATCGCGTTCACGCCATGGCGGAGACGGCGGGTGGCACGACGAAAATTGCCCTGGGCAATGTGAAGGACGACCGGCTTGAAGTGGCGGTGGTTATCGGGACCGATCCGGCGACGACGTTCTCGGCCATTGTGCCGGCGCCGCCCGAGGTTGAGGAGTACATTATCGCGGGATTCCTTCGCCAGAGTCCGGTCGAACTGGTGAAGTGCGAGACGGTCGATCTTGAAGTGCCTGCGCATGCGGAGATTGTTCTTGAGGGCTATGTGAAGCTGGACGAGTTGCGCGTCGAGGGGCCTTTCGGCGATCACACCGGCTTTTACACGATGGAGGAGGAGTATCCGGTCTTTCATCTGACGTGCATCACACATCGCAAAGATCCGATTTATTCGGCAACCATCGTGGGCAAGCCGCCGATGGAAGATGCGTGGATGGGCAAGGCAGTCGAGCGCATCTTTCTTCCGCTGATGCGGCTTACGCTTCCGGAGATCGTCGATATCAATCTCCCGGTCGAGGGCGTCTTTCACAACCTGATGCTTGTCTCGATACGAAAGAGCTACGCGGGGCAGGCGCGCAAGGTGATGAACGGTATCTGGGCGCTGGGGCAGGCGATGTTTACCAAGTGCATTGTGGTGGTCGATGAGGATTGCGACGTGCAGGATATTGGCGAGGTAACGCTGCGCGTAGCCAACAATATCGATCCGGAGCGCGATATTCAATTCACGATGGGGCCGGTGGATTCGCTGGATCACGCTTCGCGGCTACCGAACTACGGCAGCAAGATGGGCATCGATGCCACGCGCAAATGGGCAGCCGAGGGCTTCACTCGACCGTGGCCTCCGATGATCGAGATGGACGGGGCGACGAAATCGCGTGTGAATGCAATCTGGAAAAAGCTGGGACTGGATTGATGCTGCTGGTGTATACAAGGGCATAGATTAGTCGCCGAGGACGGAACGACGCTCGTCAACCCTCGCCAATGCTCGCACGCCGCTCGCTCATCCTCGTGCTGTTATGGCCGATTTTCCTGATCGGCATTGCCCGCGCTCAGAACGTTCAGCCATCTGCAAGCCGGCCGGGCTCCAACCCGAGAACCTGGTCGATGTTTACCGAGTACTCGCCGGGCTCCAGCCATATCATTCTGGGCTACAGTAATCAGCGGGAATTCGTCACACTCGGTGCGTCTTTCACACAGCGACTGTTTCAGAACCGCATCTGGAGACTCGACTATCGGGCGGAGATCCGGCCGCTGATGGTGGAAAGCGATCCGGTGCTGACGGGGGACTACTACAACATCAATCTGCCGCCGTACGATGGGTATCCGGGATTGCAGGAGTTAGGTTATTACCGCCAGCCGCACGAAATGCCGGTCGTGTCGACAGCGAGTGAAATCGTACGAATTACACCTTCACGTATAACGGCCAGACCTACTATCAGGATTACACTTTCACCTACGGGCGTCGGTGGACTTACGTCGCCGGTCTCAGCCCTGCGGGCCTCGAGGCGAAATTTCTTCCCCGCTCGAAAGTCCAGCCTGTGCTGACGCTGATGACGGGATTCGCCGTCTCGCCGCGCGATATCCCCGATCTTTGACAGTTCCGCGTTCAACTTCACGTTCTCATTCGGAGCGGGGTTTGATTTTTTTCGCCGGGCAAACCGGTCGATGCGCTTCGAATACCGCATACAACATTTATCGAACGCTTACCTGGGCGCAACAAACCCCGGTATTGACTCGCAGATGATCCATGTCGGATACAGCTGGGGCCGGTAAAGCTTATTCCGCCTGCCTTAACTTCAATTGAAACCAGGTTGTGGACGGATCGCGCCGGACGCTTGTCTTCGGTGACTACGAGGCGGAGTGGCCCGATCTTGGCATCAAGCGGCTTGCCGTCCATCTGGTCGGCGACGAGAACCTCGCCGGGGTGAAACTCGGGGTCGACCTCGGCGAGTGCGAGAACCGCCTTGTACCCATCCGATCCGGTGGCGACGATGTAATCGGAAAGGGTCGACCCGGAGCTGGTTTTGCAATGGCACTTGAGGCTCCTCTGAAATATCACTGTCCGTTGCGGGATAATGATTCGAGCATCGAGATCGAGTCCGTTGGCGAGAGAATTTCACCCTTATCGCCGGATCGCTCTATACTGTTGGCATGTCCATCGTGCGCAACATCGCCGCCATTGGCAAAGGTATGAGCATCACCTTTGGAGAGATGTTCAAGCCGACCGAAGTCGAAAATTATCCTGACGGCCCGGGACCGACGCGCGGCGCGATGCTGCAGGAGCGCTTCCGCGGTGCGCACGTGCTGCAGCGCGACGAGAATGGACTCGAGAAGTGCGTTGCCTGCTTTCTCTGCGCGGCGGCTTGCCCGTCGAACTGCATCTATATCGAAGCTGCCGAGAATACAGCGGAACAGCGGATTTCCAGCGCCGAGCGTTACGCCAAGGTCTACAACATCGACTACAACCGCTGCATCTTCTGCGGATACTGTGTCGAAGCCTGCCCGACTGACGCGATCACGCATGGTCACGGCTTCGAGCTAGCCAGCCTGAACGCCACCACGATGGTGATGCGCAAGGAAGACATGCTGGTGCCGAAAGTTGGCATGCCGGGCGAACTGGCCGCTCATTCCGATTCCGTCAAATAGTCTGCTTCTTCTCGTCCGAAGTGATCACTCCAGCGGCCGGCCAATCGCTGCAATCCAAGTTGCGAATGCCAGCTTTTCACCAATCTTCAGTGCGTTCGTCTCTGGTAGTCTAAGACCCGAATGAGCCCCGATTCCCCGACTCCTCCTACCCTTCTTCACATATGTGGACGTGATACCATCCTCGGCCTGCGGGACCAGATTTTTCGCATGCACGGCTATGAGGTCGATTCCACTGTGTCACTTGACGACGGTCTGAAACTTGCGCTGACCCGCAAATACTCACTCGTGATCATCGATGTAGAAGGGGACGGGCGCATTCCGGCTGCGGAAAGGGTCTGCACCCAAATCAAGGAACACCGGCCCGATCAGGAAGTGGTGTTCATCTGCAACTACAGGGTCTCTGTCTACACAGACTGCCCAAATGACATCATCCGCAGCGAGTTCAATCCCCAGGCGATGATCGATGGCGTGAAGGCAGCACTGAAAGACAAGTCGTAGCCGCTGCCGCCCAAGGAGAGGTTTGCGAACAGTCTCACGGCTTACTCACAAACTGCATGGTGTACGCAGTCGCGGGATCGATCGGGTGCTGGATCAGCTTCAGGTCGACTAACTGCTGATACATCTGGGACCAACGGGCGGGGTCGAAGTCTCCGGCCTTGGACGGGTCGTCGTCAGGATAGATGAAATGTCCGTCCTTCAGGGCCTGGCAGGTGAACTGCATCTGTTCGATGGTCATGGCAGGATTCAGCTTCAGCAACCGGGCGTTTACTGTGCCCGGATCGGCGATGTAGTCACGCCAACCGCGCAACGATGCGCGCACAAATTTCGCAACCACGTCCGGGTGCTGCGTGAGATAGTTACGAGTCGTGAAAAATATGCGGTAAGGTGCGTAGCCCGTGTCGCTGATGAGCAACGTGCGCACCTGCACTCCGGCCTTGCGCGCGAAGTATGGCTCGGAGGTCACGAAGATCTGCTGAATGTAGTTCGGGTCCTGAAGGAAGTTTGCGATCGAGTAGGTGGCCGGCGTCTCGCGGACGTTCTTCAGCTTATAGCGCGCGATCAGGTACTCGAACCATGTGGATCCCGGCTTTACCGCGACGGTGCGCCCTTCGAGATCGGGAAAGTCGTGCACGGGGGAGTTTGTGTGCAGCATGATTCCTTGCGGATCGTGCTGCATCGTGGCAGCTACGGCGACGAGTGACTGGCCCTGGGAGTCCGCTTCCAGAATGCGATCGGACGAGCCCATTCCGAACTGGGCTGTCCCCGTCGAAACCTGCTGGTCAGCGATGACGTACGGACCGCCTGGGGTGATGGTGACGTCCAGGCCTTCCTGCCGGTAGTAGCCCTTGAGCTGCGCCTCATAAAAGCCGCCTTGTTCAGGCTGCGGATACCAGTCGGTCTGAAATGTGACCGGAGTCAGGCCGTTGCTGCCCTTTCCGCCGTGGCAGCCGAGCAGGCCGAGACACATCACTGAAAGCGCAAGCCAGTTTTTCGCGGGAGTCATGCCCGAGCTTAACAATCGATATGCGGCGGATCAAGCCTGTTCGGCTGCGAGTAGACGGCCGAGTTGGGCGGCGAAGTGCAGGAGTCGAGCGTCCTGACCTCGCGCCGCGAGCAACTGGACCCCCGGTTTGCCGGGCAGCACTACGGCAGGTAAACCGGCGAGGCTTCCCGGTGTGGTGTAGCCGAGGATTCTAGGGCGAGCAGCGGTTTGATCTTCGCCTGCGATCAGTCTCGCGAGTGGAACGGCGGGCATCAATAGAAAATCCGAGCGTTCGAACAGAGCATTCATCTTCTCCACGAAAATCTGGTGCTTCTTCCGCCACGCTGCGACCTCTTCCGCTTTGAGAGAGGCTCCCCAGCGTAGCCGGTCTGCGATTGCAGGCTCGAATTCGTCGAAGAAGCCGCTGTGCAAGGGGGCGGCCTCGTTTGCCTGAAGCGGTGCATAAATCGAATACGCCTCGGAGAAGAATTCCGGCTGGACTTCGCTCACGGGCGCTCCCGAGGTGAGAAGCCGCTCTTTCCATGCCGCGATCGATACGAGGACAGGAGCTTCGCAATCCTCGAGAATGCTGCGGGACAGCATACCTATGCGCGGCGGTTCTGACACCGCTGCGCCCGAGGGCAGGTCGAATAGCGCTTGCGCGAGACGGGGCAGATCGCGCAGGTCGCGGCAGAGCCAGCCGATGGTGTCGAAGGACGCGGCGAGATGCGCGCCTCCGCGCCAGTCGCCCAGGCCCAGCGAAGCGCGGTATCCTGCGAGGCCGCACAGTGCGGCGGGAGCGCGGATGGAGCCGCCGGTGTCGCTTCCAATGGCGGCGATGGCGGAGCCCTCCTGCACGGCCGCGGCCGAGCCGCTTGAGGATCCTCCGGTCAGACTCGTTGGATCGGCCGGCTGAACACAGTCGCCGTAGTCGCGATTCTCGCCGGTGATGCCGTAGGCCAGCATCTGCATGTGCGTTTTGCCGGTGATCACTGCGCCGGCAGCCTTGAGTCGTGCTGCGACCCATGAATCCGAGGCTGCGGGAGAATTGCGGCGTGCGTAGAAGCGCGAGCCGCTGCTGGTAACGAAGCCTTCCAGGTCGAAGCAATCTTTAAGGGCTATGGGAAGGCCGTACAGGAGCTGCCGCATATCAGTGGTGCGCTGAGTCAGGCGGTTAGCCTGATCACGCGTCCAGGTTTGCGTCCACGGTCAGATACGAATTCCGGCTGGCGTTGCTGTTCACCCGCGCCAGCGCTTCTTCCGCTACGCGATCTGGATCGGCGGCTGCCAGACCGCTCATAGCCTCAACAGGAGATGCCTCAATTTCCATGCGCTGATTCTACTCACAGGGCGGCGTGAAACAGTCGGCTCGAATTCACACAATCCATGCTAAATTTCGTCAATGGGGAAGGTTTTCAAGCCGAAGCGTGATCGTGATGAGGCGATCATGACCGAGCTTGTCCAGTTCACTGCCCGCAGCTTCGGCACTCCACGTCCCGTGCCGTTCGGCGCAGCCGTTGTTGACAGCAGATCCGGCGGCCTGCTGTATCGGGCGCGCAACGCAGTGATGCGGGAAAACGATCCCAGCTCCCACGCAGAGCTGCGCACGGTTCGTCTGGCTGCCAGGAAGCTCGGCAAACCGTCGCTTGCGGGATACACACTCTACTCCACCTGCGAGCCCTGCCCCATGTGCATGGCGAACGCGCTCTGGGCCGGCCTGGACCGCGTTGTTTATGGAGCGACGATTGAAGACGCGAACCGTCACTGCAACCAGATTCACATTCCAGCAGAGGAAGTGGTACGGCGCAGCGATATGTCCTGCGTTGTCGAGGGGGAGCTGCTTCGTGACCTGTGCTATGGCCTGTTTACCGATCCGCGAATGCTGAAAGCATTTGCGGGGTGGAGCACGCGCAAGACGAATAACAGCACCAGAGGTAGGCATGACTGAGACCCTGGAAAATGCAATGTCTGAACTCATCGCTGACCGGCGGCGCTGCCTTACTGCGCTCGGCGTCGTGGAGCGGCTGTCGAAGGATTTTTACTGGTATTCGCCGGTGCTGAAAAAGCGCCTTGAAAACAAGCATGCCGAGGTGGTGGTTCAGCCCGTCAACACTGATGAGGTGCGGAGCATTTTGCGCTATTGCTTCGCGCACGATATCCCGGTGACTCCCCGCGGTGCGGGAACAGGCAATTACGGCCAGGCGATTCCGCTCGATGGTGGTGTCGTCTTAGATCTCTCGCTGATGGACAGAATCGAAGCAATTACCGGCGACGGTGTGGCGATCTGCGAGCCGGGTGTTCGCCTGGGCGTGCTTGAAACGCAGGCCCGGACAGTGGGCTGGGAACTGCGTTGCTATCCGAGCACGATTGTCAAAGCTTCTGTCGGTGGATTCCTGGGCGGCGGCTCGGGAGGCGTGGGCTCGGTACTCAACGGGAATCTGCGCGACTATGAGACGGTACGCGCGCTCGAAGTGGTGACGATGGAAGAGGAGCCGCGGGTTCAGTTTCTTGAAGGCCAGGCGGTGCACGACATTCTGCACGCGTGGGGGACCAACGGTGTGATCACGAAGATCTGGCTTGCGCTTGCGCCGAAGGTCGATTGGGCGCAGTGCGCGGTCGGCTTCGATACCTTCGCTGCCGCATACGACTTCAGCGAGCGTATCGCGAACGCACCGGAGTGGACCAAGCGGCTGGTGACAGCGTTTGAATGGCCGATCTCCTCGTACTTCAGCCCCATTAAGAAGATTGCGCTGGAAGGCAAGCACCTGATCTTTTTCCTGATTGCTCAGGATCAGCTCGCGGCCTTCGAGCAGGAAGTGCGGAGTACCGGCGGCATCGTCACTTACTCGGGACACTACGACGGCTTAAGCACCCGGCCGCTGCTCACTGATTACACCTGGAACCACACCACGCTCTGGGCCATTAAGCACGATGACGCGTACACCTATCTGCAGTGCGGGTTTGATCCCGACAGCGTGCGCGACCAGATGCGCCAACTGAAGGATCGATACGGCAACGAGATCCTCTTCCACATGGAGTTCTGGAAGAACGCGGCGGGTCGGATTATCCCGGGCGCGATTCCACTTGTGTATTTCACCACCGAGGAGCGGCTCAACGATATGATCCGGTTCTGCCGGGCGATCGGTGTGTTTGTGGCGAATCCTCACGTGAACAACGTGGAAGATGGAGGTCGCTATCGGGAGGACAACGTGCAACTCGCCGCCAAGCGGCGCAACGATCCCAAGGGGCTGTTGAATCCCGGGAAAATGCTCAGCTTCCAGCCGGAGGCGGAAGAGGCCGCTCACCTGTGAAGAATTGGATTCCCGACTCGCGTAATTTTTCATATTTGAACTGGAAGCAGGTTGAGGCACTCCCTAAGGACTCGACGCTGCTGGTGCTGCCGACTGCAGCCATTGAGCAGCACGGGCATCATCTGCCCCTGGCGACCGATACGCTAATCAATAATCTGCTGCTGGGGAAGGCACTCGAAAAGCTGTCCGCCGATTTGCCGGTGTATGCATTGCCGCCCGTCTGCTATGGCAAGAGCAATGAACATATTGGATTTCCCGGAACGCTGTCTGTTTCGGCGGCAACGTTCATGGCAGTGGTACGCGATATCGGCGCGAGCCTTGCCGCGTCGGGATTCAAGAAGGTTGTGCTCTACAACACACACGGAGGGAATTCATCGCTCGTCGATGTGATGGCGCGGGATCTGCGCGCTGAGTTTGGCCTGCGCACGTTTGCGCTGTATGGCTCGGGAGGCATCACCTTTGAAGGAGTGAGTGAGCAGGAAAGGGCTTACGGATTTCATGCCGGAGAGATTGAGACTGCGTTCCTGCTGAGCGCCGTACCGGAACTCGTGGACACGACGGCGTACACCGTCAACTACATCGCACAGATCGACAAACCGGAGCTGTTGAAGCCCGAAAACGCCTCGGCTACCTTCGCGTGGCTCACCCGAGATATTGCTGCGAGCGGCGTGATGGGCGATCCGCGCCCTGCGACCGCGGAGAACGGCGCGCGCTGGGTGGAACAGGCGGCAAAGCGCATCGCCACTGCGCTCGAAGCGATGGCGCGCTATGAGAACCTCTATCACCCATGACGGACTCCGGGCATATCGACTGCGGCAACGGCGTGCGCCTGGAGCGTGGCGTGGCCTGCGCCATGCCCGATGGAACTCGTCTGATCTCCGATCACTACTACCCGGCTGAGCCAGGGCCGCACCCGACGCTGCTGATGCGCCAGCCCTATGGTCGCGACATAGCGTCCACGGTTGTGTACGCGCATCCAGTGTGGTTTGCGCGCCATGGCTACAACGTCGTCATTCAGGATGTGCGCGGGCGGGGCGATTCGGAGGGAACGTTCTATCCATTTCGTTATGAGCGCGACGATGGAGCTGCGACCGTCGAGTGGCTGCGCGCGCGTCCTGAATCGAATGGCCGCATCGGCATGTACGGCTTTTCCTATCAGGGCGTGACACAGTTCCTGGCCGCCGCAGCGCAGCCTGAAGGGCTCGTTGCCATCGCGCCGGGCATGTCCGCGACCGATCTGTATCGCGGCTGGTTCTATCACAACGGAGCGCTGCGACTCGCGTCGAGCCTGGCATGGGGTTTGCAGATGCTCAAGATGGACGCCCGCCGCCTTGGTCTTCGTGAAGCGAGCGACAAGCTGGAGCAAGCCTGGGCAGACCTGCGGAATCAGTTCGGGGTGCTGCCGTTTCGCGATCATCCTGCGCTGCGCTCTCCTGAACTGCCGGCCGTATGTGCGCGACTGGTTCGATCACGAGATGCCCGGCGAATACTGGGAATCACTTGACGTGAGCAGATGTCTCGACCGAATCAATGTGCCCGCTCTGCACATTTCCGGCTGGTTCGATCTTTATCTCAAGGGGACCGTCGACGGCTTCCGGGCGCTGTGCGAAAAGGCGGCGACTCCGCATGCGCGCGATCATCAATATCTGATCGCCGGGCCGTGGGTGCACATTCCGTGGGGAGACCAGATCGGCGAAGTCAACTTTGGACCGGCGGCTTTAATTGATACCGACGCCATCCTGCTGGGTTGGTTTAATCACTGGCTGAAGGATTCCGGAGAATTTGCAGACGAGCCTCGGATCCGGCACTTCTCACTGTTTGAGAATCGCTGGCACTCGGCGGAGCATTGGCCCGTAGACACAGAGACGACGCTTTACTTGCGAAGTGGCGGCCGTGCCAACTCGCGCAAGGGCGACGGCACACTCAGCGCAAACCTCGGCGGATTCCGATGAGCCCTGTGACGTTTTTGTGTACGATCCCGAGGTTCCGGTGATGGCGCCGGGCGGCCCGGGTTCGTCAAGCGGAACTTACAATCAGGCTTCTCTTGAGCTTGGCAACAACGTGCTCGTGTACACGACGCAGCCTTTGTCTGAGACGGTCGCTGTTTTTGGCTCGCCGCGCGTCAGCTTATACTGCGCTGCCTCGGCAAAGAGCACTGACTTCACGGCAAAGCTTGTTCGTGTGCGGCCCGACGGACGCGCCGATTTTGTGTGTATCGGGATAGCGCGTTCGGACTTTCTCCCTGGTGCAGCCTTCACGCGGGATGCGGTGCATTGCTGGCAGTTCGAACTCGAGCCGACGTCTTGCCGATTCGAGGCCGGAGACTGCATTCGCCTCGAGATCGCCAGTAGTGCATTTCCACTCTATGACCGAAACCCGGGCAGCGGCACGCCGTCGCCGCGTGCAACTTCATGGGACTGGGTGCGGTCTACGCAATTCGTCTATCACGATTCTGCTCGGCCATCAGCTCTCCATCTCCCGCTGCGGAGTGACAACACATGAACACGCAAATTAAACCGACGGAATCTCTGCCAGGGTTACAGGACGGAGCTGTTCCGCAGATCGAGCTCCGCGGGGTGTCGAAGAAATACGACCGCCTCATTGTCGACAAGCTTGATCTCTCAGTGGCCAAGGGCGAATTTGTCAGCATCATCGGGCCTTCGGGCTGTGGCAAATCCACTGTGCTCAAGCTCATTTCCGGACTGACGCCGCCCAGCTCAGGGGAAATTGTCGTCGACGGAATGACCCCCAAGAATGCGCGTGAGACGATGGCGTTTATCTTTCAGGACCCGACGCTCCTGCCATGGCGAACGGTTCGCGCCAATGCGGGGCTCGGCCTCGAGCTGGAGCGCGTTCCGAGGGACAAACGCCAGGCCAAGGTCGATTCGCTTCTGGAACTGGTTGGCCTTTCGCACGTCGGCCGCGCATATCCACGTCAGCTTTCCGGGGGAATGAAAATGCGCCTCTCGATCGCGCGGGCGCTCGCGACGGGTCCGAGGCTTCTGCTGATGGATGAGCCCTTTGCAGCGCTCGATGAGATGACTCGGGACCGCATGAACGAAGAGCTGCTGCGGTTGCGTGACGAGCAGAAATGGACAGTAGTATTTGTCACGCATTCGGTTGCGGAAGCGGTCTTTCTCTCGACGCGCATTGTCGTGCTCGCGCCGAATCCGGGGCGCATTCATGCGGATCTGCCAGTGAATCTGCCGAGCCCGCGGACAGCTGATCTGCGCGCCACTCTCGAATATGAACAGACGGTTGTCGAGATGTCGCGCATTCTGAGGGAGGCGCGTTCGGCATGAAGCGTCGCCTGCTCGTTCTTCTAAACTCGCTCGGTGTATTCGCCGCGTTCGTGCTTCTATGGCAGGTAGTCATCTGGATTGAGCGGGTCCCTGCTTTCGTGCTGCCATCGCCACGGCGTGTGGCGCAGATCATTGTCGAGCGGTTTCCGACGCTGGTCCAGTCCTTTGGGATCACCGCCTTCACGGCTACCATCGGTCTGGTGTGCAGCATTGTCGCGGGGGTCGCTGTGGCACTCCTGTTCGCCCAGTCGCGCTGGATCCGGCGATTGCTTTATCCCTACACGCTGCTGCTGCAGACGGTGCCGATTGTCGCGGTCACGCCGCTGATTATCCTGTGGGTCGGGCCGGGCACGCCGGCGGTCACGCTTATTACCTTTATCATCTGCCTCGCGCCGATCATCGCCAACACTACGCAGGGGCTCATCAGCGTCGACGAGAATTTTATTCACCTCTTCCTGATGCACAACGCCACACGCGGGCAGATTCTCTTCAAGCTCCGCCTGCCGAACGCGGTGCCGTCACTCTTTGTGGGCATTCGCATCTCGGCCGGCATCGCTGTCATCGGCGCAATTACCGGCGAACTCTTCGCCGGATCGAGCAGCGTCGGGCAGGGCGGTCTGGGTTACTCTATCATTTTCGCATCGCAGCAATTGCAGACGGATTACCTCTTCGCGCTGATTGTTGCGTCAGCGGTGCTGGGTTTCGCTTTCTACTTCATCGTTTACTTCCTCGAGTGGTATTTTCTGCACGATTGGCATGAATCTGCGCGAGTGCCCGAAGTTGAGTAGCGCGAATGCGCTAACGTTAGAACATGCTTCGACTCGAAACCGAAACCGGATACTGGCTGGTTACGCACGTCGACCATGCAAATCTTGCGGGCGCGTTCGCAGCCAGTTGGGGAAATGAACGGTTCAGAGCTCCCGAGCCGCGCGCCCACGTGCTCAAAGGTATCTCGCGTCACGACGATGGCTGGCGGGAACGCGATGCACAGCCGCAAATCACGCGGCAGGGGAGGCCGAGCGCCTTTTCGGTTGAGCTAGTCGGAAAATATTCCGCGTTTGAGGAGATCGATCTCGCTGATTATCTCGCGGTGCGCGACCGGGCGGTGCGACTGATGGCGGAAGAGGATCCTTACGCGGCAATTCTCGTCTCCATGCATACCTACAATCTGCTAACCGAGCGCGCTGACCGATCGACAATCGAGCCTGGGTCGCTTCCGCTGCTTGACGAATTTCTCGCTCAGCAGGAAGCGCTGCAACGAAACCTGCGCAGGCAGATTGCTGCCGACAGGAGCTTCACTCCAGAGCAGGCGGGAGATGTGGCGATTCGCGACCATTTTCGACTGTTGCAGGCGACCGACAATCTCTCGCTGCTGGCATGCGTGGACTACCGCCAGCCGTCTACCCTGCTGCATTCGCTGTTGCTGAATGATGGTGAATATCGACCGGTTGATGTCCTGTCAGTGGGAGAACGGAGGTTCAAACTCGACCCGTACCCCTTCGCGGAATCGTCACTGACCTTCACTTTCCCTGCCCGGTACGTCGAAGGAAAGGTGTTCAACCACGGTGACGAGCTGCGCGAGCGCTTCGCGGCGGCTCGGCCCGTGGAGTTGGACGTCACGCTTGTCTGATGGTCTCAGCACCGTAGATTGAGGCCGCCCAAGCCAAAAAGGAAAGGCAGCCGATGGCGGCTGCCTTGTAGGGGTTGGGAGGAATCTCAGAAGGTAAGGCTCAGAGACATCTGGATCTGGCGGGGGCTCCCGATGGTGTGCTTTACCACGCCCAAGCCGGTCGGGCAGCTGTAGAAGGTGCCCGACGGAGCGTTGTTCGATTGGCATTGTGCCGGGGTCGGAGCCACTGCGGTGTAGGTTGAGGCCACGGTCGGGGCGTTGTTGTACGCAAGGTTCTGCGTGACATTATTGGTGGGAATATCGAAGCTCGAGGTGTTGAACACGTTATAAACGTCGAACGTGTACTTCAGGTTGTACCGTTCCTTAATCTGCAGCATTTTGACTATAGAGGCATCTGTGCGTTTCTGGACCGGCTGGCGAAATATATTGCGCTGGCCGCTGGTGAACGTGGTCTCGAAGTTATCGCCGTTGGGAACGCCGTCCGTTCCGGGAGAGAGCAGCGGCAGGGTGAAGCAGGAAGCCTTCAGGGCGGCACCGCCGCCGGTTGCATTGTTATAGAACGCGCCGGACTTGCCCGTCACCGCCGTCTTCGCGGTGCAGCCTGGAGCGAGCGGAACGATGGGGTTGGTGATGCCGTCGAAGGTGCTGTAATAAATGCTGCCCACAGCGCCGGAATAATCGATGATGCTGTACGGCTGCCCGCTCTGGATAATCGCGATGCCGACCAGCGACCAGTTGTTCAGGATTTTGCCGGCAAGGGCGCTGTCGTTGTAGAACTTCGGCAGGTAAAAGCCATAGGTGAAGTTCAGCACGTGCTTGCGGTCGAAGTCGGCCGAACCGTAGCCGCTCTGGAGATCATTGGCATTGTTGCCGTTGTAAAAGAGGCCGAGAGCGCTCTGTTCGTCGGTCGCGTGCGAATACGTGTAGGAAATGCCGGTCTGGAAATTGTGGCTCAGCCGTTTTTCAACGTGCACCTGGAGGGCGTTGTATGAGGAGACGCCGGCGGCGGTGTAGGACTCGGATTCAGACGAATAGCCGATGAAGGGAACGCGGAGGTCGACGTTGCCGCCTTCGTAGTTCTGCTGCATGGAACCATACGCGCAGCCTGGGTCCTGATTGACGCAGATGGGGAAGAAGGTGTTCGGATCGAGGACGGTATAGCCGTAGGTGAAGGACTGGCCATTGATTGGGTGGCTGGGAGTGGCAATCTGTGACTGGTTGAAGGGGAGGGGAACAACCTGGTGACGGCCTACATTGCCCACATAACCGACCTCGATGGCCAGATCATTGCGTGGCTGCCACTGAATGTCGAGCGTGTAGTTGATCGAGTAGGGCAGCTTGTTTTTCCGGTTATAGACGCCGAGGGTAAATGGCTCAGCGCCCTGGATGATCTGGGAAGCGGTTGGAAGGTAGTTGACCAGATCGGCGGCGCTGGGGTTGGAGGGCGGAGCAGAGCGTGTGGGCCCCCATGGATTGGCGAGATTGTAGGGCAGCTGCGAGCCGTCGACCGGACTAAAGGGGGACAAGCCGCAGATGGGAATATAGAAGTTGTACAGAAAGCTGGTGTTGCCGTAGGGCGACGCGCTGTAGGGGCAGTTCTGATGGGTTACGAAGGGTGGAGTCTGGCTGACACCGAAGGGTCCGCCGGATATCTCTCCGGCTGCGTAACCGGGTGAGAAATAGGTGTAGAGCTCACCGCGATCATAGTAGGAGCCGACTCCGCCGCGAATGACGACCTTGTCCTGTAAGCCATGAGGCTGGAGCGCAAATCCGAGGCGCGGTGCGATACCCCATTGGCGTCCGGTAAGGGTTGTGTTGCTGACACCGCTCGTGCCGTTCTTGTTATTGCCCGCAATGATGAAGCCGGGATCGGTGATCATGTCGGAGCCCGCGTCGTATTTGTACGAGTCGGGATCGAAGTTGTAAATGCGTCCGTACTTCTCCGTCAGGCCGCCGTTCCAGTCGTAGCGCAACCCGGCTGTGATGCTGAGGGTGGGGAGAACCTGGAACTTATCCTGAATATAGAGTCCTGTCTGGTTGGCACGATAGTAGCGGTTGGCATCACCCTGAAGAAAGGTGGTTGCCACAAAGCCATTGGTCGTATATGGCGTAACCCAGTTCATGGCGTAGGTCGAAAAGTCGGGTGTAGACACATTGCCCTTACCCGTGCGCAGATCGCGAACGTTGAGCTGCGTGTAGGCATAGCTTCCGCCAAAGGTGACGGAATGATTGCCCTTCGTCCAGATGGCATTGGCCGACGGCATGAAGCGGTTCTGGAAGACGCCGGTGAAGGGGCCCTGGTTCGCTGCGCCGGGTCCGATATTCAACGACTCCTGCGGAAGCCCAAGATTTGAACCGTAGGAGCCCAAAGCATCGACGATAGTGATACCGGGGAAGTAGGAACCGAACGAGGTCGTCATGTTCGCGATTGGGGTTCCAGCCTGGCCAGGCGACCATGGCTGCTGATTGGTGTTGTAGGCCTTTTCCCGCAGGTAGCCGAAGGTCTCCGTCAGGCTTAAGTTGGGCCGGATGGTCTGGACGTTGTTGATGGAGGCGACCTGCGATCCGGTATCCATGTACACCGTGAATCCGGGGACGCTGGAGGTTGCATATGGGGACCAGTTGGGATCGTGCTGATAGTAGTACTTGAAGGCGACGAGGTCTTTCGGTGAGGCGTTCCAGTCGACGTCTGCAACGGCCTGGTCGGCTGTGAAGTACGAAGTACCAGTCTCGAACGCGTTAGAGGGCGAAAGCGGGTCGGGGATATGGCCGTTGTCGTTCGGGATGAGCCATTGCCCGTTGGGCAGTTTGGCCTGAAAGAGAGCCAGCCCGACGGGGTTGTTCGCCCAATCGGAGGAGCCTACCTGGAAGCCGTTCTCGGCGTCGGTGTCTCCCCAGTATTTGTTGGCAATCGCCGCCAGGCCGTCGGCGGTTCGGTTGGTATCGCTGAGCCCCGGCGGAACGGCAATCAGGGTATCGCCCGTTTCCTGATCGGAAACATGCAGGTGCTGGTAGGCGACGAAGTAAAAGAGCTTGTCCTTGATGATCGGTCCGCCGACGGTGCCCCCCGCGTTGTACCGGTGCAACTGCGGGTTCTTGTCCTCATCGGGAATTCCGGAGTTGTTCTTGAAGAAGAAAGGCGCTGCGTTGAGCCAGTTAGTGCCACGGCGGCCGTAGAGACTGCCATGGATGGCATTGGTGCCCGATCCGGTACTCATGTCGATGTGCGCGCCGCTGGCCGAGCCCTGCTGCGCATCGTACATCGACGCGTTGACGCGAACCTCCTGCAGCGTCTCCGGTGCAGGCGTGGGGATTGCGTTGCCGATGGAGAGATAGACCGATGACGCGCTCGGCTCGACGCCGGCGCTGGTGGTGCCGCTGGAGGCGCTGCCGCCGGTATTGTTGACAACGCGCGAGGACGTCACCTGGCTGGTGCTCTTGCCGTTGAAGAGGTTGCTGGCGTCGACACCATTCAGCAGGAAGGCATTGGAGGTATCGCGCTGGCCGTTGGCCCAGATAGGTGCGTTGCCCAGTCCGCTGTTCGAGCCGGTTCCACCGGGCAGCTCGGCGTTGACGCCGGGAGAGAGAATCGCCAGTCCCGTGAAGCTGCCAGTGGGCAGGGGAATTGACTCGATCTGCTGCTTGTCGAGCACATAACCGTTGGTCGTGTCGACGGCGTTCATCAGTGGCGACTCTTCGACTGTCACCGAGGTGCTGACCTGGCCGATCTTCAGCTGCGCATTGACCGTCGCCGTGCGGTCAGCCTGCACCTGTATCGAGGGCACCTTTTGAGTGTCGTAACCTTCATGGACGAAGGTGATGGTGTATGTCCCGATCGGCAGGTTGTTAAACAAGTACAAGCCGCTCGCGTTCGTTTTTGCTGTGCGTGTAAGTCCAGTCTGATCGGCGACCGTCGTGACTACGGTATCGGAAAGCACTCCGCCCGTTGAGTCGCTCACCGTTCCGGTGATTGCGCCAAGGGTCTGCTGGGCCCAACTGTAGCTTGTTAGCGCTGAGATGCTGAGGAGGAAAAGGAAAGCAGAAACACCTAGTCTCTTAAACATAGTCTCTTGGCCTCATTAAAGTGAAAAGGGACACTGCGGCCGTGCGGCCATAAACCGCCCTGCATTCCGGAAGGAATGTCACGAGAAGACCGGAACTAGAAGGCGCGGTAGCTGCTGAATTGACTACCAGCTTTTGTGAAAATCTTGTTGCGAGCATAACGCAGATTGCGTTCGCTCCCACAGGAAATTTCGTCACATTTCCGATCCGTGCGACGGACTATAAAAATCTCTTATGGACGCGCTCGCAGGGGTTGTCCGCCAACGAATACGAACTCAGGAATCGATATTAAGGAAGGATGGAGACGTGCGCGGAGACGATGCGCCAACCCTCGGTAAGTCGCACCCAGACTTGACTTTGCCTGCCCTGAACAGTGCGGCCGTCGATCTCCCGGATGAACTCTAGCGTGATGCTGCCGAAGTCACACCCAAATGTAACTATGTCTAGTCTCTTTATGGTGCGTGCAAGGTTCACTCCGGGTCGCCTTTTCGAAAGGCCGAGATTTCCTCAAAACCGTGCAGGTTTTCCGTAGCACCAAAGCGCAGCGCATGCCCGGAATTCCAAAACATTGCTGTCAGAGTCTCAGCGTCGTTGGAGACTAGGGCGGATTCATACCTCGGGTAAAGCGCAGCCAACTCAGCAACGACTTCGGGATCGTTGATGACCATCGCTAGAAGAGATTCCTTTCCGGCAAGACCTGCTTCGGCATTGCCGCGCTGACGGTGAACATGGGTTCGTTGACCACCTGGCTGAGGCGTAGCTTCATGGCAACGCTGCACAGCAGATAAGCATGGACCGGTGAAAATCCCCAATTCCCGGCGAGCAGGTCGATCATGCGGGAGGTGGCGGCGCGTGCGGCGGCGATTGCGTCCGCAGCGGATTCGACGACGATCCATGAAGCAGTTTGGGAGTCGGCCGCGGCGTCCGAGCTCGCGGCTTCAGC
The DNA here is from genome assembly GCA_963725225.1 of uncultured Acidobacteriaceae bacterium. GTDB lineage: Bacteria > Acidobacteriota > Terriglobia > Terriglobales > Acidobacteriaceae > Silvibacterium. Next base: position 48,472 of record CAVRXY010000033.1, read on the forward strand.
AGATTCGATCAGCGGCCCGGATATTGCTCGATGCTTGTGCAGGCGGAATCGCAGCGTCACATCAGCCGGGCACTCGATGCCGTTGATGCAGACCTCGCCGTCTCCCTGGGCGGCGTGGGCATCTCCTGCGGAAAAGAGCGCACCATTACTCAGCACGGGCAAATACAGCCTGGCACCGGCGTACAACTCGCGTACATCCATATTGCCGCCAAAGTGGCCAGGAGGGCGGGTGCGAAATTCGCCATCTTCGGCAGGCGCCACTCCCATCACTCCGCAGAAGGGGCGCAGCGGCACGACGGCAGGAAAGAGCGAACGGCTTACGTTACCGTCGAGGGTCCAGTGAAAGAGGTATGGCTCGGCGAAGCGTTCCTTCAGGAAGCCGAGACCGGGGATCACGCTGGACCAGCCCCAACCTTTGTGGGAGATTTCCAGCACATCGATTTCGAGCGTGTCGCCGGGCGCGGCGCCGTGGACAGCGATCGGCCCGGTCAGCGCGTGGATCTTTCCCCGGTCAATAGCGAGAAACTGGTCGACCGTTGTTTCGGGTCGCACCTGAGCGCCGCTGGAGTCGACGCACTCCATGTGGACGGTGTCGCCTGAGGCGATCTCGATGCGGGGTTCGAGGCTGCGGTTCCATCGCGAGTGTGTTGGCTCGGCGGACAGTGTGTGGTCGGCCATGAGGGTTCAGATCTCCACCGTCATCTGGATCTCGACCATGGCGTTGCGCGGCAGCGCGGCCACGCCGAGCGCGGCGCGGACATGCCGGCCCGCTTCGCCAAAGATCTCGACCAGGAGATCGGAGGCGCCGTTGATCACCTTGGGAGAATCGGGGAAGCTGGACACTGTGTTCACGTATCCATTGAGGGAGACGACCTGCTTGATTCGGTCGAGAGTGCCTATGGTCTGCCTGAGAACGGCCAGTTGCGTGAAGCGCGCAGCGCCGCGCGGCAGCATAACCTTCCTCTATGGACCGGTCCTGACCGATGATTCCCGTCAAAACGCCATGCTCGTCGGTCGAGATTACGCCAGAAAGGAATACAAGATTACCAACAATCTTGGCAGGTAGATAATTGCCGCCCGGGGCAGGCAGTTCCGGCAATGTGTAACCAAGCTCACTCAGCTTTTGATCGGCCTTCATGTGCCCGTACTCTAGCATGTGTCAGGTCGAATCTGTGAACGGCGCCCGATTTTACTCCCGACTTTATGTTCCCGGGGTACGATAACCCAAATGAAAGTCTCGTGGACGGCTGGTCTCCTCGCAATCTGCACTGCCTTGATTCTTGTACTGGCCGACGCAAACAAGCCTGCAACGCAGGGGGATGAGACGGAGCCTCGAAAACTATCGCTGCACGACAGTCGTACATCTCCGACCGACCTGCAGTTTTCCGGGGATGTGCCCGGAACAATCGACTATGCCGGGCGCTACGTGGCCTATAGCGAGCTGCTCAAGCTTCCACAGGTTACCTTCACAGTTACAGACGATTCGAACTTTCCGGGAAAGACAGAGATCCAAGGCGTCTATCTCGATGAAGTGCTGCACGCCTTCGGCATTCCCGATGCGAACACACTGGTTGGGGCTAACAGCGATGACGGGTACGAAGGGCACTACACCGTTGAGTATCGTGCAGTTCACCATCCGATCCTTGTTCTGCAAGTGAACGGCAAGAAACTGCAAATAGCTAAGCGGTCTTCCAGCGACGGCATTTATGGACCGTATCTCATCTCCCAGCCATCGTTCACTCCGCGGTATCGCATCCTTGCCCATGCGGAGGAAGCGCAGATTCCGAACGGGGTGCTCGAGCTTCGCTTTCTGAATCAGGATGAAGTCCTGCAAGCGATCGAGCCGCGTGGAGATTTCGCCGACGGCTCGCCGCAGATGCAGGGCTATCGCATCGCGCAGCAGAACTGCTTCCGCTGCCATAACGCCGGTGCATACGGTGGGCGTAAGGCAGGGATTTCCTGGGGTGTGCTCGGCAGGATCGCAACGACCAAGCCGGAATTCTTCAAGGGATATATCAAGGATCCGGAATCGGAGAGCGACTATGCGGAGATGCCCGGCTTTCCCGAGTACGATGATGCGACACTCGCCGCGCTCACTGCCTATTTTCAGGCTATTCCAGCGAAGGCGGCTGAGAAATGACGCTGCGGGTCGCCAAGGCTCTCCTCGTTGCCGCAGTGGCGTTTCTCTATACGCTCATCGTCTTTAACAACACGACCGACTATGGCACGAACTATCAGTTCGTTCACCACGTGCTGCTGATGGACACGATTTTTCCCGGCAACCACGTCATGTGGCGCGCGATTCACCCGCCGATCGTTCAAGCCGTCTTTTATGACGGCATTATCTGCTGGGAAGCATTGACGATGGTGCTGACCTGGGTAGGCGTCGTGCAGTTATTGCGAGCTTTGCGCAGGTCGGCCGGCGATTTCAATTCCGCCAAGCGCTTTTCAATCGCGGCGCTCACCCTGAGCATGCTGTTGTGGTTTGTCGCCTTCATCAGCGTGGGGGGTGAGTGGTTTTTGATGTGGGAATCGAAGTTATGGAACGGGCAGGAAGCGGCCTTTCGCATGTTCACGGTCATCGGTGTTGTCTTTGTTCTGCTGGTTTTGCCGGACACGGAAACTCAGCCCTGACTGGCTTCAGGCTGAGGCGCGCTTGTGTGCAGAGCCGGCTTGCTTGCCCGCCACCTTGTTGGCGGAGCCTTTGCCGCTCGCGGTGCGAACGACTCGCGCCTGGTGCTGACGGCGGCGATGCTTCGGTGCTGGATGCAGTACGGCGTCGACGCGTTTTTCCGCGACGCGGGGGTTGTCGAGATAATCCGGATCGAACATGGCAATCACAGTTGAGGCTCGGCCGCGATACCGCCGCGCCCACTGGCTGTCGATCAGCGTTGTCTGCACCGTCCGCCAGCGCTCTGTGTCGTCGGGGGCGCTGCTGCTGGCGTTCATCGATACAGTCTGAACTCCGTCACCGTTGATGGCTCCGAGAAACTGTACGAACTCTTCGAGGTTTACGCCCATCTGAAACACAAGCTGGCTCAGCGCCATCTGCTGCGGTCCGGTCAGCCGGTCAAAATTGCGGCAATAAGCTCTTGCGTTGTAGACGGACTGGATGGTCGAGATTCGCAGAAGCCGGGTGGCTTCTTCTTCAGTCAGTTCCGGCGTGAGAGCGTGCATCCGAATCTTCCTGCGGTACTGCTTTGTCGTCCAGAGGCTCGAATCATGATTGAAGCGGTCGAGGATCTTCTGCAGCAGCGCCGGATCGAGTCCCGCAGCCTGCCAGAGCTGCGCCGACGATGGCTCGAGGAACGGATGCGGATTCAGAGAGTCAAGTTGGGGGTGCTCGGTCGCCGGCACATCGAGGCTGAATCCTGCGCCGATCAGCGGCCGATGCGTGTTCGGGTCGGGATAGGCGGCAAGCACCCAGCCCTCATGCTGCTGGTCACGAAGGATATCCATCAATGTCTGCAGGTTGAACTTGATGTCGGAGTCCTTGAAGTCGAATAAGGCTGCCGGCGCGGACAAAGATGAAGCAACACTCGCCGTAGAGGAGTTGTCTGGATCGACAGGAGCGGGTGGGAGCGGCGGAGCTTGTGCCTGAGGTGGGCCCGGAGCCTGTCCGACGGCTTGCACGGCAGCAGGCACGGCGATGCAGAGAAACACCGCAACCCAGACGCATTGTCTTCTGAAAGTCACCTTGTCGCGCCGCCGGCGGGAAGCCTATGGCCACACGATACCCGAAAATCGCGGCTTTTGGCACAAATAGAACCCAATCCGTCATAGCTCGATTGGGTAAGAAGCGCGGTTCGGCAACTTTCACAGACAACGCCATGGGGAAGAATCTTCCGATATTCCTTCGCCGCGCAATGTACAACCTTCGCGGCGGCTGTCTGGTACGCACACTCATTATTGCCGTCGCGCTGGGCGGTGCTTTCGCAGTAAGGTCAAATGACCTGCCAACTCATGCGCTTCATTTCCCATTCTCAAACGCAAATCGATATTGCGGTCGCAATTCCGGAGTAGAGTTGCACCGTAGATGCCCTCGGTGAACAGTGCGCGGGCCCGCGAAGGAGAGAGCTTTATGCCGGCAAAACAATCCGCTTCGCATTTTGCAGCCGTTGCCATGACCATGCTGATTGCGGTTTTTCCATTGTCGCTTGATGCGCAGCAGGTAAGCAGCGACGAGATCCAGCAGTTGAAGGAGATGGTCCTGAACCTGCAATCGCGCGTGGCGGTTCTCGAGCAGCAGAATGCCGAGTTGCGCGGTCCGCGTACACCGGACGGCGCCGGCGGCCCTGAAGCCGCAGTAGCGCTGGCCAGCGCCTCTGCCGATCTGCGACGGACGGCTTCGGTTCAGCCGGTGGCGATGCAGGTCACTTCTTCCACATCGTCGACATCCACGCAAGGTCCTTCCATTTTGCCGACGAATCTGCCGGGCGGAGCGACCCTGAACTATCTGTTCGATGGATATTACGAATACAACTTCAATCAGCCTACGGGCAGGGCAAATAATCTTCGTGCCTACGATGTTCTCAGCAACGCCTTCAGCATCAATCAGGCCGACCTCGTTTTTGATCTCGATCCTGACCTGGCAGCGCACAGAAGATATGGCTTTCGCATTGATCTGCAGTTTGGCCAGGCCACGGAGACCCTACAAGGAAACCCCACGGTCGAGCCACGTCCGGAGATTTATCGCAATATCTTCCAAGCATACGGCACATACGTGGTGCCAATTGGCCACGGGCTGAACGTGGATTTCGGGAAATGGGCCAGCTCTCTGGGAGTGGAGGGAAACTACACGAAAGACCAGATGAACTATACGCGATCCTTCTACTTTTATTATCTGCCGTTCTATCACACCGGGGTGCGCACCTCGTATCACGTAAACGACAAACTCGCGGTCAACTACTGGGTGGTGAACGGGACGAATCAGTCGGAGCCGACTAACGGGTACAAAGATGAACTTTTCGGGTTTGTACTGCAGCCGGCAAAGACTCTTTCCTGGACTACCAGCTACTACCTGGGTCAGGAACATCCCGACGCCGCTCAAGCGACTAACTGTACCGTGCCCGTGCAGCCCGGTCTGTGCTTCACGCCGATCGTTCCAGCGCCGAACGGCAAGCTGCACATCGTGGATAGTTATGCGACCTGGCAGGTTCGTCCAAGGCTAACGCTTCAAGGTGAAGCCGACTACGTGATCGAACGCGAGTGGGCCAATGCCGCACCCGGCGAATCCTCGGCTCCCTCCCATACGGATGGCGGTGCGGCTTACGCCCAGTTCCAGCTGACCTCGCGGGGCTATTTCGCAACGCGCGCAGAATATCTGTCCGACCGCGGTGGCCTCTTTTCCAACACCACGCAGGCTCTCAAAGAGACCACTGTCACTTATAAATACAGTTTCGGCGACGGATTTGATGCGTTTCTTGAATATCGCCGAGACTGGAGCAACCGCCCTTATTTCATCACGAGCAATCCTGCTTCGCTTTCCAGTCACCAGGACACGGCTACGCTCGGTCTTGTCTGGTGGTACGGCGGTAAGCAGGGCGCCTGGTAAAGGAAGGCGCCGTGCCGAGGTGCGGATGGTTAACGAATAGCCATAGCTGATGCCGGCACCCCTCCGTTGATAGAACGGCAGTCCCTCTTCCACCGATCACCGAGGCGTCTTCCGATATGACGACGGGCTCTGAGCGCCCGGGTCTTGACCGCGGCGATGCTGATGCCCAGGGCCATGGCCGCCTGCTCATTTGAAAGGTCGTGGACATAGCGCAATTCAAACACCGCGCGGAAAGTAGATGGCAGCGTCTCGATCACTCTGTCCAGCACCTCTGCCCACTCTGTATTTCGATATTGCTGCTCGGGGTTCAGGCGCGGTTCCGGAAGATACGAAGAAGGTGGAGCGGTTGATGAGGGCTCATTCGCATCGAGGGAAATGAGGTTCTTACGCCGTGAACGCAAGCCCATGAGAGCCTGGTTGACTCCGATGGTGATGAGCCATGTCGAAAAGCGAGAGGCGCCTCGGAACTGATCAAGATGCGTGTAAGCCTTCAGCAGCGTTTCCTGCAGCGCGTCTTCAGCATCTTCGCGATTCCTGGTGATTTTCCAGATGCTCTTGAACAGCTTTTCCAGGTAGGGCTCTACCAGTAATCCGAAGGCCTCTACATCGCCTTGTTTGGCGCGCTCCATCAGCAGATGATCGTTGTTGAAGTGTTGTGGCCTGAAGGAATGGGAAGCGACATCGTAGGGGGTTACAGTCTGTTTCTCAGCCACTGTAGTCATGTTTACTCCAATTCGTTCCTGGAATCGTGCGACATTCTGTTACTGAAGATAGGCGACGACGAACGAATTGAAAGCCCCAGATAGCATTGTTTGCCCCCCCTCCTTTCGGGGTAGAGTTTTGTACTCAATCGTGGTTCCGTCCCGATGCACCAGCAGCCCGTCACAATTGCGCGGCGGCGCGTGGTACATGAACACGAAATAACGGAGAGATGTTATACGGTTGGCGCTCAGCTTGCTGACCTTTTACGGCAGCCTTGCGGGAAGAGGCACGCGATCAATGATGAACGGGGACGGAGCTCTCAGCCTGTGAATCTGCCCGTGCAACATCGCGGGAAATCGGAGTTGGATTCACTTTGCGGTGGCGTGGCTGCCGCAGACTTTCGAACACGCGCAGGATAAATCCGAGCAGCCCAGTGCTGTCGGTGTACGCGGCGGGTCCAGGGACTCGGACTTCGAGTTCAGTGCCCGCGCCGCGATGTGCTTGAGACTTCGAGCTTGCCGCCTATGCGCAGGGCACGCTCTCGCATGCCTATCATGCCCCAGTGGCCATCCGTTGCTCCGTCGCGCAATATGTCAGGCACGATGCCGCGGCCGTTGTCCCGGCAATGAAGGCTGAAGCTTTTCGCTCCATATACGAGGTCCAGAATGATGTGGGTTGCGCGAGCGTGGCGGATGGCGTTGGTGAGTGCTTCACGCCCGATCCAGTAAAGCTCGTCGCGTACGGCTGCACGCAGTGGTCTCGCTTCTCCGGTGACGGCTACCGAGATCTGTGCATCGGTTTCGTTCTGCAGCGCAAATGCCGCGCTGGTAAGGTCCTCTTTCAAGTCTCGTTCCGAAGTGCTTTCCGCCCGCAGTTCTCTTACCTTTTCGCGGCCTTCACTGATGACCTCGTCGGCCCGGTCAAGAGCGGTGCGCAGCATCTGTCGAACGGGTTCCTGCGGCGGAAGTTGCTCGGTTGCGAAATGGAAGCGGAGGACGAGTCCCTGGATCCCCTGCAGCAGCGTGTCGTGCAGGTCGCGCGCAATGCGCACGCGTTCCCGGGCACGCTCCTCCATGCGCTCCTGCATCTTGGCGGTTACGTATTTCATACGCAGGCGATAGATCAGCCACAGCGCTGCCCCAAGCAGCAGCGCGCATAGCAGATAGAACCAGGTCGTCTGGTAAAAAGCCGGGGTCACAGTGAACGTGAGGCCAGATTGCAGTTCGTTCCATTGCCCGGTGCCGCTCGCAGCCCTTACGCGGAAGCGATAGGCGCCGGGTGCGAGATTGGTGTAATAAGCCTGCCGGCGTCCGCCCACTTCCTGCCAGTCTTTGTCCTGCCCTTCGAGCATGTATTCGTAGACAACCCTGTCCGGTGCCTTGAGGTCGATACCGATGTAATCGAACTCGAGATTTTTTATCTGGCGCGAATCCATGACAATTGGAGCGCCGTCAGTGAAATGGATTACAGAACCGTTTAGCAAAACTGACTGCAATAAGACGTTGGGTGCGGCACGTTCCTTCCTGACGACTGCCGGATCAATCGAGACGAGGTGGCCAGACGTGGCAAACCAGAGTGTGCCATTGGTATCCACCACGGCAGAGGGCGCGGGTTTGCTTTGCGCCGGCGAGCCGAATAGTCCATCCCGCTCGTTGAGGAACTGAAAGTCCATTGTGTAATGCGGATCCTTCAGCGCAGCCTGCCATTCGCTTGCCGGGAGACGAAGAATTCCGGATCCTCCATTGAGCCACAGGTCGCCCCAGCGGTCCTTGACGATTCCGGAAATGCCCCGCATCAGGCCAGGCGTGCGCAGGTGCAGCGAATGAAAACGTTGGCCGTCGAACCAGGCCAGCCCATCCGATCCACCGGCGAGAATTAATCCATCTGCGTCGTACAAGGTGAGGACGGTGTTGAGTTCGAGGCCTTCAGCTTCGCCGTAGCTGTGGTATCCGGTCTTGTCCTGAAGAATGATCTTGTTGTGGGGGTAGCCGATCCACAGGCGCTCGGAGCCGACGCGCAACAACGAAAGGGGAGACTCCTCCGGCATGCCGGGTGCAGTCACCCGCTCCCAGGCTCCGCTGTAACGCCACAGGCCATGACCTTCAAAGCAGGCGAGCAGCGCTCCTTGTATATCCCGCCCAATGCACCAGTTTTCGACCTCCGTGGCGACGGCGGGAACTGGTATGCGGGTGGGTTCCGCGCCATCCTCGGTGTAACGGAAGAATTCGTGCGTAATGGGATCGTGCAGCCACACCGCTCCATCTGTGTCCTGAAACAGGGAACTACTTCCATGCTGCTTGCCAAAGAAGGACAGATTTCCGTCTCTCAGCCGCATGAGTGGCTTGTCCATGTCGTTCAGCCAGATGCCGGACTTCTTGTCGGCGAGCAGGGCAGGGTGGTAATCGAGATGAACACCGTGGAACTGGACCAGCGGCGAAGGCTGAAACCGGTCGAGCCCACCGGCGGTTCCAATCCAGATCGTTCCCTGCCTGTCCTGCAGTATGGCGCGGGTCTGCCCGTCGGTAAGGCCATTGGCAGTGGTGTAGTTCTCGACATCAGGCTCGTGGCCGGATAGCTTGACTCGAGTGATGCCACCAAAGTCATGCGCGAGCCAGATGCTTCCGTCTTTGGCTACGAGCAGCAAAGGCACTCCGGGGATTCGTACCGCCTGGACTCCTTTGTCGTCGCTTATCGGCCGGACGTCGTGCCACGCATCGCTGATCCAGATGGTGCCGTCGGGAGTCTGCCCGAACTGGCTGACCGCATGGTTCGGGATAAGGACGGGAACAAATTTGTCTTCACCCTTCTTCAGTTCGAAGACATGTTCCTTGTACGCCGTCCAGAGATCTCCGTCGCGGTCAAAGAACAAAGAGTAGAGCCCATCCGAAGGGAGTCCGTGTTTGGCCGAGTAGTTCTCCCATGTTGAGCCTGTCAGGTGCATCAGCCGTCCGTCGGCCAGCGCCCAAACAGATCCGTCCGGGCGGCAGACGAGTTGTCCAGTCGCTTCACTGATCAACCCGCTGCGCTTGTCGTAGTCGATTTTGGTGCTTCCATGAAGATAGGAAATACCCCCCGTCCGATACCCGATCCACAACCCACCATCCCGGTCCGCCGCCAGAGCGTAGACGTCGGAGGAGGGCAGCTTCGGGTCGGCAGGCGTGAACGGATAGGACGAAAACTGAAGGCCGTCAAATCGGAAGAGGCCCAACCGCGAACCGACCCACAGATATCCATCTTTCGTTTGCGCTAGAGCTGTGATGTCGCTGGGCGCCCCATCCCGACGCACCCAGCTCATGTGCGCCATATCTTCCAGCGGAGCGGCAGCCTGCCGGGAAGGCTGGCTCATTGTGGAGGCGTGCCAGCGCTGCGCCGACGAGTCCGGTTTCAGGATTCCGAGACAAGCTCCGAATAAAACAAATAGTGTGAGCGGGCGAAGGCAGTAGCGGAGGGATTGCCGGCCAGGCTTGTGCTTTTTCGCGTCCTTCATTTCTGCCCTCGTAAATGCCTTACGACTTCACCGGTTCGCGACGGGCTCAATAGCGACGGCGGATCAGCCCTCAAGAAAGCCGCGCTTCATGGCGATCAGAACTGCATGCGTGCGGTCATTGGCCTGCAGTTTTGAAAGGATACTCTTCATGTGGCCCTTCACGGTCTCTTCCGTGATGTTGAGTTGATCGGCCACGACCTTGTTTGAACAGCCCGCTGCCACTCTTCTTAAGACCTCAGTCTCTCTGGGTGAAAGCCTGTCGCCGCTACAGTGCTCGGCCATGCCGACCGCGATCTCCGCCGGGATCCACCGCCTGCCCCTGTGGACGGTTCGAATGGCTTGCACCAGCTCGGTTCGAAGCGATCCCTTCAGCAGATAGCCGACGGCTCCCGCCTCCAGGGCCCGCGCGGCCTGAATGTCCCCGGAATAGGTCGATAATATGAGGATCTTTGCCGAGGGCGCGGCTCGCATAATTTCAAAAGTGGCGTCGATACCGTTCATCAGCGGCATCTGCAAATCCATCAAGGTCACATCGGGGCGAAGCTCTCGAAAAAAATCCACCGCCTGTTGCCCGTTTGAGGCTTCCGCCACGACGACCATGTCCGGCTGGGTCTGGATAGCGAAGTTGATTCCGTCGCGAACGATGGGATGGTCGTCTACGGAGATAATATGAGGATCTTTGCGGAGGGCGCGGCTCGCATAATTTCAAAAGTGGCGTCGATACCGTTCATCAGCGGCATCTGCAAATCCATCAGCGTCACATCCGGGCGAAGCTCTCGAAATAATTCCACCGCGTGTTGCCCGTTTGAGGCTTCCGCCACGACGACCATGTCCGGCTGGGTCTGGATAGCGAAGTTGATTCCGTCGCGAACGATGGGATGGTCGTCTACGGACAGGATTCTGATGGGGTCTGCTGAGGTCATTTCCTATCCCCGCCCTCGAGTATAGTCACGGGCTCAGTTCTTCATACCCCCAAAAGTAGTGTTTCGAAGCACTTCGCGGCGTTCTCCCGTCGACGGCGCCGGCGGGGAAAGCCGTTGGACGAGCACGAGACGTGCGAGAAAGGCTAGATGCCGAACTTCCGCCGGTATGCGCTTGGAGAGACCCCGGTGTGGCGCTGAAAGATCTTGCGGAAAAAGACTACGTCCTGGTAGCCGACGGCATCGCTGATTTCCTGCATGGTGCGGTGGTCGCTTTCAAGCAGACGCTTGGCGGCAGCGACGGGGAGCTTTTGCAGATAGATCAACGGGCTGTCTCCCGTTGCCTGCTTGAAGCGGCGAACGAAATTGCGGAGGCTCATGCCGACGCGCTCTGCCGGTGTCTCGAGGGAGAACGTCTGATGAAAATTCTTGTACAACCACTCTTGTGCGACCGAGATGGTCGCGT
>CAVRXY010000034.1:0-116402 GCA_963725225.1 uncultured Acidobacteriaceae bacterium
CGCAGAGACGCTGCTCGAGATAGTCAGCCGATCCCGGCCATCTCGGAGCAGAGATCGGCTTCTTCAGTGTGCTGCACACATGGGATCAGCGCTTGCTGTTTCATCCCCATGTTCATTGTGTTCTTGCCGCCGGTGGTTTGGCTTCGGATCATATGCGCTGGATCGGTTCTGGCCGCCGCTTCTTCTTGCCGATTAAGGTGCTCAGTCGTGTCTTTCGCGGCAAGTTCGTCGCTGGACTTAAGACAGCATTCAACGACGGATCACTGCGGTTCTACCACAGCCTCTCGCATCTTGCTGATCCTCGCCACTTCGCCGCATGGCTACGAACACTGTTCCGCAACGACTGGGTCGTGTACGCGAAGCGCCCCTTCGGAGGCCCGGAGCATGTCCTTCGCTATCTCGGTGCTTACACCCATCGTGTCGCGATCTCCAACCACAGACTGGTCAACCTTGCCGATGGCAACGTCACCTTCCGTTGGCGCGACTCCGCCCATGACAACAAAAAGAAGCTGATGAGCTTGCCGGCAGACGAGTTCCTGCGGCGCTTCCTGCTGCATCTGCTTCCGCGCCGCTTTGTGCGCATCCGCAACTTCGGCTTCCTCACCAACCGTCGTCGCGCCCGTCTGCTGCCCATCTGTTTCGAACTGCTGCACCGCTCAGATGTACACACCAGGCCAGCAGCGCATGAGCCTCGCTTGAGTTCGTGGCGCTGCCCGCAGTGCGGAGGAGCTATGCGCATGATTGAGCGTCTCTCAGCTGCTCAACTTCTCCTCCGTTCGCCACCACAGCTCAACAAGGACGCAGCATGAATCTGCATCTCACGCCTCGAGCCCGTCACCTTGTTAGCAACGAACAGGACATCCCTGTGTCGAACCATCTGCTGACCCCCACAAACAGACTCCGCGACAGCTATCTATCCCGCTTCTCAAGCTGTGTCTGCGCGATCGCCTCTGATCGTCACGAACAGCAACCCTTCAATCCACCTCTGATCGCGCGCCAGCTGCCCCTCGGCCCAATTCAAACCACATAAGCGTCCGCCGCCCGGGCGGCTTCCTTCATGTCGCTGTATCCAAAGCGCCCTGTCCTGAGAGCGTGCAACTACGCACTGTCGCCGCGGGGCGCTCCAGATACAGCACTAAGACTCCCCGTTATTAATTTATTACTCAATGAGCGCAGGGGGCGTCGTTGTTGCTTCACAAAGCTGCCCCTTCAAACAAATGCCGTCGTAACATTCATGACTCACGATTCAGGCTTATCCCCTTCCCGATGGCGTCGTAGCGAACCGCTGATCGTGTGCAATCGCCTTGGTGAAGGTCATGCGGATTCCATGCTTTGGCTGCAGGATGACCCTCGGGCGTGCTTCGATCGTCTGGCCGGGAGCCAGCTGAAAGTCGTACCTTCGGAGCAGATGGCTCAGAATCATGAGCATCTGCAGCATCGCATAGTTACCACCGATGCAGCCTCGAGGTCCGCCTCCGAAAGGTAGATAAGTGAAGGGCTTGCGCAACTTTTCGTTCGCTTTGGTGAAGCGTTCAGGCTCGAAACTCTCTGGGCTCTCCCAGTAGCGCGGCGCATGATGCGCCCCATACACATAGATAATGACCGTCGATCCTCGGGGTATGTCGATCTCCCCAGCGCGGTCGTCCGCGACGGCCATGCGGTCGATCATCCAAAACGGCGGGTAGAGGCGGAGTCCCTCCTGAATGACCTGAGTTGTGAATTCGAGCTTGGGAACATCCGCGTAACTCAGAGGCGCTTCGCCCAGCACGGAATCGAACTCCTGCCGGACCCTTTCGAGACAATCCGGACGCGAGCTCAATAGATAGAGAAGCCACGATAGGCCATTTGATGACGTTTCATGGCCGGCAACAAGAAGTTGCATGCTCTCGCTCAACACCAGCTCATCGCTCATGCCTTCGCCATCGCTGTAACGGGCATCCATCAAAGTCTGCAGCAGATCGTGGCCGGGCTCCTGGTTGCGGCGTTGTTTGATGTAAGCCATCAGAATGCTGTCGGCGCGGACTCGCATGTCTTCGTGTCTGCGCAGTTCGCCCGAAACTGCAAAATAGGGATTCAGGTAGGGCTGAAGGGTTTGCCGAACGATGAATCCCTGGACGGTGCAGATGGTATGGCTGACGAGGTCGATGTCTTCGTCCTTCAGCCGCGCGCCAAACAGCGAGCGGGCGACCATCGCGAAGGTCATTTTCATCAGGTGGGGGTAGATATCGACGGGGCCGCTACCAATTTTCCTGTCGAAATCCCGCAGTGAGTCAGCAGAGGGAGTCCTGCATGATCGAGGACAGAGCATCGAGTTGTTTGCGGTCGAAACCTTTTTGGATAAGACGCCGCTGTGTACGCCATGCTTCCCCGTGGGTCGTGAGAAGACCTTTACCCAGGAAGTGGCCCATCCGCTTTACCTGGATTTCGGATTTCTGATAATTTTCCGCGTTGGTCTTCAGTACATGCTGAATGACGCGAAGGATCGGTAGTCACGATGGCCTCTTTAAGACCACCGATATAGAAGCGGAATGTGTCGCCAAGGTCTGCGGTGTATTTCGACAAAACCCGCACGGGATTGCGGGCCAGCGCGCGCGAATCCGCAAAGGAGCGAAATCGGGAAACAACGGGTATAGAGGAGGGCAACGTCACGCCTCGCCGCCCAGGTTTTCGCATAGAAATGCGTGGAGTTTCATGTGGTTTCCCTGAAGCGGTAAGGTAGCCATAGGAAAGGACCAAACGCTCGAATCAATTTTCGTTCCCCAGTTGTCGCAAAAGTATCAGATGATGCCAGATTGCGCGCGTCATGGTGGGGTGTTGACGATAGGGGACACCAAACTCTTCAGCGGTCTCCTTCACAATCCGGGTCAGACGGCCGTAGTGGGTGTGACACACGAACGGGCACAGATGATGCACGACGTGATGGTTGAGGCCGCCCACAAGCCAGCCCACGATCGGATTCGCCGTCGCATAGTCGGCTGTGGTCGCAAAGATGTGATACACGCCGTCGTCAAACTCGCCGCGGTCTGAGGGAAAGTACGTGCTGTCGACAGTGTGTGTCGTTTGGAATACCAGCGCTACGGTCAAACCGATGATCAAATGGACCAGCAAGAACGCCGCAGCAACCAGCAGCAGCGATTTCCCCAGTACCACCACCGGCAAAATGAGCATGTAGGTTAGATAGAATCCCTTCCCTGTAAAGAGGATGGCGTATTCTCGCGCTCGAATGCTTACGTTTCAGATAGTCATGGGACGGGAAGAAAAAACACTCAAAATCCCTGACGAAAACGTAGTCGAGCGAGAACAGCGCGTACAAGAAGAACGCATAGATGTGTTGGAATCGCTGTAGACGCGTGCGCGGTTCGTGGGGCGTAAATCGAAGGAGGCCGCGTCCCGTCAGCGCGTCGTCTTCAGGGTGCACATTAATGCAGGAATGGTGGCCTCGATGGTGGAGGATACGCCACATGTACGAGTTGATTCCGCAGAGATCGAACACATAGTTCAGAGTCTTGTTTACGGACGGTACAGACGAGATGGCGTTGTGGTTGCTGTCATGCGCGATGTTCAGTAAAAGGAACGTCTGGGCGAGGCCGCCCAAAACGTAGAGGGCGATAAACCTCCATGAATCCGGCTTGAACGCGTAGATGGCAATCCAGCTGCCCACCAGCACTGCCAGCCCTGTGGCGATCTTTACCCACATCGAGCGGTCGGCTTTGGGGGAAATTTTCTGATCGGCAAAGAACTTGTCGAGCCGGGTGCGTAAGACTTTCGGAAAGGAAGATGCGCCTGCCGGTTCGCCCACGGGCCGCTGTGGCGAGGCTTCGGATGGTACAAGATCCGTCTCTTGCTCTAGAGCGATCATCGCTTGGGCATTGGAAGTCACGGCGTCTCCAAAATCATTCTAGCCGGTCGGGCGCATCCCGTCCGGTAGAGCCGGTCGCCCCAGGCGGCAGCCTATATGCCGCGCGGCGTCGAGAGCTGATGCTATTGCCAGAATTTGTGGAGAATTAAGGAAATTCGGGTCCGTCGAGTCAGACGGAGCCGAGGTGGGGGTCTCGCTTCTGGAAGCGAAAATGCTTGGCATTGCTCTTGGCTCTGCTAACATAAGTTGATTGATCCCGTACACCGAAGACACTTTGAATGGGGCGATTGACGCCGCCCAGCAAGGCCCCTCCAAGAATTCCTCGCCTCATGTGCTCCATCGTCATGGGACTGGCCCGGACCGAGCAACAGGCACGGGTAAAGAGGTTATGCCTTGGTTCTCAAAATCGGCCTGCTCTGGCCTGCACGATAGTCCGTACTTCGAGACTCAGTCATTTCTTATCTGGAAATGTCACGTGGAGCAGCAAGACGTTTCGTATTTCTTATGTACTGAGTTTTCCTATTTCACCTTCGAGGGCGTGGCTAAGCAATTATGGCGTCGATCTTAGACCAACTGGATAGGCTGGGAGATAAACACCCGCACAAACTCCTTTATTCGTACCTTGACCTGAACGGCAATCCAGTCGAATCCTACTCCTACGCCTCGTTCATCGAGCGGACGAAGGCGATCGCCGGGCACTTGCGGAAGGAGCATCGTTTCGCGGCGGAGGACCGGCTTCTGCTCGCCTACCCGCCGGGGCTCGAGATGATCGCCGCGTTTTTTGGTTGCGTGCGCGCCGGATTGATCCCTGTGCCTGCCTATCCTCCCGGATCTCGCGACTTCCAGAGCGCCCTCTACAAGATGGTCCACATCGCCAAGGATTGCCAGGCGGCCGGCATCTTAACCAGCGCAGACTACCACGCATCTCTGAAGACAAATCTCGCCCGAAGTGGAGTCTCGGCATCCGGCGTCGACGTCGACTACATCTCCTGTCTGCCGTGGATTGCCACGGAAGGGTTCGTCGATACGATTTCGGACGACTCCTTCGTCAACACTTCGAAGATTCTGTTTCTCCAATACACGTCGGGGTCGACGATGCAGCCCAAGGGTGTGATGGTCACGCACGAAAACATCCTGTCGACCTGTCCGCTCGTGATCGATCACCCCGATCCGGTCGTCGTATCCTGGCTCCCGCAATATCACGACATGGGACTGATCGGGTGTTATCTGTATCCCGCTTTGCGAGGCGGCACGACGTATGGCTTCGCTTCGATGGACTTTATTCAGCGGCCGGCCCTGTGGTTCGATACGATAACAACCTATCGGGCTACCGCGACCGCGGCCCCCAACTTCGCTTACGACTATTGTCTGCGCGCCGGGAGGCTTTCCGCGGAGACTCTGGAAGCTTTCGATCTCAGTTCGCTCCAGGTGTTGATGGTCGCAGCTGAACCCGTAAAACCGAATACTTACACACGGTTTCTTGAGGCGTTTCAGCCTTGCGGACTCAAGTCGGAGAGCTTTTATGCCGCCTTCGGGCTGGCTGAGAATACTCTTGCGGTTTCACTCGGCGGCCGCAATATCGTTTCCGTCAACAAGCGGGCCCTCGCGCTGGGGAAGGCGCGCATGACGACCGAGGTTTCTGAAATCGACGGCGCCACGCAGATTGTCAGTTGTGGAACTCCGCTCCCGGGTCTCGACGTCAAGATCGTGGATCCGGAACGGCACGTTGCTCTCAAGGCAGGCCTTATCGGCGAGATTTGGGTCGCCGGCAGCGGCAAGTGTCTGGGTTACTGGAACAATTCGGAGCTGACGCTGAAGCAGTTTCGCGCACGGCTCGTGGATGATAGCCCCTATGACGACGGCTACCTCCGGACCGGGGACATGGGATTCTTCCACGACGGCGAACTCTTCGTCTGCGGTCGCATCAAGGACATGATTATCCTCCGCGGGCAAAATTATTACCCGCAGGATATCGAGAACATTGTGGAGAAAGCGTCCAGCCTCATCCGGAACAACTGCGTCGCTGCATTCCAGATTCACGAAGACAACGAGCCTGCGCTGGCCATCGTTGCCGAAGTGAAAAACCCAAATGCGCTTCCGGAGGGGCGAAAGATTGCCGCCGCCGTCCGGAATTTTCTCAACGTGGAAGTGGCCTTGATCTCCTTCATCGCGCCTCGTGCGATACCGAGAACGAGTTCTGGCAAGATCATGCGCCATAAGACCAAGCACATGTGGCTGGAAGGTCAGTTTACAGTTCTTTCCGAATTTTCGCGGGAGAAGGACGCGGGGGCCTTCGCGCCCGGTTCTGACATCCAGTCGCCCTTCGACGAATTGAAAGCCAGATACAACCTGACAGGCATGGAATCCTACAACCTTGTCGAAGCCGGGCTGGATTCCCTGGATCTTGTCGTCTTTATGCACGAGCTCAAGGAGCTTTTAAAGGACAAAGGCGCCGAGATGCTGGCGAGGCAGGTAGATATCGGCGTTATTCAGCGGGTGAGCGTAGCCGAGTTGTTTCAACTCGCCGAACAGTTGGAGCGCGCTCCCGAAGAAGCCCTGGTTTTGCTCCGTAATTCCCTGGCGGCGTTCCGTGAAGAGCAGCGCGAAGCGGAAAAGCAGATGATGAGCGACGACAGCAAGCTCATCTTCGCACCCTCGGTACCTGCGCCTTTGCCGAAGATACCGGTGATGAATCACGTCCTGCTGACAGGTGGCACCGGGTTCATCGGACCGTTCCTCATGAAGAGCCTGCTGGAACAGACCCAGGCGAAGATCTATGTTCTCGTCAGGTCCTCCGACGAAGATCAGGGCACACAAAGACTGCGGGGAGCAATGGAATCGATGGGGCCTTGCCCGGCCCGGCTGATGCAGATGTTTGAGGCTCGCGTCATGCCCATCTGCGGCGATCTCGGGCAGCCAATGCTGGGCCTGACGCAGGACGTCTGGGATTTCCTCGCCAGTGAAATAGACACGGTGTTCCACAACGGCGCGACTGTGAACTACCTTCTCAACTACGACCGCATGCGTGACGCGAATGTGCTGGGAACGAACGAGGTCTTACGACTTGCGTTCGAAGGAAGGTCCAAGGAATTCAATTACGTCTCGACTACCTTCGTCTTTGGCTGGGCTGTCAAATCGGTCCTGTATGAGACCGACTTCAACAAGAATATGGAGCTTCTTGATTTCGGATACAGCCAGTCCAAATGGGTCGCGGAACAAGTGGTTGCAGACGCGCGCAGCCGCGGGCTTTCAACGCGGATCTTCCGGCCTGCTCTCGTCAGTCCCTCGATTACGGGCGGGGGCAACAACTTCGATATCGCCGTTCGCCTGGTAGCGTTCATGGTGAATCACGGCATTGGAGTCGATGCTCTGAACCAGGTCAGCTTCGTTCCCGCGGATATTGTGGCGAACAATATCGTTGCGATCTCCACAACTCCTGGCACGGCGAATAAGACGTACCACGTGGTGCGGGATGATTATGCGAACATGATGGATATTACCGGGCTTATTACCAAGTCGACCGGGCGGCAATTCGACATATTCAGCATTTCGGAGTTCGTTCCCGAACTGATCAGGAGATGCCGGAAGGAAGACCTTCTCTTTCCGCTGCTGGATTTTCTGGTGGGCTCCGTGGACAACATCTCCGCGATGGAGTTCAAACGCTATGATAGTTCTTCTTATCAAGCGGCTCGGGATGCCTCTGCATGGGGCAAAGCGGATCCGTCTCTTGAAGATACGGTCAACGGCATTTTGAAATTTATGCATCGCAAGGGGATCATTTCGGTTGCGGCTCGTGAGCCCAATGCCGTGTTGCCGCCGAGCAGCCGTCTGGCCTTTGCGGATGCATAATACGTTACTGCTTTTGAAATAGCACCTTCCCGGTCGGTGCTGGCCGGTTTCGAACCTGCCTGTGCTGGTTAGCGTCATCTGCCGCCCATCAGCAGGTCCCCCACTCAATCTGGTCGGCACGTCCGCGCTGGCTGTTGTGATCATCGTTGCCGTCCCCTTTTGCGGTGAAATCGTGCTGAGTTTGCCTGACAGGACTAGATGCACGTCATTATGAAGAGATTGAGATGGAGAGTTTGTCGGGAGGATCCAGGGTAGGCTCCGCAGACACGAGTGTCCAAGTGCCAATGCAAGGGGTCCGCGGCCCCAATTTGAATGCCCGCAACCAGTCCGAGCAACGCGATTCGCGAATTGATCCTCTCAAACGCCTGAAGAGAAAAAATTTGGCAGGCTCAGATAGGCCGGGTAGGGCGCGCTTGAGGAGGTGCCTCCGTACCGCTATACAAACCGATTACACACCGGGCACCCATTCGCGCCTGAAGCCCGTCGGTACCGGTGGAGAATAGGAATGTCCCTTAGCTGGCGACGATCTTGTATGACATTATGAGTCTCGTGAACCTGCGCCGTTTCTGGGTTGCCGGAGTAGTCCTTGCCGCCGTCGTTGCGCTTCTTCCGTTCTCTTTTCACGCCGAGCGGCATTTGGAGACGGCAACCCGCGTCGAAGGTAGCGAAGCGGAGACTGTCCGGCAGGAGCTGGTCAGTCGTTTTCATTCGCCATTCGTGGATCGCGTGATTCTGGTGATTCAGGGACTGCCTCCCGCGGATTCGCCGGAGGGCGAGCAAGCGTTAGAAACCATAGTTGCGCGACTGAGAGAAGAACCCGGCGTGTCCGGCGTCGTTTCTTATCTCGAGTTGCACGATCCGATCTTCCTGGGCGAGGGCGGTGGAACGTTTGTCCTGGTAGGCCTGTCGTCGACCAAGGGCCCTGTGGAGTCGCTCGTTCCTAAGCTTCACGAGTGGGCAAACTCTCTCGCAAATGAGTTGCGTGGCCGTTACCCGGCCCTGAAGCTCGAACTGACGGGCGAACTCCCACTGAATTTCGACATTCGGAAAGCCAGCGCCGATGATGTGCGGCGCGCCGAAACCCTGGCGATTCCCGCGACCCTCGCACTTTTGCTTTTAGCTTTCGGAAGTTTAGTCGCCGCCATAATTCCCCTGGCCGTTGGTCAGCTGGCCATCGCGACCACTCTGGCGATAGCCGGGTTCCTGGCCAGGCGCTGGCACTTATCCGTTCTCGTTCAGAATCTGGCCACCATGCTTGGATTAGGCTTGGGAATCGACTATGCGCTCCTCATGGTCAGCCGCTTCCGCGAAGCCATCTCTACCGGGCTCGACGGACCGGCAGCCTCGGTCGTCGCGGCGCGTCAGGCTGGTCATACGCTCTTGATTTCATCTTCGACGGTAGCCATCGGATTTCTAGCGCTCTTGACGGTTCCCATCAGCGAAATCCGTTCCATTGGCGTCGCGGGATTCCTGGTGGCGGCAATCAGTGTGTTGCTTACAAATACCGTTGTTCCCGCGGCGCTGGCGCTGCTCGGCCCGCGGATTGATGCTGGGCGGATGCCGTTTACTCCGAGGCTGAATGCGCAGCGGGCGGCATGTACGGGAACCCGCTGGAGGAAATGGGGAAAGGTGATTGTCGCCCATCCCTGGCTCGCCCTGTTTCTGGCCGGCGCCCCCTTGCTTCTGCTCGCCTGGCAATCGATGCGGCTGAATACCAGCGTCCCCAAAGGGAGTTGGCTTCCGGAGTCGGCAGAATCAGTCCATGCGCTGCACACCCTGGAAAAGATGGATCGGGTTGGGGTTGTTTATTCGATGCGGGTCATTGTCGAACTGCCAACGGATTCCATTGCGCAAACCGACGCGGGATGGAACGCGGTCGATCGCCTCAGCAGGCGCCTCGCGAGCGACCCTCGTTGCGCACGCGTCATTTCCATCACAACGATTGCGGACGGCGACCGTGCCTCCCTCACTGACCTCTCGCCGGATACGCGGCGCACGTTTCTGAGCAGTGACGGACGGGCGGCGCTGCTTGAGGTACTACCTGCAACTTCGGTTTCCCTGCGCGATCAAGTCGACTGGGTGCGGGAGCTCCGGAAGACCGGCGCGGCAACTCTCACCGGTGTGCCCGGAGCAAAGCTACAAATTGGGGGCATCCCAGCACTCAATGCCGATTATCAGACGATTGTCACGGACCGGTTTGTGCCGGTCATGGCGATGGTGGTGGGGGCGACGCTCCTGGCGCTTCTGGTCGGGTTCCGATCGCTCTTCGCCGCGGTGAAGGCTATCGCACTGAACCTGCTCTCGGTTGCGGCCTCTTTCGGAGCCTTAGTCTTAGTTTTCCAGGATGGACGCGGAAGCAGCCTGCTGGGGGTTCCAGAGGGAACGGGCAGCGTGTTCCCCCTTGTTCCTATCGTCGCCTTTGCTATTGTCTTCGGCCTAAGCATGGATTATGAAGTGTTCCTGGTCGCGCGGGTTCTCGAAGCCCGGAGGAACGGACTGAGTGAAGTGGACGCGATCCCGGAGGGAATGGCTAGAACCGCAGGCCTGATTACGAGCGCCGCCGCGATCATGATCGTGGTCTTCGCGGCATTTACCTTCGGAAACTTTATGGTGGTCAAGATGATCGGATTTACGCTGGCTGTCGCCGTTCTGATTGACGCGACACTGGTTCGTATTGTCATCGGCCCCGCGCTCCTTCGTATAGCAGGCGATTGGAACTGGTGGCCTGGGGGGCTCGCCACATCACGCAGGGTGCCTATGATGGCGAACCACGAATGACGCATGAGGTTTCGCGCGATTCAACCAATTCCGCCGACACCCTCTTTATTCTTGCGAGTTGGAAGAAGTGCCTTCGATGAAGGCCAGGACGCTCATCCATTTCAACTCATGCGCGTGCAATCCGCGAGATCGAAAACATGCCCTGAGGAAGAGGAATCAGCTGCCTGACCAGGTCCACCCGCGATTTAGCCCGATAGGACGTGTCCCAATTAACGGGTCGTTGGCTGGAGACGGCAAGTAACGAGAAACGCCGATGTAGTGAATGATGTATATGTAGACTGCGGTTGTTGTTTCGGAAGCCACACCTTTTGAGACAGCCGGATTCTCCCCTTGGAGCGTTGATCCGACGAGTTTAGGAAGGTGGTTTTTGGGACCGCTGTGCGGCGAACGCATTCGCGTGTTGTTGACCCAACGGTGAGGTGCTGAGGAGACGACCGGAATACGCTCCGGCCCAGCTAGCCATTCACTCCCCTTGACATTCACCATAGAATGCGTCGCTCCAGGTCGAATGACGACTAGAGAATCCAATGCTCAACTTCACCTGATGCTCAGACTCTTGCCTTCGGGGCGTGCACATGAGCATGCCATAGCTAAGCTATATCTATCCGTTCGTCCACGCCAAAGCAGCGGAGAGCAGGACTTCGGCAGTCTGGATTACAGAAGCAAACTCAACATATTCATCCGGATTATGCGCGCCCGCTCCGGTCGGTCCGAAGAGCAATGTAGGAATGCCGAAATCCCGGTGAATTAAGCCGGCATCGCATGGATAGGGCGCCGCACCAGTGATGATTGCTCGTCCCAGAGTGCTCGATGCAGCCTTTTCCATGCATCGAAGCCACGGATGATCACACGCCAGTTCATGGCCGTAGATCGGTCCCCCGATGAGGGGCGACCACTTCACAGGGTATGTTTGAAAGAAGGGATCCGATGTGCAGAAGTCTCTGAGTTTCTGCTTGAGTTCTGAAATCACAGCGTCAACGTTTTCCTCCGGAAGAAACTGGAAATACGCACGGACCGCGGCGCGTGAAGGAACGCTGAGGGGAACTTGAGCATCGAGGGTATTCGATTCCACGGCAAGCACCTGCACCGGAGCGGGATCCGGGAACTTCGCGTAGGCTCCACTCGGCTTAAGGCGGCTCCGCTGCTTTGCACAGTTGGCAAGCCATGTCAGCAAGCGTCCTAGTGGCATTGCCGGACTCACCACTTCGGCCTTTGAGAAGTATCCAGAAGGGTCGCCGGCATCAATCGTCAAATCCACCACGAAACCTCCGCGCGTGGCTCGATATATTTCCAGTTGTGTGCCTTCCGGAATGACGCATGCATCGGCAGTATCTCCACGCAATCGTGCTGCAATGGTTCCGCCACCACCGCCCCACTCCTCATCGACAACGGATTCGCAAAGGATGTCGCCCCCGGTTCTAATGCCGGCCCGCTTTAGAGCGCATACGACCGCCGCGGTCGCAACCAGCCCGCCCTTCATGTCGAACGACCCGAGACCATGCACCCTTCCCTGGTTAAAGGAGCCAGACCAGGGAGAACGCGACCACGGCCGCAGACCCGCGGAGACTGTATCCATATGGCCGTTCAGTAGAAGGCTTCTGCCCCGGCCCGAGCCCTGCACTCTGACAATCAAGTTCTTTCGGCCGGCATAAGGCTTGTTTCTTCTAACCTGCGCAAAATCGGATTTCAGGATGAATTCGGTTTCGTACAACTCGCTTCGCAGGCCGTGCTCACGGAAAAAATCGCGCAATACCAGCTGTGCCGGTGTTTCATCGCCCCCCGCAAGGACCGCTACGCTGTTGGTTCTGACCAACTCCTTTAAGAGACGTTTTAATCCACTCCTGAGTGGCCGAATCAGCTTTTGCGCAGTGATTGCCGCGGTGCTCTTCATAGGGAGACTCCTGCGCGAAATTGCTTGCAAAGTTGGCGGCTGTATCATGGCGCCGAATTAAGTTGCGTTTGGAAGTTGCCGCCTACCGGAAAAGTAGACTTCGATCTCTTCCAAAGTCTTGCCTTTGGTTTCAGGCACAAAAAAGCTGGCGGTGATGAAGTAAATGACGGTACAGGCCGCCCAGAAAAAAAACATCGCCGAGTACCCAAAGTTACCCACAACCGGCAGGAAGACCGCGGCAATCAGTGTCGATACGCCTTGATTCAATAGGAGGGCGATTCCCATGCCCGCCGAGCGGATGCGCGTGGGCATCAATTCAGAAAGCATCAGCCAGACCACCACTCCCGGACCAAATGCATAGGCAGCGATAAAGACTGCCATGCAGAGCGTGATCAGCCATCCCGTAATCGGACGAGGCACTGGTCCATATCGCGCTTTCATGATCGTGAGCGGCTTTTGCGCTTCTGCAGAGTCCGGCTTGATCGTCAACAGCGGATTGCTTTCATTGGTGAGCACGGCGGCCATGTGGCTGCCGCCGCCATAGGAATAGAGCACGGTGAGCGCCATCGGCCGCCCTTCCGGAGCAGGGCCAAATGTCGCCTCGTTCACCGGCATGATGATTGCATTACCGTTCCTGGCGGCCAGTATTTTGCTCTCCACATCGATGCGGTTTGATTCGGACCCGAGAAAGAGCGCCCCTCCGGCAACCAACGCAACGATGACGCCGCCTGTGCCAATCCGCAGCAGGAATCTCCTTCCCTTCCTGTCCACAAGGCCAACGGCGACAAATGTCATGACGCAATTCAGCACCTTGACCGCAACATCACCTTGCGTGGCGCGTGTCGCCGTCAGGCCGGCCTGCTTGAGGATGATCACAAGAAAGCCAAGTACCGAGTTGATCCCGGTGGCCTGATTCAATGCAAGGATCACGCATGCAAGCACAAATGGAATAACGTACTTCCTCTGTAGCAGTGACCCGGCCAAGGCCTGCTGACGCTGGTCAGCAGGCTGGGCAAGCGACTCCATCTCCTTCATCTCGCGTTCTGCTTCCGACGCCGAATGGGAACGCAGCAGAACCCTGAGCGCTTCCTCCGCTCTTCCCTTTTTAAGCAGCCATCGCGGCGACTCGGCCAGAACAAACGCGCCGGCAAAAAACGCGATCCCCGGATAAATTACAGCCAGGAACATGCTGCGCCAGGCATGGTTCTGCGCGGCATGGATCAGCGCCAGATCACCTGCCGCATGTGCGATCACGGCTTCTGCCTGGCGCGTGTAGAACCATCCCACAACGGCTGCCACCACGATGCCGAAAGTCAGCATGAACTGAAAAACCGCAGTCCCCCGTCCGCGATTGTCTGCTCCCAGACACTCGGCCAGATACAGCGGCACCACTACGGCAATCACACCCCCGCTCATGCCTTGCAGCAGGCGGCCCAGAAATAACGAGGCGAAACCTTGCGAAAGCACGATCAATCCGACGCTGGTGACGAACATCAACCCGCTGACGATCATCATCCGCTTGCGCCCGAACCCGTCCGCCAGAAAGCCGGCAACAGGAGAAGAGACCATGCTCCCGCCCAGTACGGCCGCGACAATGATTGAAGTCTGGCCGACAGTCAGATCGATCGTCTTGCTCAGGTAGAGAAGAGCAGCCGCGATGATCCCGACATCGATGCCATAAAGCAAGCCGCCGAGGCCGGCGATAAAGATGAGGAACCGCGTGTAAAGTACGCCGGGCTGTGCGATAGAAGAAGCTGGGTTTCGGTCAACATGCATGGAAATGATTGTTGAATGACTAGGTTGTGATTAAATTTACCGGACCGCTCAAAGAACAGTCTCTCGCATTCTATGACCTGTCGGACCATTGCAGCATCTACTGCGGCGAGTAATTTATTTCGTTCGAAACCCGAGGCGGATTGAACCGCGTGCCCGGCATTCTTCTAATCCAACCTCTGACCGTGTCGGCCAGAGGATTGAATTCAGGGCCAGCCGTTCTGGCGGGAGTTGTGCTAGAAGGTGAATCTCGCGGTGATGAGCCCTGACCTTGGTCCTCCGAAGCTCTTGGTGGTCGTGCTGGTGATCTGGCCAACTGCCGTATCGGTGATGGTTACATCCGGATGGTTGATGTTCCGTGTGTAAAGCAGCTTGACTCCGCGTGTTCCATCACCCTCGATTTGGCAGGCTGCCCTCGAGCTGCCTCCGGAATCGCGAAAGGTCTTCGAAGTAATGCAGCCCTTAGCCGATCATGCGTCCGCGCCTCAACAATGGCAAACTGATCGGCCCGTATCGGTTCATCTGGAGCCGTTCGAAGTACGCATCTTCGAATTCGACAAAAGTCATTGAAAGGACTAGACCAGTGGCGGCGACAACATAGCCTTCGTCGCGACGTCAGAGAATGGAATGAATCAATCAGCCATTTCGCCTCAAGGGTTTGCTGCGCTAAAAGCCACTTGGCCGATAATCTTCTTTTATTTACCATTTTAGTTTTGTTTTATTTCGTTTACATAGATATTTTGGACATCATCTGTGAGGGCCTCGAATGAACACTCTGCTGGATCTGGTTCAGTTGCCAATGGAAGAGCGAAACGCGCGCGGATTGATGCACACACCGCGAGAGATCGCGCAGCAGCCGGCCACATGGCTTCAAACTCTTCGAGTTTTTCAACAGGAGCAATCCCGCCTCATCAAGTTTCTTGATGAGGTCGGGATTCGCGGGCCGCTCGAACAGCGGCCAATCGTCGTCCTTATCGGCGCTGGAACGTCAGATTACATCGGACAGACGCTCACTCTGCTTCTGCGCCGGCACTGGGGCTGCGAGGTCCAGGCCTGCGCCAGCACAGACCTTTTGCCGATCCTCGATTCGTACATTATCGTGGGGCGCAAGTATCTCTGGATATCGTTCTCCCGCTCAGGTGACTCACCTGAGGGCGTGGCATTGCTGGAAGAGGCCGAGCATCGGTATCCCGATGTTGTGCATCTGGTGGTTACGTGTAATCCCAATGCGCGCATGAAATCCATCTGCGACCGAATGCCGCGCGCCCACGCCGTAGTGCTGGATGACGCCGTCAACGACCGGAGCCTGGCGATGACAAGCTCCTTTACAAACATGATTGTGTTCGGGCACTGCCTGGCTCATGCCTGGTCGATTCCGGAATACGAGCGGATCGCACAACAGCTAAGCGCGGCCGGCGAAACAGTGCTGCTGGAGGGATATCCACTCGCCGCCAGTCTTGCCTCCCGTAATTTTCCGCGCGCCTGTTTTGTCGGCACTGGTCCATTGGCCGCTGTCGCCAGGGAATCCGCGCTAAAAGTCCTGGAAATGTCTGCGGGACGAATCAAGACGATGGCCGAGACCACGCTAGGCTTGCGGCACGGCCCAATGGCGGCTCTTGATGAGCAAACACTTTTCATCTGTTTTGTCTCCGGAGAAATACAAGGCTTGGGCTATGCCGTGGACCTGCTCCGCGAAGTCGCGGCCAAGCAGATTACCGCCCGGGGGATCGCTGTTGGACCTGCAGGAGCAAAGGCGGCCCTTGCGCCGTATTGTGACGCATATCTCTCTGTAAAAGCGGACGTGAGCGACGAATATCGATCAGTGCTCGACGTTCTCTTCGGGCAGATGCTCGGCCTCTGCGCCTCGATCGCGAACGATCTGAAGCCAGACTCACCCAGTCCCGACGGCATCATCAACCGCGTCGTCCAGGACTTCGCCATCTACCGGTAGCCATGCATCGGCTTCAACACTACCTGCTGATGAAGCGCGCTGGACAGCGTTCCGGGATATATTCGGTGTGCTCCGCGCATCCATTTGTGCTCCGCGCTGCGGCTGAACAACCCACCCATGGACCTTATCGTTGACAAGGTACGCGATACTCTGCGTGATTAAGCATCTGCTTGCGTGCTTCCCTTGAAGACGCACCGTACCGACTGAGCCCGGTTGTTCGTGATGACGTGAGCGTTATCGAGACAATTAATCCTGCAGGAGGAAGCGTAGTGAACCCAGCGGTGCTCGTGATTGGCGAATTAAATATTGACCTCGTGCTTTCCGGCCTCGCCGGGCCGCCACGTTTTGGCGGCGAGATTCTTGCCCATGACATGCGCATGGTGCTGGGCAGCGCGTCAGCCATCTTTGCAAGCGGCGTAGCCCGGCTGGGACACCCGGTCGGCTTTATCGCTAAGGTGGGAAGCGATCAATTTGGAAATTTCTGTCTACAGGAGCTGCAGCGCAATGGTATTTCGACAGACTTGATTCAAACTTCCAGCCTTCCAACCGGTGCGACCGTTGTCCTGAGCACAAAAGAAGACCGTGCCCTTATCACGAATCTTGGCGCCATCGCAGACCTGACATATGCCGACATCCCCGCCAATGCTTTCCAGGGGTACAAGCACCTTCATCTCACTTCTTACTTTTTGCAGTCAGGGCTGCGTCCAGACTTCGCCAAGCTAGCAAAAGATGCAAAGGCGGCTGGCCTGTCGGTCTCTTTCGATCCAAACTCCGATCCCGACCAAGCTTCGGACGCTTCTATTTGGGATGTGATCGCAGCAGTCGACATCCTCTTCGTTAATGAACCAGAAGCACTCGCTTTGGCTGCCAGCGGCACTCTTGAGGAAGCGATTTCCTCACTTTCGGCTCGCGCCTCAATCCTCGTCGTCAAGCTGGGGGCGCGAGGAGCTGTGGCCATACATGGCGCTGAACGTGTTCACTGTGGGGCTTTTCCCATAAAAGTGGCCGACACGACAGGGGCTGGAGATTCATTTGCCGCTGGCTTCGTTCACGGCATGTTGCACCACTGCGATCTGAAAGGTTCCCTGCAACTCGCCAACGCGACCGGAGCGCTCTCTGCGGCCCAACTGGGCGGAACGGCAGGGCAGCCGGATCAAACAACTCTTGACGCGTTCCTTGAAGAGCAACATCTATGGCCGAAGATGACAACGAGAAAATCGTGGGACGATCTTTCATAGAAACGCGGGGCGCGTTCCACGCTGGTGCGATAGAAGGATCATCTGCTACAACATCGAAGTGACGATAAGCGTGGAAAGCAGTTAGGCATGGCAAAGAGAGCTCTAAGCGGCGATGAAATGCTGATCGATGAACGCAGGCAGCATGTGCTGGACAAGATCAAGCGAGAGGGCCGTGTCCTTGTTGGTGAACTCTCCGATGAACTAGGCATTTCTCGGATCACCATTCGCAAGGATCTGGAATTTCTGCAAGCACAAGGGCTCATCCAGCGTAGCCATGGCGGCGCAATCGCTGCACAGTCGGGAGCATTGTTTGACCCGTCGTTGCTTGAAAAGCAGAAGCTACACCCTAAGGAAAAAGAACGCATTGCTAATGCGGCAGTAAAGCTCGTCGAAGAAGGACAATGCGTCATCCTTGACTCAGGCACAACAACAACAGCAATTGCTCGCGCATTGCGCAAGTTTCGCCATCTGACGATCATCACAAACGCCGTTAATATCGCGGCAGAGCTTACGAATACGGACTTCGAAGTCATTCTGACCGGCGGAACGTTGCGCAAGAATTCGTTTTCGCTCGTGGGTCCTCTCGCTGAAGAATTCCTGAAAGAGATACATGCCGATGTTCTGTTCCTGGGAGTTGATGGATTCGATCCAGAGATTGGTCTTACCACCCCCAACATTCTGGAGTCGCGGGTAAATCGCGCCATGGTCAACGCCGCGAAGACTGTCGTTGCCGTTTGCGACTCGACTAAGTTCGGCAAGCACAGTCTGGCTTTGATTGTTCCCTCGCAAAAAATTAGCGTGGTGATAACCGATGAAAATCTGGCTCCGGAATACCGTGAACATCTTCAGAAGCTGGGTGTGCGCGTGATCGTGGCCTGAACCGCCTCCGCAGCATGTGAGGGATGGTGCCACCACGAAACGCCGCGTCTCTTCCCCACAGTTCCGTTTCGAGCTTGCCTTCCAGCGCAGCGTTTGAGGAAGAGACCACAATCCTTATGTCGCGGTCGACTGGCCGACTGACGTTTTATCCGAAACACAGTCCTGCGACCTCTGGGCATGCGGCAAAGGACGGAGTGCTCCCGAGGCTGGTGTCTGGGCAGATTGTCCTCCTTGCGAAAACTATGACAGGCAAGAGCGCAGCGGACTACCTTTGACGCGCGTTCAGCTTGTCGAGTGCGCGCTTCAACGCTTCGAGCTTTTGCCCAGCCTCGCCGAGCTTGCCTTCCGCCGTCAGACGCTGGTAATCGGCAAGGTCTTTGGCGGCTTCCGCAATGAGTGCGTTGCGATCCCCTTCCGCGCCGGGCGCAACCGCGGATACCGGGGCGGATCGAGCCGCCTCGGTGGCGCTCAGCGACGAGACCGCTCCGCCAAATAGGGACGCCAGCGCGGCCTCAAAGGTCGGTCCGTACGCGAGCCGGTCTTGAAGCGCGAGCACTACCAGCCGCAGCTCGGGCATTGGGCTTCGCTCAGCCTGAAGGTAAATGGGCTCCGCATACAACAGCGCGCGCCCGCACGGAATCACCAGCAGTGTCCCGCGCCGCACGTGCGAGCCTTGCTGATTCCACAGCGTTAATTGCCCTGAAAGCTGCGCGTTTTGATCAATTCGTGCCTCGATCTGCAGCGGCCCGTCAACCAGCCTGGTTTTGGGAAAGTCGAAGACCACGGATGTGCCATAGTGCGCGCCGTCGCTGCGACCGGCAATCCAGCCAATCAGGTTGTTCCGGTTGGCTGGCGTAAACGGCAGAATCTCCACGAACTCCATACCGCCTTCGCCCGGCAGTTTCATCAGCACGAAGTTCGGTTCCATCGCCTGTGCGGTTTGCTCGCCCCCCTCGGTCATGCCCAGTTCGCTCGCGACGGTCCACAGATCCTCGCGGTTGTAGAACACTTCCGGATCTGTCATGTGATATAGCCCGTACACTTCCGCCTGCAGCTTGAGCAATAACTCCGGGTAGCGCACGTGTTTGCGGAGACCGGCTGGCATCTCAGATGCATCCCTGAACAGGCCCGGAAAGATGCGGCGGTAAGCGGCGAGAATCGGATCATCGCTGTCAAACACGTAAAAGGTTGTCGTTCCATCGTAGGCGTCGATGACCACCTTGATGCTGTTCCGCATGTAGTTGATCGGAGTCTCGCCGAGACGGTAATGGCGCGAATACGGATAGCTGTCTGAGACCGTGAATGCATCCATGACCCACGACAGCCGGCCGTCGTCGCCGACTACGATGTACGGATCCGGATCGTAAGTGAGGAACGGCGCCAAGGCTGATACGCGATCACGCACGTTGCGCCGCATCAACAGACGGCTCTCGGCGTTTACATCATCGCTGAATGGTAATTTTCCGAGATCGCCGCGGTCGAACGCGATGAGGATGCGGCGGAGGAAGCCGCCAAGGACTATACCGCCGTTACCCTCGTAGGATGTGAAGCTGTTGGTCTGGCCTTGCGGGTAATTGAACTCTTTCTGCCGCGTCTTGACGTACACGTCGGTATTGGTCAGCTCCCCGAAATAGACCTCCGGGCGAGTCACGGTGAGACCGGGCACCGTGCTCTGGACGGGCATGTTGCTCAGCATCAGCGTCGGCAGCCCTTCCGAAGTGAAGCCGTTTACGGAGTTCATCGTAATGCCGTAGCCGTGGGTGTAAATCAGCTTCTCGTTGATCCAGTTCCGGCTGCTCTCCGGCAGCTTGTCGACGTTGAGTTCGCGCGTGGCGAGCATCACCTCGCGTACCGTGCCGTCGATTTCATAGCGATCGATGTCGATGTCGGGAAAGTCATAATAGGTGCGGATCTCCTGAATCTGACGTAACGTGTCCTGCAGTGCATGCACGTCCCATAGCCGGATGTTTTGGATCGTCGGCTGATTGTTGGCCGGATCAATCGCCTCGACGGTCGTCTCAGCCGCAAACTCGCGCCGCGAGAACCGGTCCAATCCGTAGGCTTGCCTGGTCATGTCGATGTTGTGAGCAATGTACGGTTGTTCGCGAACCAGCTCGTTCGGTTTGACGATAAAGCTGTTGACGTACCAGCCGACTACACCAAGCACGACATAACAGACCGCGGCTGGAAGGATCGCCGCGGCAAGCCACCACGCGCGGCGCGCCAATATGGCATTGACGCCTGAAATCACCGCGCCGAGGACCAGTGCCGCGCACACGACCAGCAAACCGCCGATCATCACGTGCGCGTCCGTGTAAGTCACCCCCGCAAAGATCGTATGGTCATCGAGCAATCGCTCGAAACGTCCGATATAGACGCGCATCGCGAGCGTCAGCAACAGGAACGTAATCGTGATGGAGAGTCCGCGCCATGGTGATCGGCCATAGCTGCTGCGGGTCCTGGTGAGCGCACGGGTTCCGCCCGTGATGAGCAGGAAGAAGACGGCCAGCCCGCACGTAATTACGGCCAACAGGAGCAGCCAGTCCGCCATGAGCTGCCATGCGGGCAGCGTGAACAGAAAGAAGTTCAGTGGCTTGCCAAAGATCGGATCCACGGCGCCACCGGTGACGCGCGGCGCGAACCACAGCAGCGCGAGCGTCGGCCACTCCGCCATCATCTCGGCACCGGTCGCACCGGCAACGGCGAGCGCGACACCAAGCGCGGCAAAGCGCATGACAGGCTCAACCGTCAGCCTCACCGGCCTTCCGTTAATGAATATCGTGTGTCCGCTGGGTAAATCGCCGTGATGAAGTCGTTTCAGAGCCGAAAACGCTCCGTACAAAATGACAAATGTAGCCGCCGCAAAGGCCGTGAAGATACCCCATTGCAGGCCCACCATCTTCCAGAAGACCTCCGCATATCCGAGCGACCTGAACCAGAGCAGGTCGACCCAATACGAGAACGCCGTGCGACTGCCAAAGACGATGCAGGCAACGACAGCGACAACGATAAGAAAGAACCGGCGTCCGCGACGTGGCGGATTCGTCTGCGGCCAGTCAATGAAATCGGACAATGCTCCACCTCGCTTTGTCAGCACTCTGTTATCCGAGTTACAGGAGAGCGTATTTTATAGTGCCTGAAAAAGGGCGGCTACTCTGCTGCATCGATGTCAGGCTCATCAGCCCTAAGACGCACCTCTAAAAAAAGTTCTACTCGATTCGCTTTTTATTCGCTATAATTCGCCCATGGCTGTCACTCGCCGCCAAAAAGAGGTGCTCGACTTTATCTCGAGCTTCGTGCAGCGCAACGGATACTCTCCCTCGTTCGAGGAAATCGCCCACGGCCTCAGTCTCAGATCGCTCGCCACAGTGCACAAGCACATCACTAACCTTCAGCAGAAGGGACTGCTGCAGCGTGCGCACAACCGCAGCCGTTCGATCGACGTACTGCCTCCCAAGGCCAAGGCGCGGCCGGGTGAACGTCTTCCCCTGGTAGGGCGGATCGCTGCCGGACTTCCGCTCGAAGCAGTCGAGACTTCAGAGAGCATTTCGTTGAGC
Source organism: uncultured Acidobacteriaceae bacterium (assembly GCA_963725225.1). GTDB lineage: Bacteria > Acidobacteriota > Terriglobia > Terriglobales > Acidobacteriaceae > Silvibacterium. Next base: position 21,776 of record CAVRXY010000034.1, read on the forward strand.
GATATCGTCGGACATCGCGACGTCTTCGCCCTCAAGGTCCGCGGCGACTCCATGCGCGACGAGCATATCGTCGACGGCGATTATGTTTTCGTAGAGAAAGTTTCCGTCGCTCACGAAGGAGATATCGTGGTCGCCCTGGTTCGCGGGGCTGAAACCACACTGAAGCGCTACTACCTCGAGGGCGCTCTCATTCGCCTGCAGCCATCCAATGCCGAGATGGACCCCATCTTTGTGCCGGCCGACCAGGTCGCCATTCAGGGACGCGTCCTGGGCGTGATGCGGAAATATTGAATCAGCTGCCAGGCTGCCGGTTTCAAATCAAGCGCGAAAAAAAGCGGGAGCCATGCGCAGCTCCCGCCCGGTTAGAAGTACTTCAAACCTTTAGGCATTCGGCGAAGAGTGCTTGCCCGGCTTCACCTCTATCTCATTCACTACCTGCTGGACGTTGGGAACCGACTTAGCGAGCTTCTCTGCCTCTTTTTTCTGGGCAACCGTCTTTACAGAGCCTTTCAGCACCAGCGTGCCATTCTTCGCTGAGTAGTCGATGCTCTGGTCGTCCAGGTTCCTGTGGCCCTTGATCGCAGCCTTGTAGTTGTCTTCGATCGCGTCATCGAGATTCGATGACACCGCCTTCGCCTGGCTCTCCGCGCCCTGCGGCCGCACTCCAATTTCATCGGATATGGTGTAGTCGGGAGCCGCCTGCTTGGCCAGCACCGCCGCCTGGCTCTTCTGGTCTTCTGAATTCACGTCGCCGGTCAGCGTGATAACGCCCTTGTCCCGATCCTGTGAGACGCTGACGTTGCCTAGGTTATTGCTGTTCAGCGAATTCGTGACGGCTGACTTTTTCATCGGGGTGAGCGGGCTTGTTTTTGACATCCCGCGATGGCGAGCGTTCCTGCCAGGGCAACAACTGATGCAAGGAATAACTGCTTTCCATGGTGCTGAGTGGGTTCCATAACTTGCTGCTCCTTCTTAGAGTGCTTCTGAACTTTCCATATGCTGGGATGCGCCGTGCGACGTTTGAATTGCACGTGCGTAAGCCAAGAAAAATATTTTTCTCCCAGGCAACTTTCTTTATCAAGTCCGGCATGCCCGCCTGCGGTCTCAGGCCGCACCACGCATTGGTCAGCGAGACGAAATCAATTAGCATGGTGCCTGCGTCAGCCAATCCAAAATCAAGGACATTCCTGCAGCCATGCTCTCGGCGCATCGAACCAAGGCTCTGTCTCGACTCAACGCAACCCTGCTCATCGCTGTTCGCCATGTGCATCCCGTGCTGCGCGGCGCAGAAAAGCAGCCTCCCTCTCGATCACGGATGGGAGTTTCGCCAGCATGTTTCCGGCGAAAGCAATCCCGCGCCCGAATGGCGTCCTGCAACCGTGCCCGGAGACGTCCATCTCGATCTGCTCGCCAACAAGCTCATCCCCGAGCCCTTTTACCGCGACAACGAGGCCAAGCTGCAGTGGATCCAGAACGCCGACTGGGAATATCGCACCAGTATCGACGCCGCACCGGCGCTGCTCGCGCGCAGGCACATCGATCTCGTCTTCGAAGGCTTGGACGCCTACGCCGAGGTCTATCTGAATTCGCAGAAGATCCTCGTCGCCGACAACATGTTTCGTGAGTGGCGCGTCGATGTGAAGCCCTATCTGAAAGCCGGCGCAAACGAGCTACTCGTAGTCTTCCCTTCTCCCATCAAGACAGCGCAGAAGATCGCTCTCACCGATGTGTGGCACGGCCAGACGCCCGCGCAGGACAAGACCTATCTGCGCAAGGCCGCCTACGAGTATGGATGGGACTGGGGACCGACATTTGTCACCAGCGGCATCTGGCGGCCGGCGCGCCTTGAAGCCTGGGATGACGCCCGCATCGCCGACTTCTATCCGCACGTGCGCGACGTCAGCAGTTCACTTGCCCACGTGGATGCGGAACTCGATGTCGTCTCGTCTGTCTCCACCAAAGCCACCATCGCGCTGGACTACAAAGAGGGCACCCAAAGCGCGCAGTTCAAGCAGACCGTCAATCTCGTTCCTGGCATCAACCATCTCGTTCTTCCCGTCGAGATACAGAATCCGCACCTCTGGTATCCCGCCGGTTACGGAGCCCAGCCTATCTATATATGGAGTGCGAAGCTCTCAGTCAACGGCAAGCCTGCCGATGCTGGCATCCCGCAAGACAGGCCTGCGATCCATCGTCCTTCGTCGCGACCTCGACCAGTGGGGACGGTCGTTCGAGTTGGTCGTGAACGGCATTCCTGTCTTCGCCAAAGGCGCCGACGTCATCCCCTTCGACAGCTTTCCTTCGCGAGTAACGACCGCGCAGTACCGGCGCATCCTGCAATCAGCCCGCGACGCCAACATGAACATGATCCGCCACTGGGGCGGCGGCTACTACGAGACCGACGAGTTCTACGACATCTGCGACGAGTTGGGCATCATGGTCTGGCAGGACTTCATGTTCGGCAACGACTGGCAGCCCGGCCCCTATTGGTTCCGCGAGAATGTCGAGAAGGAGGCTGAAGTATCAGGTCACGCGTCTCCGCAACCATCCCAGCATCGTCATATGGTGCGGCAACAACGAGACCGAAGGCTCCCTCGCCTGGTCTGGAGCCGGCCAATTCGTCAAAGGCCTATCCACCGAAGCGCGTGTGAAAATCTGGCAGGATTACCTGTTGCTCTTCAGCAGCACCATCCCACGCGTCGTCGAGCGGCTCGATTCCGAAACTCCCTACTGGCCCAGCTCTCCCAGCGCCGACTATGAAGACCTCGCGCCTGGGAAGGCCTCCGGCGACATGCACGACTGGACCGTCTGGCACGGCCGCGTTCCCTTCTCCGAATACGAGAAACACTACCCGCGCTTCATGACCGAGTACGGCTTCCAGTCATTCCCCGAGATGAAGACCATCGAAGCCTTCACCGCTCCCGAGGACCGCACCAGCATTTTCACTCCCGTGATGCTCGCCCACCAGAAGAACAACGAAGGCAACTCCATCATCCACGACTATCTGCTCAAGGACTACACCGAGCCCAAAGACTTCCCGTCATTCCTGTACGTCAGCCAGGTTCTTCAGGCCGAGGGCATCAAGATCGGCGCCGAGCATCTGCGCCGCAGCCGCCCGCGCACCATGGGCTCCATCTTCTGGCAGTTGAACGACTGCTGGCCCGTCGCTTCGTGGTCGAGCATCGACTACTACGGACGCTGGAAGGCCCTCCAATACTACGCGCGGCGCTTCTACAGCCCGGTGCTCGTCTCTCCCCACGTCGAGAACGGAAGTCTCGCCGTCTACATCGTCTCCGACAAGACAACTCCAACCGACGCCGACCTCCGCCTGCGCATTCTCAAGTTTGACGGGACAGTCGTGCGCGAGCAGAAGCAGACTGTGCATATTCCGGCTCTATCGAGCGCGGTCTATCTGCAGATGCCGCTGGCCGAGTTCGCCAACGCTGCCGATCCCACGCAGGTATTTGTTGCCGCGGATCTCACCGCTAACGGAGCGCAGCTCTCGAAGAACCTCATCTACCTGACGCCAACCAAGACCATCCATCTGCCACCGGCGCACATCCAGACCGAAGTGACGCCCACAGATGGAGGCTTCCGGATCAAGCTCACGTCACCTGTGCTGGCGCGCAGCGTATACGTAACATTCGGCGATCTCGACGCCGATCCCTCAGACAACTACTTCGATCTGCTTCCCAATGAGCCCGTGGAGATCACCGTCAAAACGCAGTCTCCGATCGACGCCGTGCGTCAGAAGATGACCATCATTTCGTTGGTGGACGCCTTGACTCCACCGACAACCACCGCGGCAGCCGCTGCGCCATAATCGCGCCGCAAAACGCGGGTTCAGCGCCGGCGCCTGCGCCAGCCCAGGAAGATGCCCAAGAGCGTCCCCAACACGATAGCTCCTGCCAGCTTCTTCCGGCTGGTGATGGGAATGAAGCGGGTCTGCTGATCGCTGATCTCAATCACGCCTACCGGAATGGCGCGCACCCCCGCGCCGCCCCCGCCGCCTTCACCCTGGGCGCTTGAATTCCCTACCCCGCCGGTGCCCGCACCCGCTCCGTAGCCGTACACGAGCTTTGCGACAGGAATGATGGTTTTGCCCTGTGCAGTGATCGGCTCGCCATAAATGGCCTTCACGCCGGCCCCGCTGAGAATGCTTTCCTTGAGCGACTGCAAAAGTGCGACACTTCCCATGCCAGACTCCTGAAAAGTTCTGATAGAGGACATTATCCTCCCCGCCGATTGAATGCGTACCACGAACCTGTTCCCGTGGCGTTCAGGCTGTACTCTCCAGCCGAAACCTCTCTCAGTTCAATGCACCCGTGCACGAGGCGTACAGGAACATCCCATTATGAATGCTGGTTGGTCTGCCGGGCTGGTCGACAATCAAATACTTGAAACCATATCGCGTCAGCGCCTCGGGAATGAGCGACAGGTCGCCGACCATCTGGGGATGCAGCTCCATGGTCAGATTATCGACGCTCGCCAGCCAATCCGGCTCGCTGAACACATCCTTTTCGTGCCCTTCTATATCCATCTTCACCAGCTGGAAGCGGCCCACACCTTGTTCTCGAAGAATGGTCTCGATGGAGACGCACTTGCCTGGATCTTGCCGCTCCGCGGACGGAGTAGAAACAAACTTGGTATACCGAAAGGCGCAGTCGGGACTGCAATGGTTCGCTTCCAGCAAAAGCTTTGCGATCGGCTCGTAGACCGGCACCGGCTCTACTCCGATCGTCCTTTTGGCTTTGAGCACTACTAGGGCCAGAATCGAAAACATACCGCGATTCGCACCCAGATCAAGCACGGAGCCGATCGGCAATTCCAACTTCATCCGCTGTAGGTAGCAGTTACGCGCATAAATTTCCCGCACGTTGCCGAAAGTGGGATTGTCATCATGCAGCAGCAGGATCTGATCGATGTCCGCCAACGGTAAAGCAACTCGAGATTTGCCGAATCGAACCGTCATGTTCCGGCTCATCGCAGCGTCGAGCGCCGTCAACTTTTTCGATCGCATGATCTCGGGCGCCTTCATCGCGGTAGCCGTGGCCAATGAGAAGTAATGCTTTGGCTCTAGCACTTTGCCCAATGCGCTATATTCGGACAGAAAACGTACCACGGTGTTCATCTGCGGATTCTCCACATAACACGCCTGGACGAGCGCTATCTCTTCCAATCGGGACCAAACTAATGCGATATCCCGAACTAGCTTGATGGAATATCCAACATCCTACTCCCCCCGTGCACATCTCGGTTGATTTCAGCAAAAAACGGCCCGGCGATACCAGATCGCCGAGCCGGCTGTTGACAAAACTCCTCCGTTACCGGCCAAGCCCCTTGGCCAGCGTCTTCACCATGGTGCCGTTGGCGTCATCGTCCTTGACCGCCCACACAAACGCCCCGCCCAGACCGCCCGGCACACGAAGATCGACGTACAGTGCCTTTAGAAGAGCTGTGTCGGGATCGTCATAGGTATAAAAGGTCCCGCTGCTCGGGTTATAGAGCGACACCGCGATCCTGCTCGGATCGAAGTAGCTTTTGTAGCCGTTCGCCGTCAGCGTCGAAAGCGTCGCGTAGGTTGCCGTGCCCGGAGTCAGCAGCGTATCGCAACCTGGAGTGTTGCCGCTCAGATCTCCGCAGACGCCCGTGCCATTGGCCAGCAGCACATTCGAAGGCCCCGTCGAAGTCTGATACAGCCCGTGGTTCTTGTTCGGGACACCCGTCCAGCCTGCCCCGTAAAGCGGCACGCCCATCACATACTTCTGCGCCGGCACTCCCGCCTTCAGATACGCCATCACCGTATCGTCGATATCGAGATTCTGCCCAAAATCCGGATCCTGACGCGAGTCGAACAACGGAGAGGCGTCGTTGGTCGTGCTCTCCCACGTTCCCGCGTAGTTGTAGCCGTCAATCGTGATGAAGTCCACCTGCTTCGCCGCATTCTTCAGATCGATATTGACGTAGTTCTGCGCGCCCGCCGGCCCGTCGAAGCTGAGCACATACTGTTTGCCGGTCTGCGCGCTGAGTGCATTCAGCTGATTGCGAAACTCCGCCAGCAGCAGCGTAAAGTTCTGCTTATCGGCTGCAGCCGGAAACTCCCAGTCGATATTGAATCCGTCGAAGAGCCCCGGCGCTGTGATGTTGCCGTTCCAGTCGCTGCCTACGTTCCCCACAATGAACATGTTGATGCACGCCGAGACCAGCGCCTGTCGTCCCGCCTGCGTACTTGCCGCGGTCGAAAACGCGGATGCCTCAGCCGCACTCGCACCGCCCAGCGAGATCACCGTCTTCAACTTGGGATGAAGCCGCTTCAGTTTCAGAATCTCGGCGAAGTTGCCATACAGAGGCCAGGTGTCAGCGATGTTTCCAACCGGAGGCAGGTTGTTATCTTCGAAATCCGCCCACGCATCGGCGATCACGCAAGTATTCGACGAGGGATCGCTCGCGCTGGCCGACACATCCCCAAACGCATAGATAAGGTGCGACAACTTCGCCGCCGACCCGTTGCTTTCCAGATTGGCCAGATTGTAGTTGGCGTAGTAAATACTCCACTCCTCGAAGAAGCCGGCAAGAATCTTGCCCTGCCCGCCTTGATTCTGAGCGAGCGCAGAGGAGCCGCTTGTAAGCAGGATGAGCAACGCAGGGAGCGCGGCGAGGGAAACACAAAAGGTGGATCTGACTTTCATTTGAGGTGCCTTTCAAGTGGGAATTGATAGCGCGGGCAGTATAGACTTCTATACGTATAAATGTCTGCATAGATTTTTTAAGGCAATTATTTGGCGCGGGAGGCCAGGACCGCCTACACAAACACGACCGTCTTGTTCTGGTAGACCAGGACCCGGTTTTCCAGGTGCCAGCGCACGGCGCGAGAGAGAACAACCTTTTCCAGGTCGCGGCCTTTTTGCAGCATCTCCTCAACAGTATCGCGATGCGAAACCCGCACTACGTCCTGTTCGATAATCGGCCCTTCGTCCAGTGCGGCAGTGACGTAGTGACTCGTGGCTCCGATCAGCTTCACGCCCCGCTCGTACGCTTGATGGTAGGGTTTCGCCCCGACGAAAGCGGGCAGAAAAGAATGATGGATATTAATCATCCGCAACAGGTACTGGGCGACGAATTCCGGCCCCAGAATCTGCATGTAGCGCGCCAGCACGATCAGGTCAATGTCAGGCCCGATTAACTCAAGCATTTCCCGTTCAGATTCTCTCTTGTCCCTGGGATTGGTCAGCAGATGGAAGGGTACGTGATAAAAGTCGGCCAGCGGCTTGGCGGTCAGATGATTGCTGATGATCATGGCGATGTCGCACGCCAGTTCGCCGGAGTTGTGCCGGTACAACAGGTCGGCCAGGCAGTGGTCATAGGCCGAAACGAGGATGACGACCTTGGGGCGATAGTCGGTCAGAGCCAGGTGATAGTTGATCAGGAAGCGCTCGGTCAGCGGCCTGAAGTGGTGCTCGAAATCCGAAATTGGAATGTCGAACCCGTCCAGGTCCCACTCCAGCCTCGAAAGGAACAGGTCGCGGCCTCGGTCCAGGTGGTCGTCGCTGTGCAGGACGCTTCCGTTGCGGGAAATCAGGAACTGGGAGATCGCCGCCACCACACCTTTGCGTGCGAGGCACATAGGAACGCTCAGCAGGAGAACCGCGGTGTTCTTCATCTTCAACCCACGATGTAGTCAACAAATTGCCCAGTACCAAAATGCCTGTTCCGCGCGACTTTTTCCACCCGCCCGGCGTTTACCCCTACAGGAGCTCCTCCTCATGTCTCTCAATCGCCGCGCATTCATGAAAGCCATGATGAAAGATGGAGCGATGGCCCTCGTCGGCGCCTCGGCCATCCCGTCGTTCCTCACTCGCAGCGTGCTCGCCCAGGCCACCACCGCCCAGGCTCAGGGCAAAAAACTGGTCGTCATCTTCCAGCGAGGCGCAGCCGACGGGCTGAACATCGTCGTTCCCCATCGCGAGAAGACCTATTACGAACTGCGGCCGACCATCGCCATTCCCCAGGATCAGGTCATTGACCTCGACGGCTTCTTCGGGCTCCACCCCTCCCTGCAACCGCTTAAGCCGCTCTGGGACCAGGGCCATCTCGCCGCAGTCCACGCCTGCGGTTCGCCCGACCCCACCCGCTCGCACTTCGACGCCCAGGACTTCATGGAATCCGGCACGCCCGGATTCAAGGCCACTCCCGACGGCTGGCTCAATCGTGCCCTCGCCGCCGAGGACCTCGCCCGGCCCCGCCCCGCCTCCTCCCCATTTCGCGCCGTAGCTCTCGGAACTCAGCTTCCCCGAACTCTGGAAGGCAAGGTCCCCGCTGTAGCCATCGGCAACGTGAAGGATTTCAACGTCGGCGGCCAGAATCCCGCAGCCGTTCCCATCTCCAACAGTTTCGAATCCATGTACGAGCAGTCCGTCAACGCCGTCCTGCACGGCACGGCCACCGAAACCTTCGAAGCCGTCAAGATGCTCAAGGCGGCCGACCCGGACAAGTACATCCCCGCTCCCGGCGCGCATTATCCCAACGGCCAGTTCGGCAACAGCCTCAGGCAGGTAGCCCAACTGCTCAAGGCCAACCTCGGAGTCGAGGCAGCCTTCGCCGACATCGGTGGCTGGGACACCCACCAGAACCAGGGCAGCGTCAACGGCCAGCTTTCCAACCGTCTCAAAGAGTTCAGCGAGTCAATCGCCGCCTTCTGGACGGACATGGGCGACGACGCCGAGAACATCACTCTGGTCTCCATGTCGGAGTTCGGACGCACCGTCCACCAGAACGGAACCGGCGGAACAGACCATGGCCACGCCAACGTCATGTTCGTCCTCGGTGGCCGCGTCGCCGGCGGCAAGGTCTACGGAAAATGGCCGGGAATGGATAAGAGCCAGCTCTACGAAGAGCGCGATCTGGCCATCACCACCGATTTCCGGCAGGTCCTGGGAGAAGCCGCCTTCAAAACGCTGGGATCCCGCAATCTCGAGGTCGTCTTCCCCGGGGCCCAATTACAAAACAATCGCTTCCTGAATCTTCTTAAAGTCTAACTTTAAGTCGACCGCCTATTTATCCACACGATTTCCACAGGATGAGAAGCCATTACCCCAAAGCATTAGCTTCCCCCGGAAAGACTGATACCTTGCCACGCGCGCAGGTTTCCGGTCGAGGCTAAAGGTGTGCTATGATTCGTTGCCCCACTTCTGCTTACCAAACCAGGATTTCCTGGGAAGCTGCCCAGATCATTAGGGATAGCGCCGATTAAACATCAAGAATCTAATCAAGAACTATTAAGAATTGCTGACCCCGCTGCGAGCTTAACAATCGATTGGCAAAGTTCGGAGGTAGATTGCCATGAGGTATGCAGATGGAGCCTGTCGGCGGTGCAATCGCCCGGCCAGCGGTGCCGGACACTACATCAAATGGATAGAGTCGACGGATGAAGTTGTGCAGTTGCTCAAAAGATTCTGCGAGCAACTGGACCAGGTAGCGCAGATTTCGATCCGGCGCTCAATTGAGGCCAGGGTTCGGGAGGAAACGATGGTAGGAGCCCTCGTTGCCACCTACGACCTCCCCCGGACTGACATCTTGCGTCCCGAACCACCACGCAGACGTGGTAGAACGCCAGGAGAGCCCGAGGACTTCCTGGCTGGTGGGCAGAACGCGAGCGGTGGAAAAAAGAAAAACGCCTCTTCAAAAAAGAAAAACAACCCTCTTTGTTATCGATTGACCTTTGTCGCGGTTTCCGGCTTCCCCTACTCCGAGGAAGGAACGCTGAATCGCATCGCAGACCAACTCCGGGCCAAATGGGTTGCCGAACAGAACGCCCTCGAACAGGTCGTAAGACCGAATCCACTAGGCGGGCAGCTTCCGCTGACCAGCTACTTTGTGCCCCGCGACTTGAGGGGCAAGAGAACCGAGGTCGACCTCAGAAATGCAGGACACAATCTCGGGTACTGTGCAGCTCCAAAGCTCGTATCCGCCGCACTGGAGTGTGCTGTGCGGACAGGACGGCCGCTCACCCGGCTGGAACTGGCGGAATGGTGGTATTACCGGCCGGACCTCCCCAGGGATGAACGAAATCGCGCTTGGGATTCCCGCGAACCCGTACCCTCATGCGCGTCGTGCGAAGTACTTTTGCCGCAGATGCTTTGCGACGGGACACAGCACCGGGACGGTGCCTGGAATGCTCCCCTCTTAATCTCGGAAATGGAAACGCACGTCTTTCGCGGAGCAACGCCCCAGGGATAGCGCGTTCGAAATCCTTGGGCAGCTGAAACGACACAGAATCTTCAAATGCCGTAGACTCATTCCTGCCCTTCCCGCCTGACCAAATCTCTCGTGAAAAAGGAAGAATGATGAGTACCGCCGCTGCCACCCAAGTCACGCCCGAACGCATCATGCAGTTATCCTGGGGCTACGCGCCTCCGCTGATTCTTGAAGCCGCCATTCGCCATCGCGTCTTCGACGTGCTCGATGCCGGTCCCAAAAACCTCGAAGAACTGCACACCGCGACCGGTGCATCGTCGCGGGGTCTCGCAGCGATCGCGAACGTTCTCGTGGGTCTGAATCTGCTGGCAAAAGATGAGGCGGGGCGGTTCTCCCTCACACCGGAGAGCGCGGCGTTCCTGGTAAGCAGCAAGCCCGGATTCATGGGCGGAATGATTCTGCATCTCAGCTCGCAATTGATCCCCAAATGGCTTGAAATAAACGAGATCGTCGGAACCGGCGCGCCTGCCGGCGGGGTGAACCAGCAAGAGGCTGGCAGCGCCTTTTTTGAGCAGTTTGTCCTGGACATTTTCCCGATGAGCTATCCGGCAGCGAAAACCCTCGCCGGTCACTTCCAGTTCAACGGCGCAACCCCGGTTGTGAGCGTGCTCGACCTGGCTGCGGGTTCAGGTGTCTGGGGAATCGCGCTCGCGCAAAGCTCGCCGGCGGTGCGCGTGACCGCCGTAGACTGGCCCGGAGTGCTTTCGATCACGGAGAAAACGGTAGACGAAATTCGGCCTGAGCGACCGGTTCAAATTCTCTCCCGGCGACCTGCTCTCCGCCGATTTTGGCTCGGGACACCAGATCGCAACGCTCGGGCACATTCTTCACAGCGAAGGCGAAGCTCGCAGCCGCGATCTTCTCGCCAAAACCTTCGATGCCCTCGCTTCCGGCGGAACTATTGTCGGTCGCCGAGTTCCTGGTAAACAAAGACCGCACCGGCCCCGTGAACGGTCTCATTTTCGCAGTGAACATGCTGGTGAATACCGAACACGGAAACACATGGAGCTTTGAAGAGATCTCCTCCTGGCTGACAGATGCGGGCTTCGTGAATCCCCGCACCCTCGATTCGCCGGGACCATCCCCGCTAATCCTGGCCACAAAACCCTGACGGAAATTGGCCGACTAATTCCGGGATCCAGCTAGAATAGAAATAGTGGGACCAAAGGCTCTGCATCAAATGCAGGGCCCTTTCGATTTGGGCTGCAACATTCGCTATCAGCACGCTTTTACAACACCGGCAGGAACCCTCATAAGCGGTTTAGAATCAGATCTATAGCGATAAAGACCCTGTTTTCATATCTTTACCGGAACAGTGCTGCTAAACCCTTGCGAATCAGACGCTTTCGATAGGAGTAGTCGAGTGGGGGGAGGGGGTGGGGCTGTAGAGGTCGCCCGATCTTACTCCAGCGACTCCGGATGAATCGCAATGTCCTTCTCTCCCGCAGCCTTCTTCTCCCAGTACTTGCGGACCCAGGCTTCGAAGGTCTTGCCGGCCGCGGTGTCCCGTCCGGTGAAGGCGAGGGCAGCGATGTCGGAGTAAGGGATAGTCAGCTTGGTCCGGTCAGTCGCCGGCATAATGCGTACTGCTGACTCGGCGAGCGTCCGCCCGGTGCGGCGGTCGAAGACGTACCCGGCAACGGTACGCCCATCCTTGAGGGTAAGCGTGACGTCGCCGCGATAATCGAACGCCTTCTCGAAGGCCGCATGGATTTCCTCATCCGTGGCGAGCGACGGAATCCAGCCCTCGAGCTGTTCGCGCTCGCGCCCTTCGGCTACTTCGAGTTCGTCGGGGTTGGCGATGTGGGCTGGCTGGCGTCATGCCGTGGTTCCCTGCTGCTCGACGACGTTGACTTTGGTTTCGATCTGGATGAGCGGGTTGAAGCTGTGGACGGGCTTGACCGGCTCGTTGAGCAGGTCGAGCGCGCCGCGGTCTTCGTAATTGTCGAAGAAGACTGCCATCGCCGTGTTGAGGAGGCCGCGCAGCGAGCCGAAGGTGTAATAAACGCCGGACGCCTCGTATCCCGAGTGCACCATGCAGTTGGCGCACTTTGGGTTGCCGCTCTCAGTCCCGTAGTTGGACCAGTCGGTGGTGTCGATCAGCTCCTGGAAGGTGTCGGCATAGCCGTCCTGCAGCAGGTAGCACGGCTTCTGCCAGCCGAAGACGCTGTACGCGGGCATACCCCACGGGGTGCAGGCAAATTCGCGCTTGCCCATCAGGAATTCCATGTACATGGGCGAGGCATTGAACTTCCAGGTCTTCTTGCGGTTCGAGAGGATCGACCGGAAGAGACGGCGCGAGCGGGCGCGGCCGAGGAAGTGCTTCTGGTCGGGAGCCTTTTCGTACGTATAGCCGGGAGCCACCATCATGCCTTCGACACCGACCTCCATGAGTTCGTCGAAAAAGGCGCGGACTGAGTTCGGATCGGCTCCATCGAAGAGAGTGGTGTTGGTGGTGACACGGAACCCAGCGGCGATGGCGGCCTTGATTCCATCGAGGGCGATGTCGTATCCGCCTTCGCGGCAGACGGAGAAGTCGTGGTGTTCGCGCTGGCCGTCAAGATGGACCGAAAACGACAGATACTTGCTGGGCTTGAAAAGGTGAAGCTTTTCTTTAAGAAGCAGCGCGTTCGTACACATGTAGACGTACTTCTTGCGCGCGACCAGGCCTTCAACAATCTTGTCGATCTGCGGGTGCAAGAGAGGTTCGCCGCCAGGGATCGAGACCATCGGCGTGCCGGATTCTTCGACGGCGCGGAAGCACTCCTCAGGGGTGAGCTCCTGCTTGAGGATGTGCGCCGGATACTGGATCTTGCCGCATCCGGCACACGCCAGGTTGCAGCGAAAAAGGGGCTCGAGCATGGTGACGAGCGGGAAGCGCTTCCTGCCCTTCATCTTTTGGCCGAGCACATAGGTGGCAACGGTCCACGCCTGTGAAATTGGTACTGCCATCTTCCTCCCCTTACGCTGCTTCGCGTTCAATGGCGCGTTTGTAGTTGGTCAGCGCCAGCAGCGGGAAATAATCGCGGTACAGAGTGGTATGCGAGATAGAACACCCGCGGAAATCCTGTTCCGGTGTAGAGCGCTTGACGAGTCGATCCCTGGCCAATGCTCTCGTCCCATGAACCGTCAGGCTGCTGATGCGCCAATAACCATTTGATGCCCTTGGCAACCGAGTCGCTGCGAGTATCGCCGGCGGAGAGCAAGCCCAGAATCGCCCACGCGGTCTGCGAGGGAGTGCTGGGACCGACGCCACGGGTCAACGGATCGTCGTAGCTGCCGCAGGTTTCTCCCCAGCCGCCGTCGGCGTTCTGCACCATGCGGATCCACTCGGCAGCCTGTTGAATTTGTGGCTCATGGTTCCAGACACCAATGGCCTCTAGGCCGCGCAGAACCAGGAAGGTACCGTAAATGTAGTTGACGCCCCAGCGTCCGAACCAGCTTCCGTCTGACTCCTGCTCGTCGTAGATGAACTTGATAGCTCGCTCGATGCGTTTGTCCTTGCGGGTATAACCGTAGGTGGCAAGGGTCTCGAGTATTCGCCCGGTGATGTCAACCGTCGGCGGATCGAGCATGGCGTTGTGGTCAGCAAACGGGATCTGCTCGAAGATCATCTTCGTGTTGTCTTTGTCAAAGCTGGCCCAACCGCCGTTCTTGCACTGCATTGAGAATATCCAGTCAATGGCCCTCTGGGAGACGTCGTATTGATAGCGCTCGCGAGGATTGTCGACCTTGTTGAGGGCGAGCAGTACCTGCCCAGTATCATCCACGTCCGGATAAAACTCGTTATTGAACTCGAAGTACCAGCCGCCGGGCTGCGCCTTGCGATTCTTCACCGCCCAGTCGCCCTTGTGGCGGACCTCCTTAGAGAGCATCCAATCCGCGGCCTTGAGAAGACGCGGATCGTTGCGCGAGATACCGGCCTCTCCAAGGGCATAGACGGCCTGCGCAGTGTCCCACACGGGAGACATACAAGGCTGCATCCGGAATGTGGGCGCAGGGTAATCAGGGGTGCCCTTCGGCTCGTCGAGCCCCAGTTTTTCGAACTCGTCCATTGCGCGAATTACCTGCGGATCATCAAGCGAATAACCTAGGCAGCGCAAGGCGATAATGGCGTTGAGCATCGCTGGATAGATGGCACCGAGTCCATCAGACATTTCAAAGCGCTCGAGCATCCACTTCTCGGCCTTCTTGATCGCCATCTTGCGCAGCGGGCGGACGTGGACACGCTCGAACCAGTGGGTGACACGATCGCAAAGCAGGAAGAAGTTCCGCCAGCCGATAAGCTTCTTTTTGTCCCAGCGCAGGTGCAGATTAGCATTTGCGCGTCCCCCGACAAAAAGCTCGTCGATTCCCTGCTCGGGCGGGATCTTCTTGAAGGGTTTTTTCGCGTATGCGATGGACAACGGGACAAGAATGGCACGTGACCAGGAGGAGATTTCGTAGATGTTGAAATAAAACCAGTTGGGAAACAGCACGATCTCCGGAGGAATGGCTGGGACCGCATCGTACTCGTACTGGCCCATAAAGCAGAGGTAGATTTTCGTGAAGGTGTTGCACTCGACGACACCACCGTTTTCCAGTATCCACTCGCGCGCCTTCGCAAGAACCGTGTGCTCCGGCTTCATCCCCATGAGCTTGCCGGCGAAATAACACTTGACCGAAAGGCTGATATTCGAAGGGCCGCCGGGATAGATTGACCAGCCTCCGTCGGCATTCTGATAGCGGAGAATCTCCGTCAACGCACGTTCAAGGCGGGACTCGTCTCCGGTGCCCAGAAGCGTGTGCGCGAAGATGTAGTCGGCCTCAAGCATGGAGTCAGCTTCGAGTTCTCCGCACCAAAAGCCGGATGGGTCCTGCTTGGAGAAGACGTATTCGCATGACCGCGACGCGGCAGCTTCGACCTCGGATAGCCCCGCATCAATTCGGCCGAATTTCACTTTGGGAGACGCGTCGCTCCTGACCGTCTGCGCTGGGCGGACCCCACCGTATACAGCTTCATCTGAGATTTCGGATTGTGATCTTCCAACTTTTATGCTCATGCTCTACGTCCGCGGTTCCAGGGCAGCGGCAGCCAACTTACCGCTTACCTAGACACTTGCTGCGCTGGCTGCAGGAGCCGACTGAATCGCCTGAACTATCTCAGGCGGCAGACCAAACCGAACATTTTCGGGCATTACTTCCACTTCTTCAACAGAACCAAATCCGCGGTCGCGAAGATATGACACAACGTCCTCTACGAGTACTTCCGGAGCTGAAGCTCCTGCCGTCACGGCTACGGTTGCAACGCCTTCCAGCCACTCCGAATCGATAGCGTTGGAATTGTCGATCAAGTATCCCCGCGTGCCGAGGTTCTGCGACACTTCTACCAAGCGATTGGAATTGGAACTATTATTCGATCCGACTACGAGAACCAGCTCCGCGTTATGGGCTACGTTCTTGACAGCCGTCTGGCGATTCTCGGTTGCGTAGCAGATGTCCTGCGAGTGTGGGCCCACGATATTGGGAAACTTCTCTTTAAGAGCCTGAATGATATCCCGTGCTTCGTCCAGCGAAAGCGTCGTTTGCGTTAGATAGGCGACGCGATCTGGATCCGGAACCTTAAGCGTCTCCACTTCTTTCGCATTCGATACCACAGTCGTGACATCAGGAGCTTCGCCCAAAGTGCCTTCAATTTCGTCGTGGTCGCGATGGCCAATCAGCACCAGGGAATATCCTTGCTTTGCGAACTTTACGGCTTCGACGTGCACCTTGGTAACCAGCGGACAGGTAGCGTCAATCACCTTAAGATTGCGCTGCTTCGACTGCTCCCGAACGGCCGGGGAAACCCCGTGGGCGCTGTAGATGACGCGCATGCCGGTTGGCACTTGGTCGATGTCGTCCACGAAGATTGCGCCCTTTTCTGCCAGTTCATTGACAACAAAGCGATTATGGACGATCTCCTTGCGGACGTAAATGGGTGCGCCAAAGGTTTCCAAGGCAATCTTAACAACGTCGATGGCGCGTACTACACCAGCGCAGAAGCCGCGTGGCTTAAGCAGAAGAACGCGCTTTTCAGTTTGCTGGGCGTGCGACTCTGAATTGGGAGTATAAGGTTCGAGGGTCGTAGGGGTCACCGTACTAGTATATCGTGCCGTGAAACATAGCGAAAGAAATCAATAGTCCTGACCCGGCAACGGCGTCGGTCGCCGCCGCGTCTTCATGGAAGCTCGTACAGCCGCGCAGCCGTCCCGCGCAAAACCTGCTGAGCGATCTCAATTGCCCGGTTACGGCTAATCTCTCCGTCACGTACCATGCCAGTAAGAGCCAACCCAATCGCCTGTCGGGCATTGTGGCTGGCTATCCATGCCGCTTCTTCCCATCCCATAGATTCGGAAAATGGATAGCCATCCGTACCGAACATCACCTTGTCCGGATAGGTCTCCAGCCATTCCCGAAGCCAGGCGGCCATGGTCCGCGGCGGGAATGTGAGCGCCTGCTGTGAGAGATCCAGGAAGACATTGGGCTTCTGCAGCAAGGACCCGGCTTCGCGGACAAATGGCCATCCGCCGTGCAGCATCACGAAGCGTGTCTTGCGAAGTCGTACATCGTCAAACACGGATTCGAGAAGCAAGGGGTTACCCTTCGCAATGTCAAAGTATCCTCCCCCGCCGGACATGGTGTGCAGGTGCACAGGCATTCCCAGGCGCCCGCACTCAGCAGCAATATATCGGAAAAGAAAATCCTGCAGGGCCTTGTACTCGACAGAGTCGGGATGTTCACGCGCAACCCATTTTGAGTAGATCCGCTCAGCCTCAGAGCGCGGTATATCGGCGAAGTCGAAGCCGCGCAGGTACGCAACTTCAAATTTCTCGGCAACTGCACCCTCAGATCTTTGGCGCTCAAGCGTGGGAGTCACGACACGGGTGAGATATTCAGCCAGTGTCGCGGGGACAGCCACGATGCCGACGGCTTTCAGATATTGCGCCCGCAAGCGCTCCTCCAGCGGAAAGAACTGCTTCTTGTCCGGCGTTGTCTGCTGGTCAGTGTTATCAAGCGGAAAAAGTAACGCATCAACATACGGAACCCACTGGAAGCGCGGCCTCGCCAGTCCCTGGCCCATCGCGACACGGTTGCTCAGCATGACGCCAATCCCGGCCTGATCCAGCACCCAATCCGCGTAAAGCTGACCTTCGCGCGACTTCACCTTTGCTCTCGCCTCGTTCAGTCGCTTCATTCCGTTGACATCGACTGGCGCCGCCTGGTCAAAACCCCAAAGCGCCTGCCACGCAGCTGTGAGTTGCGGATTGTCCGCCCTCCAGGCGACAGGATCGGTTTGCGGCTCCATGTTGTCGACGGGAAGAGCATCAAAATTGCGATCGGCGCTGTCATTTGGAGGCGGTAGCACCGGATGCGCGTGATCGTCGATTGCTGCGATTGACGAGATGGCGGCAGCAATTTTGGGATCGATGTCACGATCGATGTTCGTGGCCGCGTTGTCAGAGATACTTTGAGCTTTTGCGGCAGGAATTATGATCGCCACAAACAACAGAACGGTTGCGGCCAACCGCGTGTAGACCTGCCGATTGCTGGCCGAGACTGAAGAGCCCGCCAGACCGGCGACAGAATGAAGAATCAGCATGTGGCTGACCCTCCACTCATTTCGATTTCCATTGTTGTCCCGGCCGGGCCACGGCGTACATCTGCGCTGCGATCGTATCGAACAGACCTTGCCGGTCATCTCCGATTTTGTAGAGATCGAAATGGGTGCGGTTTTCAATGTAGGTAAAGTGCGGATCCGCATTGAGGCTCTTGAGGACTGCTTCAAATTTGTGAGCGGGCCCATCGAGGTAGAACGTGTCTGCGGTGCCAACGAAGACGTGGATTTTTCCCTTCAGATCAGGCCCGCGACGCGCCCAGTCGGTAGCAACAATATGGGCAAGATCATAGTGATCGCGCCAGTAGGCAACGACCTTCGGATCGACCTCTCCCGTTTCGCGGTTGAACATTTGAAGCGGCCGGCCATCGGCACCACGCGGCGAGAAGACCCACTCGAAAGAAGCGAGTTGACCGCCGTAATCGCCAAGTACACGCTCCTGGCGGGCAAGCTCCTCCATCGTGGCCTGCACTTTGTCGCGATTACGCACAATCGGAGACGCACTCCCGCTGGGATCGTGGTAGAGATTAGCGTGCGCAGCATAGAGGTCGGTAGTGGAGAATGCGTGAAAATCGCTCGGGTCGGGCGATGTGGACCACGTCCCGCCGAAGATCTTCGGATAATTGACCTGGAGCTGGAGGGTCGCCCATCCGCCTGAGGAATGCCCCTGCAGAAAACGGCCGCTTGCCTTCGCGTCCATGCGGTATTTCGACTCCAGATAGGGAATAAACTCGGTCGTCAGCGCAGTTCCCCAAGGCCCGTTATTCACCGAGTCAGCAAATTCGTGGGTCCCAGTGGGAAGGGATTCATCCAGCATGACCCAGATCATGGGCGGCATCCTGCCCTCAGCCATCCGATTGAAGAGACCCTCACCGGAGAGCTTGCTATACATCAGATTGCCGCCGAAACCATGCGTCCAGTAGACGGTGGGATACCGCTCGCTGGGATGGTTGGAGTATCCGGGAGGCAGGATGACCCAGGCCCGGACATGGGTTTCCCGGCCCGAGAAGCGCGTAAGAACAGGACTCGTGAAGTCCTCAAGATGCGCGGCTGCCTCGGCGGCCTTCTGCTTTTCAGGAGAGAGCTGTGTTCGCGGCGAGCGCTCAGGGACGACCCTGTTAAGCGTGAATTCAGGTTCAGCGCCTTGTCCGGGTGTCCAGGAGTCGAGCGGAACCACATCACTGACGAGGTCGCCGGCGGATCTTCCGCTGTAGTTATAGTTGTGATTTACATCGAGAACGGCCTGAGCGTCATAGTTGCCGGAGCTTGAGAGCGGAGAAGCCAGCGGGGAAGGCGAGTTCGTCCGTATCGATATCGACAGCCGTTCCGGGCTTCCAGTAATAGAGTTCTTTTGCCGCGATGGATACATCGCTCGGCTGAAAGGGATTCGCGTCCACTTCCTTCGCCCCGGTTCCTTCCTTGAGGAAGATCAGGAGACGTCCGGAGACGGGCACCGTGAATTGCGGACCGAGTGTGACCCGAAAGAAGAGATGCTGCGGCTGTTGGGCGAATACCGCGGGAAAAAACAAGAGCACGGCAACAAACGACAGAAATGTCTTGCGAGTGTGCATTGCGCCGCAGTTTAACAGGCGAGTTCCGGCATGTCGTCAGTCTTTTGGGGGAGCCTGACCGGCATTCAATCCTCTGCTTCGAGATCGTGCTTTATGCGCGACAAAACGTCTAGCGCGTGAGTGGCGTAGCCGCTGATCCAGCCGTCATAAATTTCCTTGATAGGTACCGCGTTCAGATAATTCCAGCGGTTGCGCCCGGATCGTTTGACGATGATCAGGTCGGCTTTCTTGAGAACTCCCAGGTGCTGCATAACGGTGCAGCGATCGAGCTGAGCGAAGCGCGCGCAGATCTCTCCCGTCAAACGAGGACCATCCTTGAGAAGGTCAAGCATCGCCCGTCTGCGATAGTCAGCCAGCGCCTTGAAGATGCGTTCCTCTCCGTCACACTCTTTTCTTGAGATTGACACGTTATAAAAATACAACATAATATCCCTGACAAGAATTATCGAGCGTGCGGGAGGAACCATGGAACTAAAGTTTCGAATTCAGACGAAGATCCAGAAGCCGGTCGAGCAGGTCTTCGATGCCGTCTACAATCCGACAAAGATCACGCAGTACTTTGCGACGGGGTCCGCGAGCGGACCGCTCGAAGAAGGGGCGAACGTGACCTGGCGCTTCGCGGATTATCCCGGTGATGTGCCTTTGTCGGTCAAGAAAGTGATTCCCAACAAACTCATCGAGTTCGTGTGGGAAGCAATGGACGGAGGGTACAACACGCACGTCGAACTTGCGTTCGAACCGCTCGGTCCTGAGGAAACGCTGGTGAGCATTTCCGAGGGTATCTGGAAAGAGAACCAAAAGGGGCTTGATGCCTCTTATGGAAATTGCTATGGGTGGATGCAAATGAGCTGCTGCCTGAAAGCTTACCTCGAGTACGGGATCAACTTGCGGAAAGGCTTCTTCCCTGCTCCCGGGGTCGCTTAGGAGGCGGATTTCGAACTAATTGCGGCTGGACTTGATCATCTGCTCGGCATGGCGGAGAGATGTATCGGTCACAGTTGCGCCGCTGAGCATGCGGGCAATTTCCTCTGTGCGATCGATGTTTTCGAGCAGGCGGACAGATGTTTTTGTCCGCCCCCCCTGCGCCCTTTTCTCAATCAGAAAGTGCTGATCGGCGAAAGCGGCGATCTGCGGAAGGTGGGTTATGCACAGGACCTGCTGCGCCTTCGATAGGGCCTTCAGTTTCTGGCCAACCGCTTCGGCAGCGCGTCCTCCGATGCCAATATCGATTTCGTCGAAGACAAGAGTGCGCGGCACCTGGGCTTTCTTCTTGCCGCGCGCAGCTCCTTCCTCGACGCTGACCTTCAATGCGAGCAACACGCGGGACATTTCGCCACCCGAAGCGATCTCGTCGAGAGGCTTGAGTGGCTCGCCGGCATTCGTCGCGATGCGGCATTCGACCGTATCCCAACCGTGCACGGTCCATGTGGCGGGATCTTCGCCGGCTGTGACGGAGATGGCGAAGCGCGCCTTCATGGCAAGGTCGTTGATCTGGGCTTCTGCGGATTTCTCCAGCCTCTTTGCAGCGGCGACTCGCTCAAAGTGGAGAGCCTGCGCCACCGTACGATAGAACTCCGCTGCTCGATGAAGATCGGTGCGCAACGACTTGATGATTTCGTCGCGGTTTTCGACCTCAGCCAACTGGCGTGCGACATCTTCTCCGAACGCAATCACCTCGGAGAGCGAGGCGCCGTACTTGCGCTTCAGGCGGTCGAGCGTAGAAAGACGCTCCTCAATCTGCGCCAGGCGTTCGGGCGACGCCTGGATTCCCTCTGCGTAGTCGCGCGCGGTTGCGCCAACATCTTCGACGAGCGCCAGGGCGGAATTGAGTTGCTGTGTCGCGTCCTGAAATTTCACGTCAAAGCGTGCGAGTTCCTCAACCTGCTTTAAAGCATTACGCAGACTGGATTCGGCCGAGCCGTTACCCTCGTACAAGAGGTCGTAGGCATTCGTCGCAGCGGAGTAGAGCCTCTCGGCATTCATAAGCACGCGCCGCTCGGCTTCGAGAACGATATCTTCTTCAGGTTGGGGATTAGCTGCTTCGATCTCGCGACTCTGGAAGAGCCAGAGGTCGACCATGCGAAGCTTGTCTTGTTCGCTGCTCTCGAGGTCAGTCAGCTTCGATTGAATCTCGCGCCAGTTGGCGAAGGCAGCGGCGACAGCGTCTGTTGAGATACCCGCAAAGCGATCGAGCAGGCCGCGCTGCTGGGCCTGATCAAATGAGCCAAGCGTTTCGCTCTGCGCGTGCACGAGCGCAAGCTCTGGAGCGAGCTGGCGCAGCACAGCAACTGTCGCCGGTTGATTGTTGACGTAGACGCGGCCCTTACCGTTCTCGAAAATTTCCCGCCGCAGAATGGTTTCGCTGCCTTCGGCGTCAATGCCGTTTGCCTCAAGTATGGCCTCAGCCCCGGGAGTACTCTCGAACACGCAGGAGACGACCGCCTTTTCTGTGCCATGACGCACGACGTCGGACGAGGCCTTGCTTCCCATAAGAAGGGCCAGCGCATCGACAAGAATGGACTTGCCCGCCCCAGTTTCACCGGTCAAGAGATTCAAGCCCGGACCAAATACAGCGATCGCGTGATCGATAACAGCGTAGTTTTCGGCTCGCAGTTCGAGCAGCATAATCGTCTCTTCAGGAGTCTTCGCGCAGCATAGCAGGGTAGTGGCCATTCAGGCACTCGTGCGTTCTGCCTTTCTTCATTTTCCGCTGTGAAGTTGGTGACGATGTCTCGAGGTATCCGTCTTAACCAATTCAATTCCGCACTTCAGGCAGCCTGGAATTGGCACTCTGCCGTCTGATAACGTGGAATCAAGGCGTGATGACACATTTTTTTCTTGCCGTAACTTTTCTCGTGCTGCAGACGGATGCAGATAGTGCTGCCGCGCCGCCGGCCAACAATGGCAGCGCGATTCTCGAAATGCTTCAGAACAGCGGGCCAATCGCCATCGGCGTGCTCGCCATTCTGTTGATTGCCAGCCTGTGGTCGTGGGCGATCATCCTCGGCAAGTGGGGGGGGTTTCGAAGGGCAGACACGCAGAGCAAAAGATTTCTGCGCGCTTTCCGCAAGGCCTCGCGCCTGCAGGAGATTGCGACCGTCAGTGAGCAGTTCAAGCCGAGCCCACTGGTGAACGTTTTCGACGAAGTCTACGAAACATACCGCCGCCAGACGGGCGGCTATGGACCTCCGCGCAATATCACAGCGCTTGAGCGCGCGGCACAGACAGCGGCCAGTGAATCCCTAACCACAATGGAAAGTCGCTTGACATGGCTCGCGACTATCGGCGCCATCTCGCCATTTGTCGGACTCTTCGGAACCATCATGGGAATCGTGGACGCGTTTCATGGACTGGGCACGGCCGGGGCAGCGACCCTCCGCGCAGTCGCTCCAGGCGTCTCCGAAGCTCTCATTACGACTGCTGCCGGCCTGGTCGTGGCAGTTCCCGCCGTTGTCGCCTTCAACCAGTTCACGAGTCGATGCCGCGCCTATGCAGCGCGCATGGACGACTTCGCGCGGGAGTTGCTCAACAGCATGGAAGAGGTGTCACTGATGCCGAATCAGGACCCGGTCGAAAGGGAGGCCGCGCGTGGCCTTCACAAATAACAGCGGCCATACGCAGACAGCGCTCGCAGAGATCAACATCACTCCTCTGGTGGACGTGGTGCTGGTACTGCTGGTCATCTTCATGCTGACCGCTCCCGTGTTGCAGTCAGGCATCGAAGTTGCGGTTCCGAAGACAAAGACCGTTAAGGAAATCACCGAACAGCGCCAGGTGGTAATCATCAACCGCGATCAGGAGGTTTTTTTGGGCGACAAACCGGTGAACCTGGCCGACCTGCCATCGCGGTTGTCCCGGCCCGGAGTGGATCCTGCGCACCAGGTGATTTACGTCGAGGCAGACGAGCGCGTGCCGTTTGGCGCATTCGCATCGGTCATGGACGCGGTGAAACAGGCTGGCATCACGAACATCAGCATCGTTACCCAGCCCATCCAGAACGGAGCCTCCAAAGGCTCTGGGGCCGCAAAGTAGCCGGAGAAAAGGCTTGGCGGTGAGGGAAACGATCCAACTCGAACGCGAATCTTTCGGTACGCCGATGGCGGGATCTGCTCTGCTGCACCTATTCGTCATCGCTGCGATTGCGTTAGGTGCGTATCTTGCCGGCCGCCTCCACGGGACGTCATGGGGAGACCAAGCTCCGGGCGCGATCCAGGCCACACTTGTGAGTTCTGCGCCTGCTATTCCTTTGCCACAGGAGGCGCCGCCCACTCCCAACGTCTTGGCTACCGAGCAGCCTTCTCCTGCTCCAGCGCCCCCGCAGCCCAAGGCAGTACCTGTGCCTCCGCCGGATGCGATTCCGATTCCCGCGAAGCAGCCTGAAAAGAAAGCTCCGGAAAAAAAGCAAGCTCAGCCCTCACCCAAACACGCGCAGCCACAGCCGCTACAGCATCGTGCTCAATTCGGGGAGGCCCCCGCGACGCAGATTCCGCACTCTTTAGCAAGCAACCAAGGCCCGAGCAATCCCGTCAACGTTAATGGAGGAGACTTCGGCTCAAGATTCCCCTGGTACGTTGATGTCATCCGCAGAAAGACTGCGCAGAATTGGTTAGAGCGTGAAGTGGCTCCGGGAACGCCGGGCGGAGCGAGGGTGTATCTCTCCTTTGTGATTTCACGCGACGGATCGCCAAGCCAGATCCGCATTGCGCAATCAAGCGGGTCACCCACTCTGGATACTTCTTGCCTCCGCGCAGTGCAACGGGTTGACACATACGGTCCCCTCCCTCCGGGCTACAACGGCAGCACGCTTTCTGTGTCTTATTATTGTGAGGAGCCGAGTCAGTAGTCGAAAGTAGCGTTCGGCGTCGCCGAATGAAGCCGCACCAGACGGCATACTATTCGAAACGGCTCTTGATTTGGACCCCGAGGCCGCATCACTGTCTGCAGGACGGAAGAATGATCATAAGCTGCAAAAAGCTCTTATCCTCCAGCCCGCGTTTTCTGTTTCTTCTTATTGCAATCATCTTCATCGCCAGCCTCGACTCCTTGCATTCAGGCGCAGGACTGGGTAAAAACCGGGACCAATCTTGGCGTTCAAAAGATACGTCTGGCTGCAGCCGACTTCAAGGCTGCATCAAGCGATGCGCAGACTGCGCCGCTTAAAAGCGTATTCGACACGACTCTCTACAACGATCTGAAGAATGCCGGAGTCTTCGACATGGTGTCGAAGAGCATGGCTCCGCCGCAGACGCCCGGCAGTCCGCAGGAGATCAATCTTTCCGCCTGGGCTGCAGCCCCTGCGAGTGCTGAGATGGTAGCCTTCGGATCACTGTCTGTCAGCGGCGGACGCGTCACCGTGCTGGGTTTTTTATTTGATGCGAAGAATCCGCAGAGCCCTCAGATTCTCGGCAAGCAGTATGCCGACACAGCTTCGGAAGAAAATACTCGGCAGATCGCACACCGCTTCGCGGACGAGATCATCCTGCGCCTCGGCGGCGGCCTTAACGGCATCGCCGAAACGAAAATCTATTTCGTCTCCAATCGCACCGGTAACAAGGAAATCTGGGGGATGGATTACGACGGCCAGGACCAGCACGCGGTGACGCACCTTGGCACGATCTCTATCTCGCCGCGCGTTTCACCGGACAACTCACGCATTGCTTTCTCTTCTCTGGGCAAGAATGGATGGTCGATCCGGATGTATTCGCTTGAACTGGCCCGTCCTGTCAGCTTTATATCTCCAGATGGGACTACGCTATCTCCAGCCTGGTCCAGCGATGGTTCAAAGCTGGCATTCTCCTCGAGCAAGACCGGGGACAATGAAATTTATACAACGGATGCCAGCGGCGGCGATCTTCATCGCGTTACGGCGTTTCGCGGACCTGATGTTTCACCCGTGTGGAATCCCAAGTCGAATGCTCAGATTGCATGGGTAAGCGGGCGATCGGGCCTGCCCCAGATCTACATCATGGATTCCGATGGCGCTAACGTTCAGCGGATGACCGATGGCGGCTATGCCACTTCACCGTCATGGTCTCCGAACGGACAATTTCTGGCCTTCTCCTGGAATCGCAAGTACGGTCCCGGCGCGCCGGGGGGCCAGGATATTTACATCATGGACATCGCCAGCAAGCGATGGATTCAGTTGACACACGAGGCCGGCAGTAATGATTTTCCCTCATGGTCGCCGGATGGACGGCACATCGTCTTCCAGCGCCAGGACAATGGCCGCACAGAAATCTGGTCCATGCTGGCCGACGGCACCGAGCAACAGCAACTCACGCATGACGGATGGAACGCCATGCCCAACTGGAGCTGGAAATAGAGGTTTACGATGGATGGAAGGCGATGGAGGGTTCTTCTACCCAGCCTTGGTGCAGATGAAAAAACGGCCCGCGAGTGGTCGAACTCGTAATGGAGGATACAGTGCAAATCAACGTTCGTAGTTCATTTCGTAGCAAATCCTTGACCCTTGCGATCCTAACGGCAAGCTTGTTTGTCGCCGCTGGGTGCAAGAAGAAGGCTGCACCACCCCCGCCGCCACCGCCAATCACCAACAATGCTCCAGCACCCACGGCGACCATTACGGCAACGCCAAGCGCCGTCAATGCGGGCGGAAGCGTTGTGCTTGCCTGGCGCACGACAGATGCGACCGACGTATCAATCGACGGGATCGGCGCCGTGCCGACTTCCGGAACGCGAACAGTCAATCCGACCGAATCGACTAACTACCATCTGGTTGCCAAAGGCGATGGCGGATCGACCGACGCAACAGCGCGGGTCACTGTAAACGCTGCGGCCGCACCGGCCAGCAACCTGTCGGAATCGGATGTAACGGACTCTATCTTCCACCAGAACGTAAAAGATATCTTTTACGACTACGACAGCTACGACATCCGCGCCGATGCGCAGTCGACAATTTCTCAGGACGCCAATTTCCTGAATCAACACCCGGGTCTCAAGGTCGTCATCGGTGGCTACTGCGATGAGCGAGGTTCAACTGAATACAACCTGGCTCTGGGCGAAAATCGCGCTAATGCGGCCAAACAAGCGCTGGTAACCGCCGGAGTGAGCCCGGAGCGCCTCCGCACGGTCAGCTATGGCAAGGAGAAGCAGTTCTGCACCGAGCATGACGAGAGTTGCTGGCAGCTTAATCGCCGCGCGCAATTCTCGCTCGACAAGTAAACTGGCATCAGCGGCGATGGTTGCGGCAGGCGCAGTCGCCGCTGTTTTCTTTCTCAATTGAACCGGAGCGTACCGTTTGCGCGCTCCAAGAGACAGAACTATGCGGAAAAATCTGATTCCTGTTTCAGCCGCCGTCGCATTGCTGCTTGTTGCCTCTGCGCGACCTGCCCATGCCGTCTCGAAAGAGATCATCCAGCTTCAAACCCAGGTACAACAGCTTCAGGACATGCTCCAGCACCTGCAGCAATCAAACGATGAGCGCATGGGCGTGCTCCAGCATCTGGTCGAGCAAACCTCCGACAGCGTCAACCGCATGGCCCAGACTGTCAATACGCTGCAGCAGCAGATCCAGGCTCAAAACGAAGCCGGCGGCAAGATCGATCAGGTCTCGAGTCAGGTCCAGGGATTGCACGATTCGGTCGACGAGTTACGATCCCGTATCACGAAAATGGACAAGGCGCTGCAGGATATCCAATCCCAGCTCCAGAACGTGAATACGCAACCAGCTCCAGCTCAGGGAGCCGCACCGCAGCCCGGTCAGCAGTTCCAGCAGGCACCGCCACAACCACAAGCTCCACCGGTCAGTGACCTCTATCAGAGCGGCGTGCGGGATTACACCAGCGCCCGGTATGACGTGGCCGTCAGCGAATTCAGCGATGTGGTCAAGTATTATCCGCAGGACGACCTTGCAGGAAATGCGCAGTTTTATTTGGGTGAAATCGCATACCGCAAGGGCGATTATCCAACTGCCATCAAGAATTACGATGCTGTCCTGGAACAATTTCCTGGCAGTCCCAAAGCGCCTGCAGCACAGTTGCGTAAGGGGCAGGCCGAGCTCGATTCCAATCAAAGGGATGCCGGCATCCGTGATCTCCGCAGCTTGATTCAGCGCTATCCCGATACTCCCGAAGCTGCACAGGCGCGCAGCAAGCTCAACGGCATGGGCGTTCGCATCACCGCGCCCAAGCCCTCCGCCTACCGGGAATAACCGGGGGAGAAAGAGATCGACGACTCCGCATAAGACCCGTCGCAGCATCCGAAGCGATCGAGGACAAAGATATGAGAAGAAAGCCCGTTGCGCACCCGGATGGAGACTCACAAAAGGGTGCGCTGGAAAGTGAATCTCCGAGTGATACGCCAAACACCACGGACCGCGATCACCTTGCTGATCAGCTTCCGCACCGAAACACCAATGAGTGGATGGAGGGCGAGGATTCCGATTTTCCCGAGCCGGGTCTTAACCCCGAGCACAGCGGCCAACGTAGCTAACTCTAAATGAAGCTGAAGTATTTTCTGCTACATACGGTGGCTGCGATATCGCTCGCAGCACCAGCCATCGTGCGCTCGCAAGAGCCGGCCGCACCAGCGCAGTCCAGTGTGGCTGAAACAACTGAAAAAGGGCTGGACGCTCTCAAGACCAACCAGCCGCAGCAGGCCCTCGATTTCTTCGAACAGGCACTCAGGTCGAACCCCAACGATGTAGCGGCTAACCTCCTCGCAGCCACTGCGGCCTTGAATCTCTATAAGGGCGATCTAGCCGTAAAGTATGCCGAAAAAGCACGGGATCTCGACCCAAATAACTGGAAGGTTCACACCACGCTGGTGGCAGCCTATGCTGCCGCCGGCAAAAAAGTGCAGCGCGATCAGGAGCGCGAGACGCTGCGCAAGCTTCACGACGATCCGCACGCGCCCGACGCGATGCAGACTAAGGG
The DNA here is from genome assembly GCA_963725225.1 of uncultured Acidobacteriaceae bacterium. GTDB lineage: Bacteria > Acidobacteriota > Terriglobia > Terriglobales > Acidobacteriaceae > Silvibacterium. The sequence goes on from CAVRXY010000034.1 coordinate 50,131, forward strand.
CTTTCTACTGGAGATGTTGCCAGTAAAGCAGTATAAAGTGGAGGCCATCGAGTACTTCCAGCCCGTGGACAGGTTTCACATCTACTATCGCTTTCTCATCCTCAATGCGACGGGCAAGCGAGTGTGGCAGATCGATGTTGAGAGCAATGACTTCGATCAAAACTCGTGGGCCAAGGCACATCCCGATGACGCAGCGGCAGGCAAACGCCAGTTCCAACTCGTGGGTGAGGATCGAGATCTGCACGCAGACTATCGGATGCTTTCCGGCACCGCAGACTACGACGCGATGCGCGCTCAGGTAGTCGAAGTGATTCAGGAACAGACGGCTCCGTTTCCCGGCGAGGCGGCACCGTAACTTCTGACTCACGGTGGCACATCCTCCGCCTGACATGCATAATGTGAACGCGTTTGGTCGGAGGACTGAAGAACAGCACGATGGCGGGCAGTAAATCCAAATCCACCAGGGTAACCCTGCTCGACGTCGCGCGGAGGAGCGGCTTTTCTCCATCGACGGTTTCTATTGTGCTGAGCGATGCCCCGTTGTCGCGCTATGTCGCAGCAACGACAAAAGAGCGGATCCGTAAGACAGCTCAAAGCCTGGGCTACCGTCCTGACGTCTTCGCTCGTTCGTTACGCAGCCGCCGCAGCAATACAATCGGGGTCCTGGTCTTCGATATTTCTGATCCATTTTGTGTGTTGATCCTGCGCGGCATTGAGAAGACGCTGCATTCCACTTCCTATCTGCCCATCCTGATGGACGCTCATCATGAGCGCCAGCAGTTCGAAGGCTATCTCGACCTGTTGATGGAACGCCGTGTTGAGGGTTTGATTGTTGTTGCAAACTGGCTCTTCGATGAAGGCGGCCTGCTGACGGGACTAAAGGACAGGAAAATGCCGACCGTAGTAGTAGGGCGCGATCTCTCGGAGAAGAGCATAGGGTCGGTCATTGTCGACAACGAGGCGGGCGGCTATCAGGCAATCAAGCATCTGCATGAGATCGGGCACAGAAAAATTGCAGTGATCCGCGGCCCGCGACGCTTGAGCGACAGCAATCGCCGATGGAGCGGTGTACAGCAATTTGCGGCAGAACAAGGCTTAACACTTGATGGCCGTCTGGTTCGAGAACTTCCGCCTGCCATCGATCCGATTTCCGGATTCGAGGGAGGAGCACAACTCACCCAGGATTTGATCCGTTCGCGGATCAAGTTCACTGCATTGATAGCCTTCGATGATCTGACCGCCCTCGGCGCCGTGCGAGCACTTGCCGGAACAGGCAGATCGGCCCCGCAGGATTGCTCGATCATCGGCTTCGATGATGTGCCCCTGGCTGCTTTGACTACTCCCGGCATTACCACGATCCGCCAGCCGATGGAGGAAATGGGCAGTGTGGCGACGCGGCGCCTTCTGGATGCACTGCGAGAACCGGGCGGACAAGGTTCAGTTGCGCCAGAACTTCAGCTCTTGCCACCGTCTCTGGTGCTCCGCGATTCGACAACTGCCCTATAAGCAAAACTTTTGCCGCTTTGACGATTCTTCGCCCGGCGGCGCCATTCGCAGATATTAAATCGATTAAATATCCTGCACGCTTTCACCTTCAAGTCGTAACTCCCAGCCGGATGTTTTTCCTTCTTGACTTGCGCTGCTTTTGCTCCTAAATTTCATGTCAAAAAGTATTAAAACGTTTTAAGTCAGGGGAATTTGAAGATGAGGCCAATCAAACCGATCTTCCTCCAAATCGCGCGACGGCTCTTTTTCGTCTGGATTGTTGGGCTTTGCGCATCTCAGGCGGCATCGGCCCAGGCCGGCCGAGGCAGAATTAGTGGACTGGTCACCGATCCCACCGGAGCCGCAATCCCGTCGGCAAAGGTGACGGTCGTCAACCTTTCTAATGGAGTCACACGCTCCACCATCACGACCGCGGCCGGGCTCTACTCGTTCGTTTCACTCGACCCGGCCACCTATAGAGTGACGGCCACTGCGAATGGATTCGACACCGTCGCGCGTGACAAGGTCATCGTGACGGTGGACACGGTCAGCGAGGTGAATATCTCTCTGCACGTCGGCAACGCGAGCGAGGTGGTGACCGTCACCGGGACCAGTGACCTCGCGGAAGCTAGCAATTCCACCGTCGGGCAATTGATCTCGGCACAGACTATGGATCGGGTTCCGCTGTTGACGCGGGACGTTTATGACCTCGTGCAATTGAGTCCAGGCGTCACTCCCGCGAATGGCGCACCGAACTCTTCAAGTTCGTATGCGATTGAGAATATTTCGTCAGGACGCCCAGGTGTCGACGTATCGTCCTACACCTTCAATGGTGCGATCGCAGGATCCGTCTACTACATGGTCGACGGCAGTCCGCTTGGCATCGCCGAAAACAATGCCGCCGCCATCATCCCTGCCCTCGACATTCCTGAAGATGCCGTCGAGGAGGTACGTGTTGAGACCCAGAATACGCCTGCCTCATACCAGAGCGGTGGCGCGGGCGTCATCAGCCTGGTCACCAAATCCGGCACGAATGCCTACCATGGCAGCGTCTTTGGATATTTCCGGCCCGATGTCCTCGCCGCGAACGAATACTTCAACAAACAAAGTCAGCTGGGTAGCGGCACTCCTAACACGCCTCCTTCTTTTCATCGGTACCAGGAAGGTGCGTCCATCGGCGGCCCGATTATTAAGGACAAGCTCTTCTTCTTCGGCGATTACGAGGCCACGCAACAGGACCTATACGATGGGTCGAACTACTTCACCGTGCCGACGAGCGCGGAGCGGACCGGCAATTTTTCGAACGACAGCTTTACGATCTACGATCCGACGCAGCCGGACTACGCCACCGGACCGAATGCGGGCACACGCCAGCCGTTTCCCAACAACATCATTCCCAACCCCAATCCCATTGCTGTGAACTTCCTGTCGCACATGCCCAAGTGCAATGTCGGCGCGAACTGCGACTAGCTGCCAGCGAACGGCGACTTGAACAACTTTTTCCTGCCTGGAGTCGACCCATCTACCGCGCAGAGGTTCGATATCCGCATCGATTGGGATCAGAGCGAGAAGCAGCATATCTTTGGGCGCTTCTCTTTCGACCGGCTGTTTACCTCCACATTCAATGCCTTCAACAACGAGTGGGATCTGAACTATGCGCAGAACATTACCAACGGGCGCAACATCCTGATCGCCGACGACTACACGCTGAACCCCACGACGGTCCTGCAGCTCCGTTACTCCTTCACGCGGCACTACGAGAACCAGGGCGGCGATCCGCAGCAGGTAGGAACTGACATTACCTCGCTTGGCTTCCCCGCCTCCCTTGCTGCGGAACAAAACTACAAGCTGCTGCCGTTCGCTATCTTCACCGACTATGTTTCCCCCGGCGGACAGACAAGCGGTGTCGGCGGCACCGCCAACTACAACACCTTCCAGTACGCCAGTGAAAACAGCGACGCGAATGTCGCGGTCACCAAGGTGCTCGGCAAGCATTCCATCGACGCTGGCTTCGAATGGCTGAAGCGCTTCCTGAATGTCGGCCAACCAATTGCGCCCGCCGGCTCCTACGCCTTCGACTTCTCAGCGACGGATCAGCAAACATCGCCGGCCGACGGCATTCTTGTCGGCGGCAGCGACTTTGCTTCTTTCCTAGCCGGGATGGGCACCGTCCCAGGCACGGAGTCCAACAATTATCCCAACTTCTCCAAGGATCTCTTCGCGGCCGAGGCCAACGGCTACTTCGGAACCTTCGTCCAGGATACGTGGCATCCCACGAGGAATCTCACCATTACCGCCGGCCTGCGGTGGGATATATTCCGGGGAAGGACCGAGCGGCATAACCGCCTGGAATACTTCGATGCCAATGCCACCAACATGGTCGACGGTGTCGGCTATACTGGCGCCGAAGTCTACGTCAACGGCAGCAACCGATCTCCGTTTAACACCAACTTCGGCAACTTCGGTCCCCGTCTGGGGTTTGCCTGGCAGGTAGCCGACAATCTGGTCTTCAACGGCAGCGCCGGTATCTATTACGGCCCCAGCACCCAAATGGTCGGCAGCGCGTCCCTCAACAGCGACGGCTTCGCCTCCTACACCGCCTGGAACGCAACCTGCTTCAACGACGACGGCAACACCGTCCTCAACGGCAGCAGCCTGTGCTCTGGAGCCCCAGCAGGCAGCCCTCCGCCAACCACCACCGGAGACTACTCCCTCAGCAATCCCTTCCCCAGCGGAGTCGTTCCCACCTTCACCACTCCTCCTCCGGGATTAGCCAACAATCTGGGCACCACTCTAAACACTGTGCTCCACTCGCAGCGCACGCCGACCATCTACAACTTCAACTTCGGATGGCAGTATGAGCTCCCGCACCAGATTGTGCTGAGCGCCGCCTACGTCGGCAGCCGCGGGCTCTTCCTGCCCTTCGGCAGCGCCGATTTGAATACACTCGACCTGGGAACTATAGGAACGTACCAGTCGGCACTGATTAACAACTCGGTGAATAATCAGTGGGCGGCGATTCAGCCGGCGACCAACGCCAACTTCGGGTCGTCCACGGTGCCCTTGTGGGTGTCTCTGCAGGAGTTCCCGCAGTTCGGCAGTGGCAACTACGGCGACGGCAACGGCGTCATCGTTCACGGATTCCCCGGCGGCGACTCTGAATACAGCTCCCTTCAGACGAAGCTGCAGAAGAGACTGACCAGCCATATCAGCATGCTGGCCGGCTTCACCTGGGCCAAGCTAATGACTGACGACGGCAATCCGCCGCTGGGTTTCGTCGGTTCTCACCTGGGTGCTCCTCAGGACTGGAAGAACCTCCAATACGAGCACGCGGTCAGCCCTCAGGACATCAGCCGGCAGTTCACTGGGCAGGCTTCGTATGACCTTCCCTTCGGTAAGGATCGCGCCGTTAACCTGAATGGGGTGGGAAATGCCTTCCTTGGCGGGTGGACGATGAATGGCATCTTCTACTGGAGCACCGGTATTCCAATTGCCTCGCCTACCGTGGGGGCCCCGTTCTCTTACTTCAACCAGAGGCCGAATCTCACCTGTAATCCCGGCGCCAAGGCCCCGCACACCGCAACTGCGTGGTTTAACCCCGACTGCTTCGCTTTTCCGGCCAGCCAATTCGTGCCAGGAACCGCGCCTGCCTATCTCGACGCTGTCCGCACCATGGGAGCAAACGATGTGGATCTGTCCGTCTACAAGACGTTTCAGATCAAGGAAACCAAGACCATCCGTATCGAGGTATCGTCCTACAACGTCGCCAACCGTGCGCAGTTCGGGATGCCGGTTGTTCCGGACCTGACGACGACGCTGTCACTTGGACAGCAGGCGTCGGGTTTCGGCTCCATCGGAACAACCGTCAACACACCGCGCCAGTTCCAATTCGCTGCGAGGTTCTCGTTCTGATCCAATCACATCAGCTAGTCCAGCGTAGATTCGGATGCGAGTTTCCGCGAACTACTCCGCGACGCTTGACGCTAATGAGCTGCGCACGATGGAGTTAGGATTGAAGTTGATTTTCTAGCGACGGCATTGCGGCGGACGGCGCAGTCCCAATCTTTGGGGACCCCGTCCAGTTTGCGCTCTTGAGCTATCCAGTTGCCGGAACCGAGGATCCTTGATGTCTGCCGAATCTGCCGTAAGCACCAGCCAGGTTACGCTCAAGCGCAGTCTCGGCTATTGGGACCTGGTGCTTTACGGCATCATTCTCATTCAACCAACGGCTCCGATGCCGAGCTTCGGCGTGATCTATAACGAAGCCCACGGACACGTAGTGACGGCCATACTTTGTGCGATGGTCGCAATGCTGTTCACGTCGGTCAGCTATGGTCGCATGGCGCGTGCATATCCGCAAGGTGGCTCAGCGTTCATGTATGTGAGCCGCGAGTTGCATCCCAGCCTCGGCTATATGACCGGCTGGTGCATGGCAATGGACTACATCCTGAATCCGCTAATCTGCACTATATGGTGCAGCAAGGCTGCGGAGAATTTTCTACCCAACGTTCCATACATTGCATGGGCCATCTTCTTTGCCGCGATGTTCACGCTGCTGAATCTCAACGGTGTGGAAACTTCGGCCCGAATCAACGCAATGATGGCGGCCGCACTGGGGGTGGTAATCATCCTGGTTGTCATCGCGATCACGCGATACCTGCTGCACCTTCCCTCTCAGCCTGCTTCCTTCTATACGCTGCCGTTCTACGATCGCTCGACATTTACCTCTTCAGCGCTATTTCGAGGGACCTCCATTGCCGTATTGACCTACATCGGTTTCGACGGAATCTCAACACTCACCGATGAGGCAAAGGATCCAAAGCGAAGTATTCCCCGGGCGATCATCGCGACTTGTCTCATCACTGGCATTCTGGCATCGATCGAGGTTTATCTTGCGCAGCTGGTATGGCCCCGGGGAGCGGCCTTTCCGGATGTCGATACCGCGTACGTACATATCGCGGGACGCGCAGGAGGGCCGATCGTCTTTGCGGTCGTCAATGGTGCATTGTTGTTGGCGACGATTGGTTCAGGCATGGCATCCCAACTGGGAGCCGCGCGGCTGCTGCTGGCGATGGGCCAGGACGGCGCCATTCCCAGACGATTCTTTGGGTCTATACATCCGAAGAATCGTATTCCGCGCAACAACGTACTGTTGATCGGAGCAATCTGCCTCGCGGGTGGCTTGATATTCAGTTACCAACTTGGAGCGGAGTTGCTGAATTTCGGCGCCCTATTAGCCTTCATGGGTGTGAATATATCTTCGGCGGTACTGGGATGGCGTCAAGGGCGCGCTTCACAATGGGTTTCGATACTGCTGTCCCTTCTAGGCTTTGCTATCTGCGGTTTCATATGGCTCAACCTCAGCAGGCCAGCCCTGATTGTGGGAGCGGCGTGGGCTCTTGTCGGTGTCATTTTCTGGGTTCTCTATGGCCGTAGATCGAAGGTGTCTGCTTGAGCCGTTTCGACGTAACTCTGGTGGGGGAAGCAAATCTCGACCTGGTGCTTTATGGTCTGCCAACTGACCTGCCGCTCGATCGTGAGCTGGTCGCCCATGGCATGGCACTTACGCTGGGAGGATCGCCGGCGATCACCGCGCACAATCTCGCGTCGCTAGGCAGCCGAACGGGATTTGTCACGCCAGCATCTGACGATCTATTTGGGGCGATGTGTCAACGCGATTTGACGGCGGCTGGCGTTGATCTGTCACGTGTCATAAGAAAGACCGGCTCCGCAGGAACCGGTGCAAGCATACTGCTGCAGCACACAGGCTATCGCCGAACGCTCACCTTTCCGGGAAACACCGTCGATCTGAGACTGGAAGATCTCGACCTGGAGTACCTCAGCAACGCGGCGCACTTTCACCTTTCGTCCTATTTTCTGCAGAAGGGCCTGCGCAGGGATGTGCCGCGTCTGCTTGCTCACCTTAAACGGGCCGGACTCACGATCTCCGTTGATCCGAATGATGACCCGCTGGGACATTGGGGCGATTCTTTCTTTGAGATTCTGACGTTTGTGGACGTTCTTATGCCGAACGAGCGCGAGCTGTGCGAGATGATGCGCGAATCTGATGCCGACCGCGCGATGCGCCGACTCGGGAAACTCATTCCACTACTGGTGGTGAAGCGCGGTGCTCGTGGTGCGGTGGCAGTCAGAGGCGATGAGAGACTTGATTCGCCATCGCCCGACGTTGAGACGGTCGATGCAATCGGCGCTGGCGACAGCTTTAATGCCGGCTTCCTGCATGGTTTCGCGCGAAGATGGCCGCTTGATCGATGTCTTCACTTCGGTAATCTCACCGGCGCCTTCTCGACCACGGGTGCCGGCGGTGTGCAAGCGTTTCGCGACCGCCACCAACTCGATAAATTCCTCTCAGAGCATCTCAAACTCGAGACACATAACCCAGCCTTTGGAACAAGAACCTAGGCGCTCGACTGCACATTGAACTTCGCTCGACGCCCGGTCCCCCAGCCCGTACACTATCTGCGGTCAGGAGCGATATGGAAGCCAACGAAGCACAGGAATTAAAGGAACAAAGCGAAGAAGCATCGAAGGACGACAGCCTGCGTCCGGTCAGCTTTACTATGAGCGTGCTGGCGGTGCTGGTGGCCATCACCACTGTGCTCGGTCACCGTACTCACACCGAAGCTGTCTTAGAACAAGCGCGCGCCAGCGACCAGTGGAATCTCTATCAGGCAAAGAAGATACGACAGTACAACACCGAACTCACTGCCGATCTGCTTTCGGCTCTGCCCATACGCGATTCAGCCGCGGCGGACAAGGTGACTGACAGCTACAAGTCCCATCTGCAGAAGTGGAATGAAGACCTCGCCGAGGAAGAACAACACGCGAAGGAACTCGAGGGTGAAGTGCGCAAGGCCGAACGCCACGCAAACCGCTTCGATTTGGGGGAAGCACTGCTCGAAATCGGATTAGTGATCACTTCGATCACTCTCCTAACTCGTCAACGGGCATATTGGGGACTGGGCATGGCCTTCGGAATCGCAGGCCTGTGCGTGGCAGCGTGGGCTTTCTTGATCCGATAGGTACCGGTGTACCCACAAACCTGTAAGAGTAAAGTCCGGTGCTTCGTCTAACCTTTCACGGAAAGGATCGCGCAACCTCCATGAGATTCCTCTTTCGGCGATTTGTATTTGCAGGATTTCTTGCGCTGATCTCCTGGGTTGCTCCCTGCGCCCAGGAGATCACTCCTGTTATCGCAGTCCACCACGGCTCGAATGCGGAAGCGCAGCAACAGAAGCACTACGTTGTGATGGTTTCGCTGGACGGATTCCGCTATGACTACGCGAAAAAATACGGAGCGAAGCACATTCTCTCGCTTGCGACGAAGGGAGCTAGTGCGCCTGACGGTATGATTCCGTCCTATCCGTCGCTCACCTTCCCAAATCACTACACTCTGGTCACCGGGCTCTATCCGGAGCACCACGGCATCGTTGCAAACAGCTTCTATGACCCGAGTCGCAAGGAGACCTACAGTTATCGCGACCCTAAAACTTCTTCGGACGGCTCCTGGTATGGCGGCGTACCGCTGTGGTCGCTGGCTGAGAAGCAGGGAATGCGAAGCGCGTGCCTGTTCTGGCCAGGTTCAGAAGCTGAAATCGCAGGAGAGCGGCCCAGCTACTACCTTCATTTTGACAACAAGATCGATGAAAACAAACGGATTGACCAGGTAATCGCGTGGCTCAGACTTCCAGCGGAGCAACGCCCGCACTTTATCACGCTCTATTACTCGGATGTTGATCACGCGGGTCACGAACACGGGCCTGGCAGTGTCCAGGTGTCCGAAGCGGTCAAACACGTGGACGAATTGATGGGACGGCTAGAAACGAAACTCAACAGCCTGCAGATGCCTATCGACCTCATCGTGGTTGCCGATCACGGTATGGAGCGGGTCCAAGGTGACTGGATCACGCTGGACAAATATGTCTCACTTGACGGCGTTGAGGCTGTCGGTTCCCTGCTCTATCCGCAGACGGAGGCCGATGCTGCGCGCATTTATAAGAAACTCCGCGCCGCCGATGCGGGCTTCCTTGTCTATCGCCGCGATAAGGTGCCGGCGGAACTGCACTACAACAGTAATCCGCGCGAAGGAGATCCGGTGGTGATCGCCAAGGGGCCGTATTTGATCCGTGCAACCATGCAACCGCCGACTGGTCGCACAGAAAACCCTCCTATGGGCGAGCATGGCTACAATCCGTACGAGATGACTTCTATGCGAGCGATTTTTTTTGCCGAGGGGCCAGACATTCGTGCGGGGGTCACGGTGAAGCCATTTGAGAACGTGAACGTATATCCGGTCGTTGTGAAAATTCTGGGGCTCGAGAGTCCGAAAATCGACGGAAGTCTCAACGTGCTTTCCTCCATCCTCGCGCCCTCCTTAAGCGAAGAGGCACAACACTGACAATGGCCTATTTCCTGGGATTTGACGCAGGCGGCACAAAAACCACATGTGCACTGGCTGACGACACGCACGTGCTTGCGCAGGACGTCGGAGGCAGCATCAAGCCGCTGCGGGTAACGATTGAGCATGCGCAGCAGAATCTGAACGCATTAATGGCTAAAATTTCATATCAGAGCGGGGTCGATCTCCGTCACGTCCAAGCATCCTGTATCGGCACTGCGGGCGTACGCCTGCCGCAGACGGACAGCTGGATGCGGCAGATCCTGTCACAATGCGCGGGCGGCGAGATTGTTGTCTGCGGCGATGAGGAAATCGCCTTGGATGCCGCGTTTCCGGGAGAGGCGGGCGTCCTGGCAATGGCGGGAACCGGATCGAACGTGATGGGGCGCACCAGCAAAGGCAAAATGCTAAATGTGGGCGGATGGGGTCCCGCCCTTGGCGACCAGGCCTCGGGTCATTGGATCGGGTTGCAGGCGCTACGACACGCGTGCCGCGCGCGCGACTTCGCACAGCCGACGCAGATTTTAGATCGGGTGATTCGCTACTGGTCCGCCGGATCCCTCGAAGAGGTTGTTGACATCGCCAATCGCACCCCTCCGCCGGATTTTTCCCAACTCGCTCCCATTGTCGTGGAGTACGCCGAACAGGGCGACGCGGTCGCGCTGCAGGTTCTCAAGCTCGGCGGACGGCTCCTCGGAGAGGATGCCGCCGAGGCCTTTCGGCATGTGCGCAGATCTCGACCCCGATGCCCCGTCGCCGGGCATCGCTTTTACTGGCAGCATTCTTGAAAAGGTTGGATATGTACGGGAAAGTATGATCGACACGATTCGGCGTAGCCTGCCGTCGGCGCAGATTCTGCCCGAGGCGGTCAATCCGATTCAAGGCGCACTCTGGCGCGCGCGACAAATGGTCAAGCCTTGAATGTGGCTCGACCTCGCAGAATCGTCTCAACGACTTCGTTCTTCGCGGAAAGGACGGTTATATCTGCGGAGCGTCCAACTGCAAGCGAACCCGCTTCGGCTTCGAATCCTGTCATGCGCGACGGATTGCGGCTGGCCAGCTTTGACACATCTTCGATCGAAGCGCCCGTAAACTCGACGAAGTTACGTACAGCCCGAGCGAGAGTCAGCGTACTGCCTGCGAGCGTATCTTCAGCGATGAGGCATCGACCATTAATGACCCGGACATCAAGCTCGCCCAGTTTGTAATTACCATCAGGCATGCCCGCCGCAGACATCGCATCGGTAATCAGCATAGCGCGCTCCTGACCTTTCGCCCTCCAGTACAGGCGTACGGCGTCCGGATGCACATGGAGTCCGTCGCAGATTAATTCAGCAAACAGGTCGTCATTGGTCAGCACTTCGCCTAGCAGCCCAGGGTCGCGATGATCGAACTGGCGCATGGCGTTGAAGGTGTGAGTTGCGCTAACCGCCCCTGCGCGAATTCCCGATCGAGCAGCAGTTGTGTCAGCGTTACTGTGTCCCAGGCTCACACGTACGCCGAGGCCGGTCGCGTGCTTAATCACTTCCTCGGCGTTTGGCAACTCGGGCGCGATGGTCATGAGCCGAATTGTTCCTTCCGATGCCTGCCACATGCGATCAAATAACTCGACAGATGGCGTCTGCAACAAGCTGGCGGGGTGGGCGCCCTTCTTATGTGGAGATAGAAACGGTCCCTCGATATGAATGCCTAGCGGCCTGGCACCTTCCGTGTCGCGGCCAATCCTCGCACTCATCCTTTCGAGCGACTTCAGTGTGACATCGATTGCGGCCGTGACGGTTGTCGGTAGATATGCGCCGACTCCGTGCCGCGCCAGGAACGTTCCCACCGTCGTGAACGCATCCGGCGTACCTTCCATCACGTCGCGACCGGCGCTGCCGTGGATGTGAATATCGAAAAATGCAGGCACCAGGGTACAACCGTTGAAATCAAGGTGCTTTGCTGACGGGAACCCGGCATTTGGCCGAGATTCCATCTGCGCGATCAATCCGTCCTCTACGACTACTACTGGATCTACCAGGGATCGATCAGGGGTAATCAGCCGATCGGCTGTAATGACGGTCTTCATATGCAACTTTTCGGGACTTTTCTCGCAAATCCAACGGTCAACGTCGGCTGGCAATTAAGTCAAGTCAAAATCTACACTAAATCGAGAATGGACATTCCCCGCATCGGGATTCACCTTTCCACGTCAGGTGGTGTCTTCAAAGCCGCAGAGCGGGCTCACGAGATTGGCGCGAATACATTCCAGATATTCTCGTCGAGCCCGCGCATGTGGCGACCCGCCCGAATCGACGCGGCACACGCTCGGCAGCTGAACGAGCTTCGGCAAAGATATGACTGCACGCCCTTGGTCATCCACGCTAGCTACCTCCTCAACCTATGCAGCCAATCCCAGGAAGTCTGCCGAAAATCCGTTGCCGCATTCCGAGGAGAGGTTGAGCGGGCTTTGGCCCTTGAAGCGAATTATCTTGTTCTGCATCCCGGCTCATGGCGAGGCCTCACGCGCGAGGCAGGACTGGCTCTGGCTTCAGAATCGATCGCCAAGGCAACAGATGGCCTCCCTCTCGAAGAAAACGGCCTCCGAATACTTATCGAAAACACTGCCGGTGCGGAATTCTCCCTTGGAGGCAGTTTTGAACAGGTTGCAGAGCTCGTCGAATGCCTGAAGCCGATCGCACCTGTCGGGACTTGTCTCGATACCTGCCATTGCCATGTTGCGGGATACGATCTTGTAACCCGGAACGGATATGAGGAAACGCTGTACAGGATCGACTCGACGATCGGTCTATCGAATGTGACGGTCTGGCACATGAACGATGCCAAGGCTGCTCGCGGATCGAAACTCGACCGTCACGAGCATATCGGCCGGGGAACAATAGGGCTGGAACCATTTGGGTGGCTCCTCAATGACGAACGATTCTCGCATTGCGCCTTCATCGCAGAGACGCCCGCAAACGATCCGGATGATGATGCTAGGAATATTCAGACCCTGCGAGAGCTCGCCGCGGACACGATGATGGCAGCCTCCACGCGTCGGAGCAAAGCCGCGCCAGGCAGCGCCTGATCACAGTTTTGGCTTGCCTACCAGGCCCTTGACATCCGCCCTCCCGAGCCAGGTCACTGCGCCGAACGCCCCCAGCCACGATCCGGCCGCGGCAAATACAACATAAACAGGGTTTCCGGTGTAACTGATGACGGCAAAAGCTGAGAGCAGGTACCAGACACTACTCCAACTGGCTGCCACCATCCTGCGACGAGCACCCACGGCCGCGGTGAACATCACATAGACCGCATCGGTGCCCGCGGTGGACGCCATAACTCCTAGAGCGATCATCGGATTTGGTGTATGCAGTGTCACAGCGAGCTCCCGTTTACAATCAAATCTGACATGTCCGCGAAAAAAACTACCCAAAAGGCCGCAATAGCGGCCGCTGCGGAGCCGTCTCCGTCATCATCGTACGAGTCCCGCTATTCCCCTGCCGAAATTGAGCCACGCTGGCAAAAACGGTGGGCGGAGCAACCTGATCTCTATGGCGCCGAACCGTCGACCAGCGGCAAGCCGAAATATTATGTGCTCGAGATGCTGCCTTATCCATCGGGCCAGCTTCATATGGGGCACGTACGCAACTACGCGATCGGCGACGCCCTGGCCCGCTACATGTGGATGACCGGTCACAACGTGCTGCATCCCATGGGCTGGGATGCCTTCGGGCTGCCAGCTGAAAATGCGGCGATTAAGAACAACACCCCTCCGCGCCAGTGGACCCAGCAAAATATCGCAGCTATGAAGCGGCAGATGGAACGGATCGGCCTAAGCTACGACTGGCGCAACGAGGTTACTACCTGTCTTCCGGAGTATTACCGCTGGAATCAGTGGTTCTTCATTCGGATGTTCCAGCGCGGACTGGCTTATCGCAAAAAAAGCAAGGTCAACTGGTGTCCCGAATGCTGCACAGTCCTTGCCAACGAACAGGTCATTAATGGCTATTGCTGGCGGCATGAGGAAACTCTTGTCGAACAACGTGACCTTGAGCAATGGTTTTTGCGGATCACCAACTACGCGCAGGAGTTGCTCGACGACCTCAGCAACCTCAATGGCTGGCCGGAAAAAGTCCGCACAATGCAGCGTAACTGGATCGGCCGAAGCGAGGGCGCGGAGGTCACGTTTGAGGTCGAGGATGGGGCAAGTGCTCCGGAAGCCGAGGGCTCGTCGCGTCTTACAGGGACCGCCGTGCTGCCTGCCCGCGAGGACGCCGAGCATTCCGGAAAGGGTGTCACGGTCTTCACCACTCGTATTGACACCATCTTCGGTGCGACCAGCATCCAGCTCGCACCCGAGCATCCATTGGTAAAGGAATTCGCCGGATCGAACCTGACCCTCGCCAACGAAGTCTCCGCGCTCATCGATCAGCAGAAGAAAGCACGGGAAGGTGGCGACATCGCAGCTATCGAGAAGCATGGCGTGTTTACGGGACACTACGCCATCAATCCCTTCAATGGGGAACGATTACCGATCTGGGTAGCGAACTACATTCTGCTTGAATATGGGACGGGTGCGATTATGTCGGTGCCGGCACATGACGAGCGCGACTACGACTTTGCAAAGAAATACGACCTTGAGATTCGCATAGTGATCTTGCCGCGCAGGACGACAGGTCCTGAGAACGGCGACGCCGAAGAGCCGATGTTGCCGTATACCGCCGAGGACAGCCTGCTGATGAACTCAGGCGAGTTCAACATGCTTGGCAACCAGGAAGCGCAGCACAAGATGACCGCTTTCGCCGAAGAACACGGCTTCGGCAAAGCTACGGTTTCCTATCGTTTGAAGGACTGGGGAATTAGCCGTCAGCGCTATTGGGGTACGCCGATTCCGATGCTTTATTGCGAAAAGGATGGCATCGTGCCGGTGCCCGACGATCAGCTCCCGGTGTTGCTGCCAGAAAATGTCGAGATCACGCTGGAAGGCGGATCGCCGTTGGGGCGGTTACCGGAGTTTGTCAATGCCATCTGCCCGATTTGTGGAGGGCCCGCACGTCGGGAGACCGACACCATGGACACATTTGTTGACTCGTCGTGGTACTTCTACCGCTACACGAGCCCAATCGACGATAGAGCTCCGTTTGACTCTGCCGCAGTTTCATATTGGTTTCCCATCGACCAATACATCGGTGGAGTCGAGCATGCGATTCTGCACCTCATCTACTCGCGTTTCTGGACCAAGGTGATGCGCGACCTCGGGTTGATCAGGAACGATGAGCCGGTCGAGCGCCTCTTCACGCAGGGTATGGTCATCAAGAACGGCGCGAAAATGTCGAAGTCAAAAGGCAATGTCGTATCGCCGGACGATATGATCGCGCGCTACGGAGCCGACGCAACCCGGGCTTACTCTCTATTTGCCGCTCCACCGGACCGCGATCTCGACTGGCAGGAAGACGGTGTTGCGGGCGTCAGCCGCTTTCTGGGCCGCGTCTATCGCCTTGTCATGAAGTACGCGGACCGGGTGCGCCCCCATCTTGCGCCAGGCAGAGCCGCCTACTCGGAACCTCTGTCTCCTTTGAGCCTCGCTCTTCTACGTAAGCTGCACCAGACTATTCACAAAATTACTGTCGACTTTGACGGACGCTGGCACTTCAACACCTGCATCGCCGCCATCATGGAGCTGGTCAATACCCTCACAGCCGCCGAGCCCTCCATTGCCGCCGGCGAAGTCCCTGACCCGGTGCTCGCCGGCATCCTGCGCGATCTTGTCCTTTTGCTTGCGCCGTTTGCGCCTTACCTCACCTCTGAACTAGGGGAGCAAATCTTGGGCAACGGAAACCTCCTCCGCGCACAGTGGCCCAACTACGATGAGGCGCTTGCCCGCGAGGAAGAGATCGAAGTTCCCGTCCAGATCAATGGGAAGCTCCGTGCGGTCATTCTTGTGGCCATCGACTCAACTGAGGAGGCGCTTCGAGACGCCGCCCTGGCCGACGAAAAGATTCAGGCAGCCATCGCCGGTAAGACCATCGTCAAGGTCATCATTGTTCCGGGCAAGCTGGTCAACATCGTGGTGAAGTAAGGGATGGCGGTCCGCGGGACGCAATCCTTCGTCCACGTTCTAAGCGAGTGCTGGTCGCGACCATCGCTACTGGCGCTCGAGATCCTGTGGCGGTGGCTCTTTGGCGTACCGTTGCTGGTCTTGCTCGGGTGGATTGGCCTGCATACCTACGTTGCGATTTCAAAGCAGCTTGCGGCCGCAGGCATCGACCAATTCTCGATCGTTGACCCGATGCGCGCCGCAGAGATCGCCTCTGATGTCTACGCTGTAGTTGCACCGCCAATTATTCGCATTGCGCTGTGGCTGGCACCCCTCGCGCTACTCGCTTGGGCCGTGGTCTCAGGCGTCGGCCGGAATGCCGTTTTGCGCCGCTATGACCGATCACTGCCCCAACGAGGCATCACTTTAGGTGCACTGCAACTGCTGCGCGTCGTTTTTCTGGGTGGCAGCTTCTGGTTCTGGCTTGCCGCGATACAGTGGGCCGCCAACTACTCTCTTTCCGGAGAGGAGCCTAACCTCGTCGCTTATTGCGCGATAGTTATCTGTCTTTCTCTGGGAATCTTTACGCTATGGGCGCTGGTAAGTTGGGTCTTCTCAATAGCACCCCTGTTAGTGCTTCTGGAAAACCGTGGTATCGGATCGAGTTTGAATCGCAGCCTTCGCCTCGGCCCATTGACGGGAAAGTTGGTTGAAATCAACCTCATCATGGGAATAATCAAACTGGCGCTGGTAGTGCTTGCAATGGTCTTCTCGGCCGTCCCACTTCCCTTCGCTTCAGTGATGGAGGGTCCACCCCTCTACGCGTGGTGGGCTATCGTGAGCCGTGTTGTATCTCGTGGCATCCGATTTCTTTCAGGTAGTTCGACTTGTCGCCTTCATCCAGCTATGGCGAGCATATGCCGTTTCGGCACAGGCACCTTCCACGCAAAATGCCATTCGCGTCAAGTAAACTGTCCCGTGGACACTTCCTCGATCGTCATCCTCGACTTCGGCTCGCAATACACACAACTCATAGCGCGTCGCATCCGCGAGCAGAACGTCTTCTCAGTCGTACTTCCCTGCACTGCCAGTGTTGAAGAGATTCGCGCACAAAAACCGCTGGGCATCATTCTCTCCGGCGGTCCATGCTCCGTTTACGATGCCGATGCACCGTCTGCCGATCCCGCGATTCTCGTCGCTCGGACTGCCTATTCTGGGAATTTGTTATGGGCTGCAATTCATTACGCATCATCTCGGCGGCAAGGTTCGTCCCGCAGACAAGCGAGAGTACGGGCACGCCGAAGTCTCCGTCGTCGATAGCCACTACACCGCTGTTTACCGATATTCCTGCAGCGCTCAACGTATGGATGTCGCATGGTGACGAAGCCATCGAGTTGCCTCCAGGCTTCCATTTGACGGCAAAAACGTCGAACGCCGTCGCTGGCATCGCCGACCCTGGGCGGCGCATCTGGGCTGTTCAGTTTCATCCCGAGGTGCACCACACGAAACAGGGCACCGCTCTGCTGCGCAACTTCCTGTTCATGATCTGCAACGCCAAACCGGACTGGACGCCTGAGCACTTCATCCAGTCCACCGTCGCATCGATCCGCGAAAAGGTCGGTGACGGGCACGCGATATGCGCACTTTCAGGTGGCGTCGACTCTTCGGTTGCGGCTGTTCTCGTGCACCGCGCAATAGGTGACCGTCTGACCTGCGTCTTCGTTGACAATGGGGTTTTGCGCAAGAACGAGTTCTTCAAAGTGCAGGAAAATCTCCGAGAGAAACTGGGGCTTAATCTTGTCGCCGTCGACGCCAGCACGCGCTTCCTCGCGAAGCTCGAGGGGGTCACCGATCCCGAGACCAAACGCAAGATCATCGGCAACGAATTTATCGCCGTCTTTGATGACGAGGCTCACCGCATCGCTCAAGAGACAGGTGGAGTCGATTGGCTGGTCCAGGGCACGCTGTATCCCGATGTGATCGAGTCCTCATCGGTCAAGGGTCCATCGCAGACGATCAAGAGCCATCACAACGTAGGCGGCCTTCCGGAGACTATGAAACTGAAGCTGATCGAGCCCCTGCGCGACCTGTTCAAGGACGAAGTCCGTCGCATTGGCCGCGACCTCCAGATGCCCGACGAGATCCTTCAGCGCCAGCCGTTTCCAGGTCCTGGGCTGGCCGTCCGCATTCTCGGCGAGATCACGCCCGAGCGAGTTGCGCTTCTCCAGGCGGCCGACGACATTGTTGTCACCGAGATCAAGAAAGCCGGGCTCTACCAGCAGATCTGGCAGTCGTTCGCGGTATTGTTCCAGTCAAGAGCGTCGGGGTGATGGGCGATCAGCGTACGTACGCGTATACCTGTGCGATTCGAGCCGTACATTCGGAGGACGGAATGACGGCGGATTGGGTTCCGTTGCCCTTCGACGTGCTGAAGACGATTTCGAGCCGGATTGTGAACGAAATCCGCGGCATCAATCGCGTCGTTTACGACATCACGTCGAAGCCCCCGGGCACGATCGAGTGGGAGTGAGCGGGCCGACAGAGCCTGATTTGAAATCTGCTCTGATATGCTTCCTCATCATCAGGATTTCCCACGAAATCTCACCTTGTTGAAGGATGCCTGTGACCTCCCGAACCCGTTGTCTCCTTCTGGCTTTGCCTCTCTTCAGTCTGGCCGGCGTGCTCCAAGCACAAACCAGTATCAGCGCTGCATTCGCGCGTGATCCCAGGCAGCCCATCGATCAGTCCTATACAGACCACATCAAGCAGTACACCACGCAGCCATACTTCAACTCTCCCCTTACGGATTACCTGCCCGCATCGAAGACTGTTCCGACGCCAGCGAAGGTGCTCGGAGATGTGTCCGGCGCGCCGGGAATTCTGCCTTACGCAGAAGATGTCTATGCGTACTTCCGGCTGCTTGAGAAGAGCACGCCGCGCGTGAAGGTCTTCACGATCGGCCATACAGAAGAAGGCCGCGAGATGATCGCCGCAGCGATCGCCGATGAGTCACTGCTGGCGAAGATGGCAGAGAACGATGCGCGTCTCACCAAGCTGGCCGATCCGCGGAAGATCAATATGGACGACGCCAAGGCAGCCGAACTCGTAAGAGAGTCATTTCCGATCTACTACATCACTGGAACGATTCATTCGCCCGAGACCGGCGCGCCGACCGCGCTGATGGAACTCGCCTACAGGCTCGCCGTCGATGACTCGCCGTATATCCAGTACATCCGCTCCCACATGGTCGTGCTCATTACCCCGGTGGTCGAGGTTGATGGCCGCGACCGCATGGTCGATATCTACAAATGGCATCTGGCCCATCCCAAGGAGCAGTGGCCGCGCCTCATCTATTGGGGACATTATGTCGCTCACGATAACAACCGTGACGCGATGGCCATGACGCTCGACCTGACGCGCAACGTGCTTGACACCGACCTCAAGTTCCACGTGCAGGTGCTTCACGACCTGCACGAGTCCGTGCCGTTTCTCTACGACAATACCGTCGGAGATGGTCCTTACAACGCCTGGGTTGATCCCTTGCTAAACGGCGAGTGGGCGATGCTCGGCTGGAACAATGTGCAGCAGATGACCGCGTTCGGCATGCCGGGGGTTTTCACGCACGGCGATTTCGATACATGGAGTCCCGGCTACCTGATGTTCCTGGCGGCGATGCACAACGGCATCAGCCGTCTCTATGAGACGTTCGGCAACGGGGGCGCCGACACCGAGAAGCGCATCCTCGATCCGGAGGAGTACGCGCGGACATGGTACAAGCCGAATCCGCCGCTGCCGGTGGTAATGTGGTCGCAACGCAACAACAATAACTACGAAGAGACGGCACTGCTCTCGACCATCTCGTTCTTCGCCCAAAACGGACAGCAGTTCCTCCAGAATTACTACACCAAGTCGAAGCGATCCATCGAGAAGCCGGAGAATGCCGGCCCGGCTGCCTACGTCTTCCACGAGCCGACATCGAGTCGCGAGGCGGAGCTGCTGCGGACGCTGGCGTTGCAGCATGTCGAGATCAGCCGCCTCTCAGAGCCATTCACCTATACGCCGCCTGCGAAGCCTGTTAAGGCAGACAAGGCTGATGCCGATAAGCCTGACGACAAATCCAAGTCCGAGAAGCCGGAGCCGGAGACATTCCCTGCGGGCAGCTTCATCATCCGCATGGATCAGCCCTATTCGCGCATTGCCGATGCGCTGCTCGACCGGCAGTACTGGGCTCCGGATGATCCGCAGAAGCATCCTTATGACGACACAGGCTGGTCGTTCGGCGATCTCTTCCACGTCAAGACCGTGCGCGTGACCGATCGGGCGATCCTGAAGGTGAAGATGGAGGCGGTTGCCGATCCGAATGCAGAGATCGGCAAGGTTGCGGGCTCGGGCGGCATTTACGCAGTGAACAATGCGTCCGAGGTTTCGCTGCTCGGACTGCGCTACACACTGAAAGACGCAAGCATCTCCGTCGCCGATCAGGCCTTCGACGCGGAGGGCCATCACTTCGAGGCAGGGTCGCTCCTATTCAAAACGCTGACGCTGCGAAGCTCAAGGCAGCGCTCGCCAACGCCGGGCTCAACGCCGTCAGCCTCGCAACCCTGCCGACAGCAAAGACGCACGATGCCCCCGTTCCGCGCATCGCTTTTATGCACACGTGGCTGGCCACCCAGACCGAGGGATGGTGGCGGGAGGCCTTCGACAAGATGCATGTGCCGTATGACTACATCAGCACGCAGACGGTGGCGGCCACTCCCGACCTGCGGGCGAAGTATGACGTGATCATCTTCGCTCCGGTAGGGCGGGCGTCGACGCAGCTGATCGTCGACGGCATGCCGATGTGGGGCAATTCCCTGCCGTGGCAGAAGACCGACCTCACCCCCAACCTGGGGCGGATCGACTCGACTCCGGACATGCGGCCTGGGCTGACCTACGCCGGCGTGGATCACCTGCGGGAGTTCGTCACCAAGGGCGGGTTGCTCATTACCTCCGAAGATACGGCGCAGTTTGCCATCGACCTGGGGCTTGCGCCGGGCGTGTTTGTTGCTCCCAAGGGGAGCGTGCGCGTGGTCGGGAGCGTGCTCGATGCGGCTTTCGTGGACAAGTCCAGTCCGATTGCCAACGGATACGGCAAGGATCTGGGAGTTTACAGCGCCAATGGGATGGCGTTCACGGTTGCCAACACGTCCGTCAATCGGCATATTACGACGGAAAAAGAGTTCAAGCGGCCGACGGGACGGGGCGGGCCGGGGGATGAGGATATCCCCGAGGATCGGCCCTACACAGCAGCGGAGGCGTTGCCATCTCCGAAGCCATGGGAGCCGACTCCGCTGAACGAGGAAGAGGCCCGGAACAACGTCTATCTCATTCCCGAGCAGTACCGCCCGGACGTGATCCTGCGGTTCGGGTCGGGCAAGGGGTTCCTGCTATCGGGCCTGCTCGACGGCGGGTCGGCCATTGAGGAGAAGCCGGTGGTCGTCGATGCGCACCTGGGCGAGGGGAATGTGCTGCTCTTTGCGACCAACCCGATCTATCGCGGGGAGACGCTGGGCAGCTACGCTCTGGTCTTCAACGCCATCCAGAACTTCGACCGGCTGGCGAAGCCGCAGCAGACGGCGACAGCCAAGTAGTTCTGTTTTGGGAATTCCGGGGAGGGTACCCCTCCCCCTCCCCTTTTCGCCGTTTGCGGCTACCTCATTGATTCCATTGGACCTTCCCGGGTGGTTAACGCCTACATAATAGATAACAAATGAGTTACATCTAATTAATACAAAACAAAAGACTTACGGGCTGTCATTGAAAATAATGGAGTTACCGGCTCGTCACTGATTGCAAAGGATTTGCGGGGATTCCAAAGGATTTGCGGGCGTTCCCGGGCAGCTCATCGCTAAAAATGAAGAGGCCCGGCTGATCGCCGGGCCTTTCGTCTCTATTCCATTATAGCCAGTTCTGGGGCTGGGATCGGCCAGGTTTCTCTCGGGGATTATGGCTTTGGAATGAAGGGGTTGGCGGAAAGATCGGCGGACAGGGCTTGACAATAGTCAGAGAAGGGGCCAGCCAGTTCCACTAGCTACTGCCATCGCACAAGATTAGTCGCTATCCTCGTCCTCAGAAGATTCATCACTTCCCCTGACGCCGGCTAGCCATTGAAATGTTTTGGCATCATTCTCCATGGTGTGCTGGAAAAAATCGTAGTCGGCCTTCACATGTAGGGTGAATCCGAGGTGAGCGCCGCCCTCGCGAGGTCCGACTTTAGGATTTGATAGATGCCGACTCCAGAATTGCTGGTCCTCGGCGAACCGCCCTATCTGGATTACATGGACGTGTGCACGTCGTGCTCTTACGCGGTAACGAATTTTTCCGGCAATACGGTACAAAAGTGCAACCTTGCGTCCATCTATTGCTTGTCCTGGGTCACCCAGCCGCTCGCCCAGAAACGCTCGTTCTGCGTCGTCAGTGCATTCTTCCAGACGCATGGCCAATGTTTTGTAGGAAGTAGTGCGCTTAGTTTTGCCGCTCCTCCTTGTGTTTTGCTCAGCTTCGTCTGGCGGTACCGTGAAGCTTCTGACTAATAGCTCACGCCCGTCTTGGGATCGGAACATTTGAAATCGCACAAAGTTGATATTTATGCCTCTATCAGATAGGTATCGGATAATCCGCTCAGTGCTGTCGTCAACTTCAGAGGCGACAATTTTGATCGAGTGATCATCATTGATCACATCTGGAAAATCTGTCTCCGGGAAGGCATCCTCAAATGCATCCTTGAGATTCTTTCCGTTCTTCAGAAAACTTGCAGCAATTTCCTTGACCTTATCCGCGCCTAAATCCTTTACCCAAGATGCGTAGTCGAGGGCTTGTGAGGTTAC
This sequence comes from uncultured Acidobacteriaceae bacterium, assembly GCA_963725225.1. Lineage (GTDB taxonomy): Bacteria > Acidobacteriota > Terriglobia > Terriglobales > Acidobacteriaceae > Silvibacterium. Next base: position 72,920 of record CAVRXY010000034.1, read on the forward strand.
CTCTCTAGGAGTTTTATCGCGTTTCAGTTCAACAATGACGAGATTGCCTTCTGGATCGATGCACAACAGGTCGATCTCTTTCCCGAAATCGGTCTTAATCTGTTGCCCTATAACCAGCAAGCCAGAATTGTCAGGCTGGAGGACAGAGATATCCTGAGTAATCCATCTCTCGAGGCGTTCTTCACGGTTAAGCGTGGAGGCCTTTATCTCCTCTAATGAGCCGTCCTTCGTGACCTGCCACACTCGGACTTCGTCAGCCATGATATTTCCTCCAGAACTGTGATCGTGGTCGGGCGACATCCAGGGGTTGTGATTCTTTCCCGATTCCGCGCCAGTATAGCCCTGGTGGCCTGGCGTGGCACACCCAGGGTCCTTTTCAGATACATGCTGGCTTCGAGTTTGGAGTATGGCGGTCGGGCCACAGATTTGGTATTACCTCGATAAAGTGGGCGCCGTCTGCTTGAAGTTATGCAATTACTCATTGGAAGCACTACCACAGGCGGCGAATGCCGAATGAGTCCAGCAATGGATCGGCACTGATTACGGGGATGTCGAGCGCCAAGGCCTGCGCGGCGATCATGCGGTCAAAGGGATCGCGATGATCGCCAGTAAGGCGTCCGGCCCGCAGGGCAGTGGGCACGTCAATTGACAGCAGTGCGTACCCGGCGTCGCCCATCGCATCGAGGAATCGTCGTTCGAGAGCCTGGGCACCGGGAAGTTTGCCGAAGCGCACCTTCGTTGCGATCTCCCATGCGGAGGCCGCAGAGACCATGACATTATTCGCCTCATCTCTGATGGCCAGAGATGCCTTACGGCTGAGGTATTCGGGCATAAGCACAGCCCAGAGCAAGGCGTGCGTATCGAGCAGAACTTTCACTCGCCTTTATCGTCCCCGCCTTCCCAGAGGCGCAGTTCTTCTTCAGGAAGCGGCTCCCAAAAGGCGTCGGTCAGCACGAATCCCGGGGTATACATTGCACCAAGGCGCTTTTTGGCTTTGGGCGTGATGGGCTCGATACGTGCGACCGGGACATGATCCCGTCCGGAAGTGATGACGACTTCCTCTCCATCCTGAGCCTTCTTGATGAGCTCGGAGAGATTGGTCTTGGCTTCGAAGATGGTGGCGGTGATCATGGCGCACGCTCTAGACTGCTAAGTTATGTTAGCTAACTTCTCGCCCGTAATCAATGCCTATGAACCGCGCTCATCTCGGCCTGCCTAAGCTGAAATTTAACCCTGGTTATCGGGTCCGGCCGCAAATTCCAGATGGATTTTTTCGCAGCGCAGAGCCGGCCGGAGCCCCTAACCTGGGGAAAGCTGTGCGCTCAACTACGGTTCGCGAAAGGGACGTCACGGAATAGAAAAGCGTTCATGGAGAAGAACTTGTCGGCTCGGACCTGTCGGCGAACACTCCGTCACAAGATTGCATCGCGCCTCCCGGCTGCACATCTACTGAGTAACCCGCGCACCATTGGTTTTAAAGCGTGGGTTTCAAAGGGAATACGCTATGGCCGCCATCCCGAATGCCGTTCAGACTTTGCGCGCTGTCCCGCCGCGCATCCAGTCGTCCTGCGAATTTACCCAGGTCCTGATGAAGCTCCAGCGGGCTACGTATCTGATCGCCTCCACGCTCGACCTCGACCTGCTGCTCGAACGAGTCGTCAATGACATCGCCACGTCGATTGGAAATGTGGAGGTTGGAGTGTGGCTCCGCGAAGGCGGCAATAGAAACGAGATGGTCCTGCGTGGGGTGCGTGGCTGCACAAAGTACCGGAAGGGCGAGCGGCTGCAAATTGGCCGGCAGGGGATGGTGGGTTACGTGGCGGCCACGGGCAAGATGCGTTATGCGCCTGACGTCGATCAGGACCCGTACTATATCGCCTGCGAGCCCGCCGTACGCTCGGAAGTCGATATCCCCCTCAAGGCCGCGGGTACGGTCATCGGCGTTCTGACTGTCGCCCATCACGAGACCGATGCCTTCTCAGAAGATCAGATAACCGTGCTTCAGGCGCTCGCTGGGCATATCGCAATTTCTGTTGAGAACGCCCGCCTTTTCCGGAACGAGCGCTTTGAGCGCGAACGGATGGAGCGTGAATCGGCGGAAGCGCGCGTTATGCAGCGGGCGCTTTTTCTGAAGCCTGTGCCGCTGGTTCCCGGCTTCGCTTTTGAAACGGCCTGGCATCCCGCCGGGGCGGTCGCAGGTGACTGGTTCGATTTCATCGATCTTGGCCAGCAGCGCTATGGCATAGCCCTGGCCGATGTTTCCGGAAAGGGCATGTCCGCCGCCCTGCTCATGTCTGCCACCCGGGCGCTTCTGCGCTCAATCGCCCCTCTCTATTCGTCGCCAGCGGAGACCCTGGAGCATCTCAACCGGACCCTCACGGAAGATTTCCCTACCGGAAAGTTCGTCACTATGGTCTATGGTGTGCTCAACGCCGACTCTCGTGAGATTACCCTGGCCAGCGCCGGACACCTTCGTCCTCTGCTCATCAATCATCATTGCTCGTTTCTGGAGCTGGATACCGGGCTGCCGCTTGGCCTTGGGCCGTCCGCCTATCCGCAGACAACCGTCACGCTCTCGCCCAACACCCAATTGCTGCTTTACACGGACGGCATCACGGAAGCCATGGACAGGACAGAGGAAGAATATGGTCCGGCTCGCCTGATTGAACACTTCAGCCAACCCGGTGCCTGCGTCGACGGCCTGATCGCGGAAGTCCAGCGCTTCGGCATGGGTTCGGATAGAACCGACGACGCAACAGCGGTGCTTATTCGCAGCCGCTAGGCTGTGACGGGCGGCTGGCCGCCAGCGGAACCACGCGGATCACAAAATGTTGAACGGGGTGGCTTCAGGGAGCGGGTCCGGCTGGAAGCGGCTGCGCAGGCCACTCCAGGCTTTGCCAATACGGTCGGAGGTCATAAAGATTCCTCCCAGAGTGAGCGGACCAAGCCGGTGATGTCCGACGGCGGCGAGGCCCATTGAGGCCATGCATCCGCAACGTTCGCAATCCGGGTCGCCTCCAAACTGGCACGGAGTGATCTTTGTTTTCAGGTCGGCCGAGATCGTTACCGTTGTACGCGCGAAGATGCAGTCTTCGGGGCTTTTCGGCGGCGAAGAGAACTCGCGGATAGTGGGCTCGTCCATCTGCAGAACCGGATAGAGGCGGCGCAGACGGAGGAGTTCGGCGACAACCGCGTCGCGCTGCTCGAAGGTGAGGATCTCAGGATCGGTGGCTCCGCGCTGCGGAGTGAAGAGACTGAACCAGACTTTGATGACTTCGGGACGGCGGCTCCAGAAGCGCAGGAACTCGTCGAGATAGCCTTCGCGGGAGGCGATCTGCGAAGTGATGGTGCAGTGGATGTAGACCTTTGCGCCGGCGATGTTTTTGAGGATGCGCTCGTAGGTCGCGGGCGCCCGGCGAACGTCGTGTTCGGGGGCGAGGCCGTCTATTGAGACGATCACGAAAAGACGCTTGAACGCTGACCACTCGGCCGGAATGACGCGGAAGGCACTGGTAACGATCTGCGTGTATATGCCACGCGCCTCGAGCTCGGGAAGCAGGGCTTCCAGCTCGCGATAGCGCACCAGCGGATCGCCGCCAACCAGCGAGACGTGCAGGGGCTTGTGCTGATCGACGAGCGCGAGAACTCTGCGCACCAGTTCCTCACCTTTGAAGTCGGAGAGCTGGCGAAGCTGCATGCCCGGGCCGAGGTGCGAGGTGTCGAAGGCGTAGCAGCCGGGACAGCGCAGGGGGCATTCCTTGGTGATTTCGATGGATAGGGACGGCGCTTTGCCGGCGAGAATTCTCGACCAGGCGTGCATCACTTGCGATGTCTTCATTCACTCTCCGCGATACGTAAGCAGCAAGAATTGCCACCTATTGAGCTTTGCAAGAGAAACCGAGCTTACAGCCCGCGTGAAGATTCGACGAACTGAATTCAGTTTACGTTAGTCGGAGTGCGGCTGACCGGCAGGCTGTTCAAAAACGGATGCTGACCGGCGCGTAATCGGATGGCAATGTTCGGGAGATAAAGACGAATGGGCTGTCCCATTTAGAATGAAGTTTTGGCTAATCTCACTACGCGCGCGGCGCAACACCTCACCCCACGAACGAAGACCTGTTCGCGGGGACCCCGTGGCACCGCGGCAGGAAAGTACACAGCACGCAATGCATCGCTGGTCCCGGCTCTTTATTCCTACTCTTCGTGAGGCTCCGGCGGACGCCGAAGTCGCCAGCCACAAGTTTCTCGTTCGCAGCGGATATATTCGCCAGCTGGGGGCGGGGATTTATTCGTACCTGTTTCTCGGGCAGAGGTCGATCAACAAGATCACCGCCATTGTCCGCGAGGAGATGGACAGGATCGGGCAGGAGTTTCTGCTGCCGACGATTCATCCACGCGAACTGTGGGAGGAGAGCGGACGCTGGACGGGCATGGGTCAGAACATGTTCCGGCTGCAGGACCGCAAGGGCGCGTGGCTATGCCTGGGCATGACGCATGAAGAAGTCATGACGGATATTGCGCGCAAGGAGCTGAGGAGCTACAAGCAGCTTCCGCAGATCTGGTACCAGATCCAGACGAAGTTTCGCGATGAGCCGCGGCCGAAGGCAGGACTGCTGCGGGTGCGGCAGTTCATCATGAAGGACAGCTACTCGTTCGATCTCGATGAAGCCGGGCTGGACGTGAGTTACAAGAAGCACGATGCGGCGTATCGCGCGATCTTTACACGCTGCGGGCTGAGCTTTGTGGCGGTCGAGGCGGATTCGGGGGCGATGGGCGGGTCGCAGTCGCAGGAGTTCATGGTCTACACAGACGCGGGCGAGGACCTGATCGTGAGCTGTCCCAACTGCGACTACGCTGCGAATCTCGACAAGGCCACATCGCGGCTGGAGCCGGTGACGGAACTGGCTCCGACGGGCGATGGGAAGCCGGAGCTGGTGCACACTCCGGGGAAGGCGGCGATTGCGGACGTGGCGGAGTTCTTCCAGATTTCGCCGGCGCAGGATATCAAGACGGTTGCGTATATGGCCGAGGTACGCAACGGCAAAGAGGTGACGTGGGAGCCGGTGGTGGCGTTTCTGCGCGGCGATCATTCTGTAAATGAAACGAAGCTGGCGGGGCTGGTGAAGACGGCCGAGCTGCGTCCGATGCAGGCGGAGGAGCTGGAGAAGTATTTTGGCGGGCCGGCGGGATATCTGGGGCCGATTGGACTAGGGGTCTCCAAGCATCTGCATGATGAAGGCGTCAATGTCGTTCTCGACGAGAGTCTTCAGGGACGCGAGAATATGGTGGCAGGGGCGAACAAGCTGGATTACCACTTCCGCAATGTGACGCCGGGGCGGGATTTTGGCTGGACGGTGGCGGCTGATATTCGCAACGCGGTCGAGGGCGAGGGATGCCCGGTGTGCGGGTCGCCTCTGAAGATCGGCAAGGCGGTCGAGGTTGGGCACATCTTCAAGCTGGGCAACCGGTACACGGAGAGCATGGGCTCGCGTGTGCTCGATCCGAACGGAAAGGAAGTGACGCCGATCATGGGCTGCTACGGGATCGGGATCGAGCGCATCCTGACGGCGGCGATCGAGCAGAAGTAATGACGCGAACGGGTTCTGGCTGCCGAGGGCGATTGCTCCGTTTGACGTGGTGGTGACCATCACCAATATCACCGACCAGAAATTGCTGGCTGCAGGTCAAGAAATTGCAGCGTCGCTCGAGGCTGCAGGATTCGATGTTCTGCTCGACGATCGTGATGAGCGGGCGGGCGTGAAGTTCAAGGATGCGGACCTGATCGGCATTCCCTATCGCGTGAATGTCGGTAAGAAGGTGGCGGAGGGTAAGGTCGAGCTGGTAACGCGGGCGACGGCTTCGAGCGAGGATGTAGGGATCCAGAGGTCGCACGAGTACTGAAAAGCAGAAATTATTGAGCCTGTACAACTCTTATGAGAATTCGATTTGTGGAAGAAGCAGCCGCGATCGCGGGGACGGATGCGGGGAAGATTTTTGAGGTGAGTGCCCCTCCGCTCGTTGGTCAGAACATCTCCAACCCCATTATCGGAACTGTCATAACGGTTCAAAAAGGCGATTCGTCGGTCGGCGGTGTGGAATACCTCGTGGTCGTTCGTAAAGCCTGAGCCAGCCACGCACTCTTAGAACGCGTCCGCTGAACTTGTCCACCAGAGACGTGCGATCGCGCCGATTACAGAGCTCAGAGAACCGAGCTACTAAATTCCGATCCTTCGCTGCAAGAAGGATCGGCCATCCGGCTCGGAGCGCATTTCGAGACTTTCAGAGCTTCTTTATGCTGTCCTCGAGGGCCTTTGTGTATTCTGCCTGACGCTGCGGATCGAGCCCCTTTGCGGCGACGATTGCCGACTGATAGGCGGCGCGGGCTTCTTCCTTTTTGCCGAGGGCAGCTGCCGCGTCTCCCAGTGCCCACTCCGTGATACAGATTGGCCCGGCGCACAGCTTTACCGCCTCCTCGGCGAGCGCCAGGGCCTCCTGCGACTGGTGCGACTCGAAGCTTCTCAGAGGCAAGGAATGCCCGGCTCAGGCCGCCAGCCTCTTCCATGTGCACATCGCCCCGGTAGACGAGGACGCCGTAGTCGATCTCGTCATCCGGCTTTAGCGTCTGAAAGCCGCGGTAGGGATTCATCTGCCAGCTCGGCCAGAGGCTTCCCTCTACTTCCGCGGCGCTCAGCAGAACGGTTCCGTGAATGACGGCCGGCACCGGCTCAAGGCCACCTCCCCGGACCGCTCCAAGCCCGTTGGGCAGAACGTGGCAATGGATTCCGTAGATCTCAGGGCGAATGAATGGGCGCACCGTGTAGGCAAACCAGCAATCTTCGCCTGGATGCCGGTCCTCCCACTCTTTCACCTGATAGAGTTGTCTGCCCCAGTCGACGTTGGAGTCGTTGAGAATTCTGTGGGTGTTCCAGGCACCTCCCCAAGCTTCGTTGGCATAGGCGAGCGAATTTGGGAAGACGCTCAGCGCCGAAGCGATATGCGCGGCAATCAGTGCTGCGCAGACCCACATCCAGCGACGGGAGCGGACTGCGAGTGCCGCCGCGCCGGCCCCGGCCAGAATCGCGGCCAGCGGGTACAAGGGCAGAATGTGCCGCACTCCGATGTTGAGCCCGTTGATCATGGCTACCACCAGGTAGAGGGCGCCGGGCACCAGCACGTAGATAGGCGCCCGGGTGTGGTCACGATTCTGATCCTGGCCTCTGCCCAGCCTGCCAGTGACAATAGCAAACACTGCCAGCCCTAAGAGGGCCAGCAGCCCCAGCGTCGTCTTCATCGTCAGGACGGCCGGGAAATACCACAACACTCCATGCGGGTACCAGTTGCCCAAGATATAGGTAGAGAAACCTTTGCCAAAGACGCGAATATCCACCATTCCGAACAGGTAGGACTCGGGCAGCAGATGCAGGTGGGCCATCCACCAGATGCTGCCTTTCTGAAACGGGGTCAGTGACTGAGAGTAGTCCGACAGGGATGGGATTAACTGGAGCCCGGCCGGCCGCGCGGCGTAGCGGAAGCCGTAAAAGGACCACAGAACCAGCACTCCGATCGCGATAATGGCAGCGAATGCTCCGGACAGCCGCAGAGCCACGCGAGCCCGTTCTCCTTTGGTTGCGAAGGCTATCTCCCAGCCGATCAGCAGGACCAGTGTGGGGACGATCAGGATCCCGGAGTGCTTGGCGGCGAGCAAAAGTCCTGCCACCACACCCGCCATCAGCAGACGCGGCAGCGTCGGCCGCTTGACGTAGCGGTAGAAGGCGTAGATTGCCGCCAGGAAAAACAGCGCGGCTCCGATATCGGTGGTCACCAGACCGGAGTGAGCCAGAATGTTGGGATCAAAGACGGCGAGCGTCAAGGCCACCAACGCCGCCGTTGTCCCGAACCATTCGCGCGCGGCAAAGAAGATCACCAGCGAGAGCGCAATGGCCAATGTGGCCGCCGCGAGCCTCATGCGAAAGACCAGCCGCTGGCTTCCGCCGTCATTGTGTTCCAGCCAGTCCCGGCCACCGAGGTAGGCCTCGCCTTTGAAGAAGATACCCTTAAGCGGCGGAACCCAAAGATTGTCGCCCAGCACGGGCAGCGTGGCCAGCAACTTGACCAGGGGCGGATGTTCCGGATTCAGCCCGTAGTCGCCGTTTTTCCACATCCGGTAGCCGGCGTACATATGGGCACCTTCGTCCCAGGTCAGCGATTCACGGTGCAGGACGATCACGATCTGCACAACCTGTACGGTGAGCAACACAATCACCGCCAGCCATGGCCAGGTTCGACTCTTTGGCATGACGTTTACCTCATTGCCGGGGGAGGGAGCGATTGTACGCTTATCCGGGCCAACGACGTAAAATGTATGGAGTGAGTACACATGCCACAGGCGTCAAAAGCTGCATCTGAACGTCTTAAGTAGAGCTTAAGTAGAGCGGTCCCATCCCCAAAAGACCGCGTTAGCCGAGCCTTCCTTCGATGAAGTGTGTTCAACCATTTAAAATGAGAGTCGAGACGTTCGATTGGCAGTAAAGATCAAATTCGCCGGCCCAATTGCCGGCACGGGTAGTCTTGGCCGCAAGCTGCTGCTGGGAGCCGGTATCGCCATAGCGGGCTGCTTCCTCATTTTTGCCTGCGTCTTCAGCTTCTACTACGTGAAGTACGGCCGGATAGTAAGCGAGCGGCTGGAGAAGCCTCTGTTTGCGGCGACGGCGAAGATCTATGCGGCTCCCGCGGAGCTGCGGCCAGGACAGAAGTTCACCGCTCGCTACATCGCCCAGCAATTGCGGAATGCCGGGTATTCGAGCGAGGGCGACACGAAGAACGCGCCGATGGGGACGTACTCGGAGGGGCCGGAGAGCATAACCGTGCATCCGGGACCGCAGTCTTACCATGCTCCCGAGGGGGCGACGATCACCTTCGAGTCCGGCAAGATCAGCCAGATTACCGGGGATCAGGGGCAGCAACTGGCCGCCTATGAGCTGGAACCGCTGCTGATCACCGACCTGTCCGATGCCAATCGCTCGAAGCGGCGGCTGGTGACCTATGACGAGCTGCCGCACAACCTGATCAACGCGGTGGTGGCCATCGAGGACCGCCGGTTCTTCACGCATGGCGGTGTGGATTACATACGGCTGGTGGGCGCGCTTCGCAATGACCTGAGCCACCGGCACACGTACATGGAAGGCGGCTCGACGCTGACCATGCAGCTGGCGCGCGGGTTCTTCCTGACGCCGGAGAAGCGGCTCAAGAGGAAGTTCCTCGAGATCGTCATCACCTTCCAGCTTGAGCATCGCTTCACGAAGGAGAAAATTTTCGAGCTGTATGCCAACCAGGTTCCGCTGGGGCAGAGGGGCAGCTTTTCGATCAACGGGTTTGGCGAGGCGGCGCAGGCGTATTTCGGCAAGGATGTCCGGCAGCTGACGCTGCCCGAATGCGCGCTGCTGGCGGGACTGATCCAGAGCCCGAGCCGGCTCAATCCTTACCGTCATGTGGAGCGCGCGACGACGCGGCGCAACCTGGTGCTGGACTCGATGGTGGAGACCGGTGCGATCACCAAGGAGGAGGCGGAGCAGGCAAAGGCATCGCCGCTGAATGTGATTCCGGGCGCGGTAGATGCGGGTGAGGCTCCGTACTTTGTGGACCTGGTGCGCGAGCAGCTGGCGCAACGGCTGGGTCCGGATGATTACAACCAGCAGGGGCTGCGAATCTACACCTCGCTCGATCCGCAGCTGCAGAGTTTAGCCACCGATGCTGTCGAGGCGGGCATGAAGCATGTCGACGAGCTGGTGGAGAAGCTGCACGCGCGGCGGGTGAAGGCGGGAGACGATACGCCGATTGTCTATCCGCAGGTGGCGCTGGTGGCGCTGAATCCGCATACGGGGCAGGTGCTGGCGCTGGTGGGCGGACGCAATTATGGGCTGAGCCAGTTCAACCATGCGGTGCAGCATCGGCCGACGGGGTCCATCTTCAAGCCCTTTGTGTACGCGGCGGCATTCAATACGAGCCTGGCGGGTTCTCAGCTGACGAATACGGACGGCACGAGCGCCACGTTCACTCCGGTGACGATTCTGAACGACGAGCAGACCACGTTCACATTTGCGGGAAACCAGACCTACAGCCCGCGCGACTTCGAGGACAAGTACTACGGCGAGGTAACGGCTCGCTTTGCCCTGCAGCAATCGCTGAATAACGCAACGATCGCCCTGGCCGAGATGGTGGGCTACAACAACGTGGCATCGCTGGCGCGAGACGCGGGCATCAAGTCGGCACGCGGGACCCCGGCGATGGCGATCGGATCGTACGATGCGACTCCACTGGATATGTCGGGCGCGTACACGGTGTTTGCGAACAACGGCGTGAAGATTGATCCGTGGATGCTGGCCTCGGTGCGCAGCGCCAATGGCGACGTGATGAACGACTACACGCCGATTACCAAGCCGGTGCTCGATCCACGGGCGGCGTTTCTGACGACAAGCCTGATGGAGAACGTGATCAATCACGGGACGGGCTTCGCAGTGCGGGCGCTGGGATTCACGGCTCCAGCGGCGGGCAAGACAGGCACGTCGCACGACGCGTGGTTTGCCGGATTCACCAGCAACCTGATCTGCATCGTCTGGGTGGGCAACGACGACTACAGCGACATCAAGATCGAAGGCGCGCATGCAGCGGCGCCGATCTGGGCAGAATTCATGAAGCACGCGGTAGAACTGCCGCAGTACTCGGATACGAAAGAATTTGTTCCGCCGCCGGGAATTGTCGAGGTGCGGCTGGACAAGGCGACCAATCTGCTGGCTGACGCGGCGTGCCCGAACAACACCTACGACGCGGCGTTTCTGGAGGGCACACAACCGACCGATACCTGCGATCACGCGAACGGCGACCAGCGCAATCTCTTCCAGAGGATCTTCGGGCTGGGCGAGAAGCCGACGCCGCCTCCGCAGGTGCCGGTCACGCAGCCGGCTCCGGCGCTGATACAGCCCATTCAGCCTGCGCCGACGGCGAATGGGGCGGTCGCGCAGACTCAGCCCAGCCAGGAACCGCAGCAGAAGCCAAAGAAGCGGGGATTCTTCAGCAGGCTATTCGGCGGCAAGAAGGACGACGACCAGAACCAGGCGCAGCCTGCTCTGCAGCCGAATCCTCCGCCGCCTCCGCAGTAAAACAGGGATCAGGGTATAGGGAACAGGGAACAGGAAACAGCGATTAGCCGTTAGCCATTAGCCATTAAATAGGCGGCTCTTGTGCGGAGCTAGCCCGCCGCCCTACTGGCCGGCGCTGGAGTAATAGCCGGTGCGGTGGCGCAGGCTGTACGCGCCTGCGGCCAGAGCGGGCTTGGTAAGCGTTACCGAAATTGTTCGGAACGACGAGTCGCTTATGCGGTGCTCGGGATAGTAGCCGATCAGATATTGTGTCCGTAAATCTTCGGAGACTTGCCGGAATGCCTTATCGAGATTTCCCTCGTCGGCGTAGTAGTACTTGCCGCCTGTCTCCTGCGAGAGAGTGATGAGCGCGTGCTCACCTCCGGTTTCCCTTCCTGCGTCCGCGACCACCGGCAGATCGATGATGCTGTAAATCATGACTTCGCCGCGGCGGGCCTGCTCGAGCGCCTGTGCGTAATCGACTCCCTTTACGGTGTTGCCGCCGTCGGAGATGATGACCAGCACCTTGCGGCCGCGGCGCGGCGCGAGGAGCTGCGATGCGAGGTAGACAGCGTCATAGAGGGCGGTTGCCGGACCGATCGAGAGATTCTCAAGGCCTGCGTCGACGCGGTGGAAGCTGTTGGTGAATGGCACGACTTCGCGCACGTCGGAATTGAAATCCATGAGGTCGAGCTGATCGACTGGGCGGATGAGCGCATGGACGAAGTTGTGCGCGGCCCCCTTCTCCAGGCTGAGATCCTTGTGCGTGCTGCCGCTGGTGTCGATGGCCAGCACGATGGAGAGGGGCATGCCGGTATCGCGTTCGAAGTAGGTGATCTTCTGCGGGTGGCCGTCTTCGGTAAGGGCGAAGTCGTCCTGGGTGAGGCCAGGGACGGGCGCGCCAGCGGCGTCGGTGACGTTGACGAATACGTTGACCAGGCGAACATCGACGTGGATGGGCGGGGCTGATTGCGCAAAGAGTACAGACGGAACGGCGATGAGCGAAGCAGTGAAGAGCGAACGGAGATTCACCTGATGATCTCCGGCGGGAACGGTTCGCCATCGGCCCAGACTGCTCCGTCTTCGAAGTGCTCTTTCTTCCAGATGGGCACGGTTTTCTTCAGGGTGTCGATGAGCCAGCGACAGGCGTCGAAGGCGGCGGCGCGATGCGCGGAGGCCACGGCGATCAGCACGCTGGTCTCGCCTACCTCGAGCCGGCCGAGGCGGTGCACGATGGCCACGTCGCGGATGGGGAAATCGGCGAGGGCTTTCAGCGCGAGGACGCGCATCTGCGCCAGCGCCATTTCCTCGTAGGCTTCGTAGACGAGATAGAGAGTGCGCCGGCCGCGAGAGTTATTGCGAACCATGCCGTCGAAGATGACCAGCGCGCCATCTTCGGGGCGTTCGAGGCTGGTAACGATGGTGTGGGCGTTGATGGGCTGGTGAACGATGGACACATGCGGTCCGAAGCCTTCCGTATCTGAGTCGTCTGTATCGGTGTCTTCTGCGCCACCGCTGACGGGCGGCAGGAGAGCGACTTCGTCGCCGTCGGATAAGGGATGGGCGGCGGTTACATATTCCTGATTGACGGCGACGGCCAGCGAGGACCAGATGGATCCGTTGCCTGTGGCCTGATGCCGGTAGTGGTCGAGCAGCACCGCGACGGTCGCGCCGTCGGGCAGGTCGAGTTGACCAGATGGTTGAGAGATAAGGTCTTTCAGAACACCGAAGACAAGGACGCGTACACGCATGCTATCTAAAGAATACCCATGATTTAGACGGAGCAGGACGGCGGTAGTCTGCGGGCGGTAACGGCGGTTTTCACGCGATTTTGCTGACAAGTGTCACTTCGACTCGGACTGTAAGCGAAGTAGACTGCGAATGTCGAATCGATCAGGAGATATCTGTGGCCGATCCAGCCGTTCTGCCTGTTGTCTCTTCCGAGCCTGTCACGCCCGACACGCCGGTTGTCTCTCCTGGGCCGGTGACTCAGAGAGAGCGCATTCAGTCGATCGACGTGATGCGTGGCGTGGCGCTTCTGGGGATCCTGGCGATGAGCATCCAGGACTTCTCGATGATCGGGCAGGCGTATATGAATCCCACGGCGTATGGAGACCTGCACGGACTGAACTATGCGGTGTGGTACGTGTGCATGCTCTTCGCCGATCTGAAGTTCATGTCCATCTTCTCGATGCTGTTCGGGGCTGGAATTTACCTGATGACCAGCCGGATCGAAGCGTCGGGGCGGCGGCCGGGGCCGATCCATTACCGGCGCATGGGATGGCTGGCGCTGTTCGGGTGCCTGCATGGGTATCTGCTGTGGACGGGAGATATTCTCTTTACCTACGCGCTGGGAGGGATGTTCGCGTATCTCGCCCGGAAGTGGCGGCCTCGGACGCTGATCATCTCCGGGCTGCTGTTCACGGCGGTGTCGTCGGTGCTGTTTGTGGGGAGCTACGAGTCGATGCCCTACTGGCCGAAGAAAAACGTCGACCAGATGCGGGAGAACATGTGGATGCCGACGCAGGCCAAGCTCGAGAAGGAACTCTCGGTGCATCGCGCCGGGTGGCTGGGCGAAGAGAAGGAACGGGCAATCGAGAACCTGGGGAACCAGATCCAGGGGAACATCTTTCTGGCGTTCTGGCGGGCGTACGGACTGATGCTGGTGGGAATGGGGCTGTTCAAGCTGGGGATCTTCAGCGCCAAGGCTTCTCCGCGCGTATACGGGTGGTTTATCGTGCTGGGGGCTGCTGGTGGGGATCCCGGTCATCGCTTTCGGCGTGCATCAGGAGTTCGCGCACCACTGGGATCTGCGACAGACGTTCTTTCTGGACTTCCAGTACAACTACTGGGCGAGCCTGCTGGTGTGCCTTTTCTGGATTGGGCTGGTGATGCTGATCTGCCAGAAGGGATGGCTGCCGGGCGCGCGGCGGCGATTGGGCGCGGTTGGCCGGATGGCGTTCACGAACTATCTGACGCACACCATTGTCTGCACCTTCCTTTTCTACGGCTGGGGGCTGGGGCTTTACGGCAAGATCAGCCGGACCGGACAGTTCGGTATTGTGCTGGCGATCTGGGCGGCGCAGTTGATCATTTCTCCGTGGTGGCTCGACCGCTTCCAGTTCGGGCCGTTTGAGTGGATCTGGAGGTCGCTGACTTACTGGAAGGTGCAGCCGATGCGGAAGGCCAGTCCTCAGCAGACCGTGAACAGTCCCCAGTTGGCGTAGAGCTGATCCCAATTTCCTTAAAGCACCACCCAGGTTAGGACGCGAAGAGGTCGTCTTCGGCGGGATACCAGAGGCGCTGGTTCTGGACGCGGAGGAATGATGTAAGCTTGTGCGGCTCGCGGCGGCTGCGTCCTTTCGCATCGTAGTAGATGTGCTCGGCGGGGACGCCGTGGACAGTGAGGGCATCGGCTACCAGAGAGCGGTGGCAGCGCCAGGGAACGGCTTCGGCGCACATGATTACGGTGTGACCGGAAGGACCAGCGCTGAGCAGATCGGCTAACGCGGCCGCGAATTCCGGAGTCTGCATATAGTCGGCGTATCCGCGAAAGCTGGTATTGCGCCAGCCGGTGTTGACCGAGTCCTTGCAGGGATGGCGGAGGCCGCCCAGAGCGCGATGCCAGTGATATGTGATGCCCGCCTCTTCAAGAGAGCGAGAGAGGTTTTCCTGGGCGAACTGCGGGTTGTGTCGGGACTTGGGGATGGTGCGGATATCGACCAGTGTGCGCACGCCGTTCTCGCGCAGGATGGCGAGGAAGGTTTCGATAGGTAGCGTGGAGTGGCCGATGGTGAGCATGAGGCAGGGATCAGGGAACAGGGCTCAGGGAACAGAAAAACAGGGGCGAGTTGTCAGGGATAGAATACGGCCATGAGCACCATCCTCGAAATCCCGATCCCGAAGCTGCCGAACACAGTGGTTTTCGATCCGCCGCTCACAGATGAGGAGTTCGAGCGGATGAGCATGGCGAACGAGTTGGTCAAGCTTGAACGAGCAAAGGACGGCAGGATCGTAGTGAATCCACCAACGGGCTTTGACAGCGGCAGTGGGAACGGTGAAATTAATGACCAGTTAAGAGCGTGGTGGAAACAGCATCGAAAGGGCCGGGTTCTCGACAACAACACAGGCTTTTTTCTACCTGACGGTTCTTCCCTTTCGCCGGACGGAGGCTATGTAGCAGAAGAGCAGCTCCGAGGCTTAACGAAAGAGGACCGCAAGCATTTCCTGCATCTGACACCTGTTTTTGTGATCGAGCTTCTGTCTCCCTCTGACAGCCTGCCCGCACTGAAGGAGAAGATGGGGGCATGGATTGCGAACGGCGCGATGCTGGGCTGGTTGATCGATCCGCGCAAGCGCCAGGTCCACATCTACGAACCGCTTAAAGCTGTACGCGTAGAAACGGCAGACAAGGTTGCTGGAATCGGGCCGATTGAAGGCTTTGTGCTTGAGCTTACAGCGGTGTGGGAGTGCTACGAGGATTGATCCGTTGTCAGTCCTCAGTTCCTAGTCCCCAGTCCCCCGGCTCTTCGCCAGCCTTACTAACAACTGGGGACTGGAAACTTCAACTTGTGACTAGAGCGTGTTCACACTAATGACATCTGTCTCGCGTAAGTTGGGGTAGATGGAAATCACGCCAGAGCAGTACGAAAAGATCAAGGATAGTTTGCCAGTGCAGCGCGGCAACGTGCGCTTGCTGAACATCACCGTGCTGAATGCGCTTCTGTATGTTACGGAGCATGGCTGCAAGTGGCGCGGGCTACCGAAGCATTTCGGCAACTGGCACAGCATCTACGTAAGGATGAATCGCTGGGCGAAGAACGGCGTACTGGACCGGGTCTTCGAGAAGCTGCAGTTGGAGCAGATCGTGCGCATCAGAATCGAAGCCTTCTCCCTCGATTCGACCATCGTCAAGGTGCATCCGGATGGCACCGGGGCATTAAAAAAAACGGACCGCAGGCCATCGGCAAGTCGCGAGGCGGATGGACCACCAAGATTCATCTGGTTGCCGCGGATTCTCGAACGGCGATAACCCTGGCTCTGTCACCCGGCAACGAGAACGATGCACCCTGCGGACGCCAGTTATTGCTCGAACTCGGACCCATGCCGGAGAACCTCCCCCTGGTCATGGATAAGGCCTACGAAGGCGACGAAACCCGCCAGCTGGTGCTGGATATGGGTATGATCCCCGTGGTCCCGCCCAAGTCCAACCGCATTCACCCGTGGGAGTATGACCGCGAACTGTACAAGAAGCGCAATGAAATCGAACGGCTCTTCCGCAGACTCAAAGGTTTCCGGCGCATCTTCTCCCGGTTCGAGAAGCTGGATGTGCTCTTTCTCGCATTCCTCTATTTTGCGCTGATCGTCGAGGCGCTCCGCGTAGTGTGAACATGCCCTAGTCTCAGGCGCTTGCGTGCTCGAGAACCTCTTCCCTCACCTGATCGTCCTTCTGTTTTTCCGCGGCCGTGTGGGGGAGCGCGACAGCAAGGACGTCTTCGATGCGGCTGGCGTAGTGGATGTTGACGCCGGCGATCTGCTCGGGCATCAGGTCTTCCTCTACGTTCTGCCGGTTTTCGGCGGGCAGGATGACGTCTTTTACACCGGCGCGCTTGGCGGCGAGAAACTTCTCCTTGATGCCGCCGACGGGGAGCACATTTCCGCTCAGCGTGATCTCACCGGTCATGGCCGTGAGCGGGCGAACCGGCTTGTCACTGAGCAGCGAGACAAGCACTGTCGCCATAGTCACGCCTGCCGATGGGCCGTCCTTGGGGATGGCTCCAGCTGGGACGTGAATGTGGATGTCCGTGTCATTGACGAAGTCTTCCGTCAGGCCGAGTGCAGCGGCGTTGGAGCGGACCCAGGTGAGCGCGGCCTGCATGGATTCCTGCATGACCTCGCCGATCTGGCCGGTGATCTTGAAGCCGCCCTTGCCCTTCATCTTGTTGGCCTCGATGAAGAGGATGTCGCCGCCGGCGGGCGTCCACGCAAGGCCAACGGCCACGCCGGGACGCTTGGTGCGCTCGGCGAGCTCGGTGTCGACGCGAACCTTGATGCCGCCCAGGAACTCATGGATGATCTCGCGAGTAACGACGAGCTTCTCAGTTTTGCCTTCAGCGATGCGGCGTGCCTGCTTGCGGCAGACGGTGCCGATGAGCTGCTCGAGCTTGCGGACTCCAGCTTCGCGCGTGTAGTGACGCACGATGTAGGAGATCGCGTCTTCGGGAAACTCGATGTTGTCGGCCTGAATACCGTTTTCCTTGATCTGACGCGGAATCAGGTAGCGGAAGGCGATATGCGACTTCTCCTCTTCCGTGTATCCCTGCAGCTCGATGATCTCCATGCGGTCGAGCAGCGGCGCAGGGATCGGGTCGAGCTGGTTCGCGGTGCAGATAAAGAGCACCTTGGACAGATCGAAGGGCTGGTCGAGATAGTTGTCGCGGAATGTGTTGTTCTGTTCCGGGTCAAGTGTCTCGAGCAGCGCGGACGACGGGTCGCCGCGGAAGTCGCGGCCCAGCTTGTCGATCTCGTCGAGCATGAAGACGGGATCGTTGGTGCCGGCACGGCGCAGGTTCTGAATGATCTGGCCGGGCAGGGCTCCGATGTAGGTGCGGCGATGTCCGCGGATCTCGGCCTCGTCGTGCATGCCGCCGAGCGAAATGCGCTGGAACTTGCGGTCCAGGGCGCGGGCGATCGATCGGCCGAGTGAGGTCTTGCCGACGCCCGGAGGTCCGACGAAGCAGAGGATCGGCCCCTTCATGTCCGGCTTGAGGCGGCGGACGGAGAGGTAGTCGAGGATGCGGTCTTTCACTTTCTTGAGGTCGTAGTGGTCCTCTTCGAGGATCTGCTTGGCCTTGGGAATGTCGACTTCACTGCCCGACGACTTCGACCAGGGCAGCACGGCCAGCCACTCGATGTAGTTGCGCGTGAGCGAGTAGTCGGCAGCCATGGGCGACATGCGGGAGAGGCGGTTGAGCTCCTTGAGGGCCTCCTTCTTCGTCTCCTCGGGCATGCCGGCGGCTTCGATCTTCTCGCGAAGGTCTTCGATGTCCTTCTGGCCCTCGTCGGCGTCGCCGAGCTCCTTCTGGATGGCCTTCATCTGCTCGCGCAGGTAGTAGTCGCGCTGCGACTGCTGGACCTGATCCTGCACTTCGGACTGGATCTTGTTGCGAAGCTGCTGGACTTCGAGCTCCTTGGCGAGGTGCTTGTTGACGCGCTCGAGGCGCGCAGTGACGTCCGGGGTTTCGAGCAGCTCCTGCTTGTCGGTCGTCGACAGGAAGGGCAGAGACGAAGCGATGAAGTCGACGAGCCGGCCAGGCTCTTCGATATTCATGGCGATGGTCTGCAGCTCGTCGGAGAGCGTCGGCGAGGCGGTGACGATCTGCTGGAATTCCGAGAGAACGTTGCGCTGAAGGGCTTCAATTTCGGGGCCCTTTTGCGGAGGAATCTCAGGGATTGGCTCGACTGCCGCGGTCATGAAAGGCTCGATCTGTGAGAACGTGCCCAGCTTGACGCGCTCCGTGCCTTCGGTGAAGACGAAGAGGCTCTGGTTGGGCATCTTGACGACTTTGTGCACCGTCGCCAGGGTGCCGTAGGCATGCAGATCGCTGGGCTGGGGAGCGTCCATGCGGGCATCGCGCTGGGCGACGACGACGATGGTTTTTTCGTCTCCCAGAGACTGGATGAGCTGGATGGAGCTCTCTCGGCCCACCGTCAGGGGCAGTACGGCATGAGGAAACAGGACGGTATCGCGAACAGGAAGAACGGGCAGGGACTTGCCGCTGCCGTTTTCGTCGCGTGGCTTGGTGCTGCTAGGGTGAATCTCACTTAGGAAATCGCTGGCCATTGAGTGCCTTCTTATCAAATTAATAGATATTAGACGCAGCAGATCGGATACGGTCGCAAGATTCGACGCGGCTGCCGAAAGCCCTTTGCTTTCAATACCAGCATCGTCAGATGAACCTGCCTGTGGAGCCCCTACCTCCTTGAGATGCGGTTACGTGTTGTTCATAGACCGGGTTCCCGACCCAAAGTTCATCGGCAGCTCTCTGCCGCGAGTTGAAGACCTAACCCTCGCGCCGCCCGGCGCGGTAGCGGCCGAGCTCTTTGACCATGGAACAGTGACGGGCCAGGAGGGCCAGGGCGGCATCGGCGGTGTCCGGATTGGAAAGCTGGTAGTCGGCGTAGAAGACATAATGCCACGGCTGGCCATGGACTGGCCGCGATTCGATCCGGGTGAGGTTGGTTCCCTGGCCGGCGAAGACCTGGAGGGCCTCGACCAGGGTTCCGGGGCGGTTCTCGACGGTAAAGGCGAGGCTGACCTTGTCGGGTAAGTTATCAGGGGCAGGATCGGCGGCAACGTCACCGCGCGGCCGGATGAGGAAGAAGCGGGTGTAGTTTTCGGGATTGTCCTCGATGCCGGCGGCGAGGATCTCTCCGCCGTAGTGGGCGGCGGCCTGGGCGCTGGCGATTCCGCCCGATGAGCGGTCGCGCAGCTCCATGAGCTGCTTCACGCTGCCGGCGGTGTCGTAATACGGGATGGCTTCAATCTGCGGATGCTGCTCAAGAAAATGCCGGCACTGGGCGAGGGCGACTGGGTGGGAGTACACCCGATGAATCTGGTCGATGCGTGTGCCGGGAACGGCGATGAGGTTGTGGCGAATGCGCAGAAGCAATTCGCGCTCAATGGCGACATCGTGCGTGAGTAAGAGATCGTAGTGCTCGACGACCGATCCGGCGAGCGAATTTTCGATGGGAATGACAGCCGCATCGGCGCGGCGTTCGTCAACGGCGGAGAAGACTTCGGGAGATAGAGCGCAGGGAAGAATGGTTGCCTCAGGCGCAAATTTCAATGCCGCCTCATGGCTGAAGGAACCGGGCTCGCCCTGGATAGCGATGTTCATAGTAGGAAGCTTGGCTCGAATTTTCGATTGTACGGCAACCCTAACCTCGCGGGGCGCACCATATCTCTCCGTAAGCAGTGAATCGCACTTGAAAGGGACAACGCCATGTTGTGGACGATCTTTGTAATTCTCTTGGTACTCTGGCTCGTCGGTTTGGTCAGCTTTCACGCAGTTGGAGCCTATATCCACATTCTGCTGGTGCTTGCGCTGGTCGTGCTGCTGATCCAGCTCATCAGTGGAAGGCGAGCTGCCCTTTAGACCACAACGCACGATCAACCGGCAGTGAAGGCACTTCAGCGCTGCCACACACAGGGGTAAGTTATGAACAAGGACCAGGTAACGGGAAAAGTCGATCAGGTCACGGGAAAAGTAAAACAGAAGGCTGGTGAAGCAGTTGGAAACCAGCGCATGGCCAACGAAGGCGTGGCGGACCAGGTGAAGGGCGCCGCGAAGGAGACCTGGGGCAATGTGAAGGACGCTGCTCAGGAAACAGTCGATCGCCAGCGCGCCGAGCACGAGCGTGAGGCGAACGTAGCCCGCGATAACTTCACTGACAGAGTCCAGAACGTCAAGGATCGGGTGAACGAGCGCATCGATGAACAGAAGGAAGAGGAGAGGATCAGGCGCCGTTCGGCGTAGATTTCCCATCCACAGCTGTACGACGAAGAGCCCGCGCGGATTGCGCGGGCTTTTTGTTTTCAGTGGTGGCGCAGAAGCAAATCGGCCGCGACGAACAGGAAGAAGACCGCGGAGATCACGCCGTTCATGGTGAAGAAAGCAGCGTTGAGGCGGCGGAGGTCGCCGGGAGAAACGATGAGGTGCTCGTAGAGGAGCAGGATGGCGACCAGGGCGACTCCGATCATGGCCGCCGGTCCCAGCGAGAAGGCGCGCACCAGCCACACCAGCAGCAAAAGCATGACGATGTGCAGAGCGCGCGCTATCCAGAAGGCGGCGGCGATTCCATACGTCGATGGCACGCTGAACAGGCCGGCGGATGTGTCGTGGGCCGCGTCCTGGCAGGCGTAGAGCAGATCGAAGCCCGCAACCCAGAACATCACCGCGCAGGTGAGGATGAGAATGCGCGGGTCAAGCGAGCCGCGGACGGCGATCCACGCAGCAGCCGGGGCGATTCCCAGCGCAAGGCCGAGCGCAAGATGCGACCACCGCGTAAAGCGCTTGGTGTAGGAGTAGACCAGGATGACGGCGAGGGCCAGCGGGGAGAGCAGCAGGGTGAGCCGGTTGAGCTGCCCGGCGGCGAGCACAAAGATAGCCGCCATCACACAGGTAAAGCCGGCGACGAAGCTCCTGGTAAGAAGACCGGCGGGAATGGCGCGGGTCCGGGTGCGTGGATTAGCAGCATCGAGCGAAGCGTCCGCCCAGCGGTTAAAGGCCATGGCGGCAGAGCGCGCAGTCACCATGCAGACGATGATCCAGAGCAGTTGCATAGGGCGCGGCAGGCCATGGGCTGCGAGCATTGCCCCGGTAAGCGCGAAGGGCAGCGCGAAGATGGAGTGCTCCCACTTGATCATCTCGAGTGTGACACCCACGCTGCGAAAAAAGGCCATGCTTTGAGTTTATCGGAAGGCAGGAGCGGGGATCAGGATTCGCCAGAAACAGGAAAGCCCCCGCACAATGCGGAGGCTTTCTGCCATTGCCTGAAAGCAGCTACTTCTTTTCCGGCTGACCCGCGACCTGGAGATCGTTGATCACCTTGAAAACACCGGGAACGGAGTTGGCGCGTATACCCGCAGCGTCCTTGTCCGCCTGGCGGTCTACGACGCCGTACAGGGTTACGTTTCCGTTCTGCACCGAAATGCGGATCGGCTGGGCCGGGTCAATGGCGTAGCGGTTCAGCGAGGGGAATCCATAGACGGCACGATAGACGGCGCGGCGGATGCGATCGTCCATGGGCGAAACGGGATCGACGGAAATGTTGTTGATCACGTCCTTGACGCCCTTGGTGTTGGCCGCCACGGCTACGGCGGAATCGGCATCGACCGGGCCGTAGGCTGTTCCACCCAGCGTAACGACTCCGTTGTTGACGCTCACGCTGATGGCATTAAACGGTGTGGTGCCATAGCCGACGCGGTCATAGGCGATCGCCTTCACCAGCTTTTGCTGCAGCTCTGCATCGGAGATCTCCGGACCGGCTACCTGGATCTCGTTGTCGACAGCTTTGACACCCTTGACGCGATGGACTCTCGTGTCAGCCTGTTCCTTCCAATAGAAGGTGTCGACGGTGCCGCTGAGCTTGGCGATCCCATTCGTAACCGAAACCTGTATGTTCTTGAACTGCGACTTATTGAGCGCCTTATTCGTGATCTGGGCGCGAAGGCTATTGTCGTCTGCCTGGGCCATGGCGATCGAGTGTGTCGACAGAGCGGACCCGCCCAACAGCAGAAACGCCAGGACAGCTGGAACCAGACTGCGAAGTATTCTTTCTCACTTTCAAATCCTCCTGATGGCCGTGCACAGCCCGCACCTCGCCACTGACGGCTAACGTGTAGGCTGAGATTTGGTTGTCCTAATCCCCCCAGATGCGAGCGGGATTATTGCGGGATGCCATCTTATCCCAATTCTTTAAACCCAGCCAGAGGCTATTTGTAGCGACGCCGGATTTTGAAGATGAGACTGAAGACGCCGTTTTCGTCGCGCACCGCGATCACAGAGAGATCGCGGGTGAGGTTGACCTGGCCCTGGATGAACTGCTCGGCGGTGGAGTTGATATTGGTGGCGTAGGTCAGCGTGGCATTCTTGGCAACCTGCTGCTCGACAGTGATGCGTGCGGAGGAGTTGCCGGTTCCGGTGACGTAGTTGGGATCGATCTTGACGCTGCCGCCGCCGAAGAGCTTCTCAACGCGGCTGCTGACGGTCGCGTTCAGCGCGCCGCCGAGCAAGGCGTCTGCCGTCGAGTTCACGCCGGCCTGCTGTTGCTGCATGGAGTAGATCTGCTGCTCTTCCTGCGTGCGGCCCACGGCGAGGAGGGCGAAGATGTCCTGCTCGGAGAGAGGCGGCTCGGAGCGGAAGGTCGGCTGGAGTTTTGAGGAGGTGCCGTTGAGGCCGATGGTGATGTCGTAGTCCTCGACATGGGCGGTGGCGGTGAGGTCGATCAGGGGCTCGATGCGTACAGGGTTGCTGAAATAGATGTCGCCGCGCTGCAGTTCGTACTTGGTGCCGGCAAAGTTGGCGCTGCCCTCGGTGATGGCGATATGACCGAGTATCGACGGCTGGGCAAGCGTGCCGCGAACGCGCAGGTCGACGTCGCCGGCGAGTTTGGCATAGGAGTTCTGGAAGTCGAGCTGAGGGGCGGAGACGATATGAATATCGAGCCGCAGGTGGCTCGAGGGCGCGTTCGGGTCGGGTGGCAGAGAGACGGTACCTGCTGAAGAGGTGAGAGCGGCCAGGTCAAGGTCGCCACCGATGACGAATCGCGTGATGGTGACATTGCCGCTCAGCAGCAGCGCACTCTGCGTTCCCTGCAGGCGTAGCTTGGCGTCGGCCATGGAGCTCACGCCCTGCGGATAGCGGATGCGGACGTCCTTGGCAGTCGCGGTAAGGTCCCCGTACAAGCCCTGCTGGTAGGTGACGAAACCGCCGAGCTGGAGTTTGCCTCCTCCGCTGACCGCCGTGAGGCTCTTCACGTCCAGCCTGTCCTGATCGAATTCCAGGGTGCCGGTCATCTGGCTCAGGCCGTTGGGGAAATCCTGGAGGGCCATGGCAACGTTGGTGAACTTGACCTGTCCGGTGAGGCTGGGGCGCTGGAAGGTGCCGACCGCGTCGACGTTAAAGTCGACGTGGCCGGAGGCGGTGATATCGCTGTCCAGCGTCTGGGCGAGCTTCATGTTGATGGAGCCGCGACCGTGCAGGTCGAGGTCGTGAGAGCCTCCGAAGAGGCCAATCGAGCCCTGCGCATGAAGGTCAGTGTCGTCGCCGATGACGTGGAACGGATCGAGATGCAGGCGGCCGTTCATAAGCGTCGCGTGCAGGGGGCCTTCGGTCTTCAGCGGCACATTGGCCAGAGAGAGAGAGAACTGGTCGATTGTGGCGTCGCCGCCGAGTTTTCGCGGCTGCTTCAAGGGGCCCGCAACGTTGATTGCGCCCGCTATAGAGGAGTGGGCGCGCACGCCAGGAACATTGAAGGTCTGCAGAAGCGGTTCGACGTCGAGATTGGATACGGTGACATGGGCCTTTGCCTGGTAGTCTCCGCTCAGCTGAACCTGTCCGTGGCCCTGGAAGACAGCGTTGGTCATGTGGCCGTTCATATCCATCAGTAGCTGGCCGGACTGGGTACGGGCGTTGATGTCGATGAATCCGCTGGTGGCCTGGGCCAGATTCAGGTTCGTCAGGTGGAGGTTCGCCTCGACGTTCGGCTCCTTGACCGTGCCGTTGCCGTGCGCTTCGAACGCCAGCAGGCCTGATATCGGATACTTGGTGTTTTGCAGCGTTTTGAAGCGCGCCAGGTCGAAGCCCGTGCCCTGCGCGGTGAAGTGGGCCACTTCTGTCGACAGGTTGTAGCCGCCCTCGCCCTGCACCTGGCCGCCGTCCTGGAGGTAGACGAGATGGGTGGCGTCGATCTCGCGGCCGGCGAAGCGGAGGTCGGTGTTGAGGCTACGGTACGGCTCGCCGTAGATGGCTCCGCCCTGCACGGCAAGATGGCCGCCTCCGCTCAGGTTATCGAACTGGCCGGAGGCGTGGACGTCGAGGTTCACGGTGCCGGTCACCGGCAACGACTGACCGACGGATTGGAGTATGTCGGAGAGGGCAGCGCTGCGGATACTGGCGTCGAGGCTGAGGGCGGAGTCCTCGTCGAAGGCGAGCCGGTGGTGGGCGAGCTGATGGGCGTGCAGCGTTCCGGAGGCGTGAATGGTGCTCGCGCCGTGCACCAGCGATGCCTGCTGCA
Source organism: uncultured Acidobacteriaceae bacterium (assembly GCA_963725225.1). GTDB lineage: Bacteria > Acidobacteriota > Terriglobia > Terriglobales > Acidobacteriaceae > Silvibacterium. The sequence continues at coordinate 97,855 of CAVRXY010000034.1, forward strand.
CGGAGATGAGCTCAGGGGCGTATTCGGCGTCGGCCTCCAGCGAGTCCCAGTGGATGGTGTGCTCGATCGCAGGCGGGGGCGGGCCGGCGTTCGGGTTAGCCGGCTGCATCGTAGGCTGCGCAGATGCGGGGGGCTGCGTAGTTGCGGGTTGCGGCAGCGGCGCCGGTTGCGGCGTGCTGTAGACCACATCGAAATTTGTTGCGGTGAGGTGGCCCTTCACGTCGGGAGTAAGGATGCTGCGCGTGACCGTTCCATGAAAGGCGGCCTGGCCATGCAGCGCGATCGGGAATTGCCTCGACTCCCGTCTTGCCCTGAGCGGCAAGACCGAGGATTTTAAGCGTGCGGTCGAACTCGGCGAGGTTGCTGGTGGTCAGATCCACGTTCACCTGCGAAGCGCGTGTGACCGGATAGACACCGAGGGCGCCAGTCACCTGGATCTGGGTTCCGGGCGTCTGCGCGGTGAAGCTGCGGATGTTCACGGTGCCGCTGCCGTTCATGTACTGCGCGTCCACGGTGCCATTGAGGGGCACCTCTCCCGCACGAGGCTGCTGCGGAGCGGTGAGAGCCAGCTTCGCATCCATGACGAAATTGGACGAATCGCCCTTCCAGTCCAGATTGACGGCACCGTTGGCGAAGGTGGCGAAGCCGAGGTTGGCGTCGCGGGGTGGCGCGACGACGGACATGATCGAGGCCACGGTCATGTCGCTGATATGCGCGCGGATCGTTCCCTGCTGCTCGTTGTTGGGTGGCGCAGGTGCTGGACCTCGGCGGCCGGACGCGGCCTGCGGCTTCTCCGGAACCGGAGGGGCACTGCTGGCCCAGTGAACGATGCGCAAAGTTCCGTCGACCGTGCCGCCTTCGGCGAGCTTGGCCTGCGCGTTGGTCAAAATCAGCTCGTCTTCGTTGATGTGGAGTGCGGTCTTCGCGTTCACTCCGGCCAGATGGATGGTACCGGTGTGATAGGCGCCGCCGGTTACTTCACTCTGGCCATCGATGTTGAAGCTGTTCCTGGTTCCCTGCCCGGTCAACTGCAGCGCGACGTTGCCCTTGTCCAGGCCAGGAATGGAGACGAACGCCTCGACCATGCGGACGTCGACGCTTCCATTGAGCGAGCCCTTCCATTGCGGATCGGCAAAGTTCCGGAGGGCAAGTCGGCCGGCGAGCATGGAGGGACCGGTCTGGAGATTGAATGACTGCAGGGTTGCGGCATTCCTGCCCAGCTGAACCTGCAAATCGAGTTTGGAATGAACGGGAGATGACACGCCCCGCTGCGCCGTCAGATCTTCTATGTGAATTGAACCCTGGTAGAGATCCTGGGTGGGTTGCCCCCGGGGCGAGGGCACGTACTGCAGCCTGACACCGAGGTTGTTTGCTGCCACATCGAAGGGTGTCGCCTGCTGGTCGACAATTGCCACGCCGTTGTTCAAGACGGTGCGATTGACCTGCAGGTCGAAGAGCGTGTCTGTGACGGACTCGAAGCCGGCGCTCTCAACCTTGGGATGAGGCTGGTTGGTCGAGCCGTCGGGGTAAACGATGAGATGAATGACCGGATGGTCAGCTTCCAGGTAGTTAAGGCCGATCTTGGTTCGAAAGAAGGAGATGATTTTTACACGGACGAAGAGCCGGTCGACATGCGCATAGGGAACCTGCCCCGCCGGTTCGAGGCCGTGGATGGTGAGGTTGTCGGCCACGAATTCGAGGCGCAGCAGGCGCCAGTGGAAGGCGCCCAGCTCAACCCTGCCTCCCGTAGCTCCTTCAAGAATGGCGATCACTCGCTGGCGCACGCGATTTTCAAATTGCGGCGTGCTCGCGTACCACATGACACCGCCGACGAGCAGGGCGGTGAGCGTGAGCAGTACGAGGCCCACCTTCCACCAGTGGCGCCACAGAGTGCGCTGCCGGGCTGGCCGGGAGGAGACGGGATCAGATGCGGTGCTCACTCGTTAATCCTCGCTGGGCGTGCCGGAGCTTTGGCCGTATGCCGGATCGAGAATCTGCACGCTGCCTTCGTCGCGCAGGCTCTTCAGCCAGTCCTGCAGCAATCCGTTCACATGCTGCTGCAGCAGGATCTCCTGGATGCGCTGCGATAATTCGTCGAGCGCGGGCGGCTTCTCGTTCTGGTGCTCATAAACGGGAACGACCGATTTCTTGTAGTAGGCAGCTATCTCCTCATTAGAGATGCGGATGCCGCTGCGAAAGCGCAAGTCGATGAACTTCAGAATGGTAAGACGCTGCTTCCAGTGGTCAAAGACCTCCTGCTCGGTCAAGTCGTGGGCGGCAAGGAATGCTTTCCAGCCCTCGTCGGTTGTGCAGTGATACTTTCGGCATGCCGGCAGGTGGGTGCGCTGGTCCGTCAATGCCTTCTGCACCTCCTCGTCGGAGACTGTGATGCCGAGGCCCTGCTGCAGTTTCATCTGCTGCAGGATGAGCGTGCGGTTGGCGAGGCGGCGAGCGGCGCGCATGAGCGTGTCGGATCCCGGGGCGACCGAAAAGGGTTCGAGCTCGGCGAAACGCTGCTCTTCCTTCACATCACTCTCGAGGATCACGTCTCCGTTAATGACAGCGATCACGCGATCGAGGACTACAGGCTGCGGAGAAGCAGAAACGGCGGGCGATTGCGCATGCGATCCCATCGGACCCGCGAGAAGGGCCGCACAGATCGCCGCCAGCGCCATAGTCCGCCTCATCAGAATGCCTGCCCGATGCTGAAGAAGAAGTTGAAGTGTCCGGCCTGTCCAACGTGAGGAGCGAATCGGCTGGCCGTTAGCCTGTGTTCCGTAGGTGATGATGACAGGATAGATCGGTGGATTGAGGTTGTAACTGAAATCAAAGCGCAGCGGGCCGATGGGCGTGTGATAGCGCACTCCAAGACCGATGGCGTGGGAGAAGTCGTTGAAGTCGCAGAGGCCGGTGGGATTGGTGCTCGAAGCACGAGTTACCTGCGACTGCGCTTCCTCGTTAAGGATTTTGCAGGTCCAGCTGTGCGGCTGCTTGATGCGAATCGCGCTGGGCCAGATATCGGACGAGTTGTTGAAGACATTGCCCATGTCGTGGAAGAGCACAAAGCCCACCGAGCTTCCTACATATGGCAACTGGGGATTGGGAAAGCGCAATTCGGTGCTGTTCACAAGCGCACCCGCGCCACCGACCGGAAAGCCGGTGAGCGAATCGCGCGGACCGGCGGCGTTGATGGGGAATCCGCGCAACGACTGCGCGCCGCCGGCATAGAGCCGCTCGGGAAGAGGGATGTAACGGTACTGGTCTTCACCGAAGGAGCGCTCATATCCGAACCGAGTGGAGCGGGCGAGGACAAAGTTCCTTTTCTTGCCGAGAGAATAGTAGCTGGAGTTGGTGAGGTCGAGGCGGTTGAAGTTCGCCTCGGACTCGAAGATGTTGTCGGTGACGAACTCCTGCATGCTGGTATAGGTTCCGGCATGGGCGTCGAGCGGATTCGGCCGGCGGGTATCGCGGATCCAGCTGAAACCCGGGCCGCCCACGCGGACCGGCTCGGAGACGAGCGGAATCTCGTTGGGCGGAAGCTGGACACTGTTGGGATCGACGACGACCCGGCGATAGGTGAAGAAGTAGATCAGGGTGTTCGGGCGGTTGGGCCGATGCGTCATCCTGACGGTTGCCTCCAGCCGTGAGGCAGCGTAGGTGGTCACGTCCTGAGCATTGGTGTAGCCGCCGCTGAGCGAGAAGTCGAGCTTGGGGTTATTAAAAACGTGTGGACTTGTATAGACCAGGGATACCAACTGCTCCAGGGTGCCGTAGGCGGTGCGCAGCGTCAACGATTGGTTGCGGCCGCCGAGGTTGATGCGCGACACATCGAACTGCACAAGGGCGCTGCCGCCGGTCTTCGCGTTGGAGCCGCAGGGCTGGGCTGCGCTGGTCGTCGTGTTCGGGCAGTTGCTGGTTGGGTTACCCGTTTGCACCTGAAAACCCACGCCATAGCCCAGATCCCAACGCTTCGCCTCTGTGAATTGCAGGAGGACGTTCTTGCGCTCCTCTTCGCCGGCTGGATTCTGGACGGCGGCGTTCACCTCGTTGAAGAGCGTGAGGTCGTACATCTCGCGCTGCATGTCGAACAGCGCGGACTGGTCGAGAGGATCGCCGGGATGCAGCAGAATGTGCGGCTCGACAGTCGATAGCCGGGTGTAACGCAGTCCGGAGATCAAAACGTTGTTGACGAAGGTCTGGTCCCCCTCGGTTATGTTGAGGGTAACGTCGATGATCTGGGCGTCGTCTGATTCGGGCTTCTGCACGATGGCAATTGAGGCCTGGCTGAAGCCATGCTTCAGGTAGTAGGTGAGGATGGCGTCGCGGTCGCCCACAAGATTGGCCGCCGAGTATGGCTGGCCCTCCTCGAGGTTGAGCAGCGGCTTCAGTTCGTTTGTAGAAATCCGGCTGTTGCCCTCAATCTGATAATGGCCGATCTTCTGTTGGGGGCCTTCGTCGACCTCGTACTTTACCGAAAGGCCTTCGTCCTTGTTCGCGCCTTTGCTGGCCAGATTCTGGACCACAGGCGTCACTTTCACCTGATTGAATCCGTTGCTGCGGTAGAGCGCGGTAATTGCGTTTACATCGGCCTGCATCAGAGCCTGGCTGTAGCTTCCGTGGCGCATAAAGAGATTGGCTTTAACGACGCTCAGGCGCGGATGCAGGATGTCGGTGCCGAAGTATTTGTTTCCCGTCACGGTCACCGAATCGACGCTCTGACGCTCGCCGAGCTTTACATCGTAGTCGACCGTCGTCAGGGCTGGTCCCTCAGTTTTCTGGTGCTTGACCTGCACATCAAAGTAGCCTTCACGCTGGTAGTAGTCGCGGATCCGGCGGTCTCCTTCATTGAGCAGATCCTCGTCCACGGCGCCTTCCTGATAGACAGGCACCAGCGTCTTCACCTTTCCCTTGCTGAGTTTCACCCCATTCACGCGAATGGTCACGACCGGACCCTGGTCGGCCTGGAAGTCGTAGTCGAGCAGATCGAGATCCTTCTGGAAATTTTTCGATTCCAGGGCGACATTGGCCTCCAGGTGCTGCTGCTTCTGGTAGTTCTTTCTCAGGCGGGACAGAGCGCGGTTCACGGTGTCGTGGTTGACCTTCGATCCCTGCTTCAGCTTCCCCTTCTTGCGAAAGGTTGCGGTCGACATTCCGGGGTTGCCGGTGACTTTTACATCGCCGATACGCGCCTGCTTCCCGCTGTTGACCACGAAGTGCACGTTGACCTGGCCATCCTTGGTGTCTACGGCGGTATTCGTGGCGATACTGCCCGTGTAGAAGCCGTTGTCCTGGAGCGTTTCCTGCAGATTGGTGCCGGCCTGGGCGAGCTTTGCGTCGGAGAAGGTTGTGCCGGGGTTCAGGCGCGAGGCATGCACCAACTGGTTGCTCAGCCGGTCACTCTTGAGACCCTCCACGGTGATGCGCCCGAGAAACAGAGTGGCCGTTCCCTTGAAGATGATCGTCACCGCATCGCCCTGCCGGACGCCCTCCACTTCGATACCTCTGTACAGTCCAGTCGCGAAGAGGCGGCGCAGGCTCTCACGGACGTCCTGCGATTTCAGGGGATGGCCGGCCTGGAGGGGCAGTTGGGCGGGAAGCGGTTCGAGCCGGAGACGATCCACGCCCTGGAACTCCACCGCCTGTATGTTCAGGCCTTCCCATGCTCGAAGACCGCTGGTGGCAGCCTGGGGGACGGTCGACGGGGGCGGCGCGGTGTTGGGCGGCTTGGCCGGTACGGGCGCAGTGGTCTGCTCCGACTGAGGGTACACGGGCTGGGCGTACAGGGGCACGGAAGCGCCAGGCGCGACCCAAAGCGCCGCAAAGAGAACGACCGCCGCACCGCGTCGATAACCCGGTGTTCGCTGGCCCCGTGTTCGCGAAAAAACCAATCGGCCCCTCGTCCCTGCGCTTTAGATCGTTCGTTCGGCGCATCCGTCAACCCTTACCGACTTCAAGCAGTAGGATGCGGCCAGGAACGCGACGCCTCAGGCTGCCGGGATGGGCGGCGTTCCACCGTGACTCCTATACTAAAGACACATAGTAAAGACTGATGGCGACGCTCTCCAAAATCGAACCCGATCCGCTCGAATCCAAGCGGGCATTATCCGACCGCTACTCGCGCCAGGTGCTCTTTGCCGGCATCGGAGAGGCGGGACAGCGAAGGCTGGGTGCGGCACATGTGGCGCTGGTCGGATGCGGCGCGACGGGAGCCGCGGCGGCCAGCCTGCTGGCGCGCGCCGGGGTGGGCACACTGACGATCATCGACCGCGATTTCGTCGAGGAGAGCAATCTGCAGCGGCAGGTGCTGTTCGACGAAGCCGACGCTCGCGAGTCGCTGCCCAAGGCCGAGGCGGCGAAGAGGAAGATCGCGCTCTTCAACAGCGAGGTCGCCGTCAACGCGCATGTCAAAGACCTGACGCCGGGCAATATTCACGAACTGCTGGCGGGGGCTGACCTGATCCTCGATGCCACGGACAATTTCGAGGCGCGGTACCTGGTGAACGACTACGCGGTGGAGCAGGGCAAACCGTGGATCTACTCGGCGGCGGTGGGCGCGTACGCCGTCACCATGAACATCCTGCCCGGAGAAACCGCCTGCCTGGCCTGCATCTTTCCGGAGCCGCCGACGGGTACGGTGGAGACCTGCGATACAGCCGGCATTCTCAATTCGGCGGTGAATCTGGCGGCTTCGCTCGCCGTGACCGAGGCGATCAAGTTTGTGATCGGGGCGCAGGACCGGCTGCGGCGAACTGCTGCTCTCTTGCGACCTGTGGACGAACGAGTGGTCGGCGGTGTCTTCGGCGCACCCGCGAGCCGGCTGCGAGGTGTGCCAGGGACGGGATTTCCGGCATCTGCGCGGCGAGGGGCGGCCACATATTACGCTCTGCGGGCGAAATTCGGTGCAGATTCACGAACATGGACGGCCGGTGGACTTCAGTGAGCTCGAGGCGCGGCTGCGGCCGCATGGGCAGGTCCGCTACAACGAGATGCTGCTGCGCTTTGAGCGCGGTGAACAAAAGCTGACTGTCTTTCGGGATGGGAGGGCGATTATTCAGGGGACGACCGATGTGGCCGTAGCCCGCACGCTGTACGCCCGCTATATCGGGTCGTGAAATTTTGCCGGGCAACCTTTTTCCGGGTGCTCCCCTCGAAGACTAGATACTGCTAAAACATTCATTTTTGGCCATGACCACGACTTCGCCCAGCACGTTCTCCGCCCCTCGCGATGTCGCACATCATGGAATCTTCACTTCCGAGGAACATTTGATGAGCGCTGGCCCGACCCAACAGAAGCCCGCGAACCAGCATCTGCGACGCAATCCGCCTATTGCCGGCGAGGCTGAGGCCATTGCCGCCGCGCAGGCTGGAGACGAAAAAGCTTTTGAGACCCTGTACGCGCTCCATAAACGGCGCGTCTACTCCCTGTGTCTGCGCATGCTCGGCAATGTGGCGGCGGCCGAGGATCTTACCCAGGATGCCTTTCTGCAGCTTTACCGTAAAATCGGCACCTTCCGCGGCGATTCAGCTTTCTCCACCTGGCTGCACCGGCTGGCGGTAAATGTGGTGCTGATGCACCTGCGAAAGAAGGGCCTGCCGCAGATTTCGCTCGAAGAGGCGCTGGAACCGTCGCAGGATGACGGTCCGCGCAAAGACTTCGGAGACCGGGACCTTCAGCTTTCGGGTTCGATCGACCGGGTGACCCTGGAGCGCGCGATTGAAGACCTGCCTCCGGGGTACAGGCTGGTGTTTGTCCTTCATGATGTGGAAGGATATGAACATAATGAGATTGCGGACATGCTTTCCTGCTCGATCGGGAACAGCAAGTCTCAGCTTCACAAGGCTCGGATGAAACTGCGCGACCTGCTCCGCACCGGGCAGCGGAAGGAGAGCGCCGTATGACAGACACGGGCCGACCTGAAAACAATATGACTTGTGCTGAATTTCAAGAACGACTGCCGGAACTATTCGAGACGCAAAAGGACCTGAGTGCTGAAGAGCACCTGAAGACCTGCGAAAACTGTGCCGCTCTGGTGCGCGACCTCGAATACATCGCCCAACAGGCGAAGCTGCTTCTGCCTATCCACGATCCCAGCCCAACCGTCTGGGACAATATCCGAACGGCGATCCGGAGCGAACCGGGCAGTGAGAATCCCGGCCGATCGTCAGTTCCTACAGCAGGCAGATAGCCGGCTCCTCCATATAATTGCGTTACAACGCATGAGGACGGACACAAATCTGCCGCTCGCGGTTCGACGCATCGTTCTGACCGGTTTTATGGGCGCCGGCAAATCAACCATAGGCGCACTCCTGGCGGAGCGGCTCGGATGGCGCTTCATGGACACCGACGCCTTTATTGAAGCGCGCACCGGCTCGACCATCGCGCAGATCTTCGCCGAGCAGGGAGAAGACGCTTTCCGCCTGCTTGAGACGGACGCGGTGCGCGATTGCGCCCGTGCGGAGCGACTGGTGCTGGCGCTGGGCGGCGGCGCCGTCGAGTCAGGGTCTACGCGCAATGCGCTTGCCGGGCTGGACCATGCCTGCATCGTCTTTCTCGATGCACCGCTTGAGGTGATGGTCGCGCGCTGTGTCGCTCAGCCAGGTGCGGCGGAGCGACCGGTGCTGGCTGATCGCGAGCGACTGGTAAAGCGGCTGGAGGCACGGCTTCCCCACTACCGCATGGCGCATCTGACCATCGCGACAGCTGACATGACCCCGGAAGCGGTGACGGATTCCATCCTCCAGTTTCTTCTCGATCAGAGCGCGCCGGTGGCCGCCGGCTCAGGACAGAGATAACCATGGCGACCAGCAGCGAGATCGAAACAAAATCAGTGCTCAACCGGGAACTGCTGACGCGCGAGAGTCAGCCTCTGAGTCCGCGAGCGCGAAGGCAAAGGGCGGTTCGCGGGAATATTGTCTTTGCTTTCGCCATTGCACTTGCCTTATACACGGCGTGGCATGTGCGCGACGTTCTGGAGATCATTTATGTCAGCGCCCTGTTCGCCGTCGTGCTGATGCCGGTCCTGCGCGGCATCATGAAGCTCCGCATCGGCAAGTGGAAGCCGGGCCGCGGTTCGGCGATCTTCATTCTGCTGCTGGGCGTCGCAGGAGCAGCAAGCCTCTTCTTCTTCGTTGCTCTGCCTCCCGTGATCCGCGACATGCGCGAGTTCGCCGCCGAGGCTCCCACGCGGGTTCCGCAACTGCTCGACCGCATTCACAGGCTGCCGCTTTCGAGCCACGTCGACACGGCCGCGCTTAACGCAAAATTGCAGGATTTTGCATCGAACGCCGCAAGCTATCTGCTCCTGTCGATCAAGACCTGGGCGACCAAGCTTTTCGATGTAATTACGGGTATTATCCTCACGATTTACTTTCTCCTCGAAGGGGAAATCGCCTATTACTGGGTACTTTCCTTCCTGCCGGTGAACAAGCGCCAGCGCCTGGATGCGACCCTGGCTCGGGCGGAAGTTCGGATGGGCAAATGGCTGCTGGGGCAGGGCTCACTGATGCTCGTGCTGGGCCTCACCAGCATGATTGTCTTTCTCTTCCTGCACGTCCGGTATGCGTACGCGCTGGGCGTCATCATGGGACTCTTCAACCTGATTCCCATTGCAGGCGCGGTCGTTTCCATGTCCCTTGTGGTGTTGGTTGCGGCGATCGACTCGTGGGGGCGTGTCGCCGGGGTCCTGATCTTTTACGCAATCTATGCGCAGGTGGAAACCTCTTTCCTGACGCCGCGGATCATGAGGCAAAGCGTGGATCTGGTAGGCCTGGCAGTGATCATCGCCCTGCTGCTGGGTGGAGCGCTCGCGGGAATCGTCGGCGCCATGGTGGCGGTGCCGACGGCGGTCCTGGTTGCCGTACTGCTCAACGAATATGCGGTCAAACCGGAGCCGATCATCGCCGAAGCCAAGCCACTTTCCACAATTGAAGTCAAGTAGCCGCGGCGACAGCCCTCGCGTTGTTATCATGAAGTGTGAATCCCTCGCCTCAACTGGCCCGGGCAGAGTTCGCTCAGACGGCAATCTCTGAGCCGGACATGGCCGCGGCTCCTGAGATACGAACTCTGAAGCTCCGGCGATTACCGAAGCTCGGCGAAACGGCCTCTACGCATCACCCGGCGCGCCGCGCGGAATGCCTCTCATGCCGGGGAGACGGCGTCCCGCATTGCCGACTATCGCGAGCTTTTCAAGGTTCGCGTAACGCTGATGGTAGTGATGACCGCGTGGGCCGGGTTTTATCTCGGGTCGATGCAATCGGGGATCAGCAGTGTGCAGCCCGGCCTGATCGAGGCCCTCTGCGGCATCGCGCTGGTTTCGGCCGGATCCGCAGCGCTGAACGAGTGCCTGGAGCGCAAGCACGACGCGAAGATGATCCGCACTGCACGGCGGCCCATGGTCACCGGACGCATCGGCCTGGCTCACGGCATTCTGGCCGGCATGTTGTGCATCGCGGTCGGTTCGATCTGGCTGGTGCGCGAGACGAATCTGGTTACAGGGACGCTGACCCTGGGCACCGCGTTCACTTACGTAGCGATCTATACGCCGCTCAAGCGCTACACCACGCTGGCAACCTTTATCGGGGCATTCCCGGGAGCCATGCCGCCCCTTCTGGGCTGGACAGCCGCCCGCGGACGAATCGAGTGGCCTGCCGTGGCGCTGTTCGCGATCCTGTTCATCTGGCAGTTCCCTCACTTTATGGCGATTGCGTGGCTCTATCGCGAAGACTACGGTCGCGCGGGTATCCGCATGCTGCCTGTCGTGCAGCCGGACGGCTGGTCGACGGTGCTCGAGGCCATCACGTATGCGGTGCTGATGATTCCGGCCAGCCTGCTGCCGGTATATCTGCACGTCGCCGGACCCTATTATGCGGTTGCGGCTTCCATTCTCGGGCTGGTTTACCTCGGCTACACGATTCGGTTCTCCCGCATCACCCGTGCCCGCTCGACGATTGAGTCGAAGATGTACGCGCGCGATCTGCTCAAGGTGAGTGTGATCTATCTGCCGCTGCTGCTCACTGCACTCATGCTCAACGCCAAGGGAAAGTAGGAAATGCAAGCAACGATTCAAACCAAAGGGCCCGGCGCCGCAAGATCGATGGGAGTGACCATCGCGGCGATTATCCTCGCCAGCGCTCTGGCCAGCGCCCTCATCTGCTGGCTGGTGTATTTCCATGCGCCTACCGATGTGGCGGGAACGCATCTGCTGTTTCTGCCGGCGACGAACGCGCTGCTGAACGGATTGAGCACCGTGGCTTTGCTCTTCGGCTTCGTCTACATCAAGAGACGCGAGATCGCGAAACATCGCGCCTCGATGCTCACCGCGTTTTTCTTCTCGTCGATCTTTCTGGTTTCGTACCTGGTGAATTTCACGCTGCACGGTGAGACGAGGTTTCCGCGAGGCAATCCGTTGTGGCCGTTTTACTGGAAGCTGCTGGCATCGCATATCGTGCTTTCCGTAATTGCGCTGCCGATCATCCTGATCACGTTTTTTCTCTCGCTTTCCGGACGCTTTCCCGCGCACAAACGCCTGGCGCGCTGGACCTTTCCGATCTGGCTCTACGTGTCGGTCACGGGCGTGATCGTTTATCTGATGCAGGCGGCTTGCCGCTGAGGTTTTACAGAATGCTTGTGGTGATGAAACAGGAGCCGGACACGGAAACAGGCAAGTCGCCGCAGCGGCATGTCGCCGCGAAAGGCAATCCGCGCCCGCCTGAGTCACCGAAGGATGACGGCACGCGACAGCTCCTGCAGAGCGGTGCGTGGACGATCGCCGCGGGCCTGCTGGCGGCGCTGCTGATGAGCACAGTCTTCGGCGGAGTCACGCGCCAGGGTCCGCAGACGAGCTCGGGGTGGCTGGCGCTGATCGTTGCGCTGATGTGCCTGCCCTTCGGGTCGCTGCTCTTTGCCCTTGGAGCCGCCAAGTGGTTTCGCAACCGGCGCATACGGGGCGAGCGATAGAGAGCTCCGGTGCTCCTCCGAACGTTGGTAATGTGACTTTATCTGCAACGCGGCACCGCCTCTCCAGTCCCTGTTATTCTTCTCAGAACAACCATTTGGAGTACCCCAGTTATGGCCAAGAGCGTCAATAAAATCATCCTTCTCGGCAACGTAGGCAAAGATCCCGAATTTCGCGCGACCGCCGGCGGCACAACCGTCGCCAACTTTTCCTTAGCAACGACCGACCGCACCAAAGACGCCACCGGCAACTGGACCGACCGCACGGAATGGCACAACCTCGTCGCCTTCCAGCGCACTGCGGAGATCGTTCGCGATTACGTGAAGAAGGGCTCGAAGCTTTACATCGAAGGCAAGATCCAGACCCGGTCGTGGGATGACAAGACGTCGGGCGAGAAGAAGTACCGCACCGAAGTACTGGTGAATGAGCTGGTGCTGCTTTCCGGCAGAGGTGAGGGCGGCGAGGGCGGAAATTACAATCGAGGCGGAAGCTCGTCATATGACCAGCGCAGCCCCGCTCACTCGGACGATCTGGTCAACTCGACCGAAATCACCGACGACGACATCCCCTTCTAATCCGTGGTTTTGTGTGAGTGTCCAGTCTCCTGTTCGTACGTCTGTCTCTGAGAGCTTCTGATCTGTCGTCTGGTTGTGTGCGCAAGTCGCGTAGGCCGTAGGCCGGAGTGACTTGCGCACATAACCAAGGGTCGCTACAGGGCCTCGTCCCCGCCCAACGCCATGCACGACCCCGTGTCCAGTAATCCGTGACGCCGCATGCGTAGAGCGGGGGTCGCAGCGTGTGTCCAGTTTTCACCGGAACATCATTGCCCAGTAATGCACTTCGTGGACACTGGTCCCCGAAGCGAGGGGGCGATGGCAGACACAGGGAAGATATTCTCGGTCCTGCACATTGTGTTGGATTCTGGAGAGCGCCTGCCGTGCCTGGTCGATGCAACGACGTGGATTCCAGCGCGTGTTGCCCTGCGCTGGGTTATGCGATACAGGCGATACAGGGTTCAGTCCTCCACTCTGGCAGCCAACCTTCGGGTTTTGGGGAAGGTGTACAAGTGGACGCAAGAGACAGCGGGCTTCGATCTCGACGATCGCCTGACCGCGGGACGGACGCTTCAGAACCGTGAGATCGAGTCGCTGGTGCGAGGCTTTCGATGCGTGGGCCGCGTTCAAGAACTGGACACCGGGGCCTTCGATCAGCATCTGGCGATTGTTGAAGATTTTCTGAAGTGGTCTCTGGATAGCGAAAACCGCGGTGGCCGCAGGTCTCTCGATCTCGCGCAACTTGCTGAGGAACGGAGCAGGATAGGACTGATCCTCCGTTCGCTTCGATCCGGTGCTCGCACAACAGATCGCATCGAGCCCTTGGAAGAGGCAGAGATCCAAACGATCCGCAACAGCATTGGCCCACGGCGCGATGCACACGGCCTGATGACCTTTCCGAAGATCTTCTCTCCCCACACGGGATTGCGGAACTGGTTGATGTTTGAGGTAGCCCTGGAACTGGGGATACGCCGAGGTGAGCTTCTTAAGCTGCGGCTCGACTCTCTGCCAAGGGGAGCTGACGATGGCATTCGCATACTTCGGCGTCCGGACGATCCACACGATTCGCGGTCCAAGGAGCCTGCGGTCAAGACCGCCGAGCGAGTGATTCCGGCCTCACGCAACCTGCTGGCGGCTATCCGCGCATATCTGACGTATCCGCGTCCTCTGGGAAGGATTTCAGGCCGAAGTCCGTACTTGTTTGTTGCACGCTCTGGGAGGCCGGTTTCGATGGATACGGCGGACGACGTGATCGCAGCTATCGGCGAGCACAGCGGTGTATCGCCGCTATCCTGGCATCGCCTGCGGCACACCTGGGCAGAGCGGATTGCCGAAGCATTTGCAGATCAGCCCAACGGCATGGACCGGCTCGTTTATCTTGGCGGATGGACCAACCCGCAGTCCGCCACGCGTTACATCCAGCGCGCCCTGGCAAGCCAAGCGAAGGAAGCGGTTCGCAACTATCATCGGAAGCTGTACGTGGAGGCGAAGGATGCTTAACGCTGGCCGCGTATCTCGACTGTCCGATTTGCCTCCGCTCCACACAACTGTGCTTTCTTTTGATGGCCAGCTTGTCGATACCACTCAGGAGGTTTGGCGCTTTCGTTCCTCGCTGGACGGCGGAAAAACGATTACGCTGCACTGGGAACGGCAGGACGAACCGAGCATTCTCAGTCCACGTGCACGGCACTTGCTGAAGCTTTACTTCGCCGACCGGATTGCACGGAAGAAGGCGCGGACCATCGAGAACGATTTTTGGATGTTCCTGCGCTTGCAGGAGTGGCTGCGCCCACGCATTCATCCACCGGCAGAGTGGGCGAACCTGACTGAGGGACTTGTACGCGCATTCCTGCAGCATGGCGTCGAGCGCACCGCCGATAAGGGCAACGACTTCTCACGCCTGCGCACGTTCTATCGTTGGGGTGTTGCCAGGCAGTATCGGGACTTCGACCCGGCCTTTCTTGAGATCCTGCGATCGATTACAGCGGTTGGAAACGCCAAGGGACACAGTGTCCGTTTCCGCGATGCCGTCAGAGGACCCTTTTCCTCGGATGAACTCCTGCTGATCGGCAGGGCAGTTCGTCAGAACCTGGGAGCCAGTCAGGACCGTGCCATCGTCATGCTGCATCTTGAACTGGGTCACAACCCGAACGCAAGCGCGCGGCTGCGCAACAGCGATCTGATTCGTTACGAAACCACGTCGGGAGCGGTGTGGCAACTCGATGTGCCGCGTGTCAAGAAGCGGATTTCCCGGCGCGAGACCAAGAGACGACCGATCAGTAATGCGCTTGGCAGTCTGCTGAGGAGCCTCGCGGAGGGTGACCCAGATGGACCGCTTCTCCACTGGCTGCCCGCGTCATGCCCGGAAACAGCCATCAACGTGGCGATGCGGCGCTTTGCGCAGGCAGCAGATATCATCTCTCCACGAACGCAACTTCGGATGAGGATGAACGCACGCCGATTCCGCTTTTCAATCGCCACGCACATGGCCGAAGAGGGCGCCTCTCTGTTCCATATCGCCGAAGTTCTTGATCATACCGATACGCAAAACGTGAGGGTCTACGTTGAGACCGCGTCCTCCATTGCCGACCCTGTCGCTGCGGCCACGGATGGTGCATTGGCGCCGCTGGTTCGCAGATTTCAGGGTCGGATCATCGATTCCGATGAACATTTGCCTACTGACTGCCATTCGAATCGGAGGATTCCCGCGGCCGTTCCCCATCTGGGGATTCCGCACCTCGACGTGGGTGGAATCGGCCTGTGCGGTCGCGACGCGGACAGAGACGGACTCTGCCAACTGTTCCCGCCTCTAAGCTGTTACCTGTGCCCGTCCTTTGCCGCACTCCGGACGGGACCGCATTGGCAGATGCTGGCGTCGATCGACGAGTTCCTCCGGTTCCAGGAACCACAGAGCGATCGGAGGATTCTTGTACAGCTCGATCAGGTGCGCACGGCGATCCGTCAGGTCATCGAAGGAATCGATGTTCCGGGAACGAGGTTTTCATGAGCGGCGTCGCGATGCGGAAGCTGATCCTCATTGCCCGCGAAAAATTCGCAGCGGACTTCTGTGTCGATACGGAGATGTTCGACGCTCTGTGCTGGGATGTTAGCCGCTTAAAGGACAGGGCGTTCAACCGGACGAATCGAAATGTGTACTTCACACGCTACCGCAGCAACGATCAGCCTTTGCCAGCGGATTTCTCCAGAGTCGTCAAGAGCTGGTTGATTCTCGACCGCCGTTCACCCGGCAACATGGGTCTGAGGTTGGATTGCGCGCGCATCCTCTGGGAAGCGATCCTCACGAGGCGAGGCGGCGATCCTGCGGCTTTTCGATGGCCGGCTCTGTCAGAAGAGGACCTGAGCCAGGCTGAGCTGCTGATGCAGGCTCATTGGGCGCAGTCTACGACATATAAGCGCATGATGAGCCTGCTCGTGTTCACCAGGTTCCTAGCCAGCCGGAACCTCTGCCGGCCGCTCTATTACACTGCTCAGACACCGCGTGTCGAGGACTTCTACCGTCACACGATAGCCGGGCAAGAAGCCCGCCGCGACCGATTGCCATCAGAAGCTGTGTTAAACGGTCTCGCGGATGTTTACCGCGAGCACGCCGTAGAGCCGAGAGATAGGCTGCGAGCTGCCGCGCTTGCCATTTTGGTCGTCACTGGCTTCCGCGTCGGCGAGCTACTCACTCTGCCCCTGGATTGCGAAGTTCGCGAAGCGAGCGGCGGACAACCGCGATACGGCCTCCGTTACTACAGAGAGAAGAGCAGAGGCGGTGCAAGATTGCTTGCGGTCCGGTGGCTGACCCCCATTGGCGCGGCCTTGGCCCAGGAGGCTATCGGGCGGATTCGGAAGATCACACGCGCCGCGCGGCAACGCGCTCAGGTGCTGGAGAACTCCCCTCACCGGGTACCCCTTCCCGGCTTTCATTGGGGCGCTCGAATGACTCATGGCGAAATTGCGCGTGTCCTCGGATGTAACCACCGGAGTGTTTTTGCGATCCCTCGGGATAGGCTGATTCGGCATCGGGATTCAAAAGGGACTTATTTCCGCGCCTTTGAAGTCGAGGCATACTTGCGAAACCTCCGCGTAAGGCAACTCTGGACAGTGGATCGCCGGGATGGAACACGGCAGAAGCTCTCCGAATCCCTGTTCATCGCATTCCGCAACTTCTTTCACGCTACAAGGTCGGCCTGCCCGCTCCTTGTCGAACCGGTGCTCCTCACTCAAATATCCGATTTCATCACCAGGAAAGCGAACATGAAATCCGCCTTCGAGAAGTTCGGCATCCGGGAAGCAAATGGCGCTTTCTGCCGAATGACGACACATCAACTCAGGCACTGGCTCAACCACATCGCCGACAAGGGCGGCCTGCCCGTTGAGCTGCAGACGCGCTGGCTTGGCCGGGAGAGCGCAAGGGATACGGAAGCCTATCGGCACGCCACCGTCAGTGAACGGTTGGAATGGGTCAAGGCCGGTATGCGTGAAGCATCGCTCCAGGGAATCAAGGCGGACATTTACTTTGAATTGCCCCACGCCCAGAGAGAAGCCTTCCTCGAAGGCGAGATTCAGGCCGCGCACTTTACCGCCTTCGGCATCTGCCTCCATGACTTTGCCGTGACCCCTTGCCCTTTCCACCTCAACTGCGTGCGAGGTTGCCCGGACTATCTTCGTACGCGAGGAAATCAAAAGGAGCGACAACATCTTATCCAGATTCGCAAGGCCACCGAGCAGGCTCTGGCAGTGGCCAGTCTTCAGACAAGGCGCAACTCGGGGATCGCAGAACCGTGGGTCCGGCACTGCGAGGAGACTCTCGACGGCATTGCGAAGGCGCTTGCCGTGGATGACGATACGGAGCCTGGCGACGGCGGCCCGATGGTTTCATCGCGGAGCGGCCGATGCCCAGAGTAAGCGTTCGCGATCGGTTACATCAGCGCGTCCGCGACCACTTGGCTATCGCTGAGACCCATACGCCAGACGAAACGGCATTGGACGTCAGGAGTGTAGCTGCCGCGCTGCGCGTCAGTCCAACAACCCTGTACAAGTATGGGTTCAACAACGATGTAAATGCCGCCGAACAACGCCAGCGGGAAAATGCACTGCTATCCGGTGCCGCTATCGAACAACGCTTTTTCGAGGGTC
This sequence comes from uncultured Acidobacteriaceae bacterium, assembly GCA_963725225.1. Taxonomy (GTDB): domain Bacteria; phylum Acidobacteriota; class Terriglobia; order Terriglobales; family Acidobacteriaceae; genus Silvibacterium. The sequence continues at coordinate 115,505 of CAVRXY010000034.1, forward strand.
AACTCGATCAGTTGAAAACTGAACTGGAGAAGGAACGGGAGAGAAACAGGCAACTCGTCGGCCGAATCGCAATCATCGAGGCAAACGCCGGCAGGTTGGGGATCGATCCCGAGGAGTTGTACCGAGCCGTTCTGAAGCCCGTCAGAACTATGTCCCGCGCAGGCTCGACCACGAACGGCGCTCACAAGCGTTTTCGCCGTTCTTAAATGCATGCCGGAAGCGGATACACTTCTTCCGTGTCCACAAAACCTTTCACTCACAAACAGGGACAGTATCTCGCGTTCATTTACTACTACAGCAGGGTCAACGGCCGGCCTCCCGCCGAGGCCGACATGCAGAGATACTTTCGCGTGAGCCCTCCGTCCGTGCACCAGATGGTCATCGCCCTGGAAGCCAACAGCTTCATTGAGCGAATTCCCGGGCAGGGACGATCCATCCGGCTTCTGGTTGCACGCGAGGATCTCCCGGACCTGGAGTAACGGGAGTGCCCTCAGCGCAGATAGAGTAACCGCCGCAGTTGCGATCTAACCGACGGTTTCTGTTCAGCCACATATCCGGCCAGCTCGTATCGATTGAACGCCTGCCACACCGCAGCAAGAAACCGGGGAAATTCCTTCGCCAATTTCGGGCAGCGCTCTGCCTCCTGTGCAAAACGAACGAGCTTTTCGCCGATCAGATAGTCAAGAGCGCTCTTCACACCGAACCGTCGCCGGATCGCTCTCGTGGCTTTCGCTTGCTGTACCCAGATTTTCTCGAAACGCATCCCGCTCAGCTTAATTCCTCTTCCCAATCAACAGCAACACAGAAACTGAACACTAGGAAGGCTGCACGCGGCCCCAACTATTTGTTCCCACGTAAGTTAGCAATCTGGACACGGCGAAAACCGCGTAAAACCGTT
>CAVRXY010000035.1:0-582881 GCA_963725225.1 uncultured Acidobacteriaceae bacterium
AGGTGGATGGCAATCCGAAACGTAAGGCGGAAGAACCGACACCAACGCGTGCCCAGCCCGCAGGCGCGAGACTAAGATGATACCTGCATGGAGAGGGCGCACAGAAGAGCGGTAATCGGGCTGGCAATTCTGCTGGCGTTTTGTCCCTGCGCTTTCACGTTGGACCCCTCTCTGGACGTCAACCAGTACGCCCACACCGCATGGACTGTCCGGGACGGGTTCTCCATGGGGAATATCTACGCTATGGCCCAGACCCCCGACGGGTATCTCTGGCTCGGCACGGAATTCGGGTTGTTTCGCTTCGACGGGGTTCGTAGTATCCGATGGCAACCACCCGCGGGTCAGCATCTCCCTGATAACAACATCAACAGCCTGCTCGTCACGCGCGACGGAACTCTCTGGATTGGCACCTTTTCCGGCCTGGTCACATGGGATGGCGTCGAGCTGAACTCGCGCCCGGAGCCGGAGCTCCGCAGACAATTTGTAGCATCGCTGTTCGAGGACCGTGAGGGAAAGGTGTGGGCCGGCACGCTGGGGAATCCCACAGGCCACCTCTGCGCAATTCGAAGCGGCAGGACGCAGTGCTACGGGGAGGACGGCGCCTTCGGCAGGGCTGTCTGGGCCATGTATGAGGACAGCTCCGGCAATCTCTGGGCCGCTGCGCAATCCGGACTCTGGCGAATGAAGCCCGGTCCTCCAAAGCGATATGCGACACCGACAGAGCTGATTGGTCTGACTAAGGCCGAGGACGGACGGCTGTTAATTGCCTTGCACGGCGCAGGACTTATGCAGCTCGCCGGCGACAAGATCGAATCGTATCCGATTCGCGGCCCAATCCAAGCAAATCGATCGCTCACGGACCGCGATGTCGATGCGAACAGACTGCTTCGCGATCGCGATGGGGGTCTCTGGATAGGAACGGTGGAGCGAGGGCTCGTCCATATCCATGAGGGCCGCACCGATGTATTCTCGCGAGCTAATGGCCTGTCGGGCGACGTGATCCTCAGTCTTTTCGAAGATCGTGAAGGGAATATCTGGGTGGCCACCACTGGAGGACTCGATCGATTTCGGGAGCTTCCTGTGACCACCATTTCTGTGAAGCAAGGTTTGTCCAGCGATGCTACTCAATCCGTGCTTGCCGCCACAGATGGGAGCATTTGGATTGGTGCTCATGAGGGTTTGACCAGGTGGAAGAATGGACAAGCGACAATCTTCGACCAGGCAAATGGACTGGCGGACGATGCGCCGCAGTCTCTATTTGAGGATGATCGTGGGCGAATCTGGGTGTCTACGAGTCGTGGACTGGCTTATTTCGAGGACGGCAGGTTTCGTGTTGTGACTCGCTTACCTGGCGCGAACGTGCACTACATCACGGGGGACACGGCGGGCAATCTCTGGCTTTCAGAGCAAAAGAGCCTGATGCACTTGGTGGACGGGCGTCTGGTCGAGCAGATTCCCTGGTCACAGCTGGGACCTGACGAAATTGCAGAGGCTCTACTCTCGAGTCGTGAGCCAGGCGGGGTGTGGCTTGGATTCTGGGCCGGCGGGAGGTTGTCCTATTTCAAGGATGGCCAGATCCGCAGGTCGTACACAGCCGCTGATGGGCTGGGCGAGGGCAATGTCCCCGACCTTCAGCTTGATCGCCATGGGGCGCTGTGGGCCGCAACTCAGGATGGCGGCCTCAGCCGGCTCAAAGACGGCCGCATCGTTACGCTAACAACCAGGAGTGGATTGCCGTGCAACGCGATTCACTGGTCAATAGAAGACGACGACGGTTCGTTCTGGTTGTACACGACCTGTGGGCTTGTGCGCATCAGCCGAACCGAAATGGACGCCTGGATCGCCGACCCTAAGCATAGAATTCAAACGACGGTTTGGGATGCAACGGACGGTGTCAGGCTGCGCTCGAGTGCGGCTAGCGCCTACGGCCCTCGGGTAGCTAAGGCCACCGATGGCAAGCTATGGTTCGTGACGGGAGAAGGCGTGCAAATCGTCAATCCGCACCATCTTCCCTTCAACAAACTTCCGCCGCCGGTGCACATCGAGCAAGTCACCGCCGACCGCAGGATCTACAACCCGTCCTATCTGGAAACGGGAGGCGGGCACCTGCCACCCCTGGTGCGCGATCTGGAGATCGACTACACCGCGCTCAGCCTTGTCGCGCCCGAAAAGAATCTCTTTCGCTACATGCTGGAAGGCGTGGATCGCGACTGGAGGGATGCCGGCAATCGGCGGCAGGCGTTCTATACGAATCTTCCTCCGGGCAAGTATCGTTTCCACGTGATCGCCTCCAATAACAGCGGCGTGTGGAACGAGGAAGGCGCGTCTTTGGCCTTCTCGATTGCGCCGGCTTACTACCAGACGAATTGGTTCCGCGCGCTGTGCCTGCTCACGTTGCTGGCGGTGGTCTGGACTGCTTATCGGCTTCGCGTCCGCTCTTTGGAGCGGCGCCAGGCCGAGATCCGAGCGCTGAACGAACAGTTGATCAAAGCGCAGGAAGCGGAGAGGATGCGCATCGCCGGAGAGTTGCACGATGGCGTACTCCAGCAAATCACTTCCCTTACTCTCAGGCTGGGCACGGTGAGGCGCCAGGTGCCACCCGATTCGGAAGCTAAGGCAACGATCAGTGGTTTGCAGCAACAACTCATCACGATCGGAACGGATATCCGGCATTTATCACATGAACTTCATCCCGCCTTGCTGCAGGAGTCGGGCCTGCCCGCGGCCCTGTGCGCGTATTGCGAGGAGTTCAGTAGCGTACGCGGACTTTCAGTGTCGTGTGAGACTGACGAGAGTGTGAAGGAGTTGTCCCCTGGGGCCGCGCTGTGTATCTACCGCATCGCACAGGAAGCACTCGGCAATGCCGCTAAATATTCGGAGGCAAAGAAGGTGGAGGTTCGGCTTTCGCGGTCCGACGGCCGCGTTTTGCTTTCCGTATCCGATAATGGCGTTGGCTGCGCTCCCGATCAGATCGGGAAATCGGGAGGCCTGGGATTGATCAATATGCGAGAGCGCGTGCTCCAGCTCAACGGCACGTTTGACTTCGACAGTGAGCCAGGGCGCGGAACCAGAGTGAGGGTGGCGGTTCCTTTTCGAGCAGATTAGGGCCCCTAGCCTCGGCCCGGGCGGGACATCGCCGAACGCAAGCGCGCCGCGGAAGAGCGCGAGGGCTGCGCCAGTTGCAGCACGCCGCGACCGCTGTACCCACGACTATAAGCGTCACGGCGCCACCAGCCTCTTTACCGCTCTCGATATCGCCACCGGCACCATACTCGGCAAGTGCTACCATCGCCATCGCTCGTTGGAGTTCATCGAGGCCGTTGGTTCGTATCCGCCCCCGCAGCGAGGAAGCCATTTCATTTGTGGCATACACTGCCAATGTTTGAAATACTGCAAGAGCGCTTCAGAGTGCTCCTGGACCAAGCGGGGGGAGTCCGAAGGTTGGAGTTCTGGGAATTCAAGGCAACCTTTGTACAGTGACTGTACAGCAGGTTTGGAAGTCGTCGCATTCTCAGCAATGCTGGCATTCTCAGAATCAGTAGGTTGAGTGTTTTCAACACTGATGGCGGTTCGACTCCCGCCGCCTCCACCAATCTATGTCATTCGTGAAGCCAGTCCCGATGCACATTTAGATCCACACCTTGGACTCGAGCTCACGATCTGCTCCGTCCTCACTGGGATAAGCGGGGGGCGGTCCGACTCGGTTCATCCGCGCAAAATTCGGAATCGCTAACATTGGAGAGCCGTCCCGCCATTTGCCGGCAATCACCATAACCCCACCCAGCAGATCCGGACGCCATTCGGCCCGGAGCGGTGCGTCACTCAGCTTTCGGTCAATGTTTTCGTTGTCTGCGCGCTCTACGTTATAGATGAGCGCACCATACCTCAAAGCGACGAGGTCAGTATCGGCATGGACACGATAATCCGCAACCACCCGCTGAGGGTCCATCGGAATCTCCAGCTCAATGGTGTCGCCAGCTTTCCACTCGCGCGTGACCACCGCGTACCCCCTTCGAATCGATCGCTCATGCTCTGCTCCATTGACGGCAAACCGCTTCACGCCGCTGACTGTTGGCGATTCTTTATAGAGCTTGCTCGTCGTCCGGTCAGGAATTCGCACGAAGACCGTGAACCTCCTGGCCTCTTCGGGATTGAGGGTGATTGAAACGGAGCCGTGCCACGGGTAATCCGTCTTCTGTACAACCTCAACATTGGTGCCCGCGACCTCGCCAACATGAATACGGCTTCCCACAAACATGTTCACGAAGAGTCCGTCTTTGCTCTTCACATAACTCCAAGTCGGAATCATAAGCAGCGTGCGCGATAGATTACCGACGCAGCATGGGCACACATGCCACTGGGCACGCTCCGTATTGATCAGGGGATTGGTATAGCAGTAACTTTTCCCGTCGAGCCCTACTCCGCCAAGCAAAGCGTTGTACATCGTCTGCTCATACAAATCTGCGTACTTCGCGTCGTGATATGCCAAATTGAGCTTGTACTGGAAGAAAACAAGTCCGCAGCTCGAGCAGGTTTCACAATATGCTTCGTTGCGAAGCGAATAATTCGGTCCGAAGCCTTCCGAAGTTTCGCCACTTCCGATACCGCCCGTCAGATAGTACTTTTTATTGACCATGTTGTCCCAAAGCGAAATGACTGCGCTCTGGTAATCCGAGTCGTGCGTCTCGGCAGCGATATCTGCCATGCCGGAATAGAAGTAAGTCGCACGCACTGCATGACCGACAGCCTCATACTGCTGCCCTGGCGGCAGGTGGCTCTGGTCGTACTCCGATCCGCCGCGCCGCGAGTCGAGAAGAAATTTCGCAAGGGCGATGTACGCGTCTCCGCGATGGTTTCCTTCCTGGTCGTTAACGAAGCGTCCGAAACGTACAAGCGCCTGCTCCATCTCCTGATGACCGTCGAACCACTCCTTCTTGCTCGGCCCTATGTTGGCAACCCAGCAGTCTGCGAGCTTCTTCGCTCCGTTATAAAGCCGAAGATCCCTGCCGTCAGTGAGTGTGTAGTGGTTGATGGCAGATTCAATAAAGTAGCCGGAGACGTATCCTTCGTGGTTGCCGCGATGATCGGGCGACCAGCGCTCCGGCCAGTCCTTGCGGTCTGCCAGGATATAAGCAGTTTGCAGATACCCGTCCGGCATCTGCGCTGCCAGGATGATCGGAATCCAACGTTCCAGCGTGGCGCGCATGAACTCCTGCGCCTGAATGGTCTCGGGATCGCCCTGCGGGTCCACCATGAGCGCGATACACATCGACTCCACCGTCTGGTGTACCCAGGCGTTTGAAAACACATAACCTTTGTGTCGGCCGTGCGCTTCGCCGCGATTCGCCTTGCCCGCTTCGATAAAGTTGTCGATTCCGCCATCCCCTCGCATCGGTGCTATATCGGTGCGCTCGCACATGCGAATGCAGTGAGGAATCCAGTCCACGATCAGCACCTTGGCGCGCTCGCTCCAGAATTGGCTGTCTATCGAGTATCGGCGGGTATAAACCACGTCAAGACGATCGGCGGGTGGCGCGGGTTCCACATGCACATTGATTGGCTTCGGATTGTCCTTTGTCCCGGAGGCTTCAAGCGCAAGAAAATAGTTACCCGGCTCGGAGAAAGTCGCGGTAGTTACCGTAGCATCGGCAGCCGCAAACCTGACAGCACCGGGGCCAGCGGTTTTCACCCAACGCACCCTGTTACGCTGTGAATCTTCCAACCAAACCACCTTACCTGAGAGATAGGTCCGGCCGTCGCTCACCACGGAACGATCCACGCCAGCGTCAACGACGGGTGGAAGCGCTGGAGGCGGGCCATAGTTAAAGACTTTCCACTCGAGAATCCCGACCACTCCTCCCGACTGAGGAACTACCTCGAGGCGCAACTTACTTGTCTTCAGAGGCTCAAAAGTCGTCGCGTTGAATGTGTCTGGCTCCATGCGGAGACCGTGCGGCTGAGCGACCGGAACAAACTCACTTTCATTCCAATAAAGGAGCCGATAACTCTGGGGGCCTTGCATCTTCTGCAAGCTACTGCTGCCGGGAATTGCACCCGGTTTTGGATGGTCCACAGCCCAGTAGACCTCGACCTTGTTGATGCTGACCTGTTCGGTCCACTCATATTGCACCCAGCTCGAAGTGGACTCATTGGAGTCTTCCCGCCGCAGCGCATAGATTCCATGGGAACGATCGGATGAGTTTTCGGGCGTGAAGCCATCGTTCAGCGCAGAGATCTTGTTTTCGCTCAGAGGAGTGAGGCTCGAAGGAACAGCCACCCGGGCGATATTGAGAGCGTGGATGGCATCTTGCGCCATCCCTCTCGGTCCTTCAAGAGCGGTCAGGGCAACGACACCCGTCAATCCAGCCAGAAACTCCCTTCGATTGGGCTCGGATTGCTGCTGATTTTCAGGTGATTGAGACGCTGAAACTGTTTTCAGAAGAGATTCCCTGCGATTCATAACGGTCTTAGTGTCCATTCAATTCGTTATATTCCATCAGTCCCATCAGCGCACCCCAATGATAAAAGGCGTCGCTGTTCTCTACTGTGTCGCTGTCATCCATCGTGGCGCTGTAATTTTCATGCACGTGCCCCTTGGATTTCCATTCGATAAGAAACAGGGCGAGCGACTTGCGTGCCAGTTCCTGACGCGCTCGAATCGCAGTGGGGGTCGAATAGTTTCGGAGGCCCAAATAGACCAGGTAGTTCATTGGACCCCAGATACGCCCACGCCAATAGTTCTGATCCTTGAAGGCAGGATCGTTTCGCGAAATCGATGGAAGGATCCGCTCTCCCCAAAACTCATCTGGATTGAAAAAATGCTTGTTCAACATCTCGTCAACCTGGTCAGGCGTTGCAGTTTTGGAAAGCATTGGGTAAAAACTCGTCGGAGCCAGGCGCTGATCGAATTTGCCCGTGTGCAGATCTTTGTCGAGAAAGATGCCTGCGGCGGGATTCCAGAGTGTCGCAAGCTTTTCGCTGTATTTCTGAGCGCTTCCGCGCAGCCATTCTGCATCCTGTTTTCGCCCAAGCATGTCAGCCATTTCCGCCAAGGCATTGGCGTCAGCGATATACATTCCCATCAGACCCGTATCCGCGAGTTCCATCTGATGTGTCTGTTCGTTGAAGTACGCATCGTCAAATACTGGACCATTGTCGATACCAGATTCCCATTTTGCGGCCTGTTTTGTTCCCCCAAGAGCCTCTGGATTAACGGGCTTATTTTCTCCGTCGCTTCCCCATACAAGGTATCCCTGCATGTCGCGATGCTCGGTCCACCAACGGTTCCACCGCAGAAGCCGGTCGAAGGTATCCTCTACCAGCCAGCGATCATGGTACTTACGATACAAAGCCATGACGGTGATCGCACCAACCGGGGGCTCCGAACGATCGAAGCTGCGCCAGTTACCGGCTCGTCCGTAATTCGGGACGAATCCGGCGGGCGTCATCTCGTTCAGGATTTCCAGCGCGTTCGCGTAGGCTAAGTCTCGCGAACCGACTGCGGCGAGCGAGGACGCGAAGAATGTATCCCAGTCAAACAGGACATACCCGCCAAACGATTCGTTCCAGCGCCGGCTTACAGGAGAGATAACTCGATCATGATCTGGCTCGTATATTGTGTCCCAGCCGATGGTCGTCTCGATCGCCTCCAAAACAGACGCGACTTCAGGCCTCTTTTGATGTGATTGTTTGAATAGAACCAGCTGCTGATTGAGGGCTTGTTTGATCTCTTCGACACTTCGCGGTTTGCCCGTGCTGATCCCAATCGGTTGATCGAGTGTCGCTGAAAAGTATGGCGTCTTAAGGTCGTTGTAGACGTCATGACTATCCCGGCCGGTCAGATAAATATTGATCACACGATGGAGGCCGGTGGCAACAATTCGGCTCTCATCTCGTTCGACATGACCAGGCTTGTTCCACAAATGCCCCACCCAGAACAAGACGGTCATCGGGAGCGCGTCCTTCTGAGTGGATTCGACAGCGGACACCAACATGACCAGATCGTCCGCAGCATGAGCGGCCTGGATATTGATCGTCACTCCCGACCAGGTGACATCGAAACTACTGTAGCTGCCATTAAACGAATGCGGACCAGGTTTCACCTGCTCGTCGCCTTTGCCCTTGCGCCCAATCAGGATGTTCGGAAGATAGGCGTCACCTGTCTGCGTACGATTGTTCTTCAAACTGAGGTTAACCTCCAGCCCCTCAGGAAGAAGTACCTCGCCGGCAATCGTAGTAGTGTCCCAGGTGTTCCAGCCGCGTTGTAGGCGCTCTTGAAGTTGAGCATACTCTGCAGAGCGTGGGGCAGGTGGCCCAGCTACCGTATCAGGAAGTGCTGGCGGTCTTTGCGGAGTGGTTTGCGCGTGCGATACCGCCAAAGAAAGAAGGACGGCGACAACCGCCGCCGGCCGGGTTTTTAGCATTGAGGTTGAGCAGGTCATCTTATTCAGAGAGTTCGCCACGTGTAACGTCCAAGTGGAACCATGATCTCGAAACAACTTTGAGTCTGAAAATTCAAAGAGCGACTTGCCTTTTGCGAATGAAGCCCGAATCTCATTTTCGTCCCGGCCATTTGCCTATCACGGTAATCACAGGTTTCTCCGAGGCACTCCACGCCGGCGTTCCCTCATGAGTCACAGCCCGCCGGCAGGTACTCATCCGGATATCCGCGGCTTTCGGAGCTGTCGGGAAATCCATAAAGAGGGCTCTCATATTAGGAGCGCCCGTCCGATAACTGCGATATGCAACTGAGTAGGTGTACGGTGGCAGTTGATATCGCAGCTTGAGATCCTTCGTGAGGATCGGCTCTGCCTCCTTGTCGCATGACCATACCTCGTTTTGATTTCTCATCCGATCGCCGCGATCGATACCGATAACTGCTCACCACAGTCGATATCAGCCCGCAGACCCGGCGCTCAGTGGCTGTAAATTGCGACCACAGCCAGACAGCATCCATCCTGCGGTCTACGAGCTGAGTCCGTTTTTTGCGATCACCGCCTTTAGCATCTCCCGGTCTAGACTTAGATCCGCCGCCAGACGCTTCTGACGCTAGTTCTCATCCTCCAGCGAGCGAAGTTGCTGCGCCTCGCTGAGGTCCAGACCATCGTACTTCGCCTTCCACGTGTAGATCGTTGCCTGGCTGACGTCACACTCCCAGGCCACATCATCCACTTTGCGCCCCGCTTCCACCTGCGTCAGCGCAGCAATGATCTGCGCTTCCGTATGCTTACTCCTACTCATCTCGCCCTCTCCCGAATCCGAAAATCATACTCAGTTTCGTGCGGATCCAGGGGAGCAGGTCAGCGGGATCATTGGAGTCCTGGGCAACCCGCGTAACGCGGGTGACTTCCGAATAATTTGCCCGCCGACAGGTCAGTGCCCCTCAATGGAGTCGACAGTTCCGTCTGACCACTTGGCAACCGGAATCATCATCACGGTCATTCGGTCTGCAACGTCATCGTCTCCAAAAATCGGGGAGCCGGTGAAATTCGCACCCCACGTAGCAGCCTCCGCAGATGTAAGGAAGAACATCAGATGCGGATGCCAGTGGCCGTCACGGTCGCTCAAGTGCCCCTGTCTTGACATCATGAAGCACATTGCCCCGGATTCGAGCGGTGGCAATTCCCTGGCTTCAAACGCAGCTTTGATCGCCTGGAACATCTGGTCTTTCGACCGACCAGCTAACACCGGGTTGGTGCTCATGATTGTGTTTGGAAGGTACGATTTTGCGGCTGCCGCATTCAGGCACATCGGCCCGCGACGCCTAGAGTTCCAAAACTCCGGATCGTCGCTCTCAGAAGTCCACGATCGGTGAACCAGGCAGACGAAACCGTTCCGGCCTTTGACGGCGGTTTCGTAGCCCTTCGGTCCGAGGACCAGGACCTCGGCGTCCTTCGAGATCGACTGTGGTGCGGCGCTCCGCGCGAGCGCGATCTCGGCATTTCGGTCCATCAGGTATTGGTCAAGCGGGGCCATGCTCGGGTTCGGCAATGTCGCGCCCTGAGCTTGCGCCTGCCGTGAGGCAGTGAGCACGATAATGATAACCAACATTGTGAATGCGGTTGTAGCGAGACCATTTCGTTTCATTAGCTTCTCCCGAGGTGGGCACTGGATCGGACCGATTGCGTTCGCTGGCCTGTTGCCGGCAATATACGTTGATATCAACGTGCTATCGAGATGTCGATGGCGGCAGCCTTTTTAAGCATCCGATCGCTGCATCTCTCAACTGAATAGGCCTAGGAACTTGTTGAAAAACGATTTTCAAAGGCCATTTCAAGGTGCGAATGAGTGATAGGAAATGTATGCCAACACTTGATCGACGCCTTGTAGGCCCGTTTCCGTGCGAAGTAGATTTCGACTTCCCCTACAATTTGGGGTCGTCTAACCCTTTTTCAACAAGTTCCTAGGATCTGTCGCCGCGAGTCCACGTCATCACGCCGGTTCAGTCGAACGCGCTTATCTTTACGCGGTTCTTCTGATTCGTTTTCATGCGTCTACTGGCACTTCTGACAGTTGCCGCCTCTTCACCACCGACGTAACTTGGGACCCTGAAGAATCAATGGGCACCTGAAGCGTGGCGAAAGGAAGCGAAAAGTATGCACTTACCGGTGAAGATCTCGAAATCCGCGATGACGGGCACGGTGATGCTGTTACTGGTTGGAAGCAGCACTGCCTTTTCAAGAGACAAGTATGAAACCATCGATGCTCAGGCCTTCGGCACGGGCACGCAACTGGGCCAGAATATTGGCGTCACCCTTAACATCTACGAGTTCTCAACCCCGGCCGACAGGACCATGCTGGTGCAGTCCTTCGAGAAGGGACAGAATCAGGGGCTGACGAACGCGCTTTCGAAAATGAAGGCCGTAGGCCACCTCGAGATCACTGGCACCCTGGGTAACGACTGCTCCTACATCATGATGACGCCGACGCCGACGGGAAGAAAGATTGTCTTTGCTACTACTCGACAGATCAGATTCGGTGAGGCATGGACCGATAGCCAGACACAGTCCTTCAATTTGACTGCTGGCGTGCTGGAACTAAACGATCAGGACAAGAGCAAGAGCACCGGCCAACTGTTTCCCGCCGCGCAATTGATAATCGACAAAGAAGGCAAGCTACAGCTGGACCTGAATCAGAATCCCTGGAGGCTCTCGGACCTTATCGATTGGAAAGGTACAGCTGGACTCAACTAGGCCCGTTGGCCAACAATGTTCATTTAGCGAGGCAGCTTATGGCGATTAACCGACTGTATGCGATCCGATGCGCGATGCTCGCGCTGATGTTCGTCTTCATGGTGCATAATCAAGACGCACACGCACAGAAAAAAAACATCTACGCCTGCAAAGAACCCGATCCAACAACGCTTTGTACTGCTGCGAACACATGCGGATCGGCCGCAGAACCATGCTCTGTTGACGTCAAGCGTACTTCGAATGCAGCTTCGGCGACACCGAGCGTCCCGGGAGCGAAGGGAAACTCCACCTTCTGCGTAAAGGCGGGCACAATCGTTACCTGGAAAAGCAATACCAAGCATCAGGGTTTTGTTGTTGATATGGGACCGACCTCGCCCTTCGATCCTCCTGACGATATCGTGGGCGGATCGGAGAGGTCGGTCACGGTAACAGCCAAAACGCCGGGATGCTATCGCTTCTCCGCTGGAGCCTGCCTTTCCGGCGCCATCTACGGAATGTGCGGCAATGGCACTGCGGAGCTTGTCATCCTCAAGTAAAGAGCGAGGATTCATATTCGCTCCCCGCTATCGGCCCTCTGAGCGATCGCTGAACAAACTCGCGCGGAGTCTCCAAACCCAAAACCCCGACCCTCACGGTTTCGAGGCAGGTGGACAGGCTCGGCGAGATTAACGGGAAAACGGCCTTGACCGCAAAGATTAAGGAATGAATAGCAACATTCCCTTCATCAGAATCGCAGACCGGGTTAAGGTGCATGTGGACCTCAAGGCGAAACGCGTCAGCGGATCGCCACTCGTTTTCAAACAATAACGGGATCGCTATAAATCTAGCCGAACTTTAGATTCGAACCGTCAAAAGATTCGTGAGTCTTTCCTTCCCAGGGATGTGCCGACCCAGCTGGTGATCGATCCTTTGAAGGTAATCAAAAAAGGTGCCCATCAGCCTCCCGGCGCGTTACAATCCTATCCGCAGCTAGAAGGATGCTCCCTTTTGGCGCACTTCGTGTCGTACTTGGTGCTGTCCCAGCGTGACTAAGCGGCGTTTTAAGGTGCCCTAAAGACAGGTCAATCCACGCCCGGCGTTCGGAGCTCAGACTTTGATACTGATGGCCGAAAAATCAGAATGAGGAGAGAGCGAGTCGCGGCGGCCTCTGATTGCTCCCAGTGGTTTGGCGTCAGGGGGTTCCGCCCCTGTATGTGGGTTTCGGTTATTGGCATTCTCTTGTGCATTGCCAGCGATCTCACTGTCGCGGCCGAACCAGATGCAAAGAATGTCCTCATTTTCTTTCACGTTCCTGAGCCCGTTAAAAATCCCGCGTACGTCGATCAAATTGAATCCTTAGTGCGGGCTCGTGTTCGAGCGCCGGTCAACTTCTATATCGAGTACATGGATGCGACGCGAGCCGAAGACAAGGATTACCAGCGCAATCTGACAAATTCTCTTCGAGATACCTATGGTGTCCGCAAGCTGGATCTCGTAATGTTGTCGGGTTATCCGACGCTCGATCTGGTCCTGAGACATCGCAACGAATTGTTTCGTGGCGTGCCAATCGTCTACTTTTCCATGGAGACTCGCAACATAGCGGGACGGACGTGGCCCGGAATCACCGGGGTGACCGAGACTCAGGATGTCAAGGCCGTGATTGACCTCGCGCTTCGTCTTGATCCGGACACCAGCACAGTAGCGATCATCACCGGTAAATCGGAAATAGAAACGTTCTGGTTGCAAGAACTCCATTCCCAACTTCTCCACTATCAAAATAAGGTAAAGGAAATTGACCTGGTCGATTTTCCGACAGCTCAGATACTGCAAAGGGCAGATCAGCTTCCGCCAAAGACCATCGTCTTTTTTGAACTTGAGCCACAGGAATCAATTCAACCTGCGATTGGAGTGCGGGATGTCCTTGCGCAGATCGGTCAACGTTACCCGACTTATTGCATTTTCCCCTATGCATGTGTGGGCCACGGCGCAGTTGCAGGCATCGAATCGAGCGGTAGAGACGAAGTCATCACACTAGCCGCTACAATTGCCGCGCGGGTTCTCTCCGGTGAGAAGGTAGATAACATTCCCGTTGTTCACCCCTCGGGAACCCAAACCCTGGCGGACTGGCGACAGCTACGCCGATGGCATATTCCGGAGTCAGCTCTGCCGCCGGGCAGTGTGATCCTTTATCGCGAGCCCACTTTCTGGGAGCGTGATCGGAAATACATCATTGCTGCCCTCATCCTGATTGTCACCCAGACATTATTGATCGCCGGGCTGTTGTGGCAACGGGCGCGGAAGCGGAAGGCGGAAGCCGTCCTTCGCGAGAGCGAAAAGCGTTTCAGGGTGATGACGGATACCACCCCTTCGCTAGTCTGGATGTGCGATGCCAAGGGCAGGATTACATATCTGAACGAGCGCCGGCTCGCGTTTACAGGTCCGGACCCAAACGCGGGATACGGTGATACCTGGTCCGCCTACATCCATCCGGACGATGTGAAGAATGTATTGGATACTGTGGCGCAGGCCTTGAAGGCACGCCAGCCGTTTTCGAAGGAGTACCGTCTTCGCCGGAGCGATGGAGTGTACCGTTGGATGTTCGATTTGGCATCCCCAAGGCTGAATGGAGATGGATCTTTCGCCGGGTTTATCGGCTCGGCCATCGATGTCACAGACCAGAAGCTTGCTCAACAGGCGCTTGAAAAAGTGAGCGGTCAGCTGATCGAGGCGCAGGAGAAAGAACGCAGCCGTATCGCGAGAGAACTGCACGACGACATCTGTCAGAGGCTGGCGCTCTTGTCGATGGAGCTTGAGCAGGCGGATCGAGTCTCGCATCAGTCACCCGGGGAAGTGAAGAAGAACCTGGAAGAAATCCGGACCCATTGCTCTGAAATTGCGGGCGATGTTCAGTCTCTCTCGCATCAGCTGCACTCGTCGAAGCTCGAATATCTGGGAGCTGCAGCCGCCATCCGTGGGTTCTGCCATGAGTTTTCCAAGCAACACGGAGTCAGCATCGATTTCACAGAAAACGACGTGCCCCGCCATTTGCCCAAAGATATTTCACTTTGCCTGTTTCGAGTTACGCAGGAAGCGCTGCATAATGCTGTGAAGTATAGCGGGGTAAGCGAGTTTACCGTGGAACTGACTGCAACGGCAGATGAGATTCAACTCATCGTGAGAGACGAGGGCAGCGGCTTTGACGTAGAAGAGGCGAAGACGACTCGTGGATTGGGACTTGTGAGCATGCAGGAACGAGTGCATCTGGTACACGGAAGTCTGGGTGTCGAATCAGAGCCGGGCGCGGGCACAAGCGTCCTCGCAGTTGTTCCTTTAGCTCGCGAGAATAAGAGACCTTCCGAAGACAGACCGCTTGAGGACACCGTAAGTACCACAGGGACGGTATGAAACGAACAAGTATCTTGCTGGCTGACGACCACACGATGATTTGCGCCGCTCTCCAGAAGCTCCTGGAGCCTGAGTACGAGGTAATCGGCTGCGTTGGAGACGGCCATGCGCTAGTCAAAACAGCCGTAGACCTCAAGCCAGACCTGGTGCTTGTGGACGTGGGTATGCCGTTGTTGAATGGGCTGGATGCAGGTCGAGAGTTAAAAAAACAGATGCCTAAGGTAAAAATTATCTTTCTTACCATGAATCCAGATCCCGAAGTAGCGAGCGAAGCACTGCGGATGGGGGCCTCGGGTTATCTGCTAAAGAATTCGCAAGGCGACGAGCTGCTGCAGGCAATCCGTAACGCGGTAAGCGGGATCTCATACGTTACTCCGCAAATCCGTCACGCGATGGAAGAGAGCTTCATCCGTGACCCAAGATCGCTGAATCGCCCTAAGCGCCTGAGTGATCGGCAGCGCGAGGTCCTGCAAATGCTGGCCGAGGGCCGGTCAATGAAGGAAGTGGCTTACATTCTCCACATATCCGAAAGAACAGTGCGCTTCCACAAATATCGAATCATGGATGAGCTGGGTATCACCACCAATTCCGAGCTCGTGCAGTACGCGATCAAGCATTCGATCATTCCCTCACCCCTGAGCAGGTAGCAACCACCCCAGGGTCCGTACCTTCACCTCAGGTCGCCTACTGTCACATCGGACAGTAGGCAGCACTCCACGGACAGGAAAGAATGGCTACTTAGTCTCGCGACTAGG
The DNA here is from genome assembly GCA_963725225.1 of uncultured Acidobacteriaceae bacterium. Lineage (GTDB taxonomy): Bacteria > Acidobacteriota > Terriglobia > Terriglobales > Acidobacteriaceae > Silvibacterium. Next base: position 15,332 of record CAVRXY010000035.1, read on the forward strand.
ACAGGCAAAGTGTATGACCCGGATCCGAGTGTTGCTTGCGGATGATCATCAAACAATTCTGGACCGGGTACGCGGAATACTCGCCACGGACTTTGACGTCGTTGGAGCCGTAAATAATGGACGAGATGCTGTCGCAGAGGCAGAACGTCTCGATCCTGACGTGCTCGTAATTGACATATCGATGCCAATTCTCGATGGATTGCAAGCGGCCGACCGCCTGCGCGCCAAAAATTGCCGGGCCAAGGATCATATTTTTGACAGTACATAAAGACCGAGACTTTGTTGCCGCTGCCCTCTCGGCCGGCGCCTCCGGGTATGTCACTAAGGCAGACGTTACGACCGATCTGATTCCCGCCATCCGCGAGGCTCTCGCGGGGCGAATATACATCTCACGATCGATAACACCGTAGTTCAAGTCTCTCACGCACAGACAGCTCAAGAATCGGAGATGATCCCGTTTCGAGCGCCAGTCGCTAGTATGAGTGTGTCCCGTGAGATCATGTGCCCCCGTGTCCAGCCGGAATTGATCCGGAACTGCATCGAAGAGGAAGCGAATCTGCTCCACCCGTCTCATTTAGAAGCTCATCAGCGTAATGAGCTCTTGCTCGGCCAGCATCTCAACTCCTAATCGTGCGACTTTCTCTGTGGGGATGGCCCGAAAGGCGGCAGGAATTTCCATCCTGTTGACGATCTCTTCAAACGAGGTACGACCGTCGCACATTCTCAACAACTGCGCTGCAGGTGGAGGCAGTTGCAAGAGGTCGGCACGCCTGACAGGCCGTAGTCGCACCGCCAACGGGCACTGGCCCCATGGCATCTGGGCTGGCAATTCACGCCGGCGCAAAGCTTCACGAATCGCAATTACGTCCACATCCAAGTCAATCAGGTAGACATTTTCGGCAATGCTGGGCATTGGGGTAAGCTGTGCGGCCGCGTTTGCTCGGACACCGCGCGCCGGGGAGTCTGGACTCCGGTCCGTAGCCTTCCTCAACGCGACCTGGTAGCGCGTTCCCGCCGCGGCAGCGCTGGCGGGATTGATCTTCGTCAGATAATGCTCGCCAACAAAAGTGAGCAGATCCTCGGCAAAAGAAATATCGGAATAATAAGCGGGAGGACGCTCACGTCTTCCCTGCTCAATATTCCATCGGAGCCACTGATCGAACAGGCCGAGGAAATCGCCACGGCATTCTGCCTGCAAGGCAACCATCATCCAGCGGCATCGTTTAAGTCCGAAGAGGACGAAATTCCTCAATTCCTGTAGATAGTCGCGATCCTCGCTTAAAGGAAGAACATAGAAGTTAGAAAATAACTCGGGATGATCGGCGATCAGTTGTCGGCTTTCGCTATCGCGGGTCCACGCTTCCCCATAAAAATCCGACCAGACTGGATCCAGGACAAGTTTGTCGCGGTACCTGGAATGCAGCGGCGTTTCGGCTAATGCGGCCAGCGTGTGGATCTGCGGCTTTATTGGGTCGTGGCGGCATGAGTCAATCAGAAACCCCACGGTCGCTTCGACGTCGCCGCCTTCCTCCTCGGGGAAGCCGATAATCATCGAGGTCGTCGTCGACATGTTATGGCGGGCGGTGGAGTCGACGACTGCGGCGGCCTTGCCCACGTCCAGATGCTTGTCGATGACTTTCTGCAGGCGGGGAGATCCGGTCTCTATTCCGAAGAAGATTCCATCGCATCCAGCGGCGGACATGAGGGCAATCAAGTCGTCATCGACGCTGTCGGTACGGGCACTGCAGTACCATGTGTAGTTGGTTTTCGACTCGATCATAGCGTGGCAAAACGCCGCAACCTTTCTACGATCGACGGTGAACATGTCATGGATGAGATCGAACTTTACGGCGCCATAGGCGGCATTAGCGAAGCGCATCTGCTCGATAACCCGCTCGGGCGACTTCAGCCGAAAATTGCGCCGAAAGAAGTCGTTCGTCGAGCAGAATTTGCAGGCAAATGGACAGCCTCGGCCGAGTTCAAGCGCCAGGGTTGGACAACCTCGTTTTTCCCCGGGATAGAGATGGAAGGCGGGAGTGGGAAGAGCATCCAGATCGACGGTGACCGAGGCGTTCGGATTACGCATCACGCGATCGCCGCAACGATAGGTGACGCCAGGAATCGAGTCGAGCGCCAGCTCTCCTGAAAGGGCTCGGAGGAGTGCCGGCAGCGACTCCTCCGCCTCGCCGCGAACAATGACATCAATGAACTGAAAGGCCTCCAATGTAGGCACGTCCACCACGGAGGCCTGGGGCCCTCCGAGAATTATCGTGGCGTCAGGGCGCAGTCGTTTGAGCTCACGCGCGATGCGAACGGTCAGCGGATAGCTGCTGGAAATCGTTCCCAGGGCGTAAAGATCGTCGCCCGATCCGGCGAGACGGGCCGCCGCATAGGCGCACAAATCCTCTTCTGCATGACCAGCGGCTCGCGCGAGGAGATGGTCATAGTAGAAGCGATTGAGGTCAACGATGCGTGGAACCAGTCTATGCTGCTCGAGAACGGCGGCCAGCGTGAGGATGCCAATCGGGGCCATCTCCGCTAGCCCGGCGATTTCGTCTCGGTAGCCAGCGGAAGGCTCCGCCTGCTCGGTCAGCGACGGCGGACCTACAAAGCAAATCTTCATCTTCAATAGCTCAGGAATGGAGAGCTAGCTTTCGCTGCTGCTCTTCCAGTGCAGCGAGACCGTCGCTTGCTTGGCTTTGGTCACTGCGTTCTGGTTGAGTACACCTTGCAATGCCGCCTCAAATTCCTTCTTGAGTTCCGTCTTCGTTTTGTCGTCCAATCCCAGAGTTGAAGGAAGGTTGACTTCAGCTTTAATCTCGTTTTTTGACATTTGTTAACTCCCTTCGACCATCACAAGGTTATTGAGTGGCTTTCCATTCCAAGGCAACGCCGACGTTTTTACCGTGGGTGGCTGTATGCTTATCGAGCACTCCGCGTATAGCGGCAGTAAATTCCTTCTTCAGGTTTTCCTTGTCCGGCTCAGGTATGGCGAGATCATGGGGAATTGCCACTTCGACCTTCATGTCACTCATGGGAAACTCCTTACTTGAGAAAGCAGGATAAATCTAGTTCACTTCATACCTGGAATCAACACATTTGCTAGACCGCTCACTTTCGAGTCGCGGATGTGCGTTATTCGGGAACAGAGGTCGCCCAGATGTTCGCTTTCGAAGTGGCAATATTCAAGACCATGAGATTGCGGGCGACAGAGAGGTTGAAAGCCCCACGGGAGACCTCTTTTAGCGAGAACTCCGGATCGTGCAGGTGCAAAACCGCCAGCGGACCATCAATAGGCCGAAGTCCGCTGGGATCGAGCCGTTGCCGCCAGATACATTGGAAACCGTCGGTTGTGGAATAGAAGTAGATAAATCGGCCATCGGCGGACCATCGGGGTTTGTCATTCCAGCCGGGGCTGGCTACAACGGTTATCCATTCGTTCGGCGGGGCCGCAATTCCATTTTGCAAGGGAGCGACAACGATTTGCGATTGATCGGCTGACATCCGCACCACAAATGCGACGGCTCGACCGTTAGGCGAGATTTGAGCCTGGTCGAGTTGATAACTTGGTTTGCTCAGAAAAAGCGATTTGCTTCCGCTGGCTACGTCGAGTACGTAGATGGCCTCTGGGTGTCCCGCGAGATAGAGTATGTTGACGCCATCCGGCGACCAGCTAACGGCGTTGCCGCAATCCTCGCAAACGCGGTGTGGTGAACCGCCGTCGAGATCGACGACGTAGATGGGGTTCTGGTTGTTCTGCCAAACGGAATAGGCGATCTTGCGGCCATCGGGACTGATGAGTGGACTCGCTTCGGCCGATGAGGTGAGATTCACCTCACTGCCCGTCTCCAGGTTGCGCACCCACACATTGCGCAGATCACCAATGCGGCGCGCAAACGCCATCAATTTCCCATCGGCGGAAAGTGATGGTCGGGTATCCAGCGCTGCCGTCGTAGTCACCTGCTTCGGTTTCCCCGCGGCCGCCCCGGTTGCCGGATTCAACGGAAGACTCCAGATGTTGAGCGACGCTACGGCGCTGGTAAAAGCCACTTCTCCATCGGGAAGTACCCATGGCGCGGCTTCAAGAGCAGCGCCGAATGTAACTGGTTGAGGGTCTCCTGCAGCCTTGTAGTCGCCGGGGGAGAATGGCATTCGCCAGATGTTTGTGCTGTTGCCCTTGCTGGCAGAGAAAATTATCTGGTCTCTCAACAAGCATGGAGGGCTGAAATATAGCCTGAGATCCTGCTTGCGCAAATAATCGAAAGCGCCCGTCTTCACCAACTCCGTTCCGTCAAGATCGGTGACCCACCAGTCGCTCGCCTCTTCGGAAGATCCCTCGCCTGGCCGAAATCCCTGGAACATGATGTGATGTCCATCGGGCATCCAGATGGGATAGCGAGCATCGGCAAACTCCGGACGCAGCTGCCTCGGCACCCCTCCCGTCGCCGGCACAATAAAAATCTTTCCGTTAGGCAGCACAAAGTGTCCCCACTCACCTGTCCAGTACGCGATGAACTTCCCATCGGGCGAGTAACGAGGATTTTGCCCGCTCTTAACCAAAAGCCGTTCGTTTCCCCCCAGCGCCGCGTTGATGTATATGGCGCCGCCGTCGGCCTCGGAACGGTACGCAATCGCGCTGCCGTCAGGTGCGAGTGCTGGATAGTCCTGGTCTACCTTCGTGTCTCTGGTAATGCGGACCGGCGGACCACCTTGATATTGCGCCCAGATGTCGAGATGGCCTTCGCCACTCCGGTCTGAGGAGTAGGCCATCAGCTTGCCGTCTGCCGAAAAGGTGACATTGTTATCGAAGCCGCTATCCAGCGTGAGTTGGGTAACGACACCGCGGTTGTTTTCTGACCTCGAAGGCCCGAGCGGCCTTTTTGTCCATAGGTAGAAACCGCCGCCTATAGCGAGCAGCAAACCGAGAAGGATTGCTGAAGGCAATAACCATCTGCGCTGGGCGCTCGGGGCTGGGGCTGGCGATGTCGCCGGACTGGGAAGAGCATGCGTGGCCGTAGTCAGGAAGTCCGAGATTTGAATGCTGGCGACCTTTTCATCTGAACCAGCGCCTGAGAAACCCAGCCACAGACGGATTTGCTGTACGGACGAGAATCGCAATCCCGGATCGGGTTGCAAACAACGGAGGATGACTGCCTCCCAGCGCGGCTCGATCTGTTCCATCCACAGCTTGGGCGACGGAGGCTGCTCGTGAAGGCGCTTCATCAGCGAGGATAGGCCCGCACCCTCGAACGGCCTGCGTCTCGTTACGAGCTCGAAGATAACAATCCCTAACGCATAGATATCCGAAGAAGCGCTGGCGTCTTCTCCCCGGAGTTGCTCCGGCGAGATGTAAGCCAGGGTGCCGAGTATCTGACCGCTCTCGGTCATACTCTGATTGCTGTCCATTGCCCGCGCCAAGCCGAAGTCGGTGATGACAACGCGCGTGCCGCCGTCTTGCTCCGGAACCAGGTAGACATTTCCCGGCTTGAAGTCGCGGTGAATCACACCAGCGCGATGCGCGGCGCCCAGACCCTCGATCATCTGCAGCACCCAATCGCTGGCGTCGTTCAAGGAGATGGTCTTAGGATCGCGCAGGCGGTCTGCCAAAGTCCCGCCGCTGAGCAGTTCCATTGTGATAAAGGCGACATCGCCATCGTGAGAAAAGTCGAAAATCCGGCAGACATTCGGATGGGTGACCTTGCGGGCGAGATAAGTTTCCTTGCGCAGCCGGTTCAGCGCCTGGCTGTGCTCCGCAATCTCCGGACGGATGGTCTTGAGAGCGATCGTCGCGCCGAGTTCGAGATCTTCGGCCTCGTAGACCTCGCCCATTCCGCCCCGGCCCAGAAAGCGAACGATGCGGAAGCGTCCGGCAACCACGTAGTTTTCGGAAAAGACATGTCGCCCCATGCCACCGGCCGGCACGGCTCTTGTAACGGTATCCGGCGGGTCCCCCGCGCGCTCCGCCAATACCTCATGCAACGCACTGTCGCTGACGGAAATCCTGGCGAGGTACTCCTCGCGCTCGGCTGGGGGAAGCCTAAGGGCGGCTTCTATAATCTCGCGAATCTGACTCGAACGCGCCTCAGCCATAAGATCTCAGCCTTGATCTGTGGCCGGTTTTTTGGTGAAATCCTGGAGCCTTCGGAACACATCGCAACACCAGCTCGCCTACCGTCCAGAGGCGGTCCGGAACGCTGTAATTCGTCCTTGAGACCCTTGCACTGTCCCCGATGTGGTCGAGTATAGCAAATCATATTCGTTGAGGTTCAAACCCTCTTCGCATATGATCGTGCGGTCTTTATCTCCAGCAGTCTCTCCCTGAGAAGGACCGATTGACCTTGCGATTAACCAGGTTCGTGGAGTGGCCCGCGAGCGATAATTCTTCCGCGGATCTCGGTCTGAATATCTCGTCTTGTCCGCGTGAGACCGCGATCTATCTTCTGCATATCGCCGCGGAGGTGGAACATGCGCTGATGGCTCAATACCTCTACGCCGCCTACTCCCTCGGCGGAGATCATCTCTCCCCCGAACACCAGCGCATCGCGGATCATTGGAAAAAAACGGTCGCACAGATCGCGCGCGAGGAGATGGCCCACCTGGCCACGGTAGAGAACCTGCTCACGCTGATCGGCGGACCGATCTGCTTCGATCGCGAGGATTACCCCACGCCCGCGGACCTCTATCCCTTTCCACTTGAGTTGGAGCCGCTATCCAGGCGTTCCTTGGCCAAATACATTTTGGCCGAGAGTCCCAGCGATGAGGTTATTAAGCAACTCGGGTTGACGCAGGAGATCGAGGATATCAAGCGCGTGGTTGACAATCCAGTCGATAAGGACAAAGTGCATCGGGTCGGACTGGTCTACGATACGCTGATCAAGCTTTTCACTGTACCCCCACAGGCCAAAGATCCCGAAGCTAAACCGAGCCCCTTTATCGCTCAGTGCGATATTTAAGCCGATTCCATCCGGCATCAGGTCCGGGCCCAGGAATGGGGCCTCGGATACAGCGACCTGCTGATCAAAACCGCACAGAACCGCGACGATGCGGTGGCCGCGATTCAGGCAATAGCCAAAGAGGGAGAAGGCTCTGATATCAGCGACTTCGAAAAATCGCATTTCGGCAGATTTCTGAACATCTATCGGGAATTTCCGGAGAGCGAGATGGAGTCCAAGCCGAAGCATCGCTCACAATCCCTCGACTCAAAATACAGGCAAAGGACAGTACATCGGAAACCCTGTAGCGCTCACCTGGGCCCAACTCTTCAATCTGCGCTACCGGATGCTGTTGATGTACCTCGCGCATTCCTTCGCGATCGAAGCACCGGTCGCCAGCACGGCGCGGACACCGCGCGGCTTGCTCATATCATGGTCATTCGGCGAAATGTATAATCTGCGCTCGATTGCCGAAATCCTTATGACACAACCATTGAACACACCGGACGACGGCACGCGCGCCGGACCGCCATTCGAGATGCCATACTCGCTCGCACAGTCACCCTACGATAAAGAGCGCTGGCGTACTCACCGTGATCTTGTCCTGGCCTCAGGGGACTATATCCGGGCCTTAAAGAAGCACGGCAACCCGGATTGGGAAAGGTATCTGTGCGGCCTGGAAAGCGCCAATAAAACCGCTCTGGACCAGATTCTTACCATGATCGGAGCTTAGGGCTGTGTGTAAGAAAATCTAAAGAAATTGCGGAGATCCGCATTCTTCCGCCGCTCGCCATCGGCCGCCTCGGGTCATCACCGGATCCCATGGACAACTACGAGTTATTGGTCCCGGATCCGGTGGGTCCACGTAAGATCGTGCCCGCAAGAACCTTGGTGGTTCAGGATAGCGGCGAACTGCAGGCCAAGGAACCGCCTTTCGAGGTCCGCTTCCGCGATAAAGAGGGACGCAGTCCGGCCTGTAGCGCCCTTTCTGGAAGTATGGGCAAGGTTTGTCGGCGAAGACGAACTATTTCCCCTGGAAATTGGATCTGCGGAGGACGGCATCTCGGCTTCAGATGTGACGTGGCAAGTGCAGGTGGGCAACATGAAGGCCTACCGGCATACTTCAGAAACTGATGACCGCGTCCTTGCCGATACGGGCCGCTTTTCCGATCATTCTCGACGAGAATTGCAAGGGCGTTGCAAGAACTTCTTCAAGGATAAGTACATTCCATTCGGCCATGTTCAATTCATCAAGCCAAACACCGCATTCCCGCAAATTCGACTGCGGTTTATTCCGGCTGCGGGAAAGGTCTATGGCCCTCCGAGTACCTTCGACCATCCCGATAAGAATCTTGCCGAAGTGGTCTACGAGCCTAAGCGGGGTAAGAATTCATGGGAGGGCTGGGTCGATCCCCACTCCAGCGATCTCGCCTCTCGAAGAACCACCAACCCTGGATATGTTTATGCCGGCTGGATGGACGACAAGTTCAATCAGTACAGCTGGGCGTATTTCGATGACGAGTGCGATGGCATCGTGGAAGTCGGAAGTCAATATAGCCGGCAAAAAGTTCAACGCCTATGCGCGAATCACCGCCGGGCCGCCGAGCTTCGCCCCCGACAGCATGCCGGTGCGCACCATCGCGGACGAATTGGAACAAGCGATGTGCGGTCCTGAGTTCGACGGACCGGCCTCGCAGCGGGAAATCGAGGAGGTGAGACAAATCGTTCGCCGGGCGCTGGAAACCACCCGCCTGATGAACACCGCACAGATGAATGCGGCCTCGACGCAGCCGGGAGTCGGAATGGCGCGCATGGATTACCTCGATGTTCTGCGCGCCCTGGAGCCGATCTTCGAGCCCGCGCTTGCGGACTCGCTGGCGATACAGGCCCGGCATGAACGCGTGTTACTGGCACTGGAGAGCGGCTCTCTGGTGTGGTTCGCACGGATTCTCCGCAACTATGACGAAGTGGGCGATCTTTCCACCGAGACCCGTCGAAAAATGCCAGCACTCATGCGCGGCCCTGAGGGCAATCATCTGGCTTTGACGCGCCGGCAGGTGGCCAAGATTCGCGCGGTCGCGGACATGACAACAAGTGGCATCCGCTCGGCGAACGTTGCCGAGCCGGCATCTCCAGCCCGTCCTGCGATACAAGCCAGGAACCTTACTGCGCAGTTGAACTATGACGGGGTCGGCAATCCACCTACGACCCATCCACGCGCTGCGGTCTCCAACTGTTTTCCCGGCTTGGAAACCGACTTTCGCAATGCCTGGCGGCGCATTCTGGTAGAAATCGAACTGCACGAAGCCACCAATTTCGTGATGAGTGTCGAACCCGGCGCACCCGAGAATCTGCAAATCCTGGCAAAGGGCTATCAGTTGCTGACGATCGAAGGGACGGCGGTCACCGTGCCAGTCACCGGTCCCAAAATCAAGGGCGGGCCTAACGTGCTTCTTCCCGACACTCAATTCCATCAGCCGACTATCCCGCTGGAGTGGTCCAACGCCCTGGCCGCGGTTCTGCACCATCACGCAGGCCAGCCCGTCACATGCACTTTCCAATGCATCGAGGATGGGAAGTCAATCGAGCGGAGCTTGACCATGCGTCGATTCTTCGACGAGGAAAACATAAATGGGGAGACAATCAAGCGCGCCGTCATCGCGCGCGAGCTGGTGCCTCCCGGCTACCTCACCCAAAGTCTCTGCTCGCCCTGGCAAGCCGACTATCGCCAGTGCTCCTGCTTTTACTGGGCCGCGACTCGGCCCGATTACGTCAACATCGAACCTCGGCCCGATGGTACGAGCGACGGCAATAACTGGCTGCAAAAGAACCGCACACCCGAAACCCCGCGAGTCTACGTCGTGGATGACCACGTCGACACTCGACTCGTTTCTTCCTCGGACCTCTACCGGCAGTGGGAGAAAGAGTTGCGATTCATCATCGGCGGTGAGGATGAAGAGGCGGAATAGTCCCTGAGCCAGCCATGCTGATCCAAATTCAGAACGCGCCTCAGACTGACGTATCCCTCGCGCTGCGCCGCTCTCGCCCCCCTATCATCGCTTCGACACCGAGGTGGGTAAACACATCTTGCTGATGAATGGCTCGCGAGTTTTCTCTATTTCAGAGGAGATTGCGGCAATACTTGACACTTGCAACCACGAGGAGGCCGAGTCGCTGTTGAGTAGCCTCGGCCTTTCTGCGCCGGCATTCATCTCCGATGAGCCTCCTGAGCATCACCCGGTGCGTTCTATCTCGCTTGCCATCGCGCAGAAATGCAACCTCGCTTGCGGTTACTGCTACGCTCAAGCCGGAAGTTTTGGCGGTGACGAGCGCGACATGTCTACAGACGTCGCGATGGCCGCAATTGATCTTCTCTTTGCCGACGCATCTCCCGGAGAACGGCTCAACGTGGCCTTTCTCGGGGGAGAGCCGCTGACCAACCGCACCCTGTTGCGGCTGTGTACAGAGCGCGCGAGTGAACTCGGCGACCGGAATAACGTCGAAATCGGATTCTCCATCACCACCAATGGCACGCTGTTGACTGCGGCCGATGGCGAATTCTTCGAGCGACACGGCTTTGCCGTTACCGTCAGCCTGGACGGCCTCGGACTGATCAACGATCGGCTGCGCCCGTTCAAGGGCGGCAATGGAAGCTACGACCGTGTACTCGGGAATGTAACGCCGCTGCTGGCCATGCAACAACGAATGCAGGTCTCGGCGCGGGTGACGGTCACTCCGGAAAATCTCTTCCTGCCGGAGACGCTGGACGCGTTTCTCGGGCTTGGCTTCCACTCAGTCGGCTTCTCGCCCATGCTGAGCTCACCCAGCGGAACCGGAGAGATGAGCGCATCCCATCTGCAATCCATGTTGGAGGGCATGATCGAATGCGGGCGGGAGTTCGAGCGCAGAATCCTGCGCGGCGAGCGCTACGCGTTCTCCAATATGTACACCGCGCTGCATGAGATTCACAAAGGCACCCATCGTCCTTATCCCTGTGGGGCTGGCGCCGGCTACGTTGGAGTCTCTGCCGGCGGCGCACTCTACGCGTGTCATCGTTTTGTGGAGGATGAAGCAGGTCGGCTCGGCGAAGTGCAAGCTGGGGTCGATCCACAGCGTCAACGCGCAGTGGCTTGCCGCGCGGCACGTTCATCTTCAAGAGCCCTGCCGAAGCTGTTGGGCCAAATATTTATGCGGGGGCGGATGCCACTACGAGGTCATTCACCGGGGCCGGCCTGCCTGCGATTACATTCGCGGCTGGCTGCACTATTGTCTGGAAGCATACATTCGCATACTTGAGGGCAAGCCGACTTTCTTCGGCGCGCAGGGCTAGCCATGGACTCCAGTCTCATGACCGAGGTCTGTGTCATCGGCGGCGGTCCTGCCGGTTCAGCCATCAGCCGGAGACTCGCGCAACTTGGCCACTCCGTTGTCGTGGTTGAGAAGTCGGCCTTCCCCCGCTCCCATATCGGCGAGTCACTGGCCGGAAACATTCTTCCCTTGCTTGATGTATTGGGATTGAGAAGTCGTGTGGAAGAAGCCGGCTTCCTGCGTCCGGCGGCGGCGATGGTGCATTGGGCCGGCGATCATGACCATGATCGGCCCGCGTATGGCGAACCAGGCTTCCAGGTTGATCGCGGCCGGTTTGACAAGCTTCTTTTGGACGCCGCCGTCGAATGTGGCGTCACGCTCCTCAATCCCGCCAAAATACTCCACCTTAGCCAGAGCGATGGCCTCTGGACAGTTGAAGTGGATCTGTCGGGAAAGCGGCTGCGAGTCGAAGCCACCATCCTCGTGGACGCGACCGGACGAGTCAATCTGCTGCGGGGTAAGAGAGTTCAAGCATCTCCGCTCCAACCTTGGCCTTGTGGGCGTATTGGAAAAACGCGGAGATGACCGGTGCGGCAACTCGGGTTGAGTCCGGAGCAACAGAGTGGTTTTGGGGCGCACCGCTGCCTGACGGCACCTTCAATGCAACCGTGTTCCTGGATCCCCGCAGTTATCGTGAGGGAATAGAAAAAAACGGCACTCGGAGCGCGTTCTACGAATCCCTCCTGTCCGGTTCAGGATTATTGCGGCGCTGCATGTCAGGAACCCGGGGCGCAGTTTCGGTTTGTGACGCCACTTGTTACATGGCAGAGGAAATCGTCACATCTAACACGATCAAGATTGGCGAAGCAGCATTTACGATCGACCCTCTATCTTCGCAAGGCGTGCAGACCGCCATAGGCACGGCGCTGCACGCGGCCGCAGTGGTCCACACCATTTCGCGGCGGCCCGAGAACACTCGCCTGGCTCTCCATTTCTACAATTCACGCCAGCGGGACGCGGTAAATCTACACGCGGTTAGCGCCGCATCTTTCTATGCGCAGGCTGCCAGTTTCTATGGAACCGAATTTTGGCTTCGCCGCGCAACTGGGAGCCTTGGCGAAGTGTTCACGCCTTCACAGGCTAACGCAACCGGCCGCTTTTCCTGGTGCTGATGGACTGATACAAGTATCGCGCGATGCGCGAATCGCCAACGTGCCGTGCCTTAAGGACGACTACATAGTGGAGGCTCGTGGCATCACCCATCCCAGTCTCGACCATCCGCTGGTTTTCGTGGAAAATACAACGTTTGAGTTTCTGATTCAAGACCTCGGTCGCCCTTTGAAGGTGCGCGATCTGATGCAGCGATGGACTCGCGTCATCGGGCCAGATTCTGCGCAGCAAGCGCTCTTCCATCTCTGGAGCACCGGCATATTGTGTGGCGCCCTTAGCGATTAACTTCCTCCCCGGCGATTGATCCTTTCCCTGGCCATCCGAGAGATTATACATGGGTCGATTGAGACTTTTCCGGCCGTATGGCGAATAATCGAGCAAGTTTGAGTGAACTGCATGAGCACAATTAGCAGATCATCGAGTGGGCGCCATCGTTTTGGCTGCGGGCAGATCGACTCGCATGGGTGAAGCAAAACAGCTGCTTCATCTGGGCGAGAGCTCTGTGCTGGGTAAGACCCTCGAAAACGTTCGCGCCGCTGGAGTGGATGAAGTCGTCCTCGTCCTCGGCTATTCTGCGGAGACTATCCGGCAGCAGCTTCCAATCTCTGTGATCGATGGGCTCAGGATTGTGGTCAATAAGTACTACGAACAAGGCATGGCTAGTTCGCTGCGCGAGGGACTTTCCGCACTTGATCCGCAGACGGACGCCGCCCTGATTATCCTTGCGGACCAGCCCTTCATTCGCCCGGAGACACTCGATCAGATCATCGACCGGCACCGCTGCTCCAATGCGCAGATAGTGATTCCCTTGTACAAAGGCTTTCGTGGCAACCCGGTTCTCCTGGACCGTTCTGTCTTTCCCGAGGTCATGGCACTCGACGGAGATGTCGGCTGCCGGGCAATCTTCGGGCGTCACCTGGAGGGAATCGTAAAGGTGGAAGTGGACGATGTAGGAGTTCTTCTCGACATCGACAACAAGGATGACTATGAACGACTGCGACGTTTTGGCCAATCGGCGGAAGATGAGCGGGCATTCATTGAGGCTGCTAATCGTGAGGCAAGAGCAGTTCCGGTCCTGGAGGATACGGGCGGGGAGGACGCCGTCGCGCTGTGACGAGTTGATCGTCGTGGGCCGCAAAGAGGTCGCAATCGCGCTGATGAAGTTAGGCCTGTTTTTGAAATTCACAGTGACAGTCGTCGATCCTCTCCTCGAAGTCTCCGCGTTGTCGCCGGGCGTGAGATTGCTTAAGACCCTCGACCTCTCGCTCTTGCCGCAAAAGTCCGGGAGGTATGTAGTCGTGGCCAGCCGCGGCAAATTCGATGAAGAGGCGGTCGAACACGCTTTGCAGGTCCAGAGCGCCTATGTGGGCCTCGTAGCCAACAAGAAGCGAGCCCAGGAGATACTGCGCAGGCTGGAACGCCGGGGCGCATCGCCGGAGAAGCTAGCCACGGTTCGCGCGCCTGCCGGGCTCAACATAGGTGCCGAGACACCAGAGGAAATTGCCCTGAGCATCGCGGCAGAGATTGTTTCCCGGCGCGCAGAAGCGCGGACGGAACAAGGCAGAAAAACGTTAAGGCCAATTGAGCCGGGGAATCCCTGAATTCTCCATCGGGAAATACGCAATCTTTGATTGCAATGGAGTCGCCCAAAGAGCCAGATAAAGATCCTCCTGCGTTGACCCGTCTACCTTGTAAGGGCTATAACGTTCCGGGGTGTGAAAGCACTCTCGCGTTTGCACATGCTCCGCATTCGTGATTTCTCATCAACATCCGGAAGTCCAAATGGGAGCACGGATGGGAGGGTACGACGATGATCCCGCCGGCCTTTGAGTATCTCAGACCAAAGACTGTTCCCGAGGCTATCGCTTTTCTTCAACAGTACGGAGACGACGCGAAAATTTTGAGCGGCGGGCAGAGCCTCATTCCCATGATGAAGTTCAGGCTGGCGCGGCCTGGCTACCTCATCGACATCAACCGGATTCCCGGACTGTCCTACATCAGGGAAGAGGACGGCTATTTGAAGATCGGCGGACTTACGCGAGAAGCCGAACTGGAAAACTCTCCGCTCATTCGCTCGAAGTATCCGATCATTCTCGACACCGCCCGCGTAATTGCTGATCCGCAAGTGCGGAATATGGCTACGCTCGCGGGCAATCTGGCGCATGGTGACCCCGCGAACGATCATCCTGCTACGATGCTGGCGCTTGGGGCACAGGTGGTGGCAGTTGGGCCACAAGGCGAGAGAGTGCTGCCCATCGAAAGCTTCTTTGTCACCCTGTTTACAACCGAGCTTCAACATGACGAGATCGTGAGCGAGATTCGCATGCCCATTCCACAGCCGCGCAGCGGAGGCGCTTATTTGAAGCTGGAGAGGAAAGTCGGTGACTTTGCTACCGCCGGAGTGGCCGCACAGGTGACCTTGGATAGCGGAGGAATCTGCCAACAGGTGGGTATCGGACTGACTAACGTGGGCGCGACGCCCGTGAAGGCGGTCAAGGCGGAGGAATCTCTGCGCGGCAAGAAATTGGATGAGGCCAACATCGAGCAGGCTGCACAACTGGCTGCCGGTGAAGCAGAACCAAGCTCTGATCTGCGCGGGCCGGCGGAATACAAAAGGGGTTTAGTGAAGGAATTGACCCGGCGCGCATTGGCCCGCGCATTCCAACGCGCGGCCAATTAGAGCTTCGAGAACGGCAGAGGATTCTGACATGGCGAAGAAAGAACTGATTCGAATCAAAGTGAACGGACGCGATCGTGAGGCACAGGTTGAGCCCAGGCTATTACTGGTCCACTTCATCCGCGGGATTCCGGGTCTGACGGGCACTCACGTCGGTTGCGACACAACACATTGCGGAGCCTGCACCGTCCTGCTTGACGGGAAGACAGTCAAATCGTGCACCATGTTTGCCGTGCAGGCTGATGGCTGCGAACTACTCACCGTGGAAGGCCTGATGCAGAACGGCAAGCTACATCCGCTGCAAGAGGGATTCAAGCAAGAGCATGGCCTACAGTGCGGTTTCTGCACTCCTGGCATGCTGATGTCGTCTTACGCGCTGCTCAACAAGAACACGAACCCCAGCGAGGAGGAAATTCGCTGGGGTATTTCCGGGAATCTGTGCCGCTGCACCGGGTACCAGAACATTGTGAAGGCCGTACAGTACGCCGCCGCCAGGATGGAGCAAGGAGGTAAAGATGATCTTCCCAACATCGCCTGAGATTGGCGGCATGGGCCATTCCATCAAGCGTAAGGAAGATCTGCGCTTCATCCAGGGCAAGGGCAACTACGTGGACGACGTCAACTTGCCTGATATGGTTTATGGACACATGGTGCGCAGTCCTTACGCGCACGCCCGCCTCAAGAGCATCAACACGGAGAAAGCCACGCAGCTGCCAGGAGTCTTAGCAGTTATCACCGGGGAGGATCTGGCGAAGGCGAATCTTGCCTGGATGCCTACTCTCTTCTTCGACAAGCAGATGGTCCTGGCGACGGGCAAGGTGCTCTTTCAATCGCAGGAAGTAGCATTCGTGGTGGCGGAGGACCAATACACCGCCGCGGACGCTGCCGAGCTGGTGGAGGTCGAGTACGAAGAGCTGCCGGTGTTGGTCGATCCGCATAAGGCGCTCGACCCCGCCTCACCCATTCTGCGCGAGGACCGCGAGGAAAAGACCAACCACATCTTTCACTGGGAGGTGGGCGACAGGGCGAGCCACGGACAAGGTCTTCGACGACGCGGAGGTCAAGGCCAGGTTGCACGCTGTCTTTCAGCGCTGCCACCCGGCGCCGCTCGAAACCTGTGGCTGCGTCGCCGACCACAACACCGCGACTGGACGGCTTACCATTTATCTCACTTCGCAAGCGCCGCATGCTCATCGCACGCTCTTCTCCATCGTCGGCGGCATCCCGGAAAACAACATCCGTGTCATTTCGCCCGACATCGGCGGCGGCTTTGGCAACAAGGTTCCCATCTATCCGGGGTATGTCTGCGCTGTGGTCGCGTCATTGACCCTCGGACGCCCGGTGAAATGGATTGAAACGCGTTCGGAGAACCTCCAGTCCACCGGTTTCGCGCGCGACTATCACATGACCGCGGAGCTTGCTGCCGACCAGGACGGCAAGATCAAGGCCATGCGCGGTAAAGACACTGGCCGATCATGGCGCTTTCAACGCAGCTGCTCAACCCACCAAGTTTCCCGCCGGCTTGTTCAGCATCTGTACCGGCGCCTACGACTATCCCACTGCTTTCTGCGAAGTCGACGGAGTTTATACCAACAAAGCGCCCGGAGGCATCGCGTATCGCTGTTCGTTCCGGGTAACGGAAGCCGCTTATCTCATCGAGCGAGCGGTCGATGTCCTGGCTCAGGAATTGAAGGTCGATCCTGTCGAGTTGCGGCGGAAGAACTTCATTCGCCCGGAGAAGTTTCCGTATAAGTCGCCGCTCGGCTGGTCCTATGACAGCGGAGACTACGACGCCGCCATGAAGATGGCTCTGGATATCGTCGGCTATGACGCGCTGCGAAAGGAACAGCAGGAGAAGCGTAAGAGGGGCGAGTTGATGGGCATCGGCATCTCCAGCTTCGTCGAGATCGTCGGCGCAGGACCTGCCCATACCTTCGACATTGCCGGCATCAAGATGTTCGACAGCTGCGGAGATTCGCGTTCATCCCACCGGCAAAGCTATGTGCCGCATGGGAACCAAGAGTCAGGGTCAAGGTCATGAAACTACGTATGCTCAGATTGTCGCCCAGGAACTCGGTATCCCAGCAGCGGATGTGACAGTTGAAGAGGGCGACACGGACACCGCTCCTTATGGTTTGGGAACGTACGCCAGCCGCAGCACGCCGGTTTCCGGTGCGGCCACCGCCATGGCGGCACGCAAGATTCGCGACAAGGCCAGAAAGATCGCGGCTCATCTGCTGGAATGCAGCGAAGAGGATCTGGACTGGGAGCCCGGTAAGTTTTTCGTCAAAGGCGCTCCCAGCAAGGCCAAGACCATCCAGGACATCGCTTTCGCCGCATACACCAACATGCCGGAGGGCATGGAAGCCGGCCTCGAAGCGGTGGATTATTACGACCCACCCAATCTCACCTTTCCGTTCGGCACCTACATCTGCGTGGTGGACATCGACAAAGGAACGGGTGAGGTCAAAGTCCGCCGATTTGTGGCCGTGGACGACTGCGGCAACATCATCAATCCCATGATTGTCGAAGGCCAGATCCATGGCGGCTTGACCGAAGGCCTGGCCATCGCCTTCATGCAGCAGATTGACTACGACGAGAACGGCAACGTGCAGGGAGGAAGCTTTATGGACTACCTGTTGCCGACAGCGGTCGAGACTCCTCACTGGGAGACAGGCAAGACCTGCACGCCTTCGCCGCACCATCCCTTCGGCGCCAAGGGTGTCGGCGAATCGCCGAACGTAGGCTCTCCCGCAGCCTTCGTTAACGCCGTCGTCGACGCGCTCTCCCACCTGGGCGTAAAGCACATCGATATGCCGATCGCTCCCTGGAAGGTGTGGAACATCCTCAAGGAGAAAGGCGTGGTCAACTAGCGCCATGGCGATGCAGATCGAAAAGACCTTTCAGGTGAAGGAGCCGATCGAGAAAGTCTGGAGCCTGCTCAGTGATCCACGGAGAGTTGCTGCCTGTGTGCCCGGCGCGAAGATTACCGAGCAGGTGGACGAGAAGACATACAAAGGCACGATCAGCGTGAAAGTGGGCCCCAGCGCAACTGACTACAAGGGCGAACTGGAGATTGTCCGTCTCGATCCCGGAAAACCACGAACTCGAAATTCTCGGCAAAGGGCAGGACGTGAGAGGCCGCGGCAGCGCGTCGATGAAGATGACGGGCAAACTGCGTTCCCTCGAAGATGGCGGCACAGAAGTCACAAGCGTTTCCGAAGTGAATGTAGTGGGCATCCTCGCGCAGATGGGATCGCGGGTGATCAGCGAAGTCTCCAACGTCATGTTTGGGCAATTCATCAAGAACTTCCAGGCACAGCTGCAACAACCTGCTGATGCAGTCGAGGCTGAGGCCAAGCCTGTTAACGCCGCTTCATTGGCGTGGGCTGCGGCAAAAGGAGCTTTTCGTCGCGAATCCTGAAGTCTGTCCTGCATCAAGCCGGCAGATAAGACGGAGGCAGGACCGAATCATCATGCAGCCCTACCAGCCCAGCCTGAGGAGCTTGTGAGAGATCCGGATGCTCTCATGCAGAGCTTCGAGCGTCTGGGCTACATCGCCGACCGTTCTTTGGCCACCGCGGTATTTCTCAGCATCAGATTGCATAAGCCTCTTTTGATCGAGGGTCACGCTGGTCTTGGGAAGACAGAAGTGGCCAAGGTCCTCGCCTCGATGCTGGGAACCCAACTCATCCGGCTGCAGTGTTATGAAGGACTGGACGTGAGTTCCTCCGTCTACGAGTGGAACTATCAGAAACAACTGCTCGCAATCAAAATTCAGGAAGGAACAGAACAGACGGTCGAAGAAAAGGAGAGACACATCTTCAGCCGCGAGTTCTTGCTCGAGCGGCCACTGCTCAAATCCATCCTTGCGCAGGACGCTGCGCCGGTGCTGCTGATCGACGAAATCGACCGTGCAGATGAGGCATTCGAGGCATTCCTTCTCGAACTGCTCTCTGATTTCCAGATAACCGTTCCCGAGATGGGCACCATTCGAGGCCAGGCACATCCCTTATGTCATTCTTACCTCCAACCGCACGCGGGAACTAAGTGACGCGTTGAAGCGGCGTTGCCTCTATCACTGGATCGACTATCCGAGCTTCGAAAAGGAGATGAAAATCGTGCGCGCCCGGCTGCCGGGCATCGAAGAGGAACTGGGGATGCAGGTGGTGCGGTTTGTTCAGGGGGTTCGACGGTTGGATCTGGCGAAGCCGCCCGGCGTGGCTGAGACTTTGGACTGCGCTCAGGCTGTGGTCTCTCTGGGCAGCCGCCGTCTGGATGCTGAAGTGATCGAGCAAACGCTGGGCTGCGTGGCGAAATCCATGGAAGATGTCGCGAAGCTAAGGGCCGCGGGAATCGACAAGCTGATGTCGCAGACCTCTTAGCAGAGGGAGCGAGGAGGGGCACAATGCGTCAAGAACAATCCGAGCGCCTGGCAGCCTCTATCGTTGAATTCTGCCGCTTCGCGCGGAACGCACGGCGTGTCCGAGCCACCTGCGCCATACCCTTACTGCCCTTGAAGCAGTCAAGCTCATCGAGTCGCTGACAGACCGCAGAATCTTCGCCTTTGCGTTGCAGTCGGCGCTGTGCTCCATTCGAAAGAGGAATGGGAGCTATTCCTCAGAGCTCTTCCAGGAATTCTGGGGAGAATCGCGATCCCGACCGCGATCTGCTTCAGGCAAGCACAAGGGATCGCTCAAAGGCAACGCCCAGGAGCGCGAAGACGGCTCCACGGTGTTCCTCGATCAACCCGGCAACGAAGTCTGCGGCGCGAGACAGCGACGGCAGGCGGTTTATGGCGCGAGCGCGCAACAGCGGCTGAAGAAAGTTGGATTTCTCCGAGGTGCCGGCGGACGACCTGGCAGCGCTGGAAGAGCTCTCCCTGCGCCTTTTGCGGCGAGATGAGCCTGCGGCTCTCGCGAAGACTCACCATCAGCAACCGCGCGGCCGCATCGATCTCCGCCGAAGCATCCGGCGAAGCATCGCTCACGGTGGCGAGCCAATCGTCCTGGCCTACAAAGCGAGGAAGCCAGAAAGGACGGCTGGTAGTGTTTCTCGACATCAGCGGCTCGATGAATTTCTACAGCCTGTTCCTGCTGAGCTTTGCCTATGCACTGCAGACGCATTTTCAGCGTGTGGACACGTTTCTCTTCAGTACCAATGTCGTCGAGATCAGCGACCTGCTTCGCACCCGCCACCTGCCGGAGGCGCTGCAAGAGACTCTCGCAGCGGGCACGGGCTGGTCAGGCGGCACAAAGATCGGCGATTCGCTGCGGCAATTCAACCAACACCACGGAAGAAAGCTGCTCTCCCGCGACACCGTTTTCATGATTCTGAGCGACGGCTGGGATACCGGAGAGCCGGAAATACTGGCGGCGCAGCTGCGAGCCGCCCGACGCCGCGTGCAAAAAATTCTATGGCTGAACCCGCTGCTTGGACTGAAAGACTATCAGCCCATCACCCGAGGCATGGCCGCCGCGCTTCCTCATGTGGATGTTTTTGCTCCGGCGCATAATCTGGAGAGCTTGCTGGCATTGGAGAGACACTTGTAGGCAGGGAGGAAAGCTGGATGTTCGATCAATTCCTGAGAAAAGGCGGACGAGCTGCTCGCGAACGGCGAATCATTCGCTGTGGCCGAGGTCGTGCGCTACGAGGCGCCCATTTCGGGCAAAGCCGGCGACAAGGCGATCATCTTCGCCGACGGCGAGGTCTGGGGCTGGATCGGCGGAGGTTGCGCGCAACCAGCAGTGGTCAAGGAAGCGCTGAAGGCGCTGAAAGATGGTCGGCCTCGGCTGGTTCGCATCAGCCCGTCATCTTCGGAAGGGGAAGGCATCGTGGCCTACAACATGACATGCCACAGCGGCGGCACGCTGGACATCTACATTGAGCCCGTTCTGCCGAAGCCGCACATTCTGATCCTGGGCCGCTCCCCGGTTGGGCAGACTCTGGCCAAGCTCGGCAAGGCGATCAACTACACCGTTTCGGTGGCCGCTCCGGATGCGGATCAGGGAGAGTTATCCGGATGCGGACCAGGTGCAACCGAATTTCAACCTGAGCGGGCTGAAAATCGGTCCGCAGACCTTCATCGTCGTGTCCACTCAGGGAGAGTGCGATGAGGAGGCCCTGGAACAAGCGCTGCAAACGAACGCCTCTTATGTGGCGTTCGTCGCCAGCAAAACAAAGGCGGCCAAGGTTCTCCAGGTTCTGAGCCAACAAGGTATCGGCGAGGAACGACTAAGTCGGGTGCGCGCTCCGGCCGGGCTGAACATTCAGGCTCGTTCACAAGAAGAAATTGCGGTGAGCATCCTCGCCGAGATTGTCCAATTGAACCGAAGCAGAGCCATGGAACACAACGACATGCCGCTTTCGCGTGTTGAGAAACAGGAGGTGAGGGATCCGATCTGCGGCATGACCGTCGGCGTAGACGCCGCAAAGTATATGTCGGAATTTGATGGCAAATCGTTCTACTTCTGTTGCGCGGGCTGCAAGCAGACATTCGACACGCAGCCGGAAAAGTATGTGCTCGCGAGCCGCATGTTGTAACGGCCGGGGATCATGTTCACCGCGTCGCAGCGAATATCTGCCGCCGTGTGGGGACGATACCCGCTGGATAAGGCCGGCATTCGGCATTTTTTCGCTTCCCTCACCTGCTGAGATCAGTCACTTATAGAAAGTAAACTGT
Organism: uncultured Acidobacteriaceae bacterium; assembly: GCA_963725225.1. GTDB lineage: Bacteria > Acidobacteriota > Terriglobia > Terriglobales > Acidobacteriaceae > Silvibacterium. Next base: position 37,101 of record CAVRXY010000035.1, read on the forward strand.
GGAACGGTTCGACACCCGCTCCACTAACCAACTGCCTACTGACTTGCGGTGTGGCCGTAAAGCGATCTGCCCATTCAATAAAGTACTTCATGTTCGGTGCGTCCGTGTGTCCGCCGTCGTGCTCGCTCCACACGATCTGTCCATCCAGCAGGCCCTGATTCACAGGAGGCATCTTCGCCGTGTGGTAATCTCCCGGCAACGTCGGGCCCTTTTGCTCCGAGCAAAGTGAATACCCGGTTGGCATCCACCGTAGCCATAAAGCTGCCCAGCTGATCCATCATATTCTGGTGGTCCTGATCGGCAGTGAAGGTCACCGGCGGCAGCACAGCCATTTCGGGGTTCTGAGCCAACAGAGCTCCGTCGGAGCTGATAGAGATTCCGGCAACAAGCAGACCAGCGATGATCAAAAAACGCACGTACCCTCCGGAGACCGACGCCGCCACGCGTTAGAATCGATTTACTTCGGAACCAATACTAATTCGATGAACACAAAGAAGCGCAGTCAAAAAGTACAAATGTTTCGTTCTCCTCGTGGCGCTCATCTCGGTTTCGAGCAAAATCGAGGCGCAGACGAACGCTGTGCCGCAAAACTTGGATCGCTTCATGGGGAGCATCGCAGCAGGTTCCCGAACCCCAGAACATGTTGCCTTCCGCCGACCTGCAGGACGCGACCGTCCGGCAGATTTTTCATCTCTCTGCCGGCGGTCCCGAACTGCGCGTTCATCTGTCCAATGCGTTCGGGACGGACGCGCTGCATTTCACAGCGGTCCATATTGCGCGGCCGATCTCGCCGCACTCATCAGCGATCGATACCGCAACGGACAAAGCGCTGACCTTTGCCGGAAAGCCCGATGTAATCGTTCCACCTGGCGCTAAGTTCATATCGGATCCCATCCCCTATCCGGTCGAGGCCCTGTCGGATCTGGCGGTAACGTTTTACCTTGAGTCTCCTCCCGCCCGCGAGACGGGGCATCCCGGTTCCCGGGCTACGTCGTACTTTATGCATGGAAACGCCATAGCCACACAGACGTTGGTTGATGCTCACACAGTAGATCACTGGTATCAAATTTCAGAGATCGATGTGCAAGCTCCTCCGGGAACTGGGTCGGTAGTGGTGCTCGGAGATTCGATTACCGATGGTCATGGGGCGACCACCAACGGAAATGACCGATGGACCGATGTGCTGGCATCGCGACTGCAGCAGTCGCCCGCGACGAGGAACATCGGCGTTTTTAATGCAGGGATCGGCGGTAACCACTTGCTGACCGACGGTCTGGGGCCAAATGCATTGGCGCGTTTCGATCGCGATGTCCTCGCGCCGGCCGGAGTCCGCTGGCTCATCGTCTTTGAGGGCGTCAACGATTTAGGCGGGTTGACGCGCACAGGAGAAGTGCCGCCTGCCGAACATGCCGCATTGGTTGAACGGCTGATCGCCGCGTACCAGCAAATCATTGCGCGCTCCCACGCACACGGACTACGGGTCATCGGCGCGACGATCACACCCTATGCAGGATCTGAGTACTACCATCCGGGGCCGCTGAACGAGAAGGACCGGCAGACTGTGAACGAGTGGATTCGGGCAACCGGACATTTCGATGCTGTGATCGATTTCGACGCCGTGGTTCGTGATCCGCATCGACCGGATCATCTGATCCCGGCCTATGATTGCGGTGACCACCTGCATCCGTCTCCCGCCGGTTATCGGGCGATGGGCGAGGCTATTTCGCTCTCGTTGTTTGCGCACTGAGGCTGGTTCACGCACAAAGTGGCCTCAGGCGAACTTCGGCGGGTTATCGCCTCTGGGAGTTCACCCCCCCGTCCCACAAGGTCCGCTGATAGCTACGGACGGGCGTGTGCGGGGCTGGCCGTACCGCTGGCCAGGTTGCTGGATTGCGGCAGCACCCATGCGAACATCACCCCTCCGCTGCTCGTGACTATGTATTGGCGTCCATCAAGTTCGTAGCTGATTGGAGAGCTCTGCATGGGCGCGCCTGTCCCCGCATGCCAGAGGGTCTTGCCGTTCGTCGAGTCAAGTGCCATGACGTTCCCGTAGCCGTCTCCCGTGAATGTCACTCCGGAATCGGTCGTGAGAACACCGGCGCCTGAACCTCCCGCTCCCACCTCATGGCTCCAGCGAATTTTGCCTGTCCGGTAATCGATTGCCTCGATAACTCCCTTCCCCCAGAGGCCGTAATCCGCGCCGGCCCAGCCGTAAGCTCCGTCTGCTGGCTTGGCGAAATAGATACTGTAACTGGGGTGGGCATCGACAATGAACAAGCCGGTCTTGGGATCAAAGCTGGGAGAGCGATAGTTGGTCAGTCCTCCCTCATCGGGAGCGATCAGGCGGCCGTCAGGTGCCGGTTCCTTTGCCGGATTCGGAATAGGGCGACCCTCCTTGTCGACACCCAGCGTCCAGTTGACCGGGCCGTACGGCACAGTCAGCAGGCTCTTTCCGTTGGTGCGGTCGAGAACGAAGAAGTACCCGTTGCGCGAAGCTTGCATCAGCATCTTTCGCGGTTGTCCGCGAAAGGTTCCGTCAACCAGAACTGGAACCTCAACAGCATCCCAGTCATGCGTGTCGTGGGGCGAAACCGAAAAGGCCCATACGAGCTTTCCTGTATCTGGATTGAGCGCCACGATGCTGCAGGTATAGAGATTGTCGCCCGGCCGGACTTTGCCATTCAGCACAGGCGTCGGATTTCCGGTGCCCCAATAAAGCAGGTTGAGAGAAGGATCGTAAGTGCCCGGTATCCAGGTCATGCCGCCCGTAGTGGCGTTCGGAGTTCCCGCCGGGGGAGTACTGTCCCACTGCCACTGTGTCTGACCGGTTTCAGGATCGAGCGATCGGAGGTATCCGGTCAGATTATCCAGATCGCCCGAAACTCCGATGATCACGTGGTTCCCTATCGATCACGGGCGCCATCGTCGTCCAGTAGCCCTTTTTAACGTCGGCAACCTCGACCTTCCAGCGCACGGTTCCATCCTTGGCATTCAGCGAGACCAGGTAGCAATCCGGTGTCATGAAGTACAGCCAGCCCTTGTACATGCCCACGCCACGATTACCGATGTGGTCGCCCGGGCTGGGCGGCAGGGTGTAATGCCACACCTGATGCCCGGATCGCGCGTCAACCGCCCAGATATTCTCGGGCACCGTAAAGTACAGCACTCCATCAACCAGGAGCGGCGATGATTTGATTTGGGCGGTCTGGTCTGTCTGAAAGGCCCACGCGAGGCCAAGTTTTCCAACATTCTGCGGGGTTATCTGTGTCAGATGGGTGTGGCGCCTGCCTGAGTAGTCGCCATGATACCCGGGCCAGCTGTCCGCCGAAGGGTGGAGCAACTCGGCGGGATTCAGGTTCTGCGACAGAAGCAAATGCGGCAATGCAGCAAGCACGGCCAATACGCCAGCGGCAAGAATAGCCCTATGTCTCAGCGGTTTCATTTTCGTTGGTAACCTCTTAGCCTGCGGCATGAACAGGATCAGCGCAGCGTTTGCAAATATGCCATCAGGTTGTGGATGTCATCGTCCGTGTATTTGCCGAATAAATCCGCATGCGCGTTGACTGGCGCGTCGAGTTTGTACTTGACCTTGCCGACTGCCCATGAATGGTAGTTGCCGTCGGCATCGCGCAGCGCAAGCGTAAATTCATCGAGATAAGCCACCGTTCCGGATATCTGTTTTCCCGACGGCAGCGTGACCGTTACCCGGCTCTTTACATCTCTCGGATAGAGCATCTGCTCCTCGAGTTGCAGTCCCTCGTACCTCGAAGCGACGCCGGCGAGATCTCCCGTAGGCGAGTGGCAGGCCACGCAGTTCCCTGCACCGTTAAAGTACCGCCGCCCCGCCTCAACATTGCCGGTTTGGAGGTCGGCAGCCTCTACGCCTCTGCGACCGCCCGGCCTGGACGCCGCCTTGGCCTGCTGCTCATGAATAAATGCGACGAGACTGTAGATCTCCTGATTGGAAAAATGGAAGGCGGGCATCTTCTTTTCGGGCCGTCCGTTCCTCACCACCTCCGAGATCCTGTCGCCGCCCACGTCCCTGCGAACGAGTCTGGATTGGGTAAGATCGGGACCGGTCTCACCGCCTTGTGCGTCGCGGCCATGACAGAAGGCGCAATTTTGACGAAAGAGGGCAGACCCTGCTTCGCTCAGGCTGGAAGATGCCACTGACGAGTTTCCATTCGGGACTGGCGTAGGCGAATTGCTCGTCGACAGAAACTGCAGCAACGCATTCAACTCATCCTGCCGCAGCTTCGGAAAGCCAGGCATCCGGCCTCTGCCGCTGCGAACAAGATCCGTGATCTGCTGATCGCTCATCTGCCGATTTATCCCGAGCAGAGGCGGAAACGCCGGCAGATCGCCTTCGCGATTGTCACCGTGGCAGATCGCGCAATGTTCTGCGTAGGCTGTCGCGCCGGGGCTAGCGGGGCCGGCATTGTCCTGCGACTGCGTGGGATTGCGATGCGGAACGGCCCGATGGCGAACCATCGGAAGCTGCGTAGATCGTCATTTGCCGGCATTGAAAAGCAACGAAGCCTGTTGCTGCCAGAAGCACTATCACCCGAGTTCTCTTCATCGTGTCAATCAATACCCTCATTTATTAGGGAAGAGTGCGATTTGTTCGGCAATGCTGCAGATCCGAAACCCTCAGCCGGAGTATTTAATCAGCTGCATAAAGCCGTAATCCATGTGCAGTTGTTGATGACAGTGCCACAGTGTGTCGCCAGGATTGTTCGCGACAAAATCCACTTCGACTGTATCGAGGGGCATGACGTTGATCACATCTTTCATCAGGCCGCTTGTCTGCCTATTTCCGATGCGAGTGACCTCGAATGTGTGCCGATGCAGGTGAATGGGATGCTGATCGCCACTCCCATTGCGAAATACCATTCGATAGCGCTTTCCCTGCTGTACCATCAGAGGCTCGATATCGGGCCAGGATTTGTTGTTGATGGTCCATGTGTCAAATTTGGAGCCGTGCATAGAGCCGAAGTCCCGGAAGGTCAGCGTGAATGTCTCGTCGGGCTTCGGCGCCTCGGATGTGTTCGCAAATTGGGTGTAGTCCCAGTCAACCGGCGCCGGATCTTTCCATACCGGGGCGCCCGACTTTCCCGCGTACTCGACGACAATGCCGAGCCCCATCTGACGCGCCTTCTCCAGCGTCGATCCCAGCACCCAGACACCCGGCGAATTCATCTCGACAATAGCATCGACGCGCTCGGCGACCGCCAGTGAGAGCACCTCCACGGACTTGGGATTCGGAACGGGATTCCCATCCATCGCAATGATCTTGAAGCTGTGTCCGGGAAGGGCTAGAACAACGTTCTCTGTCGCACTGGCATTAAGAAGGCGCAGCAACACACGCTGCCCCTGCTTGACTCGTATCGGTTCTCCTGCGCCCAGCATGTGCGCGTTGATGGTTGCATATTTGTATCCGACATCGGAGCCGGTCGTGAGCGGCATGTTTGACGACTGCTGGCGCATCGTCTCGACCATCGGGACAAACGAAGGCTCCCAATGATGAATGGCGAGATTGATCTCCTGGTCGTAATGAGCAGGCTGATCCTTGCCCTCAATCAGCAGGAATCCGAACTGCCCGCTATAGGTTCCAATCGAGAGATTGTCATAGGCCGAAGCATGAGTGTGATACCAGCGTGTGCCCGACGGCTTGGGAGTGAAAGAATAGCGATGCGTGGTGCCAACGGGAATCATCGGCGAGCCTTCCTCCATCGCACCATCATTCAACGAATCAATCGCCAGGCCGTGCCAATGCACGATGTCGGGCGAGTCGGTTGCATTGGTGACATCGATCGTCACCGGCACACCCTCCCGCAACCTCAGCAGCGGTCCCGGGACTTGGCCGTTGTAGGCAAGAGTCTTGACCGTCACGCCCGTGCCAATTTCCAAATTAAGAGGTTCAATGCGAATGCTGTGGTCGGCTTTTCCGCTCGTGGCGGCACTACCCTGCTTAGTCTGCATGGGAGCGAGCGCGTGCAACGCTTTGCTCGAAAGCAGCACGCCTGCGCCCGCGATAAAGCTTCTGCGATCCATCGATGTACGGGCCGTCCTTCGAATGAAGGCGGTTAAATCCACCATGCTGCTCCTGGCTCCTCTTTGATAACAATCTCGTTGAGAAACCGGGCTGCCTTGGTAAGGCCCTCCTCGGGAGAGAGAAGACTATCCTCGTGCTCGATCGAAAGCACGTTGTCGTAGCCAAACATCCTCAACGTCGAGACAAACTCCTTCCACCACTCCGCCCCGTGCCCATAGCCGCAGGTGCGGAAAATCCAACCACGGTTCCTTTCATCAGTGTACGGCTTCGTGTCCAGAACGCCAGTGCGAGGGAGGTTCGCCGGGTACAGCTGAGTGTCCTTCGCATGAACGTGAAAAATTGCATCGCCCAGAATGCGTATCGCCGCGATAGGATCGATCCCCTGCCAGAACATGTGACTCGGATCGTAATTGCAGCCGATCGACGGGCCTGCGATCGATCGCAACCGCAGCATTGTTTCCGGGCTATAAACCACGAAGCCGGGATGCATTTCGATCGCGATACGAACCCCATGCTGCTCGGCAAACTTTGCTCGTTCCACCCAGTAGGGAGCCACGACCTCGTCCCATTGCCACGCCAATACGTCGAGATAGTCCGGCGGCCATGGACAGGTCACCCAGTTCGGTGACTTGGCATTCGGGGAATCGCCGGGACATCCGGAAAAATCGACGACGACAGGCACGCCCAGCCTTTCCGCCAGAAGAATCGTCTTGCGGTTCACCTCCTGGGCCTGCCTTGCGTGATCGGGATCAGGGTGGAGGGGATTCCCGTGACAGCTCAATGCGCTAATGCTCGCGCCCTGATCCTCAAGCTTGAGCTTGAACTCCTTCAAAGCCGAAGAATCATCCAGCATCGATAGCTTGCAATGAGCATTGCCGGGATAATTTCCGGTCCCGAGTTCCACGGTGTGAATGTCGAGCGCCAGAAGCTTCGTCAGCACGCCCTCCAGCGGCAACTGCGACAGCAACGGCGTGAATACTCCGACTCTCATGCGACGGCTCCTCAATCCCTCCCTGCGTAAAATGCCGATGCTGCGAAAACGAATCTAGCTTTCAGATCCCGGCACATAGCTGACCTTCTCCCAGACGCTGCCCCCCGCATGGCTTCTCAGCATGGCGTCCACAAGGCAGTTCGACCGGTAACCATCTTCGAAGGTGGGCAACATTTCCGGCTTGGCCTCCGGCGTCGCTCCTTCACGAATCCACCGATATGCATCGCTGATCACGTTGAGGAATGCGTCCGCCCAGGATTCCTGATGTCCGCCGGGCAGATGCGTATATCGCCGAACCTCCGGCGACACCAGCGACGGGTCCTTCGCCATGACTGCGTTGGGCCGATCATAGTGTCCGATCCACAGCTCATTCTGTTCTTCCTGCTTCCACTTCAGCGAACAGGTTCGCCCATTCAACTCGAGCTGCAGGTCGTTCTTGTGACCTGGCAGCACCTGGCCCACGGAAAAGCAGCCTTTCGCGCCACCCTCAAATCGGAGCAGCACACTGGCGAGGTCTTCCGACTTCACGCGCACTTCCGTTCTGTCCCCTGTTCTCGTACCCGAGAATGCCTCCGAAGATGAGCCGGAAGAATATCGGATGGGAATAACTGTGGTGAGGTCAGCCAGCACCGAAGCAATCTTTAAACCGGACACATGCTCGGCAAGGTCACACCAGTGAGATCCAATGTCTCCCAGAGCGGAAGTCGCGCCGCCTTTAGCCGGATCGGATCTCCAGGAGAAAACATCAGGGTCCGTCATCCAGTCCTGCAGATAGTGCCCGTGGACAAAGCCGATGTCTCCGGCATCGCCAGCCGCGATCATGCCCCGCGCCTGCTGCACCAAAGGATTCCCGCGATAGTTGAAGGTGACTACGTGGCCCACCTTCGCCGCGATCGCCGCGTCGCGCATCGCGCGTCCGTCCTCGGGGTTCAGGCCCAGGGGCTTGTCGGAAACGATGTGCTTGCCCGCCTTGAGCACCGCCATCACGACAGGCAGGTGAAGGTGATTCGGAGTCGTGTTGTGGATCACCTGCACATCCGGATCGGCGATGAGCGCGTGGAAGTCGCCGTAGGCGCGATCTACCTTATACTCGCGCGCCTTCCGGTCGGCCGATTGCTGAGACGAACCCGCGATCGCCACCACGTCTACGTCTCCCAGGCGGCGCACGGCGTCAATGTGATGCGCGGCAACGAATCCGGGGCCGATCAGGCCCATGCCAAGTTTCTTCATTGGGTGCTTTCTTTGCGCCTTACTGATTTGGTGTCGACTGCGGCTGGACGCGGATGTGACGAAGTGCTTCCCTCGGTCATGCCCAACGCCCACTTGATTGCCTCGAAGTACATCGTGCGAATGTCCGGGTCCTGCCACGATTCCTCCGTGTGGCCGAGAGTCGAGTAAAACACCCGCCCCTTGCCGTACATCTTGCTCCAGGCCACGGGAAAATCGTGATCGGCGCGATGAATGCGGGGATTGTTCGAGTAATCGAGCTTGGTTGGATCGAGGCTGAGCAGGACGTTCACCTTGTCCCGCGACCATTCCTTTGGCTGATAGATCTCGTCGTATTTCACAAAAGCCTTGGGAAAATGGCGCACCGCGGGAAAGTCGGGATCTTCATTGATGATCGGCGCATTGAAAGTTCCCCATGGGTGCTGATCAAACCAGCCGCCAATCATCTCTCCGTATTCAGGCCAGGTGTAATTCGTATCCAGCGCCGCGTGAATTCCCACAAAACCCTTGCCGTCATCCTTGATAAACGACATCATGTCCTGCTTTTGGCTTGCGTCGAGATCCAGTTCTCCCGTCGTGCTGGCGAAGATCAGAACATCGAAGTAGTTCAGATTCTTCGTGTTTCTCAGCAGATCTTTCTTGGTGATGAGCTCGGTATCTGTCCGCATGGTCGTATCCCACAGGCCCGTTTCCCGGCCCATGTTGTAAATAGCAGCCATGGCCGCGGAAACCGAGTCGTGCTCGAATCCCTTTGTCTGGCCTACAACCAAAACGTGCTTCAGGTGTATCTGCTTGGCATGCGGCGGAGGCGGGCCCGTGTGACTCCCCGGTGCTGGCTCCTGTGCTGGACTCACCTGAATGCCGACGGCCAGAGCGAGAAGGGCAAAGGGAAGAAAAAAAGAGTTCCGGCGAGGGCGCAAGTATGTTCCTTTCATGCGTTGGATATCGATACACCCGCAGAGCGTTTGGTAACGCGGAAACGGTCTGCGTTGTGCGGAGCGCTCAGTTGGCTTGCGTGCCAAATTGTAAACGTTTTACTCGCCCGACGCGACTTAAGCCAAATCGTCGACTACAAAGGTTCCGGGCAGAGGGCCATTGCTAATTAGATCTCATTTACGCCTGCCGGCTCACAGGCCATCTACTTTATTGCTCTTCCTCTTGCGGAAGCACCCGGGTGAGATGAACGAAGCCGCCGTCGACGTAGATATGCTGTCCGGTTGTGTGCGCCGACTTGTCCGATAAAAGAAAGACCACTGCGCTCGCAATTTCTGAAGGCTCAGTCATCCTCTTACCGAGCGGGATGCTTTTGGTAATCGAGTGTAGCTTTTCCTCTGGATCGGGGAACGTCGATAGCCAGTCCCGATACAGAGGCGTCATCACCTCCGCTGGAATCACCGCATTGACCCGGATCCCGAACGGCAGCAGTTCCACCGCCCACTCCCTCGTCAGGGCAAGTTGAGCTCCTTTCGCTGCTACATACCCCGATGTATTCCCCTGCCCGGTGACTGCTGTCTTCGAACTGATATTGACGATGGCGCCGCGCGAGGCCTTCAGCGCCGGCAGCGCATAGTGAGCCATCGAATAGTAGTGCCACAGATTGCGATGGACAGATTCGATGAATGCCTCTGGAGTTCCGTGCTCCAATCCAACTTTGTCATTCGCGCCTGCGTTGTTCACCAGTGCATCAATTCGTCCACACCGCCGTAACGTTTCCTCGACAGCGCGCTCGCAGCTCTCCGGTTCCCCGAGTTCAATGGTCAACAGTTCGCATCTGGCACCGCGATCACGGAGTCGGTCCACGAACTTCTTTGCGGGCTCGGATTCGCGGTTCACCATGACAGGAATCGCCCCCTCTGCAACGCAGGCCTCCGAAATCGCTCCACCGATACCCTGCGCGCCTCCGGTGATCAGAACGACTTTATCTTTCAGGTGTAGGTCCACCGAGAATCACCCCCGCAAATTGACGAATCCGCCGTCGAGCGGAATGTCAGCACCAGTAATGAAAGATGCCTCGTCCGAACACAGGAAGAGCGCCAGTGATGCGACTTCTTCCGGCAAGCCCATCCGCCCGATCGGTTGAGCGTTGGAGAGCCTGGCAAACATCTCCTCTTCGCGCCCGGCGTAATGCTCCTTGAGAAAAGCATCGACGAACGGCGTGTGAATCCTCGCGGGAGAGACCGCGTTGCAGCGGATCTTATCCTTTAGGTAGTCCTTCGCTACAGAAAGCGTCATCGAGAGCACCGCTCCCTTGCTCATCGAATAGGCGAATCGGTCGCTTAAACCCGCGGTCGCCGCGATCGAAGCAAGATTCAGAATCACTCCTCCGCCTTGTTCCCGCATTGGTTCGACCGCGGCCTGCATACAATGAAAGACGCCCTTTACATTCACCCGGAAGACACGGTCCAAATCATCCTCGCTTGTCGTATCGAGACGGCCGATGTGTGAGATCCCCGCGCTATTCACCAGAATGTCTATTGGCCCTTGGTCAGCAATCGTCTTAAAGGCCTGTCGCGTTTGCATCGCGTCCGTCACGTCACACTGAACTGCAAACGCAAGTCCAGGGCTCTCTTCCGAAATCTGCCTGGCCGTCGCCGCAGCCCTTTCGAGATGAAGGTCGAAGATGTGAACGGCCGCCCCGCTTGCCGCAAACTGCTTTGCGACCGCCTGGCCGATACCGCTGCCGCCACCCGTAACTATTGCTGTCTTTCCGTCCAGCCGGAACGCTCTCGTCACCACAAACTCCACTCAGAGGAATAAAGATCGTCTTGCCCAATTTATCAAGTGTCTCAGTTGACCGCTGGCCCGTCCGCGTGTGTACTCATTTCTGGCCATGGTTCGAGAGGAGTTCACAATTTCCTGGCCTCCGATTAATATCGGGGTCATCTGATTTCTGTTGATCAACAAGGCGCGAGTTAGTAATGTGGGATTTCAGCCAGTTCACCCACAGGGCAAGCCTCAACCTACAATAATCGGCATGCATCGATCCGTTCGGACCGTGATCATTATTCTCGTCGCCTCTACGGGTTCAATCTGCAGTGGGGCTCAGAATGCACCCCCATCTCCGGATAAGGTGTGGCATACCAAGGCGGAACAAAGCGCGGCTTACAATCCGGCGAGCGTGCCTGAGGCCAAGTTCCAAATCGATCCGGCCAGGACTTATTCGCTTGCTGAACTGATCGATCTTGCGGAGCAGCACAATCCGCAAACGCGCTTTGCCTGGCAAAATGCGAAGGCGAGAGCTGACGCTTTGGGAATTGCACGCAGCGCACTATACCCAACCCTTGTGGCGATGGCGCTGGCGGACACGGCACGAGCAAGGATTCTTTTCAACTCGGAGTTCGTTCGCCAGACTTACGGCGTCTTTCAGCCGCAGCTTGAAGTCGATTATCTGATTTTTGACTTTGGAGGAAGAAGCGGCGCCATTGCCGCGGCGAAAGCGGATCTGCTTGCCGCCGACTTTGCCTTCAACGATACCCATCGGCAGATCATTTTTCAGGTAACGGCGGCCTACTACAACCTGCTGAATCAGATCGGTCAACGAGGCGCAGCTGAGGCGAGTCTGAAAAATGCGCAGGCCGTTCAGGAGGATGCGGAAGATCGCCTTGCAAACGGCCTTGCGACCAAGCCAGACGTGCTTGAGGCGACTGCCGCAACCGCGCAGGCGCAGTATGATCTGCAGGCGGTGATCGGCGCAGAAGCCATCGCGCGCGGAGACCTTGCTACGGTTCTTGGGCTGCCCGCCAGAGACGCAGATTCAGGTAGTGAGCATTGACAATATCCCGCCACCGCCGGACCTGATGCAAACGGTGGATCAGGACATTGATCGTTCTTTCCAGCAGAGGCCGGATTTGAAGGAGCAAATCGCCCGGTTCCGCGCAGCAGAGGCTGGCATCAAGGAGGCGCGTTCTGCCTACTTTCCCAGCCTTGGCTTCTCTGGAACCGGGGGTATGCAACGGCAGAACGGCCAACAGGATCAGTTGCCATCGGCATATACCACCGGAGAGGTCTGGAACGTTGGGCTTGAATTGAAGTGGACCATCTTCGATGGCACACGTCGCGAACATCAGCTCGCTCAGGCCAAGGCAGAAAAGGCCCAGGCGCAAGCGGCCATCGACGCTCTGCGAGACGAAATCGCCAACGAGGTTTGGGCAGCATACTCAAACGTAAAGACAGCGCAGCGACAACGGCAGGCGGCCGAAGCGCTCGTCGCATCTGCGAATCAATCGTATGCTGCGGCTCGCGAGTCCTACCAGTACGGCGTCCGCAATCTGCTCGATGTGGTCTCAGCTCAAAAAGCGTTGGCGCAGGCCAGCTCGGAGGATATTTATACCCGCACTCAACTGCTGATACAGTTAGCAAACCTGGCCTTTCGTACTGGCGATCTGATTCAAACGCCGGCTGCGAAAACCACTCCAGGACCTTAGACAGGAAAGGAGTCTGCTCGTGCCGTCGTCTCGAAGATCAGTGGCGTCCATCGCAGTTCCGGGCATCTTGCTCGCCCTCTGCGGATGCGGCCGTGCACCTTCTTTCAGCATTCTGGGATCTTATTTTCCTGCTTGGCTGTTGTGCCTCGTTGCCGGAATATTGTTAACGGCAATCGTCTATTGGCTGCTCGACCGCATGCAACTTGCCAAGGAAATCGTATGGACAATCGTCGTTTATCCATGCCTCACCGCGTTCTTCGCGTTCGCTCTCTGGCTCATCTTCTTTAGCGTGTGACCATGACACTCGACCTTACGCCGGAAACCCGTCGACGCATCGGTCGCTTTCTCAGTATCGCGATCATCGCAGCCGCAGCTATCACTGGGTTGATCGCTCTGCGTCTGACAACGGTCAATCCGCGAACAGACGATGCGGAAGTTTTTGCAAATTTCATCGGCATGGCCCCCCTGGTCAACGGCCCGATCGTAAAGCTGCCGATCGTGGACAATCAGCTCGTCAAGCAAGGGGATCTACTCTATGAGATCGACCGCCGCCCTTACGCCTATGCGCTGGCGAATGCGAAGTCTGCGCGTCTGACGCTCGAAGGTCAGATAGTCGACGAAAGCCGGACAATTGCGTCGCAGAAAAGCGGCGTAAATGTCGCCGAGGCGAACACGCGGAGCTCCGACGCCGCCCTGTCCCGCGCCAGCTCAGCAGTGAATGAAGCCAAAGCCGACGTCGCAAACTCCGAGGCGGCCCTGCAACGAGCCCAGGCAGAGTCCCAGTACGCCAGCAACAACTTGAAACGGCTGGAGCCCCTCCTGTCGAAGCAATTTGTGACTGTCGACCAGATCGATCAGGCGCGCACGACCGAGGTGGCCCGCCGGCAGGCTGTACAAGAGGCTCGCTCCCAGCTGGCGCTTTCCCAGGCAAGGCTGGAGTCGGCAAACGCACTCTACAAACAAGCCGTGGCGGTGCTCGAGCAGAGCCACGAACAGGTGCAGCAGGCGGCGCATGCAGTCACAACACTGGAACCGCTAATCGCGGAGCGATCTGGCAGAGCTGCGGCAATCGACACGGCACAGTACGATCTGGACAACTGCGACGTGTTTGCTCCGTTTGACGGACGCGTGACGAATCTCACCATTTCCGAAGGCGCCTACGCGCATGCGGGGCAGCAGGTATTCACGCTCATCGACACACGAGTCTGGTGGGCCGTCGCCAATTTCCGAGAAACCCAGCTGCATCATATCCACCCCGGCATGAAGGCTTATGTTTATGTTTTGTCCAGACCAAACGTGCGGTATGACGGTGTCGTGGACAGCATCGGATTTGGTGTCACCCCTGACGCCGACGTAGTCGGCAAGCTGACCCAGGGACCGCTTCCCGACGTACAGCGAACCCTCAACTGGGTCCACCTGGCTTCTCGATTCCCGGTTCGCGTTCGCATCCAGCCGCGGCCGAACGAATCATTCCGTTTGAGCGAATCCGCTGTCGTGGTTATCCGCGGCGAAACTGCTCCAGACCGACCGTAGCATCGCATTTTCTGGCCTCTGCTCAGACGGCAGCGGTCTTATGTTTGGCGGCGATCGGAGTCGAGGAGCCGTTCGTATGCAACTTGTCCGCCGTTTGCGTCTTGGAGCGAGATCGTTGCGACAACTCCCGCAGCGTGTCCTTGCTGAGAGGCTTCTCGTGCAGAAGGAGCTCGGCGGCACGAACCCGCGGAGTGCTGTGAAACCATCGCTGAATAACGTTGTCCTTGAGAAGATTTGTAACCGCCAGCAGGCACATACCCTGATGGTGAGCCATCCAGGATCGAACCAGCGCGGGCTCCCTTCCCTGGGTATAATCCGCAGCTTCATAGAAGCCGTAGGCGCCAGTCCAGTTCATCTCCGACATCCGGCGAAGATTGGCGATCGATTCCCTCCTCAGCACCGACAGCGCCAGAAACGTGGAGTAAGGGGAAATTACGGGACCGTCTTCTGCTCCATACTTCAAAGCCAGATCCGGTATCCCCCAGGCCTGATAACCGTATCGGCCCAGCGGATCCATCTTTGCGAAGCCGGATTCGGATATGCCCCAGGGAATATTTCGTACATGATCTCGCTGAATGCGCACGGCGGATTCGAGCGAACGCGCGATCAGGGTGTCAGAAAAAGTGCGCATCCACAACGCCGGCATCATGTACTCGAACATGGTTCCCGTCCAGGAGAGCAGCACTGGACGATCATTCACAAGAACATGGGAACGGTCGAGCCGAAACCATGACTGTTGAGGGATATCTCCCTTGGCGACCGCCAGAAACGACGCTATGCGGGCCTCTGAAGCGAGCAGATCGTAACAAGCGGAGTGGAGCTCGCCTGTGCTTCCGTCGTAACCGATCGAGAGCAGCTGTCGCGATTCGACGAGAAGAAATCCGTATTCCATCGCGTCCGCAGCCTTCTCTGCTCTGGTCAGCAATGGCCGTGAGGTCTGCCCTCAGCTGCGCCAGGTTGCCCTGAGCAGGCACGAGCAACGATTGAAGTTCGGCGCTGAGCACCGCCTCGTCCGAGTCTGGACGCAGCGCTGCACGTCCTTCAGCAAGCCGTTTGCTCAGGTCAGCTGCGTAGTCAGCCGCTGCCTCTAACTTGGGCACCTGGCGATCGATTGGTTCGTTGAAATTCGACGCTTCAAACAATGGCTCGAACCTGGGTAGGAGCCAGGGTGTATAGCTCTCGACGAATTGAGTTAAGGCCGCGCTACGCGCGTCAGCTTCCCGTTCCTCCCAGCTTTGCGTTGCACGATCCGTCGGCCCACTGTTCTCGTCTGAATCGACTAAAAGTGAACCAATCAGCGGCTCGCAACGACGCCGCGCCGTTATCGGCAATCGATACGGCATGGGCGCCTCTGTGGCCAATACTGCCCTTGTCGGCTCTGCGCCGGAGCCCTTGTAAACCCGCGAATGTCTCGGCGCTAAGCACCGGCCGCTTCAGCAGATCGAGAGCACCTGAATGCAACGTGTAGAGGGACGCTGCAAGATTCCCGCTATCCACAGCGGAGACGGTGAGTGGAGGAATAGCCTGGAGCGTCTCTATGTCGTACCAGTTATAAATGTGCCCCCGCTGTTTTTCGAGCTGGTCATAGGTCGCGAGTGTTCCGAGCGTGGCGCGTACGAACTCAGGAAGCGTTAGAAAACCCAGCTCCAGCGCGGCCTGGCGGGCATTCAGCAGCATTCCCAGGTTGGTTGGTGACAGCTTCCGTACCTGGTAGGTATCTTTTTCTTCGACATTGTCAGGAATCAGCCAGTGATTCTGCTCATTTCCGAACTCGAGGAAGTACCGCCAGGTCTGGAGCGCTTGCCGCTCGAGAAACTCCCTGTCGGCATTGGACAATGGTCCTTCCGCCAGCTTGGAGGGCGAATTTAACCACGTTGCCACGAGCGGCGCCAGACACCAGAGGAAGAGGACCGGACGCAGCCGCAAGCAACGACCGGCCGTGTACAAGGCCGAGTGCGACGCCAATGAGGATTGCAATGAACGGCGAAAGATGGAGGTAACGGTCGAGCGTCGTCCGCGACTTGTTGCTTTCAGCCTGAGCAGCTGTCTCCCATTCCAGCAGGCGTTTCCCGGAAAGCAACCGCCGGCCGAGCGATCGGGCAATCGCGTCGAGCGACATAAACATGTGATGGGGCAGGAACGTCAGATTCAGAAGCGTAAAGCCGAAGGATCTGGCGAACGTGCCAATGCCTTCGCGCATCGCCGTCATGTTCAGGTTGAGGAGCGCCCGGCCCAGATTGAAGCCCAGCTGCACCAGTACCGGAAGCAACAAAAAGACAAGCGTCGCGATGGTCCAGTAGAGCGCTCCTCCGGGAAGAATGAACCACCCGAGAACAAGCATTACGAATGTGACCGGCTCTACCAGGCTGCGGCGCAGATTGTCGAAGATCTTCCATCGAGAGATGGTATCGATGGGATTCTCGACGTACTTTCCTGATTCATCTGGCACGCGACTGAAGAGCCATTGTGCAACCTGCCAGTCTCCGCGAACCCAACGGTGCTGACGTCGCGTGTGTGCGGAGTAGTGAGACGGATAGTCGTCGATCACCTCAATGTCGGAGACCAAACCGGCACGTGCATAGGATCCCTCGATAAGGTCGTGCGAGAGTAGCGCGTCACGCGGGAAGCGGCGATCCAGAACCTCATGCAGAACGCGGACTTCGTAGATGCCTTTTCCGGCGAAGATCCCCTCGCCGAACAGATCCTGATAAACATCGGAGACAGCGCGCGTGTAGATATCGAAGCCAGTCTCACCGGAGTAAAGCGATGCAAAGCGGGACTGCGATGCGGAGGCAACACTGACACCAACCCGCGGCTGCAGGATGCCGTACCCCGCGGTCACGATGCGGAGCCGGGGATCGATTATGGCGCAGTTGAGCGGATGCGCCATTGTGCCAATCATTCGCGCCGCCGTGCCGCGCGGCAGCTGAGTATCGGAATCCAGGGTGATGACGTATCGCACTTTATTAAGTACTTCGACCGGTCCAGCCTTGACTGGAAAGCTGTCAAACTCGTGCAGTAAGAACTTGTTCAGATCGAGTAGCTTTCCGCGCTTACGCTCCCATCCCATCCATACGCCCTGTCGCGCGTTGAAAACGCGATGCCGATGCAGAAGGATGAAAGAGCCGCCTCGTTCACCTGCATACTTGGTGTTGAGCGCATCAATGAGCTTGATGGCATGTTCTACCAGTGGATGTCGGTTCTCATTTTGCGGGCGGGCGATGGAATCCGGCAGATCAGTCAAGAGCCCGAAATGAAGATTCGGGTCCTGATTGGAGAGATATCGCGCCTCCAGTTCGTCGAAAAGTTCTTCGACCTGCTTCTCGTTAAGCAGCAGCGTCGGTACGACGATAACGGTCGACGCATTCTCCGGAATCCCTTTGGAAAAATCCAGCTTGGGGAGCGATTGAGTCTTGATGAGCGCCGTAACGGTATTGTTGACAAGATCGACGCCTCCCTGGGTTGCCGGCAGAAGGGCGAGCAGCAGCGCTCCCATGACCGGCCAGAAGGCATGGTGAGGAACCAGAGGCGCCAGGATGGCGACAAGCAGAACGAGTGAAAGGATGAAGATACCGAGGATGTAGAAATCCTCGTTGTTGCGTCGGACAAAGCTGCGAATACGTTCCATCGCGGTGGGGTGATAGCGGATTCGGTCGCTCAGAAGCGGCAGGCCCTCAGCAAAAAGATAGTAGCCAATGTGGGAAGTGCGATACGCACGCCGGGGATCGGGATCGCCTTTCTTAGCTGCCCCTCGCGCAAGTTCCAGAGCAATCTGCGCGGTCTGGACCTCACTCGTGTCTGCATTCTTCGCTAGTTCTGCAACCCGCAGGTGATAGATGTTGCGGGTCTCATCTTCCATGTTGGCGAAAACATTGCTCGGATCCTGCCGCAGGACAGCGTCAAAGACGATCAGCGGCTCGAGTATGTTGCGCCACTCCACCTGACCCAGGCGGCGAAGGCTATGAAGGATCGCCGAAAAAGGTGACTGCTCGATGGGAGGCAGCTCGCCGGCAGCAAATGCTTCATCAGCGCGGTCCAGGATGTACTCAAGCTGAGCAAGCTTGAGCGCCTGGGGCAGAGCAATCACTTCGGCGAGCAGCAATGGATCGCGCGTCTGGACCTGCTGCACATAAACGGTGAGGGATTCCGCCGACCAGACGCCGGCGGCAGCCGACAGATATCCTTCGGCGAGGTTCATCACCCGCGGCAGCTTCCCCTCGGCCTCCACTCGAACGTGGGGCAATGCGGCGAAGGTGCCACTGGCGCTCTTGCCGGCGACAATCACCGACTCCATCATGCGCGAGCTTTCCAGCAATTCGAGCTGCGGGGTCAGTTCCTGTGGAGATGCGATCGCTCGGCATTTTTGCAAGCAGGCCCGACAGCCTGACTTCGAGCCGCTCAAGGCGCTCGGTAAATCCATCCTGCTTAGTGCCACCCGGCGCCATCTCCCATTCGCGGGCAAGCATGTCGGCGTGCTCGCGCAGTTGCGCATCGGATACCGCGGGTTTTTCCGGCAGGCTGCCGGTAGGAGTATCCAGCACCGGCGCCGTAGACGGTGGAGTGAATTCCGATAAGTTCGAGCCCGCTGAAGATTGCTTCATGTGATTTTCCTTCGCATCATCTGCAGGATTATCGATAGCTCGCTGCCTGCATCTCAAACATCTCCGCGTAAAGTCCGCCCAGGGCCATCAACTGCTGATGGTTGCCCTCTTCAATCAGACGGCCTCCGGAAAGCACAACGATCCGGTCCGCCATGCGCACCGTCGAGAAGCGATGCGAAATAAGCAAAGCCATCTTCCCTTCCGTAAGCTCCGCGAAGCGCTCGAAGACTTCCAGCTCGCTTCGCGCGTCGAGCGCCGCAGTCGGCTCATCGAGAATCAGCATTTGCGCGTCGCGAAGATAGGCACGGGCAAGCGCCATCTTCTGCCACTCGCCGCCGGAGAGCTCCACGCCGCCCTCGAAGCGCCGTCCCAGCATCTGGTCGTAGCCGTTTGATAGTTTGTTCACGACCGTGTCGGCGAGACTTTTGTGTGCTGCGACGTTCAATGTCGGTCTGCCGGTTCGGCCAGTCGATGCGGCCCGACCGCGATGTTCTCCCGGGCGGTCATCTCAAAGCGCATGAAATCCTGAAAGATAACTCCGATGTGTCGGTGCAGATCCTCGAGGGAGTACTCGCGCAGGTCGACACCGTCGAGAAGTATCTGTCCCTCGGTAGGATCGTAGAGCCGCGTAATTAGCTTGACGACCGTGGTCTTGCCCTGGCCGTTCTCACCGATCAAAGCGATCCGCTCTCCCGGTGATAAAGTGAAATTGAAATTCTTCAGCACTTTCCGGTCGGTTCCCGGATAGGCGAAAGAAACATTGCGGAACTCGAAGCCCCGCTGAATCACTTTCGGCATAAGCTTTCCATCTGGCTTAGACATGACTGTAGGCTTCATATCGAAGAAGGCGATCAGGTCGGTGAGGAAGAGCGCCTGATCGGCGATACCGGAGACCGTCGAAAATACTTGCTGCAGATTCGAACTGGCCTGTTGAATCGCGGCAGCCAGGAAAGTAAATTCACCGATGTTGTAAGCCCCGTGAATAGTCCGCCAGATTACGTAGACATAAGCTCCGTAATATCCGAGCGTTCCAATAATGCCCAGCAAACCGCCTACAAATAGTTTCGACTTCGAGAGAGCGACGTCTTCCAGATAGATTTCTCTGGCGAGCGCCTGAAATCGTTCAGTGAAAAACTTGTTGAGCCCGAACAGCTTGACTTCCTTCGCGCCTTCCCGGCTTCCGGCCACCTGGCGCAAATAGTCCATCTGCCGTTTCGCCGGAGTCTGCCGGAAATTCTTGGCGTATCCCAGAAAGGCGTAGTGCGTCTCTCCGATGAAAGATGGGAGCACGCCCACCATAAGCAGCAGAACCAGCCAGGGCGACTCCCACGCCAGCGCAGCCGAAAAAGTGAGCGTCGTGATCACCTGCTGCACGAGCCGCCCCATCTGTTGGATCATCGCCAGGCGGTCAGTCGCCTGCACGCGCGCGCGCTCGAGGCGGTCGTAAAAGAGCGGGTTTTCGTATGTCGTCAGGTCGAGCCGAGCCGCCTGCTCCATCACCTTAACGCTGGCATGCTGGGTATACCGGTTCGAGAGCAGCGAATCCGAGTAGTCGATCGCGCGAGTGATCACTCCTACCAGCACGTTCAGTACTACTTCTGCGGAGACAAGTATCCAGAACCGTGCGGGCAACGGGTGGCCGCGCAACACCTGTGCGATGTCGTTGATAATGTACTGCGCTACCTTGGCAATTCCAAACGGTAGGACCGCAACGATGACCCGGAGTCCAAGCCCCCAGGAGACAACCGCGGGCCCGGACTCCCAAAGAATGCGGAGAACGTGAGGCATGTTGCGAAGTGCGCGCAGCCGATCGAGCCATGGGCTCTCCGCTTTCGAGTGGTTCTTAGACTCGTTCATAGATTCGGGGTAAAACGCCAACAACTTGGTCGCAGTGTTGCATCTATGGATGCCTCGTCGCGACGAGGTGTTGGATTGCAATTTGTCCTACGATTTTGAGGTCAAATGATCAGGTTCGGGCATTCCGTCCAGCCATTGCTCAAGGAACCCGACCAGTTCGCGTGGCGGCTTGAGCCATACCTGCGCCGCTGTCTGCCGATACTCGGGACGTACGAGGACAGTGAGCCCGCGACCATTCAGGGCGCGAAACGAGTCCTCGTCAGTAAGATCGTCGCCAAGATATGCGATCTCCGTCTGCGGCGACGACTCGCCGATTATCGATGCCACTGCATCGCCTTTATCCGGGCGGGCGACGCGCAGCTCCACTCCCGATTCGAAAGCTTAGAAGCTTCAGATCGCCGCTCGCCGGCGAGCGCAATCCAGCCTTCCCGTAGCTGCGCCTCCACTGCCTTTGCCTCGGGGCCGGCCATGCCCGCGCCAGTGAATAGCGATGCCTCCCGGCTTAAACTCCGCCAACGAAGCCAAATTCGACTCGACCACCCATGCCTCTGCCTGTGACAGCAGCTCCTGTGTGCGTACGGCGGTTTGTGTCTGCTGGTAAGCACCGTCCGGCAGCAGGCGTTCCAGGCCGTGGGCGCCCCATATTTCGAGGTTGTCGAGAGGCTGAAGAAAAGGCTTCAGATCGGCAACCGGCCGTCCCGTAACGATCACGATGCGCGAGCTGCCTCGCTTCAGGATCTTCCCGAGAAGCGGCACAACTTCGGGATAAGGATAGGCATGATTCCGTTCGATCTGAAAGGGCGCCAGCGTGCCATCGTAATCCAGCAGAAGTGCCGAAGCCGGCGCTCTCTGCAGGCGATAGAAGAAGTCCCAGTAGCGTGGTCGAATCGGGAAGAGATTTTTCTGACCTTACGCGTGACAAGTCTATGTCCCCACCGAAACCCTTTCCGGCATCGAAGCGGCCGGGCTCTCGGTCTGATCCAGGCGCACCTCGCAGAGCGTTCCTATGAGGCTGCTGGCCCACCAGTAGATGTTGTGTTCTCGAACTGAAGTGCGCATCCGCCGCATGCGCTCCATCATTTCGGTTACGTCCATTCGAAGAGCCTGAGCGATAGCCTCGCCGGTCGACTCAATATCATAGGGGTTCACAATGATCGCGTCGCGCAGTTCCCGGGCAGCTCCGGTAAACCGGCTAAGGATGAGGACGCCGCGCTCATCCTGCTTTGCGGCGACATACTCCTTCGCTACGAGATTCATCCCGTCATGCAGCGACGTCACCATGCAGATATGCGCCACCCGATAGAACCGCTGGACCTCCTGCCGGCTGTGCTGGCGCACCCGCAATATGATTGGAGACCATCTGCCACGCTTGAATCGGGCATTGATCCGCTCGGCCTCCGCTTCAACTTCTGCCTGGAAATCCGCGTACCGCTTGATATGCGTGCGCGTAGGCGCTCCCAGTTGGACGAAGCTGAATTTACCCTGGTAGCTCGGATATCGTTCAAGGAATGACTCGACCGCCTGAAACCGTTCGACGATCCCCTTGGTGTAATCCACTCGGTCGACACCGACACCGATATATGTCGCTTCAACACCAAGTTCCTTCAGCAATTCTCGCCGCTCCTCCGAAGCATCTCTTTGCTGCGTACGAGCGTCGGTTTCTGAAAACTCCACACTGATCGGGAAAGGCAAGACCAGCGACTGATGATCATTGCGTTTGACCGAGAAGTGCTCCCAGTCGATGCGCGCCTCCAGCACATGATCCACAGTGTTGAGAAAGTTGTTGCAATGCGCTCTGACGTGGAATCCGATCAGATCCGCCCCCAACAAGCCATCCAGCAGCTCACGCTGCCACGGACAGATCTCAAATGATTCGGGATTGGGCCATGGGATGTGCCAGAAAATTGCGATTCTTGCATTTGGCAGCCGATCTTTCACCATGCGCGGCAACAGCGCGAAATGATAGTCCTGGATCAGAACGACGGGGTGTTCCTCGCTTCCTATCTCTTCCAGGATGGCATCAGCGAATTTCTGGTTAACGTTGTAGTAGTGCTCCCAATCCCGCGCGCGAAAAACGGGGCGAGTGTGGGCGTTGTGGCATAAGGGCCAAAGGCCCTCATTGGCGAAGCCATAGTAGTAGCCCTCTTCCTCCTCGGCGCTGAGCCACACTCGACGCAGCGTGTACAGGGGTTCATCGGGAGGAACCTGCAGCCGGTCATGATCATCCACCGTCTGCATATCGGCATCGCCGCTGCCGTGCGCCACCCAGGTTCCGTTGCAGGCACAAAGAATCGGTTCGAGCGCCGCAACAAGGCCGCTCGCTGGAACCGAGAATCTGATTTCTCCGTCGCGCCATGAATGTATGTAGGGCTCGCGATTCGAAACCACGAACAAACTGCTCCCGCTGAGTCTGCTGCGGACATGGTCTGCCAGCCGCTGCGCCGTCCATTCTGACTCATTCGCGTTGCGCAGTCTGGCCTCGGCCTCGGCTGCGCCGCGCGCGCTTTGGATGCTCTTCGCTAAAGGTGCAACCTCACGCGTAAGGGGAAGCAGGAAATCAACATCTTTAGCCGACGGCGGGACAGCGTGCTGTCCGGTTCGCAGAGCTTTCATCCAGTCGGCGACGCGCGCGATCGGTCCGGTGAGACTCCAGCGCACGATGAGGATGGTGATAGCCACAATCACCAGTACCTGAAGCGCTATCCGAACGAAGACTCTGCTCCAGACGCGAAAAATCTCCGCGCGAATGTATGCCGTGTCGTGCGCCATAACGATGCCGCCGAGGACATCGTTGCCGGAGGCATGCAGTGGCATTGCCACTACATATATGCGCTTGAAGCGGACGCGCATGTATCTGCTTTCGTCGCGATTCGTTTTCAGGGCATCGGTCAACAGCTCGGGCGATCCCGGCAATAGCGCGTTAAGAGCGGTCGTAACAACGAGCGGCGTCCCATCAGGCTCATATACGCCGATTCCGAGCAGGTGCTCGCGATCGCTGAACTGCCGAACCATCTGCTCCAGACGGGCTCGATCGCCTAATTGCAGGTAAAGCTCAGCTCGTCCGGCGAGATTATCGCCCAGCGTCCCTGCCTGGCGCTCTAGCTCAGCGCGGAGGGCATCCTTCTGAC
The DNA here is from genome assembly GCA_963725225.1 of uncultured Acidobacteriaceae bacterium. Taxonomy (GTDB): domain Bacteria; phylum Acidobacteriota; class Terriglobia; order Terriglobales; family Acidobacteriaceae; genus Silvibacterium. The sequence continues at coordinate 60,917 of CAVRXY010000035.1, forward strand.
TTCTCACCTCGTACCAGGAGGAGGCGAGAGACACAAGTGTGACGCCGACCACCAACGCCACGATCAATCGCCAGCTTAGAATCCGCATGGTCCCCACTGCTTGCCTTGATTAACAATGCGCCGAAGCGATAAAGCATTTGATGCCGTCGACAAAGGAGAAGTGGCCTGCCCCTCTATCTTAATCTTCACAGCGCGCTGCGCCGTAGCGAAAATGCGACTTTATTCTCCCCATCCGCCTGCGCTCGCATCGCAACCGGTGTTCGCGTACACTGCATCCAACTTGCACAATCTGAAGAGCGAGGCTCGACGTTGAAGAAAGCAGGGAGCGCATCCGATCCGCTCTGGTATAAGGATGCGGTTATCTATGAGCTCCATGTGAAGGCGTTTGCCGATGGCAATGGAGACGGCATCGGCGATTTCCCAGGCCTCATGGGTAAGCTCGATTATCTGCAGGATCTCGGTGTCACCTGCATCTGGCTGCTTCCCTTCTTCCCTTCGCCGCTGCGCGACGACGGCTACGACATATCGGACTACAAGAACGTCCATCCCAGCTACGGCACTCTTGACGACTTCAAGCAGTTCCTCGATGCCGCCCACAAGCGCGGCATGCAGGTTCTGATCGAACTGGTGGTCAATCACACCTCGGATCAGCACCAGTGGTTTCAGCGAGCGCGCCATGCTGTACCAGGCTCGCCCGAACGCGATTATTACGTGTGGAGCGATACCGACCAGAAATTTTCAGGCGTACGTATCATCTTCTCAGATACGGAGACTTCTAACTGGACCTGGGATCCGGTCGCTAAAGCCTACTACTGGCATCGCTTCTTCTCTCATCAGCCTGACCTCAACTTCGACAACCCACTGGTGTTGGCTGAAACCGTGGCAGCCATGCGCTTCTGGCTCGATCTCGGAGTCGACGGCCTGCGCATGGACGCGATTCCTTATCTCGTGGAACGTGACGGCACAAACTGCGAGAACCTGCCCGAAACCCACGCAATCATCAAGGCCTTCCGTGCTGCCATCGATGCCGATTACGCCAACCGCTTTGTCCTTGCTGAGGCGAATCAGTGGCCGAGTGACGTGCGTCCCTATTTCGGAGACGGCGACGAATGCCAGATGGCATTTCACTTCCCTCTGATGCCGAGAATCTACGTTGCCATTCGTCAGGAAGACTGCCTTCCGATTACAGAAATCATGGCGCAGACTCCTGACATTCCTTCCAACTGCCAGTGGGGGCTTTTCCTGCGCAACCATGATGAGCTGACTCTGGAGATGGTGACCGAAGATGAGCGCGACTACATGTATCTGGCGTACAGTGCCAACCCTCGCATGCGGCTCAATCTCGGAATCAGGCGGCGCCTGGCCCCGCTCCTGGATAACAATCGCCTCCGCATCGAGCTGTTGAACAGCATCCTATTCTCCTTTCCCGGCACACCGATCCTTTATTACGGCGACGAGATCGGCATGGGCGACAACATCGAGCTCGGCGATCGCAATGGCGTACGCACGCCGATGCAATGGAACGCAGAGCATAACGCAGGATTCTCCACCGTCGATCCGCAGCGTTTATACAGTCCAGTCATCTCCGATCCGGTCTACGGTTATCTCGCGGTCAATGTCCAGGAGCAGCTCGAGAATCCCTCGTCTCTGTTGCAGTGGACACGTAACATGATTGGCTTGCGCAAACTCTTTCCGGTATTTGGGAGAGGCAGTTTCCGCATTCTGAACACCACCAACCGCAAGGTCCTCGCATATCTCCGCCAATATCGCGACCAGACCGTGCTTTGCGTCGCCAACATTTCCAGGTCTGCCCAGCCGGTATTACTCGACCTGAACGAATACGAGGGTCGCACCCCGGTGGAGATGCTCGGCTACGTGCCTTTCCCGAAGATTACCGAGCAGCCCTACGTCTTGACTTTGTCCCCCTACGCATTTCTCTGGTTCGAGCTGCAGCTCAGCCACGATGGCCAGGAGTTGCCTGCCGGCATACCAGAGGTTCACGCGGAGGAAGCGGCGATCGATGTGGATGCGTGGGACGCGCCGCCCGTGTTGCTCCAACAGCCCCAATCAGCGCCGGCCGAGTTTGTGGACGGGATGCCCATCCGAGGCGCCAGCGAATCTGATCACAAGACCGGGACAGATCTTCTCATTGTCGTCGAACCAGGAAGCCGCGAAGACCTGGACAAAGCCACCGCAGCGGTCGTAGGGCGACTTGCAAATGCAGATCGCCCAATTCGCACCTTGCTTGCATTTCCCGCCCTCGACTCGGATGGCGGACAGACGGCGACGGTGCCGAATGGCCCTCAGCCGGTCGGTGGCACGCCCTGGCTCAGCCTGTTGCCGTTCGTTCCGAATGGACGCCCGCAGCTTTCCCCATGGCCACACACCACACAAACGTTCATCGATGCTTCGCGCCTCGCATCTGAACACGATGCGCGCGCCGCGATGCTCCTCCGGCACGATGTGGGCGCGCTGGACCGGCGTGCTTTGCCTCTGCTCTCGCGAGCAGTGCTCGGCGAGTCTGCGGATCTTGCCATGCCCTTCTACACGCTGAGCCCGTACGAAGGCCTGCTGAACAGTGCGATCCTCTATCCGCTTACCCGCGCGTTGTATGGCAGCACCATTCGTTACCCGCTCACCGGAGACCTTGCCGTTTCCAGCGCCTTCTGTCAGGTTCTGGCGAGCGGAGGAGCCTATCGGTCGTCCGACCCGGAAGAGACTATTGTCTGGCCAGCCACGGAAGCTCTGCTCAACGGGAATACGGTGGCACAGGTGTATGTAGGTCCGCGACACTTCGCCCAGCGTGAAGGCTTCGATGTCACGGCGCTGCTCACCCGCGTGGTCGGAGCACTTTTTTCAGACATCGAGGCGCGCGCCTCGGTGTGGCAGCTGTCGCGGCCGGTAGCGCGTATACGGGAGATCGGGGCCCGGGGTATGCCTGAAGCCGCTCCGCAGGATGCGTCTCCCCCGGCGGATGTGCGGCCGATGATCGAGTCCTTCCGGCTGGCGGGGAGTAATCTGCAGGAGGTGTGGACCCAGGTGATGACGCCGCGGACGCTGCTTGCCGTGAACCGTCTCGCCCAGGCCAAGGACAAGGAGCATTTCCTGCCGGATGCTCTCTGGGTCAGAATCGTATATGACTTCCTGGCCGCGTATCGCGGCAGAAGCGTCAATCGCAATCACCTCCTTGGCGCACTGATGCCCTTGTACCTCGGCTGGGCGGCGTCTCACGTGCTTGCCATCAGCAGCCAGGGAGAGGCGGTCGCTGAGCAGCGGGTAGCTGCGCTTGCCAGCGCCTTCGAGGCGGACAAACCTTATCTTCTGGCCCGGTGGCGCTGGCCGGATCGTTTCAACCCATGAGCAACCGCGTCACGATGGAAGGAGAAAACCATGTGGGAACAAATCGAGTTCGCGCTTCATGCCTCGCTGGCTCGGGTCCTCACCAAGGTGGCCACCCTGCTGCCGGCCGTGCTGTCTCTCGTACTCGCCGTACTGGTCTGCGGTCTGCTGGGGTTGTTTCTCGGCTACCTGCTGCGCCGAATCCTGGTCGCGGTCGACTTTGACAGTCGCGTCAAGGCGAATTCTCCGGCAGGATTGCTGCACTGGTCACCCATGCAGGTCCCGTCCCTGATGCTGTCGCGCATCGTCTTCTGGTGCGGCATCTTCCTCGGACTGGTGCTGGGGATCGCCGCCTTCGGAGCGGCTTACAGTCCTTCGGAGCAGACAGCCACCGAGATCTACCCTTACCTGACCCGCATCGTTACCGCTATTTTGCTGCTGCTCGTCGGGACGGTGATCGCGCGCTTTCTGGCGCGGAGCGTGCTGATCGGCGCGGTGAACATGAACCTGCAGTACGCGCGGCTGCTCAGCCAGGGGATCAAGTGGCTGGTCATCGTGCTGACCGTCGCGATGGCCCTCGATCATGTCGGCATCGCCGGCGCGATCGTCGAGCTGGCCTTCGGCATTCTCTTCGGCGGCATCGTGCTGGCGCTGTCGCTGGCGATCGGACTTGGGTCAAAGGAGATCGTCAGCCGATCATTGGAGTCGGATAGCAGCCGGCATACAGAGGAGACGGCGAAGCGTCCGGTGAGCCATTTCTGACAGGACCCCCCTCCCCCCTCCCCCCTTGTACTCTGTAACTCATAGATTCTAAACTGCCTGACTGCGAGGTAGCTTGTAACTCATAGATTCGGTTGCCGTTATTTGTACGTAATAGAAAGAAAGCGACTTAGACGCCGCTGCTTGAAAACACGAGGGTTGTGAGCGGGTCATTGATTTCAGGCGGTTTAGACCGCAACTGAAAAGGCCCGGCCGATGCGTCGGGCCTTTCTTCTCTCTAACTTCCATTATAGCTGCGGGTGGCCGAATGATCGGCCAGATTTCTGCGGCCGACGAGGGATGGGACGACAGGGCAACCTTACTCCGGAAGGGCGAACCTAACTTAGAAGACGGGATGAAAATCCCAGGAGGTTTTAAATGTCCAATCAGCAGCAGGGCTCTCAGTTCGGACAGGGTTCCCATAAAGACAATCCAGGCAGTGGTCAGCAGGGCGGTCAGCACAGTGGCCAGAACCCCCAGCATCAACAGCAGCAGGATCCGCAGAAGTCCGGGCAGCAGGGCAATCCCGGGCAGGGCGGCCAGCACGGCGGGGGCGTATCCACGCCGAAGCAAGGCGACCGTAAATAGTCTCGAGTAACCTCCGATAAACTGATAGCTAAACAAGGGCAATGCGTTGACGCGCATTGCCCTTTTTGCCTGGAGAAAGCGTTCAGCGACCGACGTTGAACGTTGCAGGTACAAGGCGAAATCTGTGGATTACTTTCGCCTTATATTCGCCTATACTGAACCCATGTTTCAGGGACCGCCGAACCAGGCTTCTTTCGTGATTCGCTGCAAGGGGTGCGGGGAGAATGTCCCCGCTCCGGTTGAGACGCTGCCGGCGTCGTGGATTGCGGCGAAGTGTCCGCTGTGCGGAGAGCACCGCCGCTACCTGCCCACAGAGATCTTTCGCGGGCGACTTTCCTACGCGCTGCTGCGCAGACCGGTGCGGTCGGCGCAGGGCGGAGCGAGATAGCAATGTTCGACCCGAACGCCAACATGCCGCGGATCAACCGCGGAATGGTCTATCTTGGCGCCTGTCTGATCGCCGGAATCCGACTGGCGCGCGAAAAGCAGGTGAATGTGCGCGTGATCCCCACGAGCCATGCGATCGACGAAAGCGTGGAACTGGCGCAGGAGATCTATTGCCGCGTTTTCAGGAAAGTGCCCGAACGAATCGAGAAGCATTAACCCTGCCGGATTGTTCTTGCGTTTTTCGCTGAATCCGGCTTATGCTGAGCCACTATTATTCCATCGGTCCCGGGCCCCACAGGACTGAGTCATGAAGAACGTTCCGAAATCCGATCTGCTCGCATTATCTCGAGAGTTTCTCAAACTGGAACTCCTCCTGGCCGGATCACTCAATACAGAACAACTCCGCAAATTCCTCATCCTCGCCAGATCCCTGGAAGAAAGCGGCGGTGTCGCAGCATTAAAGGCAGTCCTGCGCCCGGAACATGCGAAGTCGTCCTTTCCCGCTGCCGCCGGTGGCTCGGCTGTTCGCCCCGCCGCGAAAGATGCGGCTACCGCAGTTCTCAAAGACGCCTCTCGTCCATGACCTCTGGCGCTCTGCTGCGAAGACCGGTGCGGCCAGCACTGGGCGGAGCGAGATAGCGGCGGATCGGCCCGTGGGTCAGGCGCGATCCGGATCACTACACCAAACGTCAAAAATCGTACGCTAGTGCGCCGGGAGACCGGCAAGGAGTAGCAGGTGCAAGTCCTGTGCAGTGAAGGAATAGCAAACCACACTGGCCCCGAGTCATGCGTTGTGCATCGTGAGGTGTATGACGAAGCGTTGACAGGGGAGACTGTAGGCCAGCCATTGAGCCGCGAAAGCTTTAAATCAGTTCAGGGTGCCGACGCCGTTAGCGTGGTGGAAGGCAACATGGACGGGCGCGATCTTGCGAGTGCCTGTACGGCCCTGCGTGGTCTTAGACCCTGGCATGCAGAGATGCTCTTTGCTCGGGAACCGGGAGATCTCCAGCCCGACCGCTCCGGTTTTCTCGGAGTGGTCCGCATCGGGAAGACGAGGAGTCGAAGCCGATGACGCACGGGCCGGAGAAGTCAGACCTTTCCACAGTAGCGATGAAGCTGACGAACAAGATCGGGCAACCGGAGGCGGAGTCAGTGGAGCGAAGGGAAAGGGCCGAGGGAAACATGGAAGGGCAACACATGCGCCGGACGCAGAGCCGGGAAAGCGTGTCCCAGGGGCTTGACCGTGTACGAGAAGCAGCGCAGCAAAAGAAGAAGGAACGGTTCACCGCTTTGCTCCACTATGTGACGATCGATCGACTCATGGACGCCTTTTCCAGTCTCAAGCGGGAAGCGGCTCCGGGAGTGGACGGCGCAACATGGCAGAGCTACAAGCAGGACCTTGAAATCAACCTGATGAAATTGCACGAGCAAGTGCATCGAGGCACCTACCGGGCGCTTCCTTCCCGGCGGCGATATATTCCGAAACCCGATGGGCGGCAGCGCCCACTGGGCATCGCCGCGCTGGAGGACAAGATCGTTCAACGTGCGGTGGTGCAAGTGCTCAACGCAATCTACGAGGAAGACTTCCTGGGATTTTCGTATGGGTTCCGGCCCGGACGCGGACAGCACGATGCGCTGGACGCGTTGGCGGTCGGGATAACCTCGACGAAGGTGAACTGGATTTTGGACGCCGACATTTCCGGATTCTTCGATTCGGTCAGCCACGAATGGCTGATTCGTTTTGTGGAACACAGAGTTGGCGACAGCCGCATTCTTCGCCTGATCCGCAAGTGGCTAAAGGCGGGCGTCATTGATGATGGAAACCTTGTACCAACCGAGGTGGGCACTCCGCAAGGAGCCGTGGCATCGCCTCTTTTGGCCAATATCTATCTTCACTATGCGTTCGACCTCTGGGCCGATCACTGGCGTAAACACCACGCCAGCGGTCAGGTCATCGTAGTGAGGTACGCCGATGACATTGTCATGGGCTTTCAGCACGAACGAGACGCGAAACGGTTCATGGAAGATATGCGGCAGCGGTTGGAAAAGTTCGCGCTTACGTTGCATCCGAATAAGACCCGGTTGATTGAATTCGGCCGCTTTGCGGCTAAAGATCGAAAAAGCCGTGGTCTTGGAAAGCCGGAAACGTTCAACTTTCTTGGTTTTACTCATATCTCTGGCCGATCCCGCCGGGGCGCCTTCCAGCTCAAACGGCAGACGCGCCGAGATAGGATGCGGGCAAGGTTGAGAGCGATCAAAGAGGAGTTGAAGCGGCGAATGCACGAACCCATACCGATCCAGGGAAAATGGCTTGGACAGGTCGTCCGCGGATACTTTGCGTATCATGCGGTTCCGACTAATAGCAAATGCCTCGGGGCTTTCCGGCACTACGCAGTCGATCTCTGGCGACGCTCTCTTATGCAGCGAAGTCAGCGGGATCGCACTACTTGGAATCGGATAGCTAAACTCGCGGCAGAGTTCTTGCCTCTGCCCCGTATCCTTCATCCTTGGCCCAGCGTTCGCTTCGCCGTCAAACACCCGAGGTGGGAGCCCGGTGCGTGAATCACGCTCGCCGGGATCTGTGCGGGGGGTGCGCAGAAATGCGCATCCCTACCGCGATAGGCTTCGTTGCGTAATCTGTTGCAAGCGGTAGAGCAATCGCAATAGCCTTTTGTAACGAAAAACGCTGGGACTGGGGACGTAAGGCCGGTTCGTGCGTAAACCTTCGTTTGCGCAACAATTCCATTGGTCAAATCGAAGTTACTCAAAATCCCGTTTTTCGTGCGGACGTGCTTTCCACATTATTCTTGTGACTATGACGCAGGATGAACTTGCCTCCCTTGCAGATGCTTGGATCAGCTATTGGCACGCTCCTGAAGGTTCCCCGCAGAGGGAAAAGTATTCATGGGCGACGGATCTTTATGATCTGGAATACCACGAGCCGGAGACGCTCTGGCTGCTCATTCTTGAGATTCATCGCAGAGACAAGTCTGTAGCTGTCCAGCAGGTGCTTTCGGCGGGACCTATAGAAAACCTGCTCGCTATTCACGGTGAAAGCTTCATTGAGCGTGTAGAAGCCGAAGCGCGAAAGTATCCGGCCTTCGCCAAAGTGCTCGGCGGCGTTTGGAAAAACTGCATGAGCGATACCATATGGGCTCGGCTGCAGGCAGTATGGGACCGGAAGGGATGGGACGGAATACCAGAGTAAACGCCCCTGAAAGTCTTAGAGCTGTATCTGGAGCGCCCGCGACAAGCAGGTCATGGCGGCATAGGCGCAATGGGGCGCTTCGGATACAGCGACTTGAAGGAAGCCACCCTTGGCGGGAGCCTATGGGTTTTGTATGTGGTTGAGCAGGTCGCGATGGTTTGCGAAGTTGCCGTTGGCGGCGGTGCGTGGCAGTTGTAGTGAGAGAGGGTGCAGAGAAGAGTTGGTCGAGGATGCTCGGTATAGGTGTAAATGAGGATCGGTAAAGCAGTCTGAGTTGAGTGAGGCACAGGGTCTCTGTACGCGCCGGAGCACGAGGATGATTCGAGAGTGTGGTTGCTGGTTCATGGGGTGTACTCGTGTCGAGGCGGGGAACGAAGCAGAAGTTGGGCCGCGGAGAGTCGTTCGACGACATGCATAGTTCCGCCGCAGATAGGGCAGTTCCAGTGCGGGTGAGGATGCTCTGTGGCAGCGGATGCGTTTCGAGTAGAGATGTCCGATGAACTGGCGAGTAACTGCAAGCAGAGCGGCAGCAGCATAGCGCGTTGCCGGTTGGCCAGGAAGCCGAAGTGGCGGATGCGGACGAAGCCGCGCGGCAGCAGGTGGAGCAGGAAGCGGCGGAGGAACTCATCGAGGGGCAAAGTCAGCAGTCGCTGTTTGTTGGCATGTGCCGAGTCACGCCAGCGGAAGGTGACGTTGCCTTGTTCGAGAGCAACGAGCCTGCGGTTGGAGATGGCGACGCGATGCGTGTACCCGCTGAGGTAGCGCAGCGCGTGTTCCGGTCCACCGAATGGGGGCTTGGCATAGACAACCCAGTCGTGACGGAATAATGAGCGAAGCCATGCAGCGAAGATGCGTGGTTGGGCAAGCGGTGCGAGGGCGCCGTAGAACTCGAGGCTACCCGTGTGGAAGGCCTTCTTTAATCCGGCGACGAGCTTGCCGCGGAAGACCCGGCTGAGTACCTTCACCGGCAGGAAGAACGAACGTCGTGAAGAGACCCAGCGTGTGTGGTCCGAAGCGAGACCGCCAGCCGCGGCAACACAGTGAACATGAGGGTGATGTTGCAATCGCTGGTTCCAGGTATGGAGCACGCTGAAGAAGCCGATCTCTGCCCCAAGGTGACGAGGATCGCGGGCGATCTCGAGCAGGGTTGCGGCACTGGCTTGAAACAGCAGGTTGTAGATGACGCGCTTGTTCTGCAGCGCGAGGGGCGCGAGTTCACGTGGCAGCGTGAACACGACGTGGACATAACGGGTGGGCAGCAACTCCTGTTCGCGCGCCTCGAGCCAGCACAGGCGCGCGTTCGCCTGGCATCGCGGGCAATGCCGGTTGCGACAAGAGTTATAGGAGATGGCGGTTGTATGTCCGCAGTCGGAACAGCGATCGCGATGTCCGCCGAGCGCAGCGGTGCGGCAGCGTGTGATCGCGAGCAGGACCTTCTGATGTTGCCAGGTGATCCAGCGGCGACTGTGTTCAAGAAACGCCTGTCCCGCACAGCGAACGACATCGGCCAGCTCCAGCGGAGGCCGGCTCATGAACTGTGCTTCTGTTCTCCTTGGACCGTGAACGTGAGTGCATCGAGCGGGCTGGCGGTGGCGTTGAGATGCCGCTCGGAGAGATGCAGGTAGATCGTCGTTTCCTCAAGGTCGCGATGACCCAGCAACATCTGGATGGTGCGCAGGTCGGCGCCGGCTTCGAGCAGATGCGTGGCAAAACAGTGGCGCAGAGTATGGGGATGGATATGCCTGTGCTCGAGGCCTGCCCGGCGAGCCGCGCTCCTGCACACGTTCCAGATCGTCTTGTCGGAGATAGGCTGCTCGCCTCCACGATGGCCGTTGCTGCTCGGGAACAAATAGATCCGCGGCCGCTTGGAGCGCCAGTACGCGCGCAACGTATCCAGCAGTCTGGGACTGAGCATGACGTCACGGTCCTTGCGCCCCTTGCCGCCGTGAATATGAACGAGCATGCGCTGGCTATCGATATCGCTGACCTTGAGCGTGGCCACCTCTGCGCGGCGGCCGCCGGTCGCGTAGAGCGCCATGAGCACGGCGCGCTGAAAGGGGGTCCGGGCCGCTTGGATCAAACGCGCGACTTCTTCCCGGCTGAGCACCTGCGGCAGGTGTTGGACCGGTCGCGGATATGGCGTCTCGGCTGCACTCCAGCCTCGCTTCAACACCTGGATATAAAAGAATCGCAGCGCTGCAAGATGTTGCCCTACCGTGCTCGGCGCCAGCTTCTTCTCCCGTAACAATGCTGCCTGGTACTGGCGGATATGTTCCAGGCCCAGCTGATCAGGCCGCCGATGAAAGTGTCGGGCGAACTGCTCAACCACGTGAATGTAACAGTGAATCGTCCCCGGCGCGTAGTTGCGGCGCTCCAGTTCCTCAAGCATGATCTGGCGTAGATGGGTCACAGAGATACCTCCTTCTCTGCGACACAACTTAGCTCAGCTCACCTCTCCGCTGCCGCTCAGCAACACGCGCATGCGTCCGCCGCACAGCGGCTTCGTTCAAGTCGGCATTTCGGCAAGTTGCCGGTCTCCCGGTGCACTAACGTACGATTTTTGACGTTTGGTGTAGTGACCCCGATCCGGTTCAGGCTGCGGCCAGCGGTCCGACTCCCAATTGAGTGAGGAGGCCCAACTCATCGGAGCTGCCCCAGCGCTCCACCATTTTGCCGTCTTTGAATTTGGAAATCTGCAGACCGCGTATCTTCACCTTCTTCCTGGTCGGCGGAATGCCCATCAACGGCCCATTGTGGGTCCCGGTGAGGGTATAGGCGAAAGCGATCGATTCGTCGTCGGCAACCACGGTATCGGGCGAGACGCTGAGATCAGGGAAAGCGGTTCTCATCTGGCTAAAGAACATGCGGTAGCCTTCAGGTCCGGGCACCTGGCCGGCCGCCGGATCGTGATCGACGCATCCCGGTGCAACTACCTCGTCGAACAGTGAGAAATTACCGGTATTGACGCCTTCAGCAAACTTGCCCAGCGCCGCCATGTTGACCTCTTTACTCATGAGCATTCTCCTTTGCGCATGTGATGGTTCCACTGGCCCGAGCGTGACGTGTAAATCGGAAAACGAGCGGCCGCTGAGGGCGACCCTCCCTAATCGTCGTCATCACCTTTGCGAACGGCGTGCGGATGCAGCACCATCCACGGGACCGGCTTGTTTCCCATCGCATCCTTCCACAGGATCACGTTGAGCTTGCGCGCGTCCGCCCGGTCCTCGTGAGTGAAGTCCATCCGGCTCGACTCTTTCGCTCCCGGAGCCTTCGGCGTATTCGCGGTGTAGATCAGCCCGTTCGCCTGATTCGAATAGTCGGCCGTAAACGTCGGCTGATCCCCCGCCCCCTTGAACAGCGGCGCGATCAATGGCGCAAACGCATCGTTGTTATTCATCGGGGGAATCCCCAGCAGGTCTTCCATCGTGTGCAGCACGCTCACCGTCGTGTAGAAGTTGTGGTCCACCACCGGCTTCGCCTGCCGCGGAGAATATTTGCTGATCACCAGCGCCAGCGACCGGTGCGCATCCACATGATCCGCCCCGTCCTGCGCATCGTCCTCGAGGATGAAGAACGCCGTGTCATCCCAGTACGGACTGCTCGACACCGCCTCGACCGCCCGTCCCACCGCCAGGTCGTTGTCCGCTACCGAGGCCTTCGGCGTCGGCCAGCCGGGACGCGTGCCCGCCGTGTGGTCATTCGGCAGCCGCAGCATCACGAAGGCCGGCATGGTATCCCGCCCCTCCATCCGGTCCTTTACCCACACGTTGAAGTGAGTCAGAAATTCGTTCACCCGCAGCTGGTCCGGAAATCTCAGGTTGAAGTCCGGATACGCCGCATCGAAATGCCCTTCCAGTTCCGGCTTCGTCGCCTCGTTCCGGTAGATCAGCGGAATCTTCCAGGGATACTGGCTCACTCCGCCGCCATAATTCGCCGGAATCTCCTCTCCGTGCCCGATGTACCCGTGCGAGCACAATTCCGTCGGCTCCGGCGTGCCCTCAGTCGGCGACTTCTGCTTCGGAGCCTCGCCCGAGTCGTCGCAGAATTTCGTCGATACGTACTCCCCGAAGTGATACAGCGACTTCCCCTGCCGCTTCAGGTCGGTCCACAGATACCCGCTGTCCGGCTCGTTGATATCCGAAATCTTCTCGTCCAGCGGATATCCGTTCGCCACCACGCCCTCAAAGTCATACGTGCGCTCACCGCCGCGGTACGCCACCTGCCACGTGCGCTCGTTGTAATCACTGGTGATTCCCGCCGTCGACCACACATGCCCGTCGCCCGACACTTCGCCCGAGTCGTAAAAGTTGTCCAGGACACCAAACTGCAGCGCCAGCTTGTGGATGTTGGGGGTGATCTCTTTCCCATACATGGTCAGCGACGAATCGCCGTCTCCCGCTCCCAGATCGCCCAGTATCTGGTCGTATGTCCGGTTCTCGCGGATGATGTAGATCACGTGATGAATGGGATTCGAGCCGGTCGTGAAGTCGATGTGATTCTCCGCTGCCTGCATCATGTTGCTGGCGACCACCTGCCTGGTCAGCTCGCGCAGATTCTTCTCCGCCTCATTGCGATCGACAGTGGCCAGCGATCCATGCAGCAGCGTCGCGATGTAGGTGTGAAGCCGCTTCATGCGCTGGGCCAGGTCCGGCGGCGCCACCCGCGGCTGTATCTGAGGAGCGCCATTCGGTCCCGTGCCCCGTCCCTTGCCGGTGGCAATGTAAAGCTCGTTCTCCTTCACCGTCACGGCCGTCGGATACCACTCCGTCGGAATGAAGCCTATCGGCGTCTCTGGCGCACCCACCAGGCTGGCCGGCTTCGTGTGGAACACCGCCACCGAATCGGTACCTGAATTCGCCACATACATCATCGCTCCATCGTCGGAGAGCGCGACCGAGTCGGGCATCGCGCCGAAGTATGTCTGCCCGGGCAGGTGCGTGTCATAAAGCCGCACCAGCTGCATCCCTTTCGCCCCGACCTTTACCCCCGCCACCAGGTCGCGATTGGCCAGCGCCACATAGAGCATCTTCTCGTCCGGGCTCAGAACCAGCGATATCGGATGCGAGCTGGGACGGATGGCAACCGACGGTGGGAACAGTGCTACTTTCCCCGCGATCCTTCCGGCGCGAAGATCCAGCTCTGCCACAGACGAGTCATTCCACAGCGCCACGTACGCCCGGCTCCCATCTTTCGTTGCCACCACCGCGATCGGATACGCCGCCGGCACAACGGGATGATCCGCCAGGTCGAACCGCGTCTCTACCTTCCCCGATGCCGCATCCACCAGCAGCGCATCGTCGGAAAATTCATCGGCGACAACGATCTGCTCCTTCCCGTCGGTGCCTTTCACGACCGCCAGCCCCGTCGGAGCAGGAATCGCCATCCCGTCCGGCAGCGGCTTGCCGATCTCGTTCTGCGTGCGCCCCGCGGCAAGGTGCTGCAGGGGAATAGGAATCAGCCGCTCCGGCTTAAGCTCGCCATTCGCAAAGCTGTACACCGCGATCGCATTGCCGGTGTGCCTGGCATCCCCGCCCTCCGGCGCAGTCAGCGAATCCAGGCTGACATACAAATGCGTCCCATCCAGCGAAAACGCGATTCCTGAATACATCGTTTGCGCGGAACCCACGAAGGTCCGCTGGTCGGGAAAGTCGCTGACCTTGGCCGCAACAGCGCTTTTGTCGCCTGTCCCTGCCTTCGCCGTGTCGACGATTGCAATTGACTGCGAATAGTCCGACTCCGCCGTGCCGAAACCCGAGTTGACCAGCGCCAGGTAGCGATGATCCGGCGACCACGCCAGGCCCATCGGCAGGCTGTTCAGCATTACAGGAGAACCGGGCACCGGCTCCTGAATCTGTTTGCTTGTAGAAAGATTGATCGATTGAGCGGCGACGAATTGCGCAGCAAGAACACCCGGAATCACGAACCACTTAGCGCAGGAGAGCATATGGTTTGATCGTCTGTCGTTGAGATTAACAAACGATAAAGCCCTCCCGTCTCGCGCCCCCGCACGGGCTGTTCATTTCATCCAGCGAATCTTCCATCTCATGACCATTACAAAAGTCTTACACAGCGGCCCAGTCCCGTGCTGATACGGTTAACATAGACCCATCCCACGGAGACCTAAGACTCGATGCCAGTTGAGCTGCTTGACCAATCCCAAATAGCCCCAGCGAACCGTCCTCGGACAGCAGCGAATCTGCCCAAAGACGAGAAAGGGCCGCGCCTCGGCCGCGCCGCACAGGGCGACACCCTGAGCACCATCACCATCGTCTTCATGGCGATCTTCCACATCCTGGCCGTCGCAGCGCTCTTCATGTTCACGTGGAAAGCTCTCATCTGCACCGCCATTCTCTGGGTCTGGGCTTCGAACCTCGGCATCGGCATGTGCTATCACCGCCTGCTCACCCACCGCGGATACAAGACTCCGAAATGGGTCGAGTACTTCATGACCATCGGGGCAACCCTCTCGCTTGAGGGCGGACCAATCTTCTGGGTGGCTACGCACCGCGTCCATCACCAGCTCTCCGATCACGAAGGCGACCCCCACACCCCGACCGAAGGCGGCTGGTGGGCGCACATCGGCTGGATCATGTGCGGTGTCTCGCTGCATGACGAGACCGCCATGCTTTCCCGCTACGCTCCCGATCTTGCCCGCGACAAGTTCCATGTCTGGATCAGCAAATACCACTGGGTTCCTATGGTCGTCGTCGGCCTGATCCTGCTTGCCGTCGGCGGATGGTCCTGCGTCATGTGGGGAATCTTCCTGCGCGTCACGCTCGGCTTGCACTGCACCTGGCTCGTCAACTCTGCAACCCACATGTGGGGCTCGCGCCGCTTTGAGACCCGCGACCACTCCCGCAACAGCTGGTGGGTAGCGCTGCTCAGCGGCGGCGAAGGATGGCACAACAACCACCATGCGCATCCCGTCTCCGCACGCCACGGCCTCGCCTGGTACGAATTCGATCAGAATTACCTCGGCATCCTGCTCCTCAAAAAGCTCGGCCTCGCCTGGGACATCAAGCTTGCCCAGTACGACCCCAAGAACCCCAAGCCTGCCGGCGTCGCCTAGAAATTTTCAAGCAAGCAAATATCAACGCCCGCCCGGTACACTTTCCGAGCGGGCGTTTTTCATTGCACATGCGGATCAGCGGACGAAAGCGAAACACGATCCTCTTTATCGTCCTCGGCGCGTGCATGCTCGGCGCCGCCGTCGCCCTCAACGTCGGCTGGATCATCCTCAACTGGCGCCGCTTCGTGCCGATGCTCATCGGCATCCCCTTCTTCGCCCTGCTCATCGCCGGCGTCGTCCTTAACACCATCTTTCTCGTCCGCGAAGTCCGCCGCAACGAGCGCCACGATGCCTTCCTCAACGCCGTCACCCACGAGCTGAAAACCCCCATCGCTTCGATCCGCCTCTATCTCGAAACCCTGCAACGCCGCGACCTGCCGGAGGAAAAGCGGCACGAATTTTACGGAATCATGCTGGAAGACAGCGACTGGCTGCTCGCCACCGTTGAACAGGTTCTCAAGGCCGGCGAACTCGGCCAGCGTACGCAGACTCAGGTGCGGCTCCCGGTGGACATGCGCGTGCTCGTGGTGGAATGTATCGAGCGTACGCGCGCACGGCATCACCTCGAAGAAAATGCGATTGCCTTCGAAGACACCGTCGAATCTACCCCGATGATTGTCCGGGGCAACCGCGAAGAGTTACAAAGCGTCGTGATGAACCTGCTCGACAACGCCGTAAAGTATTCGCCAAAGACGGTCGAGGTAAAAGTGCGCCTCTCAGTCCGGAACGACGCGTGGATCGTCGTCAGCGTCGCCGATCGCGGCATCGGCATTCCTGCCGCGCAACTCAAACGTATCTTCAAACGCTTCTATCGCGTTCCCGCACGCTCCGTACTCCGCACCAAAGGCACCGGCCTCGGACTCTTCATCGTTCGCTCCATCGCCCGCCAGCACGGCGGAGACGCCTTCGCCGAAAGCGCCGGCGAGGGCAGCGGAACGATAGTCAGTGTCCAACTGCCGCGCCTCCTTCGCCATTCCATCCAGGAACGTGAGTTGAGCGCCTGATGAGCACTCCCCTGCGCATTCTCATCGTCGAAGACGAAACCCACCTCGCCCAGGGACTCCTCTATAACCTGCAGGCCGAGGGCTACGAGGCCGCCATTGAAGGCGACGGCGAGGCGGCTCTGGCGCGGCTCCAGACCGAAAACTTCGACGCCATGCTCCTCGACGTCATGTTGCCCGGCAAAAGCGGATTCGACGTAGTCGCCGAGCTGCGCGCACGCCAGAATTACCTGCCCGTTCTCATGCTCACCGCTCGCGGCCGGTCGGAAGATGTGCTCAGCGGCTTTGCCGCCGGTGCCGACGACTATCTCCCCAAGCCCTTCGATCTCTCCATCCTGCTCGCCCGGCTTAACGGCCTTCTGCGCCGCCTCAAGTGGCACCAGCCGGTTGACGAAAGCCCTGCTGCGGCTTCGGAAGACCTCTCCAGCTTCGAATTCGCCGGCCGCCGCATCGACTTCGAAACCCTGGAACTTACCGCTCTCGGCCGCACTGTCCGCCTCACCCTCATGGAAGCCGACCTGCTCCGCTACCTCGTCCGCAACCAGGGCCGCATCATCTCCCGCAAAGAGATCCTGGAGCGCGTCTGGCGTGTCCACGAAGACACCGACACCCGTGCTATCGACAACTTCATCGTCCGCCTCCGCCGCTACATCGAAGACGAGCCATCAGAGCCCCGGTATCTCAAAACCGTCCGCGGCGTCGGTTATCGCTTCCTCGCGTCGGGAGACTGACCACTGTGCCCTGCCTTTGCATCGATTCCTCCCCCGGCGCATCGATAAAATATGGATACAAACGTGAGCGATATCACCCTGACCATCGAAGGCATGCATTGCGGAGCCTGCGTGCGCCGCGTCACCCAGACGCTTCAGCGCGTCCCCGGCACCACCGTCGAAGAAGTCCGCATCGGCGCGGCGCGTGTTCAGGCTGAAGACCCCGGCCCACTCGTTGCCGCACTCGCAAAGGCGGGATATCCGGCGCACCCCGAACAACAGTGAGCACCGAGACAAAGCACGATACCCCGAAGACTGTGACCCTCGACGTCGAGGGCATGAGCTGCGCTGCCTGCCAGTCCCACATTGAAAAGGCCCTTCGCGATACTGAAGGCGTCTCCGACGCCAGCGTCAACCTGATGACGCGGACCGCCCGCATTGTTTATCAGCCCGATGTCACCAGGATCGACTCTCTCGTCGAGGCGGTCCGCGAAGCGGGGTATGACGCGTCGCTGCCGCGCGTTCAGTCCTCTGAACACGGACACGAGCACGATCACATGCATGAGACCGATACCGGGCAGGAACGCCTGATTCGGATCAAAGCCATCGCCGCCATCGCCGGAGGCGCGCTGACCATGCTGCTGTCGATGCCGCTCATGCGCGGAACCGGCATGCTCGACCGCCTTCTCATGCAGGTCTTTCCACCGCTCTATCGCATTCCCGCTCCGGTGCTCGAATACATCATGCTCGGCATCACCCTCATCGGCATGACCTGGGCAGGCGGAGTCATCTACAAGCGCGCTCTGCAGGCCGCGCTGCACCGCTCCACGACCATGAACACGCTGGTCGCGCTCGGCACCGGCGCTGCGTTCCTCTATTCGGTAGCTGCGACTTTCTTCCCCGGCTTCTTCACGCAGCACGGATTACGCCCCGACGTCTATTACGACTCCGTGCTGCTTATCCTTGGCTTCCTGTTGCTCGGCGATTGGCTCCAGGCGCGCGCCACACGCCGCACCCTCGACGCACTCCGCGCCTTCGCCGCTCTGCAGCCGCAATACGCGCATGTAATCCGTAATGGCGTCGAGATCGAAGCTCCCATCGCATCCCTCGTGCCCGGCGAAACCGTCGTCGTCCGCCCTGGGGAGCGGATCCCGGTCGATGGAGTCATCTCCACCGGCACCAGCAGCGTCGATGAATCCCTCATCACGGGTGAGTCTGTCCCCGTCCCGCGCACCGCCGGCGACCGCATCATCGGCGGCTCCCTCAACTACGAAGGCGTCCTCGAATACCGCGCTACCTCCATCGGCGCTGACAGCGTCCTCGGCCAGATGCTGCGCCTCATGCAGGAGGCGCAGTCCTCTAAAGCTCCCATGCAGCAGCTCGCCGACCGGGTCAGCGCCATCTTCGTGCCCGTCGTCCTGGGCATCGCTGCTCTCACCTTCGTCATCTGGGCCTTCGCCGACCCCTCGGGAATCAGCCGCGGCTTTGCCGTCGCCGTCGCCGTCCTGGTCATTGCCTGCCCCTGCGCCATGGGACTTGCCGTCCCCGCGGCTCTCACCGTCTCCATCGGCCGCGCCGCCCAGCTCGGCATTCTCTTCAAGGGCGGAGAAAGCGTCGAGCGCCTTGCCCGCGTCGACACCATCCTCCTCGACAAGACCGGAACCCTCACCGAAGGCAAGCCGCGCATCACCGCCGTCCGCGCCACCGGCATCTCCGAACCCGAACTCATCGCCCTCGCCGCTTCGATCGAGCAGCGTTCCGAGCACCCGCTCGCCCGCGCTGTCGTCGAATACGCCACTGCCCGCGGCATCGCAACGTCGTCTGCGACCAGCATCCAGGCTATCCCCGGCAAGGGAATCACCGGAACAGTCAACAACCACACCGTATCCGCCGGAAACCGCCCCCTGGTCGACGACCTCGGCATCACAGCTTCCGGCGATGGCCCACCCGCCGCCACCCTGCTTCACGTTGCAGTGGACGGCAAATATGCCGGGTGGCTCGCCGCGGAAGACACACTTCGCCCAACCGCCGCCGGAGCGATCAGCGCCCTCCACAGCCTCGGCCTCCGCCTGGCCATGCTCACCGGAGACACCCACGCCGCCGCCGACCACATCGCCCGCGCCGCCGGCATCGAGGAAGTCCACGCTGGCCTGCTCCCCCAGGAGAAGCTGTCGCAGATCCGCGCCCTCCAGTCCCAGGGCCGTTCCGTCGCCATGGTCGGCGACGGCGTCAACGACGCCGCCGCGCTCGCCCAGGCCGACGCCGGTCTGGCCATCGGCACCGGAACGGACCTCGCCCGCGAAGCCGGAGACGCCATCCTTCTCCGCGGCGACCCGGCGCAGATCGTCGCCGCTCTCAGCCTCGCTCGCCAGACCCTTCGCGTCATGCGCCAGAACCTTGGCTGGGCCCTCGGCTACAACCTGCTCGGCATTCCCATCGCCGCCGGCGTGCTCTATCCGTTCACGGGGCTTCTGCTCAACCCCGCCGTCGCCGCTGCCGCCATGGCTCTCAGCTCCGTCAGCGTTCTTACCAACAGCCTTCGCCTGAAGCGCTTTACGCCCAGAGAAAGCAGCACGATAAACTAAGGGCAGGCTCGAATCTGTGCGCATCCTGACGCGGTACATCCTGAAAGAAGTGCTCTCGCACGCCTTCATCGGCGGGGCGCTCTTCACTTTCGTCCTCTTCATGCGCGACCTGCCCCACCTCCTCGAACTGGTAGTCCGCAACAGCGCATCTCTGGGGGCGGTCGTCGAGATCATTCTCCTCGCCCTACCCAACATGTTCACCGTCACCATCCCCATGGCCGTGCTGGTCGGCATTCTGCTCGGGCTCAGCCGCCTCGCCGCTGACAGCGAAATCACCGCCATGCGCGCCTCGGGCATCGGTGTCTGGAGCTTCGTCGCCGTCGTCGGAGTCGTCTCCGTCAGCGGATGGCTTATCGGCCTCGCCAACACCCTCTACCTCGCCCCGAAGGCTACCGAGACCACCCTCCGCCTCGAATCCGAGCTGCTCAACGCCCAGGCTTCCTTCGAGGTCCAGCCGCGCGTCTTCTACGAAGACTTCAAGAATTACGTCCTCTACGTTCAGGATGTGCGCGCCGCTTCGGGCGCTGCCAACTGGCGTCAGATCTTCCTCGCCGATCTCTCCGACCCGACTGCTCCCAAGATCACTACCGGAGAGTCCGCCACCGTCGTCAATGGCCGCGATCAGAACGCCATCATGCGACTGCGCGACGGAACTGAGCACGAAACCGTCGCCAACCAGCCCGACCAGTACAACGTCTCCACCTTCGCTCAGACCGACCTGCCCCTTTCGCTGACCGCGCCGGAGGACGCACGCCCCACGCGCAGCGATTCTCCCATTCTGGCCATGTCCAATCGCGAACTTCTCGACCGCTCCCACGGCAAGGGAGGCCGCTGGTATCTCATCGAGCTGCATAAGCGCTTCGCTTATCCCGCCGCCTGCCTCGTCCTCATGCTTGTCGGCGTCCCCCTCGGAATCTCCTCCCGGCGCGGCGGCAAAGGCGCGGGATTCGTCCTCACCATCGCCCTGGTCTTCGTCTACTACTTCCTGTCTTCGACCGGAACGGCTCTCGCCCGACAGCACAAGCTTCCCGTGGCTGTCGGTATCTGGCTGGCAAATGTGCTCTTCGCCGCCTGCGGCGTGTTTCTCCTGCGCCAGATGTCCACCGGGGGCGCGGCCCTCGCCGCGATCGCATCCATAGGCGGCTGGTTCAAAGCCACAGCGAAATCCGACACCGACGAAACGCCGGAAGCTCAGAGCGTCTACCGCTCCGCCAAGCCCCGCCACACTCGCGGACGCTTTCCTCTCATCCTCGACGAGTACGTTCTCTCGCAATTTCTCGGCACCTTCGCGATGGTGCTGGTCAGCTTCGTCATGCTGATGCTCATCTTCACCTGCTTCGAGCTGCTCGGCGACATCATCCGTAACCGCAGCTCCTTCATCACCGTCGCCGCTTACCTCCTCAACCTCACTCCGAGCATGATCTACACCATCACGCCGCTCGCCGTGCTCATCGCCGTGCTGGTCGTATTCGGCCTCATGAGCAAGTCGAGCGAGCTGACCGCGATGAAAGCCAGCGGCGTCAGCCTCTACCGAATTGTCCTGCCGGTCTTCATCATCGCCTCCGTGCTGGCGGCAGCCCTCTTTGCCTTCGATCAGGTTTACCTGCCGCAGGCTAACCGCCGCCAGGAAGCCCTCCGCAACGTCATCAAAGGAAAGCCGCCGCAAACCTTCGAGCATCCCGGACAGAAGTGGCTCTTCGGCCTGCAGGAGCCCGGCAAGCCCGGCCGCATTTTCTACTACGAGCTCTTCGATCCGGCACAGAACGCCTTCGGCAACCTCACCGTCTTCGAGTTCGACCCCGAGACCTTCTCCATCTCGCGCCGCATCTTCGCCTCCAACGTCCACTGGGAGCCGCAGCTCCACGAATGGGTCTTCGAGCACGGATGGGACCGCAACTTCAACGGCGCCGAGATCAGCAGCTACCGTCCCTTCGACGTGAGCACCTTCCCCGAGATCCGCGAGCAGCCGCAGTACTTCAAGAAAGAGGCTCTGCTCTCGTCCGAGATGAGCTTCGACGAACTCTCCGCCTACATCCGCGACCTCAGCCAGAGCGGCTTTGATACCATACGGCTCCGCGTGCAGCTCAACCGCAAGGTCGCGACGCCCGTCATCACGCTCATCATGGCGATCCTCGCCGTGCCCTTCGCGCTCTCCATGGGCAAGCGCGGATCGCTCACCGGCATCGCCGTCGCCATCGGCGTAGCCATCGCCTATTTCATGGTCGCAGGCATCTTCGGAGCCATGGGCGATGTCAACCTGCTGCCGGCATTGCTCGCCGCGTGGGCGCCCGACGTCATCTTCGGCCTCGTCGGCGGATACCTTCTCCTGCGAACCTCTACCTAAAACATTGCGGAGTACAAAATGAAGACCAAGCCCGTTGAAGATACCAAACAGCGCGAAACGTCTCTGGAGGGATTCGCATCGACTTGCAGCGTCTTAGCGTTCGGGCTTTTTGTCCTTACGTTTATCTTCCAGAATTTCGTCATTCCATCATCTTCGATGGCAAGCACTCTTCTTGTGGGCGATCATGTGATGGTAGAGCGCGAAAATCTGGCGCCAGCCGCTGATTGGGCGCCGTTTGTGCACTACCGCGAAATAAAGCGAGGCGACATTATTGTCTTTTACAAGCCGGTAGCCGAGTCCAACGGCGAACACATCCCTCTCGTCAAGCGCGTCATCGGAATTCCCGGCGACCGCATCCATCTCCGCAACGGCATTGTCTATCTCAACGGCATCGCGCAGGACGAGCCTGAGGCAGCCAAACCGACCGTCGGCAACTACGACCCCTACGTTAACGACTTCCCCGCTATCGATCCCGCTTCAGAACCCGGAGTGACGGCAGAGTGGTCAGTATCGCTTCCCGATCACATTCAGGGAGAAGATTTGGTCGTTCCGCCGGGAAGTTACTTCGCTATGGGCGACAACCGGACGAATAGCCTGGATAGCCGCTACTGGGGTTTCGTGCCACGCCAGAATATTATCGGGCGCCCGCTTTTCGTTTACTGGTCGATCGCGATGCCGGAATCCGGCACAGACGAGGTACCGCTGTCAGAGCGAGCAGAATCTACTCTTCATGAGTTCATCCATTTCTTCGACGAGACTCGTTGGAGCAGGACTTTTCATCCAATTAGGTAATTAAGAATCGACACGCTCATGTTCAAACGCCTGAAGCCGCTTCTCCCCTACATGCGCCGCTACCGCCGTGCCTACGTCTGGGGAGGCATCGCCGCCGTGCTCTCGAGCGCCGTCTGGGTATTCTTCCCGCGCGTCATCGGCATCGCCATAGACGACCTCAACCATGGCGTCACCCGCCAGAAGATCCTCCTCTACGCCGGCCTGCTTGTCGCCATCTCCGTCGCCAAGGGCATCTTCCTTTTCTTCACACGCTGGATCCTCATCGGCATCTCCCGCGACATCGAATTCGACCTTCGCAACGACCTCTTCCTGCAACTTGAGAAGCAGCCCGCCGAGTACTACCAGCAGCGCCGCACCGGCGACATCATGGCGCGCATGACCAACGACCTCAACGCCGTCCGCATGCTCCTCGGGCCCGGCATCATGTACAGCGCGAACACCATCCTGTTCTCCGTCTTCGCGCTCTACTTCCTGCTGCGCATCAGCCCCATGCTTACCCTGGCCGCGCTCGCCCCGCTGCCGCTCGCCAGCATCCTCGTTCAGGTTATGGGCCGCAAAATCCACGAGCGCTTCGAGCGCATCCAGGCCATGTTCTCCGACATCTCCGCGCAAGCCCAGGAAAACTTCTCTGCCGCCCGCCTCATTCGCGCCTTCGCGCAGGAAGAGGCCCAGGTCAACGCCTTCGAGACGTCCAATCGCGAATACATCCGCCGCGCGCTGCGCCTGGTTCAGCTGATGGGCATGCTCTGGCCCACCCTGGAAGTCATCCTTGGCCTCGCCATGGTTATCGTGCTTTACCTCGGCGGCCGCCAGGTCTTAACCCACCGCATCTCGGTCGGCAACTTCACCGCATTCATGACCTACCTGATGATGCTCACCTGGCCCATCATTGCCGTCGGCTGGGTCGTCAACCTCTTCGAGCGCGGCACTGCCTCCGTCACTCGCATCCAGGAGCTCCTCGAAGAGAAACCCTCCATCGACGACCGCGACGCCACGCCAGCCCTCGCGCGGATCGGCGATATCGAGTCTGAAATCCGGGGCGACATCGAATTCCGCAACCTGTCTTTCGGCTACCCCAACGCCGATGGAACTTCCAGCCCCGACGTCCTGCATCACATCAACCTGAAAATCCCCGCCGGCTCCAGCGTCGCCCTCGTCGGCCCAACTGGATCAGGCAAGACCACCCTGGTCAACCTCATCCCTCGCCTCTACGATGCAGCCCCCGGAGCTGTCCTCATCGACGGCCACACCGTGCGTGAATATCCGCTCGACCGTCTGCGCGCCAACATCGGATTCGTCCCCCAGGAGACCTTCCTCTTCAGCGAGACCATCCGCGAGAACATCCTGCTCGGAGCCCCCGACGCCGGCCGTGATGCCATGCTCCACGCCGCCGAATCCGCCCACATTCGCCAGGAGTTCGAAGACTTCCCCCGCGGCTTCGAGACCCTTGTCGGCGAACGCGGCCTCACGCTCTCCGGAGGTCAGAAGCAGCGCTCCGCACTTGCCCGGGCCCTTGTCCGCAACCCGCGCATTCTCATTCTTGATGACGCCCTGGCCAGCGTCGACACCTACACCGAAGAGCGCATCCTCGAAGAGCTGCGCCGCCGCATGGAAGGCCGCACCACCATCCTCATCTCCCATCGCGTCTCTACGGTTCGCAATGCCGACCGCATCGCCGTCCTCGTCGCCGGACGCATCGTAGAGCTCGGCACCCACGACGAACTTCTCGCCAGAGATGGCTACTATGCCAGCCTCTACGAAAAGCAGCGCCTCGAAGAGGAACTCGCCGTCGCCCGCTAAGGTCGCACTTTTCGCATATACTGATCGCCAACATTCCGCCGCCAAAAGCACTCTTACTCATTGAGCGCCTGGATGAACCCCTTGTTGCTGGAATTCTTTCCCCCTTTCTGGAGTTGTTATGACGTTGGATAGTTTAATGGCCGCCGCCGCCGCCGAGTGCGTGGATGAACGCGAGCGGTACCTGATCATGTTTACCCAGGGCACGAATGGATATGTCTGTAGAAATGAAGGACTAACCGACGAGAGCCACGCCCTTTATCACGGTACCTACCGTGACTGCCAGATACGGATCGAGCGCCGCGGCATAACCGCTGCCCTGCGCTGCATATTGCAGCACATCCACGAAGTGCCCGAGTTTGCCGTCGACAGTCTTTCCGCCGCCGACCTGCTGTATCGCCTGTCGCATCTACAGGATCTGTCGCATTTGGCAAAGTAAGTAGCGCGGCTCTCTTTCTCCCGCACGGCTTCGATTTCCGCTGCCTCTTCGCCCGGAATAGCCCGGTATGATGGTGTAGCCCCTGCCCGGCCACTGCCTTCATGCCTTTTTCAACCGCGCCCAATCCGCCGCCGGGTTCCGATGGAACCGCGGTCGCGCAACCCCCGCCGTCAGGGTTTGCGCCGCTGAAAGCTCCCCTCTTTCGGAACCTGTGGATCGCTTCCACTGTCTCGAATCTCGGCGGCTGGATGCAGGACACTGCCGGCACCTGGCTGATGACGGTCCTCACGCCGTCCCCGCTGCTCATTGCTCTCATGCAGACCGCGGCCAGCCTGCCCGTCCTCGTGCTCGGCCTCCTTGCCGGAGCCACTGCCGACATCTTCGACCGCCGCCGCCTGCTGCTCTTCTGGCAGGCCTGGATGCTCGCGGCCGTCGCTCTGCTCAGCGTGCTCACCTTCCTCAACATCATCTCGCCCTGGGTGCTGCTCAGTCTCACCTTCCTGCTCAGCGTCGGCACCGCCATGAACAGCCCCGCATGGCAGGCCATCGTCCCCGAGCTCGTCCCCCGCGCGGAGCTTCCCGAGGCCGTATCTCTCAACAGCGCCGGATTCAACCTCGCCCGCGCTCTCGGCCCGGCTCTCGGCGGCCTGACCGTCGCGGCCTTCGTTCACGCCGATACCGGCGCCGGCTGGACCTTCCTGCTCAACTCGCTCTCCTTCGTCGGCGTCATTTACGTCCTCTACCAGTGGAAGCGCCATCCGATCTTCAAGAGCGCGCTGCCCGCCGAACGGATCTATGGGTCCATGCGCGCCGGCCTGCGCTACGTTCAATACTCGCCGCTGCTGAAGGCTGCCCTCGTCCGTGCTTTCGTCTTCACCACCTTCGTCAGTGCCGTCTGGGCCCTGCTCGCCGTCGTCGCCGCCCAGGACCTCCATCAGGGAGCGCTCGGTTACGGCATCCTCAACGGCAGCATGGGCCTCGGAGCGGTCATCGGCGCCACCAGCCTCCCGCACGTCCGCCGCAGGCTCTCCGCGGACATCATCATCGCCATATCTACCGGCGTCTTCATCGCCACACTTCTCGTTCTCGCCTTCGTCCACTATCCGCTGATCATCATCCCGGCACTTTTATGCGCCGGCTTCTGCTGGACAAGCACCATGTCCACCTTCAATCTCGCCGTGCAGCTCTCCGCGCCCGGCTGGGTCCAGGCCCGCACCCTCGGCATCTACCAGATGATCTTTTCCGGAGGCATGGCTCTCGGCAGCGTCATCTGGGGATTCATCGCCGAACATGCCTCCACGCGCATATCCCTCGCCGCTGCCGCCGGAGGCCTGCTGATCACGCTGCCCTTAAGCAACCGCTTCCACGTGCTGCGCGGCGAGCTGCCCGACTTCACCCCGTTCAGCCCGGAGCATCTCGTCCCTCAGCTGGCCATGGAGCCGGAAATGACGGACGGCCCTGTCCGCATCATGGTCGACTTCAATGTCCATGCCGGCGACTACAACACCTTCGTCCACGCTATCCATGAGCTCAAAGACATCCGGCTGCGCGACGGCGCCATGCGCTGGGGCGTATTTCAGGACGTTGATGATCCCTCTCGCATCACTGAGACCTTCATCATGGAATCCTGGATCGATTACCTCCGCCAGATTGAGCGCTTCACCACCTCCGACCGCGTCCTCCACGACCGCGTCTTCGCCTTCCACACCGGCCCGGAGCCGCCCCGAATCACTCACACCATCTACGCCAAGGAACGCACCAACGGAAACTCCGGCAATTCCGCTGTGTATTAGCGCGGCTCGACAGGCCTGCGAAATCTGAGGTTCGAATATGTACTCTCTCAGACAATCGACAAAAGCTCTGCTGATCCTGGCTTTAGCCTTAGCTCTATGGCGATCCCTGCCCGCAGCCGCGCAGTCCTGCGGATCTTCAGGTGTGGCAGTGCAGGTACTCGGCTCGGGCGGTCCGGAGATGCAGGACAAGCGCGCCTCGACCAGCTATCTCATATGGAAAGACGGCAAAGCCCGCGTCATCCTTGACGCCGGCGGAGGCAGCGCTCTCCGCTTTGGCGAGAGCGGCGCCCAGATGTCCACCCTGGACGTCTTCCTCTTCAGCCACTTTCACGTCGATCACTCGAGCGACTTCCCTGCTCTGGTCTTTTCGTCATGGTTCGAGGACCGCAATCGCCCCCTGCCCGTTTACGGACCGCCCGGAAACGAATTCATGCCCTCCACCACCGAGTTCGTGCACGATCTCTTCAGCGACCCGCACGGAGCCTGGCGCTATTTGAGCGAGCTGGTCGATTCAGAGCAACAATAGCAGTTACAAATTGCAGCCGCACGACGTCACAGCCGGCTCAACGCCGCTTCCCGTGTTCCACAACACCGACATGTCCATCTCCGCCGTGCGCGTCATTCATGGAGCCTTCCCCGCACTCGCCTGGCGCGTCGAAATCGGCGGCAAGCGCATCGTCTTCAGCGGAGACACCAACGGCGAAGGCGACGGCCTCACCCAGCTCGCCTCGAACGCCGACCTCTTCGTCGCCCACAACGCCGTGCCGGAAGGAGCAACCGGAGTCGAACGGCGCCTGCACATGCCGCCGTCCGTGATCGGAGAGATCGCCGGCAATGCACACGTCAGGCAGCTGGTGCTCTCGCACCGCATGCTGCGCACCCTGGGAAAAGAAAAGCAGACCGAAACCGAGATAAGGCTCCACTACTCCGGCCCGATCGCCTTCGCCAACGACCTCGACTGCTTTCCTGTGAAGTAAGCAGTCTTATTGCGGAAACAGCGCTTCGCTCGCCGCGCGCAGCCAGACAGCAACCGCCTTCGCTCCCGGATCAGGATGCCCGAGCACGCGCTCTCCCAGATAGCTCGACCGCCCCAGCCGTGGTTTCATGCGCGCCGTTGCCTCAACCCCATCCTCCGCCGCCTTGACCGCAGCCAGAAGGACCTCGCGGGACAACACTCCGCCAGCACTCTTCCCCGCATTCCTGAAAGTCCTCACGAATGGATCGAGGGCATCCAGCATCGTCCGGTCGCCCGGCCTCGCGCCGCCCAGTTCGCTGATGGCCTGGCAGCCCGCTTCCATTGCATCGGCCCACTGCGCCAACCCCGCTGATCCGAAGCCCTCCAGAACATTCCCGCAGCGCAGAAATAGCACGCCGTAGAGCGGCCCCGACGATCCGCCCATCTCACGCTGCAGCGCATGCCCCAGAGCCTTCAGCGTCGCCGGAACATCATCCAGCGGATACGAATCGACCGCGCCGAGCACCGCCTCCGCCGCACGCCTCATGCTTACGCCCAGATCGCCGTCGCCTGTGATCCGATCCATCTCCGTAAGCTCATCCTCAGCGTCAATGAGCGCCTTACAGGCAGCTTCGATCGCCCGCCTGGATCTCTTCCCTGGCTCTGTCTGCGCGCCCAGGTTGTTTGCCGTACTCGCACTCGACCCGAAATTCGCCGCGATTCCCGCATCCGGCCTGCCCGGCCGCTGCTTCATCGCATTCGGCCATGCAGGAGCCGTCGTCGGAGCATCCAGCCAGCGCAGCCACTCATCGTTGACCCCGAGAACCGAGATCGAGATGCCTGCCATATCCAGCGACGACAGAAACGTCCCCGCATAGACTCGCTCCACCGTGAATGCCTGGTTCTCAAGAAAGCGCACCGCATGCCGCGCCACGATCGCCAGTTCCATCTCAGTCGTGGCCCCCAGGTTGTTCACCATCACCGCCACGCGCTTGCCGTCGCCAAACTTCCCGTGCTTCAGAATCTCGACCAGCAACGTCTCGGTAAGCTGGTCCGCGCTCTGGATCTTCGTCCGCCTTACCCCCGGCTCTCCGTGAATACCCAGCCCCAGCTCTATCTCATCTTCGCCAAGCTCAAAGCTCGGCTTTCCCACCGCAGGCGAAGTTCCAGCAGAAAACGAAAGTCCCATCGTCGCCAGCGACTCGACCGCCGCCCTGCCCGCCGCAGCGACCTCTGCCAGGCTCCTGCCTTCGGCGGCGGCAGCTCCCGCCAGCTTGTGAACGAACACCGTGCCCGCCAGACCGCGTGCGCCCGTCGCCTGTGGCGTTCCTTTCAAGGCAACGTCGTCATCGACAATCACCATCTCGACCGGAATACCTTCGGCACGCGCCATCTCCGCCGCCAGTCCGAAATTCAGCCGGTCGCCCGTATAGTTCTTCACCACCAGCAGCGCGCCCGGCTTCCCTGCAACCGCTCTTGATCGCCGCATAGACCGAGTCGCTGCTCGGCGAAGTGAAAACCTCGCCAGCCACAGCCGCGCTCAGCATTCCGCGACCGATATAGCCTGCGTGAGCCGGCTCGTGGCCGCTGCCTCCGCCGGAGATGACCGCTACCTGCGCATCACGCCTTTGAATCGCATCCGCGCGGAGCATCACCTTGTGCCCCAACAGGCGCACTGGAGCCCGGATGCAGCACAGACAGCCCCTGCAGCATTTCTTCCACAACGTCTGCTGGCTTGTTGATGAGCTTTTTCATCCGGGTCACTCCACTCCCAGCACCTTCACAATCACCCGCTTGCGACGCTGCCCGTCGAACTCCGCATAGAACACCCGCTGCCATGTGCCCAGGTCCAGCTTTCCATTCGTCACAGGCAGCGTCGTTTCGTGATGCAGCAGCAGCGCCTTCAAATGCGCATCGGCATTGTCCTCGCCCGTCTGGTGATGCTTGTAGTCCGGCTGCTCCGGCGCCAGCTCTTCCAGCCACTTGCCGATATCCTCGATCAGCCCGCTCTCCAGATCATTCACATAGATCGCAGCCGTAATGTGCATCGGAGACACAAAGCACAGCCCATCTTTCACCCCGCTCCGCCGCACAATCTTTTCCACCTCATCGGTGATATGCACCATCTCCTTGCGCTTCCTCGTCTCAAAAACCAGATACTCCGTGTGACTCTTCATTTCACAATTCTCTCCTGTGCGGCCAGCGCGCGCCTTTGCGCGTCAATATCTGTAGTCGTGCTACGATTTTTGCAAATGGCTGGCAGCCCGTCACCAGCTACCGGAGGCCTCCTATGAGCCCGTTCTCCCGTCGCGAATTCCTCAAAGGTTCGCTCGCCGCCGGAACGCTCGCCGGCATCGGCACAATCCCTCTGCAAGCAGCACCCCGTACCGCAACCGACACCGTCACCCTCGGCAAATCGGGCATGCAGGTCACGCGCCTCGCCTTCGGAACCGGCACCAATGCCGGCGAGGTCCAGGCCGCACTCGGCCAGAAGGAATTCAGCCGCCTCGTCGCCTATGCCTACGATCATGGCGTCCGCTTCTTCGAAACCGCCGAGGCTTACTCGACTCCCGCCATGCTCGGCGAAGCGCTCAAGCCCTTCCCGCGCGACAGCTATCAGCTCATGTCCAAGGTCACCACCTTCCACGAGGGCGACCCTCTCAAGCGCTTTGACGACATGCGCCGCACCTCGCAGACCGAATACTTCGACATCATGCTGCTCCACTGGCAGCACACGTCCGACTGGGTTTCAGAAACCACCCGCTGGCAGGACGGCATTCTCGAAGCGCAATCCAAGAAGATGATCCGCACCCGCGGAGCATCGGTTCACGGCCTGCCCGCTCTGCGCCAGATGCCCGGCAACAAGTGGCTGGAGATCGCCATGATCCGCATGAATCACAACGGCACGCGCATGGACGGTCCCACCGGCGCCGACAACAACAACCCCGCCAACGTGAGCGAGGTCGTCGAACACGTCAAACAGGTGCACTCGCAAGGCATGGGCGTCATCAGCATGAAACTCGCCGGCAACGGCACCTTCACCCGTCGCGAAGACCGCCAGGCTGCCATGCGCTTTGCCTTCCGGAACGCGGGAGTGGACTCCGTGACCGTCGGCTTCAAGAATACTCAGGAAATCGACGAAGCCATCCAGAACCTCAACCTCGCGCTGGCCTAGCCCGACGGATCAAAGGCATCCCGCCGACCGCGCTGCGCCTACTGTGCGCAGCTGGTCGAGACGGTTGTCACATTGCTCAGGAGATTGGTTCGCGCTATCTTCTCTCCGCTTTCCAGATTCGCGAATCCGATTCCCACTCCTTCAATTTTGTTATTGCGCACCGGAATCGCGCTTCCACAACCGAGATCCACTCCTATTGTTGGAAATGCCGGTCCGGTCGGGGTTCCGTCGCAGCCCTCGTTAAAACAACCCGGGTCGTAGTAAGTGGCGGGCGCTGAGATTACATTCCCGGCGATATCACTTCCCCCCGACACGCTGATCGCGTTGTCGGCCAAAGTGTTATTCCGTACTGTACCGGCTCCCACGATCCCGTAGATCGCCGACTGAACGACGTTGTCTCTCACTACATCGCCGCCCTGAATGCCAACGGTCTTGTTGTAGCCGATCGAGCCTGTAATTGTGTTGTTGGCAACGGTTCCGCTGACCGACCCTATGCCTATGCCATGCGGGCCAAATCCACTCGAAATTACATTGTGATCGGCTGTCAGATCGCCGTTCGAATAGACCGCCTGGAAACCAACATTGCTGACGGTGCTGTTGCGCACCACCGCCGTCCCGCTGCCGCTGAATTGGACTCCACTGCCGCAATTCGGAATCACCTGAGGCCCCTCATCTTCAGGCAGGAAAAATGAGGCGAATTGATTGCTCACGTTCACGCTCTCCAGCACTCCGGGCGTATTCAGGAAATACACGCCGACAAAATTCTCTATGGCGCCTGTCGGGCAGAGGTCGTCCACGCTGAACACAAGGCCCTCGAAGTTAAGGACGGCGTCACTGCCGTCGACCATGATGTTCGTGAGTTTTACCTCGCCGCCTGCTTTGTTCACATACACCTGCGGATACACGCCCGGTTCATCAGGAAGCTGATTCAACCCATCCGAGGGCACAACGATGTTCGGCACTCCCATGATGCCGCGAAGCGTGAGAGGCTTATCGATCTCC
Organism: uncultured Acidobacteriaceae bacterium; assembly: GCA_963725225.1. Lineage (GTDB taxonomy): Bacteria > Acidobacteriota > Terriglobia > Terriglobales > Acidobacteriaceae > Silvibacterium. Next base: position 92,860 of record CAVRXY010000035.1, read on the forward strand.
AGCTGTTCCGCGTACGTTCCCGGACACACGCTTACAACTCCGCCGGCTGGCGCTGCTGCAATCGCGGCGGAAATGGTTGGGTAGGAATGTTTATCTGACCTGCAGTTTCCAACTGTGACTTCGGCTAGGCTCACTTTAAGAAACAGGCAGAAAATAAATACAAAGAGGATCTTGCTGGGGCGCATACGATCTCCTTTGAAACCAGTCGGGAGTTATTTTTGTGGACGACGTCGTTCATTTTCGTTCTTGCGTCCTTGGTGTCGTGCATTCGTGAGAGCAGACAATAGCACACCTCCCGAACGATGCCAATCTGGAAAACAGGGCCTCAATCGCACGGTCTCCTGGCCGTATTCCATCGCCGAGCCTATATCATTGTTTATTCGTGAGTAATCGATGCGGCCTGGTCATCCCACGTCTCAGCCCGCAAGGCGTCAACCATTTCTTCCCCAGCATTTTTTTGGCGCGCCGTGCACTTGTGCGCTTTGCGAGGCTCAAAGATGGTTTTTGCAGTAAAGGCTCCTGTTGTAAGGAATCACGTTTTCTTCTCCATCGCTCTGACCGTTGTTTTTCTGGCATCTGCCAACGCTTATGCGCAACGGGCTAATCCGGAACAAGCCAAAATCTCAGCCCTGCCCAAGCTCGCCTCCCCCGCGACGCAAAGCTCGGAACCCGCTGACCAGACATGCCTCCGGTACGCGGACGGCTCCGTCGTTCCTGCGCCGCCGGAACTTGACAGTCACAACGGCGTGCTTGAAGTTACGATGAAGATCGAGACTGCGACCGACCGCCGGGGACGCGTCCGCTTTTGCTACGTCACCGACACCGGTCTTGAATCTCCCACGCTGCGTGTCCATCCCGGCGACCGGCTCATCATCCATTTCCACAACGATCTCCCGCCGACTTCCTCGGACGACGAAATGGCCGAATTGAAGATAGCGCTGGCTGCCAGAAAGCCTGCACTCGGCCCGACCTCGGCGTGCCACGGCGCCATGGGAATCAATGTCACCAATCTTCACTTCCATGGAACGAATGTTGCGCCCGTCTGCGGGCAGGACGAGACTATCCACACGTTAATCGAGCCCGGACAGAGCTTCGACTACAACGTGAAGATTCCCGCAACCGAACCGCCCGGCCTCTACTGGTACCACCCGCACCCCCACGGACTCTCAGAGGAGCAGGTGCAGGGCGGCGCAACCGGCGCGCTCATTGTCGAAGGCCTGGAAAATGCCGAGCCGGCGGCGGCCGGGCTGCCCGAGCGCACATTCGTCATTCGCGACCAGAGCGCTCCCCCATCGGAGATTACCGACAAGCGTATTCCGCCGGACCTGTCCATCAATTATGTGCCTGCCACAGTTACATCTCCGAACTACATGCCGGCCATCATTCAGACGAATCCCGGCCAGCAGGAGCTTTGGCGCTTTGCCAATACTTCCGCCGAAACCATCCTGAATCTGCAGTACGTCGTGAAGGGAATTCCGCAGCCCGTGCAAGTCGTCGCCATCGATGGATATCCCATCGCATATGGAGGCCGGGGGCAGAGTTCGGAGACCCAGACCAGCGTCCTGCTTGGGCCGGGAGCCCGCGCGGAGTTCGTGGTGAAGGCGCCCGACGTCGCCGAAGCGGCGCAGCTGTTCACCCAGTATTGGAACGCCGGCCCCCGCGGCGATTACGATCCCGCGCGCCCGATCGCCGATATCGTCAGCCAGGATGGTGTGGAGAATGGAACTACGCCGGGCGTTGCCGCCACCCGGCGTCTGCCGTCATCGGCGAGGCCGCAGAGCATCGCTCCTTTCACCAGCCTCGCCGGCCTGACCCCATCCGTCGAGCGCCACCTCTATTTCTCTGAGGTGGCGCCGAACCTTGCGGATCCGAATAGTCCGACGACGTACTACCTGACCCTCGAAGGTCAGACGCCCGCCATCTTCAGGATGGACCAGAAGCCGAACATCGTTACCCACGCCGGCACTGTTGAAGACTGGGTCGTGGAGAATCGTGCGCCGCAGGACCACATCTTCCATATTCATCAGCTCCATTTCCAGGTGCTCGAGGTGGACGGCAAGCCCGTGAACGATCCCGCATTGCGCGACACTGTCGACATCCCCTTCTGGACTGGCAGCGGGCCCTACCCAAGCGTCAAGGTTCGCATGGATTTCCGCGATCCGAACATCGTCGGCAACTTTGTTTACCACTGCCACATCCTCGATCACGAGGATCACGGCATGATGGGAGAAATCCAGGTCCTGCCTCCTCAAAGCAAAGAGCCCCGCCTCATCCGATAAGGCGGAGCTCTTTCGCAGATCCGAGGAACGGTTTCAATGCGGCCGGGGAAAGCCGCATCCGTATTCGGATTAGCCAGTTGAGATGCTCAAAAAAGTGATGGCCCAGCAGAAATGACGAAGAAGTAATCCTTCGTTCAGCAGCGTCCCAGGTCGTCGTGCCTTCACGCCGGACAATGCGAGTTTGGATCTCGCGCGTAGCTCAGCTCCGGCGAACGCACAAAGACGCCCTTGCCGTCACCCAGCATCACGTCGAATGCGTACTGATCTTCGTCTGCGTAGATGACTGCCAGGTCTGGGATGCCATCTCCGTTGAAGTCCGCCGCGCTTACCTGCGCAGCGGTTCCCGGCATCCGCAGACGAAACGACCATCCCCGGCGGAACGAGCCTTTCCCCGCGCCCAGGAATATCGTCACCACTCCGCCCCGCCAGTCCGACACCGCAATATCAGCCCTGCCGTCGCGATCGAAATCGGCCACCGTAATCGACGACACCGAATCGAGTTGTGCCACATCTCCCGCGCGAGCAAAGCTCCCCGTTCCGTCGCCTCGAAACAACGTCAGCATCCCGTCGTCGTCTCCGACGATCAAGTCCGGAATACCGTCTCCATCAAAATCGCCTGCGACGATCGCCCGTGGCGCGCGGCCCAGAACCGCGCTGGCAGACACCGGTCTGAAGCTTCCATCCGCCTCGCCCAGTGACACCTTCAGAATGCCGGCCTGCGAACCATTCCCGGCCGGCACCGCCTCAGCGATGTCGGCGATCCCGTCGTGGTTAAAGTCGGCCATCACCATCAGCCGCGAATCTTCATCCTCACCGCCAGCCTGCAGCCCGCCCGCAGCCCGGGCGCGGCACGGAGCAATCACGACAACAGCAATCATGAGGAATGCAGCGAAGACGTTCGGTAGCCCCGCCCTGCTGCTCACGCGGATCATCCGGTTCGCTCCTTATGCAAGACTAATGCTACGCCGTCCGCCGAGCAAAAGCTGCGGCACCCGACTCCGGACCTGCTGCTTCCAATCCGCGACGGTATCGGACCTCATTGACAGTTACGCCCCAGACAGAATCCGTGCGGCTATGACCATCCGCGGTCCATCCATCGCCTTCATAAAATCGCGTCGCTCGCTCGTTGCCCGCAAGCACCCACAAGAGCGCGCCTCGAAATCCAGCCTCAAAAAGACTTGCACGCGCCGCCTTTATCAGCGCCCCTCCGGTACCGCGGCCCCACTGCTCCGGATCGACATACAGCGCGCAAAGTTCGCCGCGATCCGTCAGATCCGCATCGCGCGATGGCATCGTGGTCGCAAATCCCTGTATCCCGGCTCCGTCCGCCGCAACAATCGTCCGCGGCTTCAACAGATCGCGGCTCGCGAAATCATACCTCTGCGCCCTGTCTTCCGGTCGAAGCTGGTCAAGGCATTCGCTGGGAAGCAGGCCCCGATAAGCCACCTGCCACGACCGGACATGCACGCGCGCCACAGCCATCGCATCGTCCGGTTCGGCCAAACGAATCAGCATTCCTGAGTATGGCACGCGCCTTCAATCGGCGAACGCATTTTCAGGCTGTCAGTTATCCCTGAGCGCAATCATGGGATCGATCCGCGTGGCCCGCCGGGCAGGCAGGATGCTGGCGACGCCTGATGCAACAAGGAATACGGCCGCGATAATGGCCAGGACGGAAGCATTTCGCATGCTGCTCTCGGTCCATTTCTGTACGGAGTCACTCAGAAAGACGCTCAGCAGTATCCCAAGAACCAACCCGACTGCGGTTGTGCGTGCCGTCGAAGCCAGCGTAAGCAGCAGTACGTTCCACTGTGGCGCGCCCAGCGCCATGCGGATGCCAAACTCGCGTGTGCGCTGCTCCACCGAGTACGCCACGACGCTCGAGATTCCGATAGCGGCCAGGCCCAGTGCGACAAACGAAAATACGCCGAAAAGGGCTGCGATGAAGCGCTCATGCGACCAGACGAACATCGACAGGAATTCGTCATAGCTTTGCGCCCTGTAGATTGCCTGGTTTTGATTGAAGGCTCGGACATTGACACTGATGGCGTGGGCGAGAGCATCAGGGTTACCGAGAGTGCGGACGAAGAACTCATTTCCGGGGGCGGCGATCATTGACGAAGGAAGATAGACCCCGGGCAGCGTGGGACGGTGCAGTCCATCATTGCGAAAGTCGCCAACCACTCCGACGATCTGAAAAGGCTGATTCAGATTCGGGGCCACAAGCAGCCTGCTGGGCAGCTCAGAAAGGCGGGTAGGCCGAATCAATCGCCCGATGGGATTCGCGCCTGCAAAATAGCGGTCGACAAAAGTCTTGTTGACCGTTGCGACGCGGGCTCCGCGGTTGATCTCTTCGCGCGTCGGAACCCTGCCTTCCAGGACCGGGATTTGAAGGAGAGAAAAGTAATCCGCGCTCACCATGCCCACGTTGCTCTGCCGTCCCAGGTCGACTTGGGTGCCGACAACTTCAACCGGCTGCAGCCAGCGATTGTCCGGGGGCGGGCCCGTGATCGAATTCGCAACCGAGGAGACTCCGGGCGTCGACTTGATCTTTTCGACCAAAGCATCCTGATAGTTCACGCCGGCTTGCCAGGTGGTGAATGCCTTCTCGGGAAAAGCCATGTCGAGCATAAGAATGTTGTGTGTATCAAACCCCAGCGAAGCATCATAAGCCTGGATGAAGTTGCGCATGGCAGCGCCTGCGCCGGCCAGCATCAGCACGGTGAGAGCAATCTGTCCCGCGATGAGCGCCGTGCGGGTGCGCGCACCGTGAGAAGTAACGCTGCGAGTCCCCGACGATTGAACCATGTTGCTGATTCGCGGGCTGGATAACTGTACGGCCGGTGAAAGACCAGCGAGGATGCCGACGGCAACCGAGACTGCCGTACTGAAGAGCAACACCGGAACGTTGAGCTGAATAGCCACTTCATGAGGGATGGAATACTCCGGCAGCAGGCCGACGATCAGATGGATCGCTGCATACGCGAACACCATCCCGAAGACGCCGCCGGTAACTGCAAGAATCACGGATTCGGTCAGCAACTGACGAACGATACGCAGCCGCGAAGCACCAACAGCAAGCCGCGTCGTCAGTTCCTGCAGCCGCGCCGTGCCGCGTGCGAGCATCAGAATCGACACATTGCCGCAACCGATCAGGAGCAGGAGAGCCACCGCGGCAAAGAGCACCAGCAGCGTGCCTTTGAACTGTCCGAGGAGCCAATCGTTCAGCGTCTGCACCTCGATGTTGTAGCTGTCATGAGGCAGAAGCCCCGGCTCTGCCTTTCCGATCTGCGTCACCAGGCTGGTCAACTCCGCCGTCGCGGTCCCGGTCGAGACACCCGGCCTGAGCCGCACCAGCGTCTCATAGCGGCGCTTCGGGTCCGTGCCGGCGGCGATCGGCAGGTAAACCTCCGAGTCGTGCCACGTGAACCGGGGACCTACCACGCCGATAACCGTGTACCTGTGCTGGTTCAGCTCAAGCGCCTTGCCTATCACGCCCGGATCTGCGGCGAAGTGCGACTTCCAGAAAAGCCAGCTGATAACCGCGACTGCCGGAGGCGATACACCCTCGGGCGCTTCAGCGGCAGTGAAAAGCCGGCCCATGAGCGGCGGAGCGCCAAGCACCTGAAACCCGCCGCCGTTAATGTCGAGCACCTTCACCGACTGGGGAATCTCCCGGTCAGTCGCGATCATGCTTTCATCGTGCTGCGACAGAACATTCTCAATGGATTGCATCTGGCGCAGCTGGTCCGCTTCGGCCAGCGTGAAAGGAATTTCGCCATTACCGTGCTTGGTGTGAATGGTTACGAAGGCCAGCCGATTCGCATCGCGATAAGGGTATGGATCAATCAGGACGCCGTAAAGGACACTGTACACGGCAGCGGTAGCGCCGATGCCGAGCGCCATCGAAATGATCGCCGTGAACGCGTAGACGCGATGCCTGATGAGTTGCCGGAGAGCAAAGGAAAGATCCTGAAAGAGAGTCAAGGAGACGCCTCCGCACACGGAACAACGTCTAAAGGACAAGCAACTCGATCGCCCATCCACTTCCGCCCAAAAGCCGCCAAAATCAGCAGATACAACCCGCGGCCGACCTCCGAAGTGTACGGAATTGGGTTCAGGCGTTCAAACGCGGACAGTGCCCTGTAGTCGGAGCACGCGACCAGACCGTACTCCTACAGTCCTGCACCGCGCTGTGAGACAGCGTGGCCAGGCACACGATCTGCCGACTACCCTGCTTAGAGATGAGGGCTTGCGAGATGAATCGAATCTGGCTGTGTATCGCCCTGACGATCGCGGGCGGCACGCTCCCCGCACAAAACCTATCCGGCAACTGGCAAGGTACGCTGCCGGGGAAAGTCCCCCAACGGCTCATGCTGCAGGTTGTAAAAACGCAAAGTGGCGGATGGGAAGCGACACTCTATAGGATTGATCAGAGTGGCGAACCCGAATCTGTTCCTTCGGTTAAAGTCTCGGGATCAGAACTGAAACTAGTCCTGCATGACGCAGGTACCTTTGACGGCATCCTGGGTGCCGATTCCGCTGAAATCCGTGGGAGCTGGACAGAAGCGCAACTGCCGCCTCAATCAGTAACGTTCCAGCGTGTGACAAAGTCAACGGCCTGGCAGAATTTGGATTCAGAGGTCGCCCCGCCCGTAACAGCGGAGGATATTCGAATCGTCGAACGTGCGAAAACGATTCTAAGTTCCCCGGAGAAATGGAATCGCGCCGATAACAGAGAATGCCCCGCGACCGCCACTACTTTCAGCCTGTACTGCGCTTTGGAGAGGGCGACGATCGAAATAAGTGGCCGTTTTGAACATCGTGGAGCGGCGATGCAGGAGGCGAGATTCGTAATCGATGACGATTTGGCAAAAGGAAACCATTACAAGCATCGACTGATGGACTACAACAATGACCCGAAAACCACTTTTGCGGACACCCGGAAATTTTTCCAACTCGTCGAAGAGCACATAGAAAAGCGGCTCAAAAGCGACGCGGAAGATACATCAAAGTGATGATTGCAAATGCCGCATTGGCAGACAGTCTTTCCTGGCCGACTATATCCCGCCGCTCGCTATAATGGAAATAGAGACAAAAAAGCCCCGACGCCAGATGGCAGCCCGGCTTTTCTCTTTGCAGCTAACTGACCTGGAATAAATGACCCGCAACCAACTCGGTTTATTTTCAATGACGACATCTAAGACCAGTGTTTTCTATAAGATACCCGCAAGTCATTTCTTATCAATTAAGTAGGACGTAACGTTACTGTCTAACTCCTTTAGAATCTATGACGAGCCGGACTGTGGGGGGAGGGGGGTCTAGGCCCTCCAGCTTGATGCCGCGGGCTCCACGGATGCCACTACCGGAGGCGGACTGATCATGCGAATGGGCTGCTTCGCCTGCTCCTTCGCCAGGAAGCGCAGGACTTCCGGATCCTGCGAAACGATGTGCCACGCCTCGCGGACATCCTGAATGCAGGCAATCGCCTCCTTCAGCCGTTCGGGAGAGGACAGCCGCGAACCCTCGATGCACAGCGCAAAGATGGCCGCGTAAAACTCCGAAAGCGCCTTGGCTGAGGTGCCGCCGATGTCCATTCTGAGCCGGGATTGCAGGTGCATCAGGATATCGAGCGTCCGCTTGATGGCCAGCCGCCGCTCGTGGACGTCGTTTGCCTCGATCGCCCGTATCGCGCGGTAAAGAAAGCGCACCATCCCGTCATAGAGGGCGACGATCAGCTCCACCGGATTCATGCCGGCGACCGCCTGCTGCTGGTAATTCATACGGGCCCTTCGCGTCCGTCTAGGACTTTTCGTTGTAACCGGTAATCGCGCTGTAGATCTCGTTGACTTGATCGATCTGCGAGGGAATCTGCTCGAGCGTGTAGTTCGCCGCGTTCAGCTCCGCAGTCAGCTGTGTCTGCTGGGCGCTGATGTAGGTGTTCTCGTTGGTGATGCTGGTGTTCAGCGAGGACTCTTCCGCAGCATCCTGCTGGAGAGTAAGGTAAACAGCTCCGTCAGGCGCGTTGTTGCCCAGGTTATTCATCACCGTGCTCAGGTTCCCGCCGAACGACGTAAACGAGGCGCTCGGCTGGAAGAAGTTCACCACATCCTGGTAGTCGCTGTTCAAGGCATTCTGCAGCGTGTCCGTGTCCAGGGTTAGTGTGCCATCGCTGTTGGTCGAGATGCCCAGCTGGGTAATGGAGGAGATTCCGCTTCCCGTCTGAACGAACGCCAGTGCCGATTGCAGCTGTTCCTGGATCGTCGCCACCGCCGGATTCCCGAAGAGCGGCTCGGGATTCCCGGAGCTGTCCTTGCCCTCCTGCGTATTCAAGTCGCCGATGACCTTGTTGTACGCCGTCACGAAGGTGTTCAGCGCCGACTCGACGTCGCTGTCGTTGTTGGTGATCTCCACCTGCACATCCGTCGACGGCGACGCGCTCAGCAGCTGGATGGTAACCCCCTGGATTGCGTTCGTCACCGTGTTCGACGGGCTGGTGAGCGACACGCCATCCACGGTGAGAGCCGCATCCTGTCCCGCCTGCCCCTGGGTGAAGCCGACCGTGGCCGATGTCGTCGCATCCTGCAGGCTGCCGCCGACCGTAATATCCCCGGCCGCCCCGCTGGTATTGCTCACCAGCGACAACCGCTCGCCGCCGGTGGTCGTGATCACATTGGCCGTGACGCCGTAGCTGCCGGAATTAATCGCATCGGCCAGAGAGGAAAGCGTGTTGTCCGAAGAATCAATCGTGATCGTCTGCGCTGCGCCGCTGCCGACAGCGAGCGTAAGCGTGCCGCTCAACGTATCGCTTGCGGAAACCGCATCGCTGTATTGCGACGAGGTCTGCGCCAGGCTCGTGACCGTGATCGTATGGCTGCCCGCCACCGCGTTTGACGCAGCACCAGTCAGCTGCAGAACCGAGGTGTCCGAGCTCGACCCCTGCTTCTCCGACAGAACGCCCTCGAAGTCGGTCAACGACTGGAGCGCCGTCGAAAGAGAGCTAAGATCCGTACCGATCGAGGTCAGCGCGGTGTCTTCCGCCTGCAGCGATGTCAGCTGCGTCTTCCACGGCGTCTCCACTGCCTGCAGGTTCGTAACCAGCTGGTTGACCGTGCTGGTCACATCGAAGCCCTGCCCGCTCGTAGGCGAGCCGAATGCGATACCTACCGTGCCCATACCCTGCTTATCGTCACCCCGATCACCAAACTTCAACTACTCCCTGACTGCCCCCCTGCAACGCCAATGCCCACGAGCCCATGACCCCGATGAGAAGACTGCTATAAAAAAAACGGGGAGCCGAGGCTCCCCATTGGAGGAATTGCTGCTGCCCTCTACTGCAGCAGCTTGGTGACTTCCTGCTCCACGCTGTTGGCCTGAGCAAGCGCGCTGATGCCGGTCTGGCTGAGGATCTCGTACTTCGAGAGGTTTGAGGTCGCCTGGCCGTAATCGGTCGCCTGTATCGAGTTCTGAGCCGACAGAACGTTCTCCTGCTCCGTCGAGTCGACGTTGGAGATCGCGTTTAACGTGTTGATCTGCGACCCGACATAACCGCGCTGCGCCGCCACATCCGTAATCGCCGAGTTAACGTCGGTCAGGGCCGTCTGCGCCGCAGTCGCGCTGGTCAACACATCGGCACTGAGATCCTCTCCCGTTCCCACCGTGTAGCTGATGGCGGTGCCCGTCGAAGTAACTGTACCGCCCACATCACCCACGCTTGCCGAAGTAAGGGCAGCGATGGTCAGCGCATCGGTTGCTCCGCCGGTGGTTGTTGCGTCGCCGGAGTAAACCGTGACCGCTGTGCCCGAGAAGACGCTGTTGCCGTTAAAGGTGGTCGTGGTGCCGATGTTGTTGATCTCGGCAAGAATCGACTGGAATTCCTGGTTCGCCGCAGCATCCTGCGAGGTGCTCAGCGTCCCGTTGGAAGCCTCGGTCGCCAGAGTAACGGCGCGGTTCAGAAGGTTGGTTACCTGCGAGAGTGCGCCGTCTGCAACCTGCAGAAGACCGACACCCTGGGTGGCGTTGTCAGCCGACTGAGTCAGAGCAGCGGAAGCCGCGCCTAGACCATCAGCAATCGAAAGGCCGGCGGCGTCATCCGCGCCGGAGTTAATGCGCGAACCGGAAGACAGCTGTTCGAGCGTGTTCTGCAGGCTGGCCTGCGTCGAGTTCAGGTTGTTTTCCGCGTAAACTGCAGCGATGTTATTCAGGACACCCAAAGACATATTGATATGCTCCCTTTTGCAAGTTGATCGATGGTTTGATCGAGGAGTTCCTGCTTCAGGCGCGTTGCCGGTATCGAAAGCGCAATGCCTTGGACCGGGTCGCCTCGCGGAAGGAACCGTCTAACCGCCTTTCTCCGATCACGCTAACAATCGGAGAAATGGCTTAACACAACCCCTTCATCGGCGTTGCGACAAGCCTCTTTATGCGGACTCCGCCGTTTGGCACGCGGCGTGCGCGCCCTCGTCTCAACTCTTCCCCGTCTCTGACTTTCATCAATATTTGCCACTTGCCGCCGATAGAAAAGAGCAAGGGCAAATCTAAAATGATCGAACTTACGCGCCTGAACAGCAGTTCCCTGGTGGTCAACAGCGACCTCATTCAATACGTCGAATCCGCGCCCGATACCACGCTCACACTGGTCAACGGAGAGAAAGTAGTTGTGCGCGAAAGCGCCGCCGAGGTCATCGATCTGGCCATTGCCTTTCGCGCCCGTCTGATGGCAGAGGTGGCAAGACATTGCCCGGAAGGCATGGTGCTCGCTTCCGGAAACACGCTGCGCGCGCTCTCCAGGCCAACCGAACTCAAATCCTCCGACGATGCTGAACCCGGCAGCCGGCGCTGCGCGGAGACGGCGCACAGAAAGCTAGCGGTGCGATTTGCACCGACGCGACACCGCGATTAAAGCGCAAAGGAATGTCATGGATACAAGCAGTCTTCTCGGAATACTACTGGCCTTCGCCGGCATCGTCTCCGGCCTGCTGCTTGAAGGAGGCCATATCGGCCAGGTATTACAGCCCACCGCTGCCATGATCGTCTTCGGCGGAACCATCGGCGCTGTCATGCTCCAGTATCCGCTCGGAGTCGTAGGCGCGGCTGCTGTGCGCCTGCTGCGCGTCTTCTTCGACCGCGGAACCGGTGGAGAAGCCACCGTCCAGCAGCTGATCCATTTCGCCAACAAGGCGCGGCGCAGCGGAATTGTCTCGCTCGACCAGGACCTGCAGTCGATCGACGACCCTTTCCTCAAGCAGGCCATCATGCTCGCCGTCGATGGGACCGAGCCCGCTGAGCTCCGCAAGATCATGGAGCTGCAGATCGACAACTACTTCGAACTGGAAGAGAAACTGCCCGCGGTCTTCGAATCCGCCGGAGGATTCTCGCCCACTATCGGTATCATCGGCGCCGTCATGGGCCTTATCCAGGTGATGCAGCACCTCGACCACATGGATGAAGTCGGTCGCGGCATCGCCGTAGCCTTCGTCGCCACCATCTACGGAGTTGCTGCCGCCAACATCTTCTTCCTGCCCGTCGCCGGCAAGCTTCGCCATGCGCATCCGCGAGGAGCAGGTGCTGAAGGAGATGACGCTCGAGGGCGTCATTTCCATCCTCGAGGGCATGAATCCCCGCATGATCGAAGTCAAGCTGGAAAGTTTTCTCCCCGCGTCCAAGCCGAAAGAGAAGGGTCCGGTAGAAGTGCGCAAGGGCGCGGCATGAAACGGCACAATCGCAAGGCTCATGCGAATCACGAGCGGTGGCTGGTTTCCTACGCCGATTTCATCACGCTGATGTTCGCGTTTTTCGTCGTGCTCTATGCCAGCTCGCAGACCGATATCCGAAAACAGGCCCAGGTGGCGCAGGCGATCAACCAGGCATTTAGGGCGCTTGGGCTCTTTCAGCCCGACAGCAATGCAAAGTCGGGTGTTGTCTCGACTGACAAAACCGTCACCCCCGTCAACATCGTGCTGGGAGACGAGCTCTCCGCGCAGCCATCCGCCGCCGTCAAGGCGGACTTCGAGCGCATGCACCGCGAGCTCCAGGCGCGTCTCTCGAACCAGATTGCCCAGCACGTCGTGGCTCTGCGTATTGGCCGCGAGGGCCTGGTCATTTCGCTACGTGAGGCTGGCTTCTACGATAGCGGCTCAACCACCCCCCACCCCGGATCGATCGGCAGCATCGACTCGATCGTCTCTGTGCTCCGGCCCACACCTTATGACATCCGCATCGAAGGCCACACCGACAACGTCCCTATCCACACCGGAGAGTTCGCTTCCAACTGGGAACTCTCGACCGCTCGCGCCACACACATGGCGCGCCTGTTCATCGAGCACTTTCAGTTCGAACCACGCCGCCTCGCCGCCGCCGGATACGCCGAATACCATCCCGTCGCCTCCAACCAGAGCGCCGAGGGCCGCGGCCAGAACCGCCGGGTCGACATCATCGTCCTGCCCTCTATCAACGGAATACCGCAGACTGCCTTAATGCCTTCGCCAGATAACAAAACTGGCGTCCGATCCGCGCCCGCGCCCGGGGATGCCCCTCGCTCCGCCGCTGCATCACTCGCGACTCACTGACGGATACCGGGAGAAATCTCTCCCGGTATCATGAAAGCAGTGCCTTCGACCTCTTCATCCCCCGGCGTTGACCCTCACGCGCTCGCCGAAACGCGCTACTACGAAGCCGTCGACAGCCTCGCCGCCAATGACATTCCCGCGGCCATCGCAGCTTTCCGCGCGAGCCTCGAAGCCGATCCTGCCTACGCCGACGCCGCTCACGGCCTCCTTCATGCTTTGAAGGCCAATGGCCAGTTCGATGAAGCCGTCGCCGTCGCGCAGCAGCTCATCGCCACCAATCCGGACGACATTCTCGCTCACACCAGCCTCTCTATCCTCCATCAGCACCAGGGAAAGATTGCCGAAGCCGAAGCTGCCGCCACCCGCGCGAAGCTGCTCGGGTGGAAGCACGAGTTGCGCAAGCAGAAAGACGCAGAAGGACGGGAATGAGGCAGGCTTCCAATCCCGCCGGGCGCTTGCGCGTCATGTATGAACGGTTGCTTGAAACCTACGGTCCCCAACAGTGGTGGCCTGCAAAGACACCACTTGAAGTTATCGTTGGCGCCTACCTTACCCAGAACACCGCCTGGACCTCCGTGGAGCGGTCCCTTCGCAACCTCGAAGCGCACCATCTGCTCTGCATTGATGGTCTCCGCTGTGTTTCCGAAGAAGAGCTGCGCACTCACATCCGCCCCTCCGGGTACATGATCCGCAAAGCCGCCGCCATCAAGGCCTTCATCGCCTTTCTCGACGACTACTATGAAGGTTCACTTGAGAATCTTGCCGCCGAATCACCGGAGATCGCTCGCCCCCGTCTGCTCGCGCTGCCTGGAGTCGGCCCCGAAACCGCCGACGCCATACTGCTCTACGGCCTCGAACAGCCCGCGATGGTCGTCGACGAATATCTCCGCCGCGTCGTCACTCGGCATGGCATGGTGCCCCTCTCATCGAAATACGCTGAGATCCAGCAGCTCGCCCAGTCAGCCTTTGGGACCGAGTCTCCCCTCACCCTCAGCAAGCATTACAACGAATTCCATGCGGTCATCGTGCAGGTAGGAAAACGTCACTGCGGGCGCGCGCCGAGGTGCGAGAGCTGCCCGCTCTCCTTCGATTTGCCCGAATCATCCGTCAGCGCCTCGACGGTGAAAAGGCCACGCAAGAAACCGGCCGCATGACCACTCTCTACGCCGCCACTTCGAATCCCGGCAAGCTGCGCGACTTTGCTGTCGCAGCCGAAGAAGAGCAAGACATCGTCATCCACCCGTTGCCCGGGCTGGACAGCATCGCGCCTCCCCCCGAAGATGAGCCCACCTTTGAAGGTAACGCCCGGACAAAAGCCATCTACTACAGCCGATTCATGCCCGGCGCGATGGTAATTGCCGACGATTCCGGGCTTGAAGTAAGCGCACTCGGCGGTGAACCCGGAGTGCGCTCCGCCCGTTATGCCGCAGACGCCGTGTTTGTAACTGATGCCGATACGAATACAGACCAGCGCAACAACCTTTACCTCCTGACCCGCCTGCGGCACGTGCCTTCCGGGCAGCGCACTGCCCGTTACCGGTGCGTCATTGCCGCTGCACGCGATGGAGAATGCGCGCTCGCCGCCGAAGGCGTTGTCCCAGGCGAAATCCTTACCGTGCCTCGCGGTGAGGGGGGCTTCGGCTACGATCCCCTTTTTTACCTGCCTGAACTCGACAAAACTATGGCTGAAATCGATCTCTCGACAAAACACCAGCTAAGCCATCGCGGACGCGCTCTGCGTGCACTTCTCCTTGCCATGGCTGCTATTTGAGTGCCAGAACCTTGCTCTTCACATCCATCTTCCGGCTCAAAACAAAACGCGCATGAGATTGGATCTCACGCGCATTTGCCCAAAAGGAAAGAAGGCCAGCCTAAACTTCATCCGCCCCGTGGCACTTCTTGTACTTCTTGCCTGAGCCGCAGGGGCAGGGATCATTGCGCCCCACTTTATCTCCACTGCGACGCTGCGCGACCTGGCGTGACTCTTCGCCGCCGCCTGCCATTCGCGCGTGCTGGAGCTCGCGCTGCTTCTTGCGCTGGAACTCGCGCTCGATTGCATCGATGGTCGTACTGGGCGCGGCGGCAGCATCGCGCACCGGCAGCGCCGGAGGCGGCGTGCGATGGCCGTTAGGCGCTCCCTGCCCATGCCCATCGGCTGAAGCGACCGGCGGCGCTGCCGGAATTTCGGGGCGAGGCCTCGACGGAATCGCGACCGGCTGACCATCCGGACCCACGATCTGCATCAGAAAGAGGTAGCGGACGGTGTCTTCCTGGAAGCGACCCATCATGCCTTCGAACATGTCGAAGGATTCCTTTTTGTAGGCCACCAGCGGGTCTTGCTGGGCATATCCCCTCAGGCCGATGCCCTCCTTGAGGTGATCCATGTTCAGCAGATGATCTTTCCACAGGCCGTCCAGCACGCTCAGCATGATCATCCGCTCATGGAAGCGCATCTGCTTCTCGCCGATGATCTGCTCCTTGGCCGCATAGCGCTCCTTGAGCTTTTCAAACAGCGACTCGCCGATCTCATGCCGCGTCAGTTCGTGGACATCCACACCTTCGGCGGTCAGATCGATGCCGAATTGCTCAGCGAGCTTCGTCCTGAATCCATCGATATTCCACTGGTCGGGGTGAACCTTCTCCGGCAGATACTCTTCGAGAATGGTGCTGAGCAGGTTCGCGACGTAGTCCTCAACAATCAGCTCTTTTTGATCGAGGCCTTCAAGAAGCTGGCGGCGCAACCCATAGACGGCCTCGCGCTGCTTGTTCATCACGTCGTCGTATTCGAGCAGGTGCTTGCGGGCTTCGAAGTTCTGCGACTCGACTGCCTTCTGTGCAGCCTCGATGCGATTCGAAATCATGCGCGACTCAATCGGCACGCCCTCTTCCATGCCCATCCGCTGCAGCAGAGTCGAAACCCACTCTTTTGCGAAAATGCGCATCAGGTCGTCTTCGAGCGAAAGATAGAACCGCGATGCGCCCGGATCGCCTTGCCGTCCCGCGCGGCCGCGAAGCTGGTTGTCGATACGCCGTGATTCATGCCGCTCAGTGCCGAGGATATGGAGGCCACCGGCTTCAATCACACCGTCGTGCTCCTTGGCGGTACTCGCCGAGTACGCGGCGAACGCGCGGTCCCATTCCGACTGTGTGGTCTCGAACTCCTGCCCCTGGTAGTAGAAGCGGAGCATCCCCGGAGCAGCCATCGGATTGATCGCGCCCTCAGCGACGCTGATCGACCGCGCAACTCCCTTCTTCACCAAGTCCTGCTTGGCGACGAACTCAGCATTGCCTCCGAGCAGAATGTCCGTTCCGCGCCCGGCCATGTTGGTAGCGATCGTCACCATGCCGAGACGGCCCGCCTGTGCAACAATTTCCGCCTCGCGCTCGTGGAACTTTGCGTTCAGCACGACATGCCTGACGCCCTTGCGCTGCAATATCTGCGAGAGCAGTTCCGACTTCTCGATCGAGGTGGTGCCCACCAGCACCGGCTGCCCCTTCTCGTGCAACCCGGCAATCTCGTCGGCAACCGCGAAATACTTTTCCTTGGCCGTACGGAAAACCACGTCGGCATTTTCGATCCGCCGCATCGGCTTGTTTGTCGGAATGACGACAATATCGAGCTTGTAAATGTTGTCGAACTCGGCCGCCTCTGTCTCCGCCGTACCGGTCATGCCGGAGAGCTTCTTATAGAGGCGGAAATAATTCTGGAAGGTAATCGTCGCCAACGTCTGGTCTTCGCGGCGGATGTTCACGCCTTCCTTCGCTTCAACGGCCTGATGGAGCCCATCCGACCAGCGCCGACCTGGCATCAGGCGTCCGGTGAACTCGTCGACGATGATGACTTCACCGTCTTTCACTACGTATTGCACGTCGCGCTTGTAGAGCGTGTGCGCCTTGATGGCGACTTCGACGTGATGTTTCAGGTCCCAGTTCTCTACGTCGGCGATATTCCCGATTCCGAGCAGCCCTTCAATCTTCTCCCAGCCCTCATCGGTCACTGAGATCGTCTTGTGCTTTTCGTCGACAACATAATCGCCGGTGAGAATTTTCGTTTCGCCCTGTTCGATCTCCTCGCCCTGTTCCAGCCCGGGTATGATGCGGTTCACGCGTACGTATTTGTCCGTCGTCTGGTCCGTAGGGCCAGAGATGATCAGTGGCGTACGTGCCTCATCGATCAGGATGGAGTCCACCTCGTCGACAATCGCAAAATAGTGGCCGCGCTGCACGCACTCGGCCAGCTCAAATTTCATGTTGTCGCGCAGGTAGTCAAAACCGAACTCGTTGTTCGTGCCGTATGTGATGTCCGCCGCGTATGCCTGGCGCCGCTGATTATCGTCAAGATCGTGCACGATTACGCCAACGGTCAGCCCCAGAAACTCGTAGATCTTTCCCATCCACTCGGCGTCGCGTTTGGCCAGATAATCGTTCACCGTTACTACGTGAACCCCATGCCCGGCCAGTGCATTCAGATAGCAGGCCAGCGTCGCGACCAGCGTTTTGCCTTCGCCGGTCTTCATTTCGGAGATCTTGCCCTGGTGCAGCACCATGCCGCCGATAAGTTGCACGTCGAAATGCCGCATGTTCAGCACCCGCCGTCCGGCTTCACGGACGACGGCGAATGCCTCGGGCAGGATTTCATCGAGAGCCTGCTTCTCGGCATCGGCGCGCTCCTCAGCGTCGCTGATTCCCTCGACGGCAGCGGCGATACGCGCCTTGAACTCCTGTGTCTTCGCCCTCAGTGCGTCGTCGGAAAGCTGCTGCACCTCCGGCTCGAACGCGTTGATGATCTGAACGCGCGGCAGCAGGCGCTTCACCACGCGCTCATTATTGGTCCCAAATACCTTAGTTAGAGCCTTACCGATCAAAGCGCAAATTCCCTCAAGCTATAGTGTAAATGCTGTGAGGCGGCTTGGGGTTGAAGGCTCGATTTGGGCGGAAGCCGCAGATTCTATAGTGATCTGTCTGCCACATCAGCCGTGAATGCCGCTCCGGCACTTTCAAAATTGGCCCGCTACTTGGCTCTCGGATGCGTCCGGTCGTACACCTCCGCCACCTGGCCGACCGTGAGCTGGGTATATCGCTGTGTGGTCGATAGCCGCTCGTGCCCCAGCAATTCCTGAATAGCCCGCAGATCCGCGCCCTCTTCCAGCATGTGCGTCCCAAAAGCATGGCGCAGCGTATGCGGATGCACATCGGCCGACAGCCCGTGGGCGAGCGCAATCTGCTTCACGATGCGCCCTACGCTGCGCGTCGTTAATCTGCCATGCTCCCCGAAGCTGCGCGTTGAGCAGCAACGCCTCCGATAACTTTCCTGCAGCCGCCAGCTTCGCCTCGCGCAGAGGCAGGTAGGCCCGCAGCGCCTGCGCCGCCGCGTCCCCAAGCGGAACATACCGCTCCTTGCGACCCTTGCCTCGCACAAGGATCGCCTCATTGGCCCAGTGAATATCACGAAGGTTCATCCCGACCAGCTCCGCGTTGCGGATCCCGCACCCGTAGAGCAGCTCAAAGATGACGCGATCGCGTTCCGGCCATGCGGCTACATCTTCCGACGCCGCAGCATCCACAACACGATTCATCTGCTCAATCGTCGGAACTCGCGGCAGGTGTTTCGGTAACTTGGGAGTCGCAACCAGAACCGCGGGATTCTGTTCGACGAGGCCGCGTCGCGCCAGCCACTTGAACCACGCCCGGATGGCCGCCAGCGCGCGAGCTACCGAGGCCTTTGACAGCCCGCGCCCGTAAAGCTCGCTCAGATAGGCCCTGATCTGCTGATGTTCGAGCCTTCCAACCTCAACGTCGGGTCCACGCTCGGCAACCAGATACGTCGCAAAGTTGTGCAGTTCGCGGCGATATGCACGCAGGGTGTGCGGCGAGGCCGCGCGCTCATGCGCAAGTGCGGCGAGAAATTCTTCCGCGCACACCCCGATCTTCGTCTCCGCGCTCATTCCGTTGCCCGCTTCGCACGCGGATGATGCTGCCGATGTACCGCCTTGAGCCGACCCAGAGCAAGATGCGTATATACCTGGGTGGTCGCGATATCCGCGTGGCCAAGCAGCGTCTGCACCGTGCGCAGGTCGGCACCCCCCTCTACCATGTGCGTGGCGCAACTATGGCGCAGCATGTGCGGACTGGCGTGTGCATCACTCGACTTCACCAGCCGCCAGATCCACTGCCGTGTCAGCGCCTCGCCGCGGGCTGAAAGAAACAGCCGCCCTGCCACGCGGCCGTTCTTCTGTAACTCTGGCCGGCCGCGCTTCAGATATTTCTCCACCGCCTCAACCGCTGCCCGCCCCAATGGGACAATGCGCTCCTTGTCCCCTTTGCCGCGCACCAGAACCCGCCCCGCATCGAGCGAGAGATCGGCCACGTTCAGCCCTGTCAGTTCAGAAACCCGCAACCCTCCCGCATACAGCAGCTCAAGAATCGCCCGGTCACGCATCGCGATAGCGCCCGCCTCGGGATGTTCCGCTGCCAACCCCGAACGTTCCAGCATCTCGCTTACTTCAGATTGCGCCAACGATTTCGGCAGCACCTTCCACGACGAGGGCGAGTCAAGGTTCACCGTCGGATCGCGCTCGATACGCTTGTCCAGAAGCAGCCAGCGATAGAAGCCCCGCAGACACGAGAGCTTGCGCGCCGTCGAGCGCGATTCCACTCCGTGTGTGCCCAGGTGTTCGAGGAACCCAGCAACGTTCGAATGCGTCGCCGTTCCGAGATGTGCGTTCTGCCCTTCGAGATATTCGGCAAACTGCAGCAGGTCACGCTCGTAGGCCTCGCAGCTCAGGGGCCGCAGTCCCTTCTCCACGCGCAGATAGGCGAGATATTCGCGCAGTAATTCGGAATTGCGAGTCTCCGGCACTGAGTGGATTATCGAAGAAAGATCCACTCAGGACACAAACCAAATCCAAGGGAATCAACTTCATCAGCAGCATCTGTGCATTCAGTGACCGCATATTCACAATCGCTTTGTGCAATTTCCTCAGTTCTCACGCAAAATATCTAGATAGACAGGAGCACCAACCGTTGACCGTCACACACGCTGCCCCCGCTCGTTACACCGCAACCGAATTTGAAGAAGCGGTTCTCGCGCTTCATCCCGCCGTCGCCATCTTTGACTGCGATGGCACTCTATGGAGCGGCGATGCCGGATATGGCTTCATGGTCTGGTCGATCGAGGCCGGCCTCGTCTCACGTAACGCGAGCGACTGGATCGATTCGCGTTACCGTCTCTACCTCAGCGGCGAGGTCTCCGAGTCCGAAATGTGCGGCGAGATGGTTCAGCTCTACTCTGGACTGCAGGAGTCCGAACTCCGTCATGCCGCCGAGGAGTATTTCCGCTCTCACGTCGAAACCCACATCTTTCCGGAAATGCGCACCCTCGTTGAAAAGCTCAGCTCAGGCGGCGCAGACATCTGGGCGGTCAGCTCCACCAACAACTGGGTCATCGAGGAGGGCGTCCGCCGCTTCAACATTCCCGCTTCCCGCGTCCTCGCTGCCCAGGTCAAGGTCGTCGACGGCCGCATCACAAGCGACCTCATCGATGTCCCCAGCGGCGACGGCAAGGCGGCCGCCCTTCGGCGCGCCGGCATCCCGAAGCCGGATGCGGTCTTCGGGAACTCCATTCACGACGCAGCCATGCTCGCCCTCGCGAAACGCGCGTTTCCGGTAAATCCGACACCGGCGCTCCTCGAGATCGCCGCTGATCGTGGCTGGACGGTCTTCTATCCCGGCGCCGTGCTTGCCGATACCAAGATCTAGCGGCAGGATGAAGATCATCTCCCTGCAGCCCAGCGTCAGCATCATCCTCGACCGGCTGGGCTGCCTCGACTCGCTCGCCGCCTGCACGAAGTACTGCCTCGAGGCGGTTCCCGCCCTCCGCGATCGATCGCTCCCGGTCATCCATGATTCCTGGTCCACCAAAGCCGAGGAACTCTTGCCCGTCCCCGCCGATCTCGTCATCGCGTCGGTTCCCTACCGGCAGGAGTCGCTCACCGCAATCCTCAAATCGGGCCGGCCGGTACTGACGCTCTCTCCACGGAACCTTGCCGATATCTACCAGGACATCCGCCTCATCGCTGCCGTCGTTCAGGCATCCGAGGCCGGCGAGGCGCTGATCGAGGAGATGCAGTCCCAGATCGAGGACGTGCGGCGGCGCGCCACAGCGGCTGGCGTCAGGCCGCGGGTCTATTGCGAGGAGTGGGGCAAGCCCCTGATCCACTCGCAGCTCTGGGTCATGGAGCTGGTCGAGGCTGCGGGCGGCGAATTCGTCGGCACACCCGGCGCGACGACCGAGGCCGAAGCGGTAGCCGCCGCCGATCCCGACGTGATCGTAGCCGCATGGTGTGGAGCCGGCGACCGCGTACCCCTGGAGCGCGTCGTCCAGCAGAGGAGCTGGCAGGATCTGCGCGCGGTACGAGACGGCCGGGTTTACTGTATCGCCGATGAGCTGCTGAATACGCCTGCTCCGACTCTCATCGGCGGCCTCCACGCCCTGGCGCAAGCCATTCACCCTGATATCTTTGGTTCACTCCAGGGCGACTCAGGCCGCAAAATCGATCTAATCTCGTCTACTCCGTCTAAACTGATGTGAGCGTGCCGACGTGAACGAAACCGAAAGGGTCGACCAGAACGGAGCGAAGACCGTGCGCTTTGTCGCCGCCGCCCTCATTTTGCGCGGCGAAGAGGTCTTGATCTGCCAGCGGCGTCCCGACCAGCCCATGGCCCTCAAATGGGAGTTCCCCGGAGGGAAGATCGAATCGGGAGAGACTCCCGAACAGGCACTTGCCCGCGAGCTCGACGAAGAGCTCGGCATCGATGCCGACATCGGACCGCTCGTCACCCACACCCGCCACACCTACCGCAGTGGCGGCGCGGTAGACCTGCAGTTCTTTGCCGTCCACGAGTTTCGCGGGCGAGGTCACCAACCGCATCTTTCACGACGTGCGCTGGATCCCCCTGCGCGACCTCACCAGCTACGATTTCCTCGCCGCCGACCGGGACCTGATCCGCGATCTGTCCGCCGGTAAGCTGCTGTAGCCGCCATCTGCCGGGGTACCCCCCTCCCCCTCAGTCCGGCTCGCTCATAGATTCTAAATGAGTTAGAGCGGTAACGTTACGTGCTACTTAATTGATAGAAATGACTTGCGGGTACTACTTCATAGAAAACACTGGACTTAGAGTGTCGTCATTGAAAATAAGGGAGTTGTCGCGCGGTCATTGATTCCAGGCGAGTTAGCTGCAAGAAGAAAGGCCCGGCCGCCATCTGGCGGTCGGGCTTTTTTGTCTCTATTTCCATTATAGAGAATCCGAGAAAATCTTCCGCCACTTATCTCCGTCACGCGCGGGTTTCAGTGCATGAACTGTTGCACCATCAGCATGACCGAGAGCACGCTGACGATCCCCGCTGTCAGCCAGGCGGCGATGTTGAACCAGCGCGGGTTCACGTACTCGCCCATCAGGTCTTTGCGGTTGATCAGCAGCAGCATCAGCACAATCACAATGGGAAGCAGGACGCCGTTAAGCGCCTGCGATTCGATCGACCACTTCACCAGCGGGAAGTTCGGGATCATGACCACGGCAGCCGCCGCCGACGATCAGGATCGTATAGAGCCAGTAGAAGGCTGGAGCCTCGCTGAACTTTTTGTCCACGCCGGATTCGAGACCCAGGCCCTCGCACACGACGTAGGCCGTCGATAGCGGCAGGACCGATGCCGCGAAAAACGACGCATTGAACAGCCCGAATGCGAAGAGCAGGAAGGCATACTGTCCGGCCAGAGGCTTCATCGCCTGGGCCGCGTCAGAGGCATCTCGAATCGCTCCCTGCCCGTGCGTATAAAGGGTCGCCGCGCAGGCCACGATAATGAACCATGCGACGATGTCGGTGAATATCGAGCCAACGATCACATCCAGGCGTGATGCCGCGTACTTCTTCACACTCACGCCCTTCTCCACGATCGTCGATTGCAGATAGAACTGCATCCACGGCGCGATCGTTGTCCCGATCACGCTGATCACCAGGAAGAGATAGTCATGGGTCCATGCCGAACGCGGAGGCACCTTGACGGTAGCTACCAGGGCGGTGTGCCAGCTGGGCTGGGACAGCACTCCAGCGACAATGTACGCAATGTAGAAGACAGACGCTGTGAGGAAGATCTTCTCGACACTCTTGTAGTCGCCGCGCACCGCCAGCAGCCACACCAGCACCGAGCACACCGGCACAGAAATGTATTTGCTGAGGTGAAACAGGTCGAGACTGGCGGCGATACCGGAGAATTCCCCGATCACATTTCCAAAATTGACCAGCACCAGCAGGAACAGCACAATCACCGTAAGCCGCAGGCCGAACTCTTCGCGGATGAGATCACTCAGACCCTTGCCCGTCACTACCCCCATGCGCGCGCACATCTCCTGCACGACGATGAGCGCGAGAGTAATGGGAATCATCGTCCACAGGAGCGCGTAGCCATACTGCGCACCGGCCTGCGAATACGTGAAGATGCCGTTCGGGTCGTTGTCTACATTGGCGGTGATGAACCCCGGGCCGAGCACGGCGAGGAACAGCAGTATCCGGGTTCTCCAGCGTCTCAAAACAGCCATTAGGGATTAGCCATTAGCCAGTAGCGTTAGAAATCAGACGTTAGACTAGCCTGATGACCGACTCCTATCGAGACCTCAAAGTCTGGCAAAAGGCGATTGAACTGAGCGTTGCTCTTTACAAACTAACTGAGAAATTTCCGAAAACCGAAATTTATGGGTTGACCAGTCAACTTCGGCGCGCCGGCGTTTCGACCGCCAGCAATATCGCCGAGGGATTCGGTCGAGGCTCAACAGGCGAGTACAAGCAGTTTCTCGGCATGGCGCGGGGATCAAATTTTGAAGTACAGACTCAGCTGGTTATCTCACGCAAACTTTATTTCGGAGACCAGGCCGATTTCCATATCACTGAGGGCCTCTCGCATGAAGTGGGCAAAATGCTAGTCACCATGATGAATCGATTCTGAGTTGCCGCCTGCGTGGCGGCACTCTAACGCTACCTCTGCCTTAAGAAGGCGATCACGTGATCGGCTTCGACGACGCCAACCAGCTTACCGTCCGCGTTCAGAACGGGCAGAGCCCGCAGATTGTATTTATCGAAAAGCTCGGCGACCTCCTGCTGGTGAGCATCCGCCTCGCATGAGATGAAGCGCGGCTCGGCGAGCACTTCCAGCCGGGTCTCCGGCTTGGCCAGCACAATCCGCGCCAGCGGGACCACACCTTTCAGAACCTCGGCGTCGTCGACCAGGTAAATCTCGGTGATGGTTTCAATATCGCCTTCGAAGGTGCGCAGCGCCTGAATCGCATCGCCAACCGTTGCGATCTGTGGAACCGCGACGTACTCGGTCGTCATGCGTCCTGCGGCAGAGTCCTCCGCGGAATTCGAGCAGCTCTTCCACTTCCTGCCGCTCTTCCGGATCCATCTCTTCGAGGATCGCCTCGCTGCGAGATTCCGGCAGCTCGGCGAGCAGGTCGGCGGCCGCGGAGGGATCCATCTCCTCGACAATGCCTGCCGCAACCTCGGAGGTGAGGCCCTCCATCATCGACTTCTGCAGCCGCGGCTCTACTTCTTCGAGCGCCTCGGCAGCCACTTCCTCGTCGAGCGTGGTCAGAATCGCCTCCCGTTCCGCGGGTGGCAGTTCTTCCAGAATGTCGGCGATATCGGACGGGTGGAGTTGCGCCAGCCGCTCGTGCTCGATGTTGAGCTTGACCCGGCGCGCCGGATCCACCTCGATCACATCCACGAATTCCCAGGGAATCACGCGTGCCGGAAATCGCCTCGCCACCGAATCCAGAGCCTGCGCAGGCATTACTCCTTTGAGAAGCCTGCGAACGGCGCCTCGCAGGCCGACTTCCACTTCGCGCACGCGCAGGTCTTGCGGGTCTCCGTTATGCGAAAACCACTGCAGGTCGACATCGTTGACGCGAACCACCTTGCGGCCGTGAACGTCGATGATCTGCCGGTCCAGCAGATCCTGCCGCAACATGATGAAGTTATCGTCCGGCCGCAATGGCCGCAGCTCAGCGTCCGGACGCAGCTCGAAAACCCCGCTCGGCGTCTGCTGCACGCTGGTGGCAGCCACCAGTTCCAAACCCCGGCGCGTTTTCAGCACCAGACCGGCGACCTTGCCGGCATCCGCTCCGGTGCCTACCGCCAGGTCGCGCACACGCCCGCGCACCTGACCATCGGCGTCGGTAACCGGCGTTCCGAGCATGGTTGTGAGCGACGGAATGGGCTCACCGTTGTGCGCTTTGCGTGCCATCTCCGATGCAGTCTAACAGGCAGATGGGGCAACCCGCCGCCGGGCAATCGTGTTCCTAATTCGGGTTGGTCGACAGTATGTCACCGGATGACAATGAGATCGCTTGACATTGAGAGCGCCAGCAAGCAAACTGCCTGCTAACGAGATCGCTAGAGGTTTGCAGACGGAACACATGGAAAAAGGCGGGGAAGAGCATTTGACCGGACAACAGGCAAGCCGCATTACTTACACGCTCGAGTCCTCGCTGGACAGTGTCAATAAAGTTGAGGAAACCGCCGAACAGATGGCCAAGAAAGCCGGCATCGACGAAGACGAGGTCTTTCGCGTAGCCATGGCGGTTCGGGAAGCAGCGGTAAACGCTGTGCTCCACGGCAACTCTTACGATCCCGAAAAGCGCATCACCGCATCCTTTGAAAATACCGGCGAATCGCTGGTCATTCGCATCTCCGACCAGGGCAAAGGACTGGACCCGGACACGCTCCCCGACCCGCTGGCGCCGGAGAATCTTCTGCGCGGATCCGGCCGCGGCATCTTCCTCATTCGTTCATTCATGGATGAGGTACACTTCAAGCAATTGCATCCCGGAACTGAGTTGACACTTATCAAACATCTGGGGACGGCTCAAACAGGCAGCTAAGGAGGACTTTTTCGTGAGCATGAAAGTAACCACCCGTCAGGTAGACGGCGTGACCATTCTCGATCTAAGCGGTCGCATCACTCTCGGCGAGGGCAGTGTGCAGTTGCGTGACGCGATACGGGACCTTCTGTCCAAGGGCTCAAAGCTTATCCTGCTGAATCTCGCCGATGTGAACTACATCGACAGCTCGGGAATCGGCGAACTGGTCAGCGCATACACCACCGTTCGCAATCAGGGCGGCGAACTGAAGCTTCTGAACCTTACCAAGAAGGTTCACGATCTGCTGCAGATCACCAAGCTCTACACGGTCTTCGACGTGAAGGACGACGAAGCCACCGCCATCGCTTCCTTCACCCGCGCATAGGTCAGCATCCCTCCCCGTCCCAATGCAAAGAGGCTGCCTGCGGGCAGCCTCTTTGTCTTGCAGTATCGTCCCTCTAGAACTTCACCACCGGAGCCTGCCGGGACGAAGCGCTCGCCTCGAAGTACGCGTTGTCCGGCTGGAAGCCCGCGATTCCCGCCCAGATGCTGTTGGGAAACTGCCGGATGAAGGTGTTGTAGTCGCGCAAGCGTCTCGTTGTATCGCCGCCGCTCGACCGCGATGCGATTCTCGCTGCCCTCAAGCTGCGCCTGCAGCGAAAGGAAGTTCTGGTCGGCCTTCAGGTTGGGGTAATTCTCAGAGATGGCGAGCAACCGCCCGAGGGCTCCATCGAGTTGTCCGTTGGCCTGGATCTTGCCTGAAGGGTCCTTGGCATTCAGCAGAGCGGCACGGGCATTGGCGATGTCGTCGAAAACTTTCTCCTCGTGCGTTGCATATCCCTTCACGGTGCTAACGAGGTTGGGAATCAGGTCGGCGCGCCGCTGCAGGACCACATCGACCTGCGACCACTGCGCCTTGACCGCCTCCTGCTTGGCGACCATCTGGTTCTTCGCGCTGACGTAGCTGCCGAAGACCATCAAAATTACTAGAAAAATCACTACAACAACGCCGATTGCGATCCACAAACCGCGACGCATCATCGTGCCTGTCTCCTCTGCTCCGTAAACTCTGGAGCCATCGTTATCTTACCAATCGCCTCCGGCACCACCGCCGCCGGTGCTTCCGCCACCAAAGCCGCCAAAGCCGCTGCCGCCGTCGTCGCCTCCTCCACCACCGCCGTCCGCCGCCGCCACCACCAAAGCCTCCGCCCATGAACATGCCGAGGAGAAAGCCGATGAGGCCGGAGCCGCCGAATCTTCCCAGAATGAAGAGCACGAAGAGCAGGAAAAGGCCGAAGAGGATCAGCTGTCCGAAGCTCAGGTGAGCCTGCTGCGGACGCCTCTGCTGACGGTTGAGCGGCGTCAGAGTGACGCCGGCATCCCTGGCGATGATCTGCGAAATCTGGCCTACCGCCAGCGTCATTGCGCCGTCGAAGTCGTTGTTGCGGAGCATGGGCACCATCTGGCGGCCGATCTGGGCGACGGTCGCGTCGGGCAGAATGCTTTCCAGGCCGTATCCGGTGGAGATGAATCGCTTGCGGTCCTTCACGGCGATCAGGATCAGCACGCCACGGTCGCTGCCCTCCTTAATGCCCTTCTTGCCGAGTCCCCACGCCTGATAGAGATCCACGGCGTATTGCTCGATGGGTTCGTCGTCCAGCGTTTGTACGGTCACGACGGCGATCTGTGCATTTGCCTCGTGATCGACCTGGCCGCAGATGCGATCAAGCTGCTGGATAACTGCCGGAGACATCACATGAGCGAAATCGCTGACGTAATCGGTAGGTTTGGGAAGGCTCTTGACCGGCTGGCAGAGCGCCGTTACACAAAGTACGAACAGTGCCAGAGCTAGCCGGCAGCTTGATGAAATCTTGCGAGGCATCGCCGCAATTCTACCGGAAATGCAAAGGGCGTCCCGTTAACGGAACGCCTTTCACCGCTTCAGCCGTTGCTTCTGCTACTTCGACGGATGCCGAAGTCGTGGTAGCCTCGCTTATTCATTGCGTTATGGCTCTGGGCGATCTGCTCGAATTATCTGCAGGTGCTGATCGATCACCTGGCGCCCTGTTCCGCTGCCTGTTTCACCGCCGGATTCTGACTTTGCTGGGCCTCGGACTTGAAGTCCTCGGCGTCTTTCTTGTGGTCCTTCACCATGGCTATGATGTAGGCGTCGTCGAATTGCGTTCCCGACATGCCCTGCAGTTTCGTATAGAGTTCCTTGTCCTTCTTGGATGATGGCCGTCGGGCGGCTTGACGCCGATCTGCTGTGCCACCTGCTTCATCTGATCGCCGAGCTTCGTATGGTCGGTCACCATCTTCTGGCCGAATTGCTTTACGTCGTCGCTCGGCCGCCTTTTCCGCCGCCAGTTGTCCGAGCTGGACTTCGGCCATGCCGCCTTGCAGAGCCTGACCGGACGAATTCCTTGTCCTGCATGACCGAAGCTGCGGAGGCCTGCTGCTGTTGCTGCATCGCGTCGGCACTGTTCATCGTCGAGTTCGCCGACGGATTCGTTGGCTGCTGGGCCTGCGGCGCACCGCCGCCCGGGCTCATCTGGGCCAGCGCCGTCACGCACGTGAACAGCACCGCGCCCGAAAATGTCGCAATCTTGTTGGACATGCTTCGCGAAATCATGGGGGACTTCCTCCTTTGCGAGGCGATCACGGAAGTCTGCTTTCCAGAGCTTAGCGCGGGCTGTACACTGACTTTGCCTTCAACCGTGAATTCGACCCGTCATATAGTGGAATGCCGGGACATCGGCCGCGAGTTGCCTTCTGCCCCGCCGCGCTTCCTCGTTCAAAACATTAACTTTGCCGTTGAATCCGCAGAAGTATTGGGAGTTATCGGGCCCAGCGGCGCGGGCAAGAGCACCTTGCTCCGCCTCATCAACCGGCTGGACGAGCCTACTCACGGAACGGTGCTCTTCAACGGGCAGGACTACCGCAGCATCGACACGGCGATCCTTCGCCGGTCGATTGGAATGGTCATGCAGCGGGCTTACCTCTTCCCCGGCACTGTCGCCGAGAACCTGGCCTTCGGACCCCGCCAGCAAGGCAGGAGTATGTCCGGAGGTGAAATCGATAGGCTGCTCTCCGAGGTCGGCCTGGCCGGCTACGCCGAGCCGCGATGCCCTCACCCTGTCGGGCGGAGAGGCTCAACGCGTCGCCATTACCCGGGCTCTGGCCAACGATCCGGAGGTGCTACTGCTCGATGAACCGACGTCGGCGCTGGACGAAGCATCCCGCAGCAGCGTCGAGCAACTTCTTGAGAGCCTCATTCGTGAACGTCATCTGACCTGCATCTGGGTCACGCACAGTCTGGAACAGGCGCGTACCATGGCCGACCGGATGCTTGTGCTCGAAGCAGGCCATATGAAGACCATCGGAACTCCGGCGGAGGTCCTTCCCCATGCTTGAACACTTCTTCCCCAATCAGCTCGCGCGCGGAGTTGTCCAGTGCCTGATCGCCGCACTGGCCGTGCTGGCCGTCATGCTCCTTGCGCGCCGCCGCGCTCCCGGCCTGCTCAAAGAAATCAGCTTCGCCGAACTGCGCGGCCTGCTGCAGATCTTTGCCGTCGGAGCGATACTGGCGGCGCTGTTGCGGGGGCCGGCGTGGACGTCGATCTTCGTCCTCGCCGGCATGATCGTCGCCGCGGCCAGCATTGTCCGCAAGCGGGCGAAGAAGATTCCGCGCGCGTTCGTGCTGGCGCTGATTGCCATTGGCATTGGCGCCGGGACGATTCTGACCGTGATGACGGCGACGGGAGTGATCCCGCTGAAGATTCTCACGCTGGTTCCGGTGGGCAGCATGGTGATTGCGAACACCATGAATACGCAGTCGATCTTTCTTGACCGCTTTCGCGGTGAGGTCGTCTCTCATGTCGGGGAGATCGAGTCCGCTCTCGCTCTGGGAGCCACTCCGGACGTTGCCGTCGAGCTCTACCTGCGCGCAGCGTTCCGGGCAAGTCTGATACCCGCCGTCGACAACATCCGCTCGCTGGGAATTGTCTGGATCCCCGGCATCATGGCCGGCATGGTGCTATCGGGAGCGTCGCCTCTCTACGCCGCGCTTTATCAATTCGTGGTGTTGACCACTATCTTTTCCTCATCCTCGCTGGCCTGTTTCGTCGCCAGCCATCTCGTGACGAGGCGCATCTTCTCCACTCACAGCCAGCTTCTGTTGCGCGCATGAAGACGCTTAGTGCAGCCGAAGCGTACGGTGACGATCTCGATTCAGTTCTAGCTAAGCCGGGTGAAGACGCGCTCTTCGAGCATGGTGATCCGATGCTCATGATCCTTGCGGATCTCGGTGTCCATACGGTCAAATCGGACCTCCAGGCGATCAAACCTGGACTCAAGGCCATCGAGACGGCGATTGATCGAATCGAAACCAGCTCTCATCTCAGAGCGCAGGTCGTCGATTCCTCCCCTTGTCTCCGAGCGCAGGTCGTCGATCGCCGCTCTTATACTCAAGCTCAAATCACCGATCGCTCCGCGATTTGCAATCGTGCCGCCGATCCACACGACGAGAATCGTGAAGAACGGAACTCCAATCGCGAAATAGAACTGAGTGTTGGTCATCGTTCCGTTTCATTGTAGGCACAGCTTCTTTGAAAACAAAAGTATCAATGCCTGCAATGCCTTGAACGGAATTGCGGGATAAGTTTTCGAGCCCTTTCACACCAAAGTAATTTCAGTGCGCCCCTACGTGCGGCAGGTTCCAGTGCCGCCACACGCTGACTACACGCAGCAGGAAGCAGATGACGCCTCCGGCAATGGCCACCGGCACGCGCGGCAATTTCAGTTTCAGGCCGACGACGACTACCGCCGCTCCGGCCAGCGCGGCCGTTGCGTATACATCTGCCCGCAGCACCGTCGGAACCTGCGCCAGAAGCACATCGCGAATCGTCCCGCCGCCCACGCCGGTGATCCCGCCCATCAGAATGGCAATGAACGGATGGATACCGTAGGCAGCGCTTTTTCTGCTCCCGCTACGGCAAACAGGCCCAGTCCGGCGGCATCGAGAACCATAAGAATCGAAGGCGGAATCCCGTGCACCGGATTGGGAAACAAAAACATGGCGAAAGCGCCGGCGAATGCGATCGCTCCATATCGCCAGTCGCGAATGGAGTTCGGTGGCGATGCGCCGATCAGCAGGTCGCGGATGATGCCGCCGCCCAAGGCCGTCGCAAATGCCAGCACCATCGTCCCTAACAGGTCGAGGTCACCGTTTTCAGCAGCCATCGCGCCTTCAATTGCGAATACCAGCGTGCCGGCAAAATCGAATGCCAGCAGCAGAGCGTCAGAATTAGGCTTCGTCACGCCGCGCAGATTCAATGTAGAGATCGCTTTCTCGCGACATTGTAGCGTCTGATATTCGAATCTCCACCCTAAGGTGGATGCCGGTCTGCTTCCTTCCCGGGTAGGATGTTCCGGAAACATCGGCAGAAACCAAATGGAACCGAAAAGACAGATGGGCCTGGCGATGGCAATCGCCGTCGTCACTGGTCAATCCATCGCCCTGGGAATCTTTCTCACTCCCGCCGCGATGGCCAAATCGCTGGGCTCGCCCGCGCTGCTCGCCGCCGTCTGGTGCGGCATGGCGCTCATGGCTCTTTCCGGAGCGCTTTGCTACTCCGAGCTTGCGGTGCGCTATCCCGTGGTGGGAGGCGAATACGTCTACCTCCGCGAAGGCTACGGCCCGCGCGTGGCTTTTCTTTATGGCTGGATGTCGGCCGCCGTCATCGATCCCGGCATCGCCGCCGCGCTCGCCTTCGGAGCTATTCCCTACGTTCAGGCCGTCGTCGCGATCTCGCCGCGCATGGCCGTCGCCCTGCCTTTCGCGATTCTCGTCGTGCTCGGCGTGATCAACTACGCCGGAACCCGCCTCAGCGGCCGGGTAATGGCCACGGCCAATCTGCTCAAGCTCGCCGTTCTCTTCGGCCTCGTCGCCTGGGCCTTCGTCTCCGGACACGCCTCTACCGCGAATCTTCTCCCGCTCGCCGAGCGCCGCCCCGGCTCCGACATGCTCTTCGCCGCCATCGCCGGCTCCGTCGTCAACGCCTTCTTCAGCTTCGGAGGCTGGTGGGAAGCAGGAAAGCTCGCCGGCGAAATACGCAATCCCGCAAAGACGCTTCCGCTCGCCTTCACCTGCGGAGTCCTGCTCGTCAGCGCTGTCTATCTCCTGGTCAGCTTCGCCTTCCTCGCCGTCGTCCCGCTCGACAAGATCGTCTCCAACACCGCCTTCGTCGCCCAGTTCGGACAGGCGCTCTTCGGGTCTGCCGGCGGCCGCATTCTCTCCGCCTGCGTCCTGCTCTCCGTCGCTGGAGGCCTCATGGCCCTCACCATGGCCGCGCCCCGCGTCTACTACGCCATGGCCAGAGACGGAGCGTTCTTCTCCATCTTCGGCCGGCTGCATCCCCGCTTCGGAACCCCGGCCAACGCCATCCTCCTGCAAACCTGCGGCGCGCTCCTTATCCTTCTCTTCGGAGCCTTCGACAAGATCCTCGCCTACATCATTTTTTCCGCCGTGTGTTTCCTCGCGCTTTCCGTCACCACGCTCTTCCGGATGAAGGAGCCGGTGCGCCGCTGGTGGTATCCCGCCGCGCCGATTGTCTATCTCACCGGCAGCGCCATCGTAGCGCTGCTCATCCTCATGCACAGCCCGTTACCGGCCCTGATCGGCGTAGCCGTCGTGCTCGCCGGAGGCCTGCTCCACCGGCGCTTTTCGCCGGCTAAACCACTTCCCGTCGCAGCAGCGACTGCGACGCGAGTCCCCGATTCCCTGAAAGGAAGTCTTCATGCCTCACATCAAGCTTCCCGAGGGACTGCCCGGCATCCGCGGCGCAATGGCCTTCCGCCCGGAAACCGCCCGGCCCCTCAACGATCTCGTCGAGACCCTGCTCCACAGCCCCAACAGCCTCACCGCCGGCGAGCGCGAGCTGATCGCCACCTACGTCTCGTATCTCAACGATTGCCACTACTGCCAGTCAATCCACGGAGCCATCGCCGCAGCCAGCCTCAACGGCGACGAAGATCTGGTCAAGCGCGTCAAGGCGGACTTCCAGCACGCGGCCATCTCCGACAAGCTCAAAGCGCTGCTGGTCATCGCCAGCAAGGTCCAGAAGGGCGGCAAGCACGTCACCGCACGAAGACGTCGCTCACGCCCGCAGCCTCGGAGCCACCGACATGGAGATCCACGACACGGTTCTGATCGCCGCCGCCTTCTGCATGTTCAACCGCTACGTCGACGGACTCGGCACCTGCGCAGCCCGACGACGAAGCCATGTACCGCGAACGCGGCAAACGCGTCGCGCGCGAAGGATACGTCACCGTGAGCAAGGAATATCTGCCCGCGAAGCAGCTTCTGGAAACAGCAGCAAAATAAGGAGCAACATCATGCCACACATTTCACTCCCCGAAGGACTTCCCGGCATCACCGCCGGATTCGCCTTTCGTCCCGAAACCGCCAAGCCGATGCGCGAGCTCGCCCACATCCTGCTGCACGAGCCTAACTCCCTTACTCCCGGCGAGCGCGAGCTGATCGCCACCTACGTCTCCTCGCAGAACGACTGCTACTTCTGCCAGACCAGCCACGGAGCCGCTGCGGCATGCCATCTCGGCAGCAGCGACCTCGTCAAGCAGGTGAAGACCGACTTCGAGACCGCGCCCGTCTCGCCCAAGCTCAAGGCTCTGCTCGCCATCGCCGGCAAGGTGCAGCAGGGCGGGAAGAATGTCACCGCCGACGACGTCGACGCACGCCCGAGCGCACGGCGCAACCGACCTCGAGATCCACGACACCGTGCTGATCGCCGCCGCGTTCTCGCATGTACAACCGCTACGTGGACGGACTCGGCACCTGGCAGCCGCACGACGAAACAATGTACGCGCAGATGGGCGAACACCTCGCGGCCGAGGGTTATCGCAAGCGCCCTGCGGAGCAGCCGGAGCCCGCTTACTACACCACTGCCAGAGCCAGCGCTCAGTTGGCGACTACGGCCGAGGCAAAGTGACGAAAATGTGACAACCGCTGCATCTGAATTCCGCTCCGCTCGTCACTAAGCTAGGCTGCGCATTTGTTCCTCAGCTCCGCCTGCTTTATAGTTTGATAAATGCTTCGCCGCACATCAGGATCACGCTCGCAGTTCTCCCTGGCATCTCTGCTGGGAATTGTCTGCATTGCGCTGGTCCTGATGTCCGGCATGGTTCAGGTTGCCCATAGCCATCCGCTGGGACAGCCTGATCACGACTGCTCTCTCTGCACCACTGCGCATAACGTCATTCATGTAGTCGAGCTGGTCACGCTCGATCTTTCGAGCCTGCCGGTCACGGCTGTGGCTCCTGAGCCTACACTTGAGCTTCCCTCAGCCGGGCCTTCTTCTTCAAGCTTTCGTGCCGTCCTCCACCTGCTGCGCCTGCTTTCGCCTAAGCAGAGCCCTATTCACAATTCAGCAGATTTTCAGGAGGTCGTATCATGCGCACATTCGTGCGATGCTTCATCGTCTTTCTACCTGCACTTTTTCTGCAGGTCCGGGCAACCAGTGCCTTTTCCCAGTCTGCCGCCAACTCCGGCACCGTCGCCGGGACCGTTACCGATCCCTCCGGCGCGGTCGTTCCCGGAGCCACCGTCTCCATTAACAACCCGGTCAGCCAATACTCGCGAACCGCGACCACCGACGCCGCCGGTCGCTTTAACTTCCCCAATATTCCGTTCAATCCCTACCATCTGACCGTCAACCACGCGGGATTTCGCATCCTCCGCCCGCGATGTCGATGTCCGCTCGACTGTGCCTGAGAACGTGAACATCAAGCTCGCGGTCGGCACCGAATCGACCACCGTCACGGTCGAAGGCGGCGAGGACCTGGTTGAAAACGATCCGACTTTCCATACCGACATCGACCGGAACCTCATCAACAAGATTCCGTTGGAAAGCCAGTCGTCGTCGCTGAGCTCGATCGTCACTCTGGCCTCGCCCGGAGTCGCCGCCGACTCGAACGGCCTCTTCCACGGCCTCGGCGACCACGCGTCGAACTCCTTCTCCATCGACGGCCAGCCCATCACCGATCAGCAAAGCAAGGTGTTTTCCAATCAGCTTCCGTCCAATTCCGTCCAGTCGCTTGAAGTCATCTCCGGCGCGCCCCCGGCCGAATACGGCGGCAAGACCAGCCTGGTCATCGTAGCCACAACCCGTTCGGGACAAGGTATTACCACGCCGACTGGCAGCGTTTATGCCTCCTATGGAACCTTCGGCTCGGCGACCGGCGGCTTCGACCTCTCCTACGGCAAGAAGAACTGGGGCAACTTCCTCGAGGTCGACGGGCTCAACAGCGGCCGTTTCCTTGATCCGCCGGAGTTTTCCGTCTTCCACGACAAAGGCAACGAGCAGAATATCTTCGATCGCGTGGACTACACATTTACGCCGGTCGATTCGATGCATCTGGACCTGAACTACAGCCGCTCCTGGTTCCAGACGCCGAACACCTACGACAACCTGAACATCCAGAACGTCATCAGCGGAGGCAGCAGCCCCAACCCAGTCTTCGGCAATGTCGGCAATACCGACCAGAAATCCAAGATTGAAACCTTCAACATTGCGCCGACCTACACCCGCGTTATCGGCGCAGATGCGGTCTTCAACTTAGGGGCCTACGCCCGCAAAGACTTCTACAACTACTTCCCGAGCGGTAATCCGCTGGCCGACAAAGGGCCGCCGAACCTGCAGAACCAGACTGTCGGCCAATACCGCAGCCTCTTCAACACCGGCGTCCGCTCGGACTACTCCTATGTGAAGGGCATCAACAACATCAAGGCCGGCGCCGTCTACGAGCAGACCTTCCTGCGCGAGAACGACAATCTGTCCGTGGTCGCTCCCACCTTCAACTCGCCCTGCGTGGATGCCAACGGCAATTCGCTGCCCGGCTTCAGCGACCCGTCACAGTGCGCTGCCTATGGAAATACCGCCAATCCGGCCTACAACCCGGTGCTGGCTCCATATGATCTGACGCGCGGTGGAGGGAATTACAACTTCTTCGGCCATACCGACGTAAAAGAACTGGCGCTCTATGTCGAAGACCAGATCAAGGCGAAAAATTGGCTTTTCAATCTGGGTATACGCGGTGACCTGTACAACGGTCTGGCCGTCCAACGGCAGGCGGAGCCTCGCGTGGGCATCGCCTACAACATCACACGAGACAAATACCGTGCTGCGCATCTCCTATGCGCGAACTCTCGAGACACCTTTTAACGAAAACCTGGTTCTCTCGAGCCAGGGATGCGCCAACGACGTTCTCTCTCCGCTCCTGCTTTGTACGCCGGGCGTGGTCGGAACGCTGCAGCCGGGATTCCGCAACGAATTTCACGCTGGCTTCCAGCAGGCCTTTGGCAAATACGCGGTCGTCGGCGGAGAGTACATCTGGAAATACACGCACAATGCCTTCGACTTCAGCGTGCTCGGCAACACTCCCATTACCTTTCCTATCGACTGGCACAACTCGAAGATTCCCGGCTTCGCGCTCAATGCCAGCGTCCCCAACTTCCACAACGTCTCCGCGTACGTTGTCATGTCTTCGGTCGCCGCGCGTTTCTTCCCACCCCAGGTGGCGGGAGCAGGCGCAACTGTCGGGCAGAGCGGCTACCCCTTCCGCATCGACCACGACGAGCGATTCAATCAGACGACTCACCTTCAGTACACCCTCCCCGGCGGCAGGTTCACGCATGCCATGTGGGGCGGCTTCAACTGGCGGTATGACAGCGGGCTGGTTGCCGGTGCAGCGCCCTGTTACGGATTGGCGTCGGCGGATCCTAATACTCCGTGCGAGGCGGTTCTCGACAACGCTTCCGACGGTGAACCGGCGGTCGATCTGAGCGGTCTGACGGCCGACCAGGAATTTCAGGCCGGGCTTGATCTGCAATGGAGTGAGGGCGACGCCGACAACGCCGCTGCCGACTCCCTGCCCCGCTTCGGAGTACAGCTCAAGCCTGGTGAAGATTCCGGCTCCGGGCACCGGCGACAACGACAAGAACCCGCAGCGGATCCAGCCGCGCAGTCTTTTCGACGCTTCGATTGGTGACGACAACCTCTTCGGCGGCGACAAGCACACGTGGAGTCTTCGGCTGACAGCGGTAAACTTCACGAATAAGTATGCCCTCTACAACTTCCTCTCCACGTTCAGCGGCACGCACTACGTGACTCCGCGAGCACTTACGGCGCAAATAGGCTTCCACTTCTAACCCCCGTACCCCTGTCTGCACCGACGCCCGGGACATTTGTCCCGGGCGTCGCTTTCTGCATCTTTCTCGCGCTGTGGTTCGAAGGACGCATTTCGGCTAAGCTCGATTGTGCAGAACCACAAGCGAGGCAGAAGCGAGGACGGAATCGATGCTGGCGGATTGCGATGTGATCGGCTTTATCCCGACAAAGGACGCTGCGCAGGCGCGCGCTTTCTACCAGGAGACACTCGGCCTGCGACTTCTCAGCAACGACATGTTCGCGGTCGTCATGGAGTCCAAGGGGACGATGATCCGCATCGTGCAGGTGAAGGACTTCACGGCCTTCCCTTTCACGATCCTCGGATGGAAGGTCGAAAACATCGAAGACGAAGTCCAGACTTTGATCGGCCGGGGCATATCCTTCCACCGGTATAACTGGCTGCAGCAGAGCGAGTCGGGGATCTGGACGGCGCCCGGTGGGGCGAAGGTGGCGTGGTTCCACGACCCGGACGGGAACGTGCTTTCGCTTTCGCAGCACGCCTAGGTCAGCTCAACCTGGTACTGCGCTGCCCCACCCCTCCTCCCCCATAGAATCTGTTACTGATTCATTTTATTGGGTTTAAGGGATAGGTCACCTCTAGTTAATTCATAACAAATGACTTACACGCACCTAATAGAAAACAAATGACTTATCGGCGTCTTTGCCGGATGCCGTCAAATGAAAAGCCCGGCTGCGTCGGCAGGCCGGGCTTTTTGTGTCTATTTCTATTATAGCGAGTCGAGGAAATCTCGGCCAGGAAAGCAGCCAATAGCCACGGCCAATAGAGATCGGGGCATCATGCAAACGACGGCCGCACCCCAAAGGAGTGCGGCCGGCTGGAGTTTAGGGGCTATTGGCTGTTGACGGTTACGGCGACGGAGGCGCTCGAGGTGAGGGAGCCGCTGGTTCCGGTGACGGTGACGGTGTAATTCGCGCTGCTGCCGCCTCCGTTGCCGTTGCCGCTCGAACCGCAGCCGATGCCGATTCCAACAATTGCACCGAAGAGCAACATGCCCAGGATGGCGCGCCAGCTACGGCGGCGTGCCGGAATCCCGAAGAAGAGCAGACAGGCGACCGCTATTCCTCCGCCGACCGCGAAGAACTTATTCAACGGATGGCTCAAGGCTGCGCTGTTGGAGCTGGTGGTGATGGTGAGTGTGGAGGTGCCAGCGGTCGTCCCGGTGATGCTGACTGAAGTGGGCGACAGGCTGCAGGCTACTCCGGTGCCAGAACCAGACACGGCGCAGGTCAGGGGTACGCTTCCGGTAAATCCGTTGCCCGGAGTCACGGAGACGGTGGCCGTGGCCGAGCTACCCGCTGTTATGGAGCCGCTGCTGGGGTTGGCGGTAACGGCGAAGGTGGGTGTTGCCGCCGCAGTGACGATAACCGTGAGGGTGGTCGTCGGCATGTCGCTTCCGGCGGTGCCGGTAATCGTAACGGTGTAGGTGCCGACTGTGGTGCTGGCAGTGGTTGCGACGGTCGCAGTCGAGGTGCCGGCTGTGGCTCCGGTGATACTGACGGAGCTGGGATTAAAGGTGACGGTCGGAGGGCTGGTTGCGCCCGAAGGTCCGCTTACCGACGCGGTCAAAGCGACGCTGCCGGTAAAGCCATTCGAAGGCGTGACGGTGATGACGGAGGTGTTTCCGGTTGTAGCCCCCTGAGTGAGCATCAGGGACGCGGGGTTGCTGCTGAGAGCAATGTTCGGAGCCACAGTTACCGTCACATTGACGGTGTGGTTCCCATGATCTTCCCGGTTGCGGCATCGGTTCCGGTGACCGTAACAACGTAGCTTCCCGTGGTCGTGGCTGCGACGGTGCTGACGGTCAAGGTCGAGGTCAAGGAAGGTGCGGCGGTGGTGAGGTCGAGCGTTCCATGTCCGAAGGCGCAGGTTGGCACGTTGGTTGCGCCAGCGGGACTGGTGGTGACAGCGCAGGAGAGATTCACAACGCCTGTAAAGCCTCCGGTGGAGGCGACTGTGATGTTCGACGTCCCGCTCGAGCCGGCAGGGACGGTGATCGCGCCGCTATTGCTCAGTGTGAGGCCCGAACTCGTGGTATTGCCGCTTACGACCGCGGTGATGCTGAGCGTGTGGACGAACAGCCCATTCGGGCCGGTTCCAGTAATCAGCACGTTGTAGTTGCCATTCGTGGTCGACGAATTGGCACCGATGGTCAGAGTGGCGGAAGAACTGCTTCCGCTGGTGAAGGCGGTCGAGGTTGGACTCAACGAACAGGTGAGGCCGCTGGCCGCAGTGCAGGTATAGTTCACGGTTCCGCTGAAGCCATTCACCGAGGAAAGGTTGATCACGTCTGTTCCCGAACTGCCGGCGGTCACCGGAACGATGGTGGTTGACGGAACCATGGTGAAGTCGGAGAGCGGGTTGGAGATGGCGGTGCCGTTATTGAGCGTGGTGGCGGAGATGTTGTAGGTGCTGTCGCCGGTGTACTGCAGGGTAATGAAGTTCGCGCCCTGGAAGAGGGTTTGGCTGTTGAACGTAGCGGAGAAGGTGGAGACAACTCCAGAGCTCGGAGCAACAAGCGGGATACCGTTCCCAATGGAATAACCGGAGGAATAGATAATAATGCCGCCGGTTGGCGCCGGATGGCCGCTCTGACCGGTGACTGTACCGGTGATGGTGATATTGGTAGTTGGCGAGATGCTTCCGCTCATGGTTGCAGTGGTGGTGGTGGTAAGACCGCCGAGCGAAGCGAGCTGAATCTGAAAGGCGTCCCGTAGAGGTTGCCTTGTAATTCGCGTCTCCGGAGTAGCTGACGTTGACGGTGTAAGTTCCGGTGTTATTCGTTGAGGACCGTAACGGTCGCGACGCCTTCGCGGCCCAGATAGGACGGATCTGTTGCCGGGGAGAGTGTAGCCGTTTGTGTGCCGCCGGGCAGTCCGGTGACGGTGACGGTTCCGGTGGGCGGAGAGATAGGAACTGGATAAACACGGATGCTGGTCGCAGAGTTGTACGCGGCGCCGTTCAGCACCTGGATATTGAAGACGGTCGGCTGGCCGTTGGCGAATTCCGTAGAAGAAACCTGGTTCGATGCACCGAATCCGATTACCGGGGTGTCCTGCACGACGGTGAAGG
Source organism: uncultured Acidobacteriaceae bacterium (assembly GCA_963725225.1). Lineage (GTDB taxonomy): Bacteria > Acidobacteriota > Terriglobia > Terriglobales > Acidobacteriaceae > Silvibacterium. The sequence goes on from CAVRXY010000035.1 coordinate 132,956, forward strand.
TGACTGCGGCGGCGGTCGAAGGATTGTAGCTGTTATCTCCTGCATAGTTGGCGGTAACAGAGTGGGAGCCGATCGCGAAGGGAGCGTTGTATTCGGCGTCACCCTCGGAATTGAGAACGGCGGTGTTGGGTAAGCCCGCTCCTCCGGTGCCACTGTCAGCGAAAGTGACCGTACCGGTGGGAATACCGAAGACAGGGCAGGCGGCGCTGGAGGTAAAGCAGGTCTCCACTGCAGTGAGCTGGGAGCTGGGGGCCACCTGTGCGCTCAGGAGTAGTCTGCGTGCCGTAATCGATGCTGGCACCTGAAGTAATCGAGCCCGAACTGGAAGTGCCCGCCGGCGAGAAGAGATTGAAGTAGATGCCGCTGTTTTCGGGGCTGACGGTGATTGACGTCTTCTGCGAGGTGCTGGCGGCGTTGGTTCCGTCTCCGCTGTACTGGCCCCAGATGTTGTAGGTTCCGCCGGGCAGATAGTTGACCGGGCCGGTGTAGGTGCCACTGGCCGTCAGCGTAAAGGTACCGGACGTACTGTTAAAGACCTGAGGGAAGCCCTGACCCTGCTGTACCGGCTCAGTGCTGTCGGTCATCAGAGCCACATTCCCGGTCGCGGTGCCAGGGGTGACGGCGCCGCTGACGGTAATCGACGTGCCGTGCGTGAACGAGGTGGAAGAAGGCGTGAGCGTGGTGGTTGTCGAGGCGAATTTGACATTACCCCAGTTGGTGAGGAGAACACTGGCGTCGACGCTGCCGAGACCGCTGGCAAGGTCGTATCCGGCCACAGCGTTGTAATCGGCCGTTGTGCCGGTACCAATCTGGCCCTCTACCGCCGTGCCGTAAGTGGAGTCAGTGACGGTGATGGGGTTGGTGACGGCGATGCAATCGAGCGGCGGTTGTCCCGCGCTGGTTGTGGCGACGTTGCAGGGGACGGAGTTGGTTCCGACGGTCACGTCGTTGAAGGCTGCGGGGTATTGCGTGGCCAGGGGATAGAGAACGAAGTCAGCCTGACCCTGGCGGCCGTACTTCTGATTGACCAAAGCCATGATGCCGGCGAAGGCGGGCGAAGATATGGAGGTGCCGCCGGCACCGCTGATCTGAACCGGATTGCCATTCGACGAGCCCTGGCAATCGCCGTCGGCGCCGCCGCAGAAGGCGTAGTAGCTGTAGTTCAATCCGTCAGCGGCAAAGAGGGAAACGTCCGGCATGTAGCGGCTGTTGGCGCTGGGGACGCCGGTCCCGGTCTGCCAGGAGGGCTTGGTGTAGACGGTGCTGGCGCCGCCGCTGCCGCCGGCGATGGAGGTATTGCCGGTCTCCGCGTAGAGATTGACGACGTCCAATCCGTACTGGCTGTCATTCCAGGGCTGCTCGGGAATGCGGGTCAGCAGCGACGTTACGGGAGAGTTGGTGGCGTTTCTGTTCCAGTAAGTATTCAGCTGCGTATTCAGGGCAGTCGAATTCTGATAATTGCTGTAGTAAAAATCGGTGCCGCCGACGGAGACATTGTAGGGGGTCGAGCTCAAGCCATTCACCGCCAGGCCGTTGACGGCATATTGCTGGCTGTCAAAGTTGTCGCATCCGGCAGAACCGCCGTCTCCCGACGAAACCATGACGGTGATGCCCTGAGCCGCAGCCTGTTCCCAAAGATTGTTAATGAATGCGTTTCCTGCCGTTCCCTGGGCCGCTTCGCAACCGAGGAAACTGAGGCTGATGATGGGGGCGACGTTGGCGTAAACGGCGTGCTCCATGGCGAGAAACAAGCCGCTTTCGAGCTCAGTGTCGGCGGCGATGACGAGATCGATCTGGGCTCCGGGAGCGACGGCTCCGGACCACTCGACGTCAAGATAAGCCTCACCCGATGCGCCGTTCGGGCCGTCGGGATTGTTGACGCCATCGATGCCGGGATCGTTTCCATCGATGATGACCTGGGGAGGGTTGGCGGGAAGGCCAAAGGTGGTGCGGAAGGCGTTGACCGCGGCGATGTTGATATTCGACTCATTGACAATGGCGATGGTCTGGCCGGTTCCGTCGTAGGTGGTTCCGGTATAGCTGGGGTTCAGGGTGGAGTTGGGCACGTCATACTGCATGGCGAAGTCGCCGGGGGCGATGGCGAAGTTCTCTCCGGTGCCAACGGGGTAGGTCCACTGCGGCGTGGCCTGGTGCGTCTGGGGGTTCCAGAGAGCATGACCGAGAAGCTTCATCGGGCTCCTGGGACGGAAGTTATTGAGACTGGCGAATCCGGCGACCACGGACGCCAGCGCGGCGGGGATCTGCGGGTCGGTGGAGTTCGCGTAGTGGGTCTCGCCGTTGACCATGTACTTGTGGATCTGGGTGTGGAAGGCGGTGCGGAACTGGGAGACATTGCCGGAGAATTCAAGAGACTGGCGTCCGGCATTGACTTTGGTGACGCTGAATCCATGAGAGGCGAGCCATGACTGGATGGTCGCGAGATCCTGATCGGACGGGCCGAACTGCTTACCGAACGCATCGGGCGTGAGCCACTTGTGATAGCTGGCGGAGCCGGGCGTGTGCAGGTCGCTGATGAGCTGCTTGAGGGCGGACTCCTGCGCGTCACTGCGCTTGAGGACCAGCGTGAGGCGGCTGAGCGGCATGCTGTCGGGCGCGGCTCCGCGATCGTTGGCAGCGCGGGCGAGCGGGCTCACGGTTCCCTTCAGAGTGACCCGGGCATTCTCATCGATGGGCTGGGTTAGGCGGGTAGTGACGAGCGAGGAAGTGGCCTGCGCAACGAGCGTGGCGGGCGCTACGAAGTTGAAGGCTGCCGCGACAAGGGCGATCGGGCTCAGGGAGCGGAGAATCTTTGGAAGCATGGCCGTCCTATTTGGGTGGAAAAGATTGCGGTGCTCGAAGTGTGATCTGGCATAAACCGCATTCTGTGGATGCGTTCCTTCGAAGTCGGCCCGCAGATTGCGTGGGAAGCGGGCCAGAGGCGAATTGGAGAAAACCACGGATCGAGAGCTAAGAACGGCAGCGAATCAAAAAAGCGACAACCAGTGAATGCGATGGTTGTAAGCGATCGAACGAACCGTGTCAAGAGAGCAGGCAATGACGCTTGCGCGCGACAAAACGCAGGGTTGCGGAGCGGCTTTAGCGGGGGGATCTTCGCGATGAAATTACGTTGAAACGTGGCGAAGCGCATAGAGGGCAGGGCGGCCTTGCGTCCATTTAGACGGCAATTTCAAAATTTAGTTGCGGCGGGAGGTTGGGTCCGGGAAGAACAATTTCGACTCCAGCGGGGCGGATTTGCCTGGCAACGGCAAGCGGGGCGCCGGTCGCGGAGCAGATACCTGTAGAAAATGAGTTGAGGTTCTGGCAGAGTGATGGCGGTAGTGAAATCGCTTTTAACGAGGGGCAAAGGGCGGGCAGATGCTGGATACGTGGGAGGATCTCGTAATTGTTGTCCTGATTGTCCTTTGCTCGCTCCTGTTCAAGGTGGCGGTTGACCGCCTGTGGACCAGGGAACACCGGCGGACTCACAACGACCTGATCGGCTGGCAATTGAGCATTCTGGGCACGACGTATGCGGTGATTGTCGGGTTCATGCTGTATACGGTCTGGACCAACTTCGGACTGGCGGAGGTCAATGCCGACTCGGAGGCCAATGCGCTGGTGAATGTGTACCGGCTGGCGGAAGGTCTTCCCGCAACCCAGCGCGATGAACTCAAACAAGCGGCCCGGGGATACGCGGACGTGGTGCTCAGCCAGGACTGGCCACAGATGGCGCACGGAGACGAAGGACCGCTGGCGAGCCACAGCTATGATCGCCGGATGTGGCAGATTCTCATGTCGGTGAAGGCGGCGTCGCCGACGGAAAGCACTGCCGAAGATCACGCGTTGTATGAACTGAGCTCGGTGGCGGAGCATCGCCGCCTGCGGCAACTGCAGAGCATCTCGCGGCTGCCGGGAGTGCTGTGGTTTGTGCTGATCAGCGGGGGCGCGCTGACGATCATGTCGAGCTGCATGTTCGGCTCGGAAAGCTCATGGCTGCATGGGCTGCAGGTGTTTGCCTTTGCGCTGCTGCTTGCGCTGGCCCTGGTGGCGATCGCGGATATCGACCGGCCCTACCAGGGATCGGTGCATGTCGCGAATACGGCGTTCAAACGGGCACAGACGAATATGGCGGAAGAGTGAATCGGGTCAGTTAATGTTCGCGGGCAGGCGGCGGTTCGGGTGCTGGAAGTTCGTTCGCTGAGACCGTGGGTAATTGCGGGCTTGCAGCACCGGTCGAGGCTGGGGGTGACTGCCTCACGGGCGGAGGCGGTGCGACCGGAACGAACTGAGGCTTAGGCTTGCGGAAGGCGTAGACGATGGCGAGCAGAGGCGGGCCGAGGAGGACTCCCCAGAAGGGGATGATGATGCCCAGAAGGATGGGCACAAAGATGGAGGCCCAGATGGGCACCCTGCGTGACGCGCTTCAGCAGCCAGGGTTGCAGGACGAGCTGGTCGATGACGACGATGATCGCATAGAGGCCGAGCACAAAGCCGAGGCGATAAAGGTCGCGCCCGCTGAAGAGCACCATCATCACGGGAAAGATCACGGTAATGACGCCCCCAAAGTTGGGGACGAAGGTCATCAGGCCGCCAATCAGCGCCCAGAGGGGAGCGAGCGGTATGCCGAGGAGCGCGAGGCCGATCCACCACAGGACAGCGACACAGAGAGCCTCGATGGAGACGGCGCGCCACCAGTTGACTAAGGCAGTTCCTGCTGTACGCGCATGGTCGCGGGCGGTGCGGGTGTGAGTGCGGAGATCGAAAGCGGGCATAATCCGGTTGGACGCGATTCTATGCCCGGGCGAGGCGCTATGCGGAGGATTTATCGTCTGCCAAGGCGGCCTATACGCAGCGCGGCTGCTTACCTTTTCGGTTAACCGTCGGAGGAGTGGGACCTGCGCGAATTCTGCTAGCCTAGAAATATGAAATTCGGCGTGCTGGTATTTCCGGGTTCGAATTGCGATCACGATACATATCACGTGATTGCAGAACTGGCGCACCAACCTGTAACTCTCCTCTGGCACGATTCACCCAGTCTTGAGAACTGCGACGCGATCCTGGTTCCGGGCGGATTTGCATACGGCGATTATCTGCGCACGGGCGCGATTGCCCGCTTTTCTCCGGTGATGCAATCGGTGAAGAAGTTTGCCGCGGACGGCGGCCTGGTGCTGGGCATCTGCAACGGCTTCCAGATTCTTTGCGAGGCAGGACTGCTGCCGGGCGCGCTGATGCGCAACGCCGGGCTGAAGTATATCTGCAAGCAGGTGCATCTGCGCACGGAGACAGTCGATTCGCCATTCACGGAAACGCTGACGAAGGGTGAAGTGCTGAAGATTCCGATCGGACACATGGAGGGTAACTACTTCTGTGATGATTCGACTCTGGACGCACTGCGGCGCGAGGATCGTATCGTGTTTCGCTATGCGACGCCGGAAGGCGAGATCACGCGGGAGGCAAATCCCAATGGCTCGCTGGATAATATTGCCGGCATCCTAAATGAGGGGCGGAATGTGCTGGGAATGATGCCGCACCCGGACCGGTCGAGCGAACGGATGCTGGGATCGGCGGATGGTTTTAAGATCTTCGAGTCGATGGTTGCGAAGACTAGGGATTAGGCCAGGATAGGGCACAGGGCACAGGGCACAGGGCACAGGGCACAGGGCACAGGGCACAGGGCACGGGCACAGGGCACAGGGCACAGGGCACAGGGCACAGGGCACAGGGCACAGGAAAAGCTTCAATGTTCAGAGGCCAGAAGCAAGGGATTTCGTCGTTTAGACATGATTGATATTCATCACCATCTTCTCTTTGGCCTGGATGACGGAGCACCGGATATCGAAACATCCGTGGCGATGGTCGAAGCCGCAGCTGACAACGGAATTACCCACATCGTCTGCACCCCGCACGCGAACGCCCGCTGGACTTTTGACCCCGAGGTTAACCGGCAGAAGTTGAGCGAGATTGAGGCGCGCGTGAATGGCAAGGTCACGCTGGGGCTGGGGTGCGATTTTCATCTCTCTTACGACAACATCGAAGACGCGCTGAAGAATCGCTCCAAGTACACGATCAACGGAAAGCAATATCTGCTGGTGGAGTTCGCCGATCTCATGATTCCGACCAGCATGAATGACGCCTTCTACGAGATGATCGTGGCCGGAATGCTAGCCGATCATCACGCATCCGGAGCGCAACCTCACGATTCAACGGCATCCGGAGCGAATGAAGGAGTGGCTGCGGGAGGGGTGCCTGGTGCAGGTGACAGCGGCATCGCTTTCCGGCCGCTTCGGGCGCACTGCACAATCACTGGCAATGGAGTTCATGGAGAAGGATTGGGTGCATTTCCTGGCAACGGATGCGCACAATCTGCAGTCGCGTCCACCCAATCTCCGCGAAGCCTACGACGTAGTCTCCAAGCGCTTCGGCGCGGCGACGGCGGAGCGCCTGTGCGTGGAGAATCCGAAGGCCGCGTTTTACGGCGAGGAGATGCCGGAACAGCCTCAACCCAGGGACATCGACGAGGAAAGCAAGGCGCCGCAGGGGAGAAAGCGGAAGGGGTTGCTGGGGCGGTTGTTTTCGTAAGTGCTGCGCGTACAGCGGTGCTGCGCGTCACCTGGCGAACGCCACCTTCGGCGGTTATAAAAAGCAGGTCCTTCGACTTCGCTCAGGATGACAACCGGTGGGATGTGGCTTTCCCATGTCCGAGAATCCGGACATGGGGCACCCGGTGTTGTGGCTCGATTCACGAAAAGCAGGTCCTTCGACTACGCTCCCTTCGGTCGCTTCGCTCAGGATGACATCCGGTTGAGTATGTTGCTTCCCACCCTTCGCTACGCGAAGGATGGGGCACCCGGTATCTGTTCCTCAGCGACAAAAGCAGTTTCTTCGACATGTGCGGCTCCCTACAGCACTTCGCTCAGGATGACACCTCGATTTTAGAGGCCGAGGCCGCCGTCGACGCCGAGGATCTGGCCGGTGATGAAGTGCGGGCCGGTGGCGAAGAAGAGGACGGCGGCGGCGACTTCTTCGACGGTTCCGTTGCGCTTCATCGGAGTCTTGCGGGCGAAGTGCTCGTATTCGGCGGAGGGGTCGCCGATGGCGATCATGCCGGGGGCGACGCAGTTGACGCTGATCTCGGGCGCGAAGGCCTTGGACATGACTTCGGTGAGCATGTGGAGGGCGGCCTTCGAGGTGCAGTAGTGTCCGTGGGTGGGCCAGGGGTGCGTGCCGCCGAGCGAGCCGATGTTGATGATGCGTCCGTGGGCAGCCTTGAGGTGCGCGTGCGCGGCCTGGGCGACGAGGAAGGGCGCGCGGGTGTTGGTGTCGAACATGGCGTCCCACTGCTCGACGGAGATTTTATCCAGAGCGGCGGTTTCGAAGAGGCCGGCGTTGCTGACGAGGATGTCGAGACGTCCGAAGTCGGCGGCGACTTTGGCGACGGCTTCCTGAATGCTCTTTGGCTGTCGCAGGTTGGCGTGAACGGCGGCGGCGCGGATTCCGTAGTCTTCGAGCTCACGGACGGTTTCGCGGGCTTCGTCGGCTGAGTCGCGGTAGGTGATGGCGACGTTCGCGCCTTCTTCGGCGAGGGCGAAGGCAATTCCCTTCCCGATGCGTTTCGCGCCTCCGGTGACGAGCGCGATTTTATCTTGCAACTTCTTCATTTGCTCGATTCTAACGGTTTGTTTCACAACACAGTCCACGGAGAAATCGTAGCGAGAGTTCTTCCTCTCCATCGCACAGCGGCTAAAGCCGCATTCATCCTGAGCAGCTTTCGGCACGGCTGAAGCCGTGCCCTGATACAAGGCACGAATCGAGGGAGAATCCGGGGCCTCGAGTTCGCTCAGGAAGGCTCTGGGGCACCCAATCTCAATGATTAGGGCCGGCGGTTTTGCGGAGTTCGGAGAGCGGGTAGAAGGTGCCGCGCCAGCGAATGCCTCCGCGGACAAGTGTAACGATGACGGAGCGGAACAGAGCGTAGATCAGGAGGGTGGCGGCGACGGGGAACGGTGAGGAAGAATGCCGCGGAAATGTGGCTGAAGCGGCCGAGACAGCGGTAAAGCAGGAAGAGCATGACCCAAAGCAGGGCAGCCGGGAATGCGGAATGAGAGCGGGCCGGCAAATCCTGCGAAAGGTCGCGACGCAGAAGATGGTGAGCGTGGCGCAGGCGATGAGCGCGGGCCGGGCGCGGAATCGGAAGAGCGCGAAGAAATTCTTGGTGACGTTGCGGATGAAGTGGCGCGGCTCCTTCGGCCCAGCGGAGGCGGATGAGATCGGGACCGAAGGCGACGCGCTGGCGGTATCCGGCGCGCTTGATCTCGACGCCCAGGCGGATGTCTTCGATGACCTGCATGCGGAGGGACTCGAATCCGCCGATGGCGCGGTAGACATCGGCGCGGATCGAGATTGAAGGCGCCGATCCCGAGGGATGCGCGGCTTTTTGGATCGGGCACGCGCCACGGAGGAGAGAAGACGGTTCCGAGGAGGTGGAAAATGGAGAGCATCATGCGCTCGCCGAAGCCTTTGAGGATCATGCGTGGGAAACAGTACGAGATGATCGGCGTTCTCGGCTTCGGCGAGGTTGATGGCGCGGAGGAGCGCGTCGGGCGCGAAGAGCACGTCGGCGTCGGTGAAGAGCAGCCAGGGCGTGGTGGCCTGGCGGGCGGCGAGCGCCATGGCGTGGAGGCTTGCCCAGCCAGCCCGGCGGAAGATCGGTGACGTGAATGACGCGGAGGTCGGGGAGTGCGGTGGGCGCGGTTCGGCGGCGATGCGGTCCATGATGGCGCCGGTCGAGTCGGTCGAGCGGTCGTCGATGGCGATGATGTGGATAGGGACGGATTCGGTGGCGAGGAGAGCGCGGAGGGTGGCTTCGATGCTGGCTTCTTCGTTGCGGGCGGGAACGATGACGGAGATCAGCGGGAGTGGAGCCGGGATCGCGGGGGCGGGCGTAGCGCGGGTCAAGGAGATTGGGGACGCGAGGGATATTGCGGAGAGCGGAGAGGATCAGCGCGGTCCAGGTGAGGACGATGAGCCATTCGAGGATGAGAAGCAAGCCATTAGCCATTAGCCAATAGCCATTAGAAAAGGCGCCGCGGCGACAACAGGGTGCACGGAGGCTCCAGTCAATTCCCGCCGTGAAGCCCGGCAGTGGTCGACAGCTGCGGAGCAAAGCGCGAGCCGGCGAAGAGAATGGCTCCCGAGGCGGCGAGCGTGATGAGGGTAATGCTCAGGCCGTAGCGCAGGTTGGTGGCGTCGGAGACGCGGCCGATGAGGTGGGGCGAGAAGGCGTCTCCGAGGGCGTGGATGACGAAGAGGTTGACGGAGATGGCGGTGGCGCGGATGGGGGCGGCGATGGAATTGACGATGGCGGCGTTGAGCGGGCCGGTTCCCAGGAAGAGGAAGAATTCGGCGAGGAAGGCTCCGGGGATGAAGAAGGAGGGCGGTCCGAAGAAGACGGCGGCGGCGAAGGGGATGGCCAGGATAGATCCCCAGGCGGAGAGCAGGTAGAGGGCGCGATGGTCGCGGCGCTGCCAGCGCTGGCCGAGCCATCCTCCGGCGATGGTTCCGAGCAGGCCGCAGACGACGGTGAGCGCGCCGGCGACGGTTCCGGCCTTGGCGACGGACATGGAGCCGAAGCGGACGAGATAGGTGGGCAGCCAGGTGGAGATGCCGCCGACGGCGAAGGTCCACATCGCCAGACCCAGTGTCGCGCACCAGAAGGCGGGGTTGCGTGCGAGTCCGGAGAGCGTGGCGCGTTTGAGACTGGGAGCGAGCAGGTCGGCGCTGCCTCGTTGCGGCTCGCGCACGAAGAAGAAGGCGAGGGCGATGAGGGCTCCGGGCAGCGCGGCGATGAAGAACGGGATGCGCCAGCCGTAGTGTTGGCCGAGGATGCCTCCGGTGAGATAGCCGAGCGCGCCGCCGACGGGGATGGTGATGTAGAAGATGCTGAGGATGCGGTTGCGGTCGGCCTCGGGGTAGAAGTCGGCGAGGAGGGCGGGCGCGAAGATGCTGAAGGTGGCCTCGCCTATGCCGACGATGGCGTGGCGGATGAGCAGCGTCTCGTAGCTGTGGACGCGGGCGGTGTAGAGGGTGGCGACGCTCCAGAGGAGTGCTCCGGCAATGATGAGCGGCTTGCGCGGGAAGTGGTCGCCGAGCCAGCCGGTGAGCGGCGCAACGATCATGTAGACGAAGAAAAAGACGGTGGTGAGCAGGCCGATCTGGGCGTCGTTGACGGCGAACTCCTTCTGAACGAGGGGCTGGACGCCGGGAAGGATGTAGCGGTCGATGAAGTTGAAGAGATTAAGGGACGTGAGAAGAAAGAGCGCCATGCCTGCGGTGCGTTGAGGGACTAGCCGCTGAATGGTGTGGGATGGCGCTGCCATGCGTGGTTTGAGGATAGCGTAAAGGCAGGGATCAGGGATCAGGGCACAGGGCGCAGGGCTCAGGGGGTGCTGATTGGCATTTCTGGCCGATTTGCGGTGCTGCGCGCACGGCTCAGGATGACACCGGAGAAGTTATTGCCTCCCATGTCCGAGAATCCGGACATGGGGCACCCGGAGTTTTACTTGGAGTCGACGGCAGGGCGGGGCCAGCGGGCGTCGACGGTGGTGGAGATGCCGCCGCGCGGGCGGAAATCGCCGTGAACGTGGGCCCAGACGGGGTCGCAGGCCTTCACGACGTCTTCGAGGATCTGATTGACGATGTTTTCCTGAAAGATGCCGAGGTTGCGATAGGAGAAAAGATACTCCTTCCACGACTTCAGTTCGAGGCAGCGCTCGCGAGGCATGTAGCGGAGCTGGATAACGCCGAAGTCGGGCAGACCGGTCTTGGGGCAGACGGAGGTGAATTCGGGATCGTCGATGAGGATCTCGTAGGCCGGGAACTGATTCTGCCAGGTTTCAATCTCGGGAAATTTGAAGTCGAGGCCAGCCTTGGCGTGTTCGTCGGTGTAGCGCGGAGCGGCGTGGGTTGCAGTTGCCATATCGATATTGTACGGCGGCACGCGGTGGGAAGGGCCGAGCCGCCCGGCCTGCCGCGATCCAATTTGCAGAGTCCAGATGATCAGGAAACTGCGGCATGACCTGGAAAACTGCGGGTCGGGACGGAGATCAGATTGCGGGAGGATGACCAGCTATTCACGTATGCAGCAACTTTCTGATCCGTAAAGGGATCGTGGTGAGTCTTATATACTGTTCAACGGTCCCGAATGGCGAACGCGAGAAAAACCAGGCGCAGTACAACATGGGTATGGATCGCGGCCGCCATCGCGCTGGCGCTGGTCTACTATGGGGTCCGCATGGCGACGCGGACCCGAGTTCCGATTCGTGCGGCTGTGGCTGCGCGCAGCGAGCTGAAGACCACGATTGCCACCAACGGTAAGGTCGAACCGCAGCCGCAGCTGAATTTCGAGGCGCATGCGCCGTACCCGGGTCTCATCAAAAAGCTCTACGTCCATGAAGGGGAGCATGTAACCCAGGGAACGCTGCTGCTTTCGATGGACGATACGGACGCACGGACCCGGCTGGCTACGGCACTGGCCGGCTTACGGAGCGCGCAGGCAACCTACGCAGCGACGCTCAAGGGGGGCACCCAGGAAGAACGAATCAACCTCGGCGGCGATATCCAGCGAACGCAGGCGGATCGAGACCAGGCGCGGCGTGACGTGGATGCACTTAAGAAGCTGCAACTAACCGGAGCTGCATCGGCCAACGAGGTTGCGGCAGCCGAACAGCGTCTGAATTCCGCCAATGCATCGCTGCAATTGCTTCAGCAGCGAAAAACGGAACGATACGACTCCGATGATGTAGCACGGGCGAAGGCGGTATTCGAGGAAGCACAAGCTGCGTATGCCGCCGCGCAAACGCTGCTGAACGAGGCGAATGTGCAGGCGCCTTTTGCGGGCACGGTATATTCGATCCCGGTTTCCACGTCGGAATACGTGCAGCAGGGCGATCGACTGCTGCAGATGGCTGACCTGACCAAGATGCAGGTGCGAGGATACTTCGACGAACCCCAGATCGGAAAGCTTCGCGTCGGCCAGCCGATCACGATCGAATGGGACGCCAGGCCAAACCAGAGATGGCACGGACACGTGGAACGGGTTCCGTCGACGATCATCACCTACGGTACTCGCAATGTCGGCGAGGTCCTGATCTCGATTGACGATGCTGACGAGAATCTGCTGCCGAACACGAACGTGCGTGTGACGGTTGTGACTGCCAATGAGGGAGAGGCGTTGAACATTCCGCGCGAGGCATTGCATACGGATCGCGGCAGATCCTATGTGTACCGCGTCGTAAACGGCACGCTCCGTCGTACGCAGGTAACGGTAGGCAACCTGAACCTGACCCAGGTTGAGATCCTGACCGGGCTCAAAGAAGGCGATCAGGTCGCGCTGGGAACCACCAACGCGCAGCCTCTCGTCGACGGCATGCCGGTCACTGAAGTGCAATAGGGCTGGAGGAAGTGAAAAAAGAGTGAGGTTGGCTTTCTTAACTGGAACGGCTGTGCTTTGCGCCCTGGCGGTCGCACCGGCAATCACCTTTGCGGCAATGTCGCGCGAGCGGGCAGACACGGCGGCATCGGCACTGAACCGCGGGCGAGCAGACGAAACACTGCAACTGCTGGATGCGGCACTGAAGGAAGACCCGAACGACGCAGCAGGCGCTCAATCTGCGGTGCCGGGTGTTTTACGCCGAGGAGCGATGGGATGACGCCATCGGAGCTTGCAGCCGGGCGGTGCAGATCGACAGCAAGAACAGCAGCTATCACATGTGGCTGGGGCGAGCATACGGAGGAAAAGCACAGCAGGTGGCACTGATAACGGCATACAAGCTGGCCAAGCTGATTCGCGTGGAGTTTGAGGCTGCGGCAAATCTGGATCCGAAGAGCGGGGAGGCCTTGTCGGACCTGGGCGAGTTTTATGCGGAGGCTCCGGCGCTGGTCGGCGGAGGCTCTGGCAAGGCGGAAGCGGTTGCGAAGCAGCTGGATGGATTTGCGCCGGTGCGGGCGCTGGAGCTGCGGGCGCAGATTGCGGAGTCGAACAAGGATTACGTGACGGCGGAGAAGTTATTGAGGGCGAAGATTTCGGCATCCCATTCATCGGCGCAGTCGTGGATGGACCTAGGCAGTTTCTATCTAAGGCGGGAGCTTTGGGACGACATGCTGGGGTCGGTCGAAACCGGAGCAGGAGCGGATCACGATCATGGACCTCCGCTGTCTGACGGGGCGGCGACGCTGGTGAAAGCGAGACGGGAGCCGAAGCTGGCGATTGCGTGGATGCGGGCGTACCTGGGGTCAGATGCGCTCAACGAGGAAGCCCCCGCATTTGTGGTGCACGCCCGCCTGGGCACGCTGTTGAACCAGCAGGGTGACTCTAACGGCGCGCAGAAGGAGTTTGCGGCGGCACGGGCGCTGGCGAAGGATTACGCAGGATTGCCGGCCGCAGAGAAAGCGGCGCATTTGCGTACTAAGGACAAAGGCGCTGAAGGGGCGCTCGGGAGATAGAATCGGGGGATTGTCCGCCGCGAGGCGGGCCGGCGAGAACTGTGAACTTACGGAGACAAATCTACGGATGGGCAGGGGCTCTTGTGCTGCTTGGCTGCGGCCAGGCGAGAGCGCAGGTGTCGATGGCCACTGTGGTTGATCTCGCAGAACGGAACAGCGCTCCGGTGAGAGTAGCGGTGGCAGAAGTGCAGCGCGCGACTGCAGGGCTCCAGGAATCGAAGGATGCGTATCTGCCCAGCTTTGTTCTTGGATCAAGCGTGGGATACACGTATGGTTTCCCGGTGGGCCAGCCTTCGGTCTACAACATCAGCTCCAACTCGCTGCTCTATTCCTTTTCACAGCCCGACTACATCCGGGCGGCGCGAGCTTCGCTGGCCTCAGCGGAACTGAGACTGAAGGACAACGAAGAGCAGGTAGCACTCGACACCGCTCTTGCCTATATTCAACTGGACAGCGATACACGCCAGCTTGCGGCACTCGACGAGGAAAAGGGTTTTGCGGAGAGACTGGCCACGATCGAACGGGAGCGTCTGCTGGCAGGCGTCGATGGCAGGATGGAACTGACGAAGGCGGAGTTGACGGCCGCACAGGTCGATGAGAAGCACCTGCGGCTGGAGGATGATGCAAACCAGCTACGCCAGAAGCTGGCGCATCTTACCGGCCTTCCGGGCTCGAGTTTTGTCACCGATTCGAAGAGCATTCCCAACCCTCCGGAGTTTTCCCCGGACGACTCAATCGAGAACTCGGTGGGCGAAAGGAATGCGGGCATTCAGGCGGCTTATGCGAACGCAAAGTCAAAGCGGCTGATCTCGTTTGGGGACGAGAAGCAGAATTATCGACCCCAGTTCGCCTTCGGGGCGGAGTACAACCGCTACGCTGAATTCAACAATTATCAGGAATACTATCTGCGCTTTCAGCACAATAACTTCGACATCGGCGTGCAGATCACATTTCCGATCTTCGACGCCAGCCGCCGCGCCAAAGCGCGCGAATCTGCCGCCGACGCGCAGCGCGCCGGAGCCGAGGCCGACCAGGCAAAATTTCAGACCAGCGAGCAGGTATATTCGCTGCGCCACAGCATAAGGGAACTGACCGTGGCACAGCGCGTTGCAGAATTGAGAAGCCAATTGGCGCAGGAGCAGCTGGAGGCAATTCAGACGCAACTGCAGAACGGCAGCGGCATGGCCAACGCCCCGGCTGTGACTCCGAAGGACGAACAGCAGGCTCGTATTCAGGAACGCGAACGATACGTCGACGCCCTGGATGCGACGTTTTCGATGATCAAGGCGGAGTTGACGTTAATGCGGTCGATGGGAAGCATTCAGGACTGGGTCCACTCGCCTGCACATCCCTGATTCGGCTGGGCTTGGATGTACCGAATCGAACACGTGCCATTTCCCTCCCCAAGGGCCTCCGGATGGTAGACTGGTAGGAGATATATGCCACTGAAAACATTGTTTCTAAACCCCCCTTCGTTTGAGAATTTTGACGGCGGCGCGAGCTCGCGCTGGCCTGCCACGCGTGAGATCGAGTCCTACTGGTATCCGGTGTGGCTGGCTTATCCGGCGGGCATGCTGGAAGGCTCCAAGCTGCTGGACGCTCCCCCGCACCACGTCTCGGCGGAGGAAACGATTGAGATCGCCAAGGGGTACGAGTTCCTGGTGCTGTTTACGAGCACTCCCGGCTGGACGGGCGACCAGAAGCTGGCCGAGGCCATCAAGAGAGCGAATCCTTCGATCCGCATTGCGTTTGTCGGGCCGCCGGTGACCACGTCTCCGGACCGCGCGCTGAATGAGTGCCCGGTCATCGATTTTGTCTGCCGGCGTGAGTTCGACTTCTCCGTGGTGGAGTATGCCAACGGCAAGCCGCTCGACGAGATTCTCGGCATCAGCTACCGCAAAGACGGAAAGATCGCGCACAATCCCGACCGGCCTCAGGTCGAGGATCTGGATGCGATGCCGTGGGTAACGGACATTTACGCACGGGACATGGACGTGACGAAGTACAACGTGCCGTTCCTGCTGCATCCTTACGTCTCGCTCTATTCGACCCGCGGATGCCCGGCACAGTGCACTTTCTGCCTCTGGCCCCAGACGCTGAGCGGGCACGCATGGCGCAAGCGGTCCACCGATGACGTCGCGGCCGAGATGGCGCACGCGAAGAAGCTCTTTCCGCATGTGAAGGAATTCTTCTTCGACGACGACACGTTCAACATTCAGAAGGCGCGCACGGTTGAGCTGTGCTCGAAGCTGAAGCCGCTGGGGCTGACCTGGTCCTGCACGTCGCGCGTAACCACCGACCGCGAGACGTTAAAGGCGATGCGCGAGGCAGGCTGCCGGCTGCTGATCGTGGGCTTTGAGTCGGGCGATCCGCAAATCCTGAAGAACATCAAGAAGGGCGCGACCGTCGAACGGGCGCGGGACTTTACGCGCGACTGCCACGATCTTGGTCTGACGATCCACGGCGACTTCATCCTGGGGCTGCCGGGCGAGACGAAAGAGTCGATTCGCAACACCATCAATTTCGCGAAGAGCCTCGATGTGGAGACTATCCAGGTGTCGATTGCTCACGCTTATCCGGGCACGGAGTTTTACGATTACGCGAAAGAGAACGGCTTCATCATCAACAACGGCCAGATGGTCGACGAAGAAGGCCATCAGCTTGCGCACATCGAGTATCCCGGACTGCCTAAGGAATACGTGCTGGAGATGGTGCATCGTTTCTACGATGAGTACTACTTCCGTCCCAAGGCAGCGTGGCGCGTAGTGAGCAAGGCGATCGTAAATCGCGATCTGAAGCGCCTGTATGCGGAGTCGAGGTCGTTTCTGAAGCTTCGCGCGCAGCGCAACAAAGTTGTGAAGCAGGCGAAATCGCAGGGGACGACAGAGGCGACGACGCCTGCAAACGTCGGAGTCTAATTACCGTTTAGCGTGACAAGAACGGCCAGCATTGAGCGCTGGCCGTTTTCGTCTCTCATCCTCCGTTATCGATCCATTGCATGACGAAATCGACGATGACATTCCGGCGATACATGGTGCTGGCCGTCGTGGCCTTCACTGCTCCTCTGGGCGACACGCTGCTGAGTCTGGGAATGAAGCGGGCAGGTCCAGTTTCACTCGATCATCTGTCCAGCCTGATCTATGCGATTGCGACCCCGCAGATCCTGCTGGGAATCGCGCTGCTGATCTGCTTCTTCGCGTCATATCTGGCTTCGCTGTCGTGGGCGGACCTGACTTTCGTGCTGCCGGCAACGTCGATCGGGAATGTGATTGTCGCACTGCTGGCAAAGTTCTGGCTGCATGAGCAGATTTCGCCGGGACGCTGGATCGGGATTTTTCTCATAACCGCCGGGGTGGGTTTCGTTACGCAAGGGCCTTCATATACGGAGACCTGCAAGGAGACCGCCAGCGAGTGTCCGTTGCACAGCGCGGAGGCACAGCAGCTGTGAGTGCGATGTTTAGCGGGCGGGGCCTGGCTGACGCAGCGATGATTGCGGCGATCGTGATATCGGCGACGATCGGCGATGTGCTGCTGGCCGCGGCTATGCGCGGGATTGGCGACCTGGATGAGATTCGCGCTCGAAGCGGGATGGTCGGAGCCATTGCGGCGGTGCTGGGGAATGCGCGGTTTGTTTCCGGCGTATTCTTTATGGCCCTGAGCTTCTTCTCGCTGCTGTTTGCGCTGAGTCACGCGGACCTGAGCCTGATCGCTCCCGCAGCGACTTCCCTGACTTTTGTTACGAACGCAGTCGCGGCGAAGATTTTTCTTAAAGAGAATGTCGACCGCCGGCGATGGATTGCCGCGCTGTTTGTGTGCGCCGGTGTGGCGCTGATGGCGATCTAGGGCAACGCTTCGGGCGTTCAGCAGGCTCGCTTCCAGCTTCTTCAGTATCGAAGAGCGTTAGCGAAACATGCGCATCAGGCCGGCGTGCGGCAGATCGGGGACGAGATACTTCTTGGGGTCACCAGCCTCACTGGTAAGAGCTTCCGCAGCGAGATAGCCGCTTCGGACGGCACCTTCCATCGTGGAGGGCCAGTTGGTGGCGGTCCAGTCTCCGGCGAGGTAAATACCGGGCCATGGGCTTTGGGCATCGGAGCGGATGCGATCGAGCTGAGGACGGACGGAGTAGGTGGCCCGGACCTCCTTTACGACGGCAGCTTTTTCGAGCTTCGCGGAATTTACTGCCGGGAAAAACTGCGCCAACTCGCGCAGAGCGAGATCGATGATCTCCTGCCGCTGCATCGGGACAAGCGATTTAGAGGAGCTGACGACCAGTTCGATGTAGCTTCCCTGCTGGGTGCGATGCGCTGGCTGCAGCCTGGACTTATTAAAGAGCCACTGAATGGTTGAGTCGAGCAGGACGGCGTGCTCAAGTTCGGTGATCTCGCGATCGAACCAGAGATGAATCCCGGTGATAGGCGAATGTTCGAACTGGGCGAGATCGGCCGCCAGGTCTTCGCTCGGCGCATTGTGCGGCAACGCCGGCAACAGGCTCGCGAGCGCTTCGAAGGAGAGCGACAGGATGACAGCGTCGGAGTTGAAGGTGCGGTCGCCGCTGCGGATGGTCCAGCCTGCCTCGGGCTCGCTTGGGTCGATTGGTTCGATGGCATCGACGCTGGTGCGCAGGTGCACTTCTCCGCCGCGGGCGCGCAGGTAGTCGATGGCGCGTCCGTACAAATCGCTGAGCGGGATGGCGGGAATGCCCATGCGGCCGGCCTCTGGCGAGAGAAGAAATGATTCGCGAAAGACCTTGCCGGCGTACTTGACCGAAATGCGGTCGAGATCTTCGTTGAGGGCGCTGACCAGGACGGGATGCCAGAAGCGCTGAATGGCGCGCGGCGTCTGGCCATGGCGCGCAAGCCACTGAGCGAAGTTCTCGTCTGTGTCCTCGGGAATGCCGGTGAGAAATGACGACATGCCACGGGCGATGGCCAGCTTATCGGAGAGTGAGAAGGCTGGTGCGCGCAGAAACGATAAAGATGTGTGCAAGGGCGCCGGCAGCGATGATGGCTGGAGGAGCGTGCGGCGCCCGCCGGGCTCGATAAAGGTGAAGTGATCGTACCAGCGGATGGCGTCGAGGGCGTCGAGGCGGCGATAGAGGTCGATGAGATTCGTGCATCGCCCGATGAGGACGTGCTGGCAGTTGTCGATCACCTCGCCGGTGCCGGGATGTTCGTAGGAGGAGGCGCGCCCTCCGACGTAGGGGCGGCGCTCGAGAAGGCGAACGTGGTGGCCGCTGTCGGCAAGGGCGCAGGCGGCGGCGAGTCCGGCAAGTCCGCCACCGACGATGGTGACGGTGCGGGAAGGCTGGTCGATCACTTCCCTGCCCCTGACGTTCGCGGAACGATGCGATTAAAGAAAACCTGCAGGAGGCCCCGGGTGAGGATGAAGAGCTTCTGGGATGTCGGGATCGAAATTCTCGTCGCGAAGACGTTGTAGTTGTGCCGCTCGATGCGCTGGAGCAGGGAGTGATAAATCGCGATCAGAACCCAGAGGGCCGGACGGGAGTCGGCTGCGATCAGCGGCAGGAGCGCTTTTCCAGATTTGTAATAGTGTTCGGCACGTTTTGCTTCAGAGTCGAGCAGAGTGAACTCGTTGGGGGCCAGGGAGCGTGAGGTCGATGCGAGCGCCACCAGATCGGAGATGGAGACGGAGTGATGCTGGAGATCTTCTAAAGGAAGATAAACGCGGCCGCGTTCGAGATCTTCACGAACGTCGCGCAGGATGTTGGTGAGCTGAAAGGCGATGCCGGTTTCCTCTGCGAGCTTTTCGGCGCGCGGGTCGGTGTAGCCGAAGATGCGGATGCAGACGAGTCCCACGACGGACGCGACGAGATAGCAGTAGCGGTAGAGATCGTCGAAGGTGGCGTAGGTGTCGTACTGGCCGGCCCCCTGCTTCGGAGATTGGGCGGCGCGATGAAGATCCATGGCAGTGCCTTCGACGAGCTGGTCGAGCAGGCTTTGGGGGATCTGAAAGCGGGCTTGTGCGTCGGCCAGGGCGATGAAGACGGGATCGGCGGTCGCCTCTCCGGATGATGCGCGATGCCACGCGTCCAGCCAGGTGCTGAGATTCGTGCGGCGCTGTTCGATGGAAAGCGAGTCGTCGTCGGAGAGGTCGTCGGCGTGGCGCATAAAGGCATAGACGGCGCAGATGGCGTTGCGCTTGTGCTCAGGCAAGGCAACGAAGGCGTAATAGAAGTTCTTTGCCTGCTTCCGAGCTATATCGCGGCAGACCCGGTAGGATTCGTCAATCGATGGGGATGGGGACAGGGGTGGGGACGACGTCACGCAGCTTTCCCATGGGCGCTCTGCGCGAGACCTCTGCCGAAGAATTTTCCGGTGAGGGCGCGAACCAGTAGCGCGGCTTTGCGGGATTTCGAGATCGACGGGCCGGCTGCGGAGCACATCGTAGTCCTGCTGCTCAATGGCGCGCAGGATTTCAAGACCTCCGCGAGAGAAGAGATCGAGATCGACGGCGAGCTCGCGGTCGACCATGCCGATCAGCGGAAGACCCTGCTCGAACATGCGGCGCGCGAAGTCGACTTCGTAGCGCATGAGGTCGCGGAAGGCCGGAGTGAATTTGCCGTTTGCGATTGTGGCTTCGTCGACGGCGAAGCGGCGCATGTCTTCTGCGGGAAAGTAGATGCGGTCGCGATCGCGGTAGTCGGTGCGGACGTCCTGCCAGAAATTCGCGAGCTGGAGCGCGGAGCAGGTGTGATCGGAGAGCGCGAAGCGTTCGGGATCGCGATACCCGCAGACGTAAAGCACGAGATGGCCGACGGGATTGGCGGAGTAATGGCAGTAGTTGAGCACATCGGCCATAGTCTCGAAGCGGGTAACCGTCTGGTCCTGCTTGAACGCGATGAGCAGGTCGGCGAAGGGCGTTTTGGGGATGTCGCAGGCGCGGATGGTTTCGGCGAGCGCGACGAAGACGGGATGACGGGCCTCGCCGCGATAGCAGGCATCGAGTTCGTCTCCCCAGAGATCGAGGAGGGCAAGCGATTGCTCGCGGTTGCCGGTTTCGTCTCCAAGATCGTCGGAGACGCGGCAATAGGCGTAGATGGAGTGAAAGTGGCGGCGCAGGCGTTTCGGGAGAAACCAGGAGGCGACATGGAAATTTTCGTAGTGCGTTTCAGCGAGACGCTGACACCAGGCCTGGGCTTCGGCGAGCGTGGGAGGATGCTCGCGGCATGCGGTATTCCGGGGGCAGAGCCGCCCATCCGCGTTCGATCAGTTGTGCCTGGTCTGTCATTGCGTGGTCTTGTCGAGTATTTTCACAGGGGCTAAAGCCCGAATCTATTGACGATCTTTGCGGCACGGCTAAAGCCGTGCCCTGATACAAAACTTTTGCTTCCCACCCTTCGCGCAAACAGCGCGCTCCGGATGGGGCATCCAGGTTCTTGCTTCCCCACCAGCCTTAGGGAATGATAGCGGTCTTGATGTCACTGGAGCGGTTCATCAGCCGCCGCAGGACGCTGTCGAGTTCCGAGAGAGGCGCGTGGCCGGTAATGTATTCGCGGCACTTGAACTGTCCGCTGCGAATGAGGTCAAAAGCACGCCGTGCGGTGGCCGGCGTGTGATGGAAACTGGCCTTGAGGGAGATGTCGTTGTAGTGGAGCCGGTTGGTGTCGAGGTCGACGCGAGTTCCGGCGGCGCATCCGCCGAAGAAATTCACGGTGCCTCCCTTGCGGACCATATCCACTGCCCACTGCCAGGCGGTGGGGGTGGCGACGGCCTCGATGGCTACGTCGACTCCGCGGTGCCGGGGTGTGAGCGCGCGAACGGCGGCGATGGGATCGGCTGCGGATGTGATCTGG
Organism: uncultured Acidobacteriaceae bacterium; assembly: GCA_963725225.1. Taxonomy (GTDB): domain Bacteria; phylum Acidobacteriota; class Terriglobia; order Terriglobales; family Acidobacteriaceae; genus Silvibacterium. The sequence continues at coordinate 154,272 of CAVRXY010000035.1, forward strand.
ATGACGTGTTCGGCGCCGAAGGTGCGCGCCATAGCGACCTGGCGGCTACGCTTGACGACGGCGATGACATGCAAGCCGGCCAGTTGCGCGACGTGCATGAACATGAGGCCGATGGGGCCGCCTCCGATGACAACGATTGAGTCACCGGGCTGGGCGTTCGACTCTTCGAGGCCGCGAACCACACAGGCCAGAGGTTCGGTAAGAGCGGCGTGCTCGAAGGGGACATTGCCGGGGACGAGCAGCGTGTTCTTCTCGACGATGCGCGCGGGGATGGAGATGTATTCGGCGTAGGCTCCGTTGTTGAAGAGCAGGTCGTCGCAGAGGTTCTGCTGGCCGCGGCGGCAGAAATAGCACTCGTCGCAGGGAGCGGAGTTGAGGGCCACGACGCGATCGCCGATCCGGAAATTCCTTACGCCCGGGCCGACTTCGTGAACAATTCCCGAGAGTTCGTGGCCGAACGGCACCGGCAGTGTGAGCATGCGGGCGTGATACCCGCGACGGTAAATCTTGAGATCGGTGCCACAGGTAAGAGCAGCCTGGACGCGAACGATGATTTCTCCCGGACCGGCTATGGGTATAGGGAGGCGCTCAAGGCGCACATCTTCGCGACCGTATAGTACGGCTGCCGTCATTTCCTGAACCAAGTCGTTGTTGCTTCCATGTTCTTTGACCTGCGAATTCGCAGGCTCCCGGCTGTCTTCAGCCCTGCTGCGCGCCCGGTTCGATGAAAATCTTCATGGAACTTGCGCTGGGGTTGGACGCGACCTCAATACCCTTCACCGCGTCTTCCAGAGGAAAGCGGTGCGAAATGAGACGGGTGAGATCGAATCCGTTCACGTACCCGTTGAAGACGAGATCGGCTACCTCATCTTGAATCGCGACGGAAGAACTGTAAGACCCCATGAGTGTTTTCTCATCCATGCAAATGACCGCGGGATCGATGCTGACACTCCCGTGCTGGGTCTGCGCGAAGAGCAGCACCCGGCCCCCGGGGCGAGCTGCATCGATGGCGGTCTGGATGAGGGCGTTGCCGCCGACGGCGAGGATGACCGCGTCGGCACCGCGACCTTCGGTGGCGGCGCACACGGCGGAGACGACGTCTTCTTTTCCAGCGTGGATGGGATGATTCAGGCCGTAGGTAGCAGCGATAGCGTGGCGCTCCGCGATATAAGTCCGAAGTGAGGACCTTTGCCCCTGAGCGCGCGGAAAGCGTAGCGAGCAGAATACCGATCGGACCCTGGCCGATGACCAGAACAGTTTCATCGGGCGCGAGCGCGAGGCTCTTCACGCCTTTGAGGCAGGTGTTGCACGGCTCGACGAAGGCAGCCTGATCGAAGGGAACGCCGTCCGGGATCTTGATGAGGCCGCGGCGAACGATCCAGTCCTGCACATGGACATATTCGGCGAAACCTCCGCCGGCGGGTTCAAAGCCGGCCGTGCAGCCGACATGCTTGTAATCCGGACACTGCGCGAAGGTCTTTTTGCGGCAGTAATAGCAATCGCCGCATGGAACGTGGTGGAAGACCATGACGCGGTCGCCGATGGCGAAGTCGCGGACGCCATCTCCCACGGCGGCGATTGTGCCAGCGGTTTCATGTCCGAAGATACGTGGAGCGGAATGCGAACCCGTGTGAATTTTCTTGAGGTCGGTGCCGCAGATGCCGCAAGCGGCGACGCGAATGAGGACCTCACCCGTTCCGATGGATGGAACCGGTACGGTTTCGACACGGACATCGTTGATGCCGCGATAGACAGCGGCGCGCATGGTGGCAGGAATCGGGTTTCGGGCGACTTCAGGATTCGGGCTGTACGTGGTGGCCATCTTCTTTCAATAGTTTACAGGGACGCGAGGGAGAGATTTCGAGAGTAGAGCGGGCAAGATTCGATGCCGCGAGGCTGCTGTTCCTGCCAAGGCGCATCAGGGAGGCCCAGTAAGCGGGGCGCAGGGCGGCGTGGGCGAGGAAGGCGGGCATGTCGAATTCACCGTCTGTGGAGATGAAACGGGAGAAGTCCGGGAGGTTGTCGTCCCAGGCGTCGGAGATGCCTTTGAAGCAATAAAAGGGGATGTTGTTTTCGGCGGCGAAACGGGCGACGGCGGTGGCTTCCATATCGACGAGGACGGCGTGATGCGTCTCGGCGAGGCGGCGCTTCTCGTAGGGGCGCGCCACGCGGTCGAAGGTGACGAGGCGGGTTCCGTGAGGGCTGCGCGTGTGGAAGCGTCTTCCGGAGCCGTGATCGATAATCTCGGAGATGCTATGCGCCGAGGGCGGCTTGAGAGCACAGGTGAGGGCGCCGGCCCATCCGTAGGAGATGAGCGCGTCGGGACGGCCGTAAGTCAGCGCCTTTGCGACGGCACGCCCGGCGGCGGCCGCACCGATTCCTCCAGCTATAGCGACAGCTCCGTGGTGGGAAATCGTGCCGGTCCAGACATTGGGCTGGGGATGGCGCCAGTCCTCGCCAACCAGTGGCTTAAGTTCGCCGGGCAACGCGGCGATGATGGCGATGTAGCTCATGACGCTTTGACCTGCTCCGGCGCGGGGATGGCAGCCGGGGCGTAACCGTTCGCGCGGAACCAGTCGATGGCGGCGCGCAACGCGTTGTAAACGGGCACGATGCGGAAGCCGAGCTCGCGCTGGGCTTTGGCGGACGAGGCGAACATCTTCTTTTTGCCCATGCGGACGGCTTCGACCGTCGCACGGGGCTCAAGCCCGCGGATGCGTCCAGTGATGGTTTCGTCGAAGAAGGCGAAGATCATGGCGACGGCGTGCGGGACGCGCAGGTTTGGCGAGGGGAGGCCGGTAATCGCTGACATCTTGTCGAGGATCTGTTTGAGGGTAAGGTTTTCGCCGCCGAGGATGTAGCGTTCTCCGGAGCGGCCCACTTCGAGGGCGGCGGCGTGCGTGCGTGCGACTTCGGCAACGTCGACGAGATTGAGGCCGGTATCGACGTAGGCGGGAAATTTGCGGTTGAGGAAATCGACGATGATGCGGCCGGTGGGGGTGGGCTTTACGTCCATCGGGCCGATGGGGGTGGTGGGGTTGAGGATGATCACCTGCTGTCCGGCGCGGGCGGCTTCGATGGCAACCTGCTCAGCGAGGAACTTGGAGCGCTTGTAGTGTCCGACCATGTCGGCGAGGGAGACGGGGGTGGTTTCGTCGACGATGGTGCCGTCGGATTTGAAGCCCATGGTGGCGACGCTGGACGTGTAGACGGTGCGCGGGACGGACTCCTCGCGGGCGATGCGGAGGAGGGCGCGGGTTCCGTCGACGTTGGCGGCGTACATGCTTTTTGGGTCGCGCACCCAGAGCCGATAGTCGGCGGCAACATGCATCAATGCGTCGCAGCCACGGATGGAGGTGCGCAGGGATTCGGGCTGGAGCAAATCGCCGACAACGGTTTCAGCCGGCAGGCCTTCAAGGTTGCGGAGATTGCTTGTGGGGCGGACCAGGAGGCGAAGCTGCGCACCCTGTTGAGCGAGTTCCCTCGCGACGTGCGTGCCTACAAATCCCGTGGCTCCAGTGAGAAAGACTTTCATGCGGATGGGGTGTCCAAACCACTATTTTACCGGTAGATGCGGAGGGATGGCGGCGGTGACAGGAATGACATTCCGGTGACATTTCTTGCGGTGGCGGCAAGTAGCCTGAAGCAAGTCAGGTATATGGCTTCGACCCTCGTACAGATATCGGCGGCTCAGCCTTCGGCCGCGTCGGCGGCCTCGCTGGCGCAGCACGTGATCACGCATCTGCCGGTTGTGGTGCTGTTTCCGCATAATCGATGCAATTGCCGGTGCGTGATGTGCGACATCTGGAGGATTCGGCAGACGCGTCAGATCGAGACGGCGGACCTGTTGCCGCATCTTGAGTCATTCCGGTCGCTGGGCACGCGGTGGATTGCTCTGTCGGGTGGAGAGGCACTGCTTCACGACGATTTGCGCGGCTTCCTTGAGCTGCTGCGCGGCGAAGGATTGCGGATCACGCTGCTTTCGACGGGGCTCCTGCTCAAGGAAAATGCGGCGCTGGTGACGGAATTGGTGGACGACGTAATCGTGTCGCTGGATGGACCTCGGGAAATGCACAATGCGATCCGGCGAGTGAAGGATGCGTACGAGCGGATGGCGGAAGGCATTGCGGCGCTCAGGGTATTGCGGAGAGACATGCCTGTCTCCGGCCGGAGCACGGTGCAGAAGAATAATTTTCGGGAACTGCCGAGGACTGTGGACGCGGCGCGGGAGCTGGGGCTGGATTCGATTTCGTTTCTCGCGGTGGATGCGACGTCCTCGGCGTTTAATCACGAAGACGGCTGGAAGGAAAGCGAGCAGGCGCGGGTGCTGCTTACGGCAGATGAAGTTGGCGAGCTGTCTGACCTGGTGGACCGGATGAGCGTGGATCACGCCGAGGAATTCCGGAGCGGCTTTATTCAGGAGTCTCCGGAGAAGATGCGGCGGATCGTCAGGCATTTTCTCGCGGCGCTAGGGCAGGCGGAAGCGGTTGCTCCGAGATGCAATGCGCCGTGGGTCTCAGCAGTGGTGGAAAGCGACGGTGCGGTTCGGCCTTGCTTCTTTCACCCTGTGATTGGCAACATCCACGAACGGTCTTTGGCGGATGTCGTGAATGGCGAGGCGGCGCTGCGGTTTCGCGCTGGTCTCGATATCGAGAGGAACGAGATCTGTCGAAGATGCGTGTGCTCGCTCTACTACGTGGAGAACTGAGTCCCCCCTTACAGTAGTGCCATTTTCAACTGCCAGGATCGCGCCGAGCATCAAATTTCGACCCCACGCACCCCGCAGGCATCCAAAAAGACGAATCAGCTCAACGCCGGAGGTCTACCTGTGCAAAGACGAGACTTTATCAAGACAGCTTCAACGGCCGCGGGGATGGCCATGTCGACGAGCATCTTTCCGTCGCTGGCAGCCGCGGCCGATGCGGACTCGGGCATGATCTACCGGACGCTGGGATCGACCGGCGAGAAAGTTTCGGCGCTGGGTCTGGGCGGCTATCACATCGGGAAATCTGATCTTTCGGAAGACGAGAGCATCCGACTCATCCGCGCGGCACTGGATCGGGGCATGAACTTTCTGGATAACTGCTGGGACTATAACGGCGGAGTCAGCGAGATCCGGATGGGTAAGGCCCTGCGCGACGGTTATCGGCAGAAGGCGTTCCTGATGACGAAGATCGACGGCAGGACGAAAGAGTCGGCGGCACAGCAGATTGACGAGTCACTGAGCCGGCTGCAAACCGATCATGTGGACCTGATGCAGTTCCACGAGGTGATCCGGCTGGAGGATCCTGACCGGATCTTTGCCGCGGGCGGCGCGATGGAGGCGATGCTGGCAGCGAAGCAGGCGGGCAAGGTGCGTTATATCGGGTTTACCGGGCACAAGGATCCGTATGTGCATCTGCGGATGCTGGAAACGGCGAAGGCGCACAACTTTCACTTTGACGCGGTGCAGATGCCGCTGAATGTGATGGATGCGCACTTCCGCAGCTTCAGAGAGCAGGTGGTGCCGGTGCTGGTGCGGGAGAAGATCGGCATCCTGGGAATGAAGTGCTTCGGAGACCACTTCATCCTGAACAGCAATACGGTTCAGCCGATCGAGTGCCTGCACTATTGCCTGAATCTGCCGGTTTCGGTGCAGATCACGGGCATCGACAGCACGCAGATTCTGGATCAGGCGTTTGAGGCGGCGAAGACGTTTCGTCCAATGTCGGAGCAACAGGTTGCAGCACTGCTGGCACGGACTACACAGGCGGCGGCTCACGGGGAGTTTGAGCTGTACAAGACGACCAGCCATTTTGACGGGACGGCGCATAATCCGTCGTATCTGGGGTAGGGTGAGTACCCACGTCCCAGACGCGGGACGTGGGGCACCCGGATTGTTGGCTGCTTCTCAGTCGTAGTACTCGAGGCCGAGGTGGGTGATGAGGTCCTCTCCCTGGATGTGGCGAAGGGTGTTCTTGAGCTTCATCGACTGGATGAAGAGATCGTGTTCGGGGTAGAGGCCGGGCGCAGTCTGTGGCGACTTGAAGTAGAAGCTGAGCCACTCCTGAATGCCGAGGTGCTTGAGGCTCGGTGTCCGCTGGGCCAGATCGAGGAAGAGGACAAGATCCAGCGCGAGCGGTGCGGCCAGGATCGAGTCGCGGCAGAGGAAATCGACCTTGATCTGCATGGGATAGCCGAGCCATCCGAAGATATCGATGTTGTCCCAACCCTCTTTGTTATCACCACGCGGTGGGTCGTTAGTCTGGCTGCTGGTCCTCAGTCGTAGTATTCGAGGCCGAGGTGGGTGATGAGGTCTTCGCCCTGGATGTGGCGGAGGGTGTTCTTGAGCTTCATCGACTGGATGAAGAGATCGTGTTCGGGGTAGAGGCCGGGCGCGGTCTGCGGCGACTTGAAGTAGAAGCTGAGCCACTCCTGAATGCCGAGGTGCTTGAGGCTCGGCGTCCGCTGGGCCAAATCGAGGAAGAGGACAAGATCGAGGGCGAGCGGCGCGGCGAGGATCGAGTCGCGGCAGAGGAAATCGACCTTGATCTGCATGGGATAGCCGAGCCATCCGAAGATGTCGATGTTGTCCCAACCCTCTTTGTTATCACCACGCGGCGGGTAATAGTTAATGCGAACCTTGTGGTAAATGTCCTTGTAAAGATCGGGGTAGAGCTCGGGCTGGAGGATGTAATCAAGGACGCCGAGCTTGGATTCTTCCTTGGTCTTGAAGGACTCGGGATCGTCGAGGACTTCGCCGTCGCGGTTGCCGAGGATGTTCGTCGAGTACCAGCCGGCGACTCCGAGCATGCGCGACTTGAAGGCGGGTGCGAGGACGGTCTTCATGAAGGTCTGTCCGGTCTTGAAGTCCTTGCCGCAGATGGGCGCTCCGGTCTGCTTCGACAGCTCGATCATGCAGGGCAGATCGACGGTGAGATTCGGGCGCGCCGTTGGCGAAGGGGATGCCTTCTTTGAGCGCGGCGTAGGCGTAGATCTGCGATGGGGCGATGTTCGGGTCGTTGTCGACGAGGCCCTTTTCGAAGGCGGCGAGAGATTCGTGGACGGCGGAAGGCTCAAGGAAGATTTCGGTCGAGCCGGTCCAGATCATGACGACGCGATCGACCTTTGACTTGAAGCTCTGGATGTCGGCGATGAGCTGCTGGGCGAGGTCACACTTGCTGTTTGCCTTTCTTGATGTGGGTGCCGTTGAGCCGCTTGACGTAGTGCTGGTCGAAGACGGCGGGCATGGGCCTGATCTCTTCGAGGAAGGGCCGGATGCTCTTCAGGTGGTCGCTGTCGAGCACCTGGGCATGCGCGGCGGCCTCATACATGTTGTCGGGGAAGATTTCCCAGCCGGTAAAGACGATGTCGTCAAGCGAAGCCAGGGGCGCGAAATCCTTGATGAGCGGCGTGCGATTGTCGGTGCGCTTGCCGAGGCGGATGGTGCCCATCTGGGTGAGCGAGCCGATGGGCTTGGCGAGACCTTTGCGGACCGCCTCGACACCAGCGATGAGCGTGGTGGCAACGGCTCCCATGCCGACCACCATGATTCCAAGTTTTCCTTTTGCCGGCTGAATATTCGCAGCCTTCGGTGTAGCCATTCTTACGGGTCTTCCTCTCGAACGAGAATAATGCGCGTGCGCAAACACTCTAGTGTCGCCTCCGCATGAGGGGCTTTGGCAAACGGGCGAGGGCTCAATTGGGAGAATCAGCGGGCCAAATGCGGGCTGGCTGCGCCAGGCGCGATCAGGCTGCCTCAGGCCGCACACGGTCCTTCCAGTGGGTCCAGACAAACCAGACGATGGCGGCGAGCAGCAGCACAACGACGACGGTGTGGAAGCGATGGAAGGCGGACTTGAAGGCGGGGTTGGTCTCCCAGGCCTGGCCGAGCTTCATGCCTGCGTAAGCCAGCGCGAAGCACCACGGCCACGAGCCGAGGAAGGTGTAGATGTGGAAGCGGAGCTGATTCATGCGGGCGATGCCGGCGGGCAGCGCGATGAAGGTGCGGATGACGGGAAGCAGGCGGCCGATGAAGACGGTGATCGATCCGTAGCGGGCGAAGAAGTGTTCGGCGCGGTCGAGGTCGCGGTGGTCGAGCAGGATGAAGCGGCCGTACTTGGCGATGAAAGGCCGGCCGCCGTAGGCGCCGATCCAGTAGGCGATGGCCGAGCCAAGATTGCAGCCGATGGCGCCGGCGGTCGCCACGCCGAAAAGAGTGAGCTGGCCGGTGTGCACGAGATAGCCGGCGAACGGCATGATGATCTCAGACGGCAGCGGAATGCAGGCCGATTCGATGCCCATCAGGAGGGCGACGCCGATGTATCCCGAGGCGGAGATGGTGGCAATGATGAAATGGGCGAGGAAGGCTAGGATTTTCTCGGTCATTCGAGGCCAGTATACCTGCCACTGTACGCATACCCATTTACACTTTGGCGGAATTGCCGAACGGATTCGGACTGGTGGCTTAGCGCTGAGAGGGCCTGAATCGCAGGAAACAGAATGAATGTGTCACAACATGAACGCTTCTTTGTGATCACGGGCGGACCGGGGTCGGGTAAGACGACGCTGATCGAGCGACTTGCAGTGCGCGGCATCTGCGCAATGCCTGAGGCGGGCAGGAGCATTATTCAGGATCAGGCGGCCATCGGGGGCAGCGCCTTGCCATGGGCAGATCGGAGCGCATTCGCCGAGCTGATGCTGAGCTGGGAGCTGCGATCTTATCGAGAGGCACTGAGACAATCCGGACCAGTTGTTTTTGATCGCGGGGTGCCGGATGTCGTCGGGTATCTGCGATTGTGCGGGCTGCCGGTTCCGTTGCACATGGAGAAGGCCGCGGGGATATTTCGGTACCATCGCCGGGTCTTCATCGCGCCGCCGTGGAAGGAAATTTTCGGACAAGATGCGGAACGGAAGCAGTCGTTCGAAGAGGCGCGAAGCTACGTATCACGCACTGGTCGAAACATACTCGGAATTGAATTACGAACTGGTTCCGTTGCCTCTGGCCTCGATCGAGGATCGAGCAAGGTTCGTGATCGAGACGGCCGGTCTGCAAGGTTGACGCTTGTAGGGGACGCTATCCGCCGTTAGCACGGGAAGACGGGGATGGTGGCAGCTTGTTAGGATTGAGGTAGTCAGGAGCACACAATGGCAGAAACCTTAACCGAACCCGTAGCGACAGCAGGCGAGACGACGCAGAGTGGACCCGCTCCGGCGAAGCAGGACGAAAAGAAGATTCAGCGGCAGATGGTGTCGTTTACCTTTTTCAAGGTGATGCCGGAGTGGCGGCGGCTTCCCGCAAGCGGAGCGCGCGGAGCACAAGCGCCAGTTCGCCGAGATTCTGAAGCGCTGGAACCAGCCGGGACAGGCTGCTTGGCCTTACGTATTCGACGGTCGGTCTGCGCGGCGACGTGGACATGGTGCTGTGGCGCATCTGCTATTCCGTGGATGACCTGAACCAGATGACGGCGGAACTGCTGGCGAGTCCGCTGGGAGGGTATCTGCAGACGCCGCATAATTTTCTGGCGATGACCAAGCGGTCGCAGTACCTGATCGGGCACGAGCACGAGGGGCAGCACGATTCGCGCGGGAGCATCCGGCCGGGCGGTCAGAAATATATCTTCATCTATCCCTTCTGGAAGACGCGTGCGTGGTATCTGCTGCCGATGGAAGAGCGGCAGCGGCTGATGAGTGAGCATATCCGCATCGGGCACATGTATCCGCGGGTGAAACTGAATACGACGTATTCTTTCGGGATTGACGATCAGGAGTTTGTGGTTGCGTTCGAGAGCAATTTTCCGGAGGATTTTCTGGACCTGGTGCAGCAACTGCGCGAGACGGAGATCAGCGTTTACACGCTGAAGGATACGCCGATCTTTACCTGCATCCGGATGAGCGCGGAGGAAATGCTGGACCGGCTGGGGTGAAGCAGGGATCAGGGCTCAGGGCACAGGGATCAGTAAAGGCGCGGGCTGGGGCTCGCGCCTTTTGTTTGTGGGTAGAATGCTGAGATGACTGCGAAGAAAGTTGCTGCGAAACAGGCGAAGGCTGGACTAAACCTGACGCAAACGAAGAAGGCTGCGGCAAGACGGACGAACGATCTTGCTCCTGAGCGGATCGCTGAAATTTTGCGGCGGCTGGAGGCGGCGTATCCCAATGCAGAATGCGCGCTGCATCATCGCAATGCCTGGGAGCTGCTGGTGGCTACGATCCTGTCGGCGCAGTGCACGGATGCGCGCGTGAACATGGTGACGCCGGAGCTGTTCCGGAAATTTCCGAACCCGCAGGCGATGGCCGAGGCTTCCCTGCCCGCTATCGAAGAGGAAATTCGGTCGACGGGCTTTTATCACAACAAGGCGAAGTCGATCTCCGGCGCGGCGAAGAAGATTGTCAGTGAGTTCGGCGGGAAGGTTCCGAGAACGATGGCGGAACTGCTGACAGTGCCGGGGGCGGCGAGGAAGACTGCGAATGTTGTGCTGGGAGTGGCCTATCAGGTTGCTGAAGGAGTGGTGGTGGACACGCACGTTCTGCGGCTGTCGCATCGCCTTGGGCTGACACAGCATACCGAGCCGAAGAAGGTGGAGCAGGACCTGATGCAGATCATTCCGCGGGATCACTGGATCCAGTTTTCGCATGAGCTGATTCATCATGGACGGCAGATCTGCATAGCCCGCAAGCCGCGCTGCGTAGACTGCACACTGGAGACGCTGTGCCATTCTGCTGACAAGACGTGGAGCAGTTGAAGACAGGGATTAGGGATTAGGGATTAGGGATTAGGGCGCGGATGGTCGCGGCGATTAGACCGGGGATGTCGTGCGGGTTGGCTTCGGCGGCGGGCTCCCATCCGTGATCGCGAAGGGTCTGGCTGGTGATTGGGCCGATGGAGATGGCGAGCATTTTGTGTGGGCGATCGAGGCCTGCCGCTCTCAACAAGTGAAAGAAATTCGTCACTGTGGATGAGCTGGTGAAGGTCGCTGCGTCGGGCGATTGCTGTCCCGAGGCGAAGATTTCAGCAATATTGCGTACTGAGGCTTCCGGGATGACGGTGCGGTAGGCATCGACGACATCGACCTGAGCACCCATTTGCGCGAGCGCATTCGGAATAATGTCGCGGGCGACGGCGGCGCGGACAATCAGGACGCGGCTGTTGCGGACCTGATCTCCGATGGCGGCTATGAGCGATTCAGCGACGTATTCTTGCGGCGTAAGGGTGACGAAGAGGCCGGCGTCGATGAGTGCCTGGGCGGTGGAAGCACCAATCGCCGCGATCCTGAGATGTGAAAAGCCAGCGGCATCAAGGTTAAGTGCAGCGAGACGTTCGCGGATCGAGCGGACTGCGTTCGCGCTGGTGACGATCAGCCACTGATACTGTGACAAGTTCCGAAGCGCCGCATCCAGCGGGTCCCAGGACGACCGGCGGCACAATCTCGATGGCGGGGATTTCGATGACTTCAGCTCCGAGTGCGGCGAGTTCGGCTGACAGCTTCCCTGCCTGATGGCGCGCACGCGTGACGAGAATGCGGCGGCCCGCGAGCGCCCGCGGTGAAGTCACGGGATGGCGAGCTCCAGAAGGCTTCGCGCGCCTTGCTCGAGGAGGCGCTCAGCGAGCTTCTGGCCAAGGGCCGCTGGGGATGTGCCCTCCTGGTGTTCGAGCGCGGCGCGCACGATGCCTTCGCCATTGGGAGCCGCGACTGCTCCGGTAATGCTGAAGCTCCCGGCTGACTCCAGACAATGGATGCCGATCGGGACCTGGCAACCTCCGCCGAGAGCGGCAAGGGCGGCGCGCTCCGCGGTTACGGCGAAGCGGGTACTGGCATCGTCGAGGACGGCGAGTGCCTCGATGGTCGCTTTATCGTCTGCACGTGTTTCGATAGCGAGGGCTCCCTGGCCTGCCGCGGGACAAAGAATGAGGGCAGGAAATCGTTCGCGGAGGTACTCGGTGCGTTCGAGGCGCTCAAGGCCAGCGGAGGCCAGAATGATGGCGTCGGCTTCACCCTCCGACAGCTTGCGGAGGCGGGTGTCGACATTGCCGCGAAACTCAAGAAAGTGCAGGTCGTTGCGAACCGACCGGAGTTGTGCCTGGCGCCTCAGACTGCTTGTTCCGATGCGTGCGCCTGATGGGAGAGCAGCGAAGCTTTCAAAGTTGACGGAGACGAAGGCGTCGCGGGCATCGGCGCGCGGCGGGATTGCGGCGATGGTGAAGGGGTCGTCGAGTGAAGTCGGCAGGTCCTTGAGACTGTGGACGGCAAGGTCGATTCGGCCGTCGAACAGCGCTTCCTCAATCTCCTTCGTGAACATGCCCTTGGGCACAGTCGCGCCGACCTGGGCGAAGGTGAGGTGCTGCATCGCGTCGCCGGTGGTGCGGATAATCTCAATGGCGACTTCATAACCTTCGAGACGAAGCTGGTCGGCGATGTGATTGGCCTGCCAGAGAGCGAGTTGCGAGCCGCGGGAGCCGATTTTCAGGGAACAGGGCTCAGGGCTCAGGGCACAGGGTTCAGTCATTGCGTTCTTTAATGGTTAGGGCGGGTTCGTCGGAAATGCGGAGAGGTTCGGCAGGCTGGTCCGTATGCGCGGCGGCTTCGCTGGTTCCGTTCAGGCCGAACGCGGTGCGAATGGCTTCGACTGTGGCTAGATCGCCTTCACGGGCTGCCGCTTTCAGAGCCCGCAAAGGCTGGTGCAGAAATTTGTTCACCAGGCCGCGGGTGAGCGCTTCGACGGCGTTCTGTTGCGCGGGCGTGAGCGACTGCAGTCGCGACTGGGCGCGGCGCAGTTCCGCCTGCCGCATGTCCTCGGCAGCGGCCTGCAGATCGACAAGCGCGGGAACGACATCGAGGGTTTCGATGCGGCGCTGATATCGCGCGAGCTCATGCTCGAGGATTTCCTCGGCCCGTTGTGCTTCCCGGGCGCGGTCCGACAGATTGGAAGCCGCGACGGACTGCAGGTCGTCGATGTCATAGAGAAAAATGCCGTCGAGGCGGTTGATCTCCGGATCGACATCGCGCGGGACGGCAATATCGATGATGAACATCGGGCGGTTGCGGCGGCGATGGAGAAATTGCTGCGCATGTGGAGTGCGGAAAATGAATTCCGGAGAGCCGGTGGAGGTGATCAGAATGTCGGCTTCGTCAGCGCGCGCGTGGAGGTCGTCGAAGCGAACCACATGGCCCTTGAATTTTTGCGCCAGGCGCAGGGCGCGCTCGTGGGTACGATTTGAGATGAGCAGCGACCCGGCTCCCTGCTTCATCAGGTGACGGGCGGCAAGTTCGCTCATCTTGCCGGCTCCAACGAGGAGCACGCGTTTGCCTTCGAGGGATCCGAAGATTTTGCGGGCGAGGTCGACGGCGACCGATGCGATCGACACAGACGATGCCCCGATCTGCGTCTCGGTACGGACCTTCTTGGCAGCGGAAAAGGCACCTTGCAGCAGCCGTTCGAGATTCCCTCCCACGGCTCCGACCGAACGCGCGGCAGCATAGGATTCCTTTACCTGGCCGAGAATCTGGGGCTCGCCTACCACCATGGAGTCCAGACTGGCGGCAACGCGGAAGAGATGCAGGACCGCTTCCGACTCACGGTGCTGATAGAGATGCGGCTGGAGTGACTGGCTATCCACGGCGAAGCGCTCGTTGAGATAGCTGGCAAGCTCCGGCTCGCTGCCGTCATAGCAAACAAGCAGCTCTACCCGGTTGCACGTAGAAAGAATCAGCCCCTCACGAATCCCGGGATGAGAAATCAGGGCGCGCGTTTCGCCTGCGAGTTCTTCCGGCGCAATGGCAAGGCGCTCGCGGAGTTCAACCGGAGCCGTCTTGTGGTTGAGGCCTGTGAGCAGGATCTTCATGGGGCGCTGAACCTGTGCACGGAACTGAGGAGGTTCGCAGCCCAGACACAAAGCATGACCACGAAGACCGCCGAGGAGAGATAGACGGCGCGGCGTCCTCGAAGCCCGGTGCTGCGGCGAACGAACAGCATAACTACATAGAGTCCCCACATCACAAAAGAGAGCCAGATTTTTGGATCGGCAAAGTAGGCCGGGCCGACGCTTTCCTGGGCGATGATGGAGCCGGCGAAGAGGCCGATGGTCATGCAGTGGAATCCGAGCACCAGCGTCTTCTGCGCGATCTGGTCCATGGTGTCGAGCGGCGGCAGCCAGTTGAGAAAGCCGGGCGAACGCTTGCTCTTCAGGCGCCGTTCCTGAAATAGATAAAACAGACTGGCTAAAAGACTGAAAATCAATGCGGCATAGGCTGCCAGCAGGGCGGTGATGTGCAACAGAAGCCATCCGCTGCGAATGACGGGCGAGCTGAAAGTGTGGCGGTCGGGGCCTAGCGTGGGCACGACCACGAGCAGGAAGGCCAGAGGCAGAGCGAAAATGCCGAAGGAGAGCGTCCGATACCGGAGTGCGATGACCAGGAAGACGGTTACGATGAGCAGCGCCAGGATCGACTGGACCTCGTGCATGCCAACCGGCATCCAGCGATGGGCGAGCACCAGCATTTCAACTGCGGAGACGACGTGGAAAAGCCACGCCCCTACCGCCACAGGCAGACAAATGCGGCGCCAGAAGGCACGGTGGCCAAGCACGGCCCCGAACGCCGAAAGCGAGGCGATTCCGTAGAGGATCGCCGCTATTCTTAGCCATAACAGGTACATACGCGTATCAGCAGCTAATCATCCAGTATAAGCTCTCGGCGCTGCGGGTCCCGACGGAGTTGCGGCCGGCCGGCCTCGATGACTGGACGAACAAGACTCGAGCGCAAATTTGATCCAGTGGCAAGCGGACTGGTAAACCGTGCGGCTGGGGCTGAGAAAGCCCGGCATCCCAATCGAAGAGCGGGTAGCGACCCCGAACACTGGAGAAAACAATGGATTATCGCGTGAAACCGGGTGAGATTGAGGAAGATCAGGTGAGCTCATACCTTGAGAGCCAATCAGCAAGATTGCCTTCCAGCTTCTACCTTGGGGCGGCACTGGCGTCGATGGCTGCATCGTTCGCGTTCAAAGCCGCAGGCAAGGAACATCTTGCCCTCTTTGTCGGCCAGTGGGCCGCTCCCTTTCTCATTATCGGAACTTACAACAAGATGGTGAAGCAGCACGGCAGCGACCAGACGCGCACATCCGCATCGAACGTTATCCACACAGCGGCCAGCTAAACCGAATCGGAAACCGAAGAGGGACTACACGCCAGCATGCGCTTCACGATATGCTGGCGTATCCCCGTGTCTGATACTTCTACACTCCAGGCCGATCTGGAACAGACTCCGCTCATGCGTCAGTTCTGGGCGGCAAAGCGGCAACATCCCGATGCCCTCCTCTTCTTCCGGATGGGCGACTTCTACGAGCTATTTTTCGAGGATGCGAAGGTCGCTTCCCGCGAACTACAGATTCAATTAACAGCGCGCGACAAGGAGCGGGCGATTCCCATGTGCGGGGTGCCTTACCACGCCGCGGAGGGATACGTCGCGCGGCTGCTTCGCAAGGGATACCGGATCGCCATGTGCGATCAGATGGAAGACCCGAAGCTGACCAAAAAGATCGTGCGCCGCGAGGTGACGCGCGTTCTGACTCCGGGGACGGCGATCGATCCGGCGCTTGGATCGAGCGAAAATAACTATCTCGCTGCGCTTCACGTCACAGAGCAGACCGTTGGACTGGCGTATCTCGATCTTTCCACGGGGGACTTTCGGGCAACCGAATTCTCGGGCGCAAATGCTCTCGGCCAATGCGCCGATGAGTTGGCCAAGCTGGCGCCAAGCGAGGTGTTGTCGGCAGCGGCGAATCCGTTGATGAACGGGAATCGCGAGCTGGCAGGGGCCTTTGACCGGGTAAAGACGCGGACGCCGGTTGAGGACTGGGTGTTCGCGCGGGACTATGCCGTGCCTCTGCTTGAGCGGCAGATGGGAACTGCGTCGCTCGATGGGTTCGGCTTTGCGCATCACGGCGCGGCGGCGGTTGCGGCGGGAGTGATCGTTCACTACGTGCGGCAGACGCAGCAAAACGATGCCGGCCATGTGGATACCATTCGCTATTACGAGCGCAGCCGCCACATGCACCTGGACCAGGTGACGGTACGCAACCTGGAACTGCTGGAACCTGTTTTTCAGGAAGCGGGCGCGGACGCTACTTTGTTCCGGACCCTCGATTGCCAGATGACTCCGATGGGCAAGCGGCTGCTGCGGGCTTCGCTTCTGCGTCCGCTGCTGGAGATCGCGGCGATCGAAGAGCGCTATGAGGCTGTCGCGGAAGCGAAACAGAATCTGATGGCACGCGAACAGATCGCGGCGCACCCTGAGCGGCGTTCTCGATCTGGAGCGCCTGCTTGCGCGAATCTCACTCGACAGCGCGGGGCCGAGAGACGTGCTGGCGCTGGCGGCTTCTCTGCAGCATTTGCCGGAGTTGAAGAAAACCACTGCACAGATGCAGGAGAGATTCTGGAAGTGCGCACACGAGCGCCTGGACGTGCTCGACGATCTGTGCGCGACGATTACCAAGACTCTTGTGGCCGAACCTCCAGTGACGCTGGCTGAGGGCGGCGTCATTGCGTCCGGCGTGGATGGCGAACTCGATGAATTGCGTGCGATCAGCCGTGACGGACGGTCTTCGATTGCGGCGATTGAAGAGCGTGAGCGCCAGCGAACAGGAATTCAGTCGCTCAAGGTGCGGTTCAATTCAGTCTTCGGGTACTACATCGAGATTACAAAGTCTAACCTCGGTAAGAATGTTCCGGCGGACTACGAGCGTAAGCAGACTCTTGTGAACGCCGAGCGGTTCACAACGCCGGAGCTGAAGGACTACGAGACAAAGGTGCTGACTGCGCATGAGCGTTCAGTGGAGATTGAGAAGCGAATCTTCGCTGAACTTCGCCGGCAATTAATGGAGAACGCTGGACGCATTCGCAAAACAAGCGCCGTGGTCGGAGAGATCGACCTGATTGCCGGCTTCGCGCATCTCGCGTCGCTGAGGAATTACACCAGACCGCTGCTCGAAGACTCGCCGGTGCTGGAGGTGGTGTCGGGGCGGCATCCCGTGATTGAGCGGCTGATGGAAGAGGCAGGCGAGGGGCGCTTTGTGCCCAACGATTTATATCTTAGCGGCGATGGGCCAAGCCTGCTGCTGCTCACGGGCCCGAACATGGGCGGCAAGTCAACCTATCTGAGACAGGCAGCGCTGCTGGCGATCATGGCGCAGATGGGCAGCTTTGTTCCGGCAGAGCGAATGCGTTACGGCGTTGTCGACCGTGTGTATACCCGTATTGGCGCAAGCGATAACGTGGCGCGAGGGCGTTCGACGTTCATGGTGGAAATGACGGAGACAGCGACCATTTTGAACACGGCTACACCGCAGTCGCTGATCCTGCTGGACGAGATGGGGCGCGGTACATCGACCTTCGACGGGCTGGCGTTGGCGTGGGCTACGGTTGAGTATCTGCATGCCCATGTTGGGGCGCGGACGCTGTTTGCCACGCATTATCACGAGCTGACGATTCTCGCGGAGCAGTTGCAAAAGCTGAAGAATCTGCGCGTGGCGGTCAAGGAGTCGCCGCAGGGGATTGTGTTTCTGCACGCGATTGAAGATGGGCCGGCAAACAAGAGCTATGGCATTGACGTTGCGCGCCTGGCGGGATTGCCTTCAAAGGTGATTCAGCGGGCGCGACAGGTGCTGAAGCAGCATGAGCGCTCGGAGCGGCATAACGTGGCGGTCGAGACAGAGGCGCCGCTGCAGATGACGATGTTTACGCCGCTTTCGCAGAAGATCTCGACCGGCTGGAGGAGACGGATATCAATTCGTTGACGCCGCTGCAGGCTCTGAATCTTGCTGGAGGAATTGAAGACGGAGATCAAAATCGGAAACAGCGGGGCCGGGAGTGGCCAGGGGTGAATCTGCGGCAGCAAGTTGGGCAGCTGATCATTGCCGGGCGTTGAGGGTCCGGAGCTAACCTCGCTCGAACGCGCCTGGCTCAAGCTGATCCGACCGGGTGGGGTCATTCTCTTCCGACGAAATATTGAGCAGGCGCCGCAGGTAACCGCGCTGCTGCGCGAGGCGACGGAGATTGCAGGAGGGCCGCTGTTCCGTTGCGTCGATCTTGAGGGGGGCCTTGTCGATCGCCTGCGCGACCTGATTGCGCCGATGCCTTCTGCCGCTGCGGTATTTGCGACTGGAAAACGCTCGAATTTTCTGAAACACGGGAAACTCATCGGACAGGAATGCCGGGCGCTCGGATTCAACGTGGCGCTGGCGCCGGTGTTAGATCTTGCTTTGCCGGTCTCGGCGGCGGTGATGCGGACGCGCGTTGTCTCGGCAGAACCGAAAGAGGTCGCCGAGTATGCTTCGGCGTTTCTTGAGGGGCTCGGTAGCGAGGGCGTTCTCGGCTGTGGCAAGCACTTTCCCGGTCTGGGTGGCGGAAAGCTGGATTCTCACGTCGCTATGCCGCGCATAGACCGGACATGGAAGGAACTGTGGGAGCAGGATATTTCGGTGTTCAGGACACTGGCTCCGAGGCTGCGCATGATGATGGTGGCGCACGCGGCGTATCCGCAGACAAGGGACAAGGGACCGGCATCGATCTCGTCTTTTTGGATATCGACAGTGCTACGCAGGCGGCTGCGGTTTGCTGGACTTGTGGTATCCGACGATATGGAGATGGGAGGCATCCTGACTCAGGTATCGATGGAAGAAGCAGCGGTTAAGGCGGTGCTCGCGGGGACGGATGTGATTGAGATCTGCAAAGACGCGGCCCTGATTCTGCGTGCCTATGAGGCTTTGCTTCGCGAGGCGGAACGCTCAGCGGCATTCAGGCGGCGGGTGGAGGCGGCAGCGCGAAGAGTGACAGAGCACAAGAGACGATATCTTGATGCGGCGTCGCCGCGTGTCGCGTCCGCGTCGCAAATCGAGAGGCTGCGGACACGAGTGAAGAGATTCGCCGACGAGGTCTCGGCATGAGGCCGGCGGCGAAACGGTCCATGGTTGTTGCCGGCGTGATGAGCGGGACTTCAGCTGATGGGATTGATGTTGCGCTGGTCAGGATTGGGCTGACGCGCGAGAAAACGCAGGATCAGGCTGCTGGCACATCATGCGGTGAGTTATCCGACAGCGTTGCGGCGATCGGTTCTGGCGGCGATGGACGCAAAGCAGACATCGACAGCCGAGCTGGCACGGCTCAACTGGCGGCTCGGCATGGCGTACGCGGAAGCTGTAGATGCGGCGGTGGCGAAACACGGAGTCAAGCTCGATCTTGTCGGTTGCCACGGCCAGACCGTGTATCACCAGGCGAAACCAGCGGCGTATGCGGGGCGCGACGTGGCCTGTACATGGCAGCTGGGCGAGCCGGCCCTGATTGCAGCAAAGTTGCGCGTCCCTGTCGTGTCGAATTTCAGGCCGGCGGATATGGCGGTCGGCGGACAGGGCGCTCCGTTGGTGCCGCTGCTTGACTATGTCTTGTTTGCGCACACAGGGCGTATGCGCGTTCTGCAGAATATCGGCGGCATCGGAAATCTCACGGCAATTCCGGCGAACAGTGACGTTGCCAAGATAATTGCCTTCGATACGGGACCGGGCAACATGGTGATCGACGCGCTGATGGAACGGCTTTTCCAGAAAAAATACGACCGCGACGGAAAGATCGCCGGGCGCGGGCGAGTGCTGGACAAGGTAGTGAAGGCAATACTCAGCGAGAAGTATTTTGCGATGAAGCCTCCGAAATCAGTCCGGGCGCGAGCAGTTTGGCGCCGCCTTCGCAGCCGAGTTTCTCGATATCTGCCGGAAGGCCGGGGGAAAGCCCGAAGATGCTGTGGCCACGGCCACCGGCCTCACCGTGGAGAGCATTGTGCTTGCATACGATCGGTTTGTGAGGCCGCTGAATCGTGCCGGAAGCGCGGTCGATTACGTCGTTTCAGGAGGGGGAGCGCGCAATGCCACGCTGATGAAGATGCTTCAGCAGCGGCTGAAACCAATGGGATGCAGAGTTATGGCGATCGATCAGATGGGGGTTCCTTCACAGGCCAAGGAGGCCGTTGCGTTTGCGCTGCTCGCGTGGCAGACGTGGCATGGTCTGCCGGGAAATGTTCCTTCTGCGACGGGCGCTAAACGGCCCGTGGTGCTGGGTGAGATTTGCTATGGGTGAGCACAGGGCACAGGGCTCAGGGCTCAGGGCTCAGGGTGTGTGGGGCTTGCGGCCCCGATTTGCAATGGTGGTTGTTGCATTTTGCCTGGTACTCACTGCAGGCTGCGGGCGCCGCAAACCCGATTCGAACACGGTCACGGTGTTGATCGAAAGCAGCCCAACGAATCTCGATCCGCGCATCGGTACTGACGCACAGTCCGAGCATATTGATCCGCTGATCTTTGATTCGCTGGTAAAACGCAACGAGCACTTCGGGCTCGATCCGTGGCTGGCGGAAAGGTGGGAAGAGCCGAATCCAACGACGATTCATCTTTCACCTGCGTACCGGCGTGCAGTTTCAGGATGGGCGGGCACTGACATCGAAAGACGTGAAGTGGACGCTTGATTCGATCCTGAATGGGACAGTGGTCACCATCAAGTCCGGCGCATATCGAAACATCGCGAGCGTCGAGGCGCCCGATGACAAGACCGTTGTGATTCATATGAAGCAGGCTGACCCCGCGCTGCTGTGGAATCTGTGTGACGGCGCATTCGGCGTGGTGCCGTATGGCAGCGGGCGCGATTTCTGGCGGCATCCGATCGGCAGCGGACCATACCGTTTTGTGAGCCAGCAGACAGACAAGGATGTGATTCTGGAGCGGGCGGCCAGCTATTGGGGTCCGATGCCGCACATTGAGCGCGTTCGATTCGCGGTCGTTCCGGATGCGACGACGCAGGCGCTGGAGCTACAGAAGGGGTCGGCCGATGTGGCGGTGAACGCGCTGACCCCCGACTTGATATACGCGCTCAAGTCGAATCCGCATCTGGTGGTGGAAGACGGCGCGGGCACGCGGTTGAACTACATCGTCTTCAACGTGCGCGATCCGATTCTGAGAGACGCTCGGGTGCGACGGGCGATTGCGCTGGCGATCAATCGGCCTCTGATCATCCATTCCCTGCTGCGCGACCAGGCTCGGATGGCGGAAAGCCTGTTGCCGATGCAACACTGGGCGTGGACCGCAGATACAGAGCAGCACCCTTACGATCCGGCGAGAGCGGATGCTCTTCTCGATGCGGCCGGGTATCCGAGAGGCGCGGGCGGGGTGCGCTTCCATCTGGGCATGAAA
Source organism: uncultured Acidobacteriaceae bacterium (assembly GCA_963725225.1). Taxonomy (GTDB): domain Bacteria; phylum Acidobacteriota; class Terriglobia; order Terriglobales; family Acidobacteriaceae; genus Silvibacterium. The sequence continues at coordinate 175,476 of CAVRXY010000035.1, forward strand.
ACTTCGACCGATGAGACGGTGCGGCTGCTCTCGGTGATTCTGCAACAGCAACTGGCACAAATCGGCATCGCGCTCGATTTGCGCAGCTACGAGTTCGCGACATTTTATGCGGACCTGGTCAAGGGAACGTTCCAGATGGCCCCGTCGCGCTGGATTGGCGGGAACGAGCAGCCGGATATCTTCCACTATGCGTATTCAAAGGCCAGCCTTCCGCCGCATGGGAGCAACCGGGGCTTCTATGTCAATCCTGAGCTTGATGCCCTGCTGGACGATGCGGCCGCAACGAGCGACCAGGCGCGTCAACGGGAAGACTACGTGAAGGTACAGCAGATTCTGGCGCGCGATCTGCCGTCGATCAACCTGTGGTACTCTGGATACGGTCGTGGTTCACAACAGGCGACTGCTCAATGTGCACACGTCGCCGTCGGGAAATTTCGATTTCCTCAAAGAGGCGAGCATCGCGCCTTGAGAGTTGCGAGCTATGGTGCCTGAACGGTAACGGCTGCTCCGTTGTAGTCGACGGTGCGGTCGGCGGTAGCGGCCACTTCCCTGCCCGCTCCGTGGTTTTCTCCTACAAAGATGACGTTGAACTTGCGTGATTGCACCATGCCGGGATAGCTTCCGGTGCGCGCGCCGATGGTCAGGGTTTGCGAGGACTCGTTCCAGTCGATGGGGATGAGAGAGTGCTCGCCCTTCTCATAGTTGTAGGTGTCACCCTGGTCTTCGTAGAGATCGAAGTGGCCGTCAGCGCCGCGATAGATGCGGAGTTCGATGGGTGCGCCGGGCATCTGGCCTGCGTATTCGACTTCGGGACCGAGGGGCAGGATCGATCCTGCTTTGATATAGAGCGGGATGATGTTCAGGGGAGCCGACGCAGCGAAGCGTTGATCGCCCTGCATGGATTTGCCGGTCCAGAAGTCGTACCAGCGCGGCGCCGGCGGCAGATAGACGTCGCGCTCCGTCGCTCCCTCAAGCGTGACCGGGTTGACGAGGATCGAGGGGCCGAACATGAACTCGTCTCCTATTTCCCAGACCTTTTCGTTCGTCCGCCAGTCCATAACCAGCGGACGCATGATGGTTGCGTCGTCGCTGGTGACCTTCCAGGCGAGCGAATAAATGTAGGGCAAGAGGCGGTAACGGAGCTTGTCGTAGCCGATGAGCGTGGGCGTTGCCGGGCCGTAGCTGAAGAGCTCGTTTTCTTCATTGGCGCGGTGGCCGTGCGTGCGGAAGATTGGGCAGAAGACTCCGAACTGATACCAGCGCGTGTAGAGCTCCTGGAAGGCAGGGTCGTGTGTATCGCGAGCGTAGGGCGGCCCGTAGCCGGCGATGTCGGTCGTCCAATAGGGCATGCCGGAGAGCGCGAAGTTGAGGCCCGCCGGCACCTGGCGCTGGAAGGCCTGGAAGGTGCTGAAGACGTCGCCCGACCAGCTGGTGGCGGCGTAGCGCTGGTCGCCTGCGAATCCGGAGCGAGTGAGGATGAAGATGCGCTTCTTGTCGGTTTCTTCGCGCCAGTGCGTGTAGATGTTGCCGGTGTGCATCAGCGGGAAGACATTTGTGTAGAGGGCGCCGTTGCCGATGAAGAGCTTCTTGTCATAAAGCTGTGCATCGCTCTCGCCACCGTGGGCATAGGCCTTTTCCGGCTCGGAGCTGTCGAGCCAGAAGCCGTCCCAGCCCTGCGCGTAGAGCTTGCCGAGCAGGTTCTTCCAGTAGAAGTCACCGGCGGCGGGGTTGGTCGCATCGTAGTCGGTGGTGTCGGGAATGGTGAGGCCGAGAGACTTCATCTGCTGCCAGTTTTTCGACTTGGGATCGAACATCGCCCAGACGGAGATCATGGTATGGAAGTTCTGGTCGTGGAGCTTTTTCAGCGTCCCGGGAACATCGGGATAGGCGTCAGGGCGGAAGTCAGGGTCGCCCTGGTGCACCCACCAGAACCAGTCCTGCACGATATTGTCGATGGGAACGTTGGCGTCGCGGTATTCCTTGGCGATGCGGAGCAGGTCGTCGTCGCTCTTGTAGCGGTCCTTCGACTGCCAGAATCCGTAGGCCCACTCGCCGTACATCGGGGCGTGACCGGTCATCTCGCGGTACTGATGGATGATCTGGTCGAACTCGGGGCCGTATAGGAAGTAGTAGTCGATGGCGTGCGAAGCGTTGGACGAGAAACGGATCTCGGACGGAAAGCGATTGTCGAACCAGGATTCCGCCGCGGTGTTCCAGAAGAGGCCGTAGCCGTTGGTGGAAACCATGAGCGGGATGGTGATGTCGGTGTTGGCCTGCGCGAGCTCGATCGACGAGCCGCGATAGTTGAACATGCCGTTCTGATGCTGGCCGAGACCGTAGATGGCTTCCTGCACGGCGGGATAAAACTGGTCCTTGACGGAGTAGAGGTTCTCGCCGTTGACGATGGTCTTCACGTAGCGGCGGGGCGCGTCCTGGAACTCCTGCAGCAGGCGGTGTCCCTGCTCATCCTGGAATTCGAGGTTGCCGAAGGCGAGCGAGATGAGCACCTTGATCGTGCCGGTGTCGACGGTGGCGACGGAGGGTTGCCACAAGGTCTGGGCTTCAGATGCCGCGGGCTGGACACGCACTGTTCTCGGCATGGTGAAGGTGAATTTGCCCGGCGTGCAGCCTTGAATAAGCCAAGGCTGTTTGGGAGTCGCGGCGGTCGCGGTGCCGTCGGGACTGGCGACGACGTGGATCGATGTTGGGCCGCAGACGGTTACGCGAAGCGTGTCGAAGGAGGTCTTGACGGTTACACCATCCGGCTGTCGTGTAATGGTGACCTGAGCCGGCAGAGTTCCGGCGGAAATGATAGCGGTTGCAATAAGGGCCGCACACGTTGCATGCATGGATCTGGTCATCTTCCACCTGACTCTTCGCGATGTTGGTCCGCTCAATGAGAGACCGAAGTAAATCGATTTTAATGCGAGACAGCGGCGACTGTACGTGTTTCGCCGACGGGATGCAAGGTAATGGTTGCTGCGTTCCAGCCGGAGACGACGATCTCGTACTTCTCAGTAAAGTGCGAGGGCAGCGTTGCAGTCAGCGTGGCGGACTCGCCGGGCATGAGATCAATGTAATTATCCGACCAGAGCGTCGGGACGATGTTCTTCGCCGTCGGGCCCGGTGGCTGCGACTGAGATCTGGAAGGCCAGCGCCTTCGACGGATTGTGCAGGTGCACTACGACGCCCTGCGCGTCAGCCTTGGCTGAAGCTTCGATACGGGCCTGCGGGAGGTTGCGGAGAGCCCTCAGGTCTTCGTGCTCGAGCGCTGGAGTGTGGGTGTAGTCGGTCTTGGGCCAGTTCCACGTGGTGAGTTTCGCGGGGATCCAGTAGAAGTTGCGGCTGATCGACTGACCTTCTGCGTCCTTCAAGGTCAGCTCGATGAAGGTGAGCGGCGAGTTGGTGGAGAAGACCGAAGCTGGAATCGTGAGCGCGTTGGTCGAACTGTCGGCGGTGACCTCGAGTTGGCTCTCCTTCGCGAACAACTCTTTAAAGTTGGTGTCGTATGCGCGGGCGAAACAGGGTCAGATGCGGCGAAGGCTGATAGGTGCTGTTGACGACGTAGACGCTGTGGTCATCGTAGGAATACTGCACGTGCAGCGGCTCGCAGGCTTTCTTCGCTCCGAAATAGCCGCCGCCGGTGTCGAGGTAGTAGTCGAAGAGGTGCCAGATCATCGATGGCCATGCGTTGTTCAGCATCCACTGAATTACTCCGGTGGAGGTGTACTTATTGCGGCCGTAGGCCTCGAACATGGCGCGCTCGGTGTCATAGCTCATTGTCTGGGCGGTGCGAACGTAGTCGGGAAGATCCTTCGGCGGGCCATAGACGGCCTTCATGGCGTCGTCGAAGACGTTGATGTCTTTGAACTCGCCGCCGCCGAAGTGAAAGCTCCATGTGGCGTTGGGCGGCCAGAGTTCATCTTGCGGAATGAATTTCCTGATGCTGCTGATGGTGGGGATGGCCGGACCGGCGCTGGTTTCTGTGTTAAATCCCCAAGCGCCGCCGTGACGGTAGGTGTCGGTGAGCCAGTAGGAGGGAGCGACGTAGTCGTAGGGGCCGGTCATTTTAACGCCGCTCTTGCCGGTGACGGTGGTCGGCGTTGCCGAGGCCGACGACAGAATCGGATTGGGCCAATGGGTTTCAGACTCAACTGCAAGGTACGCGCTCTCGACGTTGGCGGGGGGCGGATTGTCGCTGCCATTGAGCCAGACGAGCAGACTCGGATGACTCCTGATCCGAAACATCTGGGAACGCAGAGACGCGGTCGCAATGTCGAGGGTGCCGGGCTGCCACTTGTCCCAGTGCTCCCAGTGGTCGCAGCAGCACCAGCCGAGCATGACGAGAATTCCTTGTTCGTCGGCGAGATGGAAGAAGTCATCGGTCTCAAGCTTGCCTTCGAGGCGAATGGTGTTCAGGTGCATGTCGCGTACCATGCGCAACTCGTCGCGCAACCTTTGCGGGTTCTGGCGGAGGAGCATGTCCTGGGACCAGCCGGCTCCGCGTATCAGGATCGGCTTGCCGTTGACATGGAAGAGGCGAAATCCTTTGTCGGTGAGTTCCGAGGTGATCTCGCGAATGCCGAAGCGGACGGCTTGCTCGTCGGAAAGGCGCGCGCCTTCCTTGAAGGCGAGGGTCAGCGTCTCGAGGTGCGGCTCGCCCATCTGGTAGGGCCACCAGACGCGCGGATTGCGCAGGCGCAGCTGTGGGAATTGCTCAGGCGAGAAGGCTACGGTTTTGTTTTCGTTGGGGGCGAGGTCGACGGGCTGCTCGATACGGATTCCCGCTACTGTGCCGGTTACGATTCCGCGAACGGGCTGGTCGGTTGAATTATGAAGTTCGGCGTAGACGGAAATGTCGGCTTCGCTGAGTGAAGAGTCGGTAAAGTGCGTAGCAGCGAGCGGCGAGCGAAGTGAGACCGGGCCGCTGGTAACCAGATCGACCGGGCCCCAGAGGCCCATGTCTTTGTCGGGCGGGCAGGGGTTCCAGTCAACCCAGTTGATGCCGAGGTCGGTTTCCGTTGGCGCGAAGGTTTCGACCGCGATGACGTTCTCTTTACCGGGGATCAGGTCTTTGGTGACGTCGAACTCGTAGGTGCGATAGGCACCGGCAATCTGCTTGTCATCGGCGATCTGGCGGCCGTTGATCCAGAGATTGGCGCGGTAGTTGATGCCTCCGAAGCGAAGCCACAGGGTCTTGCCGTGCTCAGCGGCGGGGACAGTGAAGGTCTTGCGGTACCACCAGCCACAGCGGTATGGGCTGTCGTCGGGCATGGGCAGGTTGGAGAAGTTCTTGCCGATGGGGTAGGTCGCGCCGGGGATCTTGCGCAGGTTCATCGCGTAGTAAGGCTGCTTGTATTCACCGGCGGCAACCTGGGCGGCGAGCACGGTCGAAGGGACTGTGACCGGAGTCCATCCCTGCGGATGGAAGGTACTGCTCGAAATGGCGGTTCCGTTGTCCTGAAGCTTGCAGGCGGATTGCAGAGCCCAGCTGTCGCGGAGCGGAGTTTCACTGGCGTGGGCATGCAAGGTTGGGAACAGGCACAGAGCAGCGGGCACCAGGTGGAGGCCGGCACGAAAAAATCCCCGAGGGCGAAGCATGACTGCCTTTTTACCAGAAAGACGGGGTGGGGGCGCATTCGGCACAGATTTCCAGCGGCCAAGCTGCGACTCATTTGGATCCATCATGGATGGGCTGAAGCCCATCCCCCTTCAAGACAAATCGCCAGATCCCAGAAGCGGGGCCAGGAGCGCCCAGCGAAAAAGCAGGTCCTTCGACTACGGCTGCTGCGCAGCCTTCGCTCAGGATGACAGGTATAGGATGTGTTTCCCCTCAGCAGCGGACGATCTTGTCGGAGTGGATTCCCTTGGTAGCGTTGCGGGTGTCCACCACAAGCTGCGCTTCGCGGACGATGCGGCCGTAGTCGTAGTCGGAGTGGTCGGTCACGATGAGAACGCAGTCATACTGCGCGAGGTCGTCGAGGGGCGTGCAGTGCATGTCGAGGTTGTAATGGCGGCCCTGTCCGACGTAAGCAAAATAGGGATCGTTGTAGGAGACGATGGCTCCGCGCTGACGGAGCAGCTCGATGATAGTGAGCGACGGCGACTCGCGGAGGTCATCGACGTCTCTCTTGTAGGACATGCCAAGAACGAGAATGCGCGAATTCTTGAGCGGCTTGCCGTGTTCATTGAGCGCGGCAGCGGTCTGCTCGATCACGTAATACGGCATTGCGACGTTGACTTCACCGGCGAGCTCGATGAAACGGGTGCGGAAGTCGAACTGCTTTGCTTTCCAGGAAAGATAGAACGGGTCAATCGGGATGCAGTGACCGCCGAGTCCGGGTCCGGGATAGAAGGGCTGGAAGCCGAAGGGCTTGGTCTTCGCCGCGTCGATCACCTCGAAGATGTCGATGCCCATGCGCTGGCAGAGCTGCTTGAGCTCGTTGACCAGCGCGATGTTTACGCAGCGATAGATGTTTTCGAGCAGCTTGGTCATTTCCGCCGCCGCCGGCGAGGATACCGGGACGGTGCGGTTGAAGATGGTGGAATAGACCGCCGATGCCAGCTCTAGTGCGACCGGCCCCACGCCGCCGACTACCTTTGGAATGTCGCGGCGGGCGACGGTGTCGTTGCCGGGATCTTCACGCTCGGGCGAGAAGGCGGCATAGAAGCCCTTTGAGTCTGCATCGCGGGCGACCTTCAGGCCGGAAGGGTTGGTTTCAAGAATCGGTATGAGCACTTCCTCGGTGGTTCCGGGGTAGGTTGTGCTTTCGAGGATGATGAGTTGGCCTTCGCGTAGATGCGGCGCAATGGCTTTAGCGGTCTGCTGGATATAACTCAGATCAGGCTCATGGAATTCACTCAGCGGAGTGGGCACACAGATGGCGACGACGTCCATCTCTGCAATGTCGGCGTAGTTGGAGGTCGCGCAGAAGCCGCGCTCGCGGGCGGACTGAATCTCAGTCGCGGGAATCCGGAAGATGTAGGATGCTCCGTTGTTGAGGGTGGAGACTTTAGCCGGATCGATGTCAAAGCCGGTGACCCTGAAGCGTTGCTCGCTGAAGAGCAGGGCCAGCGGCAGGCCGACGTAGCCCATGCCTATGACGCCTATCCGCGCGCTACGCGATTCGATTTTCTGCTTCAAGCCCTGAGCGTTCACGGTCTGCGCAATCGCCATTCCCTACGGTCCTTCCTGATTGAAGACAACCTTATGATTTTATCGTGCGGCGGCCTTGCGCTCTGCGGATGGAGTGAACGGGAGGCTACTGGCCCATGAAGGGCGATGAGATGCTGGCGGTCGGTGCGGTTTCTTCGGGGGCTATGCGCAGCATTTTGAGGAATTGCTCAAACTCCGGTCTTATTTTGAGCAATTCTGATTCCAGCGTAGTGAGGGTGACAATTCCGATCCAGCGATTGGAGCGCATATAGTGCTGCACTTGTAAGACGGATACCTGATCCAACGGTTGATGCCTGAGCATCAGCATGGCGCAATCTTCTGCACCAGGGAACTCCGCGGGAACGGGACCCGCGATCGCCGGGTCTTTGAACGTCCGCTGCATTACTGTGATTTGGGCCTGAATGTAAAGGGTGAGCTGATTGCCTGCAAGCAGCTCATCTTCCTTGAGATATACATTGCCGGGTGCGACATTTTCTCCGCCGCGCTGGATGCCGAAATCGGGAATCCATGTCCACCCGAAAGGAATCGCCGGGATGATCCAGCGGCCGATGCGGGCCGCGGTGGCGTAGCTGGCGGCTTGTCCGGTTTCGGTGTTCATAGAAGGAACGCGGCGTTACGGAAGCCCTGCGGCATTACAGACCTGATAAGCAGTGGCGATGACCCGGGTCAGCAACGATTCCAGCGCCTCCTTAGCTTCCGGCCCGGCGAAGTCGAACGAAAAGAGATCAAGGTTTTTTGCCAAACCAGTGGCATCATCCGCGGATCTGACCAAGAGCGCTGCATCTCCAGCGTGGAAACGCGCAACTGCCCTCTTAATTCCAGCAAGCCGTTCCTCAAGCAGCGGGAGCACACGAGACTGCCATTCAGACACGACTTCCTTTGAGCTGTCCGGGGACGACTTTATGCCTTGCTGCACCATCATCCTCACCTGATCCACGAACGCCTCGTACGCTTCCACAAAGCGCTCGACACTGATCTCGGGGATGCCGGCGATCTCGGGAGTCATCACTGCCCTGCTTTCGCAGCCCACGGCGAAGGAGAGATGCCGTGGGGCGTAATCGTGCCCCGAGGCACATACATCTGGACTCCACCGCCTGCGTAGGTTGCCTGGCGGGAGGCGCGGCCCATCCAGACCTTGAGCCCGGGCCCTGGAGGCACGACGAAAGATGCTACTTTTCCGTCCTTGTTAAAGTCCTCCTCGACGGCGCAGCCACTTCGCCAGACTTCTTCGCTGTCCGGCAGCCATGGGGTCCAATAAGCACCGCCAGCACTGGAATCCTTCTCGATCACCCGATACATGGGTGTGCCGGGAGGGAGAGTGACGGGCTGAACGGATTGGAAGTTGCGAGCGTCATTGCCCGGAAGATCGGGCCAACCCGCTTGCTGGAGCGTGATCGGAGGCAGCCTGCCGCCGGGCGGCGCTGATGTCCTGATCGTGCCATCCTGCTGGAGCTCGGACTGCAGAGCGGTGGAAGGTGAGGCGGGCGCTTGCATCGGAACGGAAACTCCCATGGCGGCGACTCCGCCCATCGCTCCTGCGGCACCCCCGGCGCCAGCCATTCCGACCAATACCGTTTCGCAGCCCATGACTGCGACATCCGGGGGACCAACACAGGTGAGCTGATCCGTGACCCGCGACTGCGGCATGTTCCCCACGAGGACAGTCGGAGAGCCGAGAATGAATGGCCCGCCTACGTGAGGAACGACGCCGGTAACCATGGGACAGACATGATTGTCGCCGATGCGCGAAGCGGGCATCATGCCGATCAATACCGTCGGGAACCCGAGGATGACGATGCCGCCATGAGCTGTCTGACTGGTTATGGTGCAGGCTGGCATTCCCATACTTCGCTTCTCTCCTTTGCTGCCTCAGCTCCCAGCCGGCTTGGAATACGGATCGTCCCCCGGGAAGGTGGGAGCGGTGGGCGCGGTGGGAGGTTCCGGACTCTGCGGCATGCCTGGTGACCCTGGAATGGCAGCGCCTCCACTGTTGATCATCACCAGCGTGCCTTGAATGATGACGCCGGTGGGACCCACGGAAATGAAGCCGCCCGGGCCGGAGAGGCACACATTCATACCAGCTTCTATGACGACATTCATGCCTCCCTTGATGTGGACTTCCTGGCCGGAATCGACGACGTAGAGCATACCGGATTTGTTGAATTGATTCTGCCCAACCTGAAGCGAGTAGTTCATGCCGACCTTCTCATTCAGGTTCTGTCCAACGTTGATGCTTGAATCCTGGCCCACGCTCTCCTTGTAGTTGCCTTTGACGTTCAGGTCCGCTTCGCCGTCGATCTCATGGAGTTGCTGGCCTTTCACGAGGAGGTGAGAGTCTCCGTCAACCTCTTCAAACTGGTTGGAGGTGATTTTTGTGTGCTGTTCATTGCCGACGAGAGTGTGCCAGTCGTGCTCGACATGCAGATCGTAATCACGTTCGGCATTCATGTAGATCTGCTCTTTGCCCTTCAGGTCCTCGAAGCGGAGCTCGTTCGCATTGTCTGCGCCGCCGTCCTTGGAGCTGCGGGTGAGAACGCCGGAGAGCGTGTATTGACCTGCCGGATCATACTTGGGCATATTGACGCCGTTGTAGACCGAGCCAACGACGATAGGCTGGTCGGGATCGCCCTCGATGAAATCGATGAGGACTTCGTCGTCGACACGTGGCCAGAAGTAAGTGCCCCATCCTTTGCCTGCCCAGGATTGAGCGACACGGAGCAGAGTGTTGTCGGGCGTGTTGGGCTTACGTTGCCGGTCCCACCAGAACTGCACGTTGACGCGGCCGTACTTATCCATGAAAGAGTCTTCACCGGAGTTCACTACCACCTTGCCGGTGTGCATTCCGTTGACAACCGGCTTGGGTGTTTTGAAGGGTGGGCGGTAAGGAATCGAGAACGGGATCGCGGTAAAGGTGTTGCCGTAGGGTTCGCCGGGGCCCTGATTTTTCGAGCGGTAAGAGGGCATCTGCCGCACATTGTGCTCGACGCGCGTGATTAAGTACTTTTCGTTCAGGCTGGCCTGCGGGTGTTTCGACAGCTCGAAGTTATAGCCGGTCTGCAGGCAGATGGCGTTTGAATTTCCCTCGATGATGACAGAAGAAGCGTCGCCAGACTGATAGCGCATCGTATTCAGAAATTGCACCAGGTCGGGGATCTTCGACTGCGAGCCGTTTTTCTTGAGATAAGCTGCAGCGCTGTTGGCGTAATCGTAGTTCTCATTGTTGTTCTGCCCGAGCGGTGCTCGCGTCGTCTGCTTGTCGGTGGAGACACTGTAAGGAACAAATCCGTAGTCCCACGCGGTGTACGTGCCCGTCACCATGCTGGTTCTGGAGTGAAAATCGGTGACTACGAAATCGTAGAAGCCCTCGGTGCGGTCGCCCTGCGGCGCGTAACGAAATATGTTCTGGATCGGACATGCGCTCAGCTTGGAAGAGACATCCTGAAGTGTGAAGGTGTGATCGTCCTGCGAGTGCTTGAAGTAGTAGAGGATGCCATGCTGCTCCATGAGGCGGGAGATGAAGGCGAAGTCGGTCTCGCGGTACTGCGTGCAGTACTCCATCTTGGTGTAGGTGTTGGAGGTATCGTCGGCCGGACTGATCTTGTAGGTGGACAGCACGGACTTGATCACGTCGACGACAGTCATGTCCTGAAAAACGCGCGTGTTTTTGTTTAGTGTGAGCGCCCAGAGACTGGGAACGATATAGGCACGGTAGTTGTTGAACTCCTCGTCACCGCCGTTGATCTCGAAACCCGAGACAAAGCCGTTGATGTAACGCTGTGTGCCGCTATCGGTTGCCTGAATCGCGACCGTGACCTTTTGCCCGACGATTTTCTTCGGATCAAGCTTAGTTTCGGAGGTGGCGAGGAGATCCAGCTGATAGAAGAAGAGTTCCGAGATGCCTTCCATGCCAGCCAGATGCTCGGGCAGGAGTACGTCCTTGCCCAGCGGACTGGTGAAGGTGAGGATTCTCTCGTCTTGTTTGAATGCACCCATATAGCCTGCCGGAGCCTCTTATTGAAAGCGCGGACTACATAGCTCGGGGGCCCGCGCATAGTGGAGCGGTAATTCGCCGATGCGTAAGCCTACCAATCATAGGTGAACCGCCCTTCAGAAGACACACCAATCCGGACCCGCTCGGTAGGGGTCTCCTCGGCCATACGCGCCAGCACCTGCCGGGAAATCTCCGGGAGCATGGTGTTGGAAAGAATGTTGTCCACGTTGCGCGCGCCGCTTTCAACTTCTGTGCACCGTTTCGCGACTTCGTCGAGGACGGAGTCATCATAAGCCAGCGCGATCTTGTGCGTTTCGTGCAAGCGCCGCTGAATCTTGGCGATCTTCAAGCGAATGATCTGCTTGAGAGCCTCGTCGCGTACCGGAAAGTACGGGACGATTATCATGCGTCCGAGGAATGCCGGCTTGAAGATCTTGTTCAGCTCCGGCTTAATGGCGAGCGCGAGGCCATCGCTGTCGGGCATCGTTTCCTTGTCGGCGGTAAGCTTCATCAGCGTATCCGTGCCCGCGTTGCTGGTGAGGATGAGGATGGTGTTCTTGAAGTCGATCGATCGACCCTCGCCGTCCTCGAGATTGCCTTTGTCGAAGACCTGATAGAAAAGCTCGAGCACATCGGGATGCGCCTTCTCGACTTCGTCGAGGAGGACTACCGAATACGGGCGGCGACGCACGGCTTCAGTGAGAACGCCGCCTTCGCCGTAGCCGACGTATCCCGGAGGCGAACCCTTCAGAGTGGAGACGGTGTGTGCTTCCTGAAACTCCGACATGTTGATGGTGATCAGGTTTCGCTCGCCGCCGTAAAGCAAATCCGATAATGCCAGCGCTGTTTCCGTTTTGCCAACGCCGCTTGGCCCGACCAGCATGAAGACGCCGACGGGTTTGCCGGGGTCGTCGAGGCGGGCGCGCGACGTGATGATGCGCTGGGCGATGGCGGCGAGCGCGTGGTCCTGTCCGATGACACGCTTGCGCAGATGGCCATCAAGCTCAAGCACGGCGGCGATTTCGTCCTTCACCATCTTGCCGAGAGGAATGCCTGTCCACGCGGAAATGACTTCGCCGACAATGCGCTCGTCGACGCAGACGTGCATCAGTGGATTCTCGCCCTGGACATTGGCGAGCTCGTCTTCGAGTGCCTGCAGAGCTTCGACCGATGGCTTAACTTCAGGTGCATCGCCCTCAGCCTTGACGGTCTCCGCTCCTGATTCAAGTGCCGTGCGCATGGCACGGATGCGCTTGACCAGGTCGACCTCCTGCTCCCACTGCTTATTGAGCCTGGCAAGCTGAGCTTCAGTCGCGGTGAGCTTCTCTTCGATCGCGGCGAGGCGCTCGGCGTGATCTTCGCCGACCGTCGTCTCGCGTTCGAGGATCTGCTTTTGTACTTTCAGGTCGTCAATCGTGCGGGTGGCATCTTCAACCGCCGGAGGGATTGTATTCTGGCCGAGAGAGAGCCGGGCGCAGGCGGTATCGAGCACGCTTACTGCCTTGTCGGGCAACTGGCGTCCGGCGAGATAGCGGTGCGAGAGCTTCACTGTTGAGGTCACGGCTTCGTCTAGGATGCGCAGGTCGTGGTGCTTCTCAAGAGCGGCGACAATTCCGCGAAGCATGGTCGCGCACTGATCTTCGTTTGGCTCTTCTACCTTGACAACCTGGAAGCGCCGGGCAAGCGCAGCGTCTTTCTCGAAGAACTTTTTGTACTCAGACCACGTGGTGGCGGCGATAGTTCGGAGTTCGCCGCGCGCCAGCGCCGGCTTGAGCAGGTTTGCGGCGTCGTTCTGTCCGGCCTGCCCGCCAGCTCCGATCATGGTGTGGGCTTCGTCGATGAAAAGAATGATCGGATGCGGCGACGACTTGACTTCGTTGATCAGTCCCTTGAGGCGGTTCTCGAACTCGCCCTTGACACCAGCACCAGCCTGCAACAACGCGAGATCAAGGCTGTGAAGCTGGACATTGCGCAGCGATGGAGGCACATCTCCCATGCTGAGGCGCAATGCAAAACCTTCGACGACGGCTGTCTTGCCGACCCCCGCCTCACCAGTGAGGATGGGGTTGTTCTGGCGGCGGCGCATGAGGATGTCGACAACCTGACGAATCTCCTGATCGCGGCCGAGCACCGTGTCGATTTTCCCCGCCTTCGCGTTGGTCGTCAGGTTGACGGTGTACTGATCGAGATGCGGAGTCTTACCTGAACCAGCAGGACGCGGAGCTTCTCCTTCGCCCGGAGCAGCAGCCGCCGGCGCGAATGACTCCGACTCTTCCTTCGACTTTGCGGTGATCGTGAAGAAGTCTTTCCGGAGCGCTTCGGGCGGGATCAGCTGCAGCTCTTTGCTGACGTCGCGGATGAGGCGAGTCAGCTCATCGCTCGAGAAGAGCGCGAGCAACGTGAATCCGGTGCGAATCTGGCGCGCGTCGTACTCGATGGTGGCGACGGTCCACGCTTCGGTAAGCATTTTGACGAGCAGTGGGCTGAAGGCGGGGCTGCGTGCGTTTCCGGTCTTGAGACGGTCGAGGCTGCGCTGGAGTTCGGTGGTCAGGCGAGACTTGTCAACTCCGTATTGTTTCAGGATGAAGGCAATGTCGTTGTCTGAGCTGTCGATTGCCTTCAGCAGATAGTGCTCGATCTCGATATCGTAATGAGTGCGCGAGACACATAGACCGGCAGCGGCTTCGAGGGCGCTTCGTGTTGCATCATCCAGTTTGCCGATCAGCGATTTCAGGTTGAGGCTCATCTTACTTACTCCCGTGGGTGGAACTGCTCTAACTTAAGACAACCTGTAGGTAGCCTCGTCCGGGTCACGCTGCATCGGGCGGTTCTTGATCCAGCTCACCAACCCGAGCCGGGGAGCGCGTGTGCTCTCTTCGCCGAGTGCGGCGCCGGGTGTTTCCTCGCGCTCGAGCACGAGCTGGACGATGAAATCAAACTCCCGGTTCGCGTAGAGACGAAGCCAGGCATGGAGTTCCCGGCACGCATTCGCGCCCGGCAGAAACTCCTGATAGCGCTCGAAGTTCATGGGGCCGAGACGGATGGTGACGGTACCGTGCTGATCCCACACCTCATCGCCGACGATGGTTCCCATGCCAAGGCGCTCGCAGAATGCTCCTGTATCGCGGAGAAAGGTGAGATTTGCCGGCGGCAGTCGATTCCAGGTGCCCGTAAATTGCTCGACGGAAACGGGAACTTCGAAGTAATCTTCAAGCAGCTGCTTGAGACCCTGCGCGGTTGGACGACGCTGAGATAAAAGCCCCGCATAGTAGAGGCAGGCTTCATCCTCAATATCCATGCGGTGTGTAAGGTCTTTCGTCCCGAGGCCGATCAGGTCCAGCAGTCTTGCGCTGATGACGTCGTCGCTCGCTCCGGTGCGTTCATAAGCGATGTAGAAGCGATATTTCTGCCATCCGCGATAAAAGAGCGCGATGATGCGGTGATTGAAGATGTCGAAGAATTCGCCGGGCGCGCGGTCTTTTGCGCGGACGCGTTCGAGGAGAAATTCAGTGTAGGCATGCGGAAGAACGCCGGTTGCCGCCGAGAGTCCCATGAAGTTGACGAAGAGCTTGGGCTGGCCATTCTTGCCAGGCTGCAGGTCCTGGATCTCACTGGCCGGGAAGCTGAGCGTGGGCACCGATGAAAACTGCACGACCTCGGATGACGGAGAGACGAACAGGCCTACGGGATTGCGCTCCGGGTATAGGCGCTCCAGCAGTCGCACCGCCTGGAAGAACTTGACGGAGTACGGCTCGCGCTCGAGCATCGCGCGGATTGACTCGAACCGCGGATCGATTTTTCCCGCACTTAAATCAGCGGCTTGCTGCCGGCTTTCGGTGGCCATTCGTTCAGCATCTCCTTTCGCTGATTTGTGCGCGCCGCCAGCTGACAAAAGCTATTGATAGAGGTATACGAGCCGAGAAAGCGGTCGAGCACGTTCGCAAAAAGATACACGCCGCCGCCTACGAATTGACGCTCGTCGAATTCAAGCTCAACGCGCATGCCGCGAGCCGGCACATTGCCGTAGATCGACTGCATGATTGCAAAGTGGGGTCTGGAGGTCAGCCCCGTAATGCCGCCGATCTGATTTTCGAGATAGGAAGAATCAGTGAAGTTGTGCAGGCGGAGAATCTCCTGCAGTGAGGTAAGGCCCTCTTCAACCAGCGACAAGTAGTTGAGCGACAGCTGCGAAACGAGCCGCCATAGTTGCCCTTTTGCCGTCGGTGGATCATATGTCGGCGACGGCCTGCGCAGTGCGGTGATCTGCTTGACCACGGGAAATTCCTCCGCCATGAAGTCACCTTCTTCGATACCGAAGGGAAGACGTGACGGCAGGTCGAAATTCGAGCAGGAGCAGCGAACCGTGAGCACTTCCGCGTCCGGCTCAGTCATAATGCCGTCGACGTCGACCAGCGAAAGGTGCATTGTTGAAGGCTCCCGTTCGCCAAGCACATTCATGCGACGGACGGCATGCCAATAGGCGCGGCCGGATTCCTTCCGCGCCTGAAAACGATACGAATAGAGCGGATCGATCTGAATGCTTTCGCGCCGCGTGGTATTCGCCGCCATCACTTCGTCGATGGAGAAAATCTCGGTCGTATCCTGATGGCGCACATCGGGAATTACCTGGTATTCGTGCTTTGTGTGAGTTACAAGAATGGGCTCGGCGACATGCGAAAAGAGATTGATGACGGGAGTGCAACCCAGCCGCAGCGTCCGCGCGGAGACGCCGATTTCGAGATCCTGCTGTCGCTCCGGACGATCGAAGCGCGAGAAGCAGAAGAGGATCTCCGCCTGATCGTCACAGCCGGCTTCACGGATCGCTTCGAGTCCACCCAGCTCGAAGAAGAGAAATTTCTCGGAGAAGGTGAAGTACTCCTGCAGTAATCGATAGCCATCGAAGGACCGCTTGGGAAATGGGAGCAAGGCCTCCTCTTCCTCAAAGCCCATGGCACGCAGTTGCGAAGGCGAGATGCTCACCATTTTGCTGCTGCGCTGCTGGGGATTGCGCACCAGGATGGAGATGCAGTTCCGGCAGAAGAGCTCATAGAGGGTATGCACTACATTGGTTTCGCCGGTGAGATGAAAGGCCAGCTTTGCGATGGAGAACTGATTAAATGAGACGTCTCGCGAGCACTGCAGCCGCATGCGGACGACGCCCGCGGTTCCTGGTATTCGCACCGGATCAGCGAGGCGCTCGGGCTGACGCCACTCGCATTCACTCACCGAGAATGGCCACAGCTCAACGGGATATGTGGTCTGGAAGCGGCACGCCAGGCCATCCACGGTGCGTTTTGTGGCCAGCTGTGTTTTCGCGGGAATGCGCAGGCCCGCGGTCTGCTTTCCCTGTTCCGGATCAAGCTGGCACTCGACGACGGTCATCGAAGGAATGGGGCGCAGGTAGTGCGGCTGGACGATGCCGAGCAGAGCCGAGGTCACTTCGGGAAAGTCGTCGTCGACCCGCAGATGCACGCGGGCCGCCATGAAAGCGAAGGCTTCGAGGAGACGCTCAACGTGAGGATCGTCGCAGCGATCCGGCTCAAGCAGGAGTCGGCTGGCGACGCGAGGGTATTTCTCGGCGAATTGCCCCCCGAGCTGCCTCAGATGCGCGAGTTCGCGTTCGTAATATTCCAGGAGTTCTTCGCGCATCCGCTATTTCACCTTGTACTCGCCGCTGGAAAGCTCGAGCACCGTGTCAAACGAGATCTCCTCCGGCGCGGGATCGAGCTTCATGTTTCCCTCGATATGAAAGCGGAGACGCCGGTCAGCGGTATCGGAGCCTTCAAGGGTCACGCGTACGTCCATCAGGCGCGGTTCGAAGTTACGCAGACAGGTCTCGATGGCCTTGCGCAGGCGGCCATGGTCGGAGGCGGAGGACAGGCCCAGCGAGGTAATGTCGGGCAATCCGAAGTTGATCACGGACGCCTTGGCCAGAGGATAATCAACGAGCTCTGGAATCGGAGGCTGGCGGGTATTGAGGAGCCACTCCAGATCGCGCTTCAACGCTTCCTTGAAATAGCGCAGCGACTGCGAACGCGTCGTCGGCCAATCCTCGACGGTCATCAACCGGTCCAGGACGGATTGTGTCACCAGCGTTTCTGTAGTTGAACGCGCCAAACCCCCGGGCTCCTTTCATGTAATTGCTAAACATCCATTGCGGCGGTTGGATCAATGCGGCACAGCTTGGCAAAAAGCGCCTCTCTCACGCCGTTACTTGTTGAGGGGTCGAGACATTTGAGCAGCAACGCCATGGGAGGTGCAATCATGTCGCTGGATTCCCATTCTTCCAGGCGCCGCTGGTCGATCTCCTTCACCAACTCTTCGAGGACCGGATGAGCAACCTTGTTCTGTCCTGCGCTAAAGCACAGTTGTGCGACTTGCAATCTACGCTGAAAGCGAGCGCGCCCGCTGGGCTGTTGTGCCGCATCGCGCACGAGAAGCTGGATGGCCTGCGGGAGCTGTCCCCGGCGGATTAAGTCCTTGGCAATATCCAGAACGTCGGGCGGCGCTTCTTCGCCTGACTCTTCTGATGAGTCATGGACCGCCGCGTAGACGGGTTCAGGTTCGGGAGCCGGTGCCTCCTGCACGACAATGACTGGTTCGGGTGGCTTCGGAATCACCATCTCCTCAAGCCACCGCTGTGTCTCCGGATTCGCGGTCGGCGTGTCGTCGTTCAGAGTCCAGGTGGGGAGCTCGGGAATATCCTTCAGGAGTGCCTGCAGAGTCGCGATCACACTGGCCGAGATTGCGCTGTGCCCGGCTTCGTAGCTCGCTCTCCAGACGTAACGATGCACATCGAGCCACGCGCGTCCGCACGGCTCGCCTGCTGCCGCTACCGCTGCGTTCAGCAGCTCCTCCCAATTCGATTCCGACGCCAGCCTCTTCAGACTCTGCCGCGTCTCGGTGGACGGCGATACGAGGAAGTCATACGACGCATGGCTTCCCTGCTCACGCATTTCTCCCAGTCGTAGAGATGCCTGCAGGAGATACGCCACGGGGCTGGACGGACGATCTTTCTGCAGAAAGTGAGCGCAAGCCTGAACGCGGCCGATCGCGTCGTCCCAGTCAGTGGGCTCTGCGGAGACGGATTTTGCCTTTTTCGTCTTCGCGACAGGGGCGGCTTCGGCAACTGCTTCGACCTCGGCTTCGGTTTCGGACTCGGCTCTCTTCAACCTCAACGGCCTCTTCCGCTGCAGCAGGTTCGGGCTCATCGGGCTCAAGCTTGCGCTTCTCGTTCAGAAGACTGTTGATGACCTGACCGACTTCCTCGAGGGAAGTGCGAAGCTTGTTGAATCCGGGACCATCGTCGCCGTACTTCTCTTCGCAGAAAACCTGCAAGGTGTCGATCGTCTCGGTCGCGGAGCGGATCGACTCATCGAGGTTCACATAGAAGAGCTTCGAGGTGGAGGCGAAAGCCTTATCCCAATCCTCGCCTGTCACCTTGCCGTCGGCGATTGCCCGCTCGCGAGCCTCCCGCTTGGCATCGTTGTATTCCGTATCAGCTTCATAGCCGATTGCGCGGGATTCCTTGTATTGGTAGGAGTTGAGACCATCGCGCGTGATTGGAGCTTCGCGCAGAAGTGTTGCGACGCGATTTGCCGCCCATTCCATGGGCACGGCGCGCATGCCGGCGTCGCCGTCTTCGATCTCGGGATAGAGCGTGTCCCAGAACTGCTCCTGCAGGTCCTGCATCAGTTTGAAGCAAGGCTGAATCAGGCTTATCCCTTCGCGCCTGACGTAAGCCTCGGTCAGCCACGCTGCGAGTTGCAGGTCTTTGCTTTTCGTTGCGAGCGCTTCGCCGGCGAGCTTGATCACGAGCGCATAGTCGGCCCGCTTTACCTGCCTCTGCCAGTCTCCGCTGGGTATGCTCTCGTCTTCTTCAGTACGCGCTTCTTTGATCTGATCGTAGATGCGCTCGTATCTCAGGCTCGCACCGGAGGGATTTTCGCCGGGTACCGGATTCAGGAAATCATCACGTAGTGGCACTTTCAGCCGTCTCCCCGGCGTGGTGGAAGGTCAGGTTCCGCAGTTGGAGGAACGGCTCCTCTTCATCTCCGCATAGCAGCAATTTTTGACCGAGCGGCACCTCGCCGTATTTGGGGTCTTCTTCCCAGACGGTCGCGCGGCCAAGACGAACTGCATCGTCGGGATGTCTCCAGGAAAGGGGCGAAATCACAGGCAGAAGCACCTCCCCGAGGTCCTGCAGACGAAAGTCGGAAGTGGTGTGCAGAATCGCCGGCATCCAGAGCAGATCACGCAGTTTCTTCGGTGGCTGCACTTCGATTGACTCCACATAGGCAAATGGGATCCAGGTGTAGCTGCCGGCGATGAACGCTTCGAGATGCGCTCCAATCCGTGGATCGGCGTCGGAAAACTCCGCAAAGTCCGCTCCATTCCACTGTCCGGACGGCGATGGATGCGTCGTTCCCAGCGGAAGCTCGTCTTTGGCAAACATCTCCTGACGGGTTCTCTCCGCGTGCAGCGCGGAGCGATAAAGCATCGCGCCTGAGGCGGCTTCGGGGCTCGAATCCGACAAGACATCGAGTTGCTTGGTGGCACGATCATAGTCGCCCGCAAAGCAAAGCAATTCGAATAAAAAAGTACGGCGCCTGGTGTCGAGTGGCTGTTTTTTCAACTCGTCACCAAGCGCGTCGATTGCAGGCTTCAGTTGACCGGCACGATAAAGCGAAAGCGCGTCCATGAGAGGGTCGCCTTACGTGAGCTTGTTTTCCTTCGTGTTGTAAGTGACCGGGCCGGTGCTCTTGAGGTTGCCGTTCTCATCCTGAATAGAGTAGTCAATTTTGATCTCGTTGTAGGAGAACGAAAGGCTGACCGTGGGAACTTCGCTCGATCCCGAAATCTGCAGGCTGCTGACAAACAGTTCCTTGAAGTCAACCTTCAGGTAGGGCTTGCCGTCGGCGCCAGATTTGATCGCACTCATCGTGCCGGACTTGATATGGGTGCCGGCACCAAGCGACTTGAAGAACTTTGGCGTAGCTTTGTCGAAATAAGTCATGATGCTGAAGTCGCTCAGGTCGGCCTTGCCTGCGCCGGATCCGCCCGTTCCGGCTACAGAAGACACCTGGGATCCGCCCCAGCTCCAACTCATGATTTGAATCTCGTCTTTGTGGTTTGAATCCGCGGATTCGCCTTGAATCCCGTCGAGCTTCAGGAAATAATCTACCGCCATATCTTGGCTCCTCTCTTACCTCGATTAGCTAACGCAATTCTGGTCTACCCCTGCCATTGTCAGGGACGTGCGGCGATGTGACGGCTATGCTACTTTCGCGCCGACGCCGGCAGATCCGCCACGAGACGAAGCGAAACAGAGAGCTCGTCGAGTTGGAAATGCGGCTTCAAAAACGCGACCGCGCGGTAGGCACCAGGCTTGCCGGGTACTTCGGAAACCTGGATTGCAGCCTCGCGCAAAGGCAGTTTCGCCTTGGCAGCCTGAGAGGCGTTATCGTCCGCGCACACATAATTGCTGATCCACTGGTTAAGAAACTTCTCGCAGTCCTGGCGGGTCATGAAGCTGCCGATCTTATCGCGCATCATCGCCTTCAGATAGTGCGCAAAGCGCGACATGGCGAGAATGTAAGGCAGCTGCGCGGAAAGGCGCGCATTGGCGTTTGCCGCTTCCTTGTCGTACAGCTTCGGCTTGTTCGCCGTCTGCACGCTGAAGAAAGCCGCGTAGTCGGTTCCCTTGCAGTGGACGAGGGGCACCAGACCCTGGTCGGCCAGCTCTTTCTCGCGGCGATCCGTGATAGCGACTTCCGTCGGGCACTTCAGGGCGATGTCGCCTTCGTCGGTGCGGAAGGTATGCGCCGGAAGACCGTCGACAAGGCCTCCGCCCTCCACCCCGCGAATCGCAGCGCACCAGCCGTGACGCGCAAACGAGTTGGTGAGGCGCGCACCCAATCCGTAGGCCGCATTGCCCCAGAGGTATTTCGAGTGATCGCTGCCATCGACGGCCTCTTCATAGTCGAAAGCGTCCACCTGCTTGGTGTCTTTGCCATAGGGAAGACGCATGAGGATATGCGGAAGAGTGAGAGCTACGTAGCGCGAGTCTTCCGATTGCCGGAAGGACTTCCACTTCGCGTACTCGGTGGAATCGAAGATCTTGCCGATGTCGCGAGGGGCGCCGAGCTGGGTATAGCTGGTCAGGTTGAGCAACTCAGACGAGGCGGCGCTCATGAAGGGCGCATGAGCAGCAGATGCGACCTGAGAAACCCGCTCCAGGAGCTCGACATCCTCCGGACCACGGCCAAATTCGTAGTCGCCGATCAGGGCTGCAAACGGCGCCCCGCCGAAAACCCCGAACTCCTCTTCATAGACCTTCTTGAACAGGGCACTCTGGTCAAACTCAGGCGCACGCTGCAGGTCCTTCAACAGCTCGCGCTTGGAGACGTTGAGCACCTTGATCTTCAGCATGTCGCTGGTTTCCGACTGGTCAATGAGGTACTTGATGCCGCGCCAGGTTCCCTCCAGCTTCTGGAGAGCCGGATAGTGCAGGATTTCATTCAGCTGCAGAGAAATGAGCCGGTCGATCTGCGCAATGCGCGCCTGGATCGTCGCCTCCGCATCACGGGTCAGCGTCATCTGCCCCTGAAGAACCTGGTTCACAAACTCCTTGACCATGTCGCGGCCACGCTCGAGAGTTGCGGCGTCGCGATTGAAACGACCCTGGGCAACGATCTGATCGAGAAGGTTCTGTTCCGCCTGCTGCTCAACCGCTTGATTTGCGACAGAAGCCGCCGCCTTCGTGGTGCTCATTCCCCACCTCCCGGAGTGCCGAGTTCAGAGCGCAGCTTTTCGCGCATCTCCGTATTTGAAACTGCTTCGAATAACGCCTCGTCCAGCTTGTCGTTGCCCTGCAGACTGCCGCGCAAGTCGGAGAGCCGCGTGCGCAGATCGAACAGCTCTTTCAGGGGAGCGACCTGCTTTGCGACATTCTCGGGTGAAAAGTCGTCGAGGCTTTCAAACCGCAGATTCACACCAATCTGGCCTGCGTTGGGGTCGTCGCTCAATTTGTTGGGAACAGAGAAGGACAGATGCGGCTGCATCCCCTTGAGCACGCTGTCAAAATTGTCGGGATTGATCTCGACAAATTTGCGATCCTTGAGCGCAGCGAGAGGCGTCTCGGGTTGTCCGGTCAGATCTCCGAGCACACCCATGACAAAAGGCAGTTCTTTCAATTCGATCGCATCACCGATTTCAACGTCGTAGGTGATGTGTACACGCGGAGAACGGACGCGATCCAGTTTATGCTGCGTACTTTCTCTAGCCATAGTTTTATCCTCGAGAGGCGCGCGCGGAAGGAAACCGCTCGCCCTTTGTTCGAATCAACCACAGAGTCTGGAAGGAGTGCATCTGAGACTTCTCTGCTCTATCCTTTTTCTTATCAATACATTGTCAGTCGCGCAGGGGTTTGGGAACGCTTCCATAACAGGTAGTGAGAGCGGGGCAATTATTAACTGCCCTATAGTGCGTGTCAAGCCCGACGCATTACATCGGAGGGCGTAACAGCCGAACTGAACTACACTTTGGTTTCCGGGCAAGAGGGCGTTCGCAAAGACCTGCCGCTGTATACTCAGACCCCGTACAGGAATCCACCACATGCGACAGTTGCAGCCGGTTGTCTGGTCGAAGGGCGTTTTTCTATCCCCGCAGCATTTGCAGGCGCAGGACCGTTTCTTCGAGGAAAACCTCCGCTTTCTTTCCGACTCCCTCGCATTCCGCAACTGGGGGTTCTCGTCGCTGCAGATCGACGGCACCGGCCTGAGCGAGGGCCAGCTGAGCGTCAGCCAGGCTTCCGGAGTATTTCCCGACGGTCTGATGCTTGACATGCCCGGCTCCGACGCGCCGCCCCGCTCGCGCACACTGGAGGAGTGTTTTCGCGAGGGCCAAAACCGGTGCTCCTTTTTCCTCGCCATTCCTCAGGACAGGCCGGGAGGCATCAATATAGGCCTGCAGCGCGGCGGCATCAGCACACGGTTCTATTCAGAACTCCAGATGCTGCGCGACGAAAACAGCACAGGCATCGAGAAGCCGGTGTCACTGGCGCGAAAGAACGTGCAGATCCTGGCTGAAGGGGAGAATCTCGAGGGATCCGTGCTCTTGCCACTGGTGCAGATTGAGCGAACGGAGGCGGGCAGCTACCGGCTCGACACCAAATACGTGCCTCCGATGCTGAATGTCAAAGGCAACGAGCTTCTCACCGGCATACTGCGCGGACTGATCGAGACGCTGGTGGGCAGAAGCGGCCAGCTCGCCGGCACACGACGCCAGCGCAACCAGTCTCTTGCCGACTTCAGCGCTTCGGACGTCGCCAACTTCTGGCTTCTTTACACGATCAACACGAATCTGCCGGTCCTGCGCCACATGCTGCAAAGCGATCGCGTTCACCCGGAAACGCTGTTCCTGCAAATGCTGACGCTCGCCGGCGCTCTCACCACCTTCTCGCCGAAGCTGGAGCCGCGCGACCTGCCCAAGTACGAGCATGAAGAACTCGGGCCATGCTTCATCGCGCTCGACGCGATGATTGCCGAACTGCTGGAGACGGTCGTGCCCAGCAACTTCGTCGCCTTGCCGCTCAAGCCGCTCCGCGATTCCATCTACGCCACGGCGATCGATAAGGACAAGTACTTCGAGAATTCACGGTTCTATCTGGCGATCTCGTCGGACATCCGTGAGGCAGACCTGATCAGCAAAACGCCTCAGCTTGCCAAGGCCTGCTCGGCTACGCACATCGAGCAGCTGATCCGCCAGGCTCTGCCGGGATTGAAGATGCTGCACGTTCCGGTCCCGCCGCGCGCCATTCCAGTGAAACTCCGCTATCAGTACTTCAGCCTTGAGCGGAGCGGTCCGGTATGGGAAGCAATTGTGCGCTCACGCAACTTTGGCGTTTACGTGCCAGGAGAGATTCCGAACCCCGAGATGGAGCTGATTATCCTCTTCGCGAACCCGGAGTAAGGACGGCTCGGTACAGCAACTATTTGTGCCGCAGCACGAAGATGAGGATCAGCACAATTACCAGCAGGACAAAGATATTCAGAATCAAAATGAGCGGCAGGTACTGCTGGAGCTTGCTCGGCGCTGGCGCTGGCGGCGGCGCTGGTGGGGGCGCGGGTGCAGGCGGAAACTGGAAGGCGGGCGGCTGAAAATGCGGCATCGCCGCCGGAGGAGCCGCTGCGCCGTGCGCGGCAGGCATCTGGGGTATCGATGGTGCAGGAGGGAGCGCAGGAGCCTGCGGGAATTGCATCGGGGGAGCGCCTGGCCGCGCTGCCTGTGCAGGAGCAGCAGGAGCATTCTGAGCTTGCAGATCGCGAAGCTGGGAGCCGGAGATGATGCGCGTGAACTCGCCCGGGCCGCCAGACGAGGATGGCGCTGCAGGAGCAGGTTGCACTGGCGGCATCACCGGAGGCGCTCCTGCCTGCTTCGGCGCCGGCTCAGCCGAGAGCGTCTGGAGGAGTTGGGTAAATCCGCCAGCGGCGGGAACTGCCGGCGCTGGCTGCAAGGGAGGCGGAGCCATGAGGGGCTCGGCCGGCTTTGCCGGCTCTTCCTTATTCAGCGCCTGAAGAAGCTGCGTGAATCCCCCTTGCGCCGGGGGCATACCTTCCTGCGGACGAGCGGGGCTCGAGAACTGGAAAGTGTTTGGCGGAGGGGCTCGGACTTCAACGACTTGAGAGGATCTTCGCTCGCGGTGCTCTCCATTGGTTTCGCAGAGAACATCTGTGTGAACGACCCCGGGCCGGAAGCCGGCTGAGCTGGAGCTGGTGGAACCGCCGGGGATACCGCCTGTCCGCGTGCGCGGTGGCGACTGAAACATGCGGGTAAAGTCGCCGGGAGCGGCGGGCGTGTCCGGCCTGAAAGCCTGTGGAACCTGAGGAACCGGTGTTTGAGCCGCAGGCATCGCGGAGGTCTGGAGGAGCTTCGGTTGGCTGTGCCGAGACGGTGTTAAACAGCTGCGTAAAAGTGCCCGGGGTTCCTGTAGCAGGAGGCTGCGGTGCTGCAGCCACTTCAGGCTCCGGCTTTTGCGTCGAAGCGTTCAGCGTTTGCAGCAATTGCGTAAACTCGCCTGCCTTGGAGGGTCGGGGGCGGTGCTGGAGGAGGCGTGAAAATGGTCTTCTCCACCACGACCTGGGTAAAGACATTTGCTATGTCGGCCGGAGCTTTGGGAGTGATGTTGGAAGGAGTATGAGCCGGGACGGGCGGAGTCGAGGGCGTCGGTGGCGATGCGGGAGCCGGGTTCTGCATCGCCCGGAAGATCTCCGTAAATTCCCCGGGCCCACTCGAAGACACGACCTGTGGTTGCAGGTGTGGGCGGAACCGGGGTTACAGGTATGGGCGTGGCCGCCGGAGTCGATGGCTGCGTCTGGGGTGGCGCCGGGGAAGTCGAGCTTGGCGGCTTCTGCAATGGGAGTGCGGACTGCTTTGCGCTCCCATGAGTGACTTCAAGAGATCGTCGTCCTGTTGAGGCGACGGCTTTGCGGAAACTGTTCCGAAAATAGCGGTTGCGCTCGATGGGTCACCGGTGGCAGATTCGCTCTTGCCGGGAAATTCGGGATCATCGAACGGAGATTTGGAGGAGTCCATACAGGGCCACCGTATTTCCCAATTATCGCGTGATTCTGGAGACCAAGACTACATGGCAATTACTTGACAGTAAAGTGTGCGCAACCTACGATGCACACACGACTTGGCCGCAGTAAATTGAGGCTTTAGAAACTCGCTGGGCAAACGCGCCGATTGACCCTCATGACGCCGCATGCCCGCGAGCCGCTCAACAACCAGCTTTCGCCGAATGGTTCGGTCACTATGAAATTTTTGTCGCGGGTGGTGTGGTCGGAGGGGATGTATCTCGGTCCTCACCATTTTCAAACGCAAAGCCGCTATTTTGAAGATTCGATTGCTTTCCTCGCATCCAGCCTTTGGCACGAGCCCTGGGGATTGCTCCATGCCGAGCTTGACCAGAAAGCCATCCGTAATGGGAACGCAGTTCTGCTCCACGCTTCGGGCATTTTTCCTGATGGGCTGACCTTCGAGCTGCCGAATTCCGATCCGCCTCCTCCGCCCCGCAACCTGGTCGAGGTATTCCCTTCCACGGACGCCGTCCTGCCGCTTTACCTGGCAGTGCCGAGCCGCCGCGACAATGGGTTCGACTGCGATCTGAGCGAGACGGCAAACGGAGCGCGCTTTTCACGAATGCAGCGCACCCTTCGCGATGAAACAAACGGCATCGACGAGCGCGAGGTCGATCTGGGACAGAAGAATATCCGGCTGGTGACTGAGGCCGAGCTGACTCCCCACATGCTTTCGATTCCCATCGCTCAGGTCCTGCGCGACGGCCGCGGACACCTGATTTACGACGAGGATTTCATCCCGACCTGTCTGCGCATCAGCGCCAGCGAGCCTTTAATGCTGTTAGTAAAGCGCCTGCTTGAAACCATCGGCGAGAAGAGCAGCACCATCTCTCGCAGCGCACGGCGTCACGGGCGGTTTGAAGCCGGGACGGCTGCTCTGGACGTAGCCAATTACTGGTTCCTCCATGCGCTGCACAGTGCTATCCCGCCACTGCAGCACTTGAGCACAACGCGCCATGCCCATCCTGAAGATGTGTTCGTAGAGCTTTCGCGTCTGGCCGGCGCATTGTGCACCTTCGCCGTGGATTCTGATCCTCGCCAGCTTCCCACTTACGATCATCGGTCTCCCGGTCCGGCATTCCGGGTGCTCGATGCTCACATAAGGAAGCATCTCGAGATCGTTGTCCCGTCGAACACGGTATCGCTGGAATTTCATCCCATCGAGCCGTATATCTACGCGGCAGACATTGTGGACGAGCGCTGCCTGCGCCATGCCCGCTGGGTCCTGGGAGTACGTTCCTCTCTCGGCGAATCGGAACTCCTGAACCTGGTGCCGCGGCTGGTGAAGGTGTGCTCTTCGCGCTTCGTTCCGGAGCTTGTAAAGCGCGCGCTGCCCGGCATGACGCTCCGGCATCTTCAAGTACCTCCGACTGCGATCCGCGCCGAGGTGGACATGCAATACTTCGCCATCGAAAATACCGGCCCGTGCTGGGAGCATATTCTGCAGACCCGCAAAGTGGGCGTGTATATCCCCGGCGAAATCGCGCAGCCGGAGTTCGATCTTACTGTCATCGTGGAGACATCTTCATGAGCACGCTTCGCGTCAACAGCCTCGCATATTGCTTCCAGGAGGTGCTGACCGCCATTCTTCGCGTCCGCTTCCAGCGGCAACAGGTACAGGACTCGGAGAGTTTTCGCGCACAGATGCGCCGCTCCCTGCAGGCCGCGATGCAGGAGGCGCGATCGTTGGGATATGCCAGCGAGACCGTGCAGATGGGTGTGTTCGCAGTGGTTGCCTATATGGACGAGAGCGTGCTCAACCTGCAAAGCCCGGCCTTCGCCGACTGGGCGCGGCGGCCATTGCAGGAAGAGCTCTTCGGCGGCCATCTTGCCGGCGAGACTTTCTTCCGCAACCTGAAGACGCTTCTTGGCCAGCAGGATTCTCCTGAAGTTGCCGATGCTCTGGAGTTGCACTGCCTCTGCCTGCAGATGGGATATCGCGGCCGATATGCTCTGGGCGATTCCGGTGAGCTGCACCAGATGCTGCGCATGGCGCGCGAGAAAATTCAGCGCATTCGCGGAGCGGGATATCTGGTGCCTCCGATGGCTCCGCCAGAGGTACGGCCCGCAAGGGCAAAGGATTCGTGGAGCAGAGCCCTGCTCATCACTACATGCGTGCTTGCCGGGTTGACGGTGATCGCGTTCGGTGGCTTTGAACTTGCCCTTGGTTCTGGAGTGTCCGAGGTGCAGAACACCAGTCTGAATGCGCGATAGGAGCCAGCCGTGGTATCGATCGTAATTTCTGCCCTGATCTTCATTCTCTCCGTCGTGCTCGCCTGGCTGGCCGGGCCCCTGCTTCACCTGGAAGGTACTTCCCTTCTCATCCTGCGCATCCTGCTTGTACTGCTGGGTGCGGCTGCCGCGACGATCATTCTGGTTCTGCACTTTCGTGAGAAGCGCCGCGACGCTGCGACGAAAAATGTCGCGGGCGGCTCAGATATGGACACGCTGCTGCGGGATGCGGAGAAAAGACTGGCTGCCGCGCAACGCCCCGGCGCGAAATCGCTCGATTCGCTCCCGCTGCTTTACCTCGTCGGCGAAGGCAACTCGGCAAAGACCACCTCAATCCTGAAATCCGGCCTCGATCCCGAGCTTCTCGCCGGCCAGATTTATCGCGATCAGGACGTGATAGCGACGCCAGTCGTGAACCTCTGGTATACGCAGCAATGCGTGGTGGTCGAAGCCGGAAGCGCGGTCCGCAACAGCCCGGCCTTGTGGAGTAAGTTGATCCGCAAGACGCGGCCCAAGGCATACCGCTCCGCCATGGGGACACAGGCGCCGGTGCGCGCCGCTGTGGTCTGCATCAGCTGCGAGCTGTTCCTTGGAGCCGCCGCGTCGGAAGCGGTGCTGGCCGCGGCGCGTTCCACCAACCAGATGCTCCGCGATCTCGCCCAGCATCTGGGAACGGAAGTTCCGGTCTACGTGATCTTCACGAAGCTCGATCGGGTTCCGAACTTCAGCGAGTACGTCCGCAATCTGACCACCGAGGAAGCGTCCCAGCCCTTCGGTATAGCCTTTGCGCGCAGCGAAGCATCGAGCGGCCTGTATGCGGAGAGAGCCATGGCCGAGGTGACGTCCGCACTCGATCGCCTGACCTTCTCCCTCGGAGAATATCGGCTGGAAATGCTCGGCCGCGAATCAGACCAGAGAAATGTCGATCCGGTCTACGAGTTCCCGCGCGAAGTGAAGAAGCTTCGGAACAACATCGCCGCTTATCTAGTCGAATTGGCCCGGCCAAGCCACCTGAACGCCAATCCGTATCTGAGGGGGTTCTACTTCACGGGCGTCCGCGCGCACACCGTCGAGCAGATGGTGAGCGCTCCGGCAGAGGCTCCAAAAGCTGCGGCCGCCGACGCCGGGGCGACGCGCATGTTCAGCGTGCAGCAGATGCAGGCTCCCAGCGCCACGCCAGCGCCGCAGGTGATATCGCAGAAAGTGGCGCAATGGTGTTTCCTGCCGAAGCTCTTTCCCGTCGTCGTCCTTCAGGACCGTAGCGCGCTGGCGAGTACCAGTCACAGCGGAAGAACGCATGTCCTCCGGCGTGCTGTTTTCGCGACGCTGTCCCTGCTGCTTCTCGTTTATCTCGCTTGCTTGATCGTTTCTTACGGCAACAACTCGAAGCTTGCGCACAACATTGCGTCCGCGGCGAACGCTCTTCCCAGCAGAACAGTTCCCGCGACTACGCTGGCGTCCACGCAGGACTTAATGGCGCTGAATCAACTGCGCACAGCTTTAGTGCAATTGGAGAATTATCGTCAACAGGGTCCGCCGCTCATGTACCGCTGGGGGCTGTATCACGGAGATCAACTGCTTGAAGCCGCGCGGCACATTTACTTCGATCGCTTTCAGCGCCTGCTGCTCGCGAATACGCAAAGCAATCTTGTGACGGCGCTGAATGCCCTTCCTGCCTCGGCATCGCCCGATTCGGATTATGGCGCAGGATATAACCCACTCAAGGCGTATCTGATTACGACGACTAATCCCGATAAGAGCACGCAGGAGTTTCTCACTCCCGTCCTGATGCAGTACTGGTTGAACGGTAAGGTTCCCGATACTGACGAACAAAAGCAACTGGCGCAGTTACAGTTCGATTTCTATGCCAATGAATTACGGTCGGGAAATCCGTATTCGATTGCTCCGGCGATGACGAGCGTCAACCATGCGCGCTCTTATCTGGCGAGCTTCGGCGGGTTTGCGCGGATATATCAACAGATGATTACCGCGGCGAACAAAGCGGCTCCGTCGATAGACTTCAACCGGCTGTATCCCGGATCTTCCGCCGTAGTCGTTGAGTCCCACATCGTGCCTGGAGCGTTCACCCGCAATGGCTTTAATTTCATGCAGGATGCAATCCTCCATCCCGACCGCTACTTCAGCGGCGAAGCATGGGTGCTGGGAGATCAGGCTCCTCCATCGCTCGACGCCAAGGCGCTGACGTCGCAATTGGCCAGCAAGTATCTCGCCGATTATCAATCGGAGTGGCGCACATTTTTGCGTTCCGCCGCAGTCGTCAGGTACCGGGATCTTAGAGATGCGGGCAGCAAGCTCCAGATTCTTTCGAATCCGAGTTCTCCGCTGCTGGCGCTCTTTTATACGGCCTCGCACAATACCGCGGTGGCGAACCCGGACATTGCCAAGGAATTTCAGCCAACGCAGGTGCTGGCTTCTCCCGACAGCCCCGACAGGCTGATGAATGACAAGAACACCAGCTACGTGAACGGGCTGGTGGGCTTGCAGGGAGCCGTGTCGCAGGTTGCCGCCGATCCGAACGCCGCAACCACTCCGGGAGCTTTCCAACCGGTCATCACCGCGGCCATCAGCGCGCATGGTGCGG
The DNA here is from genome assembly GCA_963725225.1 of uncultured Acidobacteriaceae bacterium. Classification (GTDB taxonomy): domain Bacteria; phylum Acidobacteriota; class Terriglobia; order Terriglobales; family Acidobacteriaceae; genus Silvibacterium. The sequence goes on from CAVRXY010000035.1 coordinate 206,120, forward strand.
TCAGCCAGACCGCCCAGGCATTCAACATCGATCCGCAGGCCCATATTGAGCAGACGGTCCTTGCTCTTCTGCAGGCGCCAATCACCTCTGCCGAAGATATTGCCAAGCCAGGGGCGCCGAAGGGCGGCGGACTCTGTGCAAGCCTTACGCCTTTGCTCGCCAAATTCCCCTTTTCGCCTTTGGCGAGCGTCGAGGCGAGCCCGGCTGAGGTTTCCGCTTTCTTCCAGCCGGGATCGGGCGCGCTATGGCAGTTTTACGATGCGTCGCTGAAGCCGCTGGTGATCCAGCAGGGATCTACGTATGTTCCCGCGCTGAATGCACCGCTCAAGGTCAACCCGGCGTTTCTTCAGTTCTTTAACAGGGCGGCGAGCGTGTCAGCGTTGATGTATCCGGCGGGAGCGACGTCGCCTACGCTGACATTTACGGCACATATCCTGCCGTCGAAGGGGATCGATAACATAACCCTGGCAGTCGACGCGCAGCGGCTGACCGGCTCTGACGTGTCCAAGCAGTTCACCTGGTCGGCGGCAACTGGCCCAGCAGGCGCAACTGACGGCGAATTACGGTACTAGCAGTCTTCCGCTGCAATTCAGCGGACCCTGGGCACTATTCCATCTGACAAATAAGGGAAAGGTCGAGCAGGGTGGACGTCTCGCTTATCCATTGGAGTTTTCCAATACACCCATCGTCGTCAGCGGTACGCCGCTGGTTGTTCACCTTGAGTTATCGGGTCCGGGGGCCAGTCTGCTGATGCCTGGCGGATTAAGCAATCTCAAGTGTGTCTCGACTGTAGCTCATTGAACATAATTCTCGAGTTCCGCTGTCGGTGCAGGCTCGTCTGACTCAGTGAACCGGAGCAAGAGGCAGGTGACGTTGTCGATGGCCCCCTGATCTTTTGCAGCGTCGATAAGCGACTGGCATGCCTCTGTGAGGCTGGGCGTAGCGAGGATCAGATTCGCGATTGCATCGGCATCGGCATAACGTGTGAGGCCGTCGGTAGTCAGCAGCACTACGTCGCCGGGCTCGAGAGCCGCAGTGAAAAGATCAGGCTCGACGGATTCAGCAGTCCCGATGGCGCGAGTGATCAGAGACTGCAGAGGAGATGACCCCGCGTCGTCCGGGCTCATAATCCCATTGCGCACCTGCTCAGCGATATAGGAGTGGTCGAGGGTAATCTGTGCACATCGCCCGCTGCGCAGAAAGTAGGCCCGGCTGTCCCCGACATTTCCGATGACGATCTTGCGGCCATCGACGCATGCCGCTACCAGCGTCGTTCCCATGCCGCGCAATTCATCGCTGTCCCGCGCCAGTAGACATACCTGCTGATTTGCGTAGAGAATCGCCTGGTACAGACGCTGCTCGCCCTGCGCATCGCGAGGCTGCTGATTAAAGAAGCGCACCAGTTCCGCGACCGCGGTGCTGCTGGCTACCTCGCCTCCAGCCATTCCCCCCATGCCGTCACAGACGGCGAAAATCTGCGTCGAAAGATCGTAGCCAAAGCTGTCTTCGTTGTTCGATCGTTTGCAACCTACGTCAGTTAAAGCTGCGACTTCAAGTTTCAATACACTTTGGCTTTCCATAGTGGAAACTCTTCTTTTTCGCCAGAATGGCAGCTTTACGGGATGGCTTTCCGTTTGAGACTTTACCACTTCCGGAGGTGCGCGATTAGACTGCCAGAATCACTGCGGGCCTGTAAAGACCTGTAAACCGCGGCGCAGGCGTTTCATCCCGCTGCCAGATTCCGATCACCCGGAAGTAGCATATTGCGCTCACAATTTCGCGGGCGTGACGCGCCTATTTGGGTTACACTCATTGGCGCCAACCTGCTGGTTACCTGGTCCCCCCTTTTGGCTGATCTTTGATTCGGAAAGGTCTCCGCCATGGCGTTAGAAGCTGGGACACGCGTCGGCGATTACGAAATTCTCGCACTGCTCGGCGCCGGAGGAATGGGCCAGGTCTACAGTGCCCGCAACATCATCTCCGGCCGCACCGAGGCGATGAAGGTTCTGCTGCCGGATTTCGCCGCAGAACAGGACCTCGCGGCCCGGTTCACTGCCGAGATCCGCACACTGGCCAGCCTCGATCACCCCAATATCGCCCAGCTTCGCACTGCTTTCCAGTTCGAGAACCGGCTGGTGATGATCATGGAGTTCGTCGAAGGCGTCACTCTGGATAAACGGGGGAGCGAAGCACCAATCCCTATCGATGAGGTGATTGGCTACTCGATGCAGGTGCTGTCGGCCCTGAGCTATGCACACAGCAAGGGAGTAACCCACCGCGACATCAAGCCGGCCAACATCATGATCACGTCGCATGGCCTGGTCAAGCTCATGGATTTCGGCATAGCCAAGTCCACCAACGATCTGCAGCTTACCCGCCCGGGCACCACCATGGGATCCGTTTATTACATGTCGCCCGAGCAGGTTCGCGGAGGAACGGTAGACGCTCGCTCTGACATCTATTCCTTTGGCGTGACTCTGTACGAGATGCTCACCGGGCGCAGGCCGTTCCAGGCGGATACAGCCTACAGCGTGCTCAACGCCCAACTTACCGAAGCCCCTGCCCCGCCGATGCAGATCAACCCGGCTCTGTCGACTGAACTCAACAACATCGTGCTGCGGGCGATGGTCAAATCTCCCGACGGGCGTTTTCAGACGGCAGAAGAATTTCGCACGGCCCTGCGCAACGTACAGAAGCCGCAGGCGCAGCCAACTTCTTCGCAAGCCTTCGTCCCCGGTGCAACTGTGCTCGAGAGCAATCCCGCGCCGATGCGGCCGGTTGTTGTTCCCGCTGCGAACCTGCCGGGCATCACCCCCGCTGCCTCCAAAGGTCACCGTAGCCTGTGGATCGGTCTCGGCGCCGTAACAGCAATCATTGCAATGATTGCGGCGGCGACGGTTCTGCCGCGCATGCTGGCTACCCATGCGGACCAAAAGACTACCCCCGCTGTAACGACAACCTCCCCGCCGCCACCATCTTCCGGAGACGCCAACAGCGGTGCGGCCCAGCCGCGCAGCAAATCCATCGCCGGCCACCTCAAATCCGTTGACCAGTGCAACTCCGGCAGGAACTACCAGCGACGTAAATCAGCCAAGTGCTCCTGCTACACCAGTGCACCATACGCAGCCGTCACCGAGTGCTCCCGTGATGAAGCCGGCTGTACAAATGGAACCGCCAGGCCCCACGAAGCAGGAGATCGGCCAGGCGCGCGAAAGGATGATCCAGCTTGATGCAGATGCCGAAAGCATTCGAGCGGGTATCCAGCAGATCCGCGGCCAGCAGCAGGCGCAGGGCCTGGATATTCGTGGGGACGTGCTCGCCTCGTTAAACCGGATGAATTCCTACCTCAACGAGGCAAACGGGGCACTCAATCAGAACGACGTGCAGGCGGCCCAGGATGAAATGGACCGCGCAGAGAAAGAGATTTCCAACTTAAAGACATTCTTGGGCCGTTAGGAGAGATCAGCAAAATGCGCAACATGTTTTCCAAACTTCTTTCCCTCATCCTGGTAAGCTCGCCGCTTGTTGCTCAGGCGCCGGTGAGGCACCGGGTGGCCGTACTCGATTTCGGCTACGCCACGGTTATGAGTGCCTCTCAGGCCGTCTTTGGAACCAACGTAGACATCGGCAAAGGTATCGCCGACATGCTCATCGATAAGTTACTTGCGGATGGCAGTTTCCGCGTGATCGAGCGGAATGCCATCGACAAGGTTCTTCACGAGCAGGACTTCTCGAACAGCAATCGGGCCGATCCCAACACAGCCGCCAAGATCGGGCACATCCTCGGCGTGGATGCAGTCATCACCGGCGACATCACGCAATTCGGCCGCGACGACCAGAACAAGAATTATGGCGGCGCGGTGGTGGGTGCCTGGACGCATGGCGCAATCGGCGGCGTCGGCAAGCACGAAGCAAAGGCTGTAGTGGCGATTACCGTCCGCATGGTTGATGCGACCAGCGGCGAAATCCTCGCGTCCGTAACAGGCAAGGGCGAATCGGAAAGAAAAGGAACGGACCTCCTCGGCGGGGGCTGGGGCGGCGGGTCAGGAGCAGTTGGCGGGGCGAGCATGACCAGCAGCAATTTTGGCCAGACGATCATCGGCGAGGCCACGAATGCAGCGGTCGCGCAGGTTGCCACCGGTCTCAGCGGCGACGCTTCGAAGATTCCCGATGCGCCTCCTCCGCCTAAGGTCGCCGTTTCCGGGCTGGTGGCAGATGCATCCGCGCCGGACAGCATCATCATCAATGTTGGGAGCAGTGCCGGGGTGAAAGTGGGCGACAAACTGAATGTGTCGCGAAAAGTACGGGACGTTAAGGATCCGGCGACCGGCAAGGTGCTGCGCTCGATCGAAAATCCGGTTGGCGACATTGACGATCACGAGCGTGGACGCGGGCTCGGCTGTCGGAACATTCAGCTGGTACGGGCGCACCAAAGACCGGAGATACGGTAAAGACACCCTAAACCGCATCCATCTCGCTGCTATTGGCCAGCTGGCGTCTCGACCGGCTGGCCACTTTCTATGGGCGGCATTGCAGCCACCTGCTCGAGGAATTTCTTCAGGACTTCTTCTCCTGTGCCGGCGACGTAATCCCCGGGCCGTTGGCCGCCTTTTTTCCACGCCAGCAGGAATACCAGCGGAATCCAGCCGCGGCGGTCCTGCGACAATCGCTGTCCGAATGCAAAAAGAACACGCGACAGCTTGAGCGGCAACCGGACGCCTGCGACTTGATTTGCAGACGGGTCCCGACAGAGATCAGGTGGCGAGGTCACAAGGTATTCGCGGCAACTTAAAGGACGCATCGGGTGAATGCTGCAACTCTCGTCTTCGAGAAAAGGGCATGGAACACCCGCGTGGAAGTAATCGATCGCCAGTTGTGTCGCAGCCTCTTCTTCCAGCGTCCATCGATCGTCCAGAATCTTCTCGATCACACCAGCGTCGCGCAGCGCCAGCAATGCGCGATGAAACCGACCTTCAAGCTCGACGCGCCTCTCTTCCGGCAATGTGCTCATCCATTCAGTGAGGGCTTCGGCTTCGAAGAAACTTACCGGAACGAGCTGCCGGCAGCAGGCTCCGCACCCGGCCCGGCAGGAGATGGGTGTGCCGGCCGATGCGGCCTCTTCGCCGATGCGGCCGACGATCGCGTTCTCGAGATTCTGGATAATGGGCAGTAACTGTGTCAGGGTCGTTTGCCCGGTCGGCAAATTCGCGCTGGCATTGAGGAACCCGCCGCCAACCGGCAATTGAAACGACACTCGCGCCGACGGAGAGGAGCTTTCCTGATTCATCGACATAGCCTGCTCGGCCCGGGTAACAATACACCAGGCGTGGGCACCATTGTACTGGTGCAGATCCTGGTTCCAGTATGGGTACTCCGCCGTAACCTCCAAGTCGATTGTGGTAACGTGATCCGTGCCCCTTTCTGCTGGATGCGGGATTAGAATCGTGTTACCGTGCCGTCAGTATTAGCGAAAAGTAATTAATGCATTTTGTTTGGCTCTTCCGGATGAACGGATTCCGGCAGCAGCCTTTTCTGCCTAAGTTGGCGTCGGGCAAAGACTGTGGATGCGCTCTCGACCAAGAAGATAGGTAAATACGAGATCACGGGCATTCTGGGCCGCGGCGGCATGGGCGTCGTTTATCGCGCCGAAGACAAGCGCATTGGCCGCCAGGTTGCCATCAAGACGCTGACCGAGGGCTTCTCGGGGCAAGCCGATATGCTCGAGCGCTTCTATCGCGAAGCGCAGGCGGGAATCCTTCAGCATCCCAACATTGTTATTGTCTATGACCTCGGTGACGAGGACGGCGTGCCCTTCATCGTCATGGAATACGTCAATGGCGACCCGCTGGACAAGATCATCACGTCGGGCAGGCCGGTTCCTCTGATCGATAAGCTGAGTGTCATCGAGCAGGTGTGCGCCGCATTGGGTTACGCGCATCAGCGCGGAGTAGTGCATCGTGACATCAAGCCTGCAAATGTAATCGTGCAGCCGGACGGACAGGCGAAGATCGTTGACTTCGGGATCGCCCGCGTGCAGAGTTCCAACGCCGAGACCGGCCTCACACGCACTGGCAACGTAATCGGCACGATTCACTACATTGCTCCCGAGCGCCTGCGCGGCCAGCCCTTTGATGGCCGCTCTGACATCTTCTCGACGGGCGTGATGCTCTACCTGCTGCTCACCGGCGCACTTCCCTTCTCCGGCGAAGACATGACCGTGCTGCAGAAGCTGGTGAACGAACCCCATCCTCCGCTCGGGACTTATATTTCCAACTACCCGCCATATCTCGATACGATTCTCGACCGGGCTCTCGCCAAAGATCCCGAACAGCGCTATGCAAGCGCCGAAGAGTTCGCCGCCGATCTTCGTGCTGTAATCGACGACCTGAAACAGAGCCGCGTTACCGAGCTCTTCAACGACGCAGAGCGGCTGACGACAGAACAGCAGTTCGGGCGAGCGCGCGAGGTGCTCCAACAGCTCATCAAAATCGACGCCCAGCACACCGGCGCCAAGCAGTTGCTCGGCATCGTGCAGCAGAACATCGCTCGGATGCAGCGCGCCGAACAAATTCGGCAGCTGGTCGCCGAAGCCGACGAAGCACTTGGGTCATCGCGCTTTCCCGAAGCAATTGCGTCGCTCGAACAAGCAGTCAAGCTGGACCCGGCGAATATCGATCTGCAGGCAAAGCTTGAAACGGCCAGAGAGAAGAAGCGCGCGCAGGATGAGATCGCCGGGCTTTTGGCAGAAGCAGATGCCTCACGCAACCGCGGCGATCTAACCGGAGCGCTGAAGGTTCTGGAGAAGGCGCTTCGCCTCGACAAAGACAACACGAAGCTTCGCGCCACGTACACCGAATACGCCCAGCAGGCCAAGCTCGCCGCACAGCAGGGCCAGATTCGCGAAATGCTCCAGAGCGCACGGCAGGAGGTTTCGTCGCGGCGCTTCACTGCGGCCATCGAGATTCTGCGTGAGGTAGGCAAGCTCGATCCTTCCCATCCCGAAGTGGAAAGCCTGCTCCACACGGCTGTCAGCGGGCAGGAGCAGGAGCGCCGGCGAAAGCTGCTCGAGCAGGTGCAGGCGCAGGTAGAAAACTGTCTGCTTGCCGACGACTACGATCGCGCCACAGAATTCGTCAACCGCGCCGTTGAGCAACTGCCTGCAGAACCCTCTCTGCTCCAGTTGAAGACCCGCGTCGCAGGACAGGCGCGAAAGTACCGGGTCAAGCAACTGATCGATATCACAGCGGCCAAGGCGCAGGAGGCGTTTGCGACCTCGCCGCATGAAGCACTGGGCATCGTGCAGAGAGCGCTCCAGGAGCTGCCCGGCGAAGAGCGTCTCGTCGCCCTTGAAGATTCGCTTCGGCAGCGTCTGAAGAATCTCCAGGCGGAGGAAGTGCGCGGCCGTTATCTGCGCGAGGCTCAGGAGGCAATCGACCGCAACGAATTCGAAAAGGCGATTGGGATACTCGAGTCCTACCAGCTTGAGTTCTCCGACAACACCAGCGTCAACGAGCTTCTCGACTTCGCCAAATCCGAGCTAGCCCGCCAGCAGCGGCAGGCGCGAATCACCTCCTGCGCCACCCAGGCAAAATCTCTGATTCAGGAAGACCGCATCACCGAGGCCATTCGCCTGCTCGAGCCGGTCGCGACCGAAACCGGAGATGCCGCACTTTCTAGGCTCCTCACTGAGGCTCGCGGGCAACAGGCTGAAGCTGCCCGCAGGCTGGAGTTACTCACAAATCGCGTAGCCAAGCTGCGCGAGAGCGGCCAACTTGGTGAAGCGATCAAGCTCCTCGAAGCCACGCCCGCCGCGGCAGCGAAAGGAACCCTCCTCAGCGCAATGCTGTCGGAACTTCGCACAGAGAACGCCCGCAAACAGGCAATCGTTGCAGCGGTCGGCGCCGCATCGCAAGCCCTCGAGAAGATGGATTTCCATGGCGGCCTCGAGGCTCTGCAGAGCGTCCGGCGCGCCTATGGAGATTCCGAAGAACTGAATCGCGTTATTTCCGACTACGAGGCGCGACGCACAACAATCGCGAACGAGGGCGTAAGCAGATCTGTCGAAGCAGCGCGTGCGGCGCTTCTCCGCAACGATGCTGCGGCGGCGCTGAACGAGTTGCAAGGATCCGCCGGCCTCGTTGAATTCGCAGGCACGCTCCAGCAGGCGGACTGGCGACGCCTGAGAGCGGAAGCCGCCAAGCCTCCTGCGCGCCGGCCCACTGGAACCCTTGATACGAGCGCCGCAATCGGTGCGGCGGTCGAAGAAGGCCAGGAGGTGACGAGAGAGCCTGAGCGCGGCCTGAGCCCGAAACTCATTGCTCTCGCTGCCGGCGGTCTGGGCCTGCTCGTCATACTGGTCCTCGCATTCTGGCTGCTCAATCGAGGTCACAAGGCCACAGTCGCGAACCAGCCGGCGCCTCTACCGTCGGCACCTGCAACGCCGGTGGCACCTCCCACGGGAACGCTGACTGTCGATGGAAATATGGGCGATGTAAACGTCTTCGTCGACGGTGTGCTTAAGGGCTTCACGCAGAGTGATGGAAAGCTCTCGTTACCCCTGGATGAAGGCACTCATACGGTGCGATTTACCAAGGCTGGTTATGAGGATTTTCAGGCGCCTCCGATTGCGATCAGCGCGAACCACACAGCGAGTCTCTCCTTCAAGCTCAACCAGAGCGCCGGGGCTGCGCCTCCGCCGCCGACAGAAGCCTACCTGACCGTCCACTCTTCACCGGGGGCTGCAGTCAGGGTCGACAGCGCTGCTGTGGGCCGTACCGACGCGCGGGGCGACCTCATCGTGCCCGTCAAGCCGGGCCGGAGGTCGGTCCAGGTCGGCCTCGATAATTTCCAGACTTTCAGCCAGAGCGTGACCGTGAAAGCTGGTGAAAAGAAGCCCCTGATAGCGTCACTGGTTGCCGTTCCTGCGAAGCCAGCTCCTGCCCCACCCCCAGCGACTGCGCCTGTGGCACCGGCCCCCTCGCCCGTGCAGATACAGTCGTTTTCAGCATCCGCGTCACAGATCGAGCAGGGGCAACCAACGACTCTGAAGTGGGAGACAGCAAACGCATCAGAGGTAACCATCGACAATGGAATCGATCGGGTGGACAACAGCGGCCAGACAACCGTCCGACCTGTCACGAACACCACCTATACGCTGACTGCGAAGGGCAATGGCGGAACCCAGCAGAGATCACTGAACATCCTGGTGGAGGCTCGGCCTGTTGCGCCTGCGGTGTCCGCACCAACGACGCCGGTTCCCCATGTCGACGATAAGGCGTTATTGAAGCAAGTGGTGCGGGAGTTCGAGGGCGCATTTAATTCGCACGACACCGGGAAGGTGAAGTCTGTGTGGGTTGGTATGAATGCCGAGCAGAATAAGTTACTGCAGGGCCTCTTCAAGTCGAACCCTGAAGCCAGGGTGAGAGAGGAGTGCCCGGATTCGTCATTGAGCATCCAGGGCGATCATGCCCAATGGGCATGCACTGAAGTCACCTCGATCAAGAGCTCCGGGAAGCTAACCGACTTTCCACGGAAACAAACACTCTCCTTTAGCAAGAAGGGCGATAACTGGTATTTATCCGACAAGTATTAAGTCGGCGATTTTTCCACTCGAAATGTCGTATTTGACCAATGCCTCCGGGCGGTGCCCGGCTTTCCCGATTGTCTCCCGATCACCGATTCTCTTCACCGCCGCATTTACCAATTGCTCAATAGCGTCCTGGTTAATCTTGACTTCTGAAGACACAGACCTAAAAATGATCGCCGTTCAGTTGATACGCGAATCGATACCCATTCACCAGGAGGGGCTCTGCCTTTCCCCCAGGCGCTGGGCCGCGATTCGATCGAAAACGAGTAAGCAATAGTGCTTCGTAGAGACGTCTCTAAGGCGTCGCTTTTTTGATTCGATTGCCGACTGTAAGCTCCAGTCTTAAAGCCCTGGCCTGCTCATTCGTTTACCCGTAGGGAGTTGATTCGCCGCGTCACCCAGTGCATTACTTGACTCCCCAGGTTCGCATCAGCCGACGAAGAGTCGCCGTGCGTTCGTTGGCACCTAAACCGCTTGCATTCTCCGGAGATCACAAATGGCACGCCGAGATGATGTTCCTTCACGCGGTCCTGGGTTGTGGACTGCTTTCTGCCTGATGTTATGCAGTCTCGGTTTTTTGGGGAGCGCCCGCGGGGCGACGATCCCGGTTACGAACACGAGTGACAGCGGAGCCGGCTCACTGCGCGCCGCAATTACAACGGCTAACGCCGATACCGGTGACACCATCAACATCACGGCGACAGGGACGATCACCCTGCTCAGCGCTCTTCCAGCGATCGCGGCTGATATGACCATAACCGGACCCGGCGCGACCAGCCTGACGGTTTCAGGGAATAACTCGACCACGGTCGGCACAATCTTCACGATCAACTCGGGAACGGTCAGCATTTCCGGGCTGACGATTGCCAACGGCAATAGCAATGCAGTGAACGCCGGCGGCGGCATTCTTAACGATGGCACCCTGACGGTGAACAACTGCACGATCGCCGGCAATTCCGGAATCGGTTCCGGGAACGAGGGCGGTGGCATTACCAACTTCGGCACTTTGACGGTGAGTAGCAGCACTTTCTCTGGCAATAGCGGGTCACAAGGGGGCGGCATTTTTAATGGTCAGACCAACGCGCTGACTGTGGTCAACAGCACCTTCTCCGGCAATTCCGTAACGACCAAAGGCGGCGGCATCTATAACTATCCGGGCGGCACGCTGACGGTGACTAACAGCACCATATCCGCCAATTCTGCCGGCGAGGATGGCGGAGGCGTCGAGACCAACGGCACTACGACGACGATCACGAACAGCATTGTGGCTGGGAACACCGCCGCAGCCGATGATGACGTTGATGGCACTTATACCGACGGCGGCGGCAACCTGGTCGGTACTGCCGGAATCAATCTGGCGCCGCTGGCCAATTACGGCGGACCCACCCAGACAATGCTGCCGCTGCCCAACAGCCCGGCCATCTGTGCGGGCACAGCCAACGCCTTGACCACTGACCAGCGCGGCTTTCCGGTTGGCGCGTCCGGCTATTGCACCTCCGGCAAGATAGACTCTGGCGCGGTCCAGACGAACTACACGGCGATCCAGTTCACGAATGCGGGCGCCAACGGCTATGCCGCTGCCGTGAACAGTGCTGTCGCCTTCCCGGCGGCCCCAATCGTTTCTGTGACGGAGAACGGCCAGAATATCGGTGGGGTGCCCGTGACGCTGACGTTCAGCGGGGCGGGTACTGCGACGGGACTGGGACCGGTAACGACGGTAGCCGGCACCGGTGCAACCTTCAACAGCATTTCGGTCAATGAGGCGGGCACTGACACGCTCGATGCCCAACTGACTCTGCGCTCCACCATTCTGGATACTTCCGCCAACCTCAAAGTTGTGATGATTACGCTGACGCCGGCGGCGGGCGCTCTCTCTGGCGCAACAAAGGGCGAGCCATACAGCATGGTGTTTATCGCGTCCGGGGGGTCGACTTCCACCTACACGTACACCCATTCCATCACTTCCGGTACATTGCCCACCGGGCTGAGCTTTAATGATGGAACGGCAACATTGTCAGGAACACCGACAGCGACAGGAAGCGTCGGCTTCACGATTACGGCGACCGACAGCAATGGATTCCCCGGTACCCAGAGCTATTCACTGACAGTGAACCCTTCGGTGACGGCAGCAGCAGTCCATATCTACCAAGATCCTGACCGTAAATCAGGCGTCGACATCGTTCACGCCGGTAACCGGCTCCGGCGGTACCGCACCCCTGAGCTACAGCATCTCTCCCTCGCTGCCCACAGGACTGAGCATAAGTTCTTCCACCGGCACGATTACCGGCATACCTGCGGCAACGAGTCCAGCGACGACGTACACAGTGACGGTTGCGGACGTCAACAGTTCAACGGCGACAGCATCCTTCTCGTTGACCGTGAACCCGGGGGTGACGGCAACCACGGCCGTACCAAGCAAGATACTGACGGCAAACCACCCAACAACGTCATTCACGCCGGTAACTGGCTCCGGCGGAACGGCGCCTCTGAGCTACAGCATCTCTCCCTCGCTGCCCACGGGCCTGAACCTGAGTACGTCTACAGGCGCGATTACCGGTACTCCCCTGGCTGCCAGCGCGCAGACAACTTATCAGGTGAAAATTACGGACGCCAGCAATACGTCAGCGTCATCGAACTTCTCGCTGACAGTGAGCAGCGCGGTGACAGCGACTCAGGCCGTACCTGCAACCATGCTGACGGTCGGCCAATCACCGGCGTCATTCACTCCAGTAACGGCGACCGGCGGCACCGCGCCGCTGAGCTATAGCATCTCTCCGTCTCTGCCGGCCGGGCTCAGCCTGAATACATCCACGGGAGCGATTACCGGCACGCCGACGGCGGCCAGCCCGCAGACGATGTACACGGTAACGATCACCGACGGCAACCAGGCGACGGGAACAGCGAGCTTCTCGCTGACAGTGAACAGCGCATTGACCGCGACCTCGGTAAACACAGAAACACTGAGCGTGAATCAAGTCGCGTCATTCATGCCGGTAACAGGGTCCGGTGGCACGGCACCGCTACACTACAGCATCTCTCCATCTTTGTCCGCGGCTCTGAGTATAAGTTCCTCCACCGGGATAATTACCGGCGCACCCACGGCAACCACAGCGGCGACGCTCTACACGGTAACAATTACCGACGCAAACCAGGTGACCGCACAGGCGAACTTCACGCTAACCGTGATTCCCGCGACCACGAACGTCTCTGTAACTTCGTCCTCTGCAGGCAATACGTCAACCATCAACGAGTCTGTAACCTTCACGGCTACAGTTACCGCGGCCGCCGGAAGTGCGACGCTCGCCGGTACGGTGACTTTTACCGACAATGGCAATCCCGTCCCCAACTGCTCGATTATCGTGAATCCCGTGAACGGAATGGCTGTCTGCACGACCGCCTCGCTGGCTCTCGGGTCCCATTCCATCAAGGCCACTTATGGCAACGACAACAACTTCAGCGGCAGCAGCGGCATGATCACTCAGACGGTAAATCCGGCGCCGACAACGACGGCATTGATCTCATCCGCGCCGAATAACACCTCGACCGTCAATCAGTCCGTGAGCTTCACCGCCACAGTCGCCGCGGCGGCCGGCAGCACTGCCCTTTCCGGCGTAGTCAATTTCACCGACAACGGAGCCCCGATAGCAGGCTGCACCTTACTAGCAGTGAAGCCCGCGACCGGAGTCGCAATCTGCACAACCGGCGGGCTGCTGAAAGGCGCACACTCAATCACGGCCGCCTACGCTAACGACACTAACTTCAGCAGCAGCAACGCCTCACTGATGCAAACGGTAAATGCGGCTGCCACCGCCACCGCGCTTGTGTCCTCACTGAATCCCTCCGTAGTCAGAAACACAAATAACCACAATGACACCGTCACCTTTACCGCGACGGTGACACCAATTACCGGGCCGGTGCTGCTTTCGGGCGCCGTGACCTTCACAGACGGCGGCAATCCAATTCCAGAATGCGGATCTCCGGTGCGGGTAAGTCCAGCCACAGGCATTGCAACCTGCACCACCACGTCATTGGGTTTCGGTGCGCACACGATACTTGCGGTTTATGGCAGCGACGCCAATTTCCTGTCCAGCAACAGTACCGTGGCGCAATCTGTTCAGGATTATGGGCTAAGCTCTTCTCCCACTGCCGTGTATGTCACCCTGGGATACACCAGCTTGAACGACGTGTTTACACCTCAGGTCACGTCGGCAGGGTTGAGCAGTATCGTCGTCACTCCCGTACCTATATCCGGGTTTACCGGCAATCTCGCCCTGACCTGTTCCGTTGTTCCTGTTACGACTGCGACAACCGCCGTGCCTCCAGCGTGCACTCTGGGGAGTCCGACGGTGACGATCACCAGCACCGGCGGCCAGACGGCCGTAACCGTCATTATCGACGCTACCAGCTCCTCCACTACTCCGGGAGCCTATAGCGTGAGCGTGGCTGGTGTAGATTCCACCACCGGACTGGCTCACACGACTGCACCATTCATTACCTACATTCGAGCGAAGACCGATCCAATCACAATCGTTTCCGGGGCGACCACGGGCAACACGACCAATGCAGACTTCATCCTGCCCGCGAACGTCGGTCTGACGAACCTGAAGTGCACTTCAGTAGGGGGGCCAACCTTGATGTCCAAGGTGGATCCCGCCGGTCTTTCCATCGGATGCACCTTCAATCCATCCTCAGTTCCTTCCGCGACAACCATCCAAACGGGCACCGTTGCCGTAACCATCTCCACGAACGGCACCGCCACTGCGCAACTCGTAACGAACACAGGAATCTTTGCCGCCAGCCTGATTGGGATTCCGGTTCTCGCTTTGATTGGCTTCCTGCGAGGCGGAAAGTCTTCAAGGCGTAGCTTCTTCCGGTATCTCGGAGTGATCTTTATCGCTGCTGCCGTTATGCAGGCAATCGGTTGCGGTGGCCACTTTACAAGAACGACTACTAATACCGGTCTGACGCCGCCGGGTACTTATCTCGTCCTGGTTCAGGGTACGGGCAGCGATGGTCTGACGTACGACGCAGTGATTCAAGTAGACGTAACTCGCTAACACTTGCGGTTTCGGGAATAAGTAGCAATCACCGAAGCCGGCAAACCAGTCTTGCCGAGGGAGAACAGATGACGAAGCGAACTCTGCCACTGCTGCTGCTTGGATTTGTATCGAGCGTGGCCGCAATGGGACAAGTCAATTGCGCCACCGGAAGCCCCACCGCGACCAAGCTCGTGTGCCAGATACCGTTTTCGACCGGAGTTTTCAACACCAATGGCGGCATAAGCCCGGCATCCCTGGCAGCGGCCCAGGGGATTGCTTCGACCATCAATTCTGCCTTCGCCACGCAGGTGAGCCAGCTGCCGCTGGCGAGCGCATCTGCCGGCACCATCGTCCTCTACAAGGCGGGAGTACCTCTGACCTATGACAACCTCGGTCCGATTCTGACCGACCGCGCAACAACCATCGGTAGACACAGGCTATTTCTGAGCTTCAGCGCCAGCCAGTTCTATTTCACGGACATCGATGGGATTTCTTTGAGCAAGGTGCCGTTTACTTATCAAGCGACGGCGACGGATAAGACCACCGGAGCTGTGCTCAGCAACACTTACACCACGGAGACCGCGGATGTTCACTTTAAGCTGAACCAATATGTCGCCGTTGCGACTTTTGGTGTGACCGACAAACTTGACGCATCGATCGTAGTGCCTATCGAACGCGTCTCAATCGGCTCCGCCAGTGTCGATACTCAGGCCTATATCCTCAACGCCAATAACGTTGTCGTCCTCGGACCTTACGCCGTTCCTTCGACATATGTTCCCGGAACAGCGAGCGGCATCGGAGATATCGTCTTTAACGGCAAATACGTTGCATGGCGAGATGAGCACAGTACTTTATCAGGGGGAATGGATCTTCGCACGCCCACGGGCGACGACCTGAATTACCTGGGTTCGGGAGCCTGGGGATTCAATCCCTATCTCGTCTACTCCT
Organism: uncultured Acidobacteriaceae bacterium; assembly: GCA_963725225.1. Classification (GTDB taxonomy): domain Bacteria; phylum Acidobacteriota; class Terriglobia; order Terriglobales; family Acidobacteriaceae; genus Silvibacterium. The sequence goes on from CAVRXY010000035.1 coordinate 221,693, forward strand.
ACCTGGCTAAAGTCTCCCCTCACGCCAGAATTGGCTACCAGTGGAATACGGCAACCGAATTAAACAATCCGACACTGACGCCCGGAGGGAACAAGGGGCTGCCGGGCGGTGTGCAATTCAATGCTGGCGCGGATTGGGCATGGACAAAGCATCTGACCGTCGCCGGAGATTTGCTTGCGAGCCAGTACTCTAACGCCGCCAAGGTTGTTCGCAGCACCACCGCTCTCCCAACGCCGCCAACGAATCCACCGACGCCCAGCACTATCTTCCTCCCCACCGTTACGACGGCAAACGCGAGCTATACGATCGGCGATCTGAGCATAGGACTCAAATGGAATCCATACCGTGACCTTGTTATCTCGGGCAACGTACTTATTCAGTTGAATAATGAAGGCCTGCGAACGAGGCCCGCGCCACTGCTCAGCGTTTCATATAAGTTCTGAAGAGCCGGCCGTCCTGAGTTACGGGCAAGACGACGTGCCTTGGAACCATCTAACTTCCATGCAGCAAACTCTCGTAGATGGAGTAGGTGTGTTTGTCAAAACACACGAACTTCACCACCTCGACTTCACAACTATCTGCGTGGGTCCTGACGGTTTCGACAGCGATTGCCGCAGCTCGCTCCGAGGGGAATCCATATATCCCGGTGCTGATCGCGGGAAATGCGATGGATTTCACGCAGTGCTCGCGAGCCAACTCCAGACTGCGCCGGTAGCACGCTGCCAGCAGGTCGTCTTCTCCGTGTTGGCCGCCACGCCACACCGGGCCCACGGCATGAAAAACCCACTTTGCCTGTAGACGGAATCCTGGTGTTGCTTTCACGTCGCCAGTGGCGCAGCCTCGCAACCTGGCGCAGGCGGCGAGCAGCGCCTGTCCTGCTGCACGGTGTATCGCTCCGTCCACTCCTCCACCGCCCAGCAACGACTGATTCGCGGCATTGACAATTGCATCGACTGCAAGGTGTGTAATGTCTCCGAGAACTGGTTCAAGCTGGGTCACGCTCGCGGCTCTCATCTCTGTCCGCACACTAAGCCATCCGACACCTTTAGTGGCTGCTAGTCAACTCCCTACCTTTGCAGCACAGTGTCTGCCTTGTTTGCCTTCTCGGAGACCTGCTTGGGCGTTGGCAGCTGCGATATATCCCATCCGCCGCCTAGAGCCTGAATCAGTTCGATGGACGCAGTCGTTTCCTGCACATGCAATGTTGTGAGCGTTTGCTGATTTGAAAGCAGCGTAGTCTGCACGATGGTGACGTCCAGATACGGATCAATTCCCTCCTGGTATCGACCCATCTCGAGATCCAGTTGCTCTTTTGCTGCATCCACCGCCTCCTGCTGCTTCAGGATCTGCTGTGACAGAATCCGGGTAGCGGCTAGGTAATCCTCGACCTGCTGAAAGGCGGTGAGAACGGTCTGGCGATAGGTGGCGACGTCGGCGTTGTAGATCGACGTGTATTGCTGGAGCTGGGCGCGATAGAGTCCGCCATTGAAGAGAGTCTGCGAAAGCTGCGGGCCGATGGACCAGAAGTTACTTGGCCAGTCGAACCAATGCGAGAACTGCGATGCCTGAAAGCCTCCGCCAGCCGAAAGCGTAACCTCTGGGTAGAATGCTCCGTAACCGATGCCGATAGTGGCATTCGCATCTGCAAGAGTACGCTCCGCAGCTGCAATGTCAGGCCGGCGCTCGAGGAGTTGCGAAGGAACCCCAATCGGGACCGGCGGTGGTGTGATCAGCTGAGGCTTCACGGGAATGGAGAAATCCGTAGCAGACTTACCAAGCAGCATAGCAATTGCGTGCTCGAATTGCGCACGCGCAACCCCCACGTTCAGCGCCTGCGACTCTGCGGTTTTCAGCGTTGTGCGCGCCTCCACTACGGAGATGTAGTTGCCGACTCCGGTGTCATAGAGTGTCTGGTTCAATTCGAGAGCCTTTTTGTCGGCCTCGACCGTCTCGTTCAGAACTCTCTGCAGCTCGTCCTGTCCCCGGATCTCGAAAAAGTATTCCGCAAGGCTGGCTTGTTCCAGCAATCGTTCATTTTCCAGATCAGCCTCGCTGGCCTGTGCTGCAAACTGCGCCTCGCGCACTTCGTTGCGGATCTTGCCGAAGAAATCCGGCGTCCACGAGACATCGAGAGGAAGAGTCCAGGACGTGCTTTCATGTCCTGTGTTCGCAGTGCTCGAATTGGTGAGATTGCCTGAGGACCTGGACCGGTTCCAGGACGGCGCCGTTGTGACGACCGGCCAGTACTGCGCGCGGGCTTCACGAATCATGGCGCGCGCAGCCATATAGTTTTCGAAAGAGACCTTGATGTTCTGATTGTTGATCTCAACCTGGTCTTCGAGAGAATTCAGCTCCGCATCGTTGAACACCTCCCACCACTTGCCGCGCAACATGGCGTCCTGAGGTTGCGCCACCTTCCAGCCCGGTGCGTCCTTAAAATTCGCAGGCGATTCCTTATACGCCGGCGCGGCAGGCACCGCGGCCGCGGGCTTGTGATACGTTGGCGCGCAGCCGGCAATAAGAGAGCAAAACGCCAGCGCCAGCAATGCCGATCGGGTTGAGTTCGGGACCATTGTCTTCATACAGCACTTCTCGCTTGGAAGGGGGCCCGGAGCAGTAAACATCATGAGGCGACCTCCGCTTCGGGATTAAATGTGTCGTGATGCTTGCCAAGTACGCGCAGGCGCCACCGATCGAGGAACAAATAGACGACCGGCGTGGTGTAGAGGGTTAGCATCTGGCTTACGATGAGGCCGCCGACGATTGTGATGCCCAGCGGCCTGCGCAACTCAGATCCCGTGCCCGTGCCGAAGGCCAGCGGCAAGGCTCCAAAGAGCGCTGCCATGGTGGTCATAAGAATGGGACGGAATCGCAGCATGCAGGCCTCAAAGATCGCGTCACGTGTGCTCATGCCTTGCTCGCGCTCAGCCATGAGCGCGAAGTCGATCATCATGATGGCGTTTTTCTTCACGATGCCGATGAGCAGCACGATTCCGATGATCGAAATGACGTTGAGATCCACCTTAAAGATCATCAGCGCCATGATCGCGCCCACGCTGGCGGAGGGCAGTGTGGAAATGATTGTGAGGGGATGCACCAGGCTCTCATACAGGATGCCAAGCACGATGAACACCGCCAGCAGCGCTGTCGTGATCAATATCGGTTCCGTGCCGAGCGATTCCTGATACGCCTGGAGTGTTCCCGCAAAAAAGCCATGGATCGTCGAAGGCGTCCCGAGGCGGTCCTGCATCTGGGTCACGAGCCGGGTTGCGTCACTCAGCGACATGCCTGGAGCGAGATTGAACGATACCGTCACCGAGGGGAAGAGTCCGGTGTGGTTCACGCTGAGCGGTGTCGTGGTCGACGTCGCCGTGGTCATCGCAGCCAGTGGAATAGGCCCATTGCTGGTGGTGTGGAGATAGATATTGTTCAGCCCTTCGGGCGACTGCCAATACTGAGGAGCAACCTCGAGAACCACGTAGTACTGGTTGAGCTGGGTATAGATGACGGAGACCTCCGACTGTCCGAAGGCGGAGTACAGCGAGGAATCGAGGGCCTGTGCCGTTACCCCGTATCGTGCGGCGGTCACCCGATCGTAGGTCAGGTATTCAGATAAGCCACCGTTCTGCTGGTCCGAGTTGACGTCCTGCAGACCCGGCAGTTTCTTCATTTCGGCAAGGAGGATGGGACCCCAATGGGACAGATCCTGAACGTTGTCTGCCTGGATCGTGTATTGGTAGAGCGCATTGCTGCCTCGGCCGCCGATGCGCAAATCCTGTGCCGCCTGTAAGAACACCGCAGCTGCCACCAGTTTGTTCAGCTTCGGCCTCAAGCGATTAATGATTTCTGGCGCGCCGATTTTACGCTGATTGAGGGGCTTAAGAGGTACATAGATGAAGCCGCCATTACCGCTGCCTACGTAGCCCACGACATTCGCTACCGCCGGATCGCTCTTGATCACCCCAACGAGTTGCTGGACCGAATTGTTCATTACAGGGAACGACGCGTCCTGAGGACCCTGTATACCTCCCACGAGTGCGCCGGTGTCCTGCTGCGGGAAGAACCCTTTGGGAATCTTGATAACAAGAACCACGTTGAGAGACACAATCATGATTAGCACCACGAGAATCAGTCCCGGATTCTCGAGTACCCATTCCAGGCTGTGCCGGTAGCCCGCCAGCATGCCGTCGAACATCTTTTCGCTGATGCGGTAAAGCCGCCCGTGCTTTTCTTCATGAGCTTTAAGCAGGTGGGCACACATCATAGGAGTGGTCGTGATCGAGATAATCATCGACACAACAATGGCCGTCGACAAAGTCACAGCGAATTCGCGAAAGAGCCGGCCTACAATTCCACCCATCAGCAGAATGGGAATGAAGACCGCGACCAGCGACATACTGATCGAGAAGACCGTGAAGCCGATCTCCTTGGAGCCCTTCATGGCGGCTGCAAAGGGCTTCATTCCAGCTTCGAGGTGGCGGGTGATGTTTTCCATCACCACAATCGCATCGTCGACAACGAATCCTGTTGAGATGGTAAGCGCCATCAACGACAGGTTGTCCAGGCTATATCCGAAGAGATACATCATGGCGAAGGTGCCGATGAGTGAGACCGGCACGGCTACGCTGGGAATAAGCGTGGCCCTTGGACTTCGCAGGAATAAGAAAACGACCAGGACAACAAGGATGACAGAGAGGGTGAGCGAACGCTCAACATCATGAACGGACGCGCGGATGGTGGTGGTGCGATCCATCACTACGGTCATGTCCATGCCTCGGGGAATGGACGCCTTAAGAAAGGCCAACTGGCTATAAATCCGGTCGACGGTCTGGATGATGTTCGCGCCCGGCTGGCGAAAGATGATGAGGACAATCGACTGCTTGCCGTTCAGATAGCCGGCGTTGCGGACGTTCGATGTGGAATCGACGACCTGGGCAACATCCGAAAGACGGACGGCCGCTCCGTTCTTGTAACCAATAATCAGAGGCGCATAGTCTGCGGCGTGCGATATCTGACCATTTGTGATGATGTCGGCGGTAGTGAGACCGTTCGAAATCTGACCGCGCGCAAAATCCGAATTCTGGATGCTGAGGATGGATTGCACATTCGACAGCGTGAGTCCATAGCTGTTGAGCTGGGTGGGATTGACCTCGACGCGCACAGAGGGCAGCGCTCCGCCGCCGACATTCACCTGGCCGACTCCCTGAATCTGCGAGAGTTTTTGCTGGATGACGGTAGAGGCAGCGTCATACATCTGCGCCCTGCTGTAAACGTCAGAGGTGAGCCCGAGGATCATGATCGGGGCATCAGCCGGGTTCCACTTCCAATAGGTGGGATTGCCGGGCAGGTTGCTGGGCAGATAGGTGCGCGCAGCATTGATTGCCGCTTCCACGTCTCGTGCGGCGGCGTCAATATTGCGGTTGAGATCGAATTGCAGGGTGATGCGCGTCGAGCCGAGCGAGCTCGACGAGGTCATCTCGCTGATGCCGGCGATGTGTCCGAACTGGCGCTCGAGCGGGGTGGCCACGGTGGAGGCCATAATCTGCGCACTGGCTCCGGGTAAGCCGGCATTCACGGAGATGGTAGGGAAATCCACCTGGGGAAGCGGAGAAACGGGAAGAACGGTGAAACCGATCGCACCGGCTATGGCGATCGCAACCGTCAGCAGCGTAGTCGCGACGGGTCGGCGAATGAACGGTGCAGAGATGTTCATGACTACGCCGTGTCCTCCGTCACCTGTTCCTCGGCCATTGGATGGACGGTGTCCTGGAGGTGACGTTTGCCGGTGATTTTCTGCCCGAGTTTGTCAAAGAAGATGTAAATGACGGGGGTGGTATACAAGGTGAGTATCTGGCTGAGCAACAGGCCGCCAACCATGCAGATACCGAGGGGGCGCCGCAATTCCGACCCGATCCCGTGCCCCAACGCCAGTGGGATTCCGCCGAGCAGAGCGGCCATCGTCGTCATCATGATGGGGCGAAAACGCAACAGGCTCGCCTCGTAGATGGCTTCCGTCGAGGTCTTGCCACGCTCACGCTCTGCCTCGAGAGCGAAGTCGACAATCATGATGCCGTTCTTCTTCACAATGCCAATCAGCAGGATGATGCCAATAATGGCAACAACACTGAGGTCTTCACCGAAGAGCATCAGAGCCAGCAGCGCTCCCACGCCTGCGGATGGCAACGTCGACAAGATCGTCACCGGATGGATGAAGCTCTCGTACAGCACTCCCAACACGATGTAGACCGTAACCAGCGCGGCAAGAATGAGGAGAGCCTCATTCGAAAGCGAATTACGGAAGGATGCTGCCGTCCCCTGAAAATCGGCCTGCAGGCTGGCGGGAAAGTTCATTTCCTTCGCGACCTTGTCAATCGCCGTAATCGCATTTCCCAGCGAAGCCTTCGGGGCCAGATTGAAGGAGACCGTAACCGCCGGGAATTGTCCCTGATGGGTGATAGAGAGCGGCTCCGTTGTTTGTTCGTAGTGAGCAAAGGCTCCGAGTGGCACGGCATTGGCGGCTGCCGTCGAAGTGCGGGTGTTCGAGCCAGGACCGTTATTCGAGGTCGTAATTACCTGCGAAGGGGGAGCCAGCGTATTCGCTGCAGGCGTGTAGAGTACCGATCCGGTTGTGGCGTTCGAACCCGCCGACGAGGAGCCCGACGCGGCAAACGATGTTGCAGCTCCTGGTCCGCTTGCTCCACTTGACGCGCCCGACTGTATGTAAAGCTTGTTAAGTTGATTCGGATCCTGTTGGAAAGGCGGCAGCGCCTCAAGAATCACGTGATACTGATTGAGCTGCGTGTACATCGTGCTGATCTGCCGCTGCCCGAAGGCATCGTACAGCGTGTTGTCCACCGTGCCTGGAGCTATGCCGAGGCGCGAGGCGGTGACGCGGTCGATCATCAGCGACACTGCGCTTGCGCCCGTCTGCTGATCGGTTGCGACATCAGCCAGGTCGGGTAGCTGCTTTAATCTGGCGACGAAGCGATTCGTCCAATCATTCAACTCGTTGATGTCAGGGTCTTCGAGTGTGTACTGGTACTGCGTGCGACTCACACGATCATCAACCGTGATGTTTTGCACCGGCTGCATGTAGAGCGTCACACCCTGCACCTGGGCAAGACTCTTTTGCAATCTCCGGATCACATCTGCCGCGCTCAGGTCGCGTTGATTAAGCGGCTTGAGATTGATGGAAAACCGTCCGCTGTTCAGCGTCGTGTTGGTTCCGTCCGCGCCGATGAACGACGAAAAGCTGGCTACCGCGGGATCCTGAAGGATGATCTTGCCCAGCTGCTTCTGCTTCTCGGCCATCGCGTCAAAGGAGATATTCTGGCGCGCCTGCGATATCCCCTGGATCACGCCTGTATCCTGCGTGGGAAAGAAGCCCTTGGGGATGATGATGTAAAGAACCACGGTCAGTACCAGGGTGCCCAGCGCCACGAACAAGGTGATGGTTTGATACCGGAGCACGTAGCTCAAGGTGCGGCCGTAAAAGGCGATCAGCCGGTCAAAGACGCGTTCCGATGCCCGATAAAACCTGCCCTGCTGCGCCTCGGGGTTGTGGCGCAAAATGCGCGAGCACATCATCGGCGTAAGCGTTAGCGATACGACGGCGGAGATAACAATGGTCGTGGCGAGCGTTATTGCAAATTCGCGGAAGAGACGGCCGACTACATCTCCCATGAACAGCAGCGGAATGAGCACAGCGATCAGCGAGACCGTCAATGAAACGATGGTGAAGCCGATCTGCCCCGCTCCCTTCAGTGCTGCCTCCATCGGCGATTCGCCCTCCTCGAGGTAGCGGGAGATGTTCTCGATCATCACGATGGCGTCGTCCACCACAAATCCGGTGGAGATTGTCAGAGCCATCAGCGACAGGTTATCGAGACTGTAGCCCAGGACGTACATCACGCCGAACGTGCCGATCAGCGAAAGGGGGACGGCAACGCTGGGGATGATTGTGGCGTAGATGTTACGCAGGAAAAGAAAGATGACCATCACCACCAGGCCGATGGTCAGCATCATCTCGAACTCAACATCATCGACCGATGCCTGGATAGCTGTTGTCAGATCGGTGAGTGGCGTGATCTCGATGCTGGCAGGCAGATTTGCCTGAAGCTGGGGCAGCAGTTTCTTGATGCTCTTGACGACGCTGATCGTGTTGGCGCCCGGTTGGCGCTGCACATTCAGGATGACGGCAGGCGTCTCGTCCATCCATGCTGCCTGCTTGTTGTTTTCGACTCCGTTAATGACCCGCGCGACATCCCTCACGAACACCGGCGAGCCGTTCCGATACGCAATCACGACGTTCCGGTACTGATCGCTTGTCTCCAGCTGATCGTTGGCGTCGATCTGATAATCCTGCCGCGGCCCGTCGAAATTGCCTTTGGCGGCGTTCACGCTGGTTTGCGCCAGGGCCGTCCGCACATCCTCCATGTTGATTCCATAAGAGGACAGCGCGGCCGGATTTACCTGAATCCGTACTGCGGGCTTCTGGCCGCCACTGATGCTCACCAGCCCGACGCCGTTGAGCTGAGAAATCTTCGGCGCCAGCCGCGTGTCAATCAGATCCTCCACCTGCGATAGCGGCATCGATTTCGATGTGATTGCCAGCGTCAGGACGGGAGCATCCGCCGGATTCGTCTTGCTGTAAACCGGAGGCACGGGCAGCACCGACGGCAGCAGGCTCTGCGCGGCGTTGATCGCCGACTGCACCTCTTGCTCGGCAATGTCTATATCCAGTGAGAGGTTGAACTGCAGCACAATGACGGATACACCGCCCGAGCTGGTCGAGGTCATCTGACTCAGACCCTGCAGTTCACCAAACTGTCGCTCCAGGGGAGCAGTCACGGTCGTCGCCATCACATCCGGACTCGCGCCAGGGTAGAAGGTCAGGATCTGGATCGTCGGGTAGTCAACTTCGGGAAGCGCAGAAATCGGCAGCTGCGTGAAGGCAACCAGGCCAACCAGCAGAATCGCGGCCATCAGCAACGAAGTTGCGACGGGCCGCAATATAAATGGGCGTGATGGACTCACGGGGCGTTGCTCTCGCTCGTGTTTTGAGGAAGCGGTCTCTTGGAAATGATGACCTTCGATCCTTCCTGCAATTTCTCGAAGCTGCTGGTCGCAACCTCATCTCCGGGATTGATGCCTTCCACGGCGGTCATACCGGCGTCCGTCGTTCCAGCTTTCACGTTGCGGACATGGGCGGTGCTTTCCGGCTTTCCTTCGCGGTCCTTTCCGTTCTGAATCACGAACACAAACGCTACTTCGCCGTTGTGCTGGATCGCATAATTCGGAATCAGCGTCATATTGTGTTGCGTCGTCACCAGCAGGCGGGTATTTACGAACTGATTCGGAAAAAGGATGCTTTTCTTATTGTCGAACCCGGCACGCAGCTTTACCGTGCCGGTGGTGGTATCAATCTGGTTATCGAGCGCCATGAGCTTGCCCGTCGCCAGCTTTGTCTGCTGGTTCCGGTCGTACGCGTCGACCGTCAGTTTCGCACCGGTTCGCAACTGCGCCAAAACCTCATCGAGATGATCCTGAGCCAGCGTGAAGATGACGGTAATAGGCTCTATCTGTGTCACTACCACCAGGGCCGTGCTGCCGCTCGATTGAACCAGATTGCCAGGGTCAACAAGCCTTAATCCGACCCGCCCGGTGATAGGCGATGTGATATGGCAATAGCTGAGCTGCACCTTGTCGAAATCCAGAGTGCCCTGGTCCGCCTTGACGAGCCCTTCATTCTGAAGAACGATCTTCTCCTGGTCGTCGAGTTGCTGCCGCGCAATGGCATTTTTCGCCCAGGCCGCACGGTAGCGCTCCAGATCCATCCGTGCCTGCGCCAGGATGTTGGTATCCCTCTCGAGATTGCCTGCCGCGGTCGCAACCTGCGCCTCATACTGCCTCGGGTCAATATCCACCAGCGGGTCGCCCTTGCGGACCATCTGCCCTTCCCGGTAGTAGACGCCTGTCACCACTCCGGTCACCTGGTTGTAAATCGTGGTTGTGTAGACCGGGGTTACCGTACCGATTGCATCGAGGTAAACGCCGATGTCGCCCTTTGTTGCGGCCGCCGTCGTCAATGTGACCGGCCCGCCAAAGCCCCGTCTGCCGCCTCCCCCCGCGCCTGCAGCCGTCTTCTTTGAGTCGTCCTGATGTCGCAGGACGAGCACAAATATAGCGGCGAAAAGCAGCAGAAGAAGAATCCAAAGCCATTGGCGCCGTTTTCTGGGAGACTTCGGCGTGCCGGCATCGGGAGGCGGCAGCTGGTGATCGGGAGGTATAGGCGAATCGGGTGGCTTTTGTTCCATCTCGTTTTCTTGCATCGCAGAGTTATCGCAGCAGGCTACTTCAAGCTCTCTCGTGGGCTGAATCCACGTAGGGTGTATAGCGGACAGTTTTCGGACATTGCCGCCGCAGACGGGCCTGCATCCGGCAAAAAGGACACAGCAGGAGCATCAAGCGGGATCTACCGTGCCAGGAAGCTAATAATTTCTCTTATGGACGATTCAATGGTCCAGATGGTTGCAACGTGGGCTCAGTTAAGGTTATCACTTTCAAAGAACATCAGTTGTGAAAGTCCTTCGGGGAAAATGAGTTGAAGGATGGAGCAGCGGGCAACGAATTCACAAGGGATTCTGAGACACGCTTGCCTTTTCAACCCAGGATGTGAAACACAGGTGCACTGAACAAAGCAGGTTCGACCCATGCCCTTTATCCTTGCCCTCGATCAAGGAACTACCAGTTCGCGCGCCATCCTCTTCACCCGGGAAGGAAAAATCCATGCCCGGGCGCAGCAGGAATTTACGCAAATTTATCCTCAGCCGGGATGGGTCGAACACGATCCCTTCGAAATTCTCACCTCGCAGCTCAGCTCCGCCGTTGAGGTGCTGGGACGGGCGCAGGTCAGGCCTCGAGACATCATGGCAGTCGGCATCACCAACCAGCGTGAAACCACGATCGTCTGGGATCGCGAGACGGGCAAGCCGGTCTATAACGCCATCGTCTGGCAGGACCGCCGTACGGCGCCGGCGTGCGACAAGCTCCGCCAGGATGGCGCGGAAGCAATGGTCCGTGAGAAAACCGGTCTGGTCATCGACCCCTATTTCTCCGGAACCAAGGTAGCGTGGATATTGGACAATGTCTCTGGGGCGCGCGAACGGGCGGATGCCGGCAAGCTGGCCTTCGGAACGGTGGACTCCTGGCTGATCTGGAATTTGACCAGCGGCGACAGGCATGTGACAGATCGCACCAATGCCTCGCGCACCATGCTCTACAACATCGAAGCCGGCCGGTGGGACGCCGAGCTGCTCAAGCTGCTGCGCATTCCAGAGAGCATGATGCCGGAAGTTGTCTGGTCGAGCGAACGGGTCGGCGCGGTCACAACTACTCTCGGACTAGGCTCAGTCGAAATGGCCGGAATTGCCGGGGATCAACAGGCGGCTCTCTTTGGCCAACTCTGCCTCAATCCCGGCGACGCGAAGAATACCTACGGCACTGGTTGTTTCCTGTTACAAAACATCGGCGATAGATTTTTGCTGTCACAGAAAAAGCTCATCACCACGCTGGCATGCAGCCTGAATAAGAAGCTCGAATATGCTTTCGAGGGCAGCGTGTTCATCGGTGGCGCGGTAGTGCAGTGGTTGCGTGACAACCTCCGCCTCATTCGGGCTGCGTCCGATGTGGAGGCGCTTGCCGCGACCGTAGACAACAGCGACGGTGTCGTTTTCGTGCCAGCATTCGTGGGCCTCGGTGCACCCTACTGGGATCCTCATGCCGGCGGCCTGATCATTGGACTGCGCCGCAGCACGCAACCGGGACACATTGCCCGCGCAGCCCTGGAAAGCATCGCCTTCCAGGTCGCCGACGTGCTCGAGGCGATGAACGGCGATACGGAGCACCCCTGCCAGACGCTGCGCGTCGACGGAGGCGCGGCGGCGAACGATCTGCTGATGCAATGCCAGGCCGATCTGCTCGGTATTCCTGTGCTCCGGCCGCAGGTGATCGAGACGACCGCTCTCGGAGCGGCGTATCTCGCCGGACTCGCTACCGGATTCTGGGAAAGCCCGGAGGAGATTCAGAAGCTTCGAGATTCGGGCACGCGGTTCGAGCCGAAGATGCCTGCGGAAGAGGCAGCCCGGCTCCGGGAGCGATGGAGCAATGCAGTTGAACGATCAAGACACTGGAGTGCGCCGACACAATGAGTGCTTATGCTATGAACCGTGAATCCATGGTCGAACGGGCGCGGAGCCGCACCGAGCCCTGGGACCTTGTCATCATCGGCGGCGGAGCTACCGGAGCCGGCATCGCAGTCGACGCGGCGACTCGCGGCTTTGACGCCCTGCTCGTGGAGCGCGAGGACTTCGGCAAAGCCACCTCCAGCCGCAGCACCAAGCTGGTGCATGGTGGCGTACGTTATCTCGAACAGGGCAATGTATCTCTCGTAATGGAGGCGCTCAAAGAGCGTGGCCTGCTGCGGCAGAACGCACCGCACCTGGTACATGATCTCGCCTTCGTCGTACCGAATTATTCGTGGTGGGAAGCGCCCTTCTACGGCATCGGCATGAAGGTTTATGACCTGCTCGCCGGCAAATATGGATTCGGCAAGTCGCGCATCCTCTCTCGCGAAGAGACGCTGGAGCGGCTGCCTACCATCCAGACCGAAGGCCTGCGCGGCGGGGTGATGTACTACGACGGACAATTCGACGACTCGCGGCTGCTGATTCACCTGATCATGACCGCGGCGGAGTACGGCGCCACGGTCCTGAACTATGCCGACGCAACGCAGATTGGAAAGGGTGAAGACGGCTTCGTAGACAGAGTCGAAGTCCTCGATCGCGAGAGCGGCGAGCGCTTCACGGCGACAGCAAAGGTCATCGTGAACGCGACCGGCATCTTCACCGACGAGGTGCGGCAACTGTGCGAGCCGGAGGCCGAGGCAATGGTCGCTCCCAGCCAGGGCATCCACCTCGTCTTCGAGCGGTCATTCCTGCGTGGTGAAACGGCAATCATGGTGCCGCACACCAGCGATGGCCGTGTCATGTTCGCGATCCCGTGGCACGACCACACCCTCGTAGGCACCACCGACACCCCGATCTCCGGCCCGTCTTATGACCCGCTCCCATTCGAGCAGGAGATAGAATTCATACTCGACACTGCCTCGCTCTACCTGAGCCGCCCGCCGAAACGCAGCGACATCCTGAGCGTCTACACCGGGATCCGGCCGCTGGTAAAAGCGGGCGCCGGAAGCAGCAAAACATCGGCTCTCTCGCGCGACCACACTATCCACGTCGACCACTCCGGACTGCTGACCATCGTCGGCGGCAAGTGGACAACCTACCGGCGCATGGCCGAAGACTGCGTCGATCACGCAATCACCCTGGGGGATCTGCCCGACAGCGAATGCCGCACCCATCACCTGAAGATTCACGGTTACGACGACGAAATCGACGGTCTCAGCAATATGGGCGTTTACGGATCGGATGCAGCCGCAATCAGCAAACTCGCCGGGGAAGACCCAGAGCTGGCCACGCAACTCCACCCTGCACTGCCCTACATTGCGGCCGAAGTAATCTGGGCTGTGCGGAACGAAATGGCTCGCACGATTGACGACGTCCTGGCTCGCCGGACCCGCGCCCTCTTCCTCAATTCCGACGCCGCGATAGCCATGGCGCCCGCAGTGGCGGCATTGATGGCTCGCGAATTGAGGCAGGACGACGCATGGATCAACACGCAACTGGCCGCTTTCCGCAGCGTGGCCGCGGGTTATCAGCCAAAGTCCGCAGTGAAGCAGCAATGAAGATTTGAAAGTGAGACCTGATTGATGCGATCTCCGTTCCTGGGTGAGTTTGTCGGCACAATGGTAATGATCCTGCTTGGCGATGGTGTTGTGGCCGGAGTATTGCTGAAACGCAGCAAAGCCGAAAATGCCGGATGGATGGTAATTACCACGGCGTGGGCCTTTGCCGTGCTCTGCGGAATCTTTACGGCCAATCTTTTTGGCAGCCCCGACGCCCACCTTAATCCCGCCATCACCCTGGCGTTCGCGTTGAAGACTGGAGACTTCCAGAAAATCGCCCCCTTTGTGACTGCGCAGATCGCAGGCGCTTTTTGTGGCGCAACGCTGGTCTGGCTTCACTATCTGCCGCATTGGAAGGTAACCGAAGACCCCGCCCTGAAACTGGGGGTCTTTTGCACCGCGCCCGCCATCCGCAACCTCGCCGTCAACTTCTTCTGCGAGGTACTGGGGACGACGACGCTCATCGTTGTAATCGGCGCCATCAGTTCGAAACTTGTGCTCTCGACCGGCCCGGCCGCCGGGGTTACGCCTTATCTCGTAAGCTGTGTGGTCTGGGGAATCGGCCTCTCACTCGGAGGCACCACCGGATACGCGATCAATCCCGCCCGCGATTTCGGACCAAGGCTGGCGCATGCCGTGTTGCCCATCGCCGGCAAAGGAGGTTCGGACTGGGGCTACGCGGGGATTCCGATCGCAGGGCCAGCCGTCGGCGGGGTCATCGCAGGCCTGATTCTGAAGTGGGTAGGAGCATGAAAGGGGTTCCGGCGTGATTCACACAGGCTTCACAGACGAAGCAGGGTAACCTCGAACTCCGGCGGCCCCATCCCAGTTCCACAAGGTGAAAAGGGTCGCCGGACCCCGCAATGGCAAACCTCTTATTTATTTTGGATGTCCTTCGTTCGGATGTCCTTCGTTCGGATGTCCCTCGTGTCCGCGGCCGTCCCGCATATCTGTACCGTGAAAATTCTCCGCATGGTGAGACATTCGGTTTGGATCGGCGTGCTCGCCATGTGCCGGATAAGGACCGTGGTAGCCGTGGTGTGGATCGTAGTGGTTATCTACGTGGCCGTAGAAGTTGTGCGGGCCATGGAACCATGGTCCGGCTCCAATGAACACGCCGCCGCTGAACCACTCCGGTCCATAGTAGCCCCACGGTGCGCACTCGTACGGTGGATAGTCATAGTAGCCGTAGGGGCAAACGGGCGGTGCTCCGATGGTGACCGAAACCTGGGCCGGTGCAGCGGGCGTTGCAGCCCAGATTGCGCCAGCCAGAGCGGGTAAAACCAGCAGTTTCCATGAACGCATTCGATCTCTCCTCTACAACACTCTGTTTAGAGGAGCGACGATAGGCAGGGAGTTGTGTCATGGGATGAAATCCGTTCGAGAGGCATTGCTCATTTGGTTGCCTGCAAGCCTGAAATATCTGTCAAAGCTGGCTTCAGGTGAGAGAAGCCGCCACGTCCGCGTGGCCACGGTCGCGGGCGTAGTCGGCCGGGAGCTTGCCCTGATCGGAGGTGACGGCGCGGTTAGCTCCAGCCTCGAGAAGCAACAAGACCATCTCGCGATTTCCGCTCGACGCGGCCAGATGCAGGGGCGTATATCCTCCGGCGGCAGTCGCGTTCACGTCGGCTCCCGCTTCAATGAGCAGCCGCGCCACTTCGACGGAATTGCCCAGCGCAATGCAGGCATGCAGCGCCTGGTTGCGCAGCGGATTATGCGATACCTGATGAATATGCGCTCCATGCTCCAGCAGCAGAGTGACAGCATCGGGACTGGCGAAAGCGGCAGACAGATGCAGCGGCGGCCAGCCATCTCCGGAGACCGCGCGTGCCACCATGGCGTCGGCGGCAATCAGCCTCTTCAGGCACTCGCAGTCGCCGAGACACGCAGCCTCTGAAATATCGAGATCATCTACATGCTGGCGCAGGAAATCGCGGATCACGAGCTGGCCCGTGTATACCGACCACATCAACGCGGATACGCCTTGGGCATCGCGGCAACTTGCCAGGGCGGGATTGGCCTCCACGTCCTCCGCAATTTTTGTGGTGTCGCCGGTGCGGATCAGGTTCAGGAAGTGCTGGCTCATGGTGCGAGTATAGTGCGGCCGGCCGTGGACTTGCGCGTCGCGGATTCCGCATCACGGACGCGCGTTTTCCAGTTTCTGAATGTAGGCAGTCGGGGAAATTGCGGGGGGGGGCCAGCTCGGCTAGGCAGCCACCGAGATCAACACCGGATCGATGTGGGGCAGAGGCTTCAGCTCGGGCAACTTGACTTCCACGTAGCTTCCGTTCGCGACCGCGGTAAATACCTGATTTGCAGTCTCTTCGACGCGGGTGGAGTTCAAATGTAGCTTGCGGACTGCCATGATTGCCACAGTAGAGAGTAGGAAGCGGTTGGGGATCTGGGTACCAGCCGAGTAGATCAATTCAGAGCGCATTCTTGTCCTCGTTTCTTGCCGAACAGTTTCGGTGGGCCAGACTCAGTAACGAGGAAGCCGAAGAGGGCGACCGAGCCCTGCTGCACCCGTGGGATGCCGCTCCTACAAGCATATGCCCTTAGGTTCCAATTCCCTAGAGAAATCGGGGTGCGGTGAACCCGCGGCGTAAAAGCGGGGTGTTTCACTCGTCCTGATTGAGCAGATCGCCCAGTGTGGCCTTATGCTTACCCTTGCGCTTCCGCTCACGGACCGCTTCGTCGATCACTCGCTCCGCCTTCGGCTGACCGACACGCTCGCGCGCGTTGGCCTTGACGGCCTTCACCGCGGAGAACGTCTTCTTCTTTGTCCGTTTCTTCGCCATTCTTGAGATTGAGGATCAACGTAACACTTTCCCTAAGAGCCTGCTATCCATACAATAAATTTGTAACAGTAACAGGTGACGGGCATGGAAGAGCGCGACTTCTTCGACGAGAGATCCGAACAAAGAACACATACGTTGACGTGTCCGCACTGCGGCAAGGCGGACGAGTATCAGATCTCGTGGCTGGTGCGGCATAAGAAGAACGGATTGCCCCGCCACGCCGACGAGCGTGACCGTGCTCGCTTTGCCAAAGCCCAGTCGTACATGGTGCGCAAAGACGACATGGCCGCCTGCAAGAACATCCGCTGCCGCAAGCGGTTCGAAGTGGCGGGCCTGCAGTCGGTAGCGTTCCTGCAATCCGCCTGAGGTCAATCCACGGTCATTTTTCCGCGGCAACAGTTGCAAGATCGGCCTTGGGGTCCACTTTGCTCAGCCGATACATAAGCAGCGCTGCCCGTTTCGTATTGATGGGCTGTGCGGAGAGATCGATCGTCTCTCCCGGCGCATGGGCTCCTTCTCCGGTTGCCCCAATGCCCGCCAGCCCCGGCAACGGAGGCGACACAAAGGCAATATCGCCGGCGCCCCGCTTCATCGGATCAAGCTCCGGCATCGGTGCAAAGCCCAGGCTCTGATTTACCTGGTTGAGGATTCGCAGCAAGGCCCTGCTCTCCGCCGTGGGAGCCATCGCCGGATAGCCCTCGCCAAACTTGATCGTGGCATTTGTCTTGGCCAGGTGCCTGGCGACGATGGCTTCCATCTTCTTCTCCACCCGGTCGCTCTGCTCATTTGAGATCGTTCGGATATCGCCGGAAGCAAATGCCTTTGGAGGAATCACGTTTCCCTTCCCGGTAGCGCTCCCGCTGATGCCGTCTTTATCGACATTCACGTCAGTCCCGCCAAGAACCATTCCCACATTGAAGGTTAGATATTGCTCGGGCAACTGCGTGCGGAAAGCATCGAGAATGCGCGTCAATTCATAGATCGCGCCGTACCCCTTGCCGTCGGAAAAAATCGCAGAGGAATGACCACTCTCGCCTGTCGTCTCAATCTTCCACGAGATCGAACTGCGCCTGCTGACGCTGCCGTAGAAGATGCCATCGAACCGCGGAGTTCCCTCGAATTCGAGCGCCACATCGCTATGCTTCGCTGCGGCCAGCATGTCTCGGCGCGAAATCTCGGCCGGCTCGCCGTGCTCCTCTTCATCCCCACTCAGGACGATGGTTATCTCCATCTGCTTCAGCACGCCGGCAGCCTGAAGCGCCTTGAGCGCATAAAGCATGTCCACGAGGCCGCCCTTCATGTCGTTCACGCCGGGCCCTGTCCCAATATGCCCGCTAACGGTGTAAATCTGGAATGGGCTGTCCTTGTCGAATACGGTATCCATGTGGCCGATCAGCAGCATGCGCTTGCCGCACTTCCCCGGCTCGGGACACGGATGCTCGGCGACCAAGGTTCCGGCGCGATGTACTTCATCCATCGGAACCCATCTAACCTTGAAGCCAAGCTGCTCCAGCTGGGGCATGATCACTTTGCCGACTGCCCGCACGCCTTCGAGATTATGTGTGCCGCTGTTGATATTCACCAGCTTTTCGAGCAGCGCATTTGATGCCTGCTCGTTCGCATCGACATAAGCAACGATGGCTTTCTGCTCTGGAGAAATGACCTGCGCCAATGCACCTGCCGCCACGGCCGTTGCCAGAAAAAACACTAATCCGCTTCGCATGATGGGCAGGATAGCATCGAAGCGTGCATGGGACGGATGGTCAGAATGATCCGCAGACTTCTTATCTTCGCTATTTGCATCCCTGTACTTTGCTGTGCGCAAACTGGCGGCCATTATCTTGGTTTCGACAAGAACGGCTATCCCGGCGACGATCTACTCCCCGCCTTGCACAAAACCTTCGCCTACACCGGCTACTGGCTGAACAATCCGCCGGGCATGACTTCAAATCCCTGGGCCGGCAAGCGAGCGGTCGTGCGTTCGGGCGGCTTCGGGTTTCTGATTCTCTTCAACGGTCGCCTCGATGCGCAACTCAGAGGACAAGACTCCAATGCTCTGAGTACGGCTGACGCAAAAGCTGCTGTCGAGGCGGCGCAGCGTGAAGACTCTCCAGCGCACGCCGTTATCTTTATCGATCAGGAAGAAGGCGGCAGGCTGCTTCCCGAGCAGGCAGCGTACCTTGGTGCGTGGTTCGCGGGCGTGCATAGGGCAGAATGGGGCGCGGGAATCTACTGCTCCGGCATCGATGTGCCGGAGGGCCGGAGCACTATTTCCACGGCGCGAGACGTTGCCTCACGTTTTCCTGATGTGAAACTATGGATCTTCAACGACCAGTGCCCACCCGCGCCGGGCTGTACAGTGAAGCCCGCCGATCCCGCGATGGGTGGGATCAAAAATGCGCTTGTCTGGCAATATGCGCAGTCGCCCCGATCGCAGTTCGCCGCGGCCTGCAAGGCAGGCTACGCCGCTGACAGGAACTGCTATGCTCCGGGCCTGCCGCAATCGAATCAAACACAGCTTGACCTGAACACAAGCAACTTGCGCGATCCGTCCGCGGGCCGGTAGCAGATTGGCGACGCAGGTCAGAGACACGCTATACTGGGCCGTTTGCTATGAAGATTCTTGTCTGCATCAAGCAGGTCCCGCAGAAGGACGCACCCCTCAAGCTGAACGACGACGGCACCTGGATTCGTGAGGACGTCTCCTACGAAGTCAACGAGCCTGACGCCTACGCTCTAGAAGAGGCGCTGCGGCAGAAAGAGAAGCATGGCGGTGAGGTGACCGTGATTACCGCCGGCCCTGCCCGGGCCTCTCAGGTGCTGCGCGAAGCGTTGGCCAAGGGGGCGGACCGAGCCATCCACCTCGAAGACGACAAGTTCGTGCGGCTCGACTCAGCCAACACAGCACGCGCCATCGCTGCAGCCGTAGCCGACGAGAACTTCGACCTCATCGTCACCGGCCTTCAATCCGACGACTACGGCTGCGCGCAGACAGGCGTGCTGCTTGCGGAGATCCTGGGGCGTCCGCATGCCACCATCATCATCGGCATTGAGAAGACCGCAGACGGGCTGCACCTGAAGCGTGAGTTGGAGGCGGGCCACTACCAGTTCATCGATATGCACCTGCCCGCGGTGTTGACCATCCAGAGCGGCATCAACAAGCTGCGCTACGCCTCGCTCATCGGCATCAAGCAGGCGAAGAATAAGCCGATGCGCAAGGTGACCTGGGCCGAGGTCGAGCCGAAGTTGAGCGCAAACCAGCAGCAGATCGAACGCCTCTACATCCCTGAAAAGCAGAAGAAGACGCAGATGATCGAGGCTCCGGCAGGCGAGGCGGCGAAGCGACTGGTGGAGTATCTCAAAAACGAAGCGCGCGTGATTTAATGGCTGTAAGCCATATCTGCAAGCCAAATCAAGGAGAGAGAAAAGGCAACATGGCAAATCTGACCATCCCCGTCGCCGAGCGCGGCCTGACACCCGATGAAGTCGAAAAACTGGACAAGCGCCGCCAGTGGGGGCTGACCTTTCAGGTCATCGCGGGGCAGTTCGCTTTCTTCGCCGTACTGCTCACCCTCTGGACCGGGCAGGATCTGACCTACTCGCCGGGCTGGATGCATCCCATGGCCTACTACAACGTGCTGACCGGCGCCCTCGCGGTCATCTTCGGCATGTACGGTACCTGGCTGAAGCGCGGCGCGCGGGAGTTCCACGACTAAGGACTGGCCGTCCAGGCAACGGCGCCTTCGGCGCAACGGATTTGGGATAAATAGCACAGCATGGCAGACAGCATTCTGGTAGTTGCGGAGCAGCGCGAAGGCAAGCTCAACCGGGTTTCGTACGAGACCATCGCGGCGGCACAGGCCATATCCAAGGACACGGGCTGGCCGGTTGAGGTCGTGCTCGCCGGCAACGGTATTGCCGCTCTGGCTCAGGAGCTGGCGCAGAAGGCGGTTGCCAAGGTCTACGCGCTTGAAGGTCAGGCGCTTGGGGCGTACACGTCCGATGCGTATGTCTACGCGCTGAAGCAGTTCATCTCTGGGAGGCAGCCCAAGCTGGTGCTCTTCCCGCACACATATCAGGTGCGCGACTTCGCTCCGCGGCTGGCTCTCGGCCTCGACCGGACGCTGATCTCCGACTCGGTCGGCTACAAGCACGAAGGCGGCAAGCTGCTGTTCACCCGGCAGATGTTTCAGGGCAAGTTCGCGGCGGATGTTTCGTTCGCCGGAGACGCTCCGTGGCTCGCGACCATTCAGATCGGGGCATTCAGGGGCGATCAGGCTGAGGCTGGATCGGCTGCGGTTGAAAATGTAACTGCGGCGGTTGCGGATAGCCCGGCCCGGGTGACTCCGCACGAGGTCTTCCAGGAGGCGAAGCAGGCCGTCGATCTCTCCCAGGCCGAGGTCATCGTCGCCGTGGGTCGCGGCATCAAGGAGCAGAAGAACCTCGCACTCGCCGAGGAGTTGGCCAAGGTGCTCGGCGGTGAGGTTGCGGCGTCACGTCCCATTTGCGACAACGGCTGGCTGCCACTGGAACGGCAGATCGGATCGTCGGGGCAGACGGTGGCTCCCAAGCTCTACTTTGCGCTGGGCATCAGCGGCGCGATCCAGCACATCGTCGGCATGAAGGGCTCGCGGACCATTGTCGCGATCAACAAGGACTCGGAAGCTCCGATCTTCGAGATCGCCGATGTGGGCGTGGTCGGGAACCTCTTCGACGTGGTTCCTGCGGTGACGGAAGAGATCAAGAAGGCCAAGGCGGGAGCTTAGCTCTCGCTTTCCCGTTTTGGGACTGGCTGCGTACCTCTACCCCACCCCTCCCCCTCCCCCCTCCAAAACCGTAAGCGTTTCATTCCATGGGGCTTAAGGTAGAGGTTGCCGTAACCGTTTCATTTCAGATGGGTTGCGGGCTTTGATTTTTGTTTTCTGCGAGTTACGACGGCCTTCTTTGAGAAAGCTTCCGACCGACCGCGAACACGAAGCAGCTATTTCTATTCTAGCGAGATCCGCAGAAAGTTCGGCCAAAGGCCGCAGACGGTTAAGTGGCTTCATGGCAAACGGTTACGCGCCGATGTGAGCCCGCCAGGGCTTGACAACACACAAAGGCTTATCGTCGACATGAGAATCTATGGACGTCTCCGACAGCTACGACAAGTCGCGCGGCTACGAGGAGTGCGCCGAATCCTTCATCCGGGCGCGGAATGAGCGGATCGGTCCCGATGTGGTTCGGGAATGGGCGCGGGAGTTTCCGCCGGGAGCGGAGGTGCTGGAACTGGGCTGCGGCCACGGAGTGGTTTCGCAGGTGCTGGTGGATGAGGGGCTGAGGCTTTTGGAATTGATGCCTCGCCCACGCTCCTCAGGGCGTTTCGCGAGCGCTTCCCTGACCTGCCAACCGAATGCTCGGCTGCCGAGGATTCCAGCCTACTTCGGCCGGACGTTCGATGGCGTCGTCGCATGGGGACTGATCTTCCTGCTTCCTGAGGAGACGCAGCGAACGGTGCTGGCCAAGGTGGCGAAGGCGCTCAGGCCGGGCGGCCGGTTGTTGTTCACTGCTCCGCGCGGGGCGGTGACGTGGATGGATTCGCTGACGGGTCTGGAGTCGCGTTCGCTGAGCGCGGAGGAATATGAATCGCTGCTGCGCGAGCTGGGATTCGATATCGAGCCGGGACGGATGGACGCGGGGGAGAATTATTACTATCTGGGGAGCAAGAGGGGCTGAAAATTGATCAATCCGATTGTTCTAGTTGATCACGATCAGGCTGATGTCTCCGACTTAAGGGAAAACCGAAATGGGGCCAATGGAGTCTTTGCGCCAATTTTTGAAGTGTTGATCGCGAGTTCTCCGTCGGCCAAAGTTGTTACGGCAATGTGCCAATAAAATCTGTCGTCGCTATCCGTCATGTTTAAGTTTTGTTTGTTGGTTTCCAGCCAAGAATACGGGACGGCAAACGCCTCATCTCTGTCCATGCAAGAAAGGATGAAGTAGCTTTCGCGTGCTTCCTTCAGAAACTCGTCCCATTTCGGGTGATAGGCGTACCAGTACGGTTGATACTCGCTTTCATAGCGTTTGGAAACGGCACAGCAAACTCGAAACTTCTTATCGGGACTCCAGAATAGCGTTTTGCTGCGTCTGATCAGTTCGTTCCCTTTGAGGACGGCAAATGCTTCAACCGCTTGCTGACGCTTAGCATCAAGCAGCTCTGAACTAGTTCTTATTTGCTTTCCGGCCTCCCGCTCGTCCGTTTGTGCATCCAGGCTTGGCTCTATTTCTTGTTGACTCTCAACATTCGCCGTGGTCGTGAAAATAACATCGATGATCCGATCGATTTTTGTGTACTCAAAAGGCTGTAGCAATTGCCTGATTTGCTTCACCGTGCTCGCATCATCAGATTTCTCTTTTATTTGAACTAGTCGGATTAGCCGATCGACGCTTATAAGACGCATTTCCCAGGCATAGCGAGACCCACGGATTTGGGCCTCCAGCGCCCCGGTATCTTCCCGGCCAACAATAATCAAGCTCGACGCCTCTTTGCTCACCTTGCTTGTTGTCACGAGCCTCTCTTTGTAGGAAGCGAGGGTCTTGAGGTCCATCGCCACGTAGTCGGTGGTTTTCACCTCGACGATCAACTCGGGTTCGCCGCTGGCACGCCATATTCCGTCGAATCCAATCGCATTGGGTCTCCCTCGATAGAGTCCATGATCAACCTCGAACTCCAGCCGTCGGCCGAATTCGTTCACTATGTCTTGTAAGACAAGGCCGCTATCCGAAAAGGATTTATCAAGACATTGCTTAGCGTAGCCGAAGAGACTTTCCCACTGGGACGATATTGAAAAATTGACGTAGCTCTGTCGAGCCGGGGGATTGATCGCGCAAAGTCCCGTCGCCAGCGTTAGATACAATTTGCTCAATTCGCAGCTTAAGAACATCTTCCCGAGCGTTTTTCCAGAAGTTTAGAAGCGGCATGACGCCAAGTTCTCCGAGGCAATCCTACCAGCACAGATGGGCACGAATTCTTGTTGATACAGCTCGCGCTCAATTTCGCCAACTGTCAGCTCAGGATGGGGCACCCGATTCTGTACCGGTTAAAGAAAAAGCAGGTCCTTCGACTGCGCGCCTGCGGCGCTTCGCTCAGGATGACGTCCGTGGGTGGCGTGCGCATGAGCGGCGGGACCGTCATAGACTCACTCCGGGGTTATGAGCACCTTTCCGCGGGCATGCCCTTCCTCGACGTAAGCGATAGCCTGGCCGGTATTGCTCAGCGGGTATCGGCGATCAATCACTGGGTGTATCTCGCCGGTTTGCACGAAGCTACTCAACGTCTCGAGATCTTCCGGTTTCGCTCTAGCGATGAAGAAAAGGAAATTCTGGCGGAGAATGAATGACCGGACAATCGCATCAAGCAATCCGCGGAGAATCGGGCCCCATTGCTTGGGCGCGCCGACCAGCACGCACCGGCCATGCGGGGTCAGGACGCGACGGAGATCGGAGAGCGAGCGGTTTCCGACATTGTCGAGGACAAGATCGTATCGCTTTGTCTCCTGAGCGAAGTCCTGCTGCGTGTAGTCCACCACAAAGTCAGCACCGAGCGATCGGACCATCTCCACATTCCTGGTGCTGCAGACGCCGGTGACTTCTGCACCCAATATTTTTGCGATCTGCACGGCAAATGTGCCGACGCCACCTGCTGCTCCGTTGATGAGAACCTTTTGTCCCGGCGCGAGGTTGCCTTTGTCGCGCAGCCCCTGAAGTGCGGTGAGGCCGGCGATGGGCAGGCAAGCCGCCTGTTCGAAGGTGACGCTCTCCGGCTTCGCGGCGAGTTGTGACTCACGGGCACGAGCGTACTCGGCGAATGCGCCTTTGCCGAGTCCGAAGACCGCGTCGCCGGTCTTGAAGCGGGTCACGCCGCTGCCGATGGATGCGACTTCGCCCGCGAAGTCCACGCCGGGCCGGTGCGACTTGAGCCGCCAGTCAAGAGGATTGACCGAAGCCGCCCGGACCTTGATGAGAACTTCGCCCGGCTTCGGAACGGGCGGGTCGATATCGACCAGCTCGAGAAATTTCCGAGAGTCGCGTTTTGTGTAGATGGCGGCTTTCATTCGTGCCTCCCGCCGCGGCCTAATTGTATCGTTCGCCGCAAACGCGTGAAGGCAAAGGCGTCGCGAGGATACCGATGGCCCCATGTGACAGCGAGATTCGCCTCCCACCCTTCGCCCACTGCGGTCTCAGGACGGGGCATGCGAATCTGTGCCAGATCAGAGAAGAAGCAGGTCCTTCGACTCGCCCTTCGCATCGCTCAGGGCTCGCTCAGGATGACATCCGTAGGGGTGATGCAATATTAGCGTGAGGGGCGGGATCGTCATACACTCATCCCGAACCACAAAATACCTTTCTGCCCGAGGAATAGAAAATAAATGCGACGGGGATTTCTTGTCTTTAGTGTTTTTGTTTTGGGTGGCTTTGCGGCTCTCGCGCAGGGTCAGGCTTCAAACTGGGTGGGGACGTGGGCGGCTTCGCCCGTGGGCTCTGCGGTGAATGAGGGTCAGCCCGGGCCGGGCAACATGACGTATCGCAACATTGTGCACACCAGCATAGGCGGATCGGCGCTGCGGGTGCAGTTCACGAATGAGTTCGGGACTCAGCCGCTCACAGTGGGCGCGGCGCATGTTGCGATCAGCGCGGGCGGCGGCGGGGCGATCCAGACAAATACAGACCACGCGCTCACGTTCAACGGAAAGCCGACGGTCGAGATTCCGGCAGGAGCGTTTGTGCTCAGCGATCCGGTAACGATGCAGGCAGCGCCGCTGTCGGATTTGGCGGTGAGCGTTTACCTGCCCGAACAGCGCATCCGTAATACGACCTGCCACACCTTCGCCGATTCGACCAACTACGTTCTCCAGGGCGATGCCACGGCGGCCGCTACTGCCGACAAGTCCAACCCGATCTACGCCTGGTGCTTCGTGAAAGGCATCGACGTGAAGACCGATGGGAAAGCGGCGGCCATCGTTACCTTCGGCGACTCCATCACCGATGGCGCGCATGCCACGAGCGATGCCAACCGGCGCTGGCCGGATGTGCTGGCGGCGCGGCTGCAGGCGGACAAGAAGACCGCGGACCTGGGCGTGCTGAATCAGGGGATCGGCGGCAACCGCGTGCTGCATGACGGATACGGCCCGAGCGCGCTGGCACGATTCGACCGCGACGTGATCGCCCAGAGCGGCGTGAAATACCTGATTATCCTCGAAGGCATCAACGACATTGGCCGCCTGAAGGATCCGCACGAGCCGGGTGACAAGATCACGGCCGACGACCTGATCTTCGGGCTCACGCAACTGGTGACGCGCGCACACCAGCACGGCATCAAGGTGTTCGGCGCCACGCTCACGCCGTATCTGCCGACCGGCTATTCATCACCGCAGGGTGAGGAGGTTCGGCAGGCTTACAACCAGTGGATCAGGACCAGCGGCATCTTCGACGGCGTGATTGATTTCGACAAGATTACGCAGGACCCGGCGAATCCAGGCACATTTCTACCGGCTTACGATTCGGGCGATCACCTTCATCCCGGAGACGCAGGATACAAGGCAATGGGCGATGCGATTGATTTGTCCCTGTTCCACTAATGCTGTGCCGGCCGCAGAAAGGCGGGAGCGCGCTGGGGGAGGCGCGCTCGATGGAGGGTTGGATCTGGGAGCGGGGTATTGCTGGAGGCTGCGACTCATGGGTCGCCGCTGAGTGGATATTGCAGGGTGGACAACTTGTAGTGGCTAGGATGGCGGTTCGCGTCTCGGGGTTGTCCTCGTTGGCCTGACGGATAGGGCGGCGTTGAGATTCAATCCTCGTTGCAACTGTGGCATGTCTCGTGCAGGGATAGAAATGAATTCAGGGACTCTACCACGCGGGCATGGATGACCGCAGGCTCTTCGATGCCCGCCATTCGGACGGCGGACGTGGCCGCCTCCAGAAAATCGATGGCTCTAGTGTGGCATTGTTCGCAGAAAAGCAGCTGATTAATTTCGGTGGGGGAATTATCTGTCTTCATAAGAGATTATGCCCCGCGACCCCAAACGACGCGAAATGACACCGGTAACTTGTCCCATTGATAGTTCGACGATATGGAGGCCTGCCAAGTTTCAGGCAACCGGTCTTTTCGGGAGGCCTGCTGTCGGGCGCTCGCGCGTTCCCTGTAAGATGGTCGGTCGCCTATGATCACTTTTCGCAAACCCCTGGAAGGAATCGACCGCCCGCAGATGGAGGCCGATGTTGTGATTGTCGGCGGAGGCCCGGCGGGAATGGCATGCGCGCTGCGGCTCTCGCAACTTATTGACGAGCACAACGGGAACCATCCTGACGCGCAAATGACGAAAGAGAACATCTACGTTCTCGAGAAAGCGCGGGAGGTGGGGCAGCATTGCCTGTCGGGAGCGCTGCTGGATCCGCGGTCGATGAGGGAACTGCTGCCCGGATTCGAGAGCGAAGCGCCGATCGATGCCGAGGTGACGAAAGAGTCGGTCTACTTCCTGAGCAAGGACAAGGCGCGGAAATTCCCTGTCGTTCCGCCGCCGCTGAGGGATCATGGCAACTACGTCATTTCCCTGAATAAATTCACGAAGTGGCTGGGGCAGAAGGTCGAAGACGCCGGAATCACGGTCTTTACGGGATTTGCGGGGTCGGAGATTGTTATTGCGATGACGACAGCCGCGATTCGAGAGCGGCGCGTGTGGCGGGCGTTCGCACCGACGACAAGGGCGTGGACAAGCAGGGGCAGCCCAAGGCCAACTTCGAGCCCGGATACGATCTGCGGGCCAGGATTACGATTCTCGCCGAGGGAACGCGGGGCAACTGCGCGAAGCAGCTGATCAACCATTTGAATCTCGAGGACCCGAACCACGCGCAGACCTACGGCCTGGGCATCAAGGAGCTGTGGGAGATTCCGGCGGGCCGCGTCGCCAAGGGCGAGGTGATTTACTCGCTGGGCTATCCGCTGACGACGAAGGAGTATGGCGGGGCGTGGGTCTATGGTGTGGGTGGGGGGATTTCAGACACGCTGATCTCCGTCGGATACGTGACCGGGCTGGATTACGAGGATCCGCGGACCGATCCGCACCATGTCTTTCAGGATTTCAAGCTGCATCCGTTTGCGCGGCGGATTCTGGAGGGCGGCAAGATGATCCGCTACGGCGCGAAGTCGCTGCCCTACGGCGGATGGCTGACGATGCCGCGGATTTATGGCAACGGCTGGATGATCCTCGGCGACTCGGCGAGCTTTCTCAATTCGCAGCGGCTCAAGGGGATTCATCTGGCGATCAAGAGCGGAATGCTGGCGGCGGAGACGGCCTTCGACGCGCTGCTCTCCGGCGACAGCTCGGCGGATACGCTGAGCGAGTACAAGGCGGCGGTCGACAGGAGCTGGATTGCGGATGAGCTCTACAGGGTGCGCAACTTCCACCAGGGATTCGAGCACGGGCTGACTGAGGGCGTGATCCGGGCGGGGATTCAACAGTTGATGCGGGGCGGGAATCTCGGGCCGGATTACAAAAACCAGGCCGGCTACACGCACATGCGGGAGATCGACTCTCTGACGTTTTACGGTCCGCGCCGGCATTTTCTTGGCAATGCAAAGGGCGACGGCAAGCTGACATTCGACCGGCTCACCGACGTCTACCACTCGGGCACGCGCCACGACGACGACCAGCCGGTGCACCTGGTGGTCGAGGACCTGAATATCTGCAGCACGAAGTGCGTGAAGGAGTACGGCAATCCCTGCCAGTATTTCTGCCCGGCGGCGGTATATGAAATGGTCGACACGGCTGCGGACGATGCGGGGGCAACCCCTGGCAAAGAACTGCACATCAACTTTGCTAACTGTGTGCATTGCAAGACGTGCGACATCATGGATCCATACCAGATCATCAACTGGGTGCCTCCCGAGGGCGGCGGGGGGCCGAACTACGACGGAATGTGAGGCGATTAGGGCCGCGTGCAGGCTATCTTACGGTTGCTTCCCTTGCGCCCGAAGGTAATCCGTGAGAGATTACCCTCAGCGACCCCGACTTCATTCCGTAGTAAACACTTTCGGGGACATTATTCCCATGCCGGACCCTCATCTTATCTGCCCGACGTGCCATGAAGAGAAGCAGATTCGCAGGTCGCATTTTCGCGCCATTGACCTGGCCAATCTGCTTTTTCGGCGGCATCCGTATCGCTGCCTGATCTGCAATCGGCGGTTCTACAGCCAGGTGCAGCGGGCGGCTGAGCCACGGGCGGGCGCTTCATCGCAGCCGCCTCCACGGTCTTAAGCCGCAGAGGTCTTGGGCTGTAGAGCGATTGGCTGAAACTGGCAGGGCGTCCGCGCATCCAATTACAGTAGTTATCAGATCATGTCGCTCTTATCCGGCACGTCGCTCTTATCGGGCACATCGCGCGCACTAGAAGACGATCGTCTGACCGCGCCGCCGGTCCTCACCGACCGCTACAACCGCGCTATCACCGACCTGCGCGTCTCCATTACCGACCGTTGCAATTACCGGTGCGTTTACTGCCGGACCGGAAATGAGGGCGCGCAATTCTCCGAACTGCCGATGGCCGATTACCTGCGGATGGTGCGGGTCTTCGTGGGGCTGGGCATCGAGAAGGTGCGACTGACCGGCGGCGAGCCTCTGCTGCGCAGGGGCCTGGTGGACTTCGTTGGGGAACTGGCCAAGCTCAGGACAATCAGAACCGGAGAGCCGCTGGATATAGCGCTCACGACGAACGGCCATCTTCTCCAGGATCTCGCCGCGCCGCTCAAAAACGCCGGACTGACCCGCATCACGGTCAGCATGGACGCCGTCGATCCCGCGACATTTGCGCGCATCACGCGCGTTCCGGGCAGCTTCGAGCATGTCGTCCGGGGCATTCGAGCGGCGCAGCGTGCCGGGCTCGATCCCGTGAAGGTGAACTGCGTACTGCTGCGCGGCTTCAACGACGACCAGATCGTCGACTTCGCAAAATTCGCGCGTGAAGAAGGCGTGATCGTGCGATTCATCGAGTTCATGCCGCTCGAGGAAGACCGGCTGTGGACACCGGATTCGGTCGTTCCGATTCGTGAAGTGGTGGAAAAGCTGGAGAGCTTCCGGCCTGTGGTGCGGCTGACTCCGAACAGCAAGAGCGAAACGGCGGTGCGCTACACCTTCGACGACGGCGTCGGCGAGGTCGGCATCATCGCGCCGGTCTCGCAGGCCTTCTGCGGCCAGTGCAGCCGCATCCGGCTCACCTCGGACGGAAAGATTCGCACCTGCCTCTTCTCGCAGTCCGACCACGACCTCTATGGTGTCATGAAGCATGGGGGCGTAATGAAACGCGGCGGCAGCGACGCCGATCTCGCCGCATTCATCGAGCGCACCGTCGCGCAGAAGGAAGCTCGACACCACATCGGTGAGCCGGATTTCCTGAAGCCCTCACGCACCATGGTCCACATCGGCGGGTGACTTCGCGTCACGGCGACACGCGCTTCGCGCCATTGCACTGGCTTGCCTTCAGCCCGCTCCCGATGGTCGCTGGTGATTAGCCTGACGGCCGTCAAGGCACATGCGCTTCGCGCCATTCGTGACACAAAGACTGGCTTGCCTCAGGGACGCTCCCGATGGTCGCTGAATTTTTGCTGACTCGCTTTTTACTGTTGCTGTTGTGCCTGCTGCAGTTGCTGTAAGAGCGGCTCGGCGGGCGGTGGTGGAGGAGCCTGGGCTTTCTCGACCAGCATCGACCAGTCTATGCACTCGGGGATGGGCATTTCCTGATCGAGCGCCGGAGCTTTTGCTGAAGCAGTCACCTGCACGGCGACGTACAGGTCGCTCGCTGTGCGGCCGAGAAAAAGGCCCTTGGTCGGCGGCACGTCGGCGTAGTCGCGGCCGAGAGCGGTGCGGATGTGGCGGTCGCGCGCGATCAGCGCGTTGGTCGGATCGAAGCCTACCCATCCCAGGTGCGGCAGGAACGCCTCAACCCAGGCATGCGTAGCGTCCGAGGTCGACCGGTCGTGATCTTCCTGGCGGTGGTACAGATAGCCGCTGACGTAGCGGCACGGAATTCCCAGCTGCCGCACCAGCGCAATCATGATGTGGGCGAAGTCCTGGCAGACTCCCTGACGCGAGTGAAGCGCCTCATCGATCGGAGAATCCACCCGTGTGGTTCGCGGCGAATAGCTGAAGTGGTCGTAGAGGCGGTCGTTCAACTCGCGCAGCAGCATCATGGGGTCGTCACGACGGACAACGTTCAGCTCGCGCGCCAGCTCGTCGAGCGCGGGCGTCGGTTCGGTAAACTCGCTGGGGAGCAGCATCTCCCAGTAGTCTCCCTCCGAGACAAGAGCGTCGAGCTCGCGCCATGCATCGGGCGCGAGAAAGCTGGGGATCTCGGCCAGCGGCTGGTGCTCGACCAGCGATTCGGCGATGATTACCAGCTGCCCGTGCTGGCCAGGGATATCGAAGTGGTGCACGTTGTTGCTCAGGTGGTCGCGATAAGAGAAGACCCGGCAGC
This sequence comes from uncultured Acidobacteriaceae bacterium, assembly GCA_963725225.1. Classification (GTDB taxonomy): domain Bacteria; phylum Acidobacteriota; class Terriglobia; order Terriglobales; family Acidobacteriaceae; genus Silvibacterium. The sequence continues at coordinate 252,800 of CAVRXY010000035.1, forward strand.
GCGGGCTAACCGAAAGCGAGAAGGTGAGGCACCGCTGGTTGCTGTCGCTGCGCGGGTGCATGCGCACTTCCATCACACTCTCGCTCACCGCTCTCGAGTAAACGAACTTCGTCAGGTGCCGAATGGAATAGAAAAGCATCGATGTCCTCACCCTACATGGCCAGCGCGGTCTGCACGGAGTATTGAATGTAGACCTCGTAAACGAGGTCGTGAATGAGACGGCACTGCTCAAGAATCCGGCGCAGATATCGCGCGGGGTCCTGCGCCACGATTTCGCAGATCTGCGCGTAGCCCAGCGATGCCTGCAGCTTACCGGATACACGCATCAGGTCGGTCGCATGCTGTCCATGCGACTCCTGCTGAATGGCGTCGAGCGACTGGTGAAGACGGTCGATGGAATAGCGGATCGAGTGCGGGAACTCCGGGTCGAGAAGCAGAAACTCCAGGATGCGCTCGTAAGTCAGATCGGCGGTGTAGACCTTGCAATAGGCCTCGAAGGCCGTGCAGGTGCGCAAAAGCCCGATCCACTCGAGATAGCTGTAGGCGTCGATGACGTCAGTGGAGTTCGCGAAGACATCGTCCTGATAGACGGCCAGCAGCTTCGCTGTTGCCGTTGCCCGCTCGAGGAAGCGTCCTACCTGGAGAAACTGCCATCCTTCGCCGTGGCTTAGCGTGGTATCGGTGACTCCCTGGAATAAATGCACTCCATCGATGAGAGTGGGCATGAACTCCGAGAGCTGCGTATCGGAGGGCGACGGGGGGCGCAGGCGCGAAACATCGTGGAAAAGCCGGTTCAGCCTCTGCCATTGCTCTGTGCTGATCGCCTCGCGAATCTGCCGCGCATTTTCCCGCGCGGAGATGACGCAGGAGGTGACTGAGCCGACATGGGTCGCGCTGAAGCACAGCGTGTAGACGAGCGAGTAGACGTCGTCATGCCACTCGATGTCCCGGGGATGGCCGAGCGCCGCCAGCACACGCCGCCACCTGCGCTCCTCGCTGATGGCGGACTTGTCGAGCATAAGGCCGACGTTGATATCGACGATTCGCGCAGTATGCTCGGCCCGCTCCAGGTAGCGGCTTGTCCAGTAAAGGCTGTCTGCAACTCGTGAAAGCATAGGCTATCCAAGCACCCAGGTGTCTTTGCTGCCGCCGCCCTGGGAGGAATTCACTACAAGCGAGCCTTTGCGCAGGGCGACGCGCGTGAGTCCGCCGGGCACGATGGTGACCTTGTCTCCGAAGAGAATGTAGGGCCGCAGGTCGACGTGGCGCGGCTCGATGGTGCCGTCTTCAAGCAGGCAGGGCGAGCGCGAGAAATCGAGCGTGGGCTGAGCGATGTAGTTGCGTGGATTGGCCTCGATTCGTCTGCGGAACTCCTCACGATCTGCCGCGCTGCTATGCGGACCGATGAGCATGCCGTAGCCACCCGACTCGCCGACTGCCTTGACCACAAGATTCTGAAGATTCTCAAGCGTGTGCTGGCGCTGCGAGCGGTCTGTCATCAGGTAGGTTTCGACGTTGTTGATGATGGGCTCTTCGCCGAGATAGTAGCGAATGATTGCCGGGACATAGGCATAGAGCGCCTTGTCATCGGCCACGCCGGTTCCGAAGGCATTGGCCAGGGTGACATTTCCGGAGCGGTAAGCGTTGAACAAGCCGGCGGCGCCGAGGATCGAATCGGTACGGAAAGCCAGCGGGTCAATGAAGTCGTCGTCGACGCGCCGGTAGATCACGTCCACGCGCTTGAGGCCGCCCGTGGTGCGCATGTAGACGACGTTGTCGTGGGTGACCAGATCGCGCCCTTCGACAAGCTCGATGCCCATCTGGCGCGCGAGATAGGTGTGCTCGAAGTATGCCGAGTTATATACGCCGGGCGTGAGCAGAACGATGACCGGCTCAGGCCGTCCTTCAGGCGCGAGAGAACGCAGCGTGCTCAGCAGGGCCTGCGTGTAATTCTCGATGGGCCGTACTCCGTAGCTGTGAAAGAGGTGCGGCAAGGTCCGCTTCATGATGCGGCGGTTGGTGAGCATGTACGAAACGCCGCTGGGCACGCGCAGATTGTCTTCGAGGACGACGTACTCGCCGGTTTTCAGCCGCAGCAGATCAGTGCCTGCGACTGCGACGTAGACATTGCGCGGCACCTGCAGTCCGCGCATCTGGCGGCGAAAGTGCTGGCAACTGTAGACGATCTCGCGCGGAATCACGCCCTGGGCAAGAATCTTGCCCTCGTGGTAGACGTCGTGCAGAAACAGGTTGAGAGCGGTGATGCGCTGGGTCAGGCCCTTCTCGATGCGATCCCACTCTTCGCCGGTCACGAGCCGCGGGATCAGGTCGTAGGGAAAGATGCGCTCGGTTCCCTCTTCGCGTCCGTAGACGGTGAAGGTGATGCCCTGCATCAGGAACGAAACATCGGCCGATTGCTTGCGGCGCTGCAGCTCCTCGCGCGGCAGATCGGAGAGCACCTTGAGCAGTGCGGCGTAGTGCGGACGAATGGCACCGTCGGGCGTGAACATTTCGTCGAAGGCGTCATCGAGGAAATATTCGCGCAGCAGGCGACTGTCGAATTCACCGCGTAACAGCGTTGTGCTCATCCGGATCTCAAATATCCTCGGATGCAGAATGTGAGTTGCAGAGGCCCGATGACTGCGAACAATCCTGGCTCGACAACCCCATCGTGCAGCCTTAGCTGGATAACTACTCATCATCCCCGAGAATCAGGGAGTCGTACGTTTGGAAGCTGTCTGGTTGAGCGCTCGTTCGGATGCGAGAAAGCTAAAACGTACCTTTTTGTAACATGAGCGTCACATCGCAGCAACAGCGGCGTGGCCGTCTTCGACTCGACCGCCGCTGCTGCGTTGCAGTCTCTAATAGCCTGAGCTGGGCTTCGCAGCACTGCCAGCGGCCGGCGCTGCCGGACGCTCATGCCACTGCGGAACAGGCTTGGCGCTCTCCACCCACGCTGAATAGATCAAGTCGCGCAGCATGCTCGCTCCGGCGGCCAGGCGCTCTTCTGTGAACTGCTTCCCTTCCGGAGTTCCGGCGCCGTCGAAACCGTTCTGCTTGTCGAGTTGATAAAGCCGCTCGACAAGCGAGTTGGAGTGGTGGAGGTAGTCGAGATAAGCGTCCCACTCATCGCCTACTGGCTTGAGCGGCGACACCAGCGGCTGAACATCCGCCGGCTTGATGTTCGCAGCGACGAAGGTGGTCTCAAACTTCGAGTGGATGGTGTGCTGCGTCGTGTAGCCGTTCGGGTTGTCCTTCAACACCCAGCCGTTGTAGTTGATCGTCGTGTGGAGGGGCTGCGATCCGTCGCCGACGTAGTGGCCGAGCCATCCAGCGTAGAAAAGGATGGCTGCCTCAACCGGTTTGGTATCTGCATGCTGGGCGCTCAGGTTGCGATAGTCGCGCATGGCTGATTTCAGCCGCTCCCAGACCTCATTGGTGATGTACGGCTGGAAGCCTACTTTGTCGGGCTGGAGGACGTTGGCCATGTCGGGATGGGTGAGTCCCGCAGCATAGATGGCAGCAATGTACTGATACCTGCGCTTGGGCAGGGTGCCGATGATATCGGCATATTCGAGGTCGATGAAGTGGTCGGGAGCCTGGGCGGCGTTCAGTTCCGGCTCGGCCAGCGAACGCCAGCGGTCGGGCTCCGGACCGAGGTATTCGATCTCGTTTACGGCCTCCGGAGTGCGCAGGAACGCCGGTACGTCTGAGGGGAGAGCCTCGGCGGCCAGCTTGTTGATCATTTTGTGCCCCACATCTCCCCAGCCGAACGACGGTGGTACGGCCAGCAGGGGCAGGAGCGCGAGAACCGCAATGCGGCGCAGGCGAGATGGCATATCTCTTTGCATGCCAGCAGTATACCCGCCGGATCGAAAAATCAGCCGGGAGCGACGCACCGCTGCCTATGCGGGAAAGTCGTCTCATTCGGCAGAGCGGGCGATGAGTCTACCACGTTAGTCACCACCGAATGGTTACTGGCACGCAGAAAAAAACGGATCGTAAGCGAGTTTTCGAGATTTATTGTGGCGTTACGGATGGCCGCTGGGTTACGATTTTCCGATCCAATTTCGTAAATACGAAGTTGTTTTTCCGATTTCATCCCCGGAGTTCTGCCGTGTGGCTCGCTGTTGAATTGTTTGCTGCGCTTTATGTCGCCTCGTTCGCCTGGTTTTGGCAACTTTGCCGTTCGTCGGCTCGCCGTGAGCTGACCGAGGTCCGCGAGGAAGAGCGCCCGTCGAACCTGATCCCGTTCGAGCGTGGTCTGGAGATGCACCTGCGCAAGCACCCCACTGCCATTTAGCGTCAGTGGGCCGATTTCGAGGCGACGCGGCAGAAATACTGCCGGAGGCTTCGTTTGTCTCGGATAAGATTGCATAAAATTGCAGGGAATCTGCTTCAATACCTTATACTTGGTTTAATTCCGCTATATTTGCAGTTCTTAGTTTTTGGCCTTGCGTTGTAGTTGAGATTGCCACGCGGATCGGGATCCGCCAGCATCGGCTCGCGCCCGAACGGCGAGCAAATCAGCGTAACCCGCTTCGCAGGTCACAATCGGTACCGGCAAGGAGAGATGCGCCGGCATGAACTTTGGGACCGCTGGCAGCCAGCTCTTTCCCGCGAGCGACTGAATTGACTTTGCCCCGAAACGCACGTACCCAGACCATCGTCTTTATCGCAGCCCTGGGCCTTTCCCTGGGCGGTGTGCTGCTTTTGGCGCGTGCCATGCGCGCGGAGCAGCCGGACATCAACCGGCTCTTCTGGTTTATCGCCTGCTGGCTGGCCGCCCAGGTTCTGCTGATCGCCGCCAGCATCTCCAGCTTCCGGTCGTTCCAGCGGCAAAGCCAGGCCGAGCGGCAGCTCCAGCATATCGCCCAGTTGCAGCAGAGCATCCTCGACTCGGCCGGCCCGATGATAATCGCCGCCGACCTCGAAGGCGACCTGCTGCTCTTTAATCCCGCCGCCGAGCGCATGCTGGGCTACACGGCGCAGGAGGTCTGCCGCAAGCTGAAGGCCCAGGAGCTCTTCCCGGAAGGGGAAATGGAGCGCGTGGGAAGGCAGCTGGTCGCCTCGCTCAGCCGCATGCATACGGCCGCCGCTGCCAGCTCCTCTGTCCTGCATAACTTCGTCCAGTACATTACCAGTTTTCCGGCCAGCCGCGTGCGCGGCGTCGAGATGCAATACCGGCGCAAGGACGGCAGCACGTTTCCGGCGATGGTCTACCTCTCGGCCGTGCGGTCTCCCCAGGGAACGGTCACGGGGCTGGTCGCCATCAGCATGGACCTGACCGCGACGCGACGCGCCGAGCAGGCCCTGAAGGAAAGCGAGGAGCGTTACCGCGACATCTTCGAGAATGCCATCGAGATGATCGCCACCCTCAGCCCGCATGGGCGCTATCTCTATGTGAATCCCGCGTGGCAGGCGATGTTCGGCATTAACAGCGACGGCTTTGAGGGGCTGATGAGCTTTGAATCTCCCTTCCCGCCGGAAGTGCAGGCCGAGGCCGCCGCGCTGTTCCGCCGGGCGCTGAACGGCGAGAGGGTGGAGCGCGAGCCTCTCTATCTCCGCAACGTCGACGGCGGCCGGGTAGAGGTGGAAGCAAGCCTGAGCTGCCGGCGCGACGAGGGCCGCGCCGTCTCCGTCCGCTGCATCTTCCGCGACGTGACCCAGCAGAACCGCCGCGAACGCCGTCTGGGCATGCAGCTGCAGGTGAGCCAGATCGTCGGCCAGTCCATCTCCCAGGAGGAGGCGCTGCTCAGCGTGCTCGCCGTGCTGTGCACCAATCTGGGATACGACCTGGCCACCCTGTGGGTGGTCGACGAGATGCAGCAGCACATCCGTTTCGACTGCAGCTGGTCGGTGCCCGGCCGCTCCTACGAGGAGTTCCTGCGCGAGAGCGGCGCACATCCCTTTGCACGCGGCGAGGGGCTTCCCGGGCTGGTATGGACTTTGGGCACGCCGCGGTGGATTGTCGACGTGCGCGAAGATCCGGGCTTTCTCCGCGGGCAGACGGCACGGCACGACGGCCTCACGACAGGATGGGCGGTGCCGGTGCGGGTCGGAAACCGGATCATTGCTGCCGTCGAGCTGTTCAGCCGGCAGCGCCGTGAAGAAGATGTCGAGACCATGGCCACGGTGGAAACGGTCTGTGCGTCCATCGGGCAGTTCATGGCGCGTTCGGCCCAGGAAAGCCGGGTGCGCGAGCTTAACCAGCAGAACGAACTGATCCTGAGATCGGTGGCCGATGGCATCTTCGGAGCCGATCCCGCCGGGCGCGTCGACTTTGTCAATCCCGCAGCCGCGGAGATGCTGGGAGCAACTCCCGCGGAGCTCATCGGGCGGCCGGTCCATGCCATCATCCACTCCGGCGCGTCAAAAGAGGTCTGCGACGATCAGTGCAGTGCCCGCCGCGCCTTTCTTATGCACGGGAGCACCAACGGCCAGGATGTTTACTACCGCCATGACGGGACATCGTTCCCGGTGGAGTTCTCAGTTACGCCGATGCTCGAGCACGGGGTGATCATCGGCAGCGTGCTCAGCTTCCGGGATATCGGCCAGCGCTATGCGCTCGACCGCATGAAGGATGAATTCGTCTCCACAGTCAGCCACGAGCTGCGCACGCCGCTTACGTCGATCCGGGGCGCGCTTGGGCTGCTGTCCTCAGGACTGCTCGGGCAGATCACGGACAAGGCTGCGAACCTGCTGCGCATTGCCGTCTCCAACTCCGACCGGCTGGTGCGTCTGATCAACGACATCCTCGACCTGGAGCGCATGGAGTCCGGCCGCGCGCCGCTCAACTTCCGCGCCTCTTTCCTGAATGAACTCGCCCAGCAGGTTGTCGACGCCATGCAGCCGATGGCCGATGCGGCAAGCATCCGCCTGGTGGTGAAGTCGGAACTCACGGCGGTGGAGGCCGACCCGGACCGGCTGGTGCAGGTCGTTACCAACCTCCTCAGCAACGCTATCAAGTTCTCCCAGCCGGACTCGACTGTATCGGTTGAGGTCATGCCGGTGGACGGCGGAGCGCAGCTCAGCGTTATCGACGAGGGGCGCGGTATCCCCACCGACAAGCTGGAAAGCATCTTCGACCGCTTCCAGCAGGTGGACGCGTCCGACTCGCGCCAAAAGGGCGGCACCGGCCTGGGGCTGGCGATATGCCGCACCATCGTTCAGCAGCACGGCGGCCGGATCTGGGCGGAACACAACCCGCTGCGGGGGTCTACGTTCCGCCTCTTCCTGCCGGAGCGGAGCAGGCTGGAGGCACTGCCGGAAACCAGCAACTTCATGCCGGACTCTTTCACGAAGGAGGACACCATCCTCATTTGCGAGCGGGATGCGGCTGCGCGAAAACAGTTCGTCGAGACGCTGCGCAAGCGCAACTACCGTATTCTCGAGGCGGAGAACCGGGAGCAGGCGATCCACCTCGCGCAGCAGTTCTCGCTGGGAGCCATATTGCTCGGCGTTTCGCAGCAAAGGCGCGATGGCCTGATGACGCTGCGCGCGCTAAGGGAAGAGCCATCCATCGCACAGGTTCCGATCGTCGTTCTCAGCCTTCTGTCGCCCGATGACCGGAACCCCGGAACCCAGGTGGCTGACTCCTGGCTGCAGACTCCTGTCGACGAGACGCTGCTTCTGGCCGAGCTGGCGCGCCTGGTCAAAGGATCACGCGAGCATCCGACGGTACTGCTCGTCGAGGACGATCTCGACCTGGCGCGCGTCATTCTCACCACCTTTGAGCGCGACGGGATCGTTGTCCACCATGCTCCCCGGCTGCAGAATGCGATCGAGCTGTGTGAATCGGCTCGTCCCGACCTGATCATCCTCGACCTGGCGCTGCCGGACGGCCATGGACTGGAGCTGATTGACTGGCTGCGCACCCGCAAGGAACTCCGGAGCCTGCCGCTGGTTGTTTACTCCGCCCGCGAGGTCTCCAACTCGGAGCGAGGGCTCTTCCAGCTCGGCCCAACCGAGTTCCTCACCAAGACCAAAGTGCAGCCCGAAGACGTCGAAGCGCTGGTATTCACCATGCTCCGCCGCTACCGCGCTGCGGAAGCACCGCTCGACGAGTCGGTCAGGGAGTCCATCTGACCTGTTGTACCTCTGTAGGAAATCTTCTGAACCGGTTTTTGTGCCATCCTACTTCGGAACTGATAATGTTTCGCCAATGAAAGATTCCCCCATGCAACGCCGCATTCTTATCATTGATGACGAAGACGACATCCGGCAGGTAGCCGCCATGAGCCTGGAGACAGTAGCAGGATGGGATGTCGTAACCGCGAGCTCCGGCGCTCAGGGCATTCGCCGCGCCCAGATCGAGCGGCCTGACGCGATCCTGCTCGACGTGATGATGCCCGGCATGGACGGCCCGACGACCTTTCTCGAACTCCGCAAGGGCCTGGAGACCGCTGGCATCCCGGTCATCCTGCTCACCGCCAAGGTGCAGGGGGCCGATCAGAAGCGCTTCGCCAATCTGGGCGTCTCGGCGGTGCTGTTCAAGCCCTTCGACCCCCTCACGCTCGCTCAGCAGATGTCCGACGCGCTGGGATGGAAGGACTGAAAGTCGTCCTATGAGCCAGCCGCCAGATTCCAACGCGAAGGAGATGGAAGAGCTGCTCCAGAGTCTGTGGACGAAAAACTATGGACTGCTGCAGGAACGCCTGAAGCTGATTCGCGACGCGTACGACAGGCTGGCCGCGGGCTCGCTCGACAACCAGACCCGCTGCGATGCCGAATCGGCCGCTCACAAACTTGCCGGAATCCTGGGAACTTTCGGTCTGCCGCAAGGCAGCGTGCTCGCCTCGAAGATCGAAACGTCGTTGGCGGCGGAAGCGCCGGTCGGGCTCTGAGTTCGCGCCGCAGCTGCAATCCTGGCTCACGGAACTGGAAGCGATCATTGCTTCGCGACACTGAGGCCGCCGGAGACCTTTAAAAGTGGTGCTCGTCTTCATGAAACGCAGTGGGTAGCGCGGTTTCGAGATTGACATTTTCCGGACCGACTGATTCCGCCTGCTCTCGCACTTTCGCCACCGAGAGCCAATTGTCCTTGTGCGGCTGGTCCACGATCCACGGCGGCAGCGGCATGCACAAGAAGCGGCTCAGCGCCTCTGCATAACCCTCGTAGAGCGCGCGCATCTTTCTCAGGCGTTCCATCGAATCCTCATCGCGGCAGACGCGGATTCCGGCGCTGCACAACTGACCATAGAGTTCCTCGAAGCGTTCGGGAGGCAGTCGATCGTGACCGTCCAGAACAGGCCGCTGCGAGAAATTCTGAGCGATATCCACCAGCGCGTGGCGGGCAATGGCGAAGGTGAGCTGCGCCTGCCGGGCCGCGTGGTCCTGCACGCCGGCAATCATCAGGGCGCAGACATCCAGAACCGCGGTCAACGCCGAAAGCCAGCTCTGGTTGGTGTGCTGCGAGCGGAAGTAGCAGAGCAGCGGATAGGAGATATGGCTCTCCAGCAGCTCTGCCGACCATCGCTCCCATTCCACCAAAAGAAGATTGAGAGCGTCGCTGCCGCCTGTGAAGGAATGCCGCCGCATCAGCTCCGCGGCAGTGGGCGGCGAGCCGGCGCGCGCATCGAGCAGCGATATGCTCACTTCGCGTCTTGAAAAGGCCTGGTAGAGCACCGGGAAGTAGCTGATCACCATGGCCAGAAATCCGAGGCCTATGCCCGATTCGAGAACGATAATCAGCCGTGCCCATGAGGAATGCGGCGTCAGGTCGCCGATGCCCAGCGTGAAGATGGTCGTTCCGCTGAGGTACATGTCCGATCGCAGGTCGTTACCGGAAAACATGGCGTCGGCGAGCGGCGCCCGTTGCGAGTGAAACAGAAGTGCAAAGCCGGTCAGCAGCGCCGCCGCCCAGACCACAATCAGCAGCAGAAGCGATAAGGGCCCGTAAAAGCTCAGCGCCGTCTCGCGCTTTCGCGGATGACGAATTCTGGTTGCCAGGCGAGACCAAGGCCACCAGGTGACGATGTAGAAAACGCGGGTGATGCGGAACCGGCCAGTGGCGCGGCGCGGCGAAATGACCGTCTGGAAGGCATCCAGCAACGCCACAAAGATAAACGCAATGCCCAGGCAGAACCAGAAGACCTGCAACGCCGTTCCCCCACTCTCCGCCAGCAAAACAGGAGTGACCCCTGCCCGTCAACAGCGCCCTTGCGTAATCTATTTTTAATGACTGCCGTTGCGCGCCTCCTCGTCAAACTTGGCGTCGTCCTGATCGTGGCCGGCGGTCTTGTCTATCTGCTGGGACGGCTGGGCATATCCTTTGGCAGCATGCCCGGCGACCTTACGTGGCGGCGGAAAAACGTTACCGTCTTCTTCCCTATCGGGACCTCGATCCTGCTCAGCGTTCTGCTCACGTTGCTCTTCTGGCTGCTGTCGCGGTTTCGCCGCTGAGGCGCATGTACACTGAGGAATTGTGGGTAACCTCTCCAACGTGCCCGGCCAGCTCGGCTTCACCTTCGAAGAGGCTAAGCCTGCACAGCGGCGCATCTGGAAAGTAAGCGAGCTTGCCGCCGAGCTGCGCGTCGGAAGTGGAGCGCGCATTCTCCGATCTCTGGATCGAAGGCGAAATCTCCGACCTGCGGCCCGCGGCGTCCGGCCATATCTACTTCACGCTAAAGGATGATGCGGCGCAGCTCTCGGTGGTGCTTTTCCGCAGCCAGGCCCGGCTGCTCCGCTTCCGTCCTGAGGATGGCCTGCACATCCTGCTGCGCGGCAGGCTGTCGGTCTACGAGCAACGCGGCCAGATGCAGGTCGTCGCCGAGCACATCGAGCCCATGGGCGCGGGATCGCTCCAGCTGGCCTTTGAGCAGGTCAAGCGGCAGCTTCAGCGGGAGGGCCTCTTTGACTCCGACCGCAAGCGGCCTCTGCCGGCGTTTCCGCGCTGCGTGGGCATCATCACTTCGCCCTCGGGGGCCGTCATTCGCGACTTCGTCAACATCGTCACGCGCCGGCACTCCGCGCTGCAGATCCTCGTCTATCCGGCGCTGGTTCAGGGCGACTCGGCGCCGCTTGAAATCAAGGCCGGCATCGCCTGGTTCAACCGTACGCGCGAAGTCGATGTGATCGTCGTGGCCCGCGGAGGCGGATCGCTCGAAGATCTCGCACCCTTTAACAGCGAATTGCTGGCGCGCGCCATCGCCGCCTCGGAGATTCCCGTTGTCTCCGCCGTGGGGCACGAAACAGACTTCACGATTGCCGACTTCGTCGCCGATCTGCGGGCTCCCACTCCCTCTGCGGCAGCGGAGCTCATCACGGCTGCCCAGCACAAGGTCGAAGAGCGCCTGCAGGAGCTGGGCCAGCGCCTGGACCGCGCGACACGCTACGCCCTGATGCAGGCACGCGAGCGCTTTTTGCGTCTTGTCGGCTACAGCGGCCTTCTCGCGCATGCGCGACAATCTGAACCTTCGCCAGCAGCGCGTCGACGAGCTGACATTCCGCATGGAAGCGGCCTGCCGGAAGCGCTGCCAGGCGGCCGCTCAACAGCTGCAGTCTCTGGTGACTCACCTGCAGCGTCTTGATGTGAGCCATCGCCTGGCGCTGGTGCGCCATCGTCTGGAAGGCCTGGATGCGCAATTGCTGCGCACGCGTTCTACCTTCGCGCTCCAGTCTCGTTCGCGGTTGCATGCGCTGGAGAAGCAGCTTCACTCGCTGTCGCCGCTCGGCGTGCTGAATCGCGGCTACGCCCTGGTATATGACGAATCTGGAACACTGGTGAGAGACGCAGCCGCTCTGCGGCCAAAACAAAAGCTCATCACGCGGGTTGCCAAGGGAAGCATCGAAAGCAGCGTGATCAAGACCACGACAGAACAGTAAAAATATGAGAAGACTCTTCGGAACCGATGGAATTCGCGCTGTGGCCGGCGAAGCTCCACTTGACCCCAGAACGATATATGCAGTCGGCATGGCCCTCGCGCATCAGCTGAAGGCCAACAACCATCAGCCTTCGATCATTCTCGGCATGGATACCCGTGAATCCGGCCCGTGGATTGCGGCCGTGCTAACCGCAGGACTCACGCAGGGCGGAGCTTCGGTCACCAGCGCCGGCATCATCACGACTCCGGCCATCGCCTATCTGGCGCGGCTTCACAAGTTCTCGGCGGGAGTTGTCATCTCCGCCTCGCACAATCCCTGGCACGATAACGGCATCAAGGTCTTCGGCGGAGACGGCTACAAGCTGCCCGACGAGACCGAACTGCGCATCGAGGACGAGATCTTCCGCCAACTCGAGTCGGTCACTGCGCCCGATCCGGCAGAGCTCTCTGCCCCTCCCGTCAATGAGGCCTTTCGCGCCGACTACGAGACAGTTTCTGCTCGCCGCCGTCCCCGGCCTTTGCCTGGAGGGACTCAAGATCGTGGTCGATTGCGCCAACGGAGCCGCTTCGGCCATCGCGCCTGAATTATTTGCGGGTCTCTGCTGCGAGACGCGGCTCACGCATGCGGCTCCCGACGGACGCAACATCAACGCGAACTGCGGCGCGCTGCACCCGTCGGTCGTCGCGGCGGAGACCAAAGCAGCCGGCGCGCACATCGGAATCACTTTTGACGGCGACGCCGACCGCGCACTCTTCGCCGATCGCCACGGCAACGTCGTCAACGGAGACGCCGTTCTGCTGCTCGCTGCCCGGGCGCTCAAAGCTGAGAATCTGCTCAACGGCGATATCGTCGTCGCGACCACCATGTCGAACATGGGCCTGGAGGCGGCTCTGAGACGCGATGCGGATCAGGATGCTGCGCGCGCCGGTCGGCGATAAGTACGTGCTCGAAATGATGCAGGCAAACGCTGCCTCGCTCGGCGGCGAGCAGTCGGGGCACATCCTCTTTCCTCATCTCGCCACCACCGGCGACGGCCTGCTCACCGCCCTGGTAGTGCTCGGCATTCTGCAACGCTCCGGCAAGCCGCTCGACGAACTCATCGCCGATCTCAAGGTCTTTCCCCAAGTCATCGTGAACATTCGCGTGAAGGAGAAGAAGCCGCTCGACGAGATCGACGCCATCGCGGCCACAATCCGAGACGCGGAAGAGTCGCTCAACGGCAACGGCCGCGTCGTGGTGCGCTACTCCGGCACCGAGCCGCTGGCGCGCGTGATGATCGAAGCAGAATCGGAAGAGACGATGCGCCGGCACGCCGACGCCATCGCCGGGGCTATCCGCGAAGCACTGGGCGCGTGAGATCGCAAAGTCCCGTTGCGCCGCAAGGCGCGATTACCGGGACGGTTAGTCCAGGTCGCGCCAGTTCGCGCCCACACCGACGTCCGCCACCAGCGGTACCTTCAGCTCGATGACGTGCTCCAGCTCACTTCGCACCAGCTCGCGCACTTCATCTACCTCGGCATCAGGCACATCGAAGAGCAATTCGTCGTGGACCTGCAGCGTCATGCGCGTCTTCAGCTTTCGCTCCGCGAGCTTCTTGTCGATGCGGATCATCGCCAGCTTGATCAGATCCGCCGCCGTGCCCTGCAGCGGAGTGTTCACTGCCGTGCGTTCGGCAAACCCGCGCAGGTTCGCATTGCGGCTCTGGATATCGGGAATGGGCCGCACGCGCCCGAACATCGTCTTCACCTTCTGCTCGCGCCGCGTCTCCTCGAGCAGCCGGTCGATGAAGGCGCGCACGCCCTTGTAGCGCTCGAAGTAGGTTTCGATATACAGCCGCGCCTCGTGCTGGTCGATGCCCAGCTGGGCCGCCAGGCCGAAGGGCGAAATGCCGTAGACGATCCCGAAGTTCACCGCCTTGGCGCGGTTGCGCGTCTCCTTGCTCATCTTGTCGGCGGGCACGCCGAAGACTTCCGACGCTGTCAGCGTGTGAATATCCTGCCCGGTGCGATACGCGTGCGTCAGCAGACGGATCGTCGGAGAAATGCGCCATCAGCCGCAATTCAATCTGCGAATAGTCCGCCGACAGCAGCCGGCAGCCCGGCGCGGCAATAAACGCTGCGCGGATTTCGCGGCCAAGCTCGGTGCGGATGGGAATGTTCTGCAGATTCGGATTGGTCGATGACAGCCGGCCCGTTGCCGTGCCCACCTGGTTGAAGGTCGTATGCACGCGGCCTTCGCTGTCGGCCAGAAGCGGCAGCGAATCCACGTAGTTCGACTTCAGCTTCGCGAGCTGCCGGTACTCGAGCACCATGCGCGGTACGTCGTTGTGTACCGCCAGCTCTTCGAGCACATCCTGCGCCGTCGAAACCACCTTGCCCTTGCCGTACTTGAGCGGCTTGGGCAGGCCCATCTTGTTGAAGAGCACATCGCCGAGCTGCTTCGGAGACTGGATATTGAAGCGATGTCCCGACTTCGCGAAGATCTCCTCGCCGACGCGGTCAATTTCAGAGCCGAGAGTGATCGACATCTTGTTCAGCACCGCGGAATCGATGCGCACGCCGGTCTTCTCCATGCGCAGCAGCACCGTGACCAGCGGCAGGTCGATCGTCTCGTAGACTTTGCGTTCGTCGAGCGCGTTCACATCGTCGCGCAGAATCGGCGCCAGCGTCTCGACGACATGCGCCGCCTCGGGAAGCTCACGCTCAGCCGTTTCCTTCAGCGGATGCGCGCTGAACCGCGCCGCGATATCGCTTAGCCGGTGCGACGCATGCGTGGGATTGATGAGGTACGAATACAGCATCAGATCGTCGCCCGCTCCGCGCAGCGTCGACGCCATGCTGCTCCAGCGTGCGCATCGTTCCCTTCAGGTCGTGCACACGCTTCGGCACGCTCTCGTCTTCGAGCAGCGCACGCACGCTCTCCAGCGGAATCAGGAGCGCCTTGTCCGCGCTTGCAGCAACAGCCACCCGAAACGCCTTCACATCGACCGGAGCAGCCTTGTCCTCAGCCGTCTCCATCAGATCGAGCAAAGACATGGTCTTCAGCTCCGGCTCGGCCTCTTCGATCGCTTCGGACTCCTGCTCGCTCACCTGCTCGGCTGCCTCTTCGAGCTGTGACGAGGGCGTCGCCAGCGCAAATCCATTCGCCCGCGCCTCGCGAACAAACTCCGCAATATCCTCGTCCGTCGGTTCGGTCACATACTCGACCGGGCGTGACAATTCTGCCGGAGCAAGCTCCTTCAGCAGCGTCGTGAACTCGAGCTCGGTAAACAGCGCGCGGCACGCGGTCACGTCCGGAGGCTGGGTGCGCATCTCTTCAAGATTTAGTTCGAGCGGGACGGAACAGTGAATCGTTACCAGCTCCTTGCTCAGCAAAACGGCGTCGCGATTGTTTTCGAGCGACTCGCGATACGTCTTGCGCTTCACCTCGCCGGCACGATCGAGCGCCGCCTCCACGCTGCCGAATTGTTGAATGAGCTCGACGGATCCCTTGTCGCCGATGCCCGGCGCGCCGGGAATGTTGTCGACCGAGTCGCCGCGCAGCGCCATCACGTCGATCACTCTCTCGGGAGGCACGCCGAGCGTCTCGATGACCTTCTCGCGATCGAGCACCAGGTTGTCCTTCATCGGATTCATGACCTTCACCTGGTCGGTCACCAGCTGCAGCATGTCCTTGTCGTTCGAAACGACATACACCGGATGCCCCGCCTTCGCAGCCTGCGCCGCCAGCGTGCCGATCACGTCGTCGGCTTCGAAGCCCTCCGCCTGCAGAATGGGAATGCGAAACGCCTCCAGCGCCCGCCGGATATACGGAAGCTGCTGCGCCAGGTCCGGCGGCATCTCGGTGCGATTCGCCTTATAGCCGCCGTAGTCGACCTCGTCGAATGTCTGCGTTGCCGCGTTGAACTTGCGCAGCTTCATCTCCCGCGCGCGCTCATCGCGAAATACCGGCCCGCTGATATCGAAGACTGCGGCGAAGTACTCCGGCGCGAAGTCCTTGCGCAGCTTGTTGATCATGTTGACGAAGACATAGGTCGCCGCCGTCGGCACGCCGGTGCGCGTCGACATTGGCCGCGACCGCTGCATCGCGTGATAGGCGCGAAAGATGAACGACATCGAGTCGAGAAGAAAGACCGGTGGGAGCGTGGATTGGACAGTAGTGGATTGCCTGGGAGACATCACGTTTGAGTCTATCGCCTCGCGCGGCCTTCGGTGCGGCGCGCCAGCCTGCTCCCGATACAATGCACGCACACGGAGATTCAATGATGATCGCTCGCCTTTTCGCATCCGCTCTGGCCGCCGCGTGTATTTCCGTCGCCGCCGCACAGAGCCCGCAGCCCGCGGCCCCTCCGAAACAACCCCTCAAATCTCTGCCCTACTCGCCCAGTCTTGACCTGACGGACCTCGACCGCAGTGCCGACCCCTGCGTGGACTTCTACCAATTCACCTGCGGCGGCTGGATGAAGAACAATCCCATTCCCGCAGACCAGGCCGCGTGGAGTGTCTACGCCAAGCTGGCCAATGAAAACAGCCAGTTCCTGTGGGGCATTCTCGAAGAAGACGCGAAAGCCAAAGACCGCACGCCCGCGCAGCAGAAGATCGGCGACTATTTCGCCGCCTGCATGAACACCGATGCGATCAATGCGCGCGGCCTGCAGCCTCTCAAACCTGAGCTGGATCGCATCGCAGCCATCGGCAACCGAGAGCAACTGGCCGCCTTTCTGCGCGAGGGCGCGAACAGCCGGGGCCTCTACTTTCTGAATATCGGCGCTGAGCAGGACGCGAAAAATGCCGACATGATGATCATCGGCATTCGATGCGGGCGGCCTCGGCCTGCCCGACCGCGACTACTACACCAAGACCGACGCCCGAAGCGAAGAGATCCGCAAGCGCTACGTAGCCTACCTGGCGCAGTTGCTTGTGCTTGCCGGAGTGCCGCAGGCGCAGGCCGATGAGCAGGCCGCCGCGACCATGAAGATTGAAACCGCGCTGGCCAACGCTTCGCTTACCCGCGTCGAACGCCGCAATCCCTACAACATCTACCACCCGATGAAGATCGGAGAGGTCGACACGCTCGCACCCGCGCTTGAGCTCAACGCGTACTTCCAGTCGCAGAAGGTCTCGCCCTCGTCGCTCGGCAACATCAATGTTGCGCAGCCGAAGTTCCTTCAGGCTCTGCAGAGCGAGCTGGCCAACGAGTCGCTGGACAATCTCAAGGCCTATCTGCGCACCCACGCGCTGAACGCGCGCGTCCACCAGCCTGTCGAGCAATTTCGAGGACGCGCAGTTCGACTTCTACGGCAAATTCCTGCGCGGCATACCGCAGATGCAGCCGCGCTGGAAGCGCTGCGAAGGCCAGGTGGACCGCTATCTCGGCGAAGCGCTGGGCCAGGAATTCGTCGCGCGCACGTTCTCTGCCGCCACGAAACAGAAGACGCTGGAGATGACCGAGCAGATCGAGCAGGCCATGCAGGACGAGATCGAACATCTCGACTGGATGAGCGATGCCACCAAGAAGCAGGCGCTGCTCAAGCTGCACGCCATCCGCAACAAGATCGGCTATCCCGACAAATGGCGCGACTACTCCGCGCTGACCATCAGCCCCGACGACTACTTCGGCAACGTGCAGCGGGCGCGCATCTTCGACTACAACCGCGACTGGGCCAAAGTCGGCAAGCCCGTCGACCGCAACGAATGGGACATGACGCCGCCCACGGTCAACGCCTACTACGATCCGCAGATGAACGACATCAACTTCCCTGCCGGCGTGCTGCAGCCGCCGCTCTACGACCCCAAGGAAGACGACGCGCCCAACTACGGCAACACCGGAGGCACCATCGGCCACGAGCTCACGCACGGCTTCGACGACGAAGGCCGCCAGTTCGACGCGCAGGGCAATCTCAAGGACTGGTGGACGCCGGCCGACGCGAAGGCCTTCGAGGAGCGCATCAACTGCCAGCGCGAGCAGTATGCCGGCTACATCATCGTCGACGACATCCACATCAACTCAAAGCTGACCAGCGGCGAAGACGTGGCCGACCTGGGCGGCACGCTTCTCGCTTACATCGCGTGGAAGAAGGAGACGGCGGGGCAGAACCTGCAACCGAAGGACGGCTTCACTCCCGACCAGCGCTTCTTTATCGGATACGCGCAGTGGGCCTGCGAAAACCAGCGGCCTGAGAACCTGCGCATGTCGGCCATCACCAATCCGCATTCTCCCGGCAAGGCGCGCGTCAACGGCATCGTGACCAACATGCCGGAGTTCGCGAAAGCCTTCGGATGCAAAGCGGGCCAGCCGATGGTCAAGGAGCCGGCCTGCAAGGTGTGGTAGTGCGTTGAGGAACCGGTGCCCCATCCTTCGCGCAGCTCACGGCTCGATCAGCTCAGGAACATGCAGTCGCCGTAGGAGAAGAAGCGATACCGCTCGGCGACCGCATGCCGATAGGCGCTCAGGACATGCTCGCGGCCGCCGAAGGCGCTCACCAGCATCAGCAGCGTCGATTGCGGCAGATGAAAATTTGTCAGCAGCGCCTGCACCACGCGGAACTCAAATCCCGGCGAAATGAAGATGCTGGTGCTGCCGGAATGCGGCGCGAACTCGTCGCCGGCGAGCGCGCAGTGTTCCAGGGTGCGGACAGTCGTGGTTCCAGCAGCAACGATGCGGCGTCCTTCGCGGCGGGCGGCGTTCAGTTCGGCTGCGGTTATCTCGGGCAGCGTGTACCGCTCGGTATGCAGGTGGATGTCCTCGACCCGCTCGACACGCACCGGCTGAAAGGTCCCCAGGCCGACATGGAGCGTGACGTAGGCAATGCGGACGCCGCGCGCGCGAATGCGCTCCAGGATCTCCGGCGTGAAATGCAGACCTGCCGTGGGAGCGGCGACCGATCCGCGCTCCCGCGCATAGACCGTCTGGTATCGCTCGCGATCGCTGGAGATATCGGGGCGATGGATGTAGGGCGGCAGCGGGATATGCCCGAGCTTCTCAAGCTCGCCGAAGAAATCCGCGACCGGCTCGAACCTCAGCGTGCGCTCGCCGAACTCTCCGTGCGCGATGATCTCCGCCCGCAGCGCACCGTCTCCGAAGCTCAGCACTTCTCCCGTCAGCGCCTTGCGGCCGGGCCGCGCGAGGACGAGCCATTCCCATTCGGAAATCTGCTCGGTCAGCAGCACCTGAACGCGGCCGGTGGTGTGGTGTCCGGCCTGGGTGTGCAATCCTGCGCGATGTGCGTAGAGGCGCGCGGGGATCACGCGGCTGTCGTTCAGCACCAGCAGGTCGCCTTCGCGCAGGAGGTCCGGAAAGTCGCGGAACATCCGGTCCGCGTATTCACCGGACTTGCGGTCGAGGGTGAGCATGCGCGCACCTCCACGCTCTGCGGGAGGCTGCTGCGCAATCAATTCTTCGGGAAGTTCGTAGTTGAAATCGGAGACGAGCACTCAGGTCATTTTACTGACCGATCACGCTCTTCTCTTTGCGAGAGAGCGCCACAACTTCTCTACCAGCATGCCGATGAGGTACACAATGCCGGCATTCAGAATGACGCCTATGATCAGCAGCAGGTCGCTCAAGCGATACCATGGCATGGCGAGCATCACAACGGTCGAGGCAAGCCCGATGTTATACGGATTTGCGTTGCTCAGAACATGAACAGCGATGACGAGGGCAAGGTAAATGGCGGCAAGCCAAGCGCCAACAGCACTTGGTCGCTTGTCAATCGACTTGCCGGCGACAAACAATATGCCAGCGTTCAGCGCAATACCGGGTAGAGCCGGCAGGAGCGAATTAGGGGTAAAGAAATGCTCAATGAAGGCGTACCACGGCATGGAAAGCTCAAGGAGCGGAATCGCTCTGTAACCGAACTCGTCGCCCTTCCCGATCGTAGCCAGTGCAAACGCTGCCGCCACGAGGGTGATGTAGATGGCGACAAACCAGATACCGAGTCGAGTGCGGCGACCTTTGGGCGCAGATCTCCATCTCCGTCACCTGCCTGCGAAGTGATTTTCAGCCCTCAGCCGCGCACGCTCCAGCGCGTCGTTCAGCTCCAGCCGGGTTCGCTCGAGCGTTGCTGCGTCGGCGTCTGGTGGGGGAGCAGCCACCTTGCGCGCCCAGCTGACAGCCACGCGCGAAAAGGGCTTCGGAATCAGAAACCGATCCCACGACCGCATCACCCATGCGCGCTGCGGCAGCAGGTAGAAGCAGCCCATCGCCTGCCCGGTCATCTGTGCCAGTTTCACCGGACCGATTTTTGTCTGATAGATCGGGCCGCGCGGACCATCCGCCGTGAAGACGACGGGCTGTCCGCGCTCGATCACATCCTTGAGACCCAGCAGTCCCGCGACGCCGCCACGTGAACTCGATCCCCGCACGGTGCCGTAGCCCAGCAGGCCGAGCGTCCGCGCAATCAGCTCGCCATCGAAGCTGCGGCTGATGAGAATCGAGCAGCGAAACTTGCGGAAGTACCAGCCGCACGGGAGCGTGCAGCGGTGCCAGAAGCAGAAGATGCCTGTGGTTGGCGGCTTCTCCGGTACAGCGCCTTCTTCGGCGATCACTTCAAAGCGCAGAGTTGCGCCGATCATCGCCAGCAGCAGCGCCGTCAGCTTTGGAACGATCCACAAAGCCACCCGCTGCCCGAAGGAGAACTCCTTGTCCGATCCCACTCAGCGATTCTAACGACTCGCAGCCATGAAGGACCGCGCTCAGGCAAGCTCAGGCGTCGAAGGCGCGTGCGCCTGGACGGCCAGTCCCTAGCTGTAACGCAGCCAGCGCAGCATCTCCGGCAGGGTCGCGCGCTTGCCGTACATCAGGATTCCAACGCGATAGATGCGCGACGAGAGCCACAGGACGATGTAGACCGACAGCACCATCAGCCCCAGCGACAACGCAATCTGCCAATACGGAGGAAACTGCGATGCCAGCCGCAGAAACATCGTGATGGGCGCGCACGGCGGAAACATGGATATCGCCACCGACCAGATCGAGTTGGGATTGCTCACAATGAAGGCAATCATTCCGAAGCTAAGCCAGATGGGCACCGCCGCCAGCGGCGAATACTGCTGCAACTCCTGCTCGGTATCGCAGGTCGCCGCCAGGCCCGCGAACAGCGTGCTGTACAGCGCGTAGCCCAGCACAAAGTACAGACTGAAAAGCACAATCTCGGCGACCGACACATGAATCTTCATGTCGCCGGACATCATCCGCACGCCCATGGCCGATCCAGCAAACAACGCCGCCCCCGTTATCCAGATCGCGATTTGCGTCAGCCCCACGGCGCCGATACCGATCAGTTTGCCCGCCAGCATATCCCCCGGCGTCACGGTGGCCAGCATCACCTCGAAGATCCGGGAGGTCTTCTCCTGGATCACCGAGCGACCAACATTCATGCCATACATCACCACCGTGAACGAAAGCAGAAAGGCCATCGCATACGCGGCCCAGAAGGTGCTCAGCGCGTTTGTCGCTGTCTCCTTGCCGTTCTTCACCTGCACGGTCTTGATGTCGATGTCCTTCGTCAACGCCTGCACGTCGCTCGCGGGGATTCCCCGTGCCGCGAGCCGCTGCTCCACCAGCGCGCGGTTGACCGCGCTCTGCAGGCGCCCTTCGGTTGCGAAGTCGCCCGAGGAACGCGATTCGAATGTCGCATTCGCCGTCCCGCCGTCAATCGTCAACCAGAGGAATCCATCAATCTGCTTCTGGTCGACCTCCGCCAGCAATCTCTGATGATCGGCGTCGGTCGCCGGAGCCACGACGTCGACGGTCATCTTCGCGTCTTTGTCCGCGATCAGCGGATTACGCACCCGCTCGGCAAGCGTGGGGTCGGCCGTCGCGATGACGACATGCTTCCCCACCCCGGAGTTCTTGCCTGCAATGGCGATCACGCCAAAGATGGCAATGAATACCACCGGAATCAGGATGGTCGTAACCTTGAACGCCTTGCCCTTCACCTGCTCAAGATACTCGCGCTTCGCAATCAGCCAGATGTCACGCATCGACTTTTTCTCCTACCGTGCGGATGAAGATCTCCTCGAGTGACGGCTCCATCAACTCAAACCTGGTAATCGCCGCCTTCGCCAACCGCTTCACGCAGCAGATCCTGCGCATTCGCGCCGGGCTTCAATTCAATCTCCGCCTGCCCCGAATAATTCTTGTAGCTCGCGATTGCCGGATGCTGAAGGAACGATGCGTCGCCTTCGAAATTCGATCACGACGTGATTGCGCTCGTATCGCGACTTCACTTCGCGCATGCCGCCCTGCAGCACCGCGTGTCCGCGGTCGATGAGGCAGATCGCGTCGCACAGCTTCTCCACCTGGTCCATGCGGTGGGTTGAAAACAGGATCGCCTTGCCTGCATTCTTCAGATCGACCAGCGTGTCCTGCAGCAGCGTCGCATTCACGGGATCGAGACCGGAGAACGGCTCGTCCATGATGACAAGTTCGGGATCGTGCAGCAGAGTCGCGATGAACTGGATCTTCTGCTGCATGCCCTTGGAAAGCTCCTCGGTCTTCTTGTTTATCGAGTCGAGGATCTGCATCCGCTCGCACCAGTCGTGCGCGCGCTTTCCGGCAACCGCAGGATCGAGCCCGCGCAGCTCGCCCATGAAGACCAGCTGGTCCATCACCTTCATCTTCTTGTACAGGCCGCGCTCTTCCGGCAGATATCCCACGCGCTTCAGGCTCTCGCGTGAAAACGGCTTGCCGAAAAGGTTCACCGTGCCTGAATCCGGCATGGTGATGCCGATCATCATGCGGATACTTGACGTCTTCCCGGAGCCGTTCGGACCGAGCAGACCAAACATCGTGCCCTCTTCGATCTGAAGGCTCAATTCCCTGACCGCGATCTTCTGTTCGTATGATTTTGAGATCCGGTCCAGGCTTACCACCGTGGACATGCAGCGCCTCTCCCCCAAAATCCAAAGTCTATCAGGCGGGCACAGGGCACAGGGCACAGGGCACAGGGCACAGGGCACAGGGCACAGGGCACAGGGCACAAAGAGATGTTAGACGGCCGTCGCGGAATCGCTGCTTCTGCTAGAGAAGAATCTGCAACTGAAATACTCTGCTCTGAGCCCTGTGCCCTGTGCCCTGAGTGCTAGCATCGCAATGTGGTACAGCTCGACACCCCTGTTCAGTTCGTTAAAGGCATCGGCCCGCAAATCGCCAGCGACGCTCGGTGAAAAGCGCATCACCACCGTCGAGGACCTCCTCTACCATCTGCCGTTCCGCTACGAAGACCGCCTGCATCCCCGCGCGCTGACCGATCTGGTGCCGGGCGAGATGGCCAGCGTTATCGCCGAGGTCCGGGGTACGGTGCTGCTGCGCACGCGCTCCATGCCCATCTTCGAAATGACCGTCGGGCAGAATCTCTCGACCCTCAAGTGCATGTGGTTTCACGGGACGTATCTGGAGGGAAAGTTCAAGCCGGGACAGATGGTCGCTCTCTACGGCAAGGTCGAGCCCTCGCGGTCGACCCGCAATTTCAAGATGATCCAGCCGCAGTTTGAGGTCCTGCCCGAGGACGCGGACGACGAGACCCGGCTGCTCGAAGTGGGCCGCATCACGCCCGTCTACGAATCGCTGGGCGGCAGCCGGCTTGCGTCGAGATGGATTCGCCGCATTGTCTACAACCTGCTGCAGGAGCTGCGCGGCCACATGCCGGAAACGCTCCCGGCAGCTCTGCTCACGCGCCTGGATATGCCCAGCCGTGAAGCAGCGTTGTGCGCGGTGCATTTTCCTCCCGCCGGGACGCCGATGTCGCAGCTGCAGGCCTCGGCAACGGCGGCGCACAAGCGGCTCATCTTCGAAGAGCTGTTTTATCTCGAGTGCGGACTCGAGCTGAAGCGCCGCAAGCTGAAAGAACGCGCCGGTTTTGCGTTCGAGACCAACGATAAGGTCCGCGAGGCCATCCGCCAGATACTTCCCTTCCATCCCACGGCGGCGCAAAAGCGTTCCCTCAGCGAAATTGTCGGCGATATGCGCCGGCCCTCACCCATGCGCCGCCTGCTTCAGGGAGACGTCGGGTCGGGGAAGACCATCGTCGCGCTGCAGGCCATGCTGGTCGCCATCGAAAACGGCTACCAGGCCGCGCTGATGGCGCCGACGGAGATTCTCGCCACGCAGCACTATCTCGCCGCGCGCAAGTTGCTCGAGAAATCGTCGCGGAAGTATCGCGTGGTCCTGCTCACCGGCTCGCTCGACGATGACAAGAAAAAGCTTGCCCGGCGACGAATCTTTCACGGCGAGGCCGACCTGGTCATCGGGACGCATGCTCTGATCGAAGAGAAAGTCGATTTCGCCAACCTGGGTATCGTCGTCGTCGACGAGCAGCATCGCTTCGGCGTGCTGCAGCGCTTCCGGCTGATGAAGAAGCCCAACGCCGCCGAGCCGGACGTGCTGGTGATGACGGCGACGCCTATTCCGCGGACTCTGGCCCTGTCACTTTACGGAGACCTCGATCTCAGCGTGCTCGACGAGTTGCCGCCGGGCCGGACGCCGATCGTCACGAAGCAGGTTTCCGACGAGCGCGCCGAGGATGTGTGGAAGGTAGTTCGCGAGCAGGTGCGCCGCGGCCATCAGGCCTACGTCGTCTATCCGGTCATCGAGGGACCGAAGGACGACCAGCCGGAATTGGACTTTGCCGAGCCGGAGCCCGAAGAGGAGACGAAGCCGGCAAAGAAATCTGCGGGCAAGAAGGCTGCGCAGAAGAAAGTCCCGGCAAAAAAAGCCTCGCTCTTCGAGAAGCCGTCTCTGAAGTCGGCGACAGAGATGTACGAGAACCTGCGGAGCACCCATCTGAGTGGCCTGCGGCTCGGCCTGCTGCATGGGCGACTCGACGCCGACGAGAAGGAGATCATCATGCGCCGCTTTCAACGCGGCGAGATCGACGTGCTCATCTCGACCACGGTCATCGAAGTCGGCGTAGACGTCCCCAACGCCAGCGTCATGGTGATCGAGCACGCCGAGCGCTTTGGGCTGGCGCAGCTTGCACCAGCTTCGCGGACGGGTTGGCCGCGGAGCCGCCAAGTCCTACTGCATCCTCATGACCGGCGGAAAAATCTCTCCTCATGCCGAGGAACGCCTCGCCGCCATGGTCCGCACGCAGGATGGCTTCGAGCTCGCCGAGCTCGACCTGCAACTCCGCGGCCCGGGAGAATTCTTCGGCACCCGCCAGGCCGGACTGCCCGATTTTCGCGTCGCCAATCTTCTGCGCGACCGCGCGATGCTGGAGCTGGCCAAGCAGGAATCCGCCCGCTTTGTCGAACACGCCAGCGGTGAAGCCACCGAGGAGGAGAAGAAGCGCGTCTGGGCCCGGCTGCGCGAAGCCTGGCAGCGGCGCTACGGTTTGGTCGAAGCGGGCTAGGTCCCGCCACGGCCAGTTAGCCGGGCAACGTCATCAAAGGGTCGTCGCCCGCATTTTGCAAGCGGTTGTTGTAGACCACCAGATCGATGCGGGCGATATCGAATGCCCTGGTCTCGATGAGGTTCTTGGTGCAGTGGCACAGCTCGGCCATTTTCAGGTGCGAGTCGCGGCTCAGCTCCAGCCCGCATCCGATCAGCACCGCATACACCTCGACACACGCGGCGCGGGCAAACTCGAAATCCAGCGCGGCAACACCCTTCTCCTGGGTGCGCGTCAGCACCCATCCGCCGCAGGCCAGCAGCGCTCCGGTCAGGATGCGCACCGTCCTGGCCGGATCTTCGGTGCTGAGAGCCGTCAGCCGGAGCATCCAGCCGGGGGATTCTTCGGATTCGTAACCGTCACGCACACATCACTCCGCACATTCTTGATCGGATTGCCGGGCGGTTTCGTTAACTGTCTCGTGCTGGGACTTCGTGCCGGCGTAGATCTCCCTTTGCTTACATTCGCCTGCAAAAATGATGTAATTTGCCCTCATGCTTGTCGGAACCGGCATCGACATGGTCGAAATCGACCGCATCGCACAATCCATCGAGCGTTACGGCGACCGCTTTCTCACCCGCATCTTTACCCCGGGCGAAATCGCCTATTGCCAGCGCAAGAAGAACAGCGCCGAAAGCTTCGCGGCACGCTTTGCCGCCAAGGAGGCGGGCGCCAAGGCCCTCGGCACGGGTATCCAGCACGGGGTCACCTGGAAGGAGCTCGAAGTGCGCCGCCTTCCCGGCCATCGCCCGAATCTTTATTTCAGCGGGCGCGCCCAGGAGATTGCCGCGGAATTGGGGGTCCGCCACATTTCGCTCTCGCTCACCCACAGCACCACGACAGCTATGGCTGCGGTTCACCTTGAAAACTGACCGCGCATCCCAAAATGGAACTGCACCCTGAACCCGGGTCCTGAACCAGGGCTCCGAACCATTGACTGCCACTTTTCTGCAACATGGCGCCCCGATCCGGCATCGAAAGTGCAAGTTGCTACGAGTTGAAACGCCTGGTTTGGTATGCTCACAGCCAGAGCTCTTTGTTCGTTCTAAGAGATACTTTTCCCGAGGGGTTCCTTGCCGAGCCAGCAGCAGGTCCAGTGGTCTCAACTTAAGGTCGGCGTGCTGGTCATCGTGGCCTTGTGCGCGCTCACGGCACTTATCTTTCTCATGTCGGGAAGCACGGGCGGCTTTTGGACCGGCAAGATCACCATCGTCTCTTATTTTGAAAACTCAGCGGGACTCAAGCTCGGCGCGCCGGTGAACCTGGAAGGCGTCACCGTCGGTAACGTAAAAAGCATCAAAATCATCCCGGAGCGGAAGCTTACTCCCGTCCAGGTAACCATGACGGTCGGAAAGCACTTCGCTCCTGCGATCCACACCGATTCGAAAACCAGCCTGGACACCATCGGCGTCCTCGGCGACACCGTCGTTGATATCGACAGCAAGTTTGCCACCGGCCCTCCGTTTCAGAGCGGAGGCGAGCTGAAGACCAACGAAACACCCAATCTCAGTGACGTCATCAAGTCGAGCCAGGGAACCATCGAGCAGCTCAACGTGATCCTGGCCAAGGTGGATAACCTCGTTGACTCGCTCAACAGCGGCAAAGGTTCCATCGGGCAGCTCATCAACGATCCCGGCCTTTACAACAAGGCTCTGCTCGCCGTGAACCAGATTCAGGCGCTTGTGGATGGAGTCAGCAACGGCAGGGGGTCCATCGGCAAGCTGGTCGCCAGCGATGAGCTTTACAACCGCGCCAACAATGCCGTGGGGCATCTGGAGAACATCACCACGCAACTTGACGAGGGTCATGGCAGCATAGGCAAGCTGCTCAAGGACGAAACTTTTTACAACAACCTGCGCCAGTCTACGCAGAATCTCAATGAGCTTCTGGCCGGCATCAATTCCGGGAAGGGCGCCATCGGCATGATGGCCAAAGATCCCAAGTTCGCCCAGAAGCTGAACGATACCGTGACCCACCTTAATTCCATTCTGGCGAATGTCGATAACGGTGAAGGCACGATCGGTCAGCTGGTCAAGAATCCGGCTCTCTATCACCACACCGACGAATTGATGGTCAATAGCAGCAAGCTGATCGATGCTTTCCGGCAGAACCCGAAGAAGTACCTGACCATCCAACTCAAGATTTTTTAGGCATCAAAATCTTTCAGGCCTAGTGATCTTCAGGCCCGCGACGGCGTTCCCTCTTTCAGCCCCAGGCCCGCGTTACATCTCTGTAAACGCCGTGATATTTTTTCTCTGCGGGCACGTTTGCCGAATTTGCGCCTGATTTACGCAGCAGTCCATGAAAGACATCCCTGCCCACCCAGAAATTTTGCTCCGAGGAAATCGATGAGAATCTCCCGTTTCGCCAGTGTGTTCCTGTTCTGCTGCAGTCTGGCGTCCGCTCAAAGCGCCGTATCGCCGGCCGGCAATTCCTCTGACGCCGCTCCGGTGGCGCCCAAGCCGATCCACAGCTTCGACCTCAGCGCCATCGACAAGTCTGCGGACCCCTGCGTCGACTTCTACGCCTACGCCTGCGGCAACTGGCGCAAGAACAACCCCATCCCGGGTGACCAGTCCCGCTGGGGGCGCTTCAACGAGCTGGGGGAGCGTGACCGCTATCTGCTCTACGTCGATCTCAACCGGGCCGCCAACGACCCGAAGACGGCGCTCCAGCGCAAGTATGGAGACTTCTACGCGGCCTGCATGAACTCCGACCTGGCCGATCAACTGGGTGAGAAGCCCGTCCAGCCCGTGCTCGCCATGATCGATCAGCTTTCCGACAAGAAGGGCCTCGCTGCCCTGGTCGCGCGGCTGGAGGTCGATGAGGCCACCGGGACATTCTTCCGCTTCGGCTCCGAGCAGGACCAGAAGAACTCCGAGCGCGAGATAGCCGGCATTTACCAGGGAGGCCTCAGCCTTCCCGACCGCGACTACTACATCCTCGACGATGCGCGCATGACCAAGATCCGCCAGCAGTACAAGGAGTACGCCACGGCACTCTTCAAGCTGGCCGGAGACAACGACGACAAGGCCGCCGAAGAAGCCGACAGCGTGCTGGCCATCGAGACCGCCCTGGCAAAGGGTTCGATTCCGCGCGTGGATCTGCGCGATCCGAACAAGCGCTACCATTTGCTGCCGGTTTCCGATCTCAATACGCTCGCCCCCAACTTCGACTGGACCGCTTATCTCTCCGGCACCCCGTCACCATCGCTGCGCGAACTCAACATCGGCACGCCGGATTTCTTCAAGGCGATGAACGAAGTCATCGAGGGCCAGAACCTCGACAGCATCAAGGCCTACCTCCGTTTTCACACCCTGAACAGCGCCGCGCCCTGGCTCTCGCGTCCCTATGTCGACCTCAACTTCGACTTCTTTCAGAAGACTCTCCAGGGCCAGGTCGAGCAGAGCGCCCGCTGGAAGCGCTGCACCACTCTCACCGATCGCTCCATGGGCGAAGCCGTCGGCCAGGACTGGGTCAAGGAGAACTTCCCTCCTCAGGACAAGGAGGCCATGGAAAAGCTGGTCGCGGCCCTCGAGAAATCTCTCCAGGAGGACATCCAGAACCTCGCCTGGATGACTCCCGAAACAAAGAAACAGGCGGAAGCCAAGCTCGCGGCCTTCCGGCAGAATATCGGCTATCCCGAGAAGTGGCGCGACTATTCGAAACTGGAGGTCAAACGCGACGACCTGATGGGCAACATACGCCGCTCCGATGCCTTTGAAACGGCATACGACCTGAACAAGATCGGCAAGCCTGTGGACGAAAAGGAGTGGGGTATGACGCCGCCCACGGTGAACGCCTACTACCGGTCCAGCAATAACGACATCAATTTCCCGGCCGGCATCCTGCAGCCGCCGTTCTTCGACGCCTCGAAGGATCCCGCGGTCAATTTCGGCGGCATCGGCGTGGTCATCGGACACGAGATGACACACGGCTTCGACGATCAGGGCAGCAAGTTCGATGCGCAGGGCAATGTCAAGAACTGGTGGACTCCCGCCGACCGCGCCGCTTTTGACGAGCGTACCGGCTGTGAAGTGAACGAGTACGGCAACTTCGAACCGGTTCCCGGCCAGAAGCTGAACGGCAAGCTCACCCTTGGCGAAAACACCGCCGACAACGGCGGCCTGCGCGTCGCTTATCAGGCTCTGATGAGCGTATTAGCCGGCGAGGGTGGCAAAGCTGAAACGCAGAAGATCGATGGGTATACCCCCGCCCAGCGATTCTTCATTTCCTTTGCGCAGATCTGGTGCGAGAATCGCACCGAACAGTACTCGCGCGTCTCCGCCCGCACCGATCCTCACTCGCCGGGTATGTTCCGCGCCAATGGAGCGGTGCAGAACTTCGACGAGTTCGGTAAAGCCTTTGGCTGCCACAAAGGCCAGCCGATGATGCCGGACCATCCCTGCGTGGTGTGGTAGTAAATGCAGCGATCAGCGTTCAGGAAATGCGCGCGTGCTGCATTTTTTGAACGCTGAACGTTGATCGCTCATCACCGTCGCTATAGCCGAAAGCGTTTATAGCTTTTACAATGCAAACGGGAGCGATCCCGATCCAGTTGCCTGGTCGCATCTCTCCACGCCAGGATGAAGGAAGCGCATGAAGTTCAGGAAATTCGGCCAGATTGGTCTGGCCCTAGTTGTATCCCTCGGTCTTTGTTTTGGCATTACATCGTGCAGCGTCGATTTCACCGTCGCGTTTCTTTATGTGACCGGTAGTCAGTACAACCAGCTTGGCGCCTTCAGAATCATGAACAACACCGGCAACCTCGTTTCAGTCCAGGGCTCCCCCTACGGCTCCAGCGGCACCAACCCGGTTCGTACTCTCGTCTCGTCCACGGGACGTTACATCTACGTACTTAATCAAGGCACCCCCAGCACCGACTCCTCGGGCAACATCACCTACAGCGGAAGCAACATCGCCATCTTCTCTGTCGGCGGCAGTGGCAATCTGGCTTTTCAGCAGGCCTATACCAGCCAGGGAACGGGCTCCGTCCGCTTCGGATTCAGCTCCACAGGAACGTTTCTTTATGTGCTCGACAAGTACATGCCTGTGAAGAACGCCTCAGGTGACTTCGTCAACGCCTCGACCACACAGAGCACTACCTTCCCTTGCCCCGATCCCACTACTCCGGGGCTCTGGCGCCCGGTCGGCGACCTTACCGCTTTCAGCGTCGACACCAACACCGGCCGCCTCTCGCTGATCACCAACAACCAGCAGCAGGACTCCAGCGGCACGCAGCTTACCACCTTCCCGGTGGGCTGCAACCCCATCGATGTCAAGGTCTCGGCCGGCTATATTTTCGTGACCGACAATGGTCCCGAG
Organism: uncultured Acidobacteriaceae bacterium; assembly: GCA_963725225.1. Taxonomy (GTDB): domain Bacteria; phylum Acidobacteriota; class Terriglobia; order Terriglobales; family Acidobacteriaceae; genus Silvibacterium. The sequence continues at coordinate 283,341 of CAVRXY010000035.1, forward strand.
CCGACGACCGGGCTGACGCAGACTGTCTTCGAATATGCGCTGAACGCGACGAACGGCCAGCTCACACTCACGCAGAACTCCGAGCTGCCGACCGGGGCGACGCAGATCAGCGCCATCGGCAGCGATCAGGCGTCGAGATATATCTACATTCTCGATACCGGCGGGAACCAGATCTTCTACTACACCATCGGCACGAACGGACTTCTGCAGGCGGTAACCGGCAGTCCCACAGCCAACGTCGCTTCGGCTGTCAATCCTGTGGCTCTCACCTCCGACAGCAAGTCGAAGTTTCTTTACGTCGCCAATGCCGGACCTGCTTCGGGCACCACGAACCCCAATAGTGTGATCAGCGCTTTCACTATCGCGGCTAACGGAGTTCTCGTTCCCGGTCTCCCCGAGTACATTCAATACCGGATCGGGACCGCAATGCATCCTTGAAGATCCATCCAACCAGTACATCTACACTGCCGACTCCAACAGTAATACGGTGACCGGCCACGTGCTCGACCCCAACTCGGGTAATCTCACCGATCTCCGTAACGCCACGAGCTATGCCACGGTCGGGACTCCCACCTGGTGCGTAGCCAGCGGACATGTCAACTAGCTTGCGCTGCCACTTCCAGGCTCAAGGCGGTTCGCGTAGGCGGGCCGCCTGCTTTCACACAATACAAACGGCATGAGGCCGCTGGCCGAAAGCCGCGCAAGCTTTTACAATTCAACCGGGAGCCATCCCAAAACCGCAGCCTGTGCTCTTGGCCAGGACGAAGGAAGCGCATGAAGTTCAGCAAATCGGGCCAGGCACTGCTGGCCGTCGCAGTCTCCATTGGCATAGGACTCGGAATTACCTCTTGTGGCGAAAGCAACACCATCGATTACCTGTACGTCACGGGATCCAAAAATAATCCCGGCCAGATCAGTGTCTACCTGGTCGATCAGTTATCCGGTGCGCTGACCCAGATTAAGGATTCCCCCTACGGCTCGGGCGGGCGCAACCCCGTTGCCCTGATCACCTCTCCCAACGGTAAGAATCTTTACGTGCTGAATCACGACGACAACACCCTCGTGGACTTCGCCATCGGCACCGACGCCAAGCTCTATCCGCAGCACACCTACAACACCCCCGGAACTGAGCCGGTAGCGCTCGCCATGAACTCCGCCGGCACGCTGCTGTTTGTAGTGGATTTCTATCAGGCGGGCTATACGGACGCCAATCCCGGGCCGGGCGCGCTGGTCGTCTACCCGGTCAACTCCGACGGCAGCCTCGGAACCAACATCGCCAACGGAAACCTTCCCTACTGGCCGGTGCAGAACAATCCCTCGAGCGTGAATGTCACCTCTCTGCTCCACGTCGACTCGACCACCGATTTTGTATACGTCGTCAATACCAACACAGCCGCGCAGGCTGGAACCGTTTCGGGCTTCTCCTACTCCACTGCCAGCGGCGGCGGCGCGCTTACAACCATCCCCGGCAGTCCGTTCCAGGCCGGCGTTGCGCCCAATGCCAGCGCGAGCGACCCCACGGGCCGCTTCTACTACGTAACCGATGGCGCAACGAATCAGCTGATCGCCTACGGGATCCAGGCGAGTGGTGCGCTCATTCCCGTACAGAACGGTCCCTTCAAGACCGATGTCTTTCCCGACGCGGTGACGGTATCGGCGAATGACATGTTTATCTATGTCGCGAATTACAATTCCAACGACATCAGCGCCTATGCCATCGATCAGGGGACGGGCGCGCCGTCCAGCCTGGCAACTGCGACCTTTGCCACCAAGACCGGCCCGACCTGCGTGCTGATCGAGCCCGCCTTCGGCCGCTTCCTGTACACCTCCAACTTCCTCGATAACTCCATAACGGGGTACAAGTCGGATCCAAACACCGGAAATCTGACCGGGACCGAGAACAACCCCTACCCCACCGCCGGCCAGCCAACATGCGTAGCGGCCATCGCGCACGGCAACCATGCCGGCGAGCACGTACAGGCCACCTCGGGCAACGGTGCTTCCTAAACCGATGCCGCTCTGAAACATAACCAAGGCCCGCTTTCGTAGCGGGCCTTTTCTTCCGGGTTACGCCCCGGCCCCTTTTTCCGCCAGCTCACTCACCAGCGTTGCGATCTGAAGCGCCCTGCGCGGGTTTAAGTTCACAAACACAATTCCAGCACCGCGCTTCCGTCGCAGCGCCGCAATGTTTCCCAATACCCGGAACTGCAGCTGGTTGGTGACGAAATACACCTCAACCTGAGTTCCCCGCTCCAGGTCCAGCAGAGCAGTTTCGATGTAGCATCCGGTGAGACTCAGGTTCAGAATTCGCCCGCGAAACAGCAGGCCGCCCTGGGGTAGAAATACTTCCGCGTAGCCTTCGCACCCATACCGCGGATGCTCGCGCTTTTCCCTTCCCTGATCTGCTCCGTCCGCATTCGGCACCGCCTGCGCGGGAGAAGTCGTTATGTTCAAGAGATCGCTCATGCCGATTCGCAGATCGCCCGTGGCCAGGCGCTTTCTGGATGTATCGGCGTACAGGAGCGGAAGGTTTACGGGGCTTTCGACAAATGCCCTAGGCAGCGACTCGGTGGCGGTCGGTTTGCATCCACCGGCGGATCCATCGCTGGCAAGGCCGTTCGACGAAAAGCATCACCAGGATCGCTCCGCCAACCAGCAGCCCGTAGCTGAGCCAGGGATCGAACTGGGCCAGGTGCAGCTTATCGAGCACATGCGAATTGTGTATCAGCAGCCACAGGTTGAAGTGCAGAAGATACAGGCAGTAGCTGGCCCGTCCGATCGCTGCGAAGGGGAAGAATCCGAAAAAGCGGGCGATCAGGTTCTGCCCGGCAAGGCCCAGGATCGCCAGCCCGAAGAGCGGCATCAACAGCCCGTCGTGCATCATCGGATAGGGCATGTAGTCGCCGTAATAGAGGATCGCGTACAGTCCGCCCATGCCCGCAATCCCCAGCACCAGCCGCTTCCAGTTGTCCCGCGAAATCATGCCGTCCAGGTCGGCCAGCGCAATCCCGAAGAGGAATGACGGAACGTGCGGCGGGGGTGAGAATTTCAGCGCCCTCATCCAGAACCCGTCGGTATAACGGCCGGGATGCAGATCCCCGTCAGGATGCAGCCACAGATAGAGCCCGGGCAGCACCATCCCGAGAATCCAGAGCCCCGCCATCACTCCCAGCAGCGGCCACAGGCTCTTCGGGCGCTTCCAGAGGATGACCAGAGGGAAGATCAGGTAGAAGAAGGCCTCGGTGCACATCGTCCATGCCGGCGTGTTCCAGAAGGTGGCCAGCGTCGGCACCCAGCCCTGCAGCAGGAGCGGAGTCAGGAGGCTTCCCAGCGCAAACTGCGGATGGCTGCGCGCGAACCACTCGTCCATGAGCATGCCCGCCGAGAGGATCAGCGCGAACAGATACACCGGATACAGCCGCGACAGCCGCGCAATCCAGAAATTCCGCGTACTCAGCTGCCCCGCGGCTGCGCGGTCGGCGTAGTTGTAAGCCAGGATGTATCCCGACATCAGCAGGAAGAAGCTGACCGAGGTGTAGCCGTTGTCCACAATCGGCGCAAAAGGCCCGAACCATTTGGGATTCGAGAAATGAAAGAAGACAATGTTCAGCGCCGCGAAGCAGCGCAGACCAGTCAGCGCAGGGAGATTTTCCTTTTTCGCACGGGGAACGGCCGGCCGGGAGGCGACCGCAGGTTTTGCGGAAACTGCGTATTCCTCCGGCTCCGCCAAAGCAGGCAGCCGCAGAACTGGCACGGATTGAGCAGGTGCGCTCAGATAAAACCTTCTAGCTTGATTGGACGCAGATAGCCAGGTGGTTGGACGCAGACCTCACGCTGTAACCAGCGACCCAACCTTCTCGCCGGAAATCACCCGTCGGATATTTCCCGGCTCGTTCATATTAAAGATGATCATCGGAAGGTTGTTGTCCTTGCAGAGACTCACCGCGGTGGTGTCCATTACCTTTAACCCCAGCCGCAGAATTTCCATGTAGGTAATTTGCTCAAATTTAACGGCGTCTTTTGTGATGACCGGATCGGCGTCGTAGATGCCTTCCACCTTGGTCGCCTTCAGCAGCACGTCCGCCTTGATCTCCATCGCGCGGAGCGATGCGGCCGTGTCCGTCGAGAAGTAGGGATTGCCGGTGCCGGCGGCAAAAATCACCACTCGACCCTTCTCCAGGTGCCGGATCGCCCGGCGCCGAATATACGGCTCGGCAACCTGATTCATCTCGATGGCCGACATCACCCGGCAATGCAGCCCCTGCTTTTCGACCGCATCTTGCAGCGCGATGGCGTTAATCACCGTGGCCAGCATGCCCATGTTATCGGCGGAAACGCGGTCCATCGCCTGGGCCTGCTCAGCGACTCCGCGAAAGAAATTGCCGCCGCCTACTACAATCGCCACCTCAACACCCAGTTCGTGAACTTCGGCAACTTCCCCGGCAATTTCGTGGACTTTGTCGACATCAACGCCGAAACCCCGGCCTGCGGCCAGTGCTTCCCCTGAGAGCTTTAAGACGACCCTTTTATACATTCACTCTTGAGTATCGCATGTGGGCCGCTATTCGCGAATCACCCATCGGGGCGCTTGACGCCCTCTTCTGAACCGCCCGTGCGCGGGCTGCGTATTGAAAAACATCGCAGGTCGTCACAAAACATATTGCGCAAAATCCATTCTAAATGTTACGCTCAGTAGCGTTATGACACGTAGCATACCTCCCGCCCACGATCCGGCCGAGCTCGGCGAGCTCGAACGCGCCATCATGCGGCTCATCTGGCAGCACGGCGACCTCACCGCAGAGCAGGTGCGAGAAGAGCTGGATGAACTCGACCGGCCTCTGAAAGACTCGACGGTGCGCACGGTGCTGCGCCGCCTCGAAGAAAAGGGCTACGTCACGCACACGGTCGAGAATCGCACCTTCCGCTATCGCCCCGCCGAGACCCGGCAGCTCGTTGCTGGACGCGCCGTCAAGCGCATCATCGACCGCTTCTGCGACGGCTCGGTCGAAGCGTTGCTCGTAGGGATGGTCGACTCCGAAGTGCTCGACCAGACGGAATTGCAGCGGCTGGCGGAGCGAATCGCTGCCGCCAGGAAAGGAAAGAAGGCATGATGTCCGTCATTCTCGAATCCGCTGCTCGCACGCTGCTGCTCACAGCCACCGTCTGGATTGCGCTGCGGGTCCTCCGCGTCGGCAATGTGATCGCGCAGAAGATTGCCTGGACGCTGGTGCTGGCCGCGGCGATCGCCATGCCCTTCCTGATGCGCCTGCGCCTCATTCAGGTGAGCTCGGTCGCGGTACCCACTCCTGCGATTCTTGATTCCCCGATTCTCAATTCATGGACTCATCCTGTTCATCGTGACCTCCCAGCCGCCTCGGTGGCATCTGCCATTCCCGCGCCGGAAGAAGCAAAGGAGCCGGTCACCAGCACTGTGTCCCTGGCGCCTGCAACCTTCGAGATCGCGCCCGCCGTCGCCGCGAACCCCGCGCCTGTTCGCCGCTGGACGCTCCCCGATCTGGGCACGCTCGTCTTCCGCATCTATCTCATCGTTTCAGGATTTCTCCTGCTCAGGCTGCTCTTCGGGCTGGCTCTAGCGTGGCGCATCTGGAACCGCGCCGAACCCGCCTCCGTTCTGGTTGAGCCGCACGCCGACGTTCGATTCAGCTCCGACATCACGACCCCGGTCACCATCGGCCTCGGCATCGTCCTTCCCGCATCGTTCCAGGAGTGGAGTCGCCCCCGACTGCGCATTGTTCTGGCGCACGAACTGGCGCACGTCCGCCAGCGGGATTTCTACCTGCAGCTTCTCGCGCATCTGCATACCGCCGTCTTTTGGTTCAGCCCCGCAACTTGGTGGATACAGAAACATCTTTCCGATCTCGGCGAGGCGATCAGCGACTTCGCCGGTATCACAGAGGCCGAGGACGCTCCCTCCTACGCCGAACTTCTGCTGGAAGTGGCTGCCATGCCCCGCCGACCGATCTTCGCCGTCGCCATGGCGCGGTCGAGCAGGATTGAGCACCGCATCGATCGCCTGCTTGTCGACCGAATCTTCCGCAGGTCATTCGTCGAAGGCAAGGGCCGTGCCCTTGCTGTGGCGGCGATCGTCCCTTTGGTCTTAACTGCGTCCGCATCTCTGGTCGCGGTGCGCGCCGCTGAAAAGATGACCGCGCCAACGACGCCATTCATTCATGTCGTGGCTCAGGATTCGAACATGGCGGTTGCGGTGCCTGATGCCCCCGCTTCCGCGCCCAAGCTGCCCCTTGCGCCGCTGCCGAATGTAAAGCTCGAAGCCCCGGTCATGGAGCGAGCCGCTGTTAAAGACAAAGAGAAGGACAAACAGAAGGTGGCTGTCCTTGTCGCCCAGGCGAACTCGGCTGCAGGAGCCGTCGAGGACAACTCCGATAACTATTACTCCGACTCCGATCGGAACTCCTTCATGATCGTCAACGGCGACAAGAGCCAGATGTTCAATTTCCACGGCGATTATGCGGAGATGGAAGCCATCCGCAAGAAGCTTCACGGCAACTACATTCTGGCCGAACGTTCGGGGAAATATTACGTCATCGACGACCCGGCGATGATGGATCAGAGCCGCATGCTCTTCGCGCCCATCGAGGAACTGGGCCGCCAGCAGGAAGCGCTTGGCGCCCAACAGGAAAAGCTCGGCGAGGAGCAGGATCGGCTGGGCAAACAGCAGGAAGAAGCTCACATCGAGACGCCTGACATGTCGAAGGAAGTCGCTGAGCTGCAGGACGCGGTCACAAAGCTGCAGGAACTTGAGAAAAGCAAGACGGTCACCCAGGGAGAGCTGGCTGACGTTCAGGCACGCATTGGAGGCATTGAAGGAAAACTCGGCGCGATGCAAGGCCAGATCGGCTCTCAGGAGGGCGAGCTTGGACGGCAGCAAGGCGAACTCGGCCGCAAGCAGGGCGAACTCGGACGGCAGCAGGGGGAACTCGGACGGCAGCAAGGAAGGCTCGCCCGCCAGGCCTCGCGTCAGATGGAGTCTATGATCGACCAGGCTTTTCAGTCGGGAAAGGCGAAGCCGGTCCAGTAACTTACGGGCCTGAATCCACGACGCGGCGAATGGCAACGCCTCGCTGCTTAACCGCCTCTTACTCCATAGAACAGGAACGCGAGACAAAATCCCGCCAACTATGGAGTAGGAGTAATGGCTGAAAAACTGAAGGGAAAGAAGATCGCGATTCTCGCGACCGATGGCTTTGAGCAGGTAGAGCTGACCAATCCGAAAATGGTTCTCGAAGAAGCAGGCGCAACCACTGAAATAATCTCGCCCAAGAGTGGCGAAATCAAAGGCTGGAACTTCAAGGACTGGGGCGACAAGGTCAAGGTCAATAAAACCCTCGACGAGGCTCGACCCTCAGACTACGACGCCCTGGTGCTGCCCGGCGGCGTTATTAATCCCGACCATCTGCGCATGGAGCCCAAAGCGGTCTCCTTTGTGAAGGAATTCGCGCAGTCCGGCAAACCCGTGGCCGCAATCTGCCACGGTCCCTGGACGCTGATCGAAGCCGGCGTGGTCAAGGGCAGGAAGATGACCTCCTGGCCTTCCCTCAAGACCGACCTCAAAAATGCCGGCGCAAACTGGGTCGATGAGGAGGCCGTCGTCGACGGAAACTTCATCACCAGCCGCAAGCCCGACGATATTCCGGCGTTCAGCCAGAAGATTATCGAGATGGTTGCCGATAATAAGCAGCAGCTGAGGGCGGCATCCTGATCCGGGTCCGCTCCCCTCACAAACGACGTTGTGCACGGGCCGGCGATCGAGGCGGTTAAACCCGCCGCGAGCCTCACCGCGCAAAAGGAGCGCGCCTAACTTGGCGCGCTTTTCCTTTTCCGGGAGGGCGCGCCTCTGCACCGAGGAACCAAGGTCCGAATATGCAATCAACGTCTCCTTCATGTGACTACATTGGCGGCTTGGCCAATAAAGATAAAGAGGGAAAATATCTTATGAGATGGACCCGGCTCATTGGCATGAGCACGCTATTGATTTCCTGCGTGGTGAAGATGGCGCTATGGGGCAATCAGAAGACGCCGTGATCGCGAAGACGGAAGCGGTAATCAGGGCGCGATTCGCAAATATTCAGGGATATACACGTTACTGACACTACCGCGGTCTATAGATATAGTTCGACCGCAGCGTTTGCAGAAAGGGCCGTCCGGGCCATATACGAGAAGAGCGAGGGCATCGCTATACCACGATCTCACAAAGCGGTTCATCACTGTTTCAGAACGGGGTGATCGAGCCTTCACTAGGATCGGAAAAGCAAATATGATCCAACGATGCGAGGCCAGCTAATGCTCACAACTGATAATTATGAGATTGGCGTTGAACCGGCGAGGTCTTCCATCGGCAATCAGGACTGCGTGGTTCTGGACGTGAAGGCCCACCAGGCAAGCCTGTATCTGATAAACGGCAAGGCGTGGGTAGATGCCAAAACTTACCTGTTGACGCGCGTTCAAGGAACTCAATCCAAGAGCTCGTCACTCTGGGCGGGAACACCTTTGATCACACGCGACTTTACAAACATCAATGGCTTCGCAATGGTCATCCACGAAAAGATAGAGGCGCATAAGTTTCTGTTCGGCCAGACGGTGAAGGAGATTGAACACGGACTACAAGGTTCTGGGTGAGGCCGAATTGCCTGTCGAGTAGCCGCATTCCGTTTGTCTCTTGGAGTAACTTTGGATGGGAGAGCATATGCGACGCCATCCGTCAGCATGTCTTTTGATCCTTCTGAGCGTCCTTAACCTCGGCGCTTCCTCAGAATCCCTCGGGGCAAACTTCTTACCGGTGCCACGCGCCAAGCTCTGCGTCACCGAGGGGGCGATCGATGCCCTTCCCGGGCCGCGTCTTCCATCGACGTTCCCAAGATGCGCGCTTATCTGAACGAGTCCACCCCGCAAGCCATTCAAGCGCACTTCACCTACCTCGGTCAGACCGCCAACCCATTCCGCCTCGGCTCCGGCACGATTCGCACCCAGTTCGGTTTCAAGCTGCACGCGCAGGACGCTGATCTCGTCTACGCGATGTGGCGCATCGAGCCCGAGTCGCAGCTGGTAGTTTCTATCAAGAGCAATCCCGGACAACACACCAGTGCCCAATGCGGCAGTCAGGGATATCAGAACATCAAGCCGGCGCGCAGCAAGCCGGTTCCGGTCTTGCGCCCGGGCGAGACACACTGGTTTCGTGCCCAGATCAACGGATCAGAGATGACCGTCTTCGTCGACAACTCGCCCATCTGGGAGGGGTCAATCCCGCCCTTAGCTCTCGGCTTCAACGGCCCGGTCGGCATTCGTTCCGACAACGCCCGCATGCAGTTCGAACTGCGCGCGCCCCAGCCCCAGGCAACGCAGTCAGGACCGAGCCCGGCCTGCCGCTCGGGCGTCGAAGAATCGGACTGACGCAAATACTATCTTTCGTTTTCTGCTGAACCTTCTTCAGTCTGGCACGTATACTTTCCTACTACCGCAAGACCCTCCCCCAGCTTTCTATCTTGACCATCTCTGCACCTGACCAGGAGACCTGCTGTGGCGCTTACGATCACCGGGCTGTCGAAGACCTATTCCAACGGCGTGCAGGCCCTGAAGAACCTTAGCCTCACCATTGGCAACAACATGTTCGGCCTGCTGGGACCCAACGGGGCGGGCAAAACCACGCTCATGCGCACCATCGCCACGCTGCAGGATCCCGACTCCGGGACGATCCTGCTCAACGGCATCGATGTCGTCAAGCGAAAAGATGCGGTCCGCCGCCTGCTCGGCTATCTGCCGCAGGAATTCGGCGTCTACCCCAGGATCTCCGCGCTCGACATGCTCGATCACCTGGCGGTGATGAAGGGCATCACCAAGTCCGGCGAGCGCAAGGAGATGGTGGACGCGCTGCTCAACCAGACCAACCTCTGGGATGCTCGCAAGAAGGCTCTGAGCACCTACTCCGGCGGCATGAAGCAGCGTTTCGGCATCGCCCAGGCGCTGCTCGCCAATCCCAAGCTCATCATCGTCGACGAGCCCACGGCCGGCCTCGACCCCGCCGAGCGCAACCGCTTCCTCAACCTGCTCAGTTCCATCGGCCCGCAACGTGATCGTGATCCTCTCCACGCACATCGTCGAAGACGTCCGCGAACTCTGCCCGCGCATGGCCATCATCAGCAACGGCAAGTTGCTGCTCGAGGGCGCGCCCGCGGAGCGCTCGAGCGCTCGCGCGGCCGCATCTGGAGCAAGGTGGTCGCCACCGACGACGCGAGCTGCGCGGCATCAAGCGCAGTTCAAGGTGGTCTCCACGCATCTGGTCGGCGGCGCGCACGAAATCCGCGTCCACTCCGACGGCATCCCGGCGACGGTTTCCGCCCGGTCGACCCCGATCTCGAAGACGTCTACTTCCTCAATCTGCACGCCAGCACGAGCGACCTAACCGGTCAACTAGGACCAAGGAGACCGCCATGTTTCTGGATTTCTTTCTCGTTCGAGATCAAGCTCCGGCTCAAGAGCATCTCCACCTACGTCTATTTCGTGCTGTGGTTCCTGCTGACGTTCTTCTCCATCGTCGGCGCAGGATTTCGGCCCTGTCGGCGCACGGCAAGGTGCTGCTCAACGGCCCTTACGCGCACGCTGCAATTCATACGTCAGCTTCGCTTTCTTCGGCTGATCATCATCGCCGCGATCTTCGGCACGTCCATCCTGCGCGACTTCCAGCGCGACACATATCAGCTATCTTCACCAAGCCCATCACCAAATTCGCTTACCTCGGCGGACGCTGGGCAGGATCGCTTCGTCACACTCTGCTCGTCTTTTCCGGCTTGATCTTTGGCGAGATCACTCGGCTCGCTTGTGCCCTGGGCGGACCACACCCGCCTGGCTCCCATCCACCTCTGTGGTATCTGCAGCCTTCTTCTCTGATCATCGCGTCAGATCTTCTTTCTCGGCTCGTCTCTTCTTTCTGGTGGCGGCGTTCACCCGCCAGATCGTGTCGTGTACCTGCAGGGCGTGGTGCTTTTCGTCGTGTACCTGATCGGCATCATCGGTGCTTCAGCGCAACCCACAGGCTCAAACGCTTCTGGCCATCCGTCTTCGATCCCTTGGGCATGTCTGCTTCCACAGCATCACCCGCTACTGGACCGTGGTCGAGCAGAACACACTACTCTGCCAACCTGGACCGGCATGTTCCTCTGGAACCGCCTGGTCTGGATCGGCGTCGGTCTGATTGCGCTGGCCGCTGACCTGGATACTTCTTTCCCATGTCGGCCGAAACACTGAGCGCTCGCCTCGAGGCCAAAGAGCAGAAGGCCAGCAGGCGGAAGAAGAAACGAGCGGCCACGCCGCGCTCTTTACATCACTGCTGACCGCAGGTGCATCAATTTCAGCGCCGCGAACCACCTGGTCGCAGTTCTCGTCGCTCGACGCGTATCCGCATCTCGCAACATCGTCCGCGAGGTTCCCTTCTGGGCCATCACTCTCGTCATGGTCGTTTATGTGCTCATCAACGGCCACTTCGCCGGACGCATCGCACGGATCAGCGCCGTCTGGCCGGTCACCTACCTCATGCTCAGCGTCGAAGGCACAGCGATTGTTTCTATACATCGTCGCCACCATGTACGCCGGCGAGTTGATCTGGCGCGAGCGCGACACGCACTTCGATCAGATCCACGATTCGCTGCCCATGCGCGGATGGATCGACTGGCTCCGCAAGTTCTCCGCCTTGGTCGCTGGTCGAACTCGTCCTGCTCACTGTGGTCATGTTTTGCGGCATCATTTCGCAGACGTCGCCGGATATTATAACTTCGAGCTCCTGCAATATTTCAAGGAACTCTACCTGATCGCCTTCCCGCACTTGCTGCATCTACGCGCTACTCGCCTTTTTCGTCCAGACCATCGTTCCCAACAAGTTCATCGGCCACGGAATCGTGATCGGCATCTTTGTGCTGATCCCGGTGCTCTTCAGCTTAGGCGTCGAGAATGCCTTTATTGTACGGCGAACACGCGCCCTACACCTACTCCGATATGAACGGCTACGGGCATTTCGTTCCCGCGCTGTTCTGGTCGACCGTCTACTGGCTTTATTGCGTGCCTTGCTGGGCGTCATCGCCATCGTCGCTGGCGCGCCGCGGCACAAGATCTCGTGGACGGCGCGCCTCAGGCGGCACGCGCGCGATTGAAGAGGCTGTGCTTCCCGCGGCAGTCGTGTCTCTCTGGTGTTCGCCTCGGCAGCGGCGCCTGGTTCTATTACAACGCCCACGTGTTGAATGAATTCCGCACCGCCAAAGCAGCTCGCAAACTGCAGGCGGAGTACGAAAGAACTTACAAGAAGTACGAAAAGCTGCCCCTACCCAAGATCATCGCGCTCGACACCGCCGTCAACATCTATCCAGAGCGCCGCTCGTTCTCCGGAACCGCCACTTCATCCTCAAGAACCACACCGCTCAGCCCATCGCCGACATTCACGTCACCGGCCGGAGCAGGTTCTCGACGAGATCAAGTTCGACCGCCCATGAAACCAAGCTCACCGACAAGAAGCTCGGATATTCGGATCTATCATCTGGCGCAGCCGCTCGCCCCCGGCGAAAATGCGACCTCAACTTCCGCGGCTACTACCACGCCAGGCTTCCGCGACGGCAACAACGCGCCCGAGTTCGCCTACAACGGCACATTTTTCGACCGCGGCTATTTCCCCCCTTGGCTACAACCGCGGCGGGAGCTGGCCAATCCCGTCCGCCGCCGCGAAGAAAAGCTTCCCGCTCGAAGAACTCCCACCCCGCGGCGATGCCGTAGCTACCAACATCGATCTGTTCACGCCCGACTCCTCCTGGATCGCCTATCACGCCGTCGTCAGCACCTCCCGACCAGATTGCATCTCTCCCGGCTATCTGAAGCGCGAATGGCAGCAGGACGGACGCAATTACTTCGAATACAGCATGGGTCGACCGCGATTGCAGGACTTCTTCTCCTACATCTCCGGCCGGTACGCTGTCAAGCGCGACAATGAAAGGCGTCAATCTGGAGATCTATCTACCACGCCGTCGCACAAATACAATCTGGACAAGATGATCGCATCGTCCAAGGCCGGGCTGGAGTATTACCCGGAGAACTCCGCCCTACCAGTTCCCCCAGTTCCGCGTCCTCGAGTTTCCCGCGCTACCGCGGTTTGCGCAATCATTCCCCAACACCGTTCCCTATTCCGAAGGCATTGGCTTCATCGGCCGCCTCGAAAAGCCGGACGATATCGACTTCTCTGCTACGTCACGGCGCACGAGCTGGCGCATCAGTGGTGGGGCCATCAACTCGTCGGCGGCCTGAAAAGGGCTCCAACATGATGTCCGAGAGTCTGGCCGAATACTCCGCTCTGCGCGTGATGCAGCATCAATACGGCGACGAACACATGCGCCGCTTTCTGAAACACGAACTGGACGGCTATCTGCGCGGGCGCGCCGGCGAAGTTCGCCATGAGCCGCCGCTGGTGCTGGTGCAGAACGAACCCTATGTCTGGTACCAGAAAGGCTCGCTGGTTTTCTACGCGCTCCGCGACTATATCGGTGAAGACAAGTTGAACGCCGCGCTCGGAAAATTTCTGCGGACAAGCGCTACAGCCGGGCCCCGTACCCCGACACGCGCGGGTTCGTCGAATCCCTGCGCAAACAGACGCCGCCCGAGCTGCAATACATGATCACCGATATGTTCGAGACCATCACGCTCTACGACAACAAGCGCGGTCTCCGCCAATGGCAGGAGACGGCCGATCACAGATACAAAGTGGCGCTAATGTGAATTCACGCAAGATGCGCGCCAACGGAGACGGTGCCGAAACCGAAGTCCCAATCCACGACCTGATCGAAGTGGGCGTCTTTTCAAGGGCAAGAAGGACCACGAGCAGCCAATGCACATCGAAAAGGAGTGGATCACGAAGAACGACGAGACCATCGCGTTCATCGTCGATCAGAAACCGACTCGCGCCGCCATCGATCCTTACAACAAGCTGATCGACCGCAATCCGGACGATAACATGGTGGATGTCAGCGAGATGTGATTGCGGATCAGGACGAGAGTAGAATACCGACAAAGAGTAAGGGACACATGCAGAGTGATTTCGCCAACAACGTCGAGTGTCCCGCCCGAACAGCCAGAATCTGGCATTCTGGCTGGCACCCTTGGCATCTGTTATTCCTCTGGCTTTTATCTTGGCGTGCCGAGCTCACCGCTGTTACCATGGGAACTCTGATGGGTGACCCTACCCATCCTTTTCTGGCCGAAAGTAGGACCATGGCTGGCAACTGCAGGAGTGATCTTCGACGGATGCGTGCTGGCATACCTGATGGCCGCTCTCATCTACCTCTTTCAGACTCACGCGCGAGACGATGTCGGCAAAGCGCATGACGATCATTTTCGTGATCGCCGGAGTAGCAGCCGCCAGCTTGTACATCGACTCAGCATCTACGCCAACCGGGTCTACGCACCTTCGCTGACTCTTGGCTGCCGGAGTTGATTGGAAGCCTGTGCGGCGTCGTTGCCGGCGCCTGCTTTGTATTCCTCGCGAATAAGCGGTTTCCACCGGTGCGCGAACCGCCCTTTATTCTCTCCCGATTGCTGTTTTTATGGTCTGCGGCGGTCTTTGGTTTACGTGCCGCATCTGATTTCGAAGTAATGACTATCCATTCGCCGGAAAGGTCGAGCCGACGCAGATGCTCAGGGCGATTCCTGAAAAACTGGTTCAGCTCCCCACACGAAGCCAGTCCCTCGAAGCCCGCAAAACTTCCCTCTCTAGCAATCAGTTTCGCGGCGCGGATGAATCCCGTCCACGCCGCGCGCGACAGAGATGACCCCGTGCTGATGCGTCGTACACCCAGCTCCGACAGATCGGAAACACGAAGCCCTGTGTTCGCGCTCATCAGCACATTCACCGGCCTGGGGCTCACTGCCTTCACGATCGCCTCAATCTGTCCGACCTCCGTCGGCCCCGGGGCATACAGCACATCCGCACCGGCTGCGGAGTATGCCTGCAGTCTCCTGATTGCCTCGCGGAGCGGGTCGTCCTGCCCTACGAGGAAGCATTCGGCGCGTGCCGTGAGCAGAACATCTGCGCCCGACGCAATGATCGCTTCACGCGCTGCCTTGATTCGTTCCACGGCCAGCGGGAGATCGTACAACGGCTTGTCGCGGTCGCCCGTGGCATCTTCGATAGACAACCCCGCCACGCCGGTTTCGACACACAGCTGGACACTCTCAGCAACGCCCGCAGGATCAGCCGCGTAGCCGGCCTGAAAATCTGGCATTTACCGGCAGATCCACAGCAGCCACAATCTCCGCGATGTGCGCCAGGGCCGCATCGCGTGACACCCCACGCTCCCCATCCGGCAGCCCCCGAAAAGGCAAAGCCCGAACTGGTCGTTGCCAGCGCCTTGAATCCCAGCCCCTCGAGATATCGCGCCGAGCCCGCATCCCACGGGTTTGGAATCACAAAGCAGCCGCTCTCATGCAGCCTGCTAAACTCTTCCGCGTCGCGTTGAAAAATCCATCGGCCCTCCCGTTCTTCACAAAGCCCCAGCCTGCTATAAACTATTCCGCATGGCAAGCAAAGACAAGGTCGCAAGGAAGAAAAGAAGAAGCCTAAGCCGAAACCCAAGGTCGAGCCCGGCCGCAAACGCGAGGAATGGATTTCCAACGCCACCAAGCCGACGAGCTAGACAGAGCGGCCACAGCTCAGCCTCAAGCACAAAAGAAAAGCCCGGGAACGAATCCCGGGCTCTTTCTGGCTCAATGTCTGAGCGTTACGATTGTGCTTCTTCGGTTGCCTTCACCTGCGCGACGGTCCAGTTGGGATCGCCAACCTTGAAGCGGGCGAAGCGGCGGACAGTGATGTTCTCGCCGAGCTTGCCTACCTTGGTTGCGATCAGGTCCTTGATGGCGAGGGTCTGCTCCTTGATGAAGGGCTGCTCGAGCAGGCAGACCTCCTCGTAGAACTTGCTCATCTTGCCTTCGACGATCTTCTCGATCACCGGGGCCGGCTTGCCGGTCTGCGCGGCCTGCGCGCGATAGACATCCTTCTCGCGCTCCAGGTCCTCAGCCGTCACGTCTTCCTTGCGGATGTAGCGCGGATCGGTCGCCGCGATGTGCATGGCGATGTCCTTCAGCAGCTCCTGGAAGTCCTCCGTGCGCGCGACGAAGTCGCTCTCGCAGTTGACCTCGAGCAGCACGCCGATCTTGCCGCCGGCGTGGATGTAGGTGCCCACCGCGCCTTCATTGGTGGTGCGCGAGGCCTTCTTCGCGGCCGACGCCATGCCGCGCTTGCGCAGGATGACGAAGGCCTCTTCCATATCGCCCTTCGACTCCTGGAGGGCCTTCAGGCAGTCGCCCATGGGCGCGCCGGATTTGTCGCGTAGCTGCTTTACCTGCTTTGCGTCGATCTTTTCAGTCACCGTTGACATTTCCTCTACCTGTTCCTTCTCTCTTTAGAATCCCACAAGCGCCGCAGCCCGACTTGTGAATACCCCGTAAAAGCGGGGCTGATGTCCAGGTGACCGCGCTTCGCGCCGATACCTCCAGCGCTTTCGAATCTGCGCTGCAGTTGCGTGCACCCGTACAGACAACGAAAGCGTGGCCGTCAGACCTGCGCAGCCACGCTTCGCGAAACTTCCAGCGGCGGCTCTGCCCCGCGTAAAGTCTTAATAGCTGCTTTCGCCGCCTCGGCTTCTTCGAGCGCCGCAACCACGCGGGGCCTTGCGGATTCCGCCGCCCAGCACAGCTTCGAGATCGACCACTTCGTTCTCGGTTGCCGCCTCTTCCGGAGCCGCTGCCGCGACGGCTTCGCCTTCAGCGCCTGCAGCCTGCAGATCAACCTGGCTGTCGGCCGTCACACCGGCGATTTCGATGTGCTGCTTGTCGCCCGCCATCTGCACGCCCTCGATCACCGAGTCGGAGATCTTCGACGTGAACAGCCGGATGGCGCGCAGCGCGTCATCGTTGCCCGGAATCACCAAGTCGACGACGGTCGGATCGCAGTTCGTGTCGACGACGGCGACCACCGGGATGCCCAGCTTGCGGGCTTCCTTGACGGCAATGGCTTCGTTGTTCGAATCGACGACGAACAGCGCATCGGGCAGGCGGCGCATGTTCTTGATGCCGGCCAGGTTGGCCTGCAGGTGCTTGCGCTCCCGCTCCAGCTTGATGACTTCCTTCTTGGTCAGCAGCTCGTAGCGGCCGTCGGTGGCCATCTCATCGAGTTCCTGAAGGCGCTTCACCGATTTCTGCACGGTCACCCAGTTGGTCAGCAGGCCACCCAGCCAGCGCTGGTTGATGTAGAACATGCCGCAGCGGTTGGCTTCTTCGGCGATGGCGTCCTGCGCCTGGCGCTTGGTGCCGACAAACAGAATGACCTTGCCCGGAGCCGCGAGGTCGGTGACGTACTTGCTGGCTTCCTTGAACATCTTCAGGGTCTTCTGCAGATCGATGATGTAAATGCCGTTGCGCTCGCCGAAGATGTATTCCTTCATCCGGGGGTCCCAGCGCTTCGTCTGATGCCCGAAGTGGACTCCCGCTTCGAGCAGCTCCTTCATAGTGATGGTGGCCAAACAGCCTCCTTGTGGATTGCATCCCGGCGGTTCTGGTGCCGGGATTGATTCCCTCTTGGGAGATTTAACTACCTGAACTCCAGCTGCCAGTTATCAGGTGCTCAGCACAACTCGACTAACCGAGGACTGAAGAACTGACGACAACTAGCGCTTGCTGAACTGGAAGCGCTTGCGGGCGCCCTTCTGTCCGTACTTCTTGCGTTCCTTGACGCGGGCGTCGCGCGAAAGCAGGCCTTCGCCCTTAAGCGTCTTGCGCAGCTCGGCGTTGAACTCGAGCAGGGCGCGGGCGATGCCCATCTTGACCGCGTCGGCCTGGGCGCTACGCCGCCGCCCTTGACGGTGGTGACCACGTCGAAGGTCGAGCTGAGCTCGGTGAGCACCAGCGGCCGCTTCGCCGCGACGCGCTGCTGCTCGGTGACGAAATAGGTCTCAAGGCCCTTGCCGTTGACCTTGAAGTTGCCGCTGCCGGGGCGCAGAAACACGCGGGCGATTGCCGACTTGCGCCGTCCCGTTCCGTAATACTGAACCAAATCTGCCATTCACTGTCCTGGTCTCTTTAAATGCTGCTAAGCGGGTTCATCAGAACCTGCTAGTTGATTTCCAGCGGCTGCGGCTGCTGCGCCTGGTGAGGGTGCTTGTCGCCGCGGTAAACCTTGAGCTTGGTGGCCATCTTGCGGCCCAGCTTGGTCTTGGGCAGCATGCCCTTGATCGCCTCTTCGACGATCTTTTCGGGGCGCCGCGCGAGCAGGCGCACAAACGACTCTTCGCGCAGGCCGCCGGGAAAGCCGGTGTAACGGCGATACATCTTCTGCTGGCTCTTCAGGCCGGTCAGGCGGACCTTCTCGGCATTGACGACGACGACGTGGTCGCCCATATCGATAAAGGGCGTGTACTTGGGGTTCCTCTTGCCGGCCAGGACGCTGGCGGCTTCGGTGGCCAGGCGGCCCAGCGTCTTGCCGCTGGCGTCCACCACAAACCACTTGCGGTCGATCTCGTGCGCGCTCGGAATATATGTAGACATCGCTTTCCTGTTCTCCTGAGCATTGCTCGCGTAAACACGCAAATGCTCACGCAAAGCGTCTCCGCGGTTGAAAATTTCTCCGCGGATCGACAACGTCTGTTCGCGTGAGGCTGGCGCAGGCTCAAACCTGTGGGTTTTCCGCGTTCACGACCCGGTCAGACAGACGGGCGCACGCAGACTGCGCAACCAGTTTAGAATACGTGAATTTGGGGTGGGCGTCAATAATTGCAGTTCCGCCTGGACCGCAACTTGCTCGACAGGAGTAGCTTGCTCACCGGCCACTCTAGACGCCGGGCCCTCCCGTCTATGCCTTCCGTCTATGTCGGGGAGCAGCTCAGTCCGATAGCTTGGAGCCAGCGCCTCGGCTTTAGCCCTGAACTCTGCCTCCCCCGCTTCGTCAAGTCTGGGTGGAGGCGTGGTGCGAGTCGCGACAGGCACTCCGACCTTCATAAAGAACTCTTCCTGGCCCGCAGGTGAGCAGATGCAATGTAATCTCGCCGGTTCTGCCGAAGAATTTCGAAACTGGTGCGGAGCGTTCGCGGGAATATGGATTGTCGCACCAGATCCAAAGGTCTTCTTAGCGCCGCGAAACGTGAATTCCAGTTCACCTGTAAGTATGGTGAATGTCTCTTCGAAATCGTGACGATGAGGAGGTGGCCCACCGCCAGGCGGAACGTGCATATCGATCAGGCAGAACTGCCCCGCCGTGTCTTTCCCGTTAAGAAGAATAGTGTACGTATCTCCCACTATGCCAATATGAGGAAGGTTCGCGTCGACGTCAGGTTGAGCCGCTACCAAAGGGCGGGTCAGGTCGTCTGCGGGGATCGGCAAACCGGGCTGCGCCGACTGATTCGATTCAACAGGCATGTCAGTTCCTTCTGGTGTCCAATTATTTCGTCGATCGAGAAGAGGACTGATGCGCGCCCGCGTCTCGCTCTCTATCTCGATATTATTGCTGATTCCCCGACTCTCCCTCACTGCCCCGGACACTTATCGCTCAGCGAATCGTTCAGACCTTGTTGATCTACGCTGAACGTCAGCTCCTCTTTCCACCCCCCGGGAGCGTAAACCTGTCGAACTCTCGGCCAGCGAGGCAAAAAGCCCGACGGTGAGGCCGGGCTTCTGATTCAAGTGCTGCTTTAGAGTTTCTCGTAGAACTCGCAGGCGGAGCAGGAGATGTAGACTCCTCCGGGGATGCCGCGCTCGCGGTCCTTGACGCGCTTGACGATGCGCGTGGGCTTGGCGCACTTCGGGCAGTCGGTGCTCTTGGTGGTGTCCATTACTTTCTGACGGTCGGCGGTCTTCGCAATCTTGGCCATGGAAGGCTTCTCCTCATTTCTCTATGGGCTCTCACCCACACGGGGAGGCGCAATTGCGGCCAGCCGTGGCGCGGTTCTACCCTGCTTCTCCCTGAATGGACCTGGAATGGGTCGTCAAACGAGTGACTGGAAGGAGTGGGATGACCGCGAAGAACAGCGGACGCACTCGGACTAGTTTACATCATCGGAGAGCAGAATCGGAGAGCAAGAAATGGGGGCCGCGGTTACGGTGCCGGAGTCTTCCACGCGACAAGCTGGCTGCTGGGGTCCGGAGGCGGACTCGACTGAGGCGGATTGGCCTGGGGCTGGCGGGGCTGGTACCGGGCTGGCCTGACGCTGGCGAGGTTGTGCCCTGCGCGGGCGTCTGTCGTTCTGGCCGCTGGTTGGCCGTTGGTCTGGTCTTTTGCTGGTCTTTGGGGAACTGCACCGGAGCCATCTGCGGAGTGTTCGCGTCCTTGTCGGCGGGCAGGTTTTCGCCGGGGTTTCTCAGGGTGGGCGGCTTGCGCGGCGCAGTTTCGGCGCCGGGCTTGGCAGGGCGTTGTCGCCAAGCTTAACGATGCGGGTGTTCTGCGCGGGCTGCGTATCCCAGTAGTCGCCCATTTCGTTTTCGGTGCGGATCACAGGAGCCTCGCCCACCTTGGCGATCTCGATGCGGATGACGCGGTTGCCGTTGATGCGAACGAATTGGACTGGGTCGGGCGGCTCACCATAGATCCACTCTTCGAAAGGCATCTGACCTTCACGCTCGCGCACCTTGGTGCGGGGCTGGCCGAGTGCGGCGATGACCATGTCGGTGTTCATGCCGACCAGCGCGTGATGGTCGAGAATGGATTTGCGCAGGGCGGCGGCAAGGTGTCAGCGTAGGCCTGGACGGGAGTCTTCAGGTTGAAGTCGACGATGGGCTTGACCAGCGCCTCAACCTGCATGCCGGTCATGTCGGGCACGGCATGGGGAAAGATGAGCGTGATGCGGGTTCCCGTTGGGGCCTGGCCGCTGTCATTGACGACAGGGGTGGTCATGTTGGGGTCCATGCCGATCTCGATATGACGGAGCCATTTGTGCTTGTGCTCCGGGCCTCCGTTGAAGTCGAGGAGGATGCGGTCCTTTTCAATCTTGACGTCGGTCAGCACGACGCGCTCGCCGGCTTTGACGGCAAGGCCCTTGTCGCGGATGGCGTTTACATAGTCGGAACCGCTCGGCGACATGGGTCCGTTGGCGTGGAGAGTAATGGTGGCGATGGGAAGCGGGCGCATGGCGAAGCCCTGCTCGGACGTGAGGAAGCGCAGCAGGTCCTCGCGATTGTGATTGGTGAGCGGGAGGGTGGAAATGGCGACGTTTGTAGGCTGGAAGTCGAGGTACTTGCCGTCGATGCCTTCGGGAGCGACGGTGAAAACCTGCGCGGCTACGGGAAACGCGGACAGCGCGATTGTAAGGGGAAGATAGAACGCGGGCCTGGGAACCTGTGTAACAACCCTTTGGTAAACGTGAAGCCACTCATAGGGCCTCCAGCTTAGTGATAAGCATGGCGCGATTTGGCGCGATTGGCAAGGGTTTGAGTACTTTGGGCACGCAAGTTCGTTTCGATGCCAAACAACTTTTCGCGCTTGTCAAAATTTTGGATGCGGGTCAGGCACGGTTCTCAGGCTGCCGTTTTGCGCCGTGACGGCAGAAGAAGTAGACGGCGAAGGCGAGGTTGACCCAGGCGAACCAGTCTCCAGTGCGGTCGTAGAAGGTGGGACCGTTGCCGAGCGGGACCGCGCCGACGAGGATGTCGAAGGGCGGGAAACCAGTGACGTGCTGCGCGACGACGCGGCCGCGACCGTCAGAGAGCGTGAGGATTCCCTGTTTGACGGAGCGGGCGATGCTGAATCCGCTCTCGACGCCGCGCAGAACGGCCATGCGGCCGTGCAGCCAGCCGTCGGCGATGAAATCCCAGGCGGGGACGAGCATGAGCCGGGCACCGTCGTTCGAGTATTGGCGGGCGAGCAGCGGAAAATCCATGTCCTTGCAGATTTCGACGCCCCACTTCCCTTCTGTTCCGTCGTCAGATGGGCGGTGAAGGTGAGGCGGGCGGTACCGGGGAGCAGGTGCGACTCGAAGGCGGGCAACATGTGGTGCTTCTCATAGGTGCCTTCGAGGCGGCCGTCGGGCGAATAGAGGCGGGCTTCATGCAGGTTGGGCTGGTGCTCAAAGCTGACAAAGATGGTGACGTGGTTGTCGCGCGCGGCCTGTTCAAGGATGGCGTCGGCCTGGGCGAGGTCGTCGCCCTGTGTAATGCGGGCGATTTTTTCGGGAAAGACGATGACCTTCGCTCCCTGGGCGGCGAGGGCGGGGATTTGGGCGACGTAGTCGCGGACAAGGTCGACAGCGGCTGGTCCCTGCGGGGAGAGACGCTTGTCGGTAGAGATTAGGGCGACGGTGACCTGCGGCGAGGTTGGGGTGGTGGCGAGGCGGTAGAAGCCGTATCCGAAGACAGCGACAAAGATGGCGGCGGTGAGAGCAAGGGCGGGCTTTGACTTGGGGTGACTGGCGGCTTGGGTCTGGGGGCGAGTAGGACGGCGATGGTCGATGGGAAGAGAAGGACGACGAAGCTGATGGACCAGATTCCGGTGATGGAAGCGATCTGGATGAGGGGCAGGCAGTCCATCTGGGTGTAGGCGAGATTGCCCCAGGTGCTGTGAACGGAGCGAAATTCGGCGAGGTATTCGACAGCGGACCAGAGGACGGGGAGCGCGAAGACGGCGCGGAGAGCCTGGCCGCGGAGGAGAAAGCTCGGTGGGCCAAGACAATGAAGGCAAAGAGCAACGAGGGAACGATCAGGATGAAGATGCTGAGCCAGAGCGGGAGTGACGACGCGGTCGTAGCTCCACATATTGAGGCTGCCGAGAACAAGGCTGCAAAGGCGAGCCCCATGCAGTCCAGCGCGGGAGGCGCGGAGCAACGAGGAGCACAGGCAGCGGCGCGAGCCAGGTGAGCCACCAGATGGGATGCAGTCCGGTTCCGAAGAACCAGGCGAGGCGGAGAGGGCGAGCGTAAGAACGGCGAGGGCGCGGCGGCGCGGAGTCATTGCGGGCTGCCGGCTTTGGCTTAGCGAAGCGAACTTCAGGGTTTGAGGCCATGGATGAGTCTCCTTAGGGCGCGGCGGACCAGCGCGCGGAATTCTTTTTCGGGAAGGTTGAAGCGGCCAGCACGGTGGAGGGTGACGTACCCGTGGGTGACGGCCCAGAGTTCGAGGGCGACTTCCCAGACATCGTCTTTGCGCAGCAGGCCGGCGCGCATGGCTGCGTTGACCGCGTCGGCGATGGGGTTGAGGGTGGGCGAGCGACGGGCGCGGAAGTCGTCGGGATAGCGGCGCGCTCCGGGGCGGGGCTGCGAAAAGACGTAGTCGAAGACACGCGGCTGGTCGAAAGCATAGTCAATGTACGCCTCCATGGCGGAGATGAGCTGCGCTTCCGGCGAGCCACGCATCGGACGCTTCTCGATGTAGCTGAGGAAGGTGGCGAATTGCTGGTTGGTGATGGTGTTGAGCAGCTCTTCCCGATTGGGAAAGTGATGGTAGATGGCCATGGGCGTGATGCCACGGCGTCGGCGACTCGGCGCATGCTGACTGCGCCGGGACCTTCGGCCTCAAGGATGGCGAGAGCGGCCTGGGAGATGCGGTCGGCGGTGGAGGGATCGGCCATCTGCTATACAGCGTATAGTACGCAGCTATACGCTGTATAGTTCCATTGATTCTGAAATGATGGACGGCATGAAGGTCGTGATATTTGGCGCGACGGGAATGGTGGGACAGGGTGTACTGCGGGAGTGCCTGCTTGATTCTGAGGTGGAGCAAGTGATGTCAGTGGCCAGAAGCTCGAGTGGGCAGCGGCATGCGAAGTTGCACGAGATGATCCACGGCGACTTCACGGATTTTTCGGCGATTGAGAATGAGCTATCCGGCTATGATGCCTGCTTCTTCTGCCTCGGAGTGTCATCGGCGGGAATGACAGAGACCGAGTACACGCGAGTGACCTACGACATCACGATGGCGGCAGCGAGAACGCTGGTAAAAGTCAGTCCAGGCGATGACGTTTGAATATATTTCGGGCCAGGGCGCGGATAGCTCGGAACACGGACGTTCGATGTGGGCGCGAGTGAAAGGCAAGACGGAGAATGCTCTACTGGCGCTGCCGTTCAAAGGGGTGTATATGCTGCGGCCGGGCTTTATCCAGCCGCTGCACGGGATCAAATCGAAGACACGCGTCTATCGGTTCTTCTATGCGGTGAGCAAACCGCTGCTGCCGGTGCTGAAGGCGGTCTTTCCGCAATATGTAACTACGACTGAGCGTTTAGGCCGGGCGATGATTGGTGTCGCCCGGCATGGGTATTCGAAAAAGGTGCTGGAGATGAGGGACATCAACAGCGTTGCTGCCTGAGTCCGCCTATTGCGACGGGTTCTGTTCAACAACGGGAAGAGTGATGAAGCTGGCGTCGCCGGGCGCGTGCCAGATGCGCTGGGTTGCCTTCTTATAATCCGCGGGCTTGGCGTCGAAGATGTTGGGCACGAAGGTCTGCGGGTTGCGGTCGTAGAGCGGGAAGAGGCTGGACTGCACCTGCACCATGATGCGATGGCCGGGCACGAAGACGTGATTCACGGTGGGCAGGGCGAAGTTGATAGAGCAGCGGCTTGTCGGGCGTGATGGCTTCGGGATGTTCGAAGCTGTTGCGATAGCGGCCGCGGAAGATGTCGAGTGAGATGGGCAGTTCGTAGCCGCCCATCGCCGGCTGCGTAGGGACGGTGCCGGGATAGACGTCGATCAGCTTGACGACCCAGTCGCTGTCGGTGCCGCTGGTGGAGGCGAAGAGGTTCACCACCGGCGCGCCGCTCAGGCGCAGCGGCTCGGTGAGCGGCTCCGTGACATAGGTGAGCACGTCGGGGCGGCCGTCGACGAAGCGCTGATCGATGCACCAGCCAGGTGCGCCATGCGTCTCCGTCGCCGCTGAAGACCGGCCGCGGCCGATACGGCACGGGCTTCGCAGGATCGGAGACATATTCGTCATACTTGGCGTCGACGACGCGTTCGGGCGCGTCGAAGGACAGCCTCCCGTCTGGCGGTGAGGTAGAGCGGCTGCGACTTGTCGGGCAGCCGCGTCGCAGCTCAGCGGCCAGACTTGAAGCGGTCCCAGTGATTTTCGCCGGTGTTGTAGATCAACACCGGCGGCGTGTCGGCTTTGGGCGCGCCGTCGAGCAGATACTGATTGAAGAACGGCAGCAGCACGTCGCGGCGGAATTGCAGCGCGGTGTCGCCGTCCCACATGCAGCGGGCCGAGCGAGTAAGCCGTTGTAGTTGACCTGGCTGTGGCGCCACGGGCCCATCACCAGAAAGTTCATGTCGTTGTTGGTGTCTTTGGGCTCGACGGCTTCATAGCAGTGGATCGCGCCCCACATGTCTTCCTGGTCCCACAGGCCCTGCACCCACATGGCGGGCACCTTCAGCGGGACCTGCGCCATGATCTTGTCGAGCGCCTGGCCCTGCCAGAAGGCGTCGTAGGCCGGATGCTCGTCGATCTTGCGCCAGAACGGAAGTTGGTCCAGGCCGCCGTAGCGCGCGAAGTCGCCGGCCGAGCCCTGCTCGAGGAAAGTTTGTGTAGTCGTCGTAGCCTTCGCGCGGGATGGCGTCGCCCGCGCCGCGCGCCGAGGTCTGCTCGGTGAAGTAGTCGAGGTTGGTCTGGCGGAAAGCGCCGTAGTGGAACCAGTCGTCGCCCATCCAGCCGTCGACCATCGGGCTTTCGGGCGCGGCCACCTTCAGCGCCGGATGCGGATTGATCAGCGCCATCACCACGGTGAATCCCTCGTAGGAGGAGCCGAGCATGCCCACCTTGCCGTTGGACTCGGGAACGTTCTTCACCAGCCAGTCGATGGTGTCGTACGCGTCGGTGGTGTCGTTGGGGCCGCTGGGGTTGAGCGGGCCGGTGGGCGGCGGCGTCATGACGTAGTCGCCTTCGGAGCCGTACTTGCCGCGCACATCCTGAAAGACGCGGATGTAGCCGGCCTTGACGAATACGTCGTCGCCCTGCGGCAGCTCGTCGAGCATGTGCGGCGACTCGGTGCGCGCGGCTGCGTCCGGCGGCGTTGTAGGGCGTGCGGGTGAGCAGGATGGGCGCGTGCGTCGCGCCCTTGGGAATCACGATGACCGTGTAGAGCTTCACGCCGTCGCGCATGGGAATCATCTCGACGCGCTTGACGTAGTCGTAGTCGGTGCGCGGGGCGGTGAACTTCGGCGGGATGTCCGGAGTCATGGGGCTGATGGCGGGCGCCGACTGGGCGGGTGAGGCGAGCGCGGAGAAGACGAGGATAGAGACGACTGCGGCGGAACGGCAGAAGAGCGTCATCGCGGAGTTCCTTATGGGATTTTGCAAGAGTGGGCAGCGTGCTGGGTGGTCTCAGCGATTGGATTTCTTTTGTTGCGAAGTATATCAAGAGCGAGATGGCGGGCAGCGTACTGCGGGCTGCGGTGCGACAGCGGCTGGTGCTGGTGGCGGCTGGGATCGCGATCGGGCGCGATGAGGGGAGAGTAGACGCATAGCCCGCTCCCCGGTACTCTCAAAAAGAAAATTCTCATGTGACCGAGGCCCCGTGCCCCCAGTTCGCCCATTCATTCATCCCAGCAAGGAAGCTCCTCTGTCATGCGGAGAGGTCTCGCTCGATGCGCTCGCCAGGAAATACGGGACACCGCTCTACGTTTACTCCGCGGACAACCTTCTCTATCGCCTCCAACTTTTTACCGAGGCATTCCTCAGCGAGCCGACGCCGATCGCGCACCTCGTCTGCTATGCGGTGAAGGCAAATCCGTCGCTCGCCATCCTGAAGTTTCTGCATCATGAGGGCGCGGGTTTTGACATCGTCTCCGGAGGCGAACTCGAGCGCATTCTCTCCATCGACAAGGCTCCCACGCACCGCGTCGTCTTCTCGGGAGTTGGCAAGACTGCTCCGGAAATCGATCTTGCGCTGCGTTCCGGCATCCTGCTTTTCAACATTGAGAGCGAGGGCGAGCTTGAACTGGTCGCCGAACGGGCCGCAAAGCTGAAGAAGCGTGCCCGCATCGCTCTGCGGGTGAACCCCGATGTCTTCGCGGAGACACATCCCTACATTTCGACGGGACTGCGCGAGCACAAGTTCGGCATCGACATCCGACGGGCGCGCGCCGTCTATCGTAACGCAGCGGGTTACAAATGGATTGAGCCGGCAGGAGTGAGCGTTCACATCGGTTCGCAGATCCGCAGCACCGAGCCGTTTGGATCCGCGGTTGCCAGGGTTGCGGGGCTGATACTCGAATTGCGGAAGGACGGCCTGCCGATCAGGTTTCTGGATGCGGGTGGTGGCCTTGGCATTGAGTACCATGCCGGGCAGCATTTCAATCCTGAAGAGAAGGTGCGGCACTACGCAGACGCGGTGGCGAAGGCTATCAGCGGCCTCGATAGCATTACGCTGCTGCTGGAGCCGGGGCGGTTCCTGATTGCGCAGGCAGGAGCGCTGCTCACGCGCGTGCTCTACGTAAAGAAGAACGGCGAGAAAACATTCGTGATTACCGATGCGGGCATGAATGATCTGATTCGTCCCGCGCTGTACCAGGCTCATCACGAAATTGTTCCAGTCACGCCGCGCAAGGGCGCGCGGAAAATTACCGCGGATATTGTCGGACCGGTCTGCGAAACGGGAGACTTCTTCGCGCGAGACCGGGAGATTCCCGCCGTTCAGCCTGGCGACCTGCTCGCGATTCTCGATGCCGGGGCTTACGGCATGTCGCTCGCCTCGAACTACAATTCGCGTCCTCGCCCGGCCGAAGTTCTCGTACAGGGCAAGCGCGCACGCCTGATCCGACGACGCGAAACTATTTCCGATATGCTGGCGGCTGAAACTCATCACTGAATAAACGACCCTGATGAGTGAGGTCGCGCTCTTCGACGCCGCAGGAGCCATCGGAAGCACCATCGCTGCGGCACCTCGCCAGCAGAACCAGCCCTGCCGCGTCGCGGGACGCAACCGACATACTTTCGAGGCTTACAAGCGCGCGTGACGAGCGTCTCGGAGTGCTGAATGTTCGCCGTCTGCTTTCCGCTCACCGATACGAAACTCCGCGATGAGCGGGAGATGATCGGATGCGATCAACGCACGCGGGCTGCGCCACAGGCGGGCGCCTTCAAGCTCAAGCGGCGGCTCGTAATAGCAGTGGTCCAGCGAGAGCACCGGGAGAATGCCAGGAAAAGTTCGGGGATAGCGCAACCCGTGCTCGGGCCGGAAGGTGCGGAAGCTGGTGCGAAGCAATCTCGTCGTGAGACCTCGCGTCCATTCGTTGAAGTCGCCGAGAACGAGGCGCGGTCCAATCAGCTCCGGCTGGCTCAACACGGTCTCGCTCATCAGCCGTCGCGCCTGAAAGCGGCGCTCCATGTGCCCGGTGCCAAGGTGCACGTTGAAGACGTGCAGCATCTCGCCGTCTCCGAGTTCGACGTCCGATCTGCAGTACGCCGCGCTCTTCCCTGCCTTGCCGGGTCAGGTCGAGATTCTGCCATGCCCGCAGGGGCAGGCGGGTCAGCGTCATATTGCCGTAAGTGCCTCCGCGCAGCGGCCGGTTTGCGCCGAAGCACCATTCGTAGTCCGGAAGTCCTCTCGCGATTTCACTTGCCTGGTCGAAGAGGGACGAACCGTCGGGCGCGTTGACGACTTCCTGCAAGCAGAGGATGTCCACGTTGAGCTCGCCGATGACGGCAAGAATACGCGCGGGTGAGATCTTTCCATCAAAGCCGCGGCACTTGTGGATGTTGTATGTCGCGACGCGCAAACGGGCCCGGCTATCCATATCTGGATCCATTACTGTTGCCGTTCGAAGATCCAGCCGAGCAGCTCGGGAGCCCGCTCGGTCACTGGACGGTGCCGCCAGTCTTCCAGAGAAATTCGGCGGCTCTGCCTGAGGTCGTTGGCCATATCTCTCTCCAGCCGCTCGGAGAAGGCTGCATCGCGAACCGCAAGGTTCACTTCGTCATTCAATCCGAAGGAGCGGTTATCGAAATTTGTCGAGCCAACCACTGTCCAAAGCCCGTCGATGCACAGCATTTTAACGTGAATCATGGCCGGCTGGTATTCGTAGATCTCCGCGCCGGCCTTGAGCAGCTTGCCGTATGCGCCGCGGCTGGTGCTGCGCGTCACCAGGTGATCGCTCTTGCGCCCGGGCGTGAGAATGCGGACCTTCACGCCTCGCTCTTCGAGAGCGCGGCAAAGTTCATGCATGAGGCTTTTGTCGGGCAGGAAATACGGGGTGGTGATTGAGATTGTCCGCTTCGCCGATGCCAGCAGCAGCTGAAACAGCACGCGGGCGCGGGTTGAGCCGCCGACGGTGGGCGTGCTGTTGATGACCATCGCCGCGGTTTCACGCAGACACGCAGCCGGGGGAAAATAAGCATCCCCAATCAACAGTTCTCCCGACGCGGCGAGCCAGTTCTCGGCGAAAGTGGCCTGCAGATTGGGCACCGCTTCGCCCTCGACGCGCACCATGGTGTCGCGCCAGCGTGGGTGCTTATGTACGCCCGTGTACCAGTGGTCGGCGATGCCAGCTCCGCCGATGAACCCGGTCGTGCCGTCGATAATCAGAAGTTCGCGATGGGTGCGGTTATCGAGGCGCAGCAGACGGTACCAGGTGGGGCGGTTGTACCAGCGCACCTTTCCTCCTGCGTCGAGCAGAGGGCGGAAGAAGGTGCGGGTGGCGCCCGCGCTGCCGAAGGCGTCGAGCACCACGTTTACCTCCACGCCCGCCCGCGCCCGCTCGGTCATCGCTTCGAGGTACTGCCTGCCAATCTCACTCTTGTTGAAGATGTAGGCTTCGAGGTTCACACTGCGCCGCGCGGCTCGAATGGCGGCGAGTTCGGCGGAATAAAAGCATGGCCCGTTGGTAAGAACCTCAAAGCTGCCGGTGCGGTTTACCTTGGCGTCGGTCAGCGATTCGACCAAGTCGAGGAAGTCCGTCGAATCATTGGAGGGCATCTGCTGCGCGCCGGTGACACGGTATTGCGGGCTCGATCCCAGAATGCCGCCGAGCAGGTACGCGGCCAGTAACGCGAGTGCGATTACGCCGACTACGAACCATCCGGTGGGAACAGAGACGGCAAAGAGCAGACCGTACATGCAGACAGCCCCTTCATTTCATGTCGCGGCCGGCCAGCGTTGTCCAGGCGCGCCGCCATTGATTTGGATGCGCCGGCGTTGGGGAGCGTGCACCGAGAAGATAAGTTGCGATGAGGCGTTCGCTTGCCCCAGCTTGGCAGACCCCGGTATTGTGTTTCGTGACATGACACGCACAACCGGCCTGCTCCTTGCGCTCACCCTGTCCACCGCCGCATTCGCCCACGCATCCAACCAGCTCCAGATCAAGACGGACAAAGGCAAGGTCGAAGGTTCGCTGACCACTGACGGGAAGGTACGCGCGTTCAAGGGCATTCCCTACGCCGCTCCTCCGGTGGGCAATCTGCGCTGGCAGGCTCCGCAGCCCGCGGCGAAGTGGAAGGGCGTGCGCCAGGCAAAGGAATTCGGCAATCACTGCTTTCAGACAAACGTTTATCCCGACATGATCTTCCACGATCCGGGAGAGAGCGAAGACTGCCTGACGCTGAACGTGTGGACGCCGGCGGGAGCGAAAGCCGGCAGCCTGCCGGTGATGGTCTGGATCTTCGGCGGCGGCTTCGCCAGCGGAGGGACTTCTGAGGCCCGGCAGGACGGGCAGTTTCTTGCGCACCGCAACGTGGTCGTGGTGTCGATGAATTACCGCCTCGGCATCATCGGATTCTTCACTCATCCTGAGCTGACCGCCGAGTCGCCACATCACGCCTCAGGCAACTATGGACTGCTTGACCAGGCTGCGGCGATCAAGTGGGTCAAAGACAACATAAAGGGCTTCGGTGGCGATCCGAAGAACATCACCATCTTCGGGGAGTCCGCGGGATCGTTTTCGGTGAGCGCGCAGATGGCGTCGCCGCTGTCGAAGGATCTTATTGAGAAAGCTATTGGGGAAAGCGGCGCGGCCTTTTACAGCTCCGGCCTCAGCTTTGAGCCACGCGAGGAGCGGGAGCAGCGGGACGCCAAATTCGCCGAGAGCGCTCTGCACGCGACGACGCTGGCTGAGCTTCGAAAGATTCCCGCCGAGGACCTGATCAAGGCGGCCAGCGCGAAAACAACACCACCCCCGCCGCGCTTTGGACCGGACATCGACGGATGGTTCCTGCCTGACAGCGTGCCCAACATCTATGCCGCGGGTAAGCAGGCGCACATTCCACTGATCGCCGGCTGGAACAAGGACGAGGTACGCGCGGAGGTGCTCCACGCGAATCCCAAGGTGACCGCCGAGACATTCAAAGCGCAGGCCAAGGGAGAGTTCGGCGAGAACGCGGACAAGTTCCTCGCGGTTTATCCGGCGACCAGCGACGAAGAGGCTCTGGCGTCCGCGGGTGACTTCGTCAGCGATCGCTTCATCGCCTTCTCCACCTGGCGCTGGCTTGAAGCGCAGGTCAAGACGGGAGAGGCTCCGGTCTATCGCTACCGTTTCGATCTCGGATCGCCGGGAGACAAGTTCCATCCCGCGGCGATAGGCGCTTTCCATTCGGACGACATCGAGTATGTCTTCGGAACTCTCGATTCGCGGCAGGAAATCACCGTGCGTCCTGAAGACCGCAAGCTTTCGGATGAAATTCAGACCTACTGGACGAATTTCGCGCGCACGGGCGATCCCAGCGGCGGATCTGCGCCCAGTGCCGATCTGCCCAAGTGGCCTACATATAACGCGGCGACGGGGTGGATGGTGATGCATCTGGATACAACTCTGGAAGCGAAGCCGGACACGCAGCGCGATCGTTATCTCTTCCTCGACAGCGTGTGGGGCAAGCCGAAAAATTAATGGAGCCTGTCACAAAAGACACTTTTCCGCAGCCTTCCGAAGGTTGCTCCGGTCATTTCGCACCTTTATCCTTCGATTTGAAGATGGAGTGATCCGAAATGACCGAGATCCCGAAGCACATGACCGGAATACCGAAACACATGATCGAGCAGGCGGCTCACCGTCCGCTGCGCACGCGCCGCGTGGATGAGTGCGACACTCTCGATGAGATTTTTCGCGACTGTCTGCCGGCGTTTGGCGGTGCCTTTCTGCGCCGCATCTATACGATCCTCGATCGCGCGATCGGCGAAGGATATCCCCTGACGATGTCGATCTCGGGGCCGGTCACGGTCTCAGGACAGCACATCACATGGCTGATTCCGCTGCTCGAGACCGGGTGGATCGCGTATCTGAGCACGACCGACGCCGTCTGCTATCACGATGGACATCGCAGCCTCGATGCTCACGGGCATAATCCCTTTCACGAGGTGCCGATCTTCGGCGATGACGCAAAGCTGCGCGACGACCAGATCATTCGCGTAACCGATGTGGGATTTCCGGAAGAAGTTCTGCTCGATCAGGATAAATTCCTCTCGGCGTGCCTGCAGCTGCCCGAATTCCAGAAGAAGATGACGGGAACGGAGATGCGCAACCTTCTCGGCGCACTTTACGCCGCGCAGGAGCGCAGGGCGCGTGCTCCGCATGGATTGCTGGCAACCTGCCACCGTCTCGCCGTGCCCATCTTTGTCGGAGCGCCGGCGGACGGAAGCGTCTTCCTCAACTCGATGAAGCTGTGGGCGATGCAGAAGGCGGGCATGGTTGAGGATTACAAATTTGAGCTCGACCTTCACGCCGAGGTCTTCGAAGCGTGCGCCTATCATCGCTGGGGACTCTTCGAGAGCTCCGCCAAGGGCCTCGCCACCTTCATTCTCGGAGGCGGTGTGCCGAAGAACTACAACCTGCAACCGGAGCCTGCTCTGGGACAGGTTCTCGGGCTGCCCGATATTCGCGGTTATCAATTCGACGTCCAGATCACGACCGCCCCGGTGATGGATGGATCGCTCTCGTCGTGCCCGCCTGCTGAAGCCGTCACGTGGGGCAAGGTCGACAAGGATGTCTACCTGCAGACCACCGAGAGCATGTTCGGCGACTACTCGCAGGTCATGCCCTTCATCGCCAAGGCTCTCCTCGACAACCGCAAGCGCTTCGAGAAGAAGCTGGCCGAAGTGGGCGAAGAGCAGCTCTTCAAAGAGGAGCCGCGAGCGCGTGGGTATCTGCGCCCCCGCACCGGATACCGGCTCTATGAACGACGCGACGAGCTGACCGCCAAGCTGATGGACGATGTGAAGAACAACGCCGAGTGGCTGAAGAGCAGTATCGAATATCAGTCGGCCGCAGCCAAATAGACTCGCTCAAGACGACACATGGCGAACCGACATGTTCCTGCCGCGGTTTTCTTCATCGCGCCAGACCCAGATAGTCCGGCCGATCTGCGATTGTGCGGTGGCGAAAGACATTCGCGATGGCGCGGTCTTTCAGAAAGAACACGCCGGGCATCTGCTGGATATCTTCTTTGAGTAATCCGATCCGGTACTTGAAGATAGCGCCGCGCAGCCATCCGATCCACACCGCAGGCCGGAAGAGCTGGAACACGCTCACCCTCGCGAGCGCGAACCCCGGATCACGATAGAGTGAACCGTCCGGGTCGCTTACGCGCTCAACATCCGAAAGCCCGTAATAATCGAAGTATGGTTTCGCGCGCTCAGGCGATCCGAGATGAACGAAGGCCACCTGCACTCCGCGGTCGGCGAGCTTCCCGCGAACCTTAGACACATCATCGATGGCTTGCCGGCAGAACGTGCACCCGAAGTGGCGGAGAAACACCAGCAGCACCGGCCGCTCGTCGACCAGCTCAAGCAGTGTCCGCCCGGACTCGGTCCGCGTTGCGCCAAGCAACGCAACCAGTGCCTCGGAATCAGTCTTCACCGCCACGTTATTGCGAGCCCTTCTCTCCCGCTGAAAAGACCGTCCATGGGCCAGCCTTCATGTCCTTCAGGATCGGAGCCTGCCAGGAATACTCAGGATGCGCGGCCAGGAAAGGCTTGGCCAGAAAATCCTCGCCGCAGGGATGGCCGGCGTGCGCGACCAGACTCATCTTCGCCGCCATATCGCTGTCGGCAGCCTTGCCCTGCACCGCGCCGCCCGGGTAATACGCAGGCCACTCCCACTCAGGAATGCCCTCCTTCACCACGTCCACATGCCCGCAGAGGGACCGCTGATCCGCGCGCTTTTCCTTCAGGAACGAATCCTCATGATCGGCGAGGAACTGCTCCGCCATCGGCACATCGATCTTGCCCTTGTTGGCGGCCATCAGGTCTTCCCAGCGCACTCGCCGCGCATTGGGTGACGAGCTCAGGTCCTTGATGTCGAAGCCGTCGGTCTCGTCCTGGATGAGCTTCGGATCGCGCGCCCAGTTCGAACTGACGAAGTAGCCATCCTTCTTACGCCACACCGGAGTGTGCTTCAGGCCCAGCTCCAGATAGGCGATTTCACCTGTCTTGCGATCGCCGATGAGCCAGTCGTTGGCATAACCGCCGTTGTCATCCTTGATCATCGTGGCGATGTAGCCGTCGATCGAGTCCGCATATTGCAGAGCCTTACGCGAGCGCACGAATTCCGGCTTGCCCTTCGAATCCCATCCGATGAACTGGGTGATTGTCGTCTCGGTGATCATGATGCCCGCGTCGTTAATGCCGAAATCATCCTGGCTGGTGATCACTCCGGGCAGGCCGTCCATCAGCATGCGGTGGCCGTGCTCGGGTTGAATGTCAAACATGATCACCCACCGCGCGCCCTCGGCATAGGACGACCAATTGTTGTGCGCGATCACGATTTTGCCGTCCTTCGTATAGCTGCCGGTGGCGATAAATGCGCTGCAGTTGCCGGGAGACTTGATCGCCGGCCCGTCATCCGGGCGCAATCCCTGGGCGTGCTCCTGCTTGTTGAGCCAGGGAACGTAGTAGTCTTCGAGCTCGATCTTGCCGTTCATGGCGACGATGTCCCACACGTCGAGATTCACGCCCTTCGCGGCTGCGCCGTCTGCGATGCCCTGCAGCTCCTTCTGATATTCGGGATCGATGTGCGGCCACAGGATCGTCCGCCCGGCATCGCGGAAGAAGGCCCAGTCGCGCTTCGAGACATGCTCGGTTTCGGTCTTCAGGACATGGTAGGTGTCTTCGATCTCCGCCGACAGTAAGTATCCGTGCTGGTAGCCGATCTGTTCCGGCGAACCCTGCAGATGCACATAGGTCCAGCCGCCGCGCTCAAAGCGGTAGGCGCCCTCGAGACGCGAGTCCTGAGTTTTGGGGGACGCGTTCGCGAACCCAGCGGCAACAACGATCAGGGCGAGGAAAGAACCAGCACGGAAGCTTGCGGACATGCAGAATCGTCTCCGATGGAATGTAGAGACAATACTACAGAGGTATTAATGAGCCCCGGCAGGGGCTTTTTTACCGGGCTTTACTTTTTTGAAGAGCCAGACGATAGCGACGCAGCCGAAGCAGAGCAGAGCGATCCAGCGGAAGACATCAACGAAGGCCCAGAGCAGCGATTGCTGGCCGATCTCCTTGTAGATTTGAGCGCGGCTTGCGTTCATTCCATCGGCGGGGCCCATTTGGCGGCCAAGGAAGCGCGCGACCATGCCGGATTGCTGCTGAAGCCAATAGCTGGAGCGCGAGATGGAACCGACGAGGTTGTTCTGGTGAAGGTCGCTGCGGCGCGTAAGCATGGTTTGCGCCGCGGAAATTCCGACCGATCCGCCGATATTGCGCAGCAGATTGAAAATGCCGCTGGCGTTGCCGATCTCTTCGTTTCTGAGGGTGGCGTAGCACTGGGTGGTGATGGGTACGAAGACAAAGCTCAACGCGAAGCCGGTGATGATGATGGGCCACAGCATGGTCCACGGGCTGACATTGAGGTTGACATCGCCGAAGCGGAGAGACATCAATCCGAAGACGACAAAGCCGAAGGTAAGCAGATAGCGCGCATCGGCCTTATTGGCGAGCCAGCCGATGATAGGCATGGCGACGATGGCGCCGAATCCACGCGGGCCCACAACGATGCCGGCGGCGAAGGCGGTGTAGCCAAGGAGTTCCTGATAAAAGAGCGGCAGCAGGGTAATGGTGGAGTAGATTGACACTCCGAAGAAAAAGATAAGCAGGCAGCCGACGGCGAAGTTGCGGTCCTTGAGCGTGTGCAGGTTGACCAGCGAATCTTTTTTGCGCCACGAGTGAATGACAAACCAGGTGAAGCCGACGACGAGAAAGAAGGTCGCCCAGCGCAGCCAGACGGCTCCGAACCAGCCGTCTTCCTGGCCTTTATCGAGGATGACCTGCAGGCAGCCGGTCCAGACAATAAGCAGGCCGAAGCCAATGTTGTCGAACTTCCCCACTTTGGCGTTTTTCACATAGGGAGGGTCGTGAACGAAGCGATTGATCATGAAGACGGCCAGCGCCCCGATGGGAATATTGATGTAGAAGGCGTAGCGCCAGCTATAGGTGTCTGTAAGCCAGCCGCCGAGCGTGGGTCCAATAATAGGTGCAACCACGACCCCGAAGGCGAATACGGCCATGGCCATGCCGCGCAATCGAGGAGGAAAGCTTTCGAGAAGGATGGCCTGAGAGAGCGGCTGGAGAGCTCCGCCGCCTGCTCCCTGAACGATTCGGGCAATGAGGATGAAGGCCAGCGAGGGGGCCGCTCCGCAGAAGAAGGACGAAACGGTGAAGATGATCACACAGGTGATGAGAAAACGCTTGCGTCCGAATTTGAGAGCGAACCAATTGCTGGCCGGGAGAATGACGGCGTTGGCAACGAGGTAGCTGGTCAGAACCCAGGTGGCTTCGTCGGTCGAGGCGGAGAGCGAACCGGCGATGTACGGGAGCGCCACGCTGGCGATGGCGGTGTCCAGCACCTCCATGAACGTGGCGAGCATCACCGAAACGGCGATCAGCCAGGGATTTTCGCCGGCGGTTTGCGGATCTTGTCCGACTTCCTCTGCCATGTTCCTGAATTTTGCCCAGGCAAGATAGGTTCTAAGGGAACGGGAGCGTGGATTGCTTTCCCCGAAGACTCGATTTCCGGAGACTCGATTCTTCAGTTGGATACAGTGAGAACAAGAGGGGATGCATCGGTGTGGGCAAGCTTCCGCACCTGTCGTCAATCGCCCGCATTCCTCTGGTTATTCAGGTTGCTCAGGCGCGAAGGCGGGTCCAGGTGGCCCTGAAAGTGATCTGCGGGACGGACGCTCAGAGGGGCTTAGACTACTCCGCAAAGAATCGCTTTGCGATCAGGCTCGCGACAGCAGTCTGAACAGCGTTCAGACCGTTCGTCTGTTCGTCTTTGCCTGGTATGAAAAAATGGGTTCACCGGCTTAGAAGCCGCTTTTGCGGCGCGCCCGTTTCTACCGCTTCTTCTTGACCGGCTTGGCCGCGGGCTTCTTTACGGTTTTTGCAGCTGGCTTGGGAGCTGGCTTCTTGGCAGGCTTCTTTTGCGGCTTCGCGGCAGGCTTCGGAGCCTTCTTCGCCACCTTTGCCACAGCCTTGGCAGCCTTCACCGGAGCCTTCGCGCTCGCCTTCTTCACCTCATGGGCCTTCGCCGGCGCCGCATGTGCCGCTGCCTTCTTCGTCGCCACTGGAGCTTCAACCTTGGCCGCCGGCTTCTTGCCGACCGCCAGCCCCTTCGGCTCGGGACTCGCCTTGGCTGGCTTGGTCTCTACCTTGACGGAAGCTTCCGGCTTTGCCGGAGCGGCCTTGGGGAGCTTTGCCTTTACCTTCGGAACGGGCACAACCTCAGCCTCTTCTTCCTCTTCAGATTCCGACTCAGCCTCCACCTCTCCCAACTCGCCCGGCTCCTCATCGAGACCCGAAACCGGCAGATCTTCTTCTTCCGCCTCTTCTTCTTCTTCCTCTTCGCGGAGCCTGAGCTTCGCTTCGCCCCGCTTACCACGCGAGCGCGCGATTTTGACCGGCGGCGGAGGAGCCGGCGGTGAATGCGGCTCAAGAAAAGCACGCATCTCCTCGTCGGTGGTCAGTTTGGCGTCCATCAACTGATAAAAGATCTCCTGCACCAGGTCCTGGTAGCCCGGCAGCTCCGGCGCAATGCGCATCTCCAGCATGAGTGCAGTGGGAATCTTCTGACGCGCTTCGGGCCAGACGGTGAAGAAGTTCCTGAACTTGGTCTGCACCTGACCATTTTTGCTGGTGTAGGCGAGCCACAGAACCGGCTCGGGCGGGTAGCTGGTCAGCAGCTTCCAGGTAGCCGATGGGGAAGCATTCTTCTTGTCGAGGAGCTCCTTCTGAAACTCCTTGGCCGATTCCTCCAGCCTCTCCCAATACTCAACGAAGCCCTGACGGGGGAATCTCTTTTTGAGGGCGGCAAGGTCCTTGGGCTGCATTTTGGCCGTCAGCAGCTCCATTTGTGCCGCCGACAGGTCAGGATGAATGCCCTGGATCAGCAGCTGAATTAGAGTCTGGTGCAGGGCCTCAAGCCCGGCAATGTCCGCCTTTGCCGCGGTCCACGCCGGGAAGAGGTGCTTCATCCAGCCTTCAGTCTCCAGCGCCCGCAGAGCCTTGAGTGCGTCCTCTTCATGGCCGATCTCCTCGAGCTCGTACCCGGCCAGATATGAGGAGATGGCGTCGATCGCCCCCGATTCCTTGGCGTTCTCATAGCGAACCTTCGTGCGTTCCTCGAGCTCCCAGCCTGTACGTGCTTGAAAACGAATGGCGCGAAGCATGCGGGAGGGGTCTTCGATGAACCCATAGTTGCTCACCAGCCGCAGGGTTCGCGCCTCAAGATCGGCGATGCCGTTCAGCGGGTCGAGCAGGAGCCCATAAGAACCCTCATTCAGGGAGACGGCCATGGCATTGGCCGGTAAAGTCCCGACGCCGAAGATCTTCGAGGATCGTTGCCCAGTGATAGACCGGCTTGCCGGGCTTGGGATAGTCCTCGCGCCGCGCACTCGAAACCTCTACCCGGACGCCATTGAACCAGAAGTACAGGGTCCGCGAGGGCTCGTGCTCACCCCACAGAGTTCCGCCGGACTTTCTCCAATGATTTCTTCAGCTTGAAGGCATTTCCGTGAACCGAAAAATCAAGGTCTCTGACAGGAAAACCAGTCGTCAGATCGCGGACCGCTCCGCCCGTGAGAAACACTGTCATACCGTGGTCGCGGGCAGCGTTGCGAACCTGCGTGAGCGCATTCTGCTGAACCGGAGAGAGGCGATTTTCTAACAGATAAACGTAATCGGGCATGCCTTGACAATCTGGGAGGTGGTATGGACTGCCCGGCTCGCATATTTCGCTAAAGCTCGATTCAACAATAGCTTACAGACATGCCGGGGCCCTTCACAAAACTCCAATGTAACACATGGTTAATGGCTTGGCTACCACTTGCACTATTTTCGATGCGTATGAGTGCCTGACGTGCAACAATCCTTATTCAACAATCCTTCTTCTGGGAGAACGACCCGACAACCGAGGAATCAGATGCGGCGAGGCAGCCGCCCGGTAGCGCGTCAGAGCCGGAAAATGCGTACATTACCAAATAACAGGAAGCCTATGGTAAACCGATGCTCTACACCCTATCCCCTATCACCCTGCCCCCTGTTCCCTGAATCCCTGATCCCTGTCCCTCATGCCTTCCAGCCGAAAAAAAGCCATTGCCCGCAGGTTCACCCGCGACTGGGTTGCGGGATACGTCGTATTCGATGGCTCTTCGCCGGAAGGCTTCCTGAAGGAAGGCTTCCTGGAACTGCTCGCTCTGGATGGCAAGGTTCTCTCCCTGGACCTCAAGACGATCAAATGGCTCTGCTTCATCCGTGACTTCAATTCGGGAGAGGCAGAGAATCCTGAGCGCCTGCTGCGCAAGACTTTTGCCGGCCGGCCCCGCACCGAGGGCCTTTACCTGCGCGCTACCCTCACGGACGGCGACCAGATCGAAGGCATCGCCTCAAACGACCTGAGCCTCATCACGGCCCATGGAATCCTGCTGACCCCGCCGGACGTGCGCTCGAACACCCAGAGGGTGTGGATCCCCGCCGCTTCCCTTTCGGAGCTTGAAGTGGTTGCGGTGATCGGCGGCGCGGCAAAGAAAAAGCCCCCCAAAACGGAAGACCGTCAGGAGAGCCTCTTCTAATTGTCGCAACCGCGCGAACGTATCCTACTCACCGCGCAGCGCCTGCATGGGGTCGATGCGCGCGGCCCGTCGTGCCGGAAGCAGCGATGCGGTGAGTGCGAGCAACATGACAAAGCACTGCTGCCAGCGTCAGCACCAGTGGATCGAAGGCGCTCACGCCGAACAGGAACGACCGGAGAAGGTGAGAACAGGCCGCGGCGATAGCCAGCCCGATCACGCAGCCGGCCAGGGCCAGTTTGGCTCCCGAGGCCATGATCAGCCCGATGATCCCGGATCGCTGTGAGCCCAGGGCCATGCGGATGGCCATCTCCTGCACGCGCAGGGCAACCGAGAACGCGATGACGCTATAAATGCCGAGCACCGCCAAAAGCACGGCGGCAGCAGCGAATGACGATATCAGCGCGGTGTTGAAGCGGCGCGGAGCCTCGCTGTCGGAGATGGCGTGTTCCATTGTCTGTATCTGGGTCAGGGGAAGCTGCGGGTCGAGGGCCCGCACCGTCGCCCGCAGCGAGTTCTCCATCTGTTCGGGAGGCATTGCTGTTCGGATGGCGATGTATCCTCCGTTGCCGAACAAGCTGTCGGGCGGAACCAGAGCTCCGGCCAGCGCCTTCAGCTGATCGACGGGCATGTAGAACTGCTGCTTGCTAGGCAGGTCGGGAGAGTTTTCCTTCACGTCCGCAACCTCGCCAACCACCGTCGCCCATGGGGTCTGCATCTTCTCCGTGCCAATACGCAGCCGCTTGCCGACAGGATCCTGCCCTGGCCATGACTGCTGGGCCAGCTTGTGATTCACGATGACTACGAGCTGCGATCCTTCCTTGTCCGCCGGTGTAAATGTCCGCCCGCGAAGCAGCGGAATTCCCATCGCAGCAAAGTAGTCACCCTCCACGCTGATCGAAGTCGCAAGGTCCAGCTCGCCCGCCTTGCGGTGCGACGTATCCCTCGGCGAGAAAGGCGCTGTTCGTCTGGTTCCCGGACGCCGGCAGGAACGAGGTCAACCCTGTGCTCTTGGCTCCCGGCAATTGCTGCAGACGCCGCAACAGCTCGAAGTTGAAGCCGTCAATCGAAGCCTGGGTGGAATACTGCTTCTGGGGCAGATTGTAGCTGGCCACCAGCGTGTGATCCGGCTGATAACCCAGATCCACCTGGCGCATCTTCTCAAAGCTCCGCAACAACAGGCCTGAAGCCGCCAGCAATACCAGCGCGATAGCGATCTCGGTGACCACCAGCGCTGAACGCAGACGCGCATGTCCGCCGCCGGAGGTGCCGGTGCGGCCGCCTTCCTTCAGTGTCTCGTTTACATTTGTCCGGATCGCGGCAAACGCCGGCGCCAGCGCGCAGATCGCGCCCGTCAGCACCGCAAGGCCGAGGGCAAATGTCACCACCACCCAGTCGACGCCGATCTCGTTGATGCGCGGCAACGTCTCCGGCAACAGGCTCAGGCCCACCCGCAGCGCGATGGCCGCGAGGATCAGCCCCGCCAAGCCGCCCGTTACGCTCAGCACCAGGCTTTCGAGGATCGCCTGCCGCAGCAGCGTTGCTGCCTTGGCTCCCAGCGCCAGCCGTACGGCGACTTCCCTGCGGCGGCGGATCGCCCGCACCAGCAGCAGTCCGGCAAGATTGGCGCAGGCAATCAGCAACACGACAACCACCGCCGAGAACAGCGTGCGCACCAGCGGCCGCGCGTCTTCGACTGTCTCATCCCGCAGCGGACGGACAACCGGTCGAATGCTGAACCCGGCCATGAACGCCGGATAGTTACGCACGGTCTCCGCCGCGACCCGTGCAGCGTCGCTCACCGCCTGCGCAGGGGTCACACCGGACTTGAGTCGCCCTACCATCTGATAGCTCCAGTTGGCTGAGCTGCTCGGCGCCAGTTCCTGTTCGGTGAAGCTCATGGGAACCCACAGTTCGCTCTGATTCAAATGCCCGGGCACCATCGGGAACTCGAAGTCGCGCGGCATTACGCCAACCACCACGTAAGGCTTGCGATCCAGCAGAATTTTTTGACCCACAATGTTTCGATCGCCATGAAAGCGGTTCTGCCACGTCGCGTAGCTCAGCACTGCAACCTGCTGCTTCTGCTCATCCTCCTGCTCGGTGAAGAAGCGGCCCAGCAGAGGCTCGACACCGAGCGCCGGAAACACGCCCCCGGTCATCCGCGTCGCATTTACCTGCGCCGGATCTCCCATCCCCGA
The DNA here is from genome assembly GCA_963725225.1 of uncultured Acidobacteriaceae bacterium. GTDB lineage: Bacteria > Acidobacteriota > Terriglobia > Terriglobales > Acidobacteriaceae > Silvibacterium. The sequence continues at coordinate 325,552 of CAVRXY010000035.1, forward strand.
AAGCTCAAATCCCGTCTGCTGAAAACCGCCGAGGCTGGTGAAACTGTGGGTGTCACGGGTGTAGTTTCTGATGTCCGGGACCGTAACTCCAGCCTCACCGTTTCCCCCGACATCGGCGCCCTGCAGAATGTCCGCCAGCATCATCACCCGTTCCGAATGCGGGAATGGCAACGGCCGCAACAGCACGCCCTCGACAATCGAAAAGATCGCCGTCGTTGCGCCGATTCCCAGCGCCAGCATGAAAACGGCAGTCGCCGCAAAACCGGGCGACTTCAACAAATAACGAACCGCAATCTTCAGATCGCGAAAAAGAGACATTGGGTGCTCCTGAGTGGAAGTGCTGCCGCAGTGAACTGCATTTACCTTTCCAAACCCTCTCTAAAGTACGAACCTGCCCAAATCGGTGTTCCCTTGATCTTTTGCGCAATGCCGGCGGACCAGGATCGGCGAGAAATCATCCGCAATTGGACGCAACTGTCCGCGTGCGGACAGCCAGCTGACTACGCGAACCGGACTGGCAAACTCTGGACGCTCTTGCCAGTTGCACGATAGACGGCATTCGCAATGGCGGGAGCAATCGCGATGATCGGCGTTTCTCCCGCTCCGGCGGAAGGCAGATCGGGACGGTCGATGAGGTAAATCTCCATCTCAGGCACGTCATCGAATCGCGGAACCAGATATTTGCCGAAGGAATCGTTCAGGATCTTTCCGTTTTCAAATTGGACTTCTTCGCGGAGCGCAGCGCCGAGTCCCATGACAACCCCTCCCTGCACCTGCGAGAGCAGGTTTGCGGGATTGACGATGGCGCCGCATTCGTAGGCTTCGCAGATGCGATTCATCTTCAGCTTTCCCCGCGCATGATCAAGCGCAACCTCGACGCATGCCGCGACATACGAGCCCTTCTCTACTCCGCAGGCCAGGCCGACACCAACATCGGCACTCTTCTGTTTTGCCCGATCTGTCCAGCGAAACTCCTTCGCGGCGCATTCCAGCACAGCGCGCAGTCGAGGGTCGTCGAGATGCGCCATCCGGAATTCCAGCGGGTCGGCTCCAGCGGCAGCGGCCAGATCATCCATGAAGACTTCGCGGGCGAAATTGTTCGCGGTAGCCGCGAGGCCGCGATAGGAGCCATGCCGCAGGGGCGGCTTCGATGGTACGAACTGGCAATTCTTCTTTGGGACGGAATAGGGCGTGTCGACGGCATTCGGGCCGGAGTTGATGTTGACGAAGTGCCAGGTTGCGATCTTGCCGTGCGCGTCGAGGCTCGCCTCGGCGTCGATCACCGCGGCAGGGCGAAAGTACGCCCACGTGAACTCCTCTTCGCGCGACCAGCGCAGCGAGACCGGCTTGCCCGCAGCCTTCGCCAGCCGCGCGGCTTCTACCGCGCATTCGCCTGTATGTTTGCCGCCAAATCCGCCGCCGAAGTCGGGAATCACCACGCGCACGCTGTCTTCGGGCAAGTGGAAGGCGCGAGCGAGCTCATTGCGCACACCGAAAGGATTCTGCGAGCCCGTCCATACGGTGAGCTTGCCGTCGCTCCATTCAGCGACAGCGGCACGCGGCTCAAGCGGCGCATGCTGGATGTAGGGCACATAGTAGGTTCGGCGCAGTGACTTTGCGCTCGCGACTTCCGCAGCAAAGGGATTTGCCGGTACGCCGCCTTCGGCATTCTGTTTCAGATAGGCGGCCAGGTCCTTGCTCGACGGCGGCGAGCCGGGTGCGTTCTCCCACTTTGCCGTTTTCGCCAGCGCCGCAAGTGCGTCGAGCGCTGCCGAACTGTTGCGCGCCACGACGCCGACGAATTGATCGTCCTGCACAACGGCCAGATCCTTCATCGCCTTCGCTCGCGTCGTATCAATCGACACCAGCTTCGCTCCGTACGCCGGAGGCCGCAGAATCTTCCCGTACATCATCCCCGGCCGCGTCACATCCGATGGAAACTGCCGCGTGCCCGTCACAATCTCCCGTGCGTTAGGCCGCAGCACCGGCGTGCCCATCACTCGCCACTCTTTTACCGGGGTCAGCTCGACACCAGCCGGAATCGCCCGCTGAAACTCTTTCGCCGCATCGGCGCTTTTTGCCAGGTCGGCATAGGAAAGGGCTCGCCTGCCCGTTCCGTGCACAATCTTGCCGTCGCGCACTTCAAGCGCGGCCGGCTCTACCTCCCATTGCGAGCATGCGTACCCGATCAGCAGATTTCGGGCTGCCGCCGCGCCTTGACGCACGGCGGGGACCGTCCGAGGAGTCGTGCCACTGCCCGCAGTCATGCCGTCGTCGGGAACCAGGCTGGTGTCGGCGAGGATCATCTGCACCTCGCTCGCCGGCACGCGCAGCTCTTCCGCTGCGGCCTGAGTCAGCTCGGCGCGAGCGCCCTGCCCGCCCTCGACCTTGCCGGCCATCACGGTGATGGATCCGTCGGTACCCAGATGAATCCGCGCTGCAAGATTGCGCGCTCCGGTACCGAGGAATCCTCCATGACTGCGCTGGCCGCTCTCCTGGCCTTTGCTGTTCAGTCCGACGGCAAGCATGAGGCCACCGCCCAACAGCTTTGTAAACGAGCGGCGGCTCAGCCCGAAGTCGTAGCCGAAGCTGTCGGCGAGTGCTCCGAAGTCCGGCGATTCGTCATCTGGAGGCAGCGGTGCGCGATCTGCAGCTTCAGTCTTCACACGCGCCTCCTTTCGATTTGCGTCAGACCGACGACACGACGAATTGCGGCGCGGTACTTCACGTAACTCCCGCAGCGACAGATATGCCTCTGGAGCTCCGTCAGAATGTCGGCCTCGCCTGCGCCGGGATTTCCCTTCATCACACCAGCCGCGCCCATGATCATGCCGGCGGTGCAGTACCCGCACTGGAAGGCGCCCTCGGCGAGAAACGCCTCCTGCACCGGGTGCAGTTTGCCCCCAATCTCCGCCTCGCGCGCCAGGCCTTCAATCGTCACTACCGTCTGGCCATCGACGGCACTGATCGGCGTAATGCATGAAGGCGTTGGCTGGTTATTGATCAGCACCGTGCAGGCGCGGCAGGCACCCTCTCCGCAGCCAAATTTGGTGCCGGTGAGGTGGAGATCCTCGCGCAACACTTCAAGCAGGGGCCGGTCAGCATCGGCGACGTCAGGATCAATGACAATGTGCACCGATTTGCCGTTCAGCGTGAAAGCGATTGTGGCATCCATACTCTGCGCGCCGGCCCGCTGGCTCTACCTGATAACAATGAACCCGCCGGCGCTCGAGGGTCAACGGCCCCCGGCGCACCGGTTTTTCTGATCCCTGTTCCCTATTCTCTATACCCTGCTTTTCCCTACACCCTACCCCCTGATCGCTACACCCTATAGAATCTCCCCCATGAAGTTAGCCGAACTTGCGCTTGCGCTGGGCGCCGATCTGCACGGCGACGGAGACGCAGAGATCACCGGGGTGGCCGGCCTCGAAGAGGCCGGACCCGAAGAAGTCACCTTCGTCGCCAATCCCCGGTACTCCGCGCTCGCCCGCACCACCAACGCCGGCGCTGTCCTGGTTACACTAGACTTCCCCGAAATCCAGACACCTACGCTACGCACCGCGAACCCCTATCTCGCCTTCGCCAAGGCCGTTCAGATCTTCTATCGCGAACCCGTCTACGCCCCGGGCATCCACACCACCGCAGTGGTTCATCCAACGGCGCGCATCGGCCGCGAAGCTCATATCGGAGCATTCGCCGTGGTCAGCGAAGGCGTCACCATCGGCGATCACGCCACGCTGCTGCCGCACGTGGTCATCTATCCCTACGCCAGCGTCGGCGACAATTTCTACGCCCATGCGCACTCGGTTGTGCGCGAATACTGCCGGATCGGCGACAACGTGGTTCTGCAAAACGGCGTCATCGTCGGCTGCGACGGCTTCGGATTCGCCAAGGACGACGCGGGCATCTGGCACAAGATCGTTCAGTCCGGGCCCACCATCATCGAAGACAATGTGGAAATCCAGGCCAACTCGACAATTGACCGCGCCAGCGTGGGAGAAACACGCATTGGCCCGGGTGTAAAAATCGATAACCTCGTCCAGGTAGGGCACGGCTCGAAGGTCGGGGCCAACAGTCTGCTTTGCGCACAGGTAGGGCTTGCAGGGTCGTCCGAGATAGGCAGGAATTCCATCCTCGCCGGGCAGGTTGGGGTTGCGGGACACTGCAAACTAGGAGACGGCGTGATCATGACGGCGCAATCCGGCGTTTCCCACGACGTTCCCGCGGGCAAGATGATCAGCGGATCACCTGCTTTCGATAACCGGCAGTGGCTCAGGTCGACCGCTATCTTCAGCCGTTTGCCCGACTTAATGCGCCAACTGCAGCGCAAACAAAAGTCGGAAACTTAAGTCATCCGAAACTTAAGTCATCTTTGCGTCGTAAACAAATCACCGTCAACTTTTTGCATCCAATGAATTTTATGAACGAGACAGAGAACGAAGTCCGCAACGGATCGCAAACCGTAGTCGCTGAACCCATTCGCGTGCTGCTGCTCGACGATCAGGTCGACAATCTTCTCCTGCGCTCCACGATCCTGCGCAAGCACGGATACCTCTCCGAGACGGCGTCATCCATCGAGGAGGCGCTGACTCTGCTCGACGAGATCGACATCGCTGTTCTCGATTACCACCTGGGAGCAGGCCAGTTCGGAACCGAAGTGGCTGCAAAGCTCCGCGAGCGGCGTCCCGAGGTGCCTATCATCATTCTTTCGGCCACGCTTGAGCACCGCTTTGGCGGAGTGGAAGACATGCACCTGCTCAAGGGCTACAGCTCGGTCGACGACCTGGTCAATGCGCTGCGCTCGTTTGAGGCAAAGCTGCGCGGCAAGCCGGTGGTCGTCGACGCCCGCGACTTCTTCTACTCGCGGATAAACATGGCCATGGGAGACGATGTGGTCGTGGAGATCCTGGATGCCGAAGGCAACTGGCAATATGTGAATGAGGCCTGCGCCAAGCTGCTGGAGCGACCTCGCGACTGGTTCCCCGGCCGCAATATGTTTGAGGAGATGCCGGAACTGGCCGCCGACTGGCGGGAAATCCTGCGTACCGTTGCCGTAAACCGCGAAACCTATCTCGACCGCACATACCGCGGCCTGCTCAACCTGCCGCGCAAGGGCGAGGAGTGGGTCTGGAACGTGCTGGCTTTTCCTATCACCCTGCACACGCGTGCCACCGGCGTCGTGCTCTCCGCCCGCATCCTCGAACGCAAGACCGTACTGTGAACGAACGGCCGCAAGACAATCGAACCATTCTGATGCTGGGAAGAGCGGTGATCTTTCTCGCGCTGCTCGCGGTCTTCTGTATCTCCGCCTGCCGCTCCGCCTACGTCGAGACCACTCTCGAGAACAACGGCCCCGCCGCTCTGCGGCTCATCGAGGTCGATTACCCCAGCGCCAGCTTTGGCATGCAGAGCCTCGATGCCCACGGCACTTTCCATTACCGGTTCAAGGTTCAGGGCTCCGGACCAATCACCATTACATGGACCGATGGAGCCGGCAAACCGCACACCGCAGCCGGTCCGATTCTCAAGGAAGGCCAGCAGGGCACGCTGCGCATCGCGATCGATCCCTCGGCGAACGTCAGCTGGGACCAGAGCCTTTCCGCAGGCAAGTAGGACGCTTTGGGAACGCGGGAACATTGGGACGCAGTCTACGGCAGCAAAGCGCCGCGGGAGGTGAGCTGGTTTCGTCCTCACCTGGAGACTTCGATTGCGCTCATCGAGCGCGCGGCGGGTGAACGCGATGCCGCCATCCTCGATGCAGGCGGTGGCGCATCCACGCTGGTAGATGACTTGCTTGAGCACGGATACAGGAACGTCACGGTTCTCGATATTTCGCAATCAGCTCTCCAGGTTGCGCAGAAGCGTCTCGGCGAGACATCAAGGCTGGCGCAGTGGGTGTGCGCCGACGTGACGCAGGCGTCGCTGCCGATACAGGCTTACGACGTCTGGCACGACCGCGCCGTCTTTCACTTCCTGACTCAGCCAGAGCAGAGGCGGGACTATGTAAGATCGGTTGCGTCGGCGATGAAGGCCGGCGGACACGTCATCGTGAGCACGTTCGGTCCCGAGGGTCCGGCCAGATGCAGCGGTCTCGATGTGGTGCGGTACGACTCAGACTCGCTTCAGGCTGAGTTCGGTCCGCGCTTTCGGCTTGTCGAGAGCCTGACGGAGTTGCACCGTACGCCGGTCGGAACCACGCAGCAATTCCTCTATTGCCATTTCATTTTTGAGTCTTGAACGGCCGCCAGGCTTCCCGCTGTGCAGCCGCGCGAAAATCTCCGGATATTTAAGGACAGCCGGCCCGATTCCTCCTACAATCCTCCTCGTTGCAGCCTGGCTCACAGGAGACACGCATCATGCCCCCGATCCTCCCGCAGATTAAGCACATTGTCGTCGTCATGCTTGAAAACCGCTCCTTCGACAACCTCTGTGGGTGGCTCTACAAGCCGGGAGTCGCACGCCGCGCCCCCCAGCCAGTTCCTGCCCGCCGGGACTCCGCAGGAATTCGACGGCCTCAAGTCCACCTTCTTCAATCCCGTTGTCAGCGGGCTACTATTTCATGGGGCAGTCCACGGAGACCTATCCGGTCTTTGACAAGGCAACGCGACTAACATCCCCGTGCTCGACCCCCTCGAGGACTTCGACGACGTTAACGTCCAGCTCTTCGCGGATGAAGCCGACAACCCCAGCCCGAACCCGAAACACCCCAACATGGGGTTCGTCATCAATTACGGCGACGCCGTCAAAGCCGCCAATCTCACCAATATCCCGGTCGAGATCATGGAGCCCTTCAGCAGCGATCAGCTCCCGGTCATCTCCGCATCTCGCGTGGAACTACGCCGTCTGCGACGCATGGTTCTCCTCCGTGCCCAGCGATACCTGGCCCAACCGCTCCTTCTTCCATGCCGGCACATCAAACGGCAACGTGGTCAACGGAAAAATCCCCAACCCCTTCGACTGGGACGTCCACAACATCTTCAATGTCCTCGACGGGATCCGGAGCCAGCTGGCGTGTTTACAAAGACACCGCATCTGCCTGCCCTCACCGGCCTGATGTTCCTCAGCCTCTGGCCCTTCGCCTTATCGACTTCAAGCCCTTCGACGACTTCAAGTCCGACTGCGCCAACGGGAGCCTCCCCCAGTATTCCTTCCTCGAGCCCAGCTTCCTCGATCAATCCCAACGACGAGCATCCTCCGCATGACGTCGTCGCCGGCGAACAATTCCTCTATGCCATCTGGCAGGCCGTGAGCCAGTCGCCCGCGTGGCCTGAAACCCTGCTCATGATCACCTACGACGAGCACGGAGGGACTTACGATCACGTGCTTTCCGCCGTTCGGCGCTGCGCAACCCGACGCAACAAGCGGCCGGGGCCAGCCGAAGACTTCACCTTCAACCGCTTCGGCGTCCGCGTGCCCACCATCCTCGTCTCCCCATGGATTCAGGCCGGGACCGTCTTTCGCTCACCCACCACCACTCCCTACGACCACACCTCCATGCTGGCCACACTGCGCGACTGGCTCGCCATCCCGGCCGACAAGATGCTCACCAGCGCCCGCATCGCCGCTGCGCCCACACTTGAGCAGGTGCTCACCTTGCCGCAGGCGCGAACCGACATCCCGAACATCCCGCCTCCGCCGGCCGAGATCAAGGCTACCGCCACCTTCAAAGAACCCACACCAATCCAGAAAAGTCTGGTCTCGGCCTACGCGGTGCAGCAAGGCAAGGACCCCGCCGCCGTCCTGAGCACCATCCAAACCCGCCAGGACGCCATCAACTACTTCCAGTCGAATCCAGCGCCCACACCACCCGCGGCCAGCTGACGGTCACCCGATTTTGTAACCTCGGTTGAGCAGAATTAGGTTGCGAGTTCCTGCTCTTCCGGCGTAGCGTTTCTCCTGCCCAAGAACGATCGACGGTAATTCCCAGTAGCCCGATCCCGCCCGTAGCATCTGTCGATCCCCCTATCGCGTGACATTCCTGGTCGCAATCTCTATCACGCCTGAGGAGGCGAACCATCCATGAAGAAGCTTTTCGGAACAACCGCAGCACTATGTCTCATACTTACCGGCCCACTCACCGCCGCAGCGCAGGACACCACGCCACCCCCCAAGATATTGCAAATTATTATGGAGACCCTCAAGCCCGGCCAGGGTGGCAGTGCGCACATGAAAACGGAGAGCGCCTTCGTCAAGGCTATGACCGACGCTAACTGGCCCACCCACTACTTCGGCATGGATGCTCTCTCCGGCCAGTCGCGGGCCATCTTCTTCGTCGGCTACCCCTCATTCGACGCCTGGCAGAAGGACATGGATGCCACCATGAAGAACGCCAGCCTCTCCGCGGCGCTCGACAGCGCGGCGGTCGCCGACGGCGCCCTGCTTGAGGCCTACGAAACCAGCGTCTACACCTATCGCGAAGACCTCAGCCTGCGCGGCCCCGTCGACATCCCGCACATGCGTTACATGGAAATCGCCATCTACAACGTTCGCCCCGGTCACGAGAAGGATTTTGAAGAACTGGTCAAGATGTACATGGCCGCCCTCCAGAAGATTCCCGGCGCCCATTGGGCAACCTTCGAGAAAATGTATGGCGCGCAACCTGCCGGAAGCCGATTTATCGCTGTTACGCCCATGAAATCGCTCGCCGAAGTGGATCAGGAAATGATCGACGGAAGCGGGTTCGAAAAATCGATGAGCGCGGACGAGTTGAAGAAGCTGCGGGACCTCACCGCGGCCTCCATCGAGTCCACCCAATCGCATCTCTTCGCCATCAATCCCAAGATGAGCTATGAGCCGGCCTGGGCTAACACCGATCCATTCTGGAGCCAGAAGTAGCAAATCAAACCGCAGACCCAGGTCCCGGTTATGGGACCTGGGTCTGCGGCTCACTCAACCAATCATGGCCGGGCTTTAGCGGGGATAAAGACAGCGGTCCCGCAGGCCCGCAGAGGATGATGATAAATATAGCTTTGTATCAGGGCCTGGCTTTAGCCAGGTCGTAAGCCTCGCAAAATGAAGACGGCTTTAGCCGCTGCGATATGAATCCCAGCTTTGTCAGCAATCATGCCGGGCTTTAGCCGGAGATAAAGATAGCGGTCCGCAGGCCGGGGTCCCGGCGAGCGCGGTTTTCGGTCGCTGGGGTGGGAGATAGCGGTCCCCACGGACGGGTCTTCGTCCGTGGGGTGGAGAACCGCACCTTGCGGCCGCAGGGAGCAGCACAGCCATAGTCCGTACTGAGCGTATCGCCGATTGTGTTCCTCGCTGACTGAAGCTTGGTATGGCGAAAAAAATGGACATCACTGATCGCAAGCGCGCTTGTGAGGACTCATCTCGCCTTGTTCGCGAAAAGACGAAAAGCGCGCCTATGTGACCCGATACTAAGCATGGTCTGCGACAAGGAATGTCTGATTCTTCTCCATCGACTTCGTCAATTTCTGAAAATCGGCCTGAGTGAGTTGAGCGGGCAGAAAATCTGTCCTGCCCTCCGGATGCACAGCATCCTTCATCATCCGCTCGTGATGATACGTTGACACACTCAGCATGCGGCACGGATGTTCACTCTTATTGAAGAATGTATGAGGCGCATTGGGCTGCACCATCAGACTCTCCCCGGCTTCACACGCGTCCCACTCAGTGACACCCTGGTTGTTCCAATACCCAATTGCCAGAGTGCCCTCCAGTACATAGAAAAACTCCGCAAATGGGTGCTTATGAAGTGGAATACCCATGCCCGGCACGACCGTGGTCTCAAAAATGGAGAAGGTGTAGCCGGTGTTTTCTCCCAGGGCCCTCCAGAGCAACTTCATTTGCCCGACATCAAGCGCCGGGCCGCCTGTTTTGTTGTTCTTAATAACGTTGTGATGAATGACTTCTTCAAGCGGCGTGGGGAAGTTTGACATATAAGTATCCTTTCGTGATCGAAGTTGGTGCTCTGGGGTGAACGCCAGAGCTTGTGAGTTGCGTAGCTAGCACTCCGCTAGTCCCGTGGGTTTCCACAGTTATCTGTCGCATGAATCGTTACAGGCCTTTGCACAGCCGATCGGATCGCCTCGATGAGAGAGGTGGTTGATCCTCGCGGAGGCCTTGCTATGTGGTCGTCACTGTCACGGCCTGACGCACATACCGGCTGCTTTCCAGTTGCTGCACCATGAAGGCTGCCAGATCGGCCCGCCCGATCTTGTGCGCCTTCTCGCCGCCCTCCGTGCTCAGCACCCTGGCAACGCCGGTCTTCTCGCCGTCGGTCAACATCGGCGGCCGCACGAGCGTCCAGTCCAAGTTGCTGCCTTCGATCTCGGCCTCCATGCCCGCCTTGTCTACCAGCAGACCCCGCAGAAACGTCCTCATGAGCAGGTGCTCGTTGAAAAAGCCGGCGTTCTTGACGCTCTCGCCCGCACCAACCACCGAAATCTTCAGCAATCGCCGCACGCCATTGCGCCGCATCGCGTCCACAATATTGTGTGCCGCGCTCGTTTCCATCGTCGTCACTTTCCACGGCGTCTTGCCGCCCAGCGCGTCGATCACCGCATCCTGTCCGGCTACCGCAACGTCGACCGCAGCCGCGTCCAGCACGTCGCCCGCAACAATTCTGACGTTCGCCTTCTTGTACTGCGCGGCACCTCGCACGAAAGCCGTCACCTTATGCCCGGCCGCCAACGCCTCATTTACCAGCGCCTCTCCGCTCTTGCCCGCTGCTCCAATCACTAGAACTTTCATCGCATCCTCCTTTTGCCTCGTATATGGCCGCCCATCCAAATGCGCGACCTGACGATTAGAGGCCATGCAAACCATTGGTTGCAAATTAATCAGTGGTTTTATAACCAATGGTTATAAATCAACAATCGGTCGCAAAAATCGTCAAAAGGGACTAAGCTATTGAAGTGCCATCCACATCACCAAGTCGCCGGGTAGAGCGCAAGGAGAGGTTGCGGGGCGAAATCCTTGCGGCTGCCAGCAAAATGTTTGCCGATCGCGGCTACGAAGCCGTGACGCTTCGCGCGATCGCTAAAGAGATCGGCTATACGCACGCCGTGATCTACCAGCATTTCCCTGACAAATGGCATATTCTTGCCGAGTTGAGCAGGGAGACGATCGGGCTGCTGATTCAGAACTTCGACGCGATTGCCGCTAAACATCCTGCACCGAAAGAGCGTCTTTTTGCGACTTCACGCGGCTTGATTCAGTTCTGCACTGCCCATCCACAGCAGTTCCGCAACGTCTTCTTCGGGCCGGAGAACCGCAACGGCATCCGCGCTGGACAATATATCAACGACATTGGCACGCCTTTGTTCCAACGTTTCGTACAGCTCTTTTTCGATGTTGCCAAGGATGAAGGATTGCCAAGTAGGGATGACATAGTGGTAGCCCACACCTGGTGGTACACGATCTTCGGCCTCGCCACGCTCATGGTCATCCAAGGGGTTGTGCCTGACTTGCCTGACCAGACTCTCGTGGTCGAGCAAACGATCGCCACGCTTTGGGCGGGCGTTCAGGCTGTTCCGCGATTGCCGAAGAGCGCAGTCTCTAAGCGATCCAGCCGGTCCATTGCTACAAAGCAATAACAGCTTCTGTCTACTTAGGAGTCGTTGGAGGTAACCGTGAGGAGTGCGAAGATCTGAACACTATGAAGTATTGAGACCGGTCGTCGAAGATGAAACGCAATCAAAGCCTGTGCATGCAAGATACATAGGCCTTGATCGCTTATGCACCTGGCATTCAATTGGTAATGCTAAGTCGGCTTATCGGAAATCGCATTGTCCACTCGATGCTTGGCTCCGGATGGACGCCCACTCAAGTCCTTTGTCGGCCTCGGTGTTGCCGAGATGGAATGCTTTGATACGCTAATCCATGTTCCCTATCCATGCTTTTCCTGGCCGACAATTTCCCTCAAACCGCTAAAATAGAACTAGGGATCAAAAAAAAAGCCCGGCCGCCATCGCAGCCGGGCTTTGCATCTTTTGGCTATAACTCTTTTGCTGTGAAACGATTACGGATTCATCCTTTAGAATGAAACGCTTACAGCCACAGCCGCATTTCATCCGGATAACCCTCGCAGAATCAATGAGTCTCGGCTAATTCCAAATGGAATGAAACGGTTACGGAAGCGATGCCGCAAGCCTAATCCTGTGAATGAGTTACAAACCACAGAAAATCAGGGGGGAGGGGGGAGGGGGTCCTGGATTCCTCCCTCTGACTCCAGACAGGCAACGGTCTGAGCCTCCGGACACCTAATCCAGAGAGGCTAGTCCATGTCATCTCTTGTTTACATTGACTTGAATCGGACCTTGAAGTACGCTTCCTGCGACTTCGGAAGGTTCCGGTCGCGCACCCCAGAAGTTGGGAACCTCACGGGCTAATCGAATCAAGCAAAGTATGAGGTGACACATGGCTTTTTGTGGCAAGTGTGGATCGTCGGTTCCGGATGGAGCGCCCTTCTGCCAACAGTGCGGCGCGCCGGTGGCCGCAGCGGCAGCCCCCACACCCGTGGCAATGGCTCCCGCGGGCACCAGCGGCTTACAGGAAAACGTCGCCGGACTGCTCTGCTACCTGCTGGGCTGGCTGACCGGAATCATCTTTCTGCTCATCGATAAGCGGCCCTTCGTGCGCTTTCATGCCGCGCAGTCGATCGTGGTCTTCGGCGTCCTGTTCATCATTCGCATGATCCTGAGCTTCGGAATCCTTGGCACGGGACTCTACGGCTTCGGCCTTTGGTCGATGATCTCGCTGCTGGTGAGCCTGGTCACGCTGGTGGCCTGGATCGTGCTGATGGTCATGGCTTACCAGGGCAAGATGTTCGAAGTACCGATCGCCGCTCCGATTGCCAGGAACATCGCCGGAAGCACCTCGGTATAGCCTGGTTCGACCTCGTTCCCCCAAGACAAGGAGCATGCTGTGGCAGCCTTTTGCACCAGGTGCGGCGCGGCCATCGCGCCCAGCGTACAGTTCTGCACCGCTTGCGGCGCGCCCGTCGGCGCTGCCTCTGCGGCCCAGCCCGTCTACGGACAACCGGTCGTAGTTCCGGTCCAGCCGGCGCCCTCCGGCAGCAGCGCCGTGAAGATCATCCTCATCGTGGTGGGAGTGATCGTAGGCCTCGGACTGCTGTCGGCAATGGCCTTCACGTTCGGTGTGTGGCGGCTGTCGCGCAGCGTGCACGTGGGTCGAAACGGCGACGTAGTGGTGGCCACCCCGAACGGGACGGTCTCGACCGGTGACGCGTCGGCAGTGAGCGAGGCCGACCTGGGAGTACCCATCTATCCCGGAGCCAGCCGCCGCGAGGGAGGCATGCAGATCAATTCAACAACCGGTTCAATGGTGACGGTGCTTTTCTCGACTCCCGACCCGGTGAGCAAGGTGGTTGACTTCTACAGGGCGAAGCTGGGTGACAATACGTCGGTGATCGAGAGTGGGACCGGTGCGGTGATCTCGGCGGGCGAGCGGAACAAGCAAGGGGTTGTCATCACGATCGGCACCGACAGCGGAATCGACGGCGGAACGAAGATCGCCATTATGCGCACGAAGTCGAAATGAGGGGCGCCTCCCGGCGTGGGAGGCCACCTCTCGTGAAACTATTGCGCTTTGCGGGAGCGCTGCACGGCAAGGGTCTTGAAACCTCCCAGAACCTGGTCCCAACCCTCGCTGACACCTGCAGCTATCGCCGCGGCGCCCATGTCATGCCGCTCGAAGTGGCGATGCTCGAACTCGATCAGCGTGGCCGAGTCTCCCATGGGAACGAACTTCACCTCGACCTCGCTGGACTTGCTGAGGTCGGGCGAGAACTTCCAATCGGCCTGCAGTCCCCAGGCAAAGACGACCTTGTGCGGCGGGTCCCATTCGAGGACGCTGCCCCACTGACAGGTGCTGCCATCCTGACCGACCTCGAACCATCCGCCGCCCGCGCGGGGCTCGACGACGATCTCGACGAAGGGCGAGGAGCCGATGTGATGGGTGGCGGGCCACCAGGCCGCCATGTCCGACGTGAAGAGCTGGAATGCCTCGAGTGGAGGCAGTTCCACTTCAATTAATTTTCGTACGGGCTCGATTGCCAGTGTTTCGGTCATTGCTGCTTCCCTTCTCTCGCGAGGATTTGTCGGCGGCCGCCTGAAATGCTTTCAGGTTGCGGTCCCATAACTGCTCGAAGTACTTGCGCAGAGCCTCGATGCCTTCCGGCTTCACCTGGTAGACGCGACGCGTTCCCTGCTTGACGTCCGATACGAGCCCCGCCTGCTTGAGCACCCGCAGATGCTGCGAGACGGCGGGACGGCTGACGGGGAGGTGCTCGGCAATCTCGCCGACGGAGTGCGGGCGGCCGGCAATTCGCTGGAAGATGGCGAGGCGGGTGGGGTCGCCGAGGGCTTCGAATGATTTCTCGAGGTAAGTCATTACTAACGTTAGTATGGGCTTACCAAATGAATCAGTCAAGAGCCCAACAGCGCGGCTGTTAGACTCGGCAAAGAATTACTTCATTGAGGAGAGTGTTGTGGCAGAGAACGAAGTGCAGTCAACGGAAGTAAAGATCACGGTGCGCCCGAATGGACCGCTGCGCGTGGAAGGGCCGGTGAGGCTGCTTGATCCAAATGGCGGCGAGTGGGATCTGACGGGCAAGCCGGGGATTTCGCTGTGCCGGTGCGGCGCGTCGGCCAACAAACCGTTCTGCGATGGGACGCATGCGAAGATCGGCTTTGAGTCGGTGGTCGCTGCACCTCCGCGAGCAGAGAATCCGCAGGGCTAAGCAGGCATACTGAAGACTGAGGGCGAGGCCGCAGGCTTCGCCCTGCTGGTTTGCGGCGATCACAGGCTTAGGCATTCAGGGAATCTTTGCGTAAGGGCGGGGCATCCATTCAGTTGGGCCTATTCGGGACCCGGGAGCTATCTTTGCCGCATTCATCATCGCTTGAACCTCCACCAGGACTTTCCGATCAAATCATACAACCGCGTTCCACCGCGGGTCGCCGACGATCGTCGCCAGGGATGAAATTCGTTCTGAACCTGATTGCGGGATCGGCGTTTCAATCTATCCAGGGTGCGCAGCAGAAGCCGATGCTGGTGGCTCCGGGCGAGCTGGCGGTGACGTTTATCGGCCACGCCTCTTTTCTGCTGCAGATCGGCGGGCTGAATATTCTCGTCGATCCGGTATTCGCGAACTGGCTGGTGCTGATTCACAGGCTTCGCCGGCCGGGTGTGAAGATTGAGGATCTTCCGGCGATCGATGCCGTGCTGTTGACGCACGCGCACATGGACCATCTGAATCTGCCGTCGCTGAGAAAGATCATCCGGCGGACGCGCAGACTGCGCGGTGAAGCGCCGGTTGTTGTGGTTCCTGAGGGCGTGGAGGACCTGGTGGCCACGCTGGGCTTCAGCGGCGTGATGAGCATGCGATGGTGGGAACAGATGAAGGTCGGCGAGGTGGAGATTACGATGACTCCCGCGCAGCACTGGGGCGCGCGGATGATGCGGGACACGCATCGCGGGTTCGGCGGGTACGTGCTGCGGCATGGGGCGCAATCGGTGTATCACTCCGGCGACAGCGGCTACTTTGCGGGATTCAGAGAGATCGGCGAGCGGCTGGCACCGGAGGTTGCACTGCTGCCGATCGGCGCATATAAGCCGGATGGGTTTCGCCGCGTGCACACGAGCCCGGACGATGCCATACGGGCATTTGTCGATTTGGGCGCGGAAAAGATGGTTCCCATGCACTACGGAACATTCAGGCTGTCAGAGGAGCCAATGGATGAGCCTCTGCCTCGACTGAAAGAAGCGGCGCGAAGGGCTGGGGTGCGCGACCGGGTGGTAGACCTGGGCGAAGGCGAGACAAAGATCTTTCACTGATCAGGCCTCGGAAAGGCGCCTGCAGAACCGTTTCCGCCGGCGTGACTTTGCTGTATATTTCTCGATGGATAACGATAACAGTGCAAGGTGCCTGCTTACCGCGTGCCGGGGAAGTTCTGCTCTTTGCCCAAGGTCGATCCTCTTAGTTTGGACGCACTGATTTATGGCAAATGAGCAGGCGCAGAGTTATACGATTGGCGTAGATCTTGGCGGAACCAATTTGCGGATCGCGGCTTATACCCGCGATGCCGGATTGCTGGAGACAATTCTTCTTCCGACGCGCCTGGCCGCAGGCCGGGACGCTGTGGTTGATGATTTGTGCGGAGCGGTTTCAGACCTGCAAAATCGGTTTTCTTCGCGACTCAAGCTGTTCGGCATTGGAGTCGGCACGCCAGGACCGCTGGAGCTTCCCGCGGGGAGATTGCACAATCCCCCCAACCTGCCGGGATGGGACGGTTTCGACCTGCGGTGCGAGCTCGAGAAGAAATTGCAGCGAGGTGTGGTGGTCGAGTCGGACGCAAACCTGGCGGCGCTGGCGGAATGTTTCCTCGGCCGCGGGCTTTCGATGGGCGTCGATTCATTGTGCATGCTCACGCTTGGAACCGGCGTAGGTAACGGTATCATTCTGGGCGGAAAAATCTTTGACGGCGCGGCGGGGATGGCGGGTGAAGCGGGACACGCGACGATCTATCCCGATGGCTTGAAATGTCCTTGCGGAAACGACGGCTGCCTGGAGATGTACGCTTCGGCGACGGCGGTGGTGAGGGCGGCAAACCAGAGGATTGAGGCGGGGACCGCTCCAATGCTCGAGGGGCAAAAGTGGTCGGCGCGGACGCTCGCAGAGGCGGCGTTCGAAGGCAATGCGGACGCGCGACAGATCTATACGGATGCGGGGCATGCTCTGGGCATCGGGCTGGCGGCGCTGGTGAACACTTTGCAGCTCCCGCTGTATGTTGTGGGCGGCGGCCTGGTGCAGGCGTGGGAGTTGCTGAAGCCGGCAATCTTCGAAGAGCTGCATCACCGCAGCTACGTCTACAGGCTGACGGAACCGGGCAGCCCGGTTGCGACCCACAATCCCAAGGGGGCAACCCACGTCCTTCCGGCTGAGCTTGGGCCGGACGCGGGACTGCTCGGAGCGTGTATTCTTCCCTTCACGGCAAATGGACGAAGCTGATCAAGCTTTGGCAAGTCCAAACCGTGGGGAAAGAGATACATGCGGCTGAACTACTATCTGGCAAAAGGCTCCCTCGTAGGCGCGCTCGGCGGCCTACTCTTCGGCTTTGATACTGCGGTCATTTCGGGCACGACGCACCAGCTCACCCAAGTCTTTCATCTGACGCCCAGCGAACTTGGGACGACAGTTTCTATTGCCCTGGTGGGCACGGTGATAGGCGCGATCTCGGCGGGCGAGCTGGGTCAAAAGCTAGGCGGACGCGACGCGCTGCGTATCATGGCGGTGCTGTACGTGATCTCCGCCGTTGGATCGGCGCTGGCGTGGAACTGGGGATCACTTCTCTGTTTTCGCCTGCTGGGCGGGCTGGGAATTGGCGGTTCGTCGGTGCTGGGGCCGGTCTATATCGCCGAGCTTGCGCCGGCAAAGTGGCGCGGGCAGGATGGTCGGACTCTTTCAGATCAATATCGTCATCGGCATCCTGCTGGCGTATGCGTCGAATTACGTGATTGCCGGGATGAACTTTGGCGCGACTCAATGGCGGTGGCAGCTCGGCATAGCATCGGTTCCCGCAGCGTTCTTTTTGGTTCTTCTGTATGCAATCCCGCGCAGCTCCCGGTGGCTGGTGACGCAGGGCAGCATCGATGAGGCACGAGAAGTGCTGAAGATGATGGGATCTCCGGATTACGAGGCGGAGCTGAAGGAGATTATCGAATCGATTCACCTGGAGCGGTCGTCGAAGGAAGAGCCACTGTTCCGGTGGAAATATCGGCTGCCGATTTTCCTGGCGGTGTCGATCGGGCTGTTCAACCAGCTTTCGGGTATCAACGCGATTCTTTATTACGTGAACGATATTTTTGCGGCGGGCGGATTCAGCAGCCTGTCGGGGGATAAGCAGGCCGTGATCATCGGCGGGATGAACCTGGTCGCGACGCTGCTGGCGATGTCGGTGATCGACAAGTTGGGGCGCAAAACACTGCTCCTGATCGGGTCGGTGGGAACATCGCTGTGTCTCGCGGGAGTCGCGGCGGTGTTTCTGTCGCACAGCCATCAGAGCGACCTGGTGTGGCTGCTGGTGGGCTTTATCTTTTTCTTTGCGATTTCGCAGGGCGCAGTCATCTGGGTGTACATCAGCGAGGTCTTTCCGACGCGGGTACGATCGAAGGGCCAGAGCCTGGGAAGCTCCTCGCACTGGATCATGAACGCGATTATCACGAAGGCGTTTCCCTCGATTGCAGCGGTGTCGGCCGGGGCGCCGTTTATCTTCTTCTCTGCGATGATGGCGTTGCAGTTCTTCGTAGTGCTGTTCATCTATCCCGAGACAAAGGGGATCAGCCTGGAGCAGATGCAGCGGCGGCTGGGCATCGATTGACGACGATGAAACGAACTGGTCCAGAGCAGATATCTTGTCAAAGTATAGAGAGCATCTTGTAAAGTGGAGTGGGGCAAATTGCTAGGCTGCGCATGTTGTGTCCCTCCTCGCGTACGGCGAAAGCACGCACAGCAAGGCAGGCCCACCGAGGAGATCAATATGTCGCTCAAAGCTGCCCATTTTCTCGTTGCCGGAGCTGTTCTGGCCGCCGGATGTTGCCGTTTCATCAGCCCAGGAGGTGATCCACGCTGTGACGGGCGTGGTTACCAAGGTTGACAGCTCGGCTCACACCATTACCCTGACATCCAGCGACGGCACTCAGACGGTCGTAAAAGACGAGGCGGAGCATCACCCGCGCTACGATTTCGACAAAGCGCTGCAGTCTGAGGCTGTCGACAGTTCCACGTTCGATAAACAGGGCGATCGCGTCATTCTCTACTACTTTGGAGAAGGCTGGCAACGCCGCGCGGTCGCGATCAAGGACCTGGGTCCAGCCCCGCTAAAGCTCACTTCAGGACAAGTGGCACATTGGGACCACCACCACCACGTGATTACCATCAAGGCCGCGGATGGCACGAAGCAGACGTTTCAGCTGGACAACAAGACAGCGGTGGATACGCCGATGGGCGTCGTAAATGGCGAGAAATTCGATCCTCAGAACGGCGACCAGATCTCGATCAAGTATCTGAACAAAGACGGCAGCAATGCCGCAGTCTTCGCCAGCGAGAGCTAGGCGCGACGGCGTATATGCCCCAGGTCCGATGATTCGGACCTGGGGTTATCCGACACTGGCTACTTGATATTGCGGCCGAGCGTGAAGCGCAGGCCGGTACGGATACTTGCAGGGAGTGAAGTGTATCCGATGGGGCTGATGTGCTGCTGGCTTAGGTAGTTGTCGAGCTGCGCGTAATAGCTCAGCCAGGATGTGATCGGGAAAACCGCGCCGAGGTCGAGCTTGGCGTAGGCGTGATCGAGGTTCCGGTTGGGAAGAAGCAGCGTGTTGCCGAAGTTCACGTCGCTGCCGCCCAGGAATGTTGAGTCGTCGCTGCGGCTGGAGAATGCGCCGGTCGCGACGATGGTCATGTGCTTACTCGTGTAGGTGATCCCGGCGAAGCCGGTGTGGGGCGGCCGGCGAAAGGGACGCGCGCCGACAAGGGGCGAGTCGTTACCGATCGGAATGGTCGGGAAGGCAGGGTTGTAGCTGGGACCGACAGCGTCAGAAGAGAAGGAACGCTGAACGACGGAGTCGAGGTATGTGTAGCCGCCGCGGAGAAATATGTCGCGACCGATGCCGTATTCGACTTCGCTTTCGAGGCCCTGAGCGCGGAACGCCATGGAGTTAAGGGTAAGGGAGAAGGCTCCTTCCTGTTCGAGAAATGCCTGGAGCGACTGCTGTTGCTGAGGCGTGAGGTTGGGCAGGAGTGTAGGAACGAGGTTCGCTCCGACATACTCGATCTGGTTGCCGAATTCGTTGTGAAAGTAAGTGACACGGAGGAGGACCTTCTCGCTGAAGAGGCTCTGTTCCACCCCACCGTCGTATGAGCGCGAGAGTTCAGCTCCGATTGGACGGATGCCATATTCGTTGACGGCAGCCTGGCCTCCATTCTCGAGGAGGAAGGTATAAAGCGAGCCGAACTGGTCGTCGATCGTGGGCTCCTTTACTCCCTTGGCGAAGTTGAAGTTGATGCGCGTGCCGTGAAAGATGCCCTTGCCGGGACGGATGGGATAGTACGAGAAGCCGATCCGGGGCGTGCCCTCGACGCCATAGAGTTGATTCTTCTGGATGCCTCCTCCGAGTGAGTAGAAGAAGCGCTGCTTGAAGTCTCCGTTCACCTGGAGCATGTAGTCATAGTTGGCGCGCTCGAGGGTTTCGCTGAAGTCGTAGACCCATTCGTTTTCGGCTCCACGCTCGTCTTCAAAGCGGAAGCCGGCGACAATGCCGACGTGCGGGGTGATGCTGTAGTCGGTCTGCGCGTAAAGATTGTCGCGGTTGGAAACCAGGTCGATGGTGTAGGGGTAAATGCCGCCGTAGTTCATGAGCGCCTGGCCGGAGGCGGAGTATCCATTTGCACCGGCGATGGTTACGAAATCGCCATAGTAGTCATCCCCGATAGGAATGCCGGCGGCGTAGGTCTGGCCCGACTCTTCCCTCTTGCGCGCGAGTCCGTAGCGGACCAGACCATGCCATGCATCGCTGAAGGTGTGGTCGAGGGTTGCGGAGAGGAAGATGTCCTGGTCGGATTGCTTGCCGGTGTTGGACATGCCATAGAACGCGTAGGCGCCGGGAAGGTCAGTGGCGATGTCGGCGTTGCGCGCCGTGACGCGAAGGCCGGTATTGCCGGTGATTGCATAGCCGAGGTTCGCGGCCGATGTGATGTTGTGGTACTCGTCGTCAGGGATGGAGTTCTGCGTCTGGAAGTCGCCGAAGGATCCGTAGTAGTCGAGCTTGTGGAAGGTACCACCGAGCTGGACTTCATTGCGGTAGGTACCGAAGGAGCCCGCATCCCCTTCGTAGAGCAACGACGGGAACGGCGTGGTGCCGTGAGGAGTGTAGAACCCCATCAGGCCGGCGGCGGCATCGGAGCCCCAGAGAACGCTGTTGGGTCCGCGATAGGCTTCGACGTGTGCGATGCCGGTGCTGGAGACGGTGGACAAGTCGAAGCGGCCGCCGATGTCTTCGACGGAGACGCCGTCGAGCAGTACCTTGTTCGCGTCGGAATTGCCTCCGCGAATGAAGACGGAGGTGAGGCCACCGCGCTGGCCGGTCTGCACGACATCAAATCCGGGCACCTGGCGGAGTGGGTCGACCATGATGGCATTGTTCAGGAAGTCAGTTTTGTTGATGACAGAGACGGAGGCACTTACCTGCGCCTGCGGCTGCGGCAATCCGGTCGCGGTGACGACGATCGACTGGCGAACCCACTCGGGCTCGAGGACGATGTTTTGCTCGACGGAGTCGAACTCGCCACCGTAGAAGCCGCCAGTCGTGAGTTCGCGGAAGGATTTGCCTCCAGCCAGCACGTAGAACTGGCCCGCGGCAGCGTTTGAAAGCTGGAAGGTTCCGTCGGCGTGAGTGTTGACCGAGATGACGACTTTGCCGTTCTGCACGAGCGCGACGGTGGCGTTGGGAATGGGTGCTCCGAGCGAGTCAGTGACGGTGCCATGCACGGTGACGGCGCGCAGAGCAGGAGCAAAAAGCAGAACGAAAGCAGAGAGCAGAACGCGCGAGGCGCGCGATGAAAAAAGCGGCATAGTTTCCTCCGTTCCCCTCGGAACGCGGTGTGAAGCACAAGGGACCGGTCTCCTGACTTGCGCTGAAGCTGGATTCCCTTCCCGGAGCGGGGCTCCAGTGGTATGCGATCCAGCCCTTCGCGATCGTTCCTAAAGAACGACGCACAGGTGCGCTTACAGTTGCGGGGCAGTGGCGGATTTTCACCGCCTTCCCGAGCATCCCATTGCGTTATCGGGTGAAGGTTGACTGCGGAACACGCAAGATTAGTGATTCGCAGAAGGCAAGAAAGCAGTGACAGACTCATTTTTTATATGGGGATCGTGCGGCAATGTCAAAATTTCACCGCTGAGGTTTTGATATGGCAGGCGGATTGTGGTGACCCTGGGAAGATTCGAACTTCCGACCTGCGGTTTAGGAAACCGTTTACATCCCTAATGCACGCAAGTTGCACAACGAGGAATAGTAGACGAGTAAGTCTTGCTATATCAATAGATACAAGAATCATCAGTGTTGCACCCGATTGCATGGACAGGCGCTAAAAGACCGAACAAAGTATCACCAAAAGTATCACCGAGAAATCGACTCCGACCTGCGGTTTTCTTGTCCGCGGTCCCGACGAAGGCAACCAGCGCCTGCAACGAACTGCGTCTGCCGCTCGCAATAGGTCTCAGGTTAGCCGGGAGCGATGCTGCCATTAACAAATTCGTCTGGCCGCAGGCGCGGGCATTGGCGGCGCCACAAACTAGTGGCGTGTCGCAGAGTAAACATCACTAGACCTGCTTACGTCTAAGCAGGGATGTCCAACGATTCTATAGTGCTCAGCGCAGACCCAGCAGCTCACACTGAGCCGCATAGCCCATTCCGCTCTCTGCCCGCCGGATATGTCTTTCGTGCCCGGCTGATTCTGATGCTGGCCGAGGGTGCCACTTTCAGCATGATCCAGAAGCAGCTTCGAACTACGGCACCGACCATCATCCGCTGGAAGGTGCGCTTCCTTCAGCTGGGGATGGACGGACTGGATACGCACCATCCGGGCCAGTCGGCCAGCGTGCTGACGCCGAGCTTGCGGGCCAGGATTCTGTCGGCAACGCGTAAGAAGCCTGGCGATGGATCCACGCACTGGAGTTGCCGCAAACTGGCCGCGGCCCTGGAAGTGCAGCAAAGACGCCGTACATCGGACCTGGAAAGAGGCTGGGTCTGAAGCCGCATCGGCTGGAGCGCTATATGGCCAGCGACGATCCGGACTTTGAATCCAAAGCCGCCGATATCATCGGGCTTTACCTCAACCCACCCCGTCATGCCGCGGTGTTCTGCGTGGATGAAAAGACCGCCATTCAGGCGCTGGATCGGCTTGATCCGGTACTGCCTCTTACCCCGGGACGTGCCGAGCGTCACGGATTCGAGTACTACCGCCATGGAACATTGTCCCTGTATGCGGCTCTGGAGACGGCCAGCGGACGGGTTCACGGCAAAACCACCGCTCGCCACACCAGCCACGAGTTCGTTGCTTTCCTCAAGGAAGTTGTCTCCCTGTGTCCCAGGCACAAGCAGATCCACATCATCCTCGACAATCTCTCGGCTCACAAAACCGCCCTGGTGCGTGAGTTCCTGGAACAGAATCCCCGCGTTCATTTCCACTTCACGCCTACTTACTCGTCATGGCTGAACCAGGTCGAACTCTGGTTTGCCAGAATCGAGCGCGATGTGATCGCACGCGGCATCTTCACTTCCGTCCCCGATCTGGCCCGCAAGCTGCGCCGCTACATCAACGCATATTCTGCAAACGCTCGGCCCTTTCAATGGAAGTACTCAGATCCAACTCGACGCATTCGTACTAACGAACTCACTGCGACAGGCCACTAGTGGGGTAGTGTCCAGAGTTTTTCGCACTTTCGATCTTCGTTGTGACTTTGGAAGGTTGTTGGGTTGAGGTTGATTTGCTCTGGTCCCCATGGGGACCAGAGCAAAGCGGTCAGGCGATGGCCACGACTTCGGCCAGCCGGTTCATCTGCAGATAGCGTTTGGTGCCCCACTTGGTGGCGGCGACATGTCGCAGCCGGGCCGCCACCAGCATCAGCGCCGACTTGCCATCCGGGAAGGCGCCCACCACTCGCGTTCGTCGCCGGATCTCCCGCATCAGCCGCTCCAGCGGGTTGTTGGTCCTGAGGCAGCGCCAGTGTTCCGGCGGCATCGCGTAGTAGCTCAGCGTTTCGTCGATGCCGGCTGCGACGATCTCCGCGGCCTCGCGCCAGCTTCATCGCCTCGCAGCTTCTCTACTACCTGGCGGGCCTTTTCTCTGCGCGGCCTGGGCATCTTCCTGGGCATGGATGGCCTTCAGCATCGCCGCCACTTCCTTCACCTTGCCCGTGGGCACCGCCGTCCACACGTTGCGATAGAAATGGACCACGCAGCGCTGCCACTTGGCTTCCGGATAGAACTCGGCCAGGTTCTCCACCAGGCCCAGGCACTTGTCGGAGACGAACAGCTGCACGCCCTTCAAGCCGCGCTCCTTCAGCTCGCGCAGGAAGCTCGTCCAGCTCGCCTTGTCTTCCTTGGCGCCTTCGCTCACCGCCAGGATCTCCCGGTAGCCGCTCTGCGCCACGCCGATCGCCACCAGCACCGAGACGTTCTTCACTTCGCCGCCCCAGCTCCGCTTCAGCCACAGGCCATCCAGGAAAACATACGGGAAACTCGCCCACCAGCGGCCGCTGGCGCCACTCGTTCGATCTTGCCGTAGATCTTCTGGTTCAGATCGCTCACCGTCGAGGCCGCTCACCCGCGTGCCCCACAAGGCCTGCGTGATGTCTTCCACCCGCCGCACGCTCACTCCGGCCAGGTACATCTCGATCAGCGCCTCTTCCACCGACGACTCGCGCCGCCGGTAGCGCTCGATGATCGCCGTCTCGAACGGCAGGCTGCGCAGCTTCGGCACCTGTCAGCTCACTTCGCCGGCCTTGGTCTGCAGCTGCCGCTCGTAGCTGCCCGCCCGCGTGTCCTTGCGGCCCTCGGTGCGCTCGTACTTCCGCGCTCCGCACAGCTGGTCGGCCTCCGCATCCAGCAGCGCGTTCAGCGTCTCTTCCACCGTCGACCGCACCACCTCGTCCAGATGCGCCTGGATCCGCCCTTCGTCGATCTGCACCACCGGCCCCAGCAGCTCCTGCTCGCTCTCCGACTCTCCTGCTTCCATGGTTGGCTCCATCATCCTCGTCCTCAGAGGTCTCGCTCCTCCTGCTTGTACCAACCTCCACCGCTCCAACTCAAATCAAATGTGCGAAAAATAGCCTACGTTATCTCAGAAACAGCAGACTAGTGGCCTTGATTACCGAGCCGACCCGCGTGGCCACCTGGCCACCCACGTGTAATCGCCAAGCAAACAAAAAAATAGACCGTATTACAACGCTCCCGCGCCATAGTACGGTCTATTTTTGTTCTGCCCTTGATACTCAACTTGAATCGCAGAGCGGGGGCTGCGTGCCGTCGCTCTTGGTCGCAAGAACTACCCTGTTCTGTGGTTCCGATGGAGGTGGTGAGACCGCAGTCGCCATCTATTCACTGCTCGGGACGAGGCTCAACCGAGTTGAGCCCGAACTCTGGCTACGCGAGGTGTTGACTCGCATCGCTGAACATCCCCTCAGCCGCATCGAGGACCTGCTGCCCTGGAATCTCGCCGCCCATCTCCAGCCCCGCACTGCCTGACTCTCTTCAAAGCCCATCTCGAAGTGTGCACCTAAAAAAAAGTGGACACTTCTGGATCTCCATCCGACCTGGTCGGGCCGGACGTACATGGACGCCCCGTTTTGCCAAGAGCACATTTGATGATCCGAAGAGGGCAAGTTTGCAGTCGTACATTCGGCCTGTGTATGCAGCGGTTGGCTGCTGGCCCTGATGGAATCTGCGTGGTTGGCTCCTCGATCGCTTACACGCACTTTAATAGTGCTGCGTCCGGCAGGGTTTTGCCAACCATGGTCTTGACCTGTTTCGCCATCATCAATTGAGTGCCCAAGCAAACCCGAAGGAAAGGCTGTTTCCTTGTACTCCGTCGTCGAAGCGGTGGGAAAGTGGAAAGCCGCTTTTTGCGCGCACGATGCAGCGCCAAAATGGCCTGCTGATCAGGAGTCTTGATCGGTACAAATCGCATGTTTGGTCGAGTCACGGCTTCGCAAATTGCCTCTGCCTCTGCGTCTGCGGCATCATTCTTGTTCGACTTCACATAAGGCTTCACGAACTGCGGAGCCATCAGCCCCACCTTAAATCCCAGCGCCGTCAGCCGACGTGCCCACTCATGGGCTCCTCCACAGGCCTCCATTCCCACCAGGCAAGGAGTGCGCTGAGCGAAGAACGACATCACTTGAGCCCTCCGTAACTGCTTCCGAAGTACCACTCTTCCACGCTCGTCAACCCCGTGCACCTGAAAGACATTCTTTGCCAGATCAATTCCCATCGCCGTAACCTTCACCTGGACGCCTCCGTCATTTGTAGTGGTTGGTCTTACCTTCCACTCTGGCACAATTGATGCCTTGTGATCGGGGCGTCCATCCCATTGCTTACAGTGATCCCGCATCCGGGCCACGCTCCAAAGTTCTTTGTGTCGTGACGAACTCGGGTCGGGTAAAGAGCTGGGCTCGACGACGCAGAGTCGCTAACACCAATCCGCTGGCCACAACTATCAATGACACGAACGTTACAATAATGCCATATCTTTCGGGCCAGCCGCCGTCGAATACGAGCTCTAAGTTATGACTGCCCGGGACTAGTGCTACCTCGATGAGCCCCTCTGCGGAACTGCCCAGACTGGAGTCGCCCGAGGAATCACTTCTCGGTTCAATTCTCCACAGCGGCGAATACAATTGCCCGATTTGCGCTCGCCCGTCTCCGGACACTGCGTAAGAAACAAGAAGTTTGCGCGGGCTCTGGCGTATCAGATTTACAACACCTCGACCTCGAACAAGGCTGGCCGAACCGCCATCACCAAGCATTGGTTCAACCTGGGACGTATTGAGTTCTGATCCAATAAGTTTCGCAAATGCCGCCAGATGGCCTGGAGAAACATAGGTACGGTAGATTTGATCCACATTTGGAGTCCAATCAATGCGAACCACCATGAGAGGATTGCGCAAAACCTGGATCCACATCCAATCGGCCCGCCACGTCAAAACGCCGGCCCCAATCACCACAATCGCCATCAACGTCACGAGCTTCGCCGAACGAGTTCCTCCGCGGTTTGCGTTATGACACAAAGACTTATCGATGGCCGCAGTGAAAAGACCGGCTGCGGCAAGGTTGAGAAATCCACCAAGCCGCCAAGGAAACTCAATCCCTGTTGCGAGGCTAGGAATCGCCTTCCACACAAAAGCACTCCACGGCACCATAAGCAAAAATGCAACGCAGGCGGTGACCAGGAGTACCAAGAGTGTATGATCTCGCCGAGCGTCGTCTTCCGAAACGTGGCAATACGCAAACACCGCCAGTGCAAGAGTCAATAGGGCCGTCACCAACATTTGTTCAGGAAAGGATCCCGGAAGAGTCTCGAAACCCGTTTCTTTTAACCCGCTCAAGCCGACAAGCCACAGCCCCAACCCCGGCGTGGTCATCAGCGCTCCAAGTCCTAGCGTCACTAACATACATACACGACTAGCCACACTTCCACAAGCACGCCAACTAGAATGCGCTGCAATGACAACAATGATCAGAGCTCCGACAAGCGCCACGAGAACTAATGGCCTGCCGAGACTAGCTGAGCGTACAAACGAGAGATTGTGACTCAACTCAAAACCTGGCGAGTATAGCGACATGGCTTTAATGTCGAACAACCGTCGGTAAGCGACAAATGGAAATATATACGCGGCGGCCAGGCAAGTTCCACCCGCAAGAGAAAGGAAGACTGACACAATGCATCTCGCAAGAGATACATGGTTGGACTCCCGGCACATGACCGCGTACCCAACCATCAACGGTACGAACAAAATCGCGATCAGTAGGTTGCTCAACACTAAGAGCGCCCATATGATTCCGAGAGCACTTATCGCCGTGAATCGCGGCTGGAGAGAATCGCAGGCAGCCAGTGCCAAGGGCATCCATGCGAAGGCGGCCAATTGTCCAATCGCGACGTGTTGGTAGAGGGTGAACGCCAAAAGGTACGGAAGAGAAATGTAGACAATCGCCCCGGCCGTGGCTGCGAAGGGAGTGCGGCGTTTTTGAAACCAGATACGCGCGGAAAGGCCCGCTGCGGTCAAGATAAGAAAGCAGAATACGCCCAACTCGCGTGCCTCTCTAATCGGCGTGGGTTTAAACCCAGTGATAGGGCGTAGCAACGCAGTTATCCAATAGGGAAGTGGGTACTGGATGAGGAAGATTGGACTGCCATACCCTTTATTCGCGTCTATCAGCCAGCGTGGGTAAAACTCCCACCCCAGAACTGCCGGCTGAAGTGATACTGATATGTTACGTGCGCCGGCGCGGCACCGGTTGCAGGAACGCCATGTATCAAGCATGGAAGGCAGAGAAACGCCGCCACTAACACTATTATCGAATTGTCCAAAAGCGGTCTAGAGTAATCACGAATTCCCATTTGTGAACCCCCAGCGTACCGATTTCCGCCACTCCTCACGCCCGCTTTGGTCGTTGCTGTAGGAAGTGGAGATGTACTCAGTGTGTCGTTTTGTTTCAGCGCGCCTGGAAGCTCGGTTACCCGAACGCTCTAATCAGATCCGATAACGACGATTGTGAGAGAGGCTCACTACATTCCGCCTCTCCGGCGAAAAGCAGCCTGATGAGATCCGCTCGCACCGAAAGCTTCCCGTCGCGAAAGTGTACTCAGAAGCCTCTTTTTATTAAGAGGTACGAAACAAGGAGAAGTTCAGCCAAACCCGGAAGTGGGTCCTCCCGACTGAATACTGCTTCCACATTGCAATTTCTCAAGGAGCGCAGATAGCTCTTAAAATTGATGTCCCCGGCGAGTAGCGCCATCAGTGCTGCCGGCAAATCTGTTGTCATGCGCATCCACCCAATTCCCGATTGGCCTTTGCAGCGTGGCACTGGCAAACCAACCTGATCTGCATAAACCATGTAGCTGAAATCGACTCCTGCACCGGCCCCAAGGCTGTGATATCCCCAGGTACGCGCGTTGACGTCGAGCAGCTTGTATTGGCTGTCTCTGGAATCCAGTTTGTACTCCAGCTCGACTAGTCCGTAATAATTGCTAGCTCGCAAGAAACGTTCCGACAACTCCTCCAAGACCGGGATATCTCAGCTCGGCAAGCTCCAGCGGTTTTTTCGGATCACCGCCTTCAGCATCTCCTTGTCCAGCTTCAGACCAGCCACCAGCTGCTTCAGACGCCGGTTCTCGTTCTCCATCTGCCGCAGTCGCTGCGCCTCGCTCACGCCCAGGCCGCCGAACTTCGCCTTCCAGTTGTAGAACGTTGCTTCGCTGATACCGTGCTCGCGGCACAGGTCGGTTGTCTTTACTCCCGCCTCATGCTACTGCAAAATCCCGATGATCTGCTCTTCCGTATACCAGCTCTTCTTCATCACCAGCTCTCCCGTTTAATTTACGAGAGAACTCCAGTCTTAACTGGCTGACTTTTCCGGGACCAGGTCACAGGGCCTTAACCTAGGAACTTGTTGAAAAAGGGTTAGACGACCCCAAATTGTAGGGGAAGTCGAAATCTACTTCGCACGGAAACGGGCCTACAAGGCGTCGATCAAGTGTTGGCATACATTTCCTATCACTCATTCGCACCTTGAAATGGCCTTTGAAAATCGTTTTTCAACAAGTTCCTAGTGTTGTGTCCCCGAAATACATGAGCAAAGTCTGGTGAGCTTCTGGAAGATGGAATCGGCAGTCGCAGTCCAGACAAAGGGGCGGGAGTTGCGGTTGTAGTGCTGAACGAAATCGTTGATGCGTCGGATCAGTTCGCGGACGCTGCGGAAACTTCCGCGGCGGATCGCCTGCTGAGTGATGAGGCCGAACCAACGTTCGACTTGGTTAAGCCATGACGAATAGGTCGGTGTGTAGTGGACTTGGAAGCGAGGTCGCTCGGCCAACCAGGCGCGCACTTTGGCATGTTTGTGGGTGGCGTAATTATCCACGATCAAATGCACATCCAGATGTGGAGGAACGGCGCCATCGATCCGCTTCAGAAAGCTAAGGAATTCCTGGTGTCGGTGCCGGGGCTTGCAGTCGGTGAACACGGTTCCAGTGGCGATGTCGAGGGCTGCAAACAGGGTGGTGGTGCCATGGCGGACATAGTCATGCGTGACACCCTCCACGTAGCCCAACCCCATGGGCAGCACAGGCTGGGTGCGGCTGAGGGCCTGGATCTGCGACTTCTCATCCACCGCCAGCACGATCGCGTGGTCTGGAGGGTTCAGGTACAGGGCGACGATATCGCGTACCTTCTCCACAAAAAACGGGTCGTTGGACAGCTTGAATGTCTTCGTGCGATGGGGCTGCAGGGCAAAGGTCTGAAACACCCGGTGAACGGTCGATTTCGACAGACGGTTGGCTTCCGCTGCTTGTCGAACGCTCCAGTGTGTTCCGGCAGGTGGTTTGACTTTCAGCGTGCGCCGCAGCAGCGCGGCAACCTTCTCGTCGGAAATCGTGCGTGGACGCCCAGGTCGCAGTTCATCATAAAGGCCCTGAATACGATATCTGATGAACCGCTGCCGCCACTTGCCTACCGTTGCTTTCGACCAATCCAGGCGCGCGGCAATCTCCGAGTTGGAGTGTCCTTCACCAGACCAAAGCACCAGTTTGGCCCGCGATACCAGCGCATGGGGAAGGCTGCGCGAAGTCGCAAATCCACTCAGTTCCTCGCGCTCTTCCGCCTTCAGTTCAAGAACAGGCTTGGGACGTCCGATCGACATACCCAAGAGTATTTGCAAACCTTTTCTATTGCAAGTTATTTATGGGACACAATACTAGCTGAGATGGGTCCGATTTCCCGCCAGACCGATTCCATAATAATAATAATAAGGACGCAGGTGAGTCTTACGCATTCCGCCGCATTAGGAGATAGTATTACAGCCAATTTCGACGATGACTGCTCACCTCAATCATGAAGTGATAAAGATGAAGCAGCTACCGCGCGGAAGTCACACGCTTTTGACCTCGTGTAATGGCCGTAATAATCTCGGTACCAAGCAACGAACACGCGGAGACCGTCTTCTATTAATGTGTGAGGACTAAAACCCGTCGTTTCTGTGAATTCGCTCACATCCGCACACGTAATAGGGACGTCCCCAGGCTGCATTGGCATGCGGACACAAATTGCTTTTTTGCCGATGTACCCTTCCAGCAATTCAATGAAATGCTCAAGATCGATAGGCTGACGATTACCGATGTTGTAAATGCGATATGGCGCCCAACTGCGGTCCGGACTAGCAGTCGCGTTCGGCCCCGCCTGGGCCGGAATCTCTTCCAGTATGCTAACAAATCCCTCGATGATATCGTCAATGAACGTGAAGTCGCGCCTGAGGTCCCCATGATTAAACAGTTTGATTGGTGTTCCCTCCAGTATCGCCTTAGTGAAGAGAAATGGAGCCATGTCGGGTCTGCCCCATGGTCCGTACACTGTGAACAATCTCAGACCCGTCGTAGGCAGCGAGTAGAGATGACTGTAGGCGTGCGCCATAAGTTCATTTGCTCTCTTGGTGGCGGCATAAATGCTTGCCGGGTGGTCGACACCATCCCGAACGCTGAAAGGTACCTTTGAGTTGAATCCATAGACCGAACTGGAAGACGCATAGACCAGGTGTTTAGTGCCGATTGACCGGCAAGACTCTAGAATGTTAACAAAGCCTTCCACATTATTTTGCGTGTAGGCCCTCGGGTTTTCCAGCGAGTAGCGAACTCCTGCTTGGGCAGCCAAGTGCGCGGTGTAGTCGAACTTCTCACGCGTATAAAGTTCCTGTAGTGCGTTTCCGTCACAGATATTTAAATGATGGAATTTGAACTGCCTTGACGCACATAGTAGTTGCAGGCGATCTCGCTTGAGTTTGACGTCATAGTAATCATTGAGGCTATCAATTCCCGTGACTCTCCAGCCGCTGCCCAGCAAACGCCGGCACAGATGAAATCCGATGAACCCGGCAGCGCCGGTTACGCACACTGTCTGCATAGTATCAGCGCGACGCCACTTCCTTCGGGCTCAGATTCTGAAAGTCCAAGTCTAGGTGGCTGATTGTAGCCTGATGTTTCCCGGTGCGCACTAGGGCTATGGAGTCCACGAATTTGATCTCCATTTCCATCTTTTCTCCCACAAACTTCCGCAACCCATAAAGTATCTCCTCGAAGAGCGGGTCGTTAAAGCGATCTGCTTTGACAATCTTTAGCGTCAGGTGCCCCAGCCGGTCCTGTATGATTTGGAATTGTTTAACGACATAATCAAAGTCTTTAAAATAATGCATGAAGAACGTACCCGGTAAGTAGTTGCCGTTGGCGCCGACGATCATTGCTTGAGCGCGCCCTTCGATGCGCCCGATCCGCGGTAGTCCACGACCGCAGGGACTCGGTGTGGCGTTGTCAACGGCCACCGCTAAGTCGCCGACCCGATACCGAATGAGCGGCATGCAGCGATTGTGCAGATCGGTTATGACAACCTCTCCTAGTTCTCCGGGTTTTGCCGGACGGCCATCCTTCAGAATTTCCACTATGTAGTTCTCAGCCACAACTAAGTGCCCATCATGACCATCCGATTCATATGCGATGCCGGAGAATTCTCTGCTTCCATATTTGTCAAAGACGCCGCAGCCAAAGGACGCCTCCATCACCGCTCGGCTCTGGTCCGGAAGTACTTGCGCGGACGAAACGATGCCTTTTGGCTTCACACCCTCAAGCCCATGTTGCTTAATGTAGTAGGCCAGGAAATTGAACGACTCAGCATAGCCGTCGATCAGCACGGGTTTAAACTTTCTCAGCTTGTTGATGGACTGCGGTATGTTTCTGTCCGACATTTCGTACGCTGGTATGAAGAGGCGTCGGCTTAACCACGCGTCGATCCGCTCTCTCAATACTTGCCCGAAACTCATCCCGATCGTCTGGTGCCACAGCCGTGCTTGGCGATCTCCAAACCGGTAACCAGTCCATTCCATACTTCGCAGGGTCGCCGCCCAACGCATCTCCAATTGACTTTTGTCGGCATAGCATACAAACGGCTCCCCTGTTGACCCGCTCGTCGTGATTTTTAGCATCTTCTTCTTGTCGTGGTTATCCGAAAGGAGATCGAAGTAGAGACATGAGCGGACCGTCTTTTTGTCGAGGAGCGGCAGCTCTTGTAAGTCCTCAATGGTCCGTATATCCGCGGGCGCCAATCCAAGACGATCGAAGATCTCCCGATAGTAACCTACATGGTAATACGCTTGGTGAACTAGTTCCCTGAGCATACGCTCTTGTATCTCCCTGATTTGCTCCGGGATCAGCCATTGACTACGTTTCAACTGCTCATAGTATGTCCTGACATTGCGCGAGATCAGCCAGGCGTGAAGCGGCATCGTCCACATATACAAATTAAGCAATGCTCGCCGCCAACCGGACAAAGTCTCCTTAGAGGGGTCAAGCGGTGGCAGATTTTGCAGGTATTCACCCAGAACTGTTGCGTGCTGATCGGAAAGGCGGTACTCGAAGATTGCCTTCGCGATATCAGTCAGAACCCTACAGATCAGCAACGCAGGAAGCCGAGAAATGAACGATTTGCCTATGAGCCGGCTCTCAAAAAGCGTCTCAATTTCCCGGATCGTGTAGCCCTTTGATTTCGCCGCTACCATGATGAACGATTGGAAATAGCAATAGCTGAAGCGGTGCCGTAACACATCCACGAGCACAGCGCGCCGACAGACGATGAAACCCGACTTGTTGTCCCTCAGCCGCATGCCAAAGCAAGTATTCAGAATGACATTCAGCGCTTTGCTCAGATGATAGCGGGAGTCACGAATACGTCCCACTGAACTGCGATATCCCTGGACAATATCGGCTCCGCTGAGCCGTAGTTCTCGAAAAAGGCGACACACATCCTCGGGTAGGTTCTGCAAATCTGCATCAATCAAGCACACTAGATCACCGTGTGCCGCCTGCAGCCCCGATCTCCACCCCGCCACCATGCCTAGGTTAGTGCGGTGGTGCACAGCGATGACGTTAGGGTACTCTTCAGCAAGCTTATCTATGAGATCTCCTGTCCCATCTGTGCTCCCATCGTCAACAAGGATGGTTTCCCCTACAATGTTCTTTGTCCAGAAGGCGTTTCGCAAACGGTTCACCAGTTCGCGTAAATTGCCTTCTTCGTTGTAGCAGGGGGCTATTACCGAGAGTTCGTAAACCATACAACTACCTCCGCGATGAAGTCATCCACTCGAACGTGCGTCGCAAGCCGTCCGCGAGCGCCACTCTCGAGTGGAACCCGAAATGATCGTTAAATGTTCTTGTGCTTGCCACACGTGAGCTACCACTTGTAAAGTCAGCCGGTCCATACTCGCACGTTGTAGTCACACCTGCTACTTCCATCATGAGAGACGTAAGGTCGTTGATGCTCACACCATATCCACTCCCTAGGTTAAACACCCCGAATTCGTCGGCACCGGTCATTGAAAGGAGGAGTGCGGAAACTACATCATCCACATATATGTAGTCCAATCGCTGTGTTCCACTCCCATGGATAAGCGGCCTCTCACCATTTAGCATTCGTTCAAAGTTCTTGACGATCACCGATTTGTATCCTAGACCGCTGTATTGACGTGGACCATACACAAAGAAAAGCCGCAGACATACGGTCGGAATTTCCGCCTGCATCGAGAAGTAGCGGCACAGATGTTCTCCAGTTAGCTTGGAGATCCCATAGACCGTGTGAGGAGCCGGCACTTCATCTTCGACCATGGGGGGCCCACTCATTCTCCCGTGTGCGTAGAGTGAAGACGTAAATACAACCTTCTTTACTGCCGCATCTGCAGCCGCTTTCAATAGTTCGTATGTGCCCATCACGTTAGCATTGAGCACGCGTTCGGGTGAGCGAATGGACTGATTGTGCTTTTCGGCCGCCATGTGAAAAACATAGTCGACCCCTTCTAACAATTCTCGGAGTTGGCCAGCGCATCCGCCGGAAAGTTCCAGTTGGTGGACTTGAATCCCTGAATCGGACAAATCGAGGTTCTCACGGCGACCATAGTCCAAGCTGTCGATGGCGACCACACGCGCCTCACAGTCCCTGAGCCGCCGAATCAGGTGCGAGCCGATAAACCCACACCCACCCGTGACGGCTACTGTTGTATTCTGGAGACTTCTCACTTGTTATAGGAATCGTCGCTATTGCCCAGCTGGAGCTCGGTATACTGAATGACAATCCAGAGTCTGCTTGACAAATATTAGGACTTCGATAGGCTCGAAGCGCCCCATCGCAAGCTGAATGGGTTGCCGGAAATGCGGGTCTCGAGAGAGACGATCGGAGAATTCTAAATTATGTTGATCGTCCGGATCGCCACCATTTGCCCCTTCGCCAGCAAAATGCGGAGCCGTTAAGACGACGTCACTTTCTTCGGCTGAGGCAATCACTTTTTGCCAGTTGATAGGGCCATCCTCGTGCCGCCACAACCACGTGACCGCCGGATACGGATAAGTCACGAGCCCGGTTGATGCGGCGGTCGTCGCCCATGGCCGTTCAATTTGCGGTGGATTAAGGACCCTGCCTCCTCCAACGTACGAGATTCTCGGCGAATCGACGCCGCAGCTATGGCTTATTTGCTCAACGGGTGTCCAATCCCATTGATCAACACGTGCCATGACCCGCCACGGGTATTGACCATTGACCGGCCCAGAATTCACAGGATGGTTGTTGGGAAATAAGACAGGAGCCACTATCATCACCAGTTGCGCGCAAAACAAAACACATGAGATCGCCATGGAGAGGTCGGCCCGCGCCCACCCGCTCCAGTCCGCCAGGACGCCCACTGCAATTGCCAGAGGTATCACGGCGGGGGATATATGCCGCAGCAATTGATTCGTCCCTGTCAGCTGTGCGAGCACGATCGGCGTTCCGGCACAGGCACATGCCCCCAGGGCCAGTTTCTGAAGCGGATTCAGAAAAATTTTCTTTCTCGCTATCGTCTCGCGTAGCGCTGCAATCACGACCAGAGTTATCACGATGCACAGTCCATAGCCGAGGAGGCTCTGGACAATCGTGCCCAGCCACCGTAACCACGTGACCGGCGAAGGGGGCCCCAGAGAGTTCGACACGAACCTTCGGGCCTGTTGCGTTACCGATATCGCCGGCTTGATATTCAAGAGCCACCAAGGGACTGCAACAAGCAACGCGAGCAAGCCGGCCTTCCATTGCGAGTCCAGGTTGGGAATGCCAAGGTCCCGACGACGTCCCGCGGCCAGCCACAACGCCAAGACTGGCATTAGGATTAAGATAAATGACGCCTTCGCCAACAACCCCGTACCAATGGCTAAACCCAGGCCCACCCAAGTGCTCCAGTGGTCCGACTTGTCAGTCCAGCTTTTAAAAATGTAATAGAGCATTGCAGACGTAGCTAGGTACAGGGGCCCTTCAGTACTGAACCACATACTGGCCGAGATGACTATCGGCGATAGCGAGAAAACCAATACTGCGACTCCCCCTGCCACCGAGCTTCCGATCCGGCGTGCAGTCAGATATACAAAAACCGAAGTCAATGCGAAGCATGCTAACGAGACGAACCTCACTGTAACTGTGTGAAATCCAAATAAGCCGAGTAACGGGAGTGCAAGAACACGATAGGCTGGGGGACGGCCGAAGCTCTTTATGAGGATCCTTCCTCCCAGTCGAAGCAGCAGCCCGTGCTGAAGCCGCTGGGCATCGATCTGCGCTTCGTTAAGATCCTTAGCTTCATCCCAACTAACACCGTAAGGATGCTGAACCGACCAACAAATTGTCGCTGCGATGATTATGATCATCGCAGCAGCCGCAAAGGCCGACCAGGCCTTGGCTTTAAATTCATTCTGTGCCATATTTTTCGTTAGATTGCTGAGCCCATCGAGTTTCGGCATCTAATGACGAACTCTACCGTGGATCACGCACTACCAAAACTCCAGCCACCGCCATGGCTTTCCAGCAGAACTTGGGAAATCAGTCGCCGGCTGAGACAATAATCAATGGAGGCCAACCTCTTGGCGATATCAATTGAAGGTCTCCTCTCCAGCCCCGAGCGCACGGACAATTTCTAATTGACCAGACACCCGGTGCCTGGTATTTTCTGCTAACAACTGCGCGCCTGCCCGCTGATCTATAGTAGCTAAATGTGCAGCCGCTGCATTGATGGCGCATCTTGCTCGAAAGACCGGAGGGAGTCATTACGGGCCAGGGTCTACCCGCTACGATGACAGAGGTGACCCGTCGAGCTATTTAACATCCTCAAGAGGTCCTGAGAACGCTGGCTCAACGCCACGTCATTAACTCCGAAACCGCGCGCCACCCACAGGGAGAAACGTTGCCGGCGGCCCATCTTCCCACGGACCGAGACACCTCGCTCTACTGCGCTGTGGGAAGGCAAAAGCGGCCGTCGTTGCCCTTCGCCTGCACACCTCGCTGCGGCTCGATGATCGCCTCCACGCATTTCAGGGTCCGAGGTGCGCACTGCTAAAGGCACACTGCATCTCTTCGTAACCGTCGTCCGGACCTCGAAGTTCGACCTCGTTGCGTTGGTCGAGCCTACCGACAGAAAGTTGCCGCAGCCTTCCTCCAAGCGTGCTGGTCGTCACCGTCACTGTCTCATCCATGCAGTACTGAAACCAACACACCATTGAGATGATCTAACTCACTACCACTGCGCCCGCACCCCGGTAACGCGACCTGAGGGCATTCCTCTATCCGTCTGTCCTTTACAGGGCATACCTTACAACTAGGTAATTCAGCCGATAAGCGAGTATTCTTGAGTTATGGGCTGAGAGCCAGAGCTGCCACCGCATCCCAGCTTTAATCTTTTCCCCTGAATACAGTCGACGGGTCGGTGGCTCATCGGATTGTGCTGACGCTACCCGAAAAGGTCGTTACGCTGAATGCCGGCAACGTGTAAGTAAACTTTCCCCCTACGATTAATAAAGGGATCTGGGGCGCAAGTGAAAGAGTTGAGGACGTGATCCAAGGAGTGACAGCCACCGCGTCGAAGCCATCTAAAGAAAACGTCTGACGAACCGCTTTCCCATCGGAGTTCACGACAGTGATCGAAAATGATCTGCTTTTCCCATCCTTGAAGGCAGTGATCTGCAGCGGCCCTGAGTAGCTTACCCCGATCCTGTACCAACGCGGCCGCACGAACTTGCTCCATTGTCCCGTTACATACGCGCGCTTCGGATAGTTTAGATTTATATCCGTCAATGCGGCATTGTCCGTCCCGTTCCCGTACTTAGGGCCATCGGACACGAACCACCAGTTCCACGCATTGACCTGCGCTACGGTCAAATAGGTGTGGATTTTTGAGGCCCATGAGAGAGCGTCTGTCATACTTCCGTCATAAGTGGGTGATTGGCTACTATCCTCAGTCTGCCATACATGCTTTCCGTGGTTCTCGGGCACAAAGGGTAGCGCCGAGCCGTAACCGTGCGCTGCCAGAATGTCCACCTCCGCAGCAACCTTTGGATCGGCCATGGCGGCCTTCGTAAGGCTGAAGTCCCACCTCGAAGCCTCCGCAATTATTATTTTCGTGCCTTCTACGCCCTTGAGCCGAAAGGCCACACGTAATCGCGGCACGAAATCATGAAAGTCCTGACCGCTAAAATTTGCGGAGCCATAGTCAGTCGCGAGATCGGGTTCATTCTGCACACTCATGGCGTAGAGAGGAACTCCATTTGACCTCAGCAGCCTTACATAATCTGCCAGCGATTCCGCCCAGCTAGAATAGTAATTTGGTAGGAGCTTGCCGCCACCGATAAATGACGCGTTGCTTTTCATTGATGCCGGCGGACTCCAAGGCGTACCCCACACCGTCACTCCCCGTGCTACTGCTTGTTTCGCAATTGCGAGCTCGCCTTTCAAGATAGTGGCGCCCGATCCGACTTCAAGGCAAGCGTCGCCGTCGCGATTAAAGAATGACCCACACTCCGCCGCGCTCGGAATCACCTGAATGCGTAGCAGCGACAAACCTATTCCAGATGTCGTAAAAAAGAATTGAGCCATTTTCGGCGGCAGAGCTTCTGTGAAATCGGCGCACGATCCGCCAAACCCATCGATAACCTGATACACCTCTGTCCAGTGAATGAACGCGACTCGCGAGGAGTCCGTCCGGATAAAAACTAGAAGCGCGAGAGGGACAACTCCAATGATAATTCGAGCCAATCGTCCCGCCATATGCAACACTCTAAGTCTCTGACCGTGTGATTTGGTTTCTTTTGTAGCCGAATTTCCGGCGTGCCTTTGTGGGCGTAAACTGCCAGTCAATGGTGACATGGTCGCGGTTCATGTCCCGGTTCCATGCCCTTGCTTCGCGCTGCAGTTCTCCGAGTGAGGGGATTCTCCTCCGGCCCAGACACTGGCGGGAGAACTGGCTGATCTCGATTTATGCCTAGTTCAGCCAACTGTCATGTGTTGGGGGGGTAATGCACCGTGATCATGCATCAGTTGGGAAACGTGTAATTTAACCATAAATAAGTATTATCTGGGTCGACGGGAGGATGCGGCATCTCAATCACCCTTCGCCGGAGTAATTTTGTCGCAACTCGTTTTATGGTTTTTGGTATCCTCATTTAGTCAGGCCTAATCAACACCCCTATTTTGCTTAGCTGGTACAATCTGACTCTACATTTGCACGTACCACTGTACGCACATACAGATCCGGCTAACTGCCCGTGGTACAACTAAGCTGATTTTCTGCAAGACGGTCGGCGGACCCTGGTGCGCCTGCTTCGCGCTAGCGCCGGTGGGGAGGATTGCTCGCATGTCATCCACATCCGCCGCGTGCTCGCGCGTCGTCCGACGTTCATCGCGGCAAAACTCTCTTCTGCGATCGGCAAGTCAGCTAAGGAACCGCTGATCAAACTCCCTGATCCCAGCCTGCGCGGATAAAGTCGTAGCTGGAGCTAGCGGCGGATCGGCAGCAGACTCTGGCGGCACGATGCGGAAAGGATGTTCGACCTGCGCTCTTACCCGGGTCTCCATCCCCGCACCGCCTGCCGCATCCGCTTCATGAGGACTCATTTATCACAAGTTCATTACGTCAAAACCTAGGAACTTGTTGAAAAAGGGTTAGACGACCCCAAATTGTAGGGGAAGTCGAAATCTACTTCGCACGGAAACGGGCCTACAAGGCGTCGATCAAGTGTTGGCATACATTTCCTATCACTCATTCGCACCTTGAAATGGCCTTTGAAAATCGTTTTTCAACAAGTTCCTAGATATGTGATCCCCACATTGCTCGCGTTCCGGCGCCGGCTTTATTGCGCCCGCGCTGCGTAGGTTCTTCTCCGCCCGCAAAGTGAACTCCCAAAGTCGAGTTCTATCACCCCACTGCCCGATCCCACGCAGCCCACGCGTTATGCCATGCTTTCTCCAACAGAGTTCTAGGGATCCATTTTGCCAGTAGACGCCAATCAAGACAGTAATCGACTGACGCCAAGCCCTTTTGGTGAAACTCCCAGAACTCATGGCTCCGAGGATGCCGCGTGCAAGCACAATCGCTCAGAAACGAAAAGTATTGCCGCTCGGCGCGCGTCAGGCATCCACCGTATTCCTCCTCGCTTAGATAGTCTCGCCCGTGCGTCACCAGCATCGAGAAACGCAAGAAAAGCTCCAGCCCGAACGGGCGTACCTTCGAGATGATCGATTCATTGTCTCGGCGCGAATACGTCAGTACCTGATGGACAAAGCCGAAGCTCCACCTCTTTAATAGATCAAAAGAGGCGTGCCCATCTTCGAATGGCGCATAACGCTCGTCATAGAAGGGATCTCTGGAACGCACTAAGTCTGACCGCATGAGTAATGATGTGGGCGTACCAAACAGATACTTACCGTGGAGGAAATATAGTCGGCTGACCTCTCGCCCAGATACTTCCGGGCTAGGATAAGGAAGCCCGTCGAGGCGGACTTCGTCCCCTTCTAGTTCGTATGCGGCGACAATACCAATGCTCGGATGTGCCTCAGCGACTTCCACCATTCTCTGCACACAGTCCGGAAACAGCCAGTCGTCTGCTTGCACAACTTTGCAGTACTTACTCTCGGGAGATATAGTTCGTAAAGCGGCGTTATAATTCTGCACCTGGGACAAGAACTCCTTATTGTGCAGAAGACGGATTCTACCGGGATATTGCCTGGCATAGCGATCCGCGATCTCTACGGACTTGTCCGTGCTGCGGTTGTTAACTAAGACATATTCCCATTTCGTGTAAGTCTGGCGGAGAACGCTGGCGATACATTCTTCAAGATAGTTCTCAGTGTTATAAAACGGTGTCACGAAGCTCACGACCGGAGCTACGAAACCCATCTCTGGCAGCACATCACCGCTTTCATATGACATCTCGTCTCGGTCACTACTGCCATGCGCCCTGGGCGCCGATACTGATCCGGACTCGATAGCCTGACTGCCGTCAAGCCACCCATCTCTGGCCTGATCGCTCAAGACTTCTCCTCTGAAAAGACCCTCGGGTTCTTTGGGAGCCGACTTCGGCACCTCCTGAGCATGAGCTGCATGATACCCCGGTATTGTTCTTGCAAAACCTCATCATACTGGCGACAAGTAGCAGCTACCGCCGGCTGGATGGCTGTAGTGTGAGCACGAAGCATGGAAAGGCGCGCAAGCAAATCATCGCTCTTGAAAGATCGGATATCGACGCAATACGCGGACTGGCTCAGTTCCTC
This sequence comes from uncultured Acidobacteriaceae bacterium, assembly GCA_963725225.1. Taxonomy (GTDB): domain Bacteria; phylum Acidobacteriota; class Terriglobia; order Terriglobales; family Acidobacteriaceae; genus Silvibacterium. The sequence goes on from CAVRXY010000035.1 coordinate 366,960, forward strand.
CATCAAGCACGTTACCTTGCGGTCATAGGAAATGGCGATAGACGGCTTTCCCGAAAGGAAGGAAAGGAGTATGCCGTGAAGACGACTGGCCACAACTGTTTCGACGGATTTAAGCACATCGAAAAGATCGCGCAAGGTGATCACGGAACTGGAGGTTAGCCGGGTGCGAGCCACAGGATCGAGCATCGGGTCCAAGCGGTCGTAGATATCTGCGAAAACCTGATCGTCCGGTGGCGACGAAGAGAACAGGCACACAGAAGCTCCGCACTGCAGAATTTTGCTCACAAAGGAGGTCAGTTCGGTGATGTATCGCTGGTACTGGGCATGATCTTTTGTTGGCCACAATTCTCGATGGCAATAAGCAATTGGGCTGACACCCACCCGAAGGGGTACAGCATCATCCCGAAAATCTGGCTTCCATTGCAGATTTGGAAGACTAAACGCCAAATCCGGCACGACTCGACCCTCTGCATGTGGAGTTATGTTAAGCGCGAGTCGCCGCGATCCCGCATCTCGGTACGAACGGTAACAGGCCAATCGCAATGCGGTCCTCAGAAAGAACTTCGTTAGTCGTGACTCGATGCGGCAAGCGCCCACGCTCAAAAAAGCGACTGAACTTCCGGACACTCTCGCTAGCAGCGACCACTTCATCAGAGCATATGGTTGTCCCCAACTGCCGCCCCATTCATCATCCAATTGACCGCCACCAGCGATCACAAGCACGTCAACCTTGCGCAGCAGACAATAGCTTCGGATCAGGTGCAGGGCCTCAAAAGCGAGGATTTTGAGCCATACTGCAGGAGGTACCACTCGCGCCTGCCGTTTCACGCGTCGATATAGTCGTAGTCCATATCCTCGACCGGATGACGAGAATTCCACATGCGCCTTGTCCGGAAGCTCTGCCGCTGCTTGGAAGTGTGGAATCGAGTTTGCGTTCAGCGGATAGCAGCGGATGCCATGTCTCACTGAAGTCCTCGCGGGGTCAAGCGTAATCCCATACAGCTCAGCGTCAGGTGCGTAGCGCCGCAAATTCTCAATTAGCGCTTCCTGTATCGCGGCGTCCCCTAAATTGCCGCCGTCGTAAGGTGTGAGCAAGGCGACCCCTTGGGAGTTTTTAGCCCGCCCATCCTTCACGGGCTTACCTCGCAACCAAGCAATCCAGCCAAAGGTGTGGTGTTCATAGTTTTTGAATTGCTATGCCAAGTGTTCGATAGCACCTAAGATTGCCCCGAAGTGAGCCCAAGAGCAAGTACGGCCACAACCTGCTTCAAAGAAGCCATGGACCGACGCGTTATGGAATGCCCTGGCACTAGCTTCGCTAGCTAGACGAGGTGCGCGATTGGCAATGGGGTTGTAATCTCCTCCATGAGGTGCGCAAACATGATGAGATCGAGGGACTGAGCGCCATCGGACAACGCCACTGCTGGATTAGGATGGACCTCGATGATGAGACCGTCCGCCCCGGCCGCTAGAGCCGCTCTGGACATGGGCAGAATCAAATCGCGGCGCCCGGTTCCATGCGAGGGGTCTGCGATCACCGGCAAGTGGCTGAGGTGCCGCGCCAGCGCCATGCCGGCGAGATCGAGAGTATTGCGCATTTCCGGATCAAATGAGCGAACTCCTCGCTCGCAAAGCACAACCTGGTCATTGCCTCCGGAGAGCAGATACTCGGCCGCTGACAGCCACTCCTTAACGGTCGATGCCGGGCTTCGCTTCAACAGGATCGGCCGCTCGACCTTGGCCAGTTTGCGCAGAAGGGGAAAATTCTGCATATTGCGCGCGCCCACCTGCAACATGTCCACGTACTCCGTAACCAATTCGACCTCGTCGGTACCCATCACCTCCGACACGATAGGAAGTCCCGTCTCAGAACGCACCTGGGCAAGGATCTCCAGCCCTTCCACGCCTAGCCCTTGGAAATCATAAGGAGAAGTGCGCGGTTTATAAGCGCCGCCGCGAAGCAGGCTTCCGCCGGCTGCCTTCACGGTCTCGGCAGTGAGTCGCGTCTGCTCATACGATTCCACCGAGCACGGGCCGGCAATCACGACCGGCTGTGGTCCTCCAAAACATGCTGGGCCGACGCGAACAAGGCTTCGCCCGAAACGTGCGGAACGGCCGACCAAGCGAAGTGCGCCGTTACAGGTTGGATTCGGAATTTCCATTGGTCTTGGGAAGCAGAGCTGTGAGAGTGACCTGCCCCCGGAAAACTCAGCCAGTTAAAACTGGAGTTCTCTCGTAAATTGAACGGGAGGACGGGGTATGAAGAAGAGCCGGTACACGGAAGGGCAGGTCAAGAGGAGGATAACGATGGAAGACGGACAACAGCAAGCCTTCACCCGGAAACAGAATCTGTCGGGCGCCTTGGGACAAAGACGTCTACATTTTATAACCACGAATGAAGCTATTCACATTGAATAGACTCATAACGCAGAATTCTATCTTCGAAAAGCCAGCTTCTTCCAACCAACGCGTGCTTTCCGCAACTGAGTGGTTCTTACCGGCTGAAGTGATGCAGAGCTCGAGCAGGTCCAGGAAAACTGCTGCCCTGTCGCCCGTCCGATCTTCTCGCAAGAATCGAGCCTGGATGACCAATGATCCGCCCGGCTTCACCGACCTGTAGAGTCGCCTGATGAGCTTAGCACTCGCTTCGTGGCCCAATTGATGCAATGTATTTGAAACCAGAATGAGGTCATAGCTCCCGGAGATTTCATCTCTCAGAGCGTCTGCAGGGATATAATGGATTTCATTCTTGAGTGGATATCTCGCTTGCACTTCCCTCGCAACGTGCAAGACTCTAGGAAAATCTAGTAGATAAAGCTGCAGGTCGGCGTTACTCATACCCAAATGAAATGCATTCGTGCCCGGTCCACAGCCAAGATCTAGCAGGCTCTTACAACCAGTTGTGAGAAGATAGTGTGCCAATTCTTTTCCACTGACTGCCGCGTAGTTGTGCATGGCCAACATGAATTCTCGTGTCTGATCTTGATCCCCACCAAGATGGGTTAACGGATCAATGATCGGGCCAGATTTCAAAACGGCCTCATCTAGTTTTGCCAGAACCACATTGTAATAAGCTGAGTTGCGGATCCAGTCGCCGAGGTACGCCTCCCCTGCAGAAGGTAAAAGCACAGAGCGACTGGTGGGGCTCACTCGATAGATGAAGCCATCTTGCGTTTCGAGCAGTCTCAAAACGATCCCGGCGTTCAATAAGCGCGCCAGAGTCTCGGGCTGAGACCCACCTCGGCCGCAAGCTCGTCTAAAGACTCGTCTCCCTCTCCGATAAGTTCGAATATTCTGAGCTTTGAAAGGGCTGCTAGAACACTAGAGCCAAAAACACTATCTGCTAGGTTCAGCACAGCGATTCGAGCACGCATGACACTCAGGTCCGATAGGCTCAACCTTGTGACCCGTTACGCAGTGTCCATCTCTGCCCTAGATTGCCGCTGGAGCATGTCGCAGGTTGGCCGTATCTGGTCGGAAAATACTCTGTAATCATCATCACCGCTCTGCTTCCTGAGAACACACGATACGTACGGACCATCAGCAAGGAAGTATCATCACATTCGAAGTAATGAGCGATATAGCCTGCGCTTCGACAACCGATCTCTAGCAACTCCTTGAACGTTTCCAGCTTATGCTCGAGCCATAATCTCCCCAACGGAGTGTGTGATTTCACAAGTCTGTCACAAAAGTCTTTGCCGAGCCGATCAACTGCTATGAGAGATTCCGCATACGCGTAGTTCCTGCCAGACTCTGATCCTCGCAAAAGTATTTGTCGATCCATTACGCGTTCTCCGTCATCGGGAGCGAGTTTTATATGCTGCGCGGTGGCAGGAATGACCTGTTGAGCGACTTTGATCAGGTGAATGCGCTCAAGAAACGTCGCCTCCAGAATCTCAGTGACGGTCCCGTCGGTTACCAGGAGAGGATCCTCTGAAGGGGATCCAAGTTACTAACGTCAAAACCGTCCAATTTAGCAAAGATGTCGATCGCGGACATATATTACTCGGTCGGTGCTCTCTTTGTGGAATATGTGTAGACTCTCTGCATCGCGACGAACGGAAAGGCACCTAGGGTAAGGCTTGGACAGCGTTAGTCCGAACCCACTCGTATTATTAGGACACCAAGTCCTTCCGTAAAATTTTTCCTGATGCGTTTCGTGGAATTTCTGGGACGAATTCCACCAGGCGCGGAATCTTGAAATCCGCCAGTCTTTCGCGGCAATAATCGACAACCTCTTGTTCGTTACAGGCCTCGCGGGAAACGACGACGGCCTTCACCACTTGCTCACCGAGATAGCCAGGCACGCCGACGACCACCACTTCTCGCACCTTGAAAAACGTGGCGATTACAGCTTCGACCTCGTGCGGGTCAACCTTCCGACCTGCGGTTGAGACGAGCCAATCCGCACGCCGTTCGATGTAAAGGTATCCTTGAGCGTCCTTCCGGCCGTAGTCACCGGGCCAGAAATATCCGTTCCGAAACCTTTGTTGAGTCAGCTCAGGCTGACGCACGTAGCCGTTGGCCGTTGCCGGGCTTTGAATAGCCACTTCACCAAGGTCGCCCGATGAGACGGGACTACCGTCCTCGCGGAGGATCTCGATTTGGACGTTCTTTATCGGAAAGCCTACCGAATTCAATGTCGACAGCGGATTCGGTTGAAGGTTGATAGCCGCAGCTCCGACTTCCGTTGTGCCGTAAAGTTGGCGAACATAGACACCAAAAGCCTCTTTAAACTCCCTTGCGACCGCGGAGGGCAATGGCGCGCCGGCGGAAAATACCAGACGAAGCGAATTTTCGGGCCGCGACTGCCCCTCGCCCCGCCGCGAGAGCAAATCAAACATTAGGGGGACAGCTGGAAAAATCGTGATGCGTTCCCGAGCGAAAAGTTCGACCACTGCAGCCCGGTTGAACTGCTCCATCAAAACGAGTGTCGCCCCGGCATAGAGTGCTGCCACGAAAGCATTGACAAATCCATGTGCGTGGAAGAGTGGAATCGCACAGAGGATATGATCGTCTGGGCAGACCCCGGTCGTCTCATTAAAGTTCACAGCCTCGCAAAAAAGGTTACGATGAGATCGCGCGATGCATTTGGGCACTCCAGTAGTTCCTGACGAGTATTGCACTATGGCAATTTCAGGATCATAGATCCGCGAGGGCTCGGTTGTTTCCCCTATCACGCCTTCGAGGTCTCCCCCGCGCACGCAAATGGAAAAGCGCTGTCCAGTCTCTTCCCTAACCTGCTCGAGGGACGATACCTGCTCCGGCTCACACACAGCGGCCGCAATTCGAGCTTCTGTAAACACCCTGCGAAGTTCCCGGAACTTGGAGCCAGGATCGAGCAAGAATGCCGGAATCCCCAACCGTGAAGCTGCCAGGAAGGTAAAAACAAATATTGGGCTATTGTTCAGGACCAGTAGAACACCCTTTTCGGGTGCCGCGCCCAATCTCCTTAACGCTGCCGCGTACTGCCCCACTTGTTCTTCCAGATGAGCATACGTATACCGCTTGTCCCCAAATACAAGTGCCGTCTTGGACCCACGTGCCCGGCAGTTCTCTTGGAAAATACGATTCAACATATCCGGCTACCCTCAGTAATTGGGCCCTCACACAGTCGAGCACGAATTCGTTGGGAACGAACCCGGTAGCAGTCTAGTTTCCTGCGAGGCACAAAGCATTATCAATTGCTTAGAATCCTTGAAGAAAGCAGCAATGAGATTTCATGTTATTACGGAGGGGTGCCTGGAATGTGCCCGTGATCGGACGGCAATTGCCTTGTAACATTACGCCGTCGCAGCTTGCTTCCGCTGGATGAAGGCCGCGATACCATCGATTCGATCAAAATTATCGACATCGACCTCATTAGTTTCCACCTGTATGCCGAACTTCTCCTCAATGAAGCCCACTATTCGCAACATGTCCATCGAATCCACGATTCCGCTGGTGCGCAATGGACTGTCATCGAGCAAGTTCAAAGACTTCCCGTTCGGCAAGAGTTCGTAAAGGAATTGCCGGATCTGCTCTTTGATTTCATTCATTGCTTGCTATTGTCCTCCATATCGAAAAAGATTCAATGCCCACAGTATTCGTGTCCAAGAGCACTCGTGATGCCGAGCACTTGACCCATGCTGGTAGATGCCATAAACGCGACGCGCTAACTTATAGGATATAGTGCGATTGCATGGACTTCATAGCGGATCGAAAGATCGTCTTTCGCCTGATCCGGGAAGGATAATTGCGTCACTGATGCTCTTGCCATTGGCTCTTCAACGAGTTCCATCGGCGCAGAGAGCCAATGTCTAGTACATATTGCGACGGTCTGGAGCCGACAGCACGCTCGATGTGCTGGAGAAGTTTCTCCGTGATTTGGATGTCCGCGTCCTTATCATGAGGCGCAGGAGGTTGTATCGGCGTTCCCCACTCAACGACGAGTGTACCGTTGTCTTGGATGAACGTGACGCATGGGATAATCGGACACTGAGTGAGCCGAGACAAAGACGCAGTTCCGGTTGCGACTCTATATTCTAGTGACCCCGCAAAAGGACGCCTGTACACACCGGTCGCATTCTCATGCCGGGGCGGAGAGTCTTTGCCAAGGTACGGACCTCCCCCATTCCAATAGGCGTCCACGGATATGACGACGACGTTTCCTAATTGCCTGAGACAGTTGTCGAGCCTTACAAAGATGCCCCCGGTATACATGTAACTAAGATCATTCGGGCGAATACACTTCACCGCGTCAAGGATTTGGCCGTACTGAAGCCGCATACGGAATGCAAACGCATCTCGAGACCGCGGCGGGAGGGGGGCAGCAACCACAGCGATGCGGTGCGGTAACACCGTCGGCAAAAATAGGCCTAGGAAACTCTCGCGAGCAAAATGACCTGTCGCGACGATGAACGGCTGGCCGGACTCCTTGATACGCCGCGCCGCCTCGTTGCATGTCTCGTGGATCTTCCATTGAGTGCAATCCTCAAGGCCCCTCACTACGCGTCGCAAGATGACGAAATCCCGAAAAGGACGAGCGAGCCATTGTTGAGAGGCCCAAAAGGCCTTGGACTTCGAAAAGCCAAAAGCCCTTCGCATAGTTAAATACGTAGTTCGTCCCCGCGTAGGAGAGAGCGCAATCAATAAGCCGACAAGTTGCGCTATCCCTAGCGCTAAGCCCCGGGGTAGCCAGTCGGACGCCGGGTGGAGAACGAGCAGCATAACTAAGCCGCGAAATAGCTCAGCCGTGTTCTTTCGGATAAGATTAAGGTGTTGGCGCACTTGATTGTGATTCTAACCGGCGACAGTGGAAGGAAATTTATGAGAACTAACTGCACCGAACGTCCGCCACATCTCAATACGCATCCCATTACAGAAAATAATTGTTTGTCACATGAGGGCGTTATAAGACATTGCAATCACCTGTAGTACGGACGCTCTGTTCACTCAACTCGTCAGGCACGAGGACCCCCCAGTTGACAACCTTCGGGAAGCAGTTGGCCGCACCGCGAACATCCCGATCATCTGCAATAAATAGAGTTGCGGCACGCAACCACCGGTCGTACTCCACTGCAATGTCATATCTGAATATCAGCGCGGACACATAAAAGGTCCCGCTTACAAGGTTCAGATCCAGCTGAAATGTACAAGAGAATGTCTCGCCTGGCTCCAAGTTAAACGTGCCGTGACCAAGGCGTTCAGTAGAAGTGTCCATGACCATCATATCTCTCGGGTCTGTTAGGTAGAGAGAAACCGAGAGCTTCTGGCATTGCTTGCGAGCGGTGATCTCGATGTCGACCCAAGCCTCCTGGCCGGAATCGAAATTCTGCCATTCCCTATCCCGGTTACGCACGGTAATCCGGGATATCACTACATCCTGCGTGCTGTCCACCGACCGTGTCCCCTGCGAGTCGCCTATGTAGGCGCTTACCACGTCCTCGGCAGGACCAATCGAGACCATGCGCCCATGATCCAGCAGGAGACAACGCTCACAAAACTCTGTCATGGCCTTTAAGTTGTGGGAAACAAATAGGACTGTAGCCCCGCTCCGAGTTATCTCGTGCATCTTGTCCATGCATCGTTTCTGGAACGCATAATCACCAATGCTAAGGACTTCATCGACAATCAGCACATCTGGATTCACGTGGGCCGCGACAGAAAAGCCGAGGCGCGCATACATCCCGGAAGAGTATCGCTTTACTGGAGTATCGATGAACTCTTCGAGCCCGGAAAAAGCCACGATTTCGTCAAACTTCGAAACAGTTTCCTGCTTACTCATACCGTATATGGCACCACTCAACATCACATTTTCACGCCCGGTGAGGTCGGGATGAAAACCTGCGGCAACTTCGATAAGAGCTGACAGTCTCCCATGCACCTCGAACGTTCCCGTAGTCGGCTTCATGATCCGACTCAATAGCTTCAGCATGGTGCTCTTGCCAGCTCCATTGGGCCCGATGATCCCAAACGCCTCTCCTTGTGGGACATCGAATGAAATGTCCTTCAGGGCCCAGAAATCGCGCCGAAGGTCGGCCTGACTCGGCGTTCTTCCGACAAATCGTCTTGCTAAAGCCGGAATCAGGTCACGTAGAGAATTGTGAATCTCTCCTTTGTGAAATTTCTTCGAGACATGATCCATGCGGACCGCGATATCGGACATCAATAGGCCTCTCGCTCTAAATGTTCCGTGGTGGAGTTTTATGCACGTCCGGAACATCAACACTGAGTTATCAGATGCTCTCAGCGAAATCAGGTTCGATCTTCTTAAATAGGGTGTACGAAAAAACCAACGTCACTATGGCGAAGGTCAAACTGTAAAGTATCCAATGCCAGGCGGGTCGCTGACCGTGTACAATTGCGGAAAACCCCTCTAAAATCGGAGCCACTGGATTTAGCAACAGCCACCAGCCCTTCTGCCCGAACATACTCACCTCATAGAATACAGGTGTAAAAAAGATTGCGAAGGTAAGAAATACTTCCACGATGTACCTGACATCGCGAAAGAACAGACTGCCTGCAGAGACAAGCAGCCCAATCCCGACGGCCAATATAATCGTTATGCCCAACAACGGCACAGCCCAGAAAAGTTGGACACTTAAGCTGAATCCGACAATAACAAACAGCGTTACCAACACTGAGCTGGCAATCAATAGATCGAAGAGCTGCGACAATACAGATGCAATCGGAAAGATTTCCTTCGGGAAATATATCTTCGTCACTAGGTTTTGATTGCTTGTCAAGCTATTTGACGAAAACTTGATGGCGGAGACTAGGAATGCCCAGGGAACAGATTTTGTGGCAACACTCATAAGATCACCTATATCTAATGGGTGGCGCGATACGATAGCATAGCCGTATCTTACTAAGATACCGGAGGCGACGATCAGCGTCGGCATTAACACAGCCCAGAGAAAGCCCATCACTGATTGTTTGTAGCGGACTTTGATATCACGCGCGGCAATCATAACCATTAGTTGGCGAAATTTGCAAAGCTCTTGGAGTTCCGCTCTCATTGATGTGCCTTCAGTTGTATTTCCGATTGACTGGTTTGACCGGACGTCCGAGAAGATGCTTGTCGACGCCGTCTGCGAGAGCCCTTGTGTATACAGCGAAGGCCCTATCAACGGCATCAATGGTTCGGTCAATGTCCTGGTCAGTATGAGAAAAGCTCACCACTAGCGACGGCGCAATGATTCCCGTTCTAATCAGCTCTTGGAGGAACAGCGTACGAAACCCTTGAGAGGGTCGGCCATCTCGATCTTTGGTCACAAAGATCAAGTTACTCGGACGACCGACAACTTCAAAATGGCTACCTAAGCCGTGGCGAGCTACGCACTGACGAATTCCAGAACGAAGACGCTCTCCCTGAAGGTGAAGATGCTCGATCACATGGCATCGTCGATAGATATTCAGCGTCTCCCAGGCCGCAGCAAGTGCATGTGTTTCTGCTCCATGCGTAGTAGAAAGCAAGAACACTCTTTGCTTATCATGATTTAGACCGCCTAGTTTCATGATTTCCCGCTTGCCTGCTAAAGCGGCGATGGCAAAACCGTTTCCCATGCCTTTACCGAAGGTCGAGAGATGAGGGATGATGCCATAAACGGCCTGAGCACCTCCAAGATGCCAACGGAAGCCGGAGATCATTTCATCCAGGACGAGAAGGCTGCCATTCTCCTCACAGAGCTGCTTTAGGCGATGAAGAAAGTTGTTTTGAGGTTCTTCTGCGGTCGCTGGCTCCGTGATGAGGCACGCAATCCTGTTGGGAAATTTGGCGAAGAGTTCCTTGACACTTTCCAGATCGTTGTAGCGAAAGGAAACGGTAAGATCTTGCACAACCCTGGGAATCCCCGCGTCCATCTCAGTCTTGCCAATAAACCAATCATCGACAGAAAAAAATGGATGGTCCGAACAGATCCCCACCAGGTCACGTCCCGTATAAGCACGGGCGAGTTTTACTGCAGCTGTCGTAACGTCGGAACCATTCTTGGCGAACTTTACCATCTCCGCATTAGTCAAGACACTAAGAAGATCCTCCGCGTAATCCACCTCAATTTTGGCGGGACGAGTAAAATTGCACCCCAACAGCATCTGCCGATGTGCCGCCTCAACTACAGAGTCGAAGGCGTGTCCAAGGGTCACCGACCTTAGTCCCATTCCGTACTCAATGAATTCGTTGCCGTCCACGTCCCAAACGTGGCACCCCTTCCCTTGAACTATAAACGCAGGTGCCGCTTCCGGAAATTGATCGTCTCCTTTGGAATAGGTGTGGGCACCACCGGGAATGATGGCGTGGCTACGTGCCTGTAGCCGTCGCGACTCGCACAACTTCATGTCAACTCCGTCCTGACTGCCACATTCCGCCAACACGACTCGCGGTAACATTTGACAACCTTCCCAACCGTACTTCAGGCCTTTAGTTTGCATGGAAAATATCGCGACGCCTCGACCTTAATCAGTCAGGGGAACGCCTAATTTTGAACAGAATGACTCGAATGTTCCTGAAAGAGTTATGCGGCGCACATCACCGTTTGGCCTTAGATGCGCCCACCTTTGTCGCGGCACAGGTATTTGGTGTTTTGAGCAGACCCCACTGCCGACATATCTCAACAATTTGCTGCTACCATCACCCAAGGTGAAACACGTTGCGGAGGAATCGCCTGAATGGACTCAAGCTACCACGGCAACGCACCTTCAACAACGTACCCGAAATCTTCGGCGATGCCTTCGGTACCGCCGCTGGATTACCCCGATCTCAGGGTACGTCTCGATCATCCCGATTCGTGGCGTCAGTCAGCTCGAACCAGCCCCATTCGCTGCAGCCATGGCCTCAACGGACGTCCCAATAGAGCGCACGCGCACCACTTGGACGGCCGATCTGAAGCCCTGAGAATATTCCCTCCTCCTGCAGGGGAGGCCTGCGATCGTCAGATACAAGTCAGCAAGTTGCCATCCCTCAACGGGGGTCCAAATCGGCGCGCAGCAACTGGACCGCAGTGTCCGATGCCACCGAAATTGCTCTAGCTAAGCTCATGTGCCGGATTCAAAGCCGAGAGCCAAGCACAAATATTCTCTCCTGCATTACCACGCACGAACCGAAATTAGAGGATTCTGCTTTCCTTCCGTTTGCGGGTTAATGCGGTTTCAGGACTTGCCAGGATTCAAGGGACGTCAGTCTTCGACATCTTACGGATCTCGTGGATTTCAGTGGCTTTGGTATCGCATCGAGCGATGCGATAGAACTCCCCAATCACCCCAGCCGCCATCCAAACCCAACACTTGCGCCAGAATCTTTCCTGTGGATCCACAGCCGCAATCCATTCGATTACTCCCGGTGCAATTTCGATAGTTCCAAATTTAAGAATGCTCAGATAAGGCCGTGGAACGCCCCAGACATCCGGCCCACGCCCCCATTCCCGTACCATGGCTCGTCCATAGTCGAACCACCACGTCAGAAAGTAATCTTTTCGGATTCGATTCTTCTGCACCGGATGGTAGACGATGGCCGCGGGTTCATATCGTAGCCGCTCTCCTGCGGCCATTAATCGACGGCCAAATTCCGTGTCCTCATTGGGACGTGGGATCTTCGGATCGGCACTTGGGCCCATGTCGGTGCGGAAGGAGCCGTACTTCTCAAACACCTCCTTACGGAACGCCATATTGACGCCATAGGGCGCCTCGTCGAGTTCGCAGGGTTCGTCACCCAGGTCGAACATCGCCGCCAGCACACCTCCTAAACTGTGCGGACCTGTCAGAGACAACCAACGCGGCGGCGTGAACCGCTCCGCCAGCAGTGTGCGTCCCCCCGTGCCCGCCCACTTGCCATCGTCCAGTTCTTGGGTCAGATTCCACAGCCAGGTTGGCTCCATTGTCACATCGTCATCGACGAAGGCGAGCACATCCGCTCGTGATTCGCGAACTCCAGTATTCAGTGCATGTGATTTGCCCTGCCGTGGCTCGAAAATGTAGCGAAGACGCGAGGGATATCTAACCGCGAATTCGTTCACTACCTCGCGTGTCTGATCGCTCGAATTGTTATCGACTACTAGTACCTCCCATTCAACTAACTCAGGCAGCACGGAGGCTGCGACGCTTTCTAGTGCCTTCCTCAAGTACAGGCAGCGATTATAGGTGCACAAGATGACGCTGATCCGCACTACTGTACCACCAGCTTCCGGCAGTAGAATCCTTCGGCATAACCACTCGGAGAATTTGATTCCATGCCACGGATTCGCATCATCGCCATAAAGAGTTTCCGGTCAAACCAGGGCTTTGCCCGCTGCGATTCGAAGGTTTCGAGGAGATAGGTTATTTTCTGATCAGGGCCCGGCGCCGCAAGCGGCACAAATACACTTGGCCGTCCCATATCGCCGTCATACTTCGGGATTTCATATTCCAAGATGAGGTTGTTTCTGAATGTATTCCAGGTAAGCTCGGAGATCAGATGGTGATCCTGGTGGGCGTCGCCCTGCCAGTGCGTGAAGATCAGGTCTGGATTGACTCGGCCCTTCAACTCCTCGAAACATTCCTTTACCTGCACCCCGCTGAAGGGTAGAAAGCCATCCCTGAAAGTCCTTCACGACGACTTCCTTCTCGCAACCTGGAGTGAACAACTCCGCGGCCCTTCGCGCTTCCTCTCCACGCTGTTCCCGTCGCACTGAAAACAACCCAATGGAATCTGGGCTCGGTGTCCCCTTGACTCAGTTGCAAGCAAGGTCCCACCGCAACCGATTTCGATATCGTCAGAATGAGCGCCGAGGCAGAGGATCGTGAATGGATCCGGACCATTTTTCGCCGAGATTCAGCTTCATCATGCGGTAATTCGTCCCGCGCAACCGTTCTTCCAGACACACCAGGGGGCTGCACCTGAGGCTTCCAATTCATCCAGGATCTGCTTGTCTTTAAATGTGTCCATGCACTGCCAGAAGCCATCGTAGCGCCGCGACCAAACCTTGCCTTCAGCGATCATCCCTGTCATGGGCTCATATACCAATTCTTCGCCGGGCTTTAGGTACCGGAAACACCTCTTTCCTCAGTACAAAGTAGCCGCCGTTTACCCAAATATTGGACTCTTTCATGCACTTAATTTCTCGACGGACTCGTCTTCGCTCCAAGTGCACGGTATCCAGACTGCTGGATCGATGGCTGCACGGAAAGAAACGACGCGTAGCCATCACGACGCGAGAAGTCATCAATCATCTGCGGCAAGGGAAAGTCGGTAAGCCATCGCTGTAATTGGCCAGAAAGACGTCCTCTCCTTCCAGATATGGCTCGACCAGACGCAAGCGATCCCGATAGTCGAGCGCAGCCCAGTATCAACAAAAGTGATTCGCCAGTCGTCGATGTCACGCTGCATGAACTCAAGTCGTCGCCCACCCTGGGAAAAAACAAAGTCGTTGGAAACAGATTCCTCGTACTCGAGGAAATAGTTCTTAATGACGTTGCCTTGTAGCCAAGGCAGATCACGAAATCTTTGTGCCCGAAGTGCGCATAGTATTTCATAACGTGCCACAACACGGGCCGTGCGCCGATGGTCACCATGGGCTTGGGAACGTCTTCCGAGTAACCCCGAAGCCTCATTCCCGCGCCGCCACAAAACAAAACGACTTTCATGCTCCCACCTCGCGATAACGAATCACTTCCTAGCTTTGAAGACTTAATCCTTGAATCTACATTCGACTATGACTGCAGGACTGCGCGAAGCCGGCAGCTGCATATTCAAACTGCTGTCCCATCTATGTAGCGTGCCATGACCTCATCCGGAACAGGTGCGAAATCAGTTCCGCGGAGATAATCCCCCATCGTGGTCCCAGTGCAGGCAGAGTCGATATTGGGGGCTCCCATCTGACCCATCACGTCATCGAAATGCACAGTCCGAAAGTCGATGCTGTAGCGCGTGACCCCGACGTGTTCGGTACCGTCGAATGCAATTGCGCGGCGGAAAACAAATACGCGCCGCCTACTTGGCAGACCAATCGGATCGGTGGATCCAAATCGATCGGCTCCTCCGCATGCGGCTGAACACGTGTGTCGGTCTTCACGTGTTTGGCTGCATTGTGCCGGCTCTCTTGATTCCATTTCTGATAGTTGTATTGGCTCGATCCGTTCTTATGGTCCGGTCAAAGTAGTGTGGATGCAAGGCCATGCAGTTCTCGCTATTAAGTTCATAAATGGGCATCCACCAATTGATCTGACAAAACGGCGCCGAGTACCACGTGTCACGATGCGGGTGAAAGGCGTAGGCAATTCCCGATTTCAGATAATCTCCTGGAAATGCGGTGCGCATGCGAGGAACATCGAAGTAGGTCTTGTCGAGATCGCAGCCTGCCTCCTGAGCACTCTCTGGAATGTAGGCTTTGGCCTTCGGGTGGTGAATAAATTGTGGCTTTAACACGGCGAGAATCTCGGCGCACTTCTCCGCGGGCATGCTGTCGTGGACCTTTAAGGGATCGAAGGGATGGAAAGCCTCTTCGATCAGTTCTTGTGCCAGTCGGCACAAACTTCAAAGGCTCTCTGAAGGAGAGCGCACAAAAATCGACCCACGATAGATCTCCCTCCGTCGCTCATCCTCATTCATCTGGGAATCGACAAAGATATTCATTAACCTCACCTCTACATCTCGCCTTGCGCTGTAATTTCGGCCGAGGCAGCATAACGGGACAGCATTCCGTTGAATGTTGATTAAGCCTAGTAGACAGCCACTTTCGGGATCGGCACGACGAAACGGCCGCCCCACTCCCGGATGAATTGCAACTGCTGCATGATTTCGTCTTTCAGATTCCAAGGCAGGATGACGACATAGTCGGGCTTGGTCTCGCGAATGCGGTCCGGGTGATGGATCGGGATGTGGCTGCCCGGCAGAAATCGTCCCTGCTTATACGGACTGCGATCCACCGTGTATTCGATCAGATCTTTTCCGATGCCGCAATAGTGCATAAGCGTGGCGCTTTTGCCGGGCGCCCCGTAGCCGGCCACCTTCTTGCCTTGCCTGGCAGCGGTGAGCAGAAACTCGACGAGGTCAAGTTTCGTCTCCTTCACTTGCCGCGCGAAACTCTCGTAGCCCTCGATCCTGTCGAGTTTCGCATTAATTTCATCGTTAATGACTTTCTGCACGTTCGGCGTCAACGCGTGAGCCTGGCTACTGGCGTGGCACGCAAACACGCGCAGCGAACCACCGTGCGATTTCAGTTCCTCAACGTCGAACACCCGCAGCCCGTGCGCCTCCAGGATCTTGATCGTGCTGAGCAGGGAGAAATAGGAAAAGTGCTCGTGGTAAATCGTATCGAACTCATTGAGTTCGATCAGACGAAGCAGGTGCGGGAATTCAAGCGTGAGGACGCCTTCTGGTTTCAGCAGGATCTTCAGGCCTTCCACAAAGTCGTTGAGGTCGGGCACCTGCGCCAGGACGTTGTTGCCGACAACGAGGTCGGCAGTGCGGCCTTCGGCAGCAAGTTCTTTTGCCACTTGAATTCCAAAAAAACGCACCAGCGTCGGAACGCCTTTTTCGACTGCAGCCTTGGCCACGTTGGCAGCCGGCTCAATCCCGAGTACCGGAACGCCCCGGCGCACGAAGTACTGCAGCAGGTAGCCGTCATTGCTGGCCACCTCGGCCACGAAACTCTGTTTGCCGAGACTGAAACGCGCCTTCATCTCGTTACAGTATTTTTCGCAATGCTTGAGCCAAGAGTCAGAATACGAGGCAAAATACGGGTAGTCGCTGAAGATGCTCTCCGCGCTTTCGTATTCTTCCAGCTGCACCAGCCAGCACTTCTCGCAAACGTATACGTGGAGCGGATAGTAGACCTCGCCATGATTCAGATCGGCGGCAGAGGGATAGGTTTCGCACAGCGGCGACATGCCCAGATCGACAAACGTCCGCTCAAGGCCCGCGCCGCAAAAACGGCAGATCTTGGTCGCCGTCTGCGCATCAACTTTCTGAAGGACGGTTGTCATCGTCATGATCTATGGCGATCCCTGTCAAACCGCTACTGCAGTCGCGGCATCTTTACCGGTCCAACGCAAGGCGCTGTCCAGCCGGCCGGCTTGCTGTAGACGGCGAATCTCGTTGATGCGAACGTAGCGTCCCTGTTCCATATCCGCGGCTGTGAGTCCAAGGGTGCGATACGCGTCGTAAAGTTCCTGTGCGCCTTTGCGCGCGGTCCATTGCGGGCGGAACGCCGGGAGCAGACGGTTGATCTTGTCGAAGTTGACGCGATAGCAACGCAGATCCGGCCCGCCGCCGGGAGCGTACTCCACGCGGCAGCCGGGAACGACTTCCGCAACAATATCCGCCAGTTCGCGGATGCGGAAGTTTTCGTCGTTGCGGCCCACATTGAAAGTCTGATTATGTACCGCTTCGCGCGGTGCTTCGAGTGCGGCGACGACGGCTGCGATAATGTCGCGAATATGGACGATGGGGCGCCACGGCGTGCCGTCACTCTTGATGTAGACTCGGCCCGTGGTGAAGCGCCGAGGCTACCAGGTCGTTCAACACGATGTCGAGGCGCAGTCGCGGCGAAACGCCATAGGCGGTCGCATTGCGCATGTAGGTCGGTGTAAAAATGTCGCTGGCCAGCGGCGCAATGTCGCGCTCGACCAAGACCTTCGATTCGCCATACGGGGTGACGGGATTCAGGTCGGAAGTCTCGTCCAGAAAATCGTCGCCGGCAGCGCCGTACGTGCTGCACGAGGACGAGAAAACAAAGCGCGTTACCCCCGCCTCTTTCGCGAGTCTTGCCAGTTGCACCGACGCGAGGTGGTTGATGTCATAGGTGAGCTGAGGGTTGAGATTTCCCACCGGATCATTCGACAACGCGGCAAAGTGCACGACCGCATCGAAGCCCTCGAGATCAGCCTTGGTGAGGTCGCGGAGATCTTTGCGGATTTCCGGAATGTCGGAAGCGCATCGCCGAAATCGCAGTTGGCAAACAGGTCGGTATCCAGGCCAACAACCTCGTGGCCGGCAGAGCGCAGAATGGGCCCGGCCACGGCACCGATATAACCCTTATGCCCAGTCAGCAGTACCTTCATGCGACTCTACCTCAAAAACTCCTGTCCGAACGCTGATTTGCACAGTTCAGTCGCGACTTCGCAAGCAACCTGCGCTCACGATCCGTAAAGGCAGAATGACAAATTTTCGTCGCTGGCTATGTAAGACTGGCGGCAACTGCCACATGGCTACGGATTCGGGTACCTTGACTGTTACCTCCGTGCCGGTCACTGGGCTGATCGGCCAACAAGCCGTTCTCGCAAAGAAGGTCCGCGGCGTCACGAATGGCCGCGAATGGCAGCCCGGAGCGCTCGGCAATGTCCAGCAGCGAGTGCTCGCCATCAGAGAAATTCAGGACCCAAAGACGCGCGTTGATTTCTGCGCCAATCGACTCCCCGCCGGTGCTGCGGTACAGGTTTCTCTTGCCCAGTTGGGGCTCGCAGCATGGATTCTGGTTCAGATAGACCGGTTATTTTCCAGCACATCGACGATGGAAGCACACACACGCAGCGATCGAGCCAGCTGCTGTGGACGTATAAAGTCAAGATTGTCAGCGGACGTATGGTATTCGGGAAAGTTCCCCACACACTCCGCATCAGGCAGCCGACCGGAAGGTTGAAGCCCGGCGAGCAATACTGCCGTTCGTCGTAACCATAAGGGGAAAATTCAAGAACCTCGGACGGTTCGCCGCAGTGACGGAGAACGTGGGCCACTGCCCGGTCAATTTCGGCATCTCCGCGCCGGCTCTTCTTGTAATGAAACCCACCCGCATCTCCGATGCACGTCAACACCAGTCCGTGGCGGATACGGCCGACACTCTCCCGGTTTCGCGCCAGCCATGTGATGGCTCCGATCGTCCCGGGAATAAACAGAAATCGATATGAGTAACGAAGAGTCGCGTCCGGACAGAAACTCGCGCCAAAGCAGTAGCCACTGTAAGCCCAGAGAGATTGTCATTCGCCAATGAGGGATGACAAGCATGGCAAGAAATCAGAACCTCTTCGCTCGATCGACCGGGTAAATAGCACTCTCCATAGGTCAAATTCCCCTCTTCGAGAGACGAGTCGATGCATACCTCGTAGTCGCCACTCTCGAGCGCCAGCATCTGTTTATGGGAGAGGCAGAACCCCCAATTCTCCTGATAGTAGGACGTGCGATAGGGAATCCAATCCGGATACTCCGGCAAGCGTATGCAGGTGCGGTTGGAGCTCGCTTAGCGATAGAGTGGCATGCACCGGCGACGCTGTAATTCACAACGTGCAGGTTGTGTCGCTGAAAATCGACCACTCGCTGTCCCGCGTGAGTCCTTGATATATGCATCCCGGATGTTCCATTCTTTGGGTACAGTCCAATCGAAAACCGGCAGTTCCAGTCGGAACCTCGGAGATCTGAAGCGGGATCCGCTCCTGGATCTTGTCAAAGTCTGCCGAATTCCATCGCCGGTAATGCTCCGGCAAATGGGATAAAGCTCCGCCGCGAAGCCGTGCAATTGCTCGGCCGATCTCGCGCCGATCCTTCTGCTTCGAATTCCTTCAGGAGGTCATTGCATTGATTCGAAGTCCGGGATGCGTCCGGTCCCGATCGGAAATCACTTCCAGCTTTCCCCGGCCAAACAATCTGAAACGCCGGATCGTCCCAGCGCACTCCACGGGCCGATTCCGGATGGTAGAACTCCGACATCTGATAGAAAACTTCGCTTTCGTCTTCAAGCGTCAGAAATCCATGCGCGCAACCTTCCGGGACGTAGACCATGTTCCGGTTTGCGGCCGTCAGAGCCACTCCAATCCAATCCTTAAACGTTGGCGACTGCGGGCGCAGATCGACGACCACATCGTAGATTGAGCCCTTGGTGCAGCGCACTAGTTTGTCTCTGCGTAAGGGGCTATCCTGATAATGCATGCCGCGCAACGTACCCTTCCTCGCATTAAACGAAATACTGCATTGCACCAAGCTGCGGGATTAAGCCCTGTTGCTTCGAATTCCTTGTTGGCACCAGGAGCGGGCGAAAAAGCCTCGCTCGTCAGCTTTAGGTTCCAGGTGAATCTCGAAAACCCCAGCCAGCTTGGTTTCTTGAAATAACATGTCCGATTACAAGGCCGCACTTGCTGTTCATCTATCGCTAATGACGGCCCTCACGTTCAGATAACAGTCGTCAAGTCCGAAGCGACTCCTCTGGCCTCGAGGCTCCTCACTTCGGAAGACGTCGTCTTGGCAATGGCCGCCTTGGCTTTCGTTAACAGGGTCTGCGCGATGGAACTGCGGCATAGCATTACCCCAATTGCCGTACCGAGCGTATTCGTAATTAGATCCGTTGTGCCGGAACTGCGCGTTGGTAGAAACGCTTGCAAGAGTTCAATTGTAAGACTCGTGAACAACCCCACGATCACCGTCGTTGCTCCTGAGTGCTTAACCACTCGCGTTAACGAGAGATAGGCAAAAGCACAAAAGCCAAAAGGAACGAATCCTGCGACGTTCACGACTATATCCCGCCAGTAGCTCCACGTGGGGTGATATTCCCTCCATGGTGGGAGCATGAATGCTGGGTGCAAAATGAAGTAATGCGTCGGAATGATTAGGTCCGTTGCCGGATCGAGGCTGTTGTGCGCTACAGCGCCGCCGTGTTCATCGAACAAATACAACGCGGCTGCGCCTTTCTCTGCTGCCAGTACCAGTTTCCGCTTTGCCATCCAACTCACATAGTCTGCGGCGATTTGTGCAGCCGTGAGCTCCTGGCGATAAATAGCAAGCCCGAAGATCTTTCCCGACCAGCTATTGCTGGCTTTCGGAGCGTTTGCGAGTACAGCCCGTCCTGTAAAGTCGTTCCACGCCCCTGAGAGGGGAAACATTTTCGTCAAAACTCCATTCACATAAACCGATGTTCCATGACCATCCAAGGTAACCGTCAGAAAAACCGGCTTCTTCTCCTTGAATGCTTGAGCCACGTAGAAAATTACTGTTCGGGAAATGCCATGTGGGTCGACGTTGTTCTGGCGAATGCTCAACGCGTCTCCCTCTTGATGCATCGAGAACGGTTCGCCGGGATGGGCCGATGCGTCGAAAGAAAGAAATGTGGCACTCCTCTTAATGCTGGCGGGCTCTAACCAGATTTCCAGCGTTCCGGAAGTGCTTGCTACGTTGCCGCCTCGAATGCCCCCGGTACTGACCACACTACCGTGGCGTCCAAACTCAAGTCCATCTCGACTTTTGAGCCACTCTACTTGGTTGGCGGGAACATGAAAGGGCCACAACCCGGCTGCTAGCGTAGTGCACAACACGCCGAGGCAAACTCCACCTATGATTTGTTTATAGACCACTTGATTCCTTAGTCTGCTATGCCCGCTGAGCTTTTCTCAATGTCAGCCGATACTCGTCGCGGCAAAACATAGAGCGGGTCGGGGCCCGCACCTCAAACGACTGGGAATGAAGATCCTGCAGAGTGCCCTTTACACTTACAGTTCAACCTTCACTGGCCGTTCTGGGCATAGACAAGCTCACGTTCCGCGGTCAGCGACTGATCGTACAGTTCCTCTGGCTCGTAGACAACGACATCACTTCCTTTGTTCGAGAAGGAGAATGGGACACACAATAGTTTTTTCAAACGCATCCTTAATGCCTCCCGCCGTTCCCGTGGTACGAAGAACAACATGAAGCCTCCTCCTCCAGCTCCGAGTAACTTGCCACCCAACGCTCCAGCGCTGACGCCTGCGTCGTAAATTTCATCGATGCTGGCATTTGTGATCTTCTGCGTCAGAGATCGCTTGATCAGCCACCCCTGGTGCAGTAATCGGCCAAATTCATCGATGGAACGATTTGGGTTGTCGATAATCGATTCGGCCTCATCAACCAACTCGAGCATGCTGTTTAATTCCTGCTTCTTGTGGGGTGTCACTCGTAACTGCTCCTTGGCGATTTCAGAGGCGGTCCGCGAGAAGCCCGTGAAATAGAGCGCCAGGTGCTGATCCAGTTCCGCTATCCGGTCGGGTGAAGCCAGTATCCGCTTCACGTCAATTGATCCATCCTGGCAGAAATTGATGCGATTGAAGCCTCCGTACGCGGCGCTCGCCTGGTCCTGGGCGCCGACGGCTTCTTGCAGCAGATCCTGCTCAACATGAATCGCCTCGGCTGCCAGGGTGCGCTTGTCGCGCATTTGGTTCTTGAGTGCGTAGAGCCCGAGAAGGAGTCCCACCGTAAACGCAGAACTCGTTCCCAGGCCGGTGCGGGCTGGGAGATCCGCGATGTGGTGAATCTCAACCCCTTCGTCGATTCCGAGATGTTGCAGGCAGGCGCGGACCGACGGGTGCTGGATGGCATCGTTCGATGCCACGTTTTCGACCTTTGTATAGGAAATGCGGCTGTGGTACTCGAAGAACGGTGGTAGCCATCGACAGGTAATGAAGCAGGACTTATCTATCGTGGTCGAGAGTACGGAGCCTCCATACTCTCGGTACCATATTGGATAATCGGTACCCCCACCGAAGAACGAAATGCGGAGTGGAGTGCTAGTGATAATCATTTCTGTTTGGGCCTCTTATAAGGTGGCGGGTAGTGGCGGGTCGGCAAGGCGTTGGCGATTCACCTTGGCCGAGTCGGAAGAATATTGCCTGTGATGAATCTAGACTTCTGTATGCGCCGAGATACTTCCGCCGGCGCATTCGGCGTTGCGTGGCATGGATGGGTTCTACCGTGCGGAGCTAAAATCTGTACACACCTAAGAGCCGCACAACTCATGTCGCAAACTAATGCGAAGCGAACAACGAGCGAGCGGCATCGCGCAAATTCGCAAAAACACTTGTTTATGTCCGGCAGCATGGCTTTCGCGTGTGATAAGAACCCTGGACGCGACACCGGCTTCGAACGCTGCTTCCATATCGGAAGGCTTGCCAATGGCAATTCCGAATTCATCCTGCGCCTTTAAAAGAAGGCCTGGGGACGGCTTTCGATCGAATGATGCCCTACGGTAGCGCTCCACTGTTCCCTCAGGGTGATAAAGGACAATAGTAAAACGCGTCGATGCTGACGTTGTGTTCACTTAAGTGCCGTCACATCCACTCATAGAGGCGTTGAACCTCCTCCTCGCCATACAAACCTCGCGCTGCTCCGGCCTGGTTTGTGACGACGATCAGAAGGTAATCTTGTTGGGCGCACGACATAGATCAAAGACGCCATCCACAAGAAGGACGTCGTCGGGTCTATACACATATCCGATGTCTTAGTTGATGACCCCATCACGATCGCGGAATACCGCGCGCTTCAACGGTTGCACCTAGCAGGAAGCTCGCGGCGCGCACGCTCCAGATCCGAGGGGATTCCGATGTCAATGAAGTAGCCGTCCGATCGAAACGCCAGTGGCTGCAGTTGTGCAAGATGCGCACCCACGAAATCCGTTTCCATCGAGAAGGGATCGGCCAGAGTAAAGGAGTCAAACAGCACTCTGTGCAGCAGATACACGCCGGAGTTAATGAGCCCAGCGCCCGTCAAGCGCTTCTCCCCGAATCTGCGAATCAATCCCTGCTCATCGGTCGCGATTGCACCATAACGGGAAACATCATCCACTAGTCGGACTGCAATCGCGAGTCCAGCGTGTTTGGCCTTATGTTCCGCCATCATTGCACCGTAATTCAGTTCCACGAATGTGTCCCCATTTAGGACAAACACAGTATCTTCTGTGGCCAACTTTAGGGCATTCCTAATTGCACCCCCGGTTCCGAGTGGAGATTCTTCGATAACGTAACTGATGCGCATCCCCTTGTAAGCAACGCCAAAGTGTTCTTGGATGACTTGCGCCATGTAACCGACCGAAAGAATGGCTGTCTGTGCGTCCTGTTCCAAGAGAAGATCCAGCAGATATTCCAGGAACGGTCGGCCCGCGATATCTGCCATCGGCTTTGGGCGGCCGCTCAGTATGCCTGCAAGGCGGGTTCCTTGCCCACCCGCGAGGACAATCACTTCCATCTTAGTGGCCTATCTTCTCGGTAGCCTCAGCGCGAAAAGTAGATTGCATCTGCAGGCTATTTAAGTACATCGTTTCTGCAATTGCGCAGATGGCATGACCAATCATGATATGAACTTCCTGGATGTTCTGCGTGCGCGTTGATGGCACTTTTACGACGCTGTCGCAAAGAGGAGCCATCAAACCTCCGGTTTCGCCTGTCAATCCCGCACAGAAAATGCCTTTCTCTCTTGAGGCGTGTAGGCCTTCAATGATATTGGGCGAATTTCCGGAGGTTGAGATTGCTATGAACACATCTCCTGAGTTACCCAAGCCATCAATCTGCCGCTGGAAGACTTTCTCATAGCCATAATCGTTCGCGACAGACGTAAGAATCGAGGTGTCAGTTGTGAGCGCCAGCGCCGGCAGCGGTAGGCGATCCTTCTGCAACCGGCTGACGAACTCCGCCGCAATATGTTGCGAATCCGCAGCGCTTCCGCCATTACCAGCGAGCATGATCTTGTAGCCGCTCAGCAATGCCTTCCCGCATGCGTTACCGATCGCTTCGGCCGCGGCAACTGCTTCAGCCGAATCGAGAAACTGCCGAAATACAACGATGGTCCTAGCGATCTCTCCACGAATTAGGCTACTCATCCGATCCTCGATGCCTGCGCACCACGTTGGCTAAAGTCATAATCAAGAACAACTCCTTCGCCGACCGCACCCCGGAGCGATCGAACAATGTCCCAACGACATCCGGGTCAGCCAGAAACATGATGAACCCGCCACCTCTGCTCCTGACGCCTTTCCCGATCAAGTTCCCAGATGGCAGAGGTGATGGAGTCCGCACGGGAAGGCAAGAAGCAAAGCGCCAAATCGGCTTCAAGCGAGCGCAATTGAAAGCTCTGTACAATCGCCAAGTTGGGAATTTCTGCCGCTTTGCGCGGACAATGAGGCAAACCGAAAGGCATAGAAAAGTCGCTCAGACTCCGAATTGGGTCGTCGGTCCCCGACTTTCCAAACGGCATAGCGCTCTATCCAAAAAGCTCGCCATTGACCACCTTAGCCCCTGAAGTCTCAATTCAGCCCGCCGGGCGAAACGCCGGCCGAACAGCGCCCTGATCCAGGAGTACTTCCAAGATAACGGCGGCGCCTCGATCTGTCCGCCCAATTTTCTCGAAAGCTCCTTCGCCTTCTCGAAGATATCGAGCCGTTCCGGGTAGAAGCATACCATCCAGTTTTGAAGGTATCGTACGCACGCCGCGCGGGATCGTGCACTGTCTTCCAGTGACCGTAAGTAGCCGATATGCATTTTCATCGAGAGCCACTGCGCGTCACATTTTCTGTCGGATGCGCCAACATAGCTTAAGCTGCTCGAACCCGATTGACGGTAGTAGACCTTGGCGCCGGAAACGAATCGTACGCCCTCGCTTGCCAGGAGTACGCGGCAAAAGTACTCTCCGTCGTCGTCTCCCAGTAGCCTCGTGTCCCACGGACCGGCGGCCTCGGTCAACTCGCGGCTCACCAGCCAGGTCGCGGTTTGCATGTACGTATTCTCCGACATCTTGCGAATCAGCCACTCCGCCCGGGACAAATCGCACCAAAGGCCACTCGGTGTGAATTTCGCCCTGCGAGGCCGATACATGAATCTGCCCCATTCCCCAGAAAGGAGGATCCTTCGATTCGGCGAATCACCAAGAGCTTCCAGTTGCTTAGCGATTTTGTCGGGACCGATGAGGTCGTCGGCATCCAGCCACTGAATATAGTCTCCCCGGCTCTGTGCAAATGCGTTGTTTCTCGTCGCGGCTGCACCTTGGTTCCTTTGTGTAAAAACCCTCACGCCGGTCGACTCGAAGTTCCGCGCTACCTTAAGGTTCCGTCTTTCGATCCGTCATCGATAACGATGATCTCCTTGCGGTCCCAGGTTTGCGCGATTGCCGATTTGAGCGTGTCAGACAACCACGCCTCGGCGTTATATGCAGGAATAAGAATCGAAACCAGAGGCTTCATGCCGCACGCCCTCCTAATAATTTCGCATAAACATTTCGGGTCAGCTCGGCAACCGCGGCCCACGAATGGTGGACGTTGGCGTAGTCCTTTATTTGCTGTCGCCGCGTGCCAAGATTCCGATACAGATCACTTGCGAAATAAGTCTCGATGGTTCTAGCCATGTGCGCTGGATCCGCTGGCCTGCAAAGATAGCCGGTCATGGCCTCGACAATCTCTTCCCGAAAAGAGCCAACGTCCGTTGCGATTACTGGCAAGCCGAAGCTATACGCCAGAAACAGCACACCACTCTGAAAGATCTCGTTATATGGCAAGACAAGCACATCCGCGGCCTTGAGATATATTTCCATATCCTCATCTGGAATAAACTGCTTCTTTAGGATGATCCGCCCATTCATGAACTCGTGACCGATCTCTTTTTCCAGGGTCTCCATGTATTTCTCATTGCCCCTTTGCACCTCTCCTGCAATAACTAAGCGATAACTCGCCTCTCGGGCAACTAGTTGCCGAAACGCGCTCAACAGGTGTTCTATTCCCTTGTATGGTTTAATCTTGCCAAAGCAGAGAATCGCCTTCTCGTCGTCACTAATGTTTAGTCGGCGCTTTGCCTCAGCCACACGTAAGGAGCGTGTTCGGGAAAGCATCGTTGATCGGATGGCGGATAACAGTGACGGATCTCTCCGCAACACCGAAGTCATCCCTAAGTTCTCTCTTCATGTTTTGCGTGTGGACAAAAATATGGTCGGCAAGGCGGTATTGAATTCTCAATGTTAGCCGATTAAGCCATGAGTCCTCGGAATCTCTTCTCGCTTGATTTATGTTATGCGCGGTAAAAGCAAGTTTCTTCCGCAATACTTTGTAATACAGCATTAGCACGGTGCGATCGAAGATCTCAATCTTGTTGTTCCACAGAATGTGCAGTATCCGTGGCTTACCTCGCGCTGCGTATCGAATCAGTCGCGCGTAATACGCTGCCAACTTCAACAACTTCACCTTGAAGCTAACATCCTCCTTCTGGCCGCCCCGAAAATTCATAAAGCGCAGATTCGGAGTGACGTGCATCTCGGGGCCGTCGATTACATCACTGCCAATCACATCCAGACACACACCCTTTGAGAGCAGCGCCATCGCCAGCCCGAACGCATAAGGTCTATCCTGGCAACCGGTGAGCAATCCGACTTCAATACGTGACATGTGACTCCGGGACCGGAAGCTTCCACAGCGTCAACGTCCTTAACAACTGGGACCTCCCCAGGCATAAAACTGGTTGACATCTTGCTCTCTCTCTATTTGTCGTCGAGGTATCGTAATCGTCTACCAGAGGGCTTCGACGGTTTTGTCGGGAACAACTCTCGGGCACCGGGTTAATCCGCGCGCATTCAGCCCATTATCCTGGTGCCAAAGTGGTCTGTGCGTTAGAATTCCACACAGACATAAATCAGGCGGCTAAAAGTCGCACTTCAAGAAAATCGATGCTATCCCTCACCTCTCCGATCAAAGGATGGGAATATGTTCTGGACTCCTTCGGCTCGCCTCAATACGTTGGCGGTACGATTCATAGGCCTGTCCGGCATAAGCCGAAATTTTAAGACAGCAAATGAATCGCTGCGACGAATCGAAGGTAATGACCCATCGCATCGCTTCCACTGCGGCATCGCGAAATAGTCGAACTGGTATTCCAAGGACACGCTTACCGTTCGGATGAACCCCGAGCTCCAGAACATCAGATCGTCCTTTGTTAAACCACCACGCTAGAAAATACCGCTTGACGAAGACGGTTCTCCGCCACGGGATGATAGGTTACCGCACTCGGCTCATAGCGCAGCCGCAGCCCGTGGGCAAAAAGGCGACGACCAAACTCGGTGTCTTCATTACTGAGTAAGTGGGTACCCGACCGTCCTAAATCGGTCCGAAACCCGCCAAGCAGTTCAAATACTTCTCTCCTGAAGGCCATGTTGGCACCGAATGGAGCCTCGGTCAGATTTCCAGCCTCGTGGTCGAGATCAAATGTAGCCAAGCGGTCCCTGATTGAACGAGCTCTTTGACAACAACCAGCGTGGCTTTCGCAAAGTTCAGAGGCGGCACAACGCGGCCTCCAGCACCGGCCCATTCGCCGCTATGCAGATTAGCTGTCAAATTTTGAAGCCACGCCGTGTCGGCAGTTTCGTCGTCATCTATAAAGGCCAGTATCTCGCCCCGGGCTTCTCTAATGCCCGTATTTCGAGCGTTTGACACACCCTGTTTGGGTTCGAAGACATAACGTATTCGTTGTGGATAGCGGCATCGTAACTCCTCGACAACCTGGCGTGTTTCGTCGCTTGAATTATTGTCGACAACCACGATTTCCCAACCAACCGACTGCGGGAGGTCCTCCGCGACGATGCTCCCGAGAGTCTTTCTCAAACTTTGGGAACGATTGTAGGTACAAATGATGACGGTGATTTGCGTGGGACTATCCATCAGTAAGGACCTATCGGTTTTTCGAAGTCAGCCATAAATGCCCTAATTGCGTGTGGTGACGGGGATGGAAGCTCTGATCGGAGCTGCATGACACGACAAAGACGGCGGGGGGATGGGGCGACGTGTCTGAGGTTTTCGTCGCGGCAATGCCCATACAAGGCCGCAAAACGCCAGGAAGCCGATTAGGGCGCCGAGGAGAAGCAGGCGCCTCTTGAGATTTTGTACTGGATTATCCAGGATCGAGTGTGCAAGGAAGGATAATGTGCGGCCGCTTTCTCCGTTCAGATCAAAGATAATGATCTCGTTGCTGCCCTTCTTCAACCACGAAGCGGGCACGTAGAGCGTCGCCTGCGGGCCGATACTCCAGACTCGGCCGAGTGGTTGACCGTTGAGCCACACCTCTCCCTTGCCGAGGGATCTTGTGTCAAGAAACGTATCCGCCGGGTGGTCGACCTCAAAAGTTGCCCTATAGAAGCACGCTCCGGTACACCTGCTCGCCGAGTAGTTGAGCGAATCCACATCTTGCATGGGCAGCGGATAGATCGACCACCCGTTAATTGCCTTGCCCGCCAGAGTGACCTGATGCGTGATGCCTGCCCGCTCCTTCAGAATCTGGCGGCCAAAGTTCACGCGGCCTGTGTTCTCTACAAGAATGTCGAGACGTGTGTTGTCATGCTCGATGTCGAGAGCAAGAGTTGATTGATTCAGGCGACGGTCCATGGTCCCCGCCGGGGCTCCATCGAGGTAGATCTGCGCGTAGCTATGAAGATCCTCAAGGTGCAGATCGCCACGCTGGGCGTGCTCGACTGCCGTTCGATAAAGAATGTAGCCGTAGCTCTGTCCTACAGCTTCCATCGATAGGATCTGCTCAGAAGCTATCGGCTTGGGTAGGTTGCCCCAGATCGCCGCAGCCGAGGTGAGGCTAACCGAAGGTAGAGCCTGGGCGTGGACCGCTGCCGGCGGCGGCGGCGGCGTCTTGCCGGTGGCACGGCTGATAGCGTCGCGGAAGAGGAAAAACTTAGGCTTGAGTTCTCCGCTCTCGCTGACGGGCGCGTCGTAGTCGTAGCTGGTTGTGTCCGGCTGATAGTCCTGTCCATTGCTGTTGGCGCCGTTCATCCAGCCGAAGCTGGTCCCTCCGTGAAACATATAGAGATTCACTGAGTAGCCTTGCTCCAGCATCCACTGCAACTCACTGGCCTCCTGCTCCGCGTTCGTGACCCGATGTTTTGTGCCCCAGTGATCGAACCAGCCATCCCAATACTCCCCGCACATCTTCGGACCGGCAGGGCGCGCCTTCGCGAGGATGGCGAAATCTGTTTTCGCGTCGCCGCCGCCAAAATTGATGACCGCGGGTAACTCGGGGAGAGATCCCTTATCCAGGAAAGAAGCTTCATCTGCCGTGTACAACATTGCACGGTCGAAGCCGGAGCTTAGCAGCAGACGATGGATCTGCTCCATGTAGGCATGATCCTGGCCGAAGGAGCCATATTCGTTTTCCACTTGCACCGCGATGATCGGACCGCCATTGCCGATTTGCAATGGAGCCAGTTCTTCGCCGAGACGATGTAGCCAGCGACTCGCTGCCGCGATAAACGCCGGATTCGAGGTTCGAACGACCATCTCAGGGTCGCGAAGTAGCCACGCCGGATATCCGCCAAACTCCCACTCCGCGCAGACATACGGCCCCGGACGCAGGATGACATAAAGACCCTCCTGCTGCGCTTCGCGGATGAACTCGGCGATGTCCCTTTGTCCCGAAAAATCGAACTGGCCGGGTGAGGTCTCGTGCTCATTCCAGAAGACGTATGTCTCGACCGTGTTGAGACCCATGGCTCGCGCCCTTTTCAAACTGTCCCGCCAATAGGCGCGCGGAACACGCGGGTAGTGGATAGCGCCAGAGATGATCTGGAACCGGTTGCCGTCCAGTTCGAAGTGATCTCCGTCGGCGCGGAAAGTGTGGACAGGCGATGCGGTGAGCATTTGCGGCTGAAGCTTCAGAACCCCGGGGAACACACTAAAAGCCATCGATAGAGCGACAATTGCGAGAGCTCTTGACCACATAGTAGAAACTTCTCGTGACTGAAGTTGAGGCAAGAGTCTCGTTTGGGCAATTGTCACGCTGCGAATTGAGTTGTTACGCAAAGGCCACCACTTAGAGTCTAGAGGACTGGCAGGCTGCATTTAAAAAGTAAAACGCCAACTTACTTCGTCTACCCTCCGCAACCGACACCCTCAACAGGCTCACCGTCATTCTGATGATGTCGCCAAAGATTAGCAAAACAGGCTGCGATAGTGCTTAATTTTTGCACGGCGGAAGATTGGCAGATCGGAGTCTTATTTCTGGCTACGATCCTTATGCGACTCTGTGCGTGTATGTATCCATTGTCATTTCGTGCAACCGCTACGTTCTATTCGACCCCCTTTACACCAGCTTCTAAAATTCCAATTGGCACAGCTTTCGCCCGGTAACGAAGCAGGAAAGGCACATGAGTCTCGGCGTTGGCGAGATCGAAACGGTCGAAAAAATGAGTGATCACAAGACCGATGAGATAAATAACACCAAATGCGACCATTTCTACCAGAAGACCTTCCCAGATGCGCAGTTTGAGAAGAGTAATTGCAGGAACCACAGAAACTGCAGCTACAGAGCAAAAGAGTGGCTTTAGATACGCACGGCGTATCGTCTGGTAGAGGGGAGTTTTGAAGTATGGTCTGCACGCTGCGAAGAAATAGATGGTGTTGATAATCATTGGGAGCGCGGTTCCGAGCGCCGCTCCTGAGAATCCCCACTTCTTGATAAAGATGTAACTCAGCACAACGTTTAATACACTGGCCAGCAAAGCTGCATACACTGCCGGTCGGAGAATACCCCGCCCCACCATTATGAAATAAGTAGGCGATCCCGCTTGCGGAAATAGGTTGCCAATTACCAAAATAGCGAATGTAAGAGCAATCACCTGTAGATGGTTGCCAACCCATAGACGTATAAGCGTCTTAGCGGAAACAACGGCGAACAGCACAAGCGGGACTGCTGTAAATGCAAGGTACTTGTGAGCCCGAAAGTGTAGCTCTTCAAGTTTCTGCTGTTCCTCCCCCGCATCTAATTCGGAAGCGGCTGCCAGAACAGGACCAAGCAGTAGATCGGGAAGCCGCTTGACCTTTGCTGCTCCTTGGCTGGCAACGTCGTACCAGCCCACGGGAATGACGCCGACCATTCGAGCCAGATAAAGACGCTCCAATTGACCTTGCAGCGTCGTCATCACGTATCCGGCATAGAGCGGCACACTGAATGTCACGATCTTCCGCAGGGTGCCAAATTTGCATCGGAATGGGTTGGGGGTGACCCACGGTAGAAGCCGCTTTGTTAACACGATGCTCCCCACCAGAATGAAAAGCGCGGAAAGCAATTGCGCGAGGAGCAAGCCTCTGACTTTGGCCCCCGCCATAAGAAAAGCGACCGTCATCGAAGCACTGAGCAACTCGGCACTAAACAGCAAAACGTTGGTCAGATCCATCCGCTGACGACCGTTAATAATCGCCAGGAAGGGAGTTGAAATCAGGAAAGTGGCGATGCAGAGCAGAACCATCGGCCACAGCGAAAGAATTTCGCCTGGCTCGGGCGCGGAGGGTCCGCGAAAGAACTCCTTGATAACAAGGTGAGAGGAGAATCCGACTATACAGACGGCCGTGGATGCCATGAACAAACATATCGCGGCGCCTGCGTCGACCACTCGCCGAATCTCTGAGATATCGCTCTTGCCACTGGATTCCGCTATGTATTTGGTGACCGCCGGCCCAAGACCTGGATCCATAAGCCAGGCAAGATTGATGACCGTAGAGAGAATTGCCCATGTACCGTAGCCTGCAACTCCAAGCTTGTAGAGGGTAAAGGGAACAAGGAACAGTGAAATCGGCGCCACAATCAGCTTCCGCACCACTGACGAGACGACTCCACGAGCGACCTTGAAACCGATGGGCTTATGTCCGATTCGTAAAGCCCGCGACAACAGGCTTGATGGCGTATTGTCCGGTTCTGACGACTCCATATGACTCCAGGCAGAATTCTCGGGTTCCAGGATGCTTAGGCCAGCGGATATCTTAGCCTTACTAAATGAATTAGGAATCAGTTCTGCACTTGCCCTCATGGAGGAGGCAGTTCTGCGGCAAAGCGGCTCGGGAGATTCAACCGTCGCCCGATTGGAGATGCCTGCTGTTCAGATCAAAAGTGATGAAAAGCGGGGATCTTCTCGACGGTAGGACCTCGAGACGGTTCGTCATCGGGTGCCCTGCTTGGGGCCCACTTTCCCTGCAATGCGCCACCTCCGGACACAAGATCACGAGACCCACGGGAGGAATAGCGCGTCGAAGTAACGTGTGCGATAAGGAGAAATGTCCATGTCGGAGTGAGAATCCTGAATCCTGCCTCGGTAATACCGTAAATCGCAGTCATGGCCAAATAAGCCAACATCAAGCTCCCGATCTCCCGATTGCGCCGAAAAGCAGCAACGGCACGTAAGTAGCCACTCACCAGAATGAACGCGACGAGCCCAATTCCGACCCAGCCCAAATTGAGATAAACCTCAATATATCCGTTGTGCGCTTCATTAAGTCCGCTCTCATACCGTCCTAAGGATCGAATGTTCCCCCCATACGTGTTCCAGAAGCTTTCAAATCCTGCACCGACGAGGGCATTCGGACACATAGGTAACACCGCCTGCCATATCTCGGTACGACCAGTAAGAGTGGAGTCGCGGCCCAACGCCCCGAGAACGACCCCTTGGCCCCCGAAAAGCATCATTGCACCTCCGACGGCCAGGAGCGTCAGAACGAGCACGTGAATTCCAGCTGGGTTGCGTCTGATTGCGGGCAGAGATGTGGCCAGGATCAACAGGCTTCCGAGTGCGAAGCAAGCAATCGAGGTCGCGGAGTGCGACTGGTCCAAGACTACCAATCCGAATGCTATGAGAGTTCCCACCGCCACGAGCCTTCGCGTTCTGTTCCGTCGCCTCTTATCGCGCAGTACCTGGATCAAACTCCACACTGCCCCGATCGCAATAACGAAAGTGATGAGACCAAGAGAGTTCTTGTTTGTGGTGACTCCCGTATTCACTTGCCCCCCGCTCGGGTCATACGCGTGGCCTAATTGGGAATATCGAATCAGCAGTACGGAAGCCGGCAGAAGCACAAATCCCACCCGGGCAAAGAGAAGATGAAGGGCCTCCGGCGGGTCCGGGTCCGTTGCGATAATCAGTGCCATCGCAACGTCGCCCAAGTCCTTGGTCCAGCGCTTAATCGCTATCTCGGGGATATGAGACCAAAGAACGCTCGACAAGCAATACGCGTAAAAGATAAGGATCGGGCCGCTCCTTTTCAGTATTGCCATTACCTGGCGTTTGCGCCCGAGGAGAACTGCAACGCCGGCGACAAGAAACGCAGTGTAAATGACAGCGTCCAAAGGGCTGCCATCCGCTTGCGCATAGAGATCTCCGCCTAGCGCCCCGCCGAAGCTGATCCCCGTCCATATATATATCCATGCAGAGGCGGACCGTGATCCGTTGATCCACAACCAGATGACTGGCAGCCAAACCGCCTTCGAAATTCGGACAGACTTATCATGATTCAGAAAGAAGAGCCCCGCGATCCCAGCCGCACAGATTAGAAACGCGAGGTTAAATCCCATTCCCTATTCCTCCGAGCGACCTTATCGGATCGATCAGCCCGTCTAGAGAGGCGAGTTGATAAGCTTGCCAGCACGAGGATTGCATCGTCATCAAGGCAGCGACCATCGGGCTTAGCATTGCGAAGCAACTCTCCACCATTAACAGAATTAGTCTGGGTCGACGAATCAAGCCTTGCGTTGGGCCGGATTGAACTTAGTGCTGTTGCTGCTTGCGATCCGTCGTCGTGTGTCGTCCAGATTATTCAACCGTGTGTCGTCCAGACGTTTCATTCGGAAGGTATCCGGTGCGCATCACCCAGCGCCGGGGGTCCTGGCGAGGCAACTGTCAGTGCCGGCGGCCGCAGGTCCTCATAACCTGGCAACGTCAGTCTGCAGCGCTTGCTTGCCGCGCATCTTGCTGAAGACCCTTTCGTAGGCTCCAAGGAGATTGGGTACGGAATGCTCCCAAGCTAGTTGCTCTTCGACCCGCCGTCGTCCGATCTCACCCATCCGCCTCCTCTCTTCGGACCGGTCCAGCAGCCATACGATCTTCTCGGCGAAATTCACCGCAATGTTTCCATCGCCAGCGCTATATAAGGACGAACTTTGCGCGCTGAACCTACCCTCCACCCCTTCGAACTGCACGATCGGCTTGCCGAGGGCCATGTATTCCATGATCTTGATCATGGTCGACATGCTATTCATTTCACAGGGCCTGTCCGGATTAACGCAGACATCGGCCGTCGAGAGGATCTCCAGCATTTCTGCATCCGGAATGCGTCCGGTAAACGTCACGATATCCTCAAGATCTTTTTCCTCGGTCATTTTCCGAAGGCCCGACAGTCCCGGTCCGCCTCCGATGCAGGTAAAGTGCACATCGCCGCGTCCCAGCCTCTTCAGTTCCAGCGCCGCGTCCAGAAGGATTTCCAGTCCCTCCTGCGACCCCATGTTTCCCACGTAGCCAACTAGGTATGGCTTGCCATGCTTCAGCGCTGAATTTGGCGGAACCGGCTTAAAGGTCGTGAGGTCAGGGCCATTCCGGACAACAAACACATCGTCTTCCTGAATGCCGCCGCGGGTCAGGGCACTCTCGCGATAACTGTTGTTAGTGGAGATTACGACGTCACTGCACCGGAATGTCGCCTTCTCTAACCACACCTGAACCTTGTAAAACAGGTCTTTCCGCTCGTATTTGGAAAGATATAGTTCGGGACAGACATCATGATGATCGAAGATGTACCTTACGCCGCGAAGTTTGAAGGGAAGAGCTACGAGAAACACATTATCCGGGGGATTGCATCCCTGAATCACATGAAATCCGCGGCGAAGGTAGATCCAAAGCGAGTAGAAAAACTCCCAAAACAATGCACATCCATACTCCAGCAAGTGTCCCAGCGCGCTGTCACCTTCTCTCGTCGTTGGGTGCCTGTAGATATGAACTCCATCAAGTAGCTCATACCCATGCTCGAATCCGTTGCCCTTCGGACACAGGACAGTTACCTCGTATCCGGCAGCGCGCAGAGAACGAGCCTCATTCCAAACACGTATGTCGCGGGGAACCGGCAAATTCTCCACGATGATCAGAATCTTTCTCTTCATCGAAGTCACTTGGCTGCCTCGTTTTTCTAAGGAGACTGCGAGCTAGGAAACGCCCTCAACAAGCCCGGTAAATGCGTGTAGATGGCGGAATCGATGCGTTGAATTGTGCCAGACGAGCGATCATACCTTCGGCTGCTGTGCCGCTGGATGCTTCTCTTCCTCAGCGTTGGAACTGTTGCTGTACGGTTTTGGCAATTGCAAGTAGGGGCGGGTTCTTACTGACAACGTTGTCTCTTACCTCAGATAGCCTTCTCCGCACAAATGCGTTGGCTCTGCGCCGAAGTCCACCACTCCTAAGAACGGCATGAGGATTCTGATCAACGAGGGAGAATATCTCCGTGACCCCTGGATCCATGCTCACGAGACCGCGAACTCCAGTATCATCGACCTCGAAGGCCTTAGTTCGCATTCCATTGTGAAGAACGCACTCGAATGCTGTTTCTTGTCCAACACGACTCCACTCGATCAAAAAACGTTCGCAGCAACCGAAGGTGTTTGAAATCCGAATTCTACGCGCATATCCACGAATTTGACGAACACCGCCTAATGAGCGCCGTCGGAGGATGGAACTGCTGACTGCATTCCCGACGTTGGACCAGCGGATCCCCGGGGCGGCCGCATTGATTCTCGAAACAGCCGCAATCAAGAGACTCGGGTCCCGGAAAATATCGTGATGCTCGACGATTAAATTCGGCTTTCCGAAAAACAGATTGAATGCGATGTCGGCGCTCTCCATCCGTACGCTGTACTTGCGAAGAAATAAGGGAAACCCTTCGAAGCGCAGCACAGCCGGCTGAGCAAGTTCTCCTAGGCTGAGAGCCGCATGACTATGCATGGGACGAGGCACAGTGTTTACAGCAGCGTCAAAATTGTGAGCCTTCAGAAGTGCCATGGCCTCAACGGAGAATCTTCCCTGCGGAAACACCATAATGCGGTCACAGTCAAGTCCGGTGCGCTTCCTGTGCTCATCCATCCTTCGCTCAGCGACGTGAAGCATCGTATTCAAAAGAGCTGAATCGGTCGAGGCAAATTCGGCTCCAGTGTGGTCGTTTCCATGGAAACACATTGCCAAGCGAGCGGGGCTTTCCCGAAATGCCTTCGCTGTCGACGGCGAACTCCGCCTGAAGTTGTGGGGAATGAACGCGATGGTTGTTTGGAAATTGTGCTGCTTCATCAGATCAAGCAGTTTCTCGAAATTCAAGAAGCCATAGTTCGGCCGCAGCAGCGGGTCGTCTATGATGACCGACGCGTGTTGCTCGCACGGACGCCAGCACTCCTCGCCGGCCACATATCGCAGTGCCATCGCGTACGTAACGAAACGGGAGAAGTACTCGGCCAGGAGTCCGTCGCCTACCTCAGTGCTCAGCTCCGCGATATCCTCACTGGCCAGAAAGAGGACTTCCGTTCCGACATCCTTTATGAGAACCATAAAAGGGCGGTCACCGATCGAGATCAGCTTTCGCACTCCTGAGTCGCTATCGCCGAGGCACAGGACGTGATCGTTGACGGGGTTTACGGGACCAAACGAAAGTCCCGCAAATGCTTCGCAAATATCTTTGGAGTCCTCGGCGATCGCATAAGTAGAGTGCTTCCTGTCAATCACCTCCACGGATTTCAGCCTGCCTCTCGACAAAGCGGAAATCAGTTCAGAGTCGAAAGAATCCCCGCGCAGGCCATACACCACGAGGTGCGCAAACCGGGAAAAAAGGAAGGTAACTAACGCGGCTGGAATGTGCGACCCTAACCATTCCTTCAGTACCTGAGGATTGACCGCGAGACAGGAACACTCATCGGGCACTGACTTTTTCAGAAACTCTGCGTGGTCGGCCGCGTTCGCCAGGGCAATAGTTTCGCTGGGGACGCCGAGAAACGTGGCGAGGCGTATAATTCGGGCGTCAAGATCCTTCAGTTTACCGATGTAAGGAACAATCAGTTTCAAATTCGGCCCCTCCTTTCAGGGGCTTCCAACTCGCCCCGTCTCAGGCGGTCCCATTGGGTTCGGCTCGCGGCGCTGACCTCGCGGAGAACGAACCAGTGATCACGGGTCAGCAAGCCCCTTCGAGATACTCGATAAGCAATTTTTCGTGCGTGAGAAACCAGGCGATGCGACGGCCACCGAAGGCTACGGCTGGTTGTGGGCGGAGGGTCATGACCAGGCCCCGCGCGGAAGCGCCGCGCACCGCTTCCTCCAGATTGTCGACCTCAAAGCAAAGGTGATGCAGACCGCCGCCGCGCTCCAGAAATTTTTCGACGGGGGAGCCGGGACCTGCCGGTTCGATCAGTTCGACGCTGGGATCACCGGGGTGGCTTGGGTAGATGAACGCTACGCGCACGCGTTGCCGAGGATCGTGCCAAGTGTCTGACCAATTGCGTCCTCCGACCGCTCTGCAAAAGCTTTCCATGACAGCGGCAATGGAAGCCACGACGAACCCGGTGTGATGAAAGCGCTCACTAACTTGATTAGAAGACATCGATCGATCCCGTTTTTTGAATGACCTTTTCCTCCTACCTGGGCTCGTTTTCCTAGAAACGGTCTACTTTTTGGAAACTGGTATCAGACGTCTCGAAAACTCCTTCAGAGGAGTGTCTGGCCACAGCGGCACACCGCACTTGGCGATAGGAACTGCTGGGTTGCCCTGGACCACCGTCATCGCCGGCACCGAGTTCGTTACAACGCTCCCTGCGGTGACCACGGAACCCTCACCAATCTCCACGTCCGGGAGAATGATCACACCCGGTCCAATGAAGGCTTGTTTCCCAATCCGTACACCTCGGCGTGATTCTTTGAAGTGTGCAATAACAATGACACCAATCCCGATAAAAGCACTATCGTCGATCGTTATCAGTTGCGGGTAACTTGTTTCGAGAACCACATTGTAACTTATCCAGACATTCCTTCCGATGCTTACCCCGCGAGCACGGTGCAGCGACACACGCAGACTCTGGCCGCCCGGGAAGGTCGTAGTTACCATCTGAAGGATTCTATTCATCAATCCTCGGATTGGATTTTCCTTCATTCGTTTACCCGCGGCATCATGCCACGCTGCAATAAATGCTGTTTCACAGAGTTAAAGGTTTCTAGTTCCAGCAACTCTGGTAAGTCCACCTGTAGCCCGAATTCCTCATCCAGAACAGCTAGGAGCGTTACCCCTCGAAGTGAATCCCAACCAGGCATGGCATCGAACTTGGCAGCCCGAATCTCATCGCGAGTCGCGTTGGGAAATGCTGACACAAAGCAGCGCATCAAGCGATCGTCATCGTTGTTCACAAACAGATACCTCCTCAATGTTGTGCGGCAATTCCGGAGCCTTCCTAAGATAGCAAGCCTTCCCTAGTCGGGGATTGGGTTCGTCAGGCTCTTCTACTAGTTGACGAAGGAAATCGATGAGCACCCCATTGCGGCCTGTCGCCTGCAGATCGAAAACAATTTCAGCGGCCACAAATCTCTGAAAGAGGTACTGCAAGCAATGGAACTCAATCCGTCGCGAGAATGCCCGGCAGCTCATCACCCAAGTATTTACATAAACCGTGTGGCCCTGTGTTTTTCCCAGGATTACGGCGATCGTTCCCAGGGGGCCATACTTGTCTTTATAGGACACCGAGAGCACGAAGGCCGCGAGGTCGTTCGCAATTCTCCGCCATTCCGACTCGCTGAAGCGCTTGCCATTGAGGTTGAACTGATTGGTTTTGTTGACCAACTCAAAACATCTCGCATCTCCTTCCCGCGCCAGGCCAAAAGCGAGGGAACCTTCGGCGGCGCGGAGAAGCTCATCCTCTGAAGAGCTGCCGGCGGACTTGATAGAATCTCGCCTCCAGGAACTCGTACTGCGTATGCTGTCCAACCGAAGCCTATCGTCCTCGGTGAGGAAGGCCTTACCGAAAACCTCGCGCAGGTGCTCCAAGAGGTCCAGCATGCGCTGGTAGTCGCCCTTGGGGAAGACCAGGCATTCCATCCCGGGAAACGCCGCCTTTACTTCGGCGACTTCCATAGGGCTGTCGTCAACGAAAACAACCGAATCAGCGCCAACATTCCATGTCTTAAGGATGCGCCGCACTGACTCTGACTTGCGAGACCAGTGCGTCTCGAAGGGGAAAACTTCGCTGTCCGACAGTAACAAATCTTTTCTTCCGAAGGCACGCGCAACCACGGATGCATCGTTTTTGCTCGCAACCCCAATTAGAACGCCTGCACCGGCCAAAGATGCAACAAACTGTTGGTAAACGCCATGCATATGCGTGTTGCGGTCAAGATGCCAGGAGATTCCCTCAACACCATCCTCTCCTACGATTCCAGCCCATAATGTGTCATCCAGGTCGGTAATCAGTCCTTTCATGGGCGGCCGGTTCTGGATTAACTCGGCGACGAGTTCCCCCAAGGCACATGCGTGACGGATCGTATATGGAAATCCCGTGGCCAGATCAGATCTCACATCGTATCGATCCGCCGGCGGAGAGGCTTCGGCGAGGCGCTGTGCACTCAGCATGCGGAGGCCAGGCAACCGGGAGACAGATGCCGCCAGTGCGGCCACCGTGTGATGCAACTCGGTTTCGAAGAAGCCCGCCTGAAGCGGCCGCGTCGCGAACATCGGCGGCAGCGGCAGGGTCGGCATACAGACCACAGTCGACGGGATCTGCCCTGCAACCTTTGTCAATGCCTGCTCTAAGCGAGCAGCTGCCGATCGAGCAGATTCGAGGATTCCAATCATATCTGAGGGCCGCCAACCCCCAAGTACCCGAAATCCAAGGCGAGGATCAATATCACTCCACTCAACGGCCACGACAAGCAAATCGACGATCGAAGGATCCAGACGCTCAATGCTTCCGCACAAGTCACCAAACAGCCCGCTCGAAAGCTCAATTTGCGGCCCCTCCTCCCGTGCGCCCAGTTGCCCAGTGATAAAGGTCTGCAAATGAAGCGGCGTAAACCCGCAAGCCAAGAAAACTCTTACCTTCGCAGCCGACTCGGGAGCCGGACGACGCGCGATTTCCAGTGCTTCAATAAGTTTCATTGGATAGAATCTCTCCACCTTTGGGCGGCACGCAACCAGACGTAATTCAGCGCCGTCTCTTCGAATGCTACCGGGTCATTGCTCCAACAGCTTATACAGTCCAGCCAGGGCGCAAAGCATTGTCGCTTGTCCCCAGTGCAAAGTCGGTGTCTTGTTGACGATCGACCGTGAATACCTTCGATAATAGAAATATCCGCTCCGGTCCTGCATGTTTTTAATCGTCCATTTAGCCACTCTTAGCGCTAGCGATAAGCTATCCGCATCTCGATCACGGAAGAAGATCAGCGTGTCTATCGCCTGCGACGAGCACTGAATATCTAACGGCGGAGTCTTGTCGTTGTAGTATCTGGGAGTGCCGTCTGACAAGAAGAAGGTGTCTTTCCAGTATCGGTACCCGTTCATTAGCTGTTCGTCGAAGCTGCGGTCGCCTGTTGCCTCGCCATAATACTTGAAACAGTCGAGGACATAAGCCGTATGAAAGTTGTCAACCCAGTGAAGGTTCGCGGCCTCTCCGTAGTACCAGGATGAGTCGGCTCGCTGATAATTTGCAGTGTACTGCATCGCCTTTTTCGCCAGCGTACAATACGAATCATTTCGAGTGTATGAGTACGTTCGGGCTAGAAGACTTGCGCCGAGTGTATTGGCATTGTGAACTCGTTCCTTGGTAACCGGGAAATAGTGTATGCAAACGCCGTTCCCATCTTCATACACTCCAAGATCATGTTGAATGTGTTCACAAGAGCTGACCGCTACGTCGAGATATTTGTCATTCTGAAAATGCTCAAACGCATCGAGAAATGCATGTCCAATCAGTGCAGTCCATACAATCGACGGGATCATCTTGGGTACGTATGAACTGCGCGACTGATAGTCGAAATGGTTTCCCCAACAAGCTCCACTGTAGCCTGCCGACTGATTTTCAATCAGCCATTGCAGCATCGCCTCTGCCTTGTCTTTCCAGATCGCCTCACCGGTTGCCTGGTGAAGGCGAATAAAGCCGCGAGCCAAAAACCCTATTCCCTTTGTAGAACGACTTTTCTTTATTCCAAGAAGAGGGCGAAGGTTCAGAGGAAAACGCCGCACTCCCTGTTGCAATACAATCCGTAGTGCCTTCGTCTCCAATGTCAGTGGACGGAGGATTCTTGAGCTTAGGCCATCGAATGTGTCGTAAGCTTGACAATCATTTCTCTCCAGCCATCCGGACAATCGAGAGATCGAGTAGAACAGCTGGTCCTTTGCTAAGGCCTCCTTGTGTTCGCGATGAATGGTTTCACCAGCAAATGCCGTCGTATCCATTGTTGCTCCTCTGATCACTAATCCGCACAAAATCAACAATCGATTGGCCAGCACGCAGTTTATCTCGCAAACCACCAAAGTCTGGATCCCTATTGCCAACCACAACAGTTTCCGCGTGCTCCAAGACGGCATCAATGCTGTCGACCATAAGACGGGAGACGTGCGGAATCTTGTTGAGAATGAAGTCCCTGTTCGCGCCCACTAGTTTGGCCAGATTCACGTTCTTGTCAAAGATCCATACCTCATGACCCTTACCGACGAGGCGCTCGATCACTTCAATCATGGGGCTCTCGCGCAAATCGTCCGTTCCCTCTTTAAAACTGAAGCCAAGGACGCCAATCCGTTTGCGACCGCGTTCCATTATGAGTCGAAGCCCCCTAGCAATCTGCAATTCGTTGCTCGGCAGGATGGACGCCATTATCGGCAATTCCACGTCACGCATCCTGGCCGCATAAGTCAGTGCGCGAAGATCCTTTGGCAAGCACGACCCCCCAAAGGCAAATCCAGGTATGAGGTACGCGGTAGAGATGTTGAGCTTCTTATCCTGGCAGAACGCCCTCATAACCGCGTGCGCATCAATAGACAATGATTTGCAGACATTCCCGATTTCGTTTGCGAAACCGATCTTGAGTGCATGCCAGCAGTTATCGACATACTTAATCATCTCGGCGATTTCCAGCTCGGTTCTTATCAGGGGCGCATCCAGCTTCGCGTAGAGTGAGGCCAATACATCACCGCTCTCGCAATCTAACTCTCCGATCACCGTTTTCGGAGGCGAGTTAAAATCGCTTACCGCCGAACCTTCACGCAAGAACTCAGGATTATTGCAAACGCCAAAGTCAGCACCTGCCCTTTTTCCAGAGTGTTCCTCCAAGACGGGAATAAGAAGCTGACGAATCGTGCCGGGCAAAATAGTACTGCGGATGACAACCGTATGCCGGGTTGGCTTATTCTTCAGTGCCTTGCCGATAAGTTCACAAACGCGCCGGACGTAGGTCAGGTCCAGATTTCCGTTGGCTTGGCCCGGGGTGCCGACGCAAATGAATGACAGCTCCGTTTCGCTGATAGCGCGATCTTGGTCGGCAGTTGCTCGGAGCCTGCCTTGCTTGACCGTTGCACCGATGATTTCGTCGATCTCGGACTCGATGATTGGAGACTTGCCTGCATTTATCAGATCGACCTTTGTAGGGACCGGATCTACGCCGATGACTTCGTGACCGTCATGCGCAAGACACCCAGCGGACACTGTTCCCACGTAGCCTAAACCGAAGATGCTAATTCTCACCTTCCGCTCCTTCTAAACCTTTAATTCTTTAAAGAAAACTTGCACCAAGCACCCCCTTCCAGGCTGAGATCGCTCCGGTCTAGGAGGGCCAAAAACGCTTGACACCCGCAGACTCATACAACTCGAGACAGGAGCCGCAGGGAATATTGCCGCCTAAGATTGCTCACTTATGAACCAAAGGTTGTGCCGATCTAGCGGCGTTGTTCTGTGAGCAGAGTAGCTTTAGACTAGAGATAGGAAGGACGTTAGAGGTCTTAGACTACATTGAAGTCAGGACCTTCAGCATTGGTCGGTGACAGGCATCGGGAGCATGCAATTGAGTCAATCCCCTTGTTCGTTCGACCTCCCCTTTTCAACACGCGCAGTTAAGACATACGAACCACGGTTGCACTTTGCCCAACCATTCGTCTCCGCACTAGGAACTTGTTGAAAAAGGGTTAGACGACCCCAAATTGTAGGGGAAGTCGAAATCTACTTCGCACGGAAACGGGCCTACAAGGCGTCGATCAAGTGTTGGCATACATTTCCTATCACTCATTCGCACCTTGAAATGGCCTTTGAAAATCGTTTTTCAACAAGTTCCTAGGGCCGAAAAACCAGCACATTGGGGAGGGCCGGCAAGGCGAATTGTCGCGACTCCACAATCTTGAACTCGCGCTTGATCAAATCTATCTTCGCTGTCACTCGAGTCTTGATCACACCGGGCCGATGATCTCCGGCATAGAGTCGGACAATAAACACGCCGGTGCTTTTGAGATGTTTCGAGAATTTTCTTAGAATCGGCAGGACTTGTCCGTAAGGGATATGGTACATAGACTCGCGGAATAAGATAATGTCGAATTCCTGCGTAGGCTCGTACTCCAGGAAGTCGGAGTGGGCGAAACTGTTCTTGCCCGATCGACCGTTTTCCTGGGTGCGTTTTACAGCTTTAGCCAGAGCGGCTTCGGAAATATCAACGCCTATATAACTTTGATAGAAATTCGCGGCCAGCTCGTTCGCAGTGTTGCCTGGACCACATCCAAGATCTAGGATATTCCCGTTGTTCGCGTACTTCTCAAGATATGGATACACACAGTCGCCGACGGTGTTGTTGATGAAGTCCCATTTGGTTCCGGAAAA
Organism: uncultured Acidobacteriaceae bacterium; assembly: GCA_963725225.1. Classification (GTDB taxonomy): domain Bacteria; phylum Acidobacteriota; class Terriglobia; order Terriglobales; family Acidobacteriaceae; genus Silvibacterium. The sequence continues at coordinate 410,796 of CAVRXY010000035.1, forward strand.
TTCCTTATCCCAAAGTCGCTTCTTTACAGCCGATGGGCCGTAGCTGAGGACAAATCCTCGGGCAAACCTCATCGTTCGATTCACAATGTACATTTCGTAGTCTCCATTGACAGGTCAACTAAGCCTCTCAGGTCTCGAGAGGCGTAAGAATCGGCACTAGCTAACGGTCTATTCGATCAAAATCCTGCGAGAAAGTTAGCTGACCTCTTGAATGTTCGTGAGGAAACGCTTCTCGCTAGCTGGGAACAGCACCAATTCAGATTCGCTGAGAGGAGTAAGCAACCTTTCGCACTGTAAACGGGCAGGTACGGACTCTGCCCACTCGCCCAGTTTGGCATATGAAGCCCCGGAGAAAAGGTCACGGCACAGGATGAACTGCAACTGCTTACGATCTGTTGTTGGTTTTCATCCGTATCAGTTCGTTGCTGCTGAGAAGATGGAGTTACTGTGCCGCAAACGTAAAGACCACCATTATCTGATGACGTTCCCGCACACGGAGAACCGCTGAAGCCTGTATCACCTGAGTCAGGGAAATGATCTCGCCAGACACCAGTGCAGGGCCGGAGCAGGAGTTCATTGTCGGAGATGTCGCGCCTTGCGAATACCCGGAAGTCCATGCGCAACTGGCGTCATTCCACACGATGCCAAACTGTATCTGCCCGCTTCTCGTCAACACGATCTTGATTGCGCACCACTGCCTCTCAGCGTCACGCCATTTTGCGCGCAGAGCGTGATGTCGGCGCTGGCGATGTGGTAAAGGCTCCCACGCCGAGAAGAACGTAGGTTCCCGTTGGACAGGCGGCCAGCGCAGCGTTAATCGTGACGGCAGACGCTCCGCTTGATATAGTAGAATCGCACTGCGTGCGCGTCGGCGGTGTCCACAGATTCGAGGTAGTTTCCCCGCCGGGCAACGTGGCTGGAAGACCGTAAGTCCAGTCAATCGCCCGGTTGGTTTGTTGCGCATGGACTAAAGCGGAAAACGAAAACGATGTCAAAAGAAGAGCCGAATAAGACGCCAGTAATACCTCATTTCAGTGTTTCCTCCGACAACTCTAATTTCTTAATCCACATCGTGAGGTATTCACTGAATTGTCGCGGCAAGGCCTGTAGGAGCTGCTGGTTGACCTGCTGGTTGAGCTGCTGAATCTGTCTCGTACACGTGCTCATCGAATTCGCGCACATCAGGGAACAGCATCTTACCTGTGCAGCTTACGCCTGGGTTCGAAGCCAGCGCGTAGCTAACTGTGGTTGAAGTGGAGCCTGTCATCAACAGCTCTGTGCCCGAAGGATTGCAGACCGCAGCTGTACCGTTCAGTTGGAAGCCGCCTAGAAGATGAGTTGTGTTAGGTAGTCCGCTGACGGTCAATGTTTCAGTACCACCCGACCAGGTTGACCCGGTGATGCTGTAGGAGTTCTGCAAGGCAGGATCAATCGGCAGATTCTTCCACGCAATGGCCGCTGGAATATCGTACGCTGTCCCCTTAACGTAAGGACCTCCCGCGACATCTGGGCCAATTGGGGGAAACGGCTGCGTCTGGGTGGCAGAACAGCTTGCGGGAAAGGTGCTCCAGCTCGTACATACTTTCCAGAAGCTCAGCCCTGTCCCCCCACTGGAGTGCGGAGTGCAGGTTGTAGAGGTATAACCTGAAAGGAAAAACGAGCACGGCAAATTGCCATCTGAAGGAACTGAGTTTTCAAAGGGAGCCGCTGCCCCTGTAAGGGTAGTCGGCACTTCCGAACTTTGGAATCGGCAGGTTCCTGTGACCGTGTCGCAGTTGCCCCAACGCAGCGCGGTAGACAAAACTAGAGGATCATCGTGCGCTGAAGAGGTTGAGTCCAATGAATAAACAAAATTCGGAAGTGAGTTACCCCAGGTAGCTTGGTAGTTGGTCAACTGCGAACTTCCGATGGCGTTTCCTACTGCATTCTCGAATCGGGCGAAGGAATCCCAGGTTACGCCCGCTGGATTAGCCGTCACATAAGGCTCTTCCCAGCCCGATATGTAGTTGCGGAACCATGTATTCAGCGTGTGCGTGCCATGCGTGTCATCATCCTGAAAAGATCCGGTCTGGTTCCCTTCGTACATCATGAACGCGCTTCCAGCATTGTGCTCGAACATATCGATCACGTAGGCTGTGAAGGTGTCGCGGGTGTAATTAAAGGCGACAACATTCCCTTCTGATGATCCGACTCCCTCCCATGGCACTCCGGAAGTCATGATGTTGTTGATGACAAGATTGTCGGAGTCACTGCCCTCCTGCATACCCGGTGGGTAGTTGCCATCAAGGACGACGTCGCTAAATATGTAGTTATTTGAGAAAAGACAGTTCTTGAGCTGGAGCATTTGAATCGGAGTGACCGCTCCGGAACCAAGAAATCGCACACCCTTGACCCATGAAGCATAGGCGAGATTGAAATCGACGCTGAAATTCGACGTCAAGCTCGTGGCGTAGAGTGTCATATCTTCAAGACCGTCACCGTAGGCCACCGCACCCTTTGCTCCGGGTATCCAGCTTACGGTCGGGCTGTTGGCACTTGACCAGTTTGGCATGTATAAACCGGGAGAAAAGTTTACAGTGTAGGGACCGCTGCCGCTTCCTGTGACAGAAGTCACATATACGACTTGCTGCTGAACTTCTGGAGTTCCTGTGCCTTCTCCGGCTCTCTGGCAAGCAGTTGTAAATCCGCAAATGTAAAGGCCGCCGTTGTCCACAGAAGATCCAGTTGCGCAGCCAGAACCGCTGAACCCAGAGTCGCACTGCGTGAGAAAGATAAGTTCACCCGCCACTGGCACTGGTCCGGAGCACCCGTTTATTGTGATCGACGTAGTTCCAGGTGAGAAACCGGATGTCCACGGACAACTTCCCGCACCATAAGCCCCACCAATTTGAATCATCGATGTTCCCGTCAGAGTCAGGGTAGTGGACTGAGGACCGCTGCCACGGAGCGTAACGCCACTAGCGATGTACATTGTGATGTTGGCGCTGCTAATCGTAAAATTCCCTGCCGGAATCAGGATATAGGTGCCCGAAGGAGCCGAAGCCAAAGCCGCGTTGATGGAGGGCGCGGTGACCGTTCCTGCCGAGACGGTATTGCAGGCTGTTGTTACACACTGCGTGCGAGTCGGCGGCGTCCATGGGTTTGGCGTCGTTTCGCCGTCAGGCAGCGTCGCGGGAAGCCCAGCGCCGGTCCAGTTTATTGCCCGGCTTGAAGAGAGCACGCCGGACCACGGTTGTTGCGCATAGGCCCACCCGGAAAACAAAATCGATAGCCAAAAAAGGACGGACAAAAGACAGGAATAGCGCCGCATTCAGTATTTCCTCCGAAGCACAATATCACTGGAAACCGAGGTTTAGTGTACTAAAGCTCAGCGCAAAAACCCGGGATCAGTGACGATCATGTAGTACGAAGGTAACTGAATATGAAGAGGGATTTGCCAGTTAAAATTGAGGCTTTGCATGTCCTTTGAGCATCCGACGTTCCAAACCATAAACTATTATTTCCACGACAGTTATAGAATCCATCCCACCTTCGGCGATTTAAATCTTACCTTTCAGTGTAAATTTTGCTCGGAGAAGCGCCGACCCCAAGATGGCATCATGACCGCGAAGCCCATACTAGACTACGACGCATGCGGAGGGCATATCCTTCGCCGCGAAGCCGCTGCTGGACACTCTCCAGTTTGTGGCCCACCCCCTTCGATATAAACGGGCACTTACGGGCAGATAGCCGACAGCATCGCTGGTCGCTCGGCTTAACCATGAGGCTTCGTCGTTTATCTGGGCACTGAGCCCTCGTCGCTTTCTTGCACGACATGCGAAAAGCCGACCGCGGCCTCAATTCAATGCACCCGTTTCTCGGTGTCGGCCGGCGCGTACGCGGTGGCGACTAAATAGTCGCGCCAGCGCGGAACGATGTGTAGCGGGTAGCCCAGCAAAGCGAGCGGTCGATTGAGTGGATTTGTGGGTAAATGGTGCGCCTGAAAGTATTCCACGCGGTATTGGGCGAATCCGGCCTTCTTAAATTGCCAGTCGAGATGATCGCGACTATATTCCAGCACATGAAGGAGAGCGGTTTCGTCATCTGGGTATTGAAAATAGTCAAATATGGGCCGCCCCAGCGCCATATACACTACGTTTCGGAGGCGGTAAAGATTTGGCGTGGTGCAGATGATGACACCACCAGGCCGCAGAACCCTAAGGAGGCGTCGCAGTACGAGGTAGCCCGGTATCGGTAGGTGCTCGATGACTTCAGAAAAAAAGACGAAGTCGAATTTGGCATTAAAGGGCGGTTCAGATTTGCATAGGTTCCAGTGAATGGTCTCCACACCATGCTTCGCCATGTACGACAGATGTGGCCCGGGAAGGTCCACCGCAACACCATGGTCGTTCCACAATTTGGTGCACATGAGGGCCAACTGCCCTCCTCCCACATCCAAGACATCAACTGGATGTGGTGGAGCCAACGCAGCAAATCGCTGAATGCATTCTTTGTAACGGGAGCGATATCGTAGATAGTAAGCTCGGCCACCAAATTGCAGTTCTTCTTTACACATGTAATGCTTATACAATGAGTCGAAATCACCAGGCTTCCACGTGCGCGCCATAGGTAACTCTCCTTCTCAACCAAACTACTTATTTAGGCATTCCGATTCTTGAGGTGTCTTCCGAACGGGAGGAACGATTCGTTTAGTCCGCCAAGGCCGCTTTGGTTTCACTGCTGTCCGGGCAGGGCGCGCAGCGAATGACTGCGAAGACCGCCGTAGATGCCGGGCCGATCCCGGTCCACGGCGCTTTCACTAAGCGGAGCGGCCACCAGCAGCCAACACCTTTGGTGGCGGAAGGTCTGGTTTCGGGCCCCGCCTTGCTGCCCAATCCAGGACCCGGGTGACCGCTCGAGCCTTCGCCTCCCAGGTCAAGCATTCCCGTGCGTAAGCCATTCCCTGGCGCCGTAACCGCTCGAGCCTATTCCGATCGTGAGCCAGTTCCGATAGAATCCTCTCCATCTGCACCGCGACGTCACTCTCATTCGTAAGGGGTGCTTTGCATCCCACCTTTGGATGAACGATATCTCCCGGGCCGCCGAAGTCCACGACCACGGGCACAGCGCCACAGGCGAGAGCTTCGAAAACAACGCCGGCACCGTTGTCGCGAACTGATGGAAACAGAAATACATCAGCAGATCGCAAGGCATTGAAAACTTCCTTATGGCTGACATCGCCGCGGAAGAAAACCACCTTTTCGATCCCAAGGGATCTCGCAAGCTGCTCGAGCCGGTTTCGCTCCGGGCCATCGCCGACCACGGTGAAGCGCGCCAAACCACTTCGCAAAAGGAGCGCAGCCGCGCGCAAGGCAATATCACAAGCCTTCCGGGGAACCAAACCGCCGACGAAAACCAACTCAAGTTTGGCGCCGGGCTCCGGACAGCGCGGTTCATCGGAGCACGAAGAGGGGCCGATGCCTGGCTCCGGGACAAAAAACAGTTTGTCGCGATATGCGGCAAACTCGGAATACGTTTGGGACGAGGCGGTGATGATCGCGGCCGCGGAGCGATAGGTAGAGCGAGCGAAAGGAAGATATCGATACAGATTCCGCAGACTGGAGACCCATTCCTTTTGGTTTTCGAGTTGGCTAAAACCGGGCGGCCAGGGCAAACCACCATTGAGTGGCCCGATTACAAAGGGTATAGGCCCCTTGCGCAGGAAGAAAGAGAAAGGACTCGGCAAGACCGGTGACATTGGCATGACGCGCAGAACCACATCGAACTCACCCCCAAAGATGCGGCGCCGCAACTGTCGCCAGGCGCGCCATTCAAAGGCAAGAGAAAACGGATAGAGGATAACGGTCAACATCTGAGTGTCAAAATTGCATTTGAAGATCCGCCGAAAACTCCAGGCAAAGATGCGCTCGAGCAATGGCATCCGGACTACCTCGATGGTGCGAAACGGCGCCATTTGCGCGGCGCACAGGAGTCTCAGAGGGCGATCCGATAACTAAAGCGACGTCATGGATTCGGGCAAGCGCTGCCGCATGAGAATAAGTGACATAGGGCATGCTGACACCTTCCGGATTACAGTCCGGCGCTAATATCAAGATGCGCAATTGATTCATATATGACCCTCTGGTGAAAGACTAATTATTAAATCAGGATTTTTGCGGTCACGCGTATCGATAAGACGAACAGACCCTGTGCGATGCAGCAGAACCTACCATCTCAACACGCTCCTAGTACTACTGTGTTATAAAGTGGATACCTCTTCATTGATTGTCCTGGCGTGTGACAGGGGTGAGCAGTACGTTGAGGGCGATGAAGCGTCGCCAACTGGATTTCTCCCGCCAGTCAGAGCGCCTGCAAAGCTATCTGGATAGTCTGACCCGAACCGTCGGGCATGCCGATCGCGTTGTTCCCTTGGAGAATTACACGAAGGGTCTTCTGCTGCCCCTGGAGCGCAAGAGCGTCGAGCCCATGGCCGCGCGTCTGGCTCCGGGCAACGTGCGCCAGATGCACCAGTCGCTGCATCACATCGTGGCCGACGCAGCCTGGAGCGATGCTGCGCTGCTGAAGGAAGTGCGCAACCAGGTACTGCCCGCGATGACGCGGCGGCATCGTCTGGCCGCCTGGATCGTGGATGACACGGGTTTTCCCAAGAAGGGGAGCCATTCGGTTGGAGTCACACGGCAGTATTGTGGGCAGGTGGGTAAGCAGGAGAACTGCCGGATTGCGGTCAGCGTGTCGCTGGCTACGGAGCAGGCCAGTCTTCCTGTGCGGTACCAGTTGTATCTGCCCGAGGTCTGGGCGAATGACCCGGGAGCGACGCCGAAAAGCAGGAGTGCCGGAAGATGTCCGGTTTCAGACCAAGCCCGAGATAGCAGCTCGCACAGATTCGTTCGCTGCTCGATGAGGATGTACCGCGTGGCGTCGTGCTGGCCGATGCTGCCTATGGAAATGATCACGGCTTTCGTGCGGAGGTGGAGACGTCTGGCATTCCAGTATGTCGTGGGTGTCCAGTCTTCGACTTCTGTCTGGCCGCCGGGCACTGCTCCGCTTCGGCCCCGGGCCCGTAATGCAACCGGTCGTCCTGCCAGTCTGCTGCGCAGAGATAAACACCATCAGCCGCTCTCGGTGAAGGAACTGGCCCTCTGTCTCAGTCCCGGCGACTGGCGGCGAGTGAGCTGGCGCGAAGGCACGCGTGGCACCATGCACTCGCGTTTTACCCGACTGCGCGTGCGTGTGGCCCATCGCGACTACTGGCGCAGTGAACCGCATCCGGAGCAATGGCTGCTGATCGAATGGCCGAAGACCGAGAAGGAGCCGACGAAGTACTGGCTGTCAAACCTGCCGGAATCAATCGCTCTGCGTCAACTGGTGGCTCTGGGCAAACAGCGCTGGATGATCGAACGCGACTATCAGGAACTCAAACAGGAACTCGGTCTGGGCCATTTCGAAGGACGCGGCTGGCGCGGCTTTCATCACCATGCCACGCTCGCCATCGCCGCCTACGGCTTCCTGGTGCGGGAGCGGTGCCTTTTTCCCCCTCCGCCAGGTTCGCCGCCAATGCGGGCAGCCGAACCTCCGTCTTCGCTTACCCCATGTGCAACGCAGCTATACGCCCCGCGGCTCTGCCGGTGCGAACCGAACGGCATAATCCCTGCTCGATCGCCACCGTGCGCCGCCAGATCGCAACCCACCTGGCCCGCTCCCTGCCCAGATGCCCCTGCTGCCTGCGGGACTTCTTATAACACAGTAGTACTAGGAACTTGTTGAAAAACGATTTTCAAAGGCCATTTCAAGGTGCGAATGAGTGATAGGAAATGTATGCCAACACTTGATCGACGCCTTGTAGGCCCGTTTCCGTGCGAAGTAGATTTCGACTTCCCCTACAATTTGGGGTCGTCTAACCCTTTTTCAACAAGTTCCTCTAGGCGAAAACAGCCTTGTAAGCGCCGTCAATGGTCTTTGATACTGCCCTCCCGCGATCTATTGCCTCGACAGAAATCATAGTGAGAGCGCAAGCTGTAACAAAGGAGGCGGCGAGAGTGATAGTGCTCAGATTGATGTGTCGCAGACTTACGCTCAAGATCTGAAGAATCGCGATCTGCGAAATATATCCAAAGAGCGAATACCTCCCAAGAAGTACGATATGTCCTCGCAGTCGACCCAGCTGGCCGTTCTCTACACCTACGACGTAAAGGAGTGCAGTTGTCAAACAGGCGCCCGCCATTTGCATGTAGAGTGAGACATTCCAGATCGTTATTGCGACCAGGTAAACGCAGTAAACACAAAGGATCACCCAAGGGCGGCTGACCAGCTTTTGAATCTCATCCCCTGAAGCGTAGCCGAGAACGACACCAAGCAAACCGATCGTGACGAGCTCGAGGTTTGCACTCTGAATTCCGTGCAAATCTAAAACGACCATAAAGAGCAGCAACAAGGCGCATACCGTGTGGAACGTGTACTTGAAGAATCGGCACGCGGGCGATAACAACGCCGCAAGCATGAGGAGATAACTGATCGGAACCAAGATGCCAAAAGCGGCGATCTTGCCCGTTCCACTGCTAGAAATTCTTGCGGTGAGAAAAACTGTGTCCAGACTCGGCAATGTCGATCGAATCGAAAAGATGTTCCTGACAAATGAATCCGGTACCAATGAGCTGACTATAAGATTCAATGCGACGAATACGGCCAAGAGCTTGATGCCTCGCAGGAATAACCGTCTCGACAGTTTGGAACTACCGACTCCATACTTCGAGAAATGCACATAAGAGATCAGAAATCCCGAGATAAACGTGAAGGAAGGAGTCAGAAATCGAAGATACTTGTAGATCTCGCCGTGCGGTCCATAGAAATAGTTCAGCCAGTGGTAAAGCACCATGAATAAAACCAGCGCGCCCTTGGTGAAATCGAAGGCAGGAATCCGGCTGGACATAGCGCCATGTTCCACCTTCAAGCATCCGCTGGCGGCTAGGGATTCTATGACCATCTGAAAGATCTCTTTGACGCCTGGGGATTGCTTCCGGAATAGCCCCCCGTGGTTCGATGAATCCTCGTCCGACCGTGCATCCGCTGCACCGAGATCATGCGGCATCCACGAAGAGCCGGTGCATCAACTCCAGCGAAAGGAGCCGGTGAATTTCGGTGGTGTAGTTGCGATTTCCTTTCAAATGGCCGCTGACGACCGCCTCGACAGCGCTTCGATTCAAATATGGACGCGCTAGCGACCGAGGATCGAGCAACATCTCCTGAACGTATTTTGCAAGAACTGTCCGGTACCACCACCGAAAGTGAAACAGCTTATGACGGCCCATCCAAAGGCGCTCCAGATGAAATGGCGCCAAAACATGATCCACTTGGGCAACCCACTGTGGCATCCCGTAGTCATAGGCGTATTCGGCCTTGAATGTGAACTCGAGATAACTCCGGCTGATTGCCGCAGCGATGCGGTTAGAGCCGCCGAGCCCGCGATCCGTGCGCAGACGAGCCAGCGTCGGGCTGCCGTCACGAATCAAGCGTAGCCGCACGTCTTCGCCTTGCTCCTCCCTCGGTGCCCGAAATACGGTCCGGACGATTTCATTGTCCAAGTAAGGCGCCCGAAGGGTTAGCTGCGTCTGTTCAAGTATCACACCGCCGAAGTGATATGCGGCGGGTTGGCGGAAGGCCACCATGCTCGTCCGATGACCTCGCAACTGATCGTGATAAGTCTCGGTGGCGCGCGACACCTGAGCGAGAATCTCTGGCGGGAAAATGTCCGCCGATGGCATCACAGCCTTGAACATCACCGCCCTACGAATGATCTCGCTGCCGAATGTTCCGACCATCCGCACCGGCGCAATCTGCCGTGCCATTTCGTAGTTGTACAGGTCTGCGGACCGGCTAATATCCACGCATCCGTCGGTCAGATAGAGAGTCCGTTCCGCATAATGGGGAAATCGCGCTAGGCAAGCTCCATCGACAGTGACGACCTGGTGCGGCTGCTCGCAGACTTCCGCCACGCGCCGCGCCAGGTACACATCCTGATTCTCCCGGTACATGCTGCCGAAGGTGTAGCAGGGCAGCGAACCGGCCGGAGCCTTGCGCCAGGCCATGATGATGCGCGTGTCCAGACCGCCCGTGAGCGAGACACCAATATGCTCTCGCCCGTTGAAATAGCGCGGCAGGCTGGTAGTGAAGGCGTCGCGCAGATGACGATAGTAGCTTTCGGCATCCAGCGGCTCTTGTTCTTCCCATTCGCGCGGCTCAAAGTAGGCGGCCCTCTTCTCGAGCGTGCCACCGCGAAAACTCCAAACCGAGCCGGGCGGCAGCGCATAAATGCCGCGAAAAAGCGTGCGGTTCTCTAAAACGCAGCCGCAGGCGATGAATTCGCCGAGCCCTTGCGGATCCATGGTCCGCAGCTCTTGCCGCACTGCCAAGATTGCCTTGGCCTCCGCCGAAAAATAAAATGTGTCTGGAGCCTCATGGAAGTAGAGCCGCTGCAAGCCAAAACGATCGTTGAACAAAGTCGCCGTGCCGCGCGAGCGATCGGCCATCAAACCATGGAAGCGTCCGTTTAGGTTCTTGAAAAAGTTCGGGTCGTCTTCGTAAAGATGGACTAGATAGGAAGGCCCGGCCTCTTCGCATCCATGCCCGCGTTCCTTGAGGCGACGAGCGGTGTCCGCTTCGGGATAGTCCTCTCCGGAAAACACTAGTACAACATCATCCCGTTCGTTCCGAACCGGCATATTGTCTGAAAACGAATCCTTGCGCGCCGCCCAGCCGATATAAATGCCGAGATCTTCATCAATCCAAAAACCGATTTTGTAAAAGGCCTCGTGCCGCATCACCTGGAGCATCCGCATAAGTTGCGGTTCGGCCCAGCTACGCGGTCTTTTTGTGACTAAACCGACGATACCTGGCATTAGTTCGACCTTAGTTTAAGCATGGCTTTTCATTCGGTGAGAAACAAGTCGGCAATCAGCGGGAGGGTGTTCATCGGTTACAAGAGGTGGAGCCGGCGGGAGGGATTGAACGCTCCACCTGCCGATTACAATTCGGCTGCTCTGACATTAAGCTACACCGGCAAATAAATTCCTTGAGGTCGTACCACAACGCTCGCGCTCTTATTCCGGCCGTGATCACCGAATGCGGCAGGTTGCCAATGAGGCCCCGATGAAGCTTCGCCTTCATGCAGAGCTTTCCCCATAGCGTTATGGGCACCAAGTACCTGGGAACGGGAATCTCTTTAAATCCGTTTCGGATCTTGAATTCCCGCAACGGACTATCACGCTTGTTTCCGTAGTTATAAAGCCCATAGCTTATGTGGGAGATACCGCGGGTCTCACAAATCTCTACCGCTTTGGCTAACAACGCGTTCGACGGTCTCTTGTCAAAATGGCTTGGCTTTACTGTCAAATTGAGGATTGCCGCTACATCCCCCCGATACACCAGATGCAAAAATCCAATCATCTCTTCTTGAGAATACGCACAGATGAAGTCGCATCGGCCTACGAATTCGCTGTAGCGCTTTCGTGTCTCGTCCGAAGTGAGTCCGTAATAGGCATTTTTCATGCCTTGACGCAACGGAGTATCGTCGTTTACTGCTCGAATCTCTGCAATGAGGTCTTCATCAAACCCTCTGACTCTTATGGTCACCCCGCGTTTTTGGGAACGTCTAACATTCTTCCGCGTCTCTTGCGGCAGCCCCTCCCACCACTCCTTGAAGCTGATCAGCGGGATGGCCGCAACGCTCTCCCATTCCATGGGATATGTGTACTTCGGCAGAGTAGCTGGGAGTTTCTGAGTGAAAGTAAAGATATCCGCCCTTAATATCCGCGCCGGGTCATTCTTAAGTGCGGCGCAATAAAGATCGGGGTTCTCGAGTTCGGTCTCCATCATTTCTTCGCCGCGAACCCGTGCGATCTTCAGCCACTTGCCTCTGGCGGTGAGCTTGTGTCCATCAACCTCCAACACAGGAACCAGGACCCACTGTCCCTTGATTCTGACTTCAACGGAGTGACTCGACTGGGTCATACCTGCCTATCGGATCTCAAGTGTGATTTGATACAACGACTATCGGGAAGGGACTGCATCAACCCTCAAGCTGCTCGGGGGTACGATCGACCAGTCGCTCGATTCTCTTCGCCTTTGAGCCTTCGCTATTACCACTCGAACATTCTCGACTTATCAAGCGACGCCATTCTCAAATCGCGATTGTGTTTTGGACCACCCGAAAAGTTTCCTCAGACGCGACATCTGTTCGCGCCTTACAAAGCTCAACAATGCCGGCGGCAGCGGACTCTCCGCATGTCGCAGCATCGCCCATGCGAATCCCCATCCCAGGGCGAGGCCTCCGACGACATACGGACGGTGCTTCATCTGGTATGCCATTCTGAACAACTCCCATAGTGGGTGGTTCCCAACGGAGTGGTCCTTCGCGCCCAACTTGAATTTGGCTTTCAATGTACCCTGCAGCGCCGTTCCCATCTTGCGGTGATGCACACAGACTTTCTCAATAAAGGTCCTCGTCTGCCAGCCATGCAGTCGCGCAGAAAGCACGGCTACATGATCGATGCAGCCTCCCTTGAGGGGCATATAGCCGCCGATCCCTTCGAAGCATGTGCGACGAAAGAGCTGACAGCCACCCCAGACGTTCTCGATGTTTGTGTACCGGTAGTCGTACTGGAAGGTTCCTTCGCGGAATGGCGCGCCCGCTAGTCCAAGCTGCCGATTCTCGCCCATTTTGACCATTAGAAACTGGAAATGGTCTGGTTCGAAGGAAACATCCGCATCGAGGTTTCCAATGATCTCAAAGTCCAGGTTCTTAACTCTGCCGTAGCCGGCATTGAAAGCGTGGACCTTTCCGGCGAAGTGCCGCTCCGCACGCTCAGGCATCCGTAGCAACTCAATCCACGGATTATCCACCGCGTATTTGCGTACGATTTCGTCGGTGCCGTCGGTGGAGCCATCGCTGACTATTACCCACTTTTGGGGACGAAATGTCTGCGCGACCATGGATTGGAGCGTCAATTCGATGAATTGAGCTTCATTCCGCGCCGGCGTGATAATCACGTAGCTTGGATATTCTGCCATGACTCTGAAAAACCGGGGTAGTGGGGCGGACAACAACTCAATTTACTCGGGCGGTAGTAACAAGCTCAGGACTATCAAAATCAGTTGTGTTCTGCGGTTCGGGTGTACCCGGCAACCGCCCAATGCTGATGTACTGAAACCCGTGGGCTGTGACGTGGGGTGTATCGTATAGGTTTCTTCCATCTATGATCAATCGACGCTCGACCACGCTGGCCAAGCGCTGCCAATCGATTGTGCGGAATTCATCCCATTCGGTAACGATCAGGATTGCATCCGCGGACTGAGCTGCCTCGTAGGGATCCTTGCAGTAGGTGACTGCTGAAAGCAGTTCCTTAGCTTTTTCAGACGCTTCGGGGTCATAGGCGCTGATCGTCGCGCCTTCTCTCAGCAGGGTCTCAACCAGAGGAATAGAGGGGGCAAAGCGGATGTCGTCTGTATTGGGTTTGAACGCCAGTCCCCAAACTGCGATCTTCTTTCCGCGGATGCTCCACAGCTCTTTCCGCATCTTTTCGGTAAAGTGCACAATTCTCTGTTGATTGATTTTCTCGACTTCCTTCAGAAGCGAAAAGTTGCAACCGGATTTCTCACCGATGCGGATGAAGGCCTGAATATCTTTGGGAAAACAGAACCCGCCGAAACCGATACCGGCATTCAGAAAGGCACTCCCGATCCGGGGATCGAGGCCCATGCCCTGGGACACTTTGCTGACGTCAGCATGGACGACCTCGCACAGGTCAGCAACCATGTTGATGAACGAGATCTTCATGGCCAGGAACGAATTGGAAGCATGTTTGATCAGCTCGGCCGAGTTGGTATCCGTGACCAGAAATACACTTTCTTTCACATTCGGGCAGCTTTTGTGGATGGGGCATACGAATCTCTGCTGGAGAATTGGCTCGTAGATCTCGCGCATCAGTTGCGCGGACCTGGCCGACTCGACGCCAACTACGATCCGGTCAGGATGGAGAAAGTCTTCGACAGAATTGCCTTCGCGTAGAAACTCGGGATTGGAAGCTACGTCATAATCCAACTTCTTTGTGGTGAGCATAACCAGATGTTTGCGCAACTGAGCACCCGTCTGCACCGGCACAGTGCTCTTCTCGACAATCAACCGATAGCCCGAGGCTCGTTTGGCAATCGTCCATGCGAGCTCCTCAATCGCATGCAGGTCTGCATCACCATTGGGAAGCGGAGGCGTCCCGACACAGATGAAGATCGCAACTCCCCAACTTACAGCGTCTTCGGTGGATCCGAAACGCAGCCGGTTTGCCTCGTGCGCAGCTTTGATCACACCCTCAAGATGCGGCTCGAAAATCGGCATCTTACCGTTTCGCAATTGCGCAAGTTTGTCGAGATCCTTTTCAGCGCAAAATACATCATGGCCGATTTGTGCGAGGCAAGCGGCGGTTGTGAGTCCTACATAGCCCGCGCCAATGACGGAAATCTTCATTCTGCTTTTCTCCGGAGGGAAGGGCGTTGGTTCTAGGCGGTCTGTTCTGCAATTACCAACAAGTTCTCTTTACTGTCCGCCTGCTTCCGCGCAGCCTTGGACGTAAAGGCCAGAATCTCTTCGGCAACCCTGGATTGCTGGTCTGCTGTAAGCTGCGGGAACATTGGCAAGGAGACAATTTCGTCGGCAACTTTTCTTGCTACAGGAAAGTCTCCTAGGCAGTAGTTCAGCGAGACGTAGGCTTTCTGCAAATGCAGAGGGATTGGGTAGTGAATTCCTGTGCCAATGCCTGCTTTTTTCAGGTGATTGATGATGCCGTCACGTTCTTCGATGCGGATCACGTAGAGGTGATACACGGCGCGAGACCAGGAAGGCTCATACGGGAGACTTACGGCTCCATTGTTCGCCAGAAGACGATTGTATTCGGCAGCATGCTCGCGGCGCTGCGTGTTCCACTTCGCCAAATGACCCAGCTTCGCGTGCAGAAGCCCGGCTTGGATTGCGTCCAGCCGCCCGTTGTAGCCTTCCACATCGTGGTGGTACTTCTTCGCTTGACCGTGATCGCGCAGCATCTTGATTTTGTCGGAAACACTGACATCATTGGTCGTTACTGCCCCTGCTTCGCCACACGCTCCAAGATTTTTCCCAGGATAGAAGCTAAACGCGGCCGCGTGGCCCATCGAGCCTGCTTTCATCCAGCGGTTGAGCCTCACAGAGAAATATTCTGCGCCGTGCGCCTGGCATGCGTCCTCAATCACCGTTAGGCCGTAGTGCTCAGCAAGTTCCAAGATGGAATCCATGTCGGCCATCTGTCCGTAGAGATGCACTGGCACAACCGCGGTTACTGGGCGCCCACTCCGGTGGCTGATGAGCTTGCCGGATCCATTCCGCGTGCACTGCTCTTCCAGATACCGTTGCAACATCTCGACCGACATATTGTAAGTGTTTTCGTCTATGTCGACGAATTCCGGTGCCGCGCCGGCTTGAGAGATGGCTTCCGTCGTCGCAATGAACGTATGCGGAACGGTCAATACAACATCGCCAGGTTGTACGCCGCCAGCTATAATCGCGAAGCGCAAAGCATCCGTGCCACTGCTAACCGCAATAGAATGGCTTGCGTCGCAGAAGGCGGCAAATGCCTCCTCAAACTCCTCCACCATAGGGCCACCAATAAAGCTAGCTGTGTGCAGAGCTCGACGGAATACGGAAGTGAGTTCTCGCTCAAGCTCTACATGCGGAGCAACCAGGTCAAGAAAGGGAATGCTGTTCGGAACGCTGTTAAGAATGGACATTGGCACCTTCCACGGTCTGTTCTATGTAACGCAAAACCCTAGCTGGATTTCCGGCCACGATCGCGTTGGAAGGAACATCCTTAGTGACAACGCTACCAGCGCCTACAATCGCATTCTCACCGATGTTGGTGTTGGAGAGAATCGTGGCGCCGGAGCCGACAGAGGCACCCTTTTTTATGATGGTACGCTCGACCTTCCAATCCGCTTCCGTTTGTAGGCTTCCATCCATCCTCGTAGCGCGCGGATAAGTATCGTTGGTAAACGTCACTCCGTGCCCGATGAAGACGTTATCCTCGATGATGACGCCTTCGCAGATGAAGGTGTGACTGGATATCTTGCAAAATCTTCCGATACTGGCATTTCTCTGGATTTCCACAAACGCGCCGATTTTTGTCCCATCCCCGACTTCACATCCGTACAGATTTATAAATTTCGATAGTCGGACGTTTTTACCGAGTTTTACATTGTCCGCTATGCAGTTGTACGAGTTCATAGATAGACTAAGGAACCTCTCTTGCTCAGCGATTCGCTGGCAGCCTCCAGCATCTTAACCACTCGGAGCCCGGCGCATCCGTCGTTGAATGGGGTTTGCCCACTTGAAATGCAATCCACGAAGTAAACGAGTTCCTGACGTAGAGCCTCGACTTGCTCCAGCTGAGGAGCCCACATATCGCCGGAACGATAGTTCACCAGCAGTTCATACAGGCCTTCGCGGCTCGTGATGTTCACTCCCTTGTCGTACACCTTGACTTTTTCGTCAGCGTCGAGATCGTTCCAGACCAGCATTCGCTTCTCTCCACCGAGAAGGGTGGTCCTAATCTTTACCGGCGAGAGCCAATTGACATTGATGTGCGCTATAACCTTCTCGGGAAAATAGAGTGTCATGAAGGCCACGTCTTCGTGGCCGTTCAGGTGACTTTGTCCAGTTGCAACGATTGCGTCAGGGCTTGCATTGATCAGGTAATCCATGATGGAAAGATCGTGCGGCGCAAGGTCCCAAAGAACGTTGATGTCGTGTTGGAAAAGACCTAAGTTGACGCGAGTTGAATCATAGTAATAAAGCTTGCCCAGGGTTCCTTCATCGAGAAGCTGCCAGATTTTCTTCACGGCACCGGTGAACAGGAAGGTATGGTCCACCATGATCTTGAGATTTTTTTGCTGGGCAAGGTTGATCAGTTCCTCCCCCTGGGCGGCATTGCTGGTGAACGGCTTCTCAACGAACACATGCTTACCATTCTCTAACGCTGCTTTTGTCAACTCGTAATGCGTCCAGACCGGGGTGACGATGGCTACGGCGTCGATCTCAGCTGACGAGATCACGTCGCAAGCGTCCGGAGTGACATTGATTCCCGGATAAGCTTTCTCTGCGCGTTTCCGGGCGGTTGGGCTCATCTCCGCTATGGCGAGCACCTGGGAACCCTCCAAAGTCGAGAGGTTCCTCACAACGTTTGGTCCCCAGTATCCGTAACCAATTACACCGAAGTTCACGACGTTTCACCGCCCTTTAACACTACTGATGATGGCCAGATGCATCGGATTGAAAAGGCGAGCCATAGATGATGGAGTAGAGCGGAGGCCTCTTGACCGACAGGAGAGGCTGTGGACGCCGAACTTAGCACGCACCCGCGCCCTTGAGCACTGCACGAGGTGTGCGCATGAGGATATTGATGTCCAGCCAAGGAGACCACGAGCTGGCGTATTGCAGATCTAGCCGGACCATTTCGTCGAATCTGACGCGGCTTCGGCCGTGAACTTGCCACAAGCCCTGTAATCCCAGGTTTGACTTCCAATACGCGGCGCCGGTGCCACGTTTCATAAGCTGCCACTTCGTAGGGAATCGCGGGACGAGGACCGACTAGCGACATGTCGCCTTTGAGAACATTCAGGAACTGCGGCAGCTCGTCCAAGCTGGTTCTCCGCAAGAACTTTCCTACTCGCGTGACCCTTCGATCGTTGGTGAGCTTGTATACACCTTCGCCATTCCCGCTCGACGCTTGACGCTCAGCCTGACCGGCGATCAATTTCGTTACGTATTCTTTGTGGACGCCGGGATCATTGTCGATCTGCATCGACCGAAATTTCAGGAATGTGAAGCGCTTGCCATACTGGCCAACCCGTTGCTGCCTAAAAAAAACAGGGCCTTTAGATGATACTTTGATTACCAATGCAATCATCACGAACAGAGGCGTGCACATGATCAATGCCAGTCCGCTGCCGGCAATATCCATCACCCGCTTTGTACCCAACAGGGAGCGTCTGCCGTTGTCGCGGCTCGACAGGTCGGGGTACAAGGCCGGATTGCTCGGACGCCCAGACATGTCATGATCCCAATCGTCGGGAAAGAAGTGAAACGAGATGCTGACTTGGTTGAATTGCTCGAACGTCAAGCTTCCCCGGAGCATGGTGCTCACCCTGGTTAGGATCGTGCTCAGGATTGAGTTCTTGTCATCGACCAAAAGCTCTGTAAAGATCGCGCCGACTGTAGCGCGGTCCTTGTACCAGCCGATTACATCCGTTTCCCTGGTGGATGACAGGAGCACAGGTACGATACTGTCGAGGGATTTTCCATTCTTTTCCGAACCTCGATGAATTCCGGCGTCCAGCAGCATTAGCAGGAACGGTTTCCTGGAGCGCTCCGTTCTTTTGCGTTCGATGGAGATCATCCGTAGAAAGGCCTCTTCGTTTAGGACCTCGCGCTCCCCAGCTGATACCGACTCGAATAGAAGGGCCCCCCGGTTTGAGTCATTACCTGAGCTTCGCAGAGTCACGACTCCCTCCTTTCGTCCCGCATCCTTTTCTTAGCAGGAGCACAAGTGATTTTGATTGTCTGTTTGTTGGGGATTTGGGTGTTAGTTACTTTGACATGACGTGCTGAAAGGCATTGGCTGATCAGGGTCGATTAATCAATCGAGCCGTCCTTCGACCGTGAATCTGCGGGTGGACGGTAGTAATAGTCACTTCGGGTCGTGCTCTTAGATCCGTTCAACAGCGCACCAATCAGCTTTTTGCGCTCAAGCGCTTCTAAGCCTCTCTGTAGTTGCCGCTTCTCGGTGGTACCCTGACGCGCAACCAGGAGGATTCCGTCCGCCACCCGCATCCAGACACTCGTGTCAGCCAGGGGCAACACAGGAGGCGAATCGATGATGATCCAATCAAACCACGCAGTTAACTGATCCATCAGTGCGGACAGTTTTCCGGAATGCAGGAGTTCCAAAGGATTCTTCGGAGCGCGGCCGGCCGGTAAAATCCAGGGACCCGCGCCTTCGAGATAGTAGATGCTCTTCATCAGACTGCGCTCGCCTTGCAGCCATTCAGAGATGCCCGGATTCCTTTCCAGCCCGAACAGTCGCGATAAAGACGGTCGCCGCAGGTCTCCCTCCAGAAGCAAGGTCTTCTGCTGTGTTCTTCGGGCAAGGGTGCAGGCTAGGTTGGCCGCAACCATACTCTTGCCTTCTGCGGGAATTGTGCTCGTAATCAGCACTCTCTTGAGCGGCCGGTCCCGCCGGAGATGTTGCAAGCGGACCCCCAGGTAGCGGAATTTTTCCGCCGCCAGTCCTTCTTTATCTGTGAGGCATACGAGCCTATTTTCAGAAGGAACCACGACCTGCAGGGAATGGAATTGGCTGAACGCATCCAGATACTTGTCATCGACCGAAAGGTCGGCGTCTACGAGAACTTCAACTTCCGTCGCAGCTAGCGGCGCCGCTGGTGGTGGGCATGATGCGTCGCGCTCTGGGCTTTCGGGCTCGTCGAGGTGCTCGAACTGTACTGCTGTTTCCCGCTCTGAGGCCGCGTGAAGCTCAGCAAGCTGTAGCACTTCAGTCGCTGCCGACAACGCCGACAAAGCGACTCCAGAGCGTTCAGCTTCCGATCTCTGTAGCGCGTCAAATATAAGGCTCATGTTTGCTCGCGTGCCCCGCTGCAGACGGACCCAAATCTGATTCGCTCGAGACGTGTCTCTGCAAGACGGAATAGAGATCAGGGACGACATTTGTATCTCGCTGGCTATCCATTCCGTTACAGCTGCCGGTCGTTTCAGACTCAGGCGAATGAACCACATCGAAACGGAACTCCTTTGCCACATCATCTATGATGTCCGGAGTCACGCTTCGCATCTGTCTTGCGTAGGCATTAATAAGTGCGTTCTCGCAGATTGTGTTGATCAGGCGAGGAAAGCCCCGCGAATGGCGATACACAGTAGCAATGGCCTCCTCAGAGAACAACGTGTTCGCCTGAGTTCCTGCAATCTGCAGACGCCGTTCAATGTATCCGCTGGTCTCATTGCCATCCAGAGGGTCAAGCCGCGCGCGAAGAGCAATCCTCTGCTTGAGTTGTCTGAGTCCGACGGAATCCAGTTTCTCGTCAAGCTCGGGCTGGCCCACCAATACTACTTGAAGCAATTTGTCCTCAGTTGTCTCCAAGTTCGTCAGAAGGCGGACCTCTTCAAGTATTTCCGTGGACAAATGATGTGCTTCGTCGACGATGAGTACCGTGGTCAGCTTCTTCGATCCTCGCGAGACTACGAAGTGACCCAAGTCAAGGAGCAGCTCACTCTTGTTCTTACCGGCAGCAGGGAGCCCGAAGTCTGAGAGAATGTACTGTAGGAACTCCGCGGGAGAGAGGCGGCTGTTAAATAGATAGGCGTAGTCGATGTCTTTGCTCTGTTTCAATAGTCGGAGTAAGCAGCGAAGCAGCAAGGTTTTCCCGGTGCCTACCTCTCCGGTCACCACAACGAATCCCTTGTGCCGCCGAATGCCATAGTAAAGCGCTGCGAGCGCCTCGTTATGTCGTTTGGTCGAGAAAAGAAACGCGGGATCGGGTGTGAGGTCGAAGGGGTTGCGTGTGAGATTGAAGAAGGCCTTGTACATTGGGCGGTGAAATCTTAACTGTGCCGATAGCTGATCGCGGTACCCGCCAAGATGGTGACAACTACGATTGCGGCCATTGCCCATCCTAGCAACATCCTCTTCTTGCTCCTTCGTTCGTCCGACAGATTTAAGATCTCAGGAATCTCGGAGATCACATTCATCGGCAACAGCGATTTGATTTGCTTTTCACTGTGCAGGCGATCGTCCATAAATTCAAGTCCACCTGCTACCACGACTCCTAATGCCAATCCGATGCCCAGCCCGATTCCACAAAATTTGAGGCGATTGGGAAAGTCCGGCTTTAGTGGCAAGCTGGGTGGATCGAGCACACGGAAACGCTCACCTTTTTGCATTTGCTCCATGCTGGTAGCCATTGCCGACTCGTTTTCCTTTTTCAATAGATCGTCGTAATTAGCCTTGGACTGATCGTAACCGCGAGTCAGATCTGCCAACTGCTGTTCGCGCGCCGGCTCGTCATTCAAACGCGCCTGGTAATCGTTCATCCTGCCCTTTAGGTCGGCAATCGCCTGCTCACGATTCGTAAGTTCGGCCCGATTGGCTTGCAGCTGACCTTGCAGTTGAAGCATCCCCGAGTTTTGTGCAGGATCTGTGACGTCGTGAGCAGCAGTGACACTCTCGGACTGGCTACTATTCGCTTTGCTCCTCAAGTCAGCGATTAGCTCATCCCTCATTTTTTCAGTCTTGGCTATCTCGCTTTTCAAACTCTGAACATCGGGATATCGGTCGGTGTAGTGAGCGCTTAGATCCGCTAGTTGGGCTTTTAGCCTGTCGAGTTGCTGGTCAATCGCCGGCAAACCCGTTGGAGCACCATCTGCTGCCCTGGAAGTTCCTTGGAGGGTCCGATATTGATTGATCAACGTCTGCAAGTAGACTCGCTGCTGTTGCGCGGTGTTGAGTGCATGTTGTTCGCTCTCTAGCTGCGATTGCAGGCCAGCTAGAATTTGGAGATTAGTTGCTTGCTGGCTGGGCAGCTCGCCTTCATGCCCTGCTTTGAACTCTCTGATCTTTGCGTCCTGTTCAGCAAGATTCTGGCGCGCTGTTTCCAAATGATTCCCGAGAAACCTGGTGGTGTCTTCGGACTGTTGCTGGCGCATTTCCAGATTCTCGTTAATGAACAGGTTGGTCAGTTCGCTGGTGACCCGCTGCGCAACGCGGGGATCGCGCGCCGAGTAATAAATGTTGAACGCGGTGATCTCTTGCTCAGGACCACGCACAAGCTCGATCTGAATGTCTTTGCGCATGCGCTCGACTTTTTCATCTGGCGTGATCTGTCGGTGACGGCTCTCATTGTAGAGGTTCCACTGGTCAATGATATGAAGAAGGCGCGTGCGGCTAAGAATTTGCTGAGTGATGTTCTGCAGTCTGTTTTGCAAATCCTCATTGATATTTGGTGTGACGTAGTCTTTCGGCATAGTCGGCTGTTCAACGAGGATTAGGGTACCCGACTTGTAACTTACTGGTAGAATCCAACTAGCTCCCCAGACTACTAGCCACCCGAGAAACAACGGTATCAAGAAATAGGGATAGCGTCGGCGCACCATGTCCAGGTAGCGCTGCATGTCGAGCGATTCTGACTTCTGTTCCTCTGCGATTTCTGGCATGACTATCTTCCCAGCGGCCTTGCGAACTGATAGGAGATGGAGATGAACTCCCGATTGGTATCAGGAACGTTGGATATCGCGGGAATACCACTGTAACTTTGCTGCAGACGAGTGTATCCAAATCCTACATTGAAGTGCTCGCTCAATGGGTGCTGGAGCGAGACAGTGCCAAAAACGGTGTGACCTCCTGAACTGGATACGAACGAGGAAGGGGTCACATTTTTATTGGTCAAGTAGCTCACCGCGAATCCTGCGCTCCACATACGTGCCAGTTGCCAGTGCACAGACGCATTTGCGCCATTCGAATGGAAGGCTCCAACCAAGCCCCCACCGCTGGTAATGACTCTTAAGTAGCTAGCAGCAAAATTGGTATGGAGCCCTTGCCAGCTCATGCTCGCCGCTAGAGCCGGCGAGGATGAATGGTAGACCGGTAAGGGGGACTGAACGACGCTGTAGCGCTGCGGACCGCCGGATATGGAGAAGGAGAGGGTAGGCTTCAAGTAAATCGTGTAAAAAAGCAGGATGGCGTTCGTCTGAGTCTCACTCGGTGCATTTAGGGAGTAGTCCAGGGTGGCGCTCGTCTGAGTCCCAGCTGTTGCATTTAAGGGGTCAGCCAAGATCCTTGAATACTGATAAGTCGCACCAACGTAATGCATCTTGGACAGACGGTGATTATAGAAAGCTGATCCTCCACTCGAACTCGAGTCGTAGAGGCCAGGCACTTCTGCCTGATTGGGGTAGTGCAGATTCGTGAATGCCCCGGCGACCCCTATCATGCCATTTCTACTGAATTGATATGTCAGCTGCATACTCGCCATATTGGTGAGTTGGTCTGCGGTCGGAGCGATAACGACTATAGTTGGAGGCTGTGGCGAGCCAGATACGGCGCCTCCCGAGAGCGGATTGGGTTGATTGAAGACGTTTGAGGTCTTCTGGAAGGACTCCCGCAGACTAGCTGTTACATGAGGGCTCAGTCGGTATCGGAAATTCAGAGCCATATTCTGATCCGCTTGATTAAGAGAGCTCGTGTGCTGATAGATTGTGAAACCCGGACTGTAGTTCAACATCCAATGCACCCGCGAGGTCGTCTGGTCGATTGCAATCGTGGGCCAAATCGAGTAGCTGGTGTCGCTTACCCGGTTGGCGCCGCCGCCGACCACGTTGTCACTGTATGCGGTATTGATGACCCATCCGGTGCGCAGATAATTCGAACGTGTTGTGGAACCGCCAACCGCGGTTGGATATGCTTCACCGCTCACTGGGGCCGGTGTCATCATCTGGGTTTGATCAGCCGTGTTCGTACCGGCTCCTGTTGCGTTCGTGTCCACCTGGGGCCACGCCGGCATGGCCGTGAGCAGTGCGAGGCTCAGGCAAACTCTTGTAAACATAAACTGCTCATCAAGGCACGACTATGGTATCGCGCGGCTCGATCGGGATGTTTTGCTCAGGCTTCTTGCCTTTAATAACGTCTTTATAGTTAAAAGCAATGCGGGACTCGCCACCACTAGGATTCTTGCGAAGAATGTAAATGTCTTTTTGCTTGGCAAAGTCCTTGAATCCGCCAGCAAGCGCAATTGCATCCAGAACTGTTGTCCCCCGCGTGAGAGGAAATGATCCCGGCTTTCCCACCTGCCCCAAGATGTTGAACTTTTCACTATTAATCTGCTGAACCATTACTGTAACTTCCGGTTCTGCTATATAGGTCCGCAATTTGCTAGTTATGTCTGCTTCGAGTTGCAAAGGAGTCCGTCCCGCCGCTTGTACCTCGCCCGCCAAGGGCAACGAAATTCTTCCGTCCGGCCGCACTGGGACCGACGGCCGAGACACGTCCGGTTCTTTCCACACGTTGATCGATAAAAGGTCGTCAATGCCAATAACAAAACTGCTGTCGTGGGGCTTGTTAACTGATGTTGCAGGGGGTTGTGCGAGCGAAGCCGCCGCGGCAGGTGCCGGGAGCCCTACATGAGCCTCACTGGAGGCTGGCGTTTGCGCCCACAGGGAACCGGCAAGAACTATCAGGACGAATCCTAAGCCTGCTGGGTGATTGGCTCTGTTTTTCATAACGAATCGTGTCAACAACCTTGGAGGTTGCCTCTCGGTTCAATCTGTCCGCCTGTCGCCGCGGATTCCGGTCCCCTTGCTTTTCAACCCATTGTCTCCTGGAAAAAGAGAGGAATCAGATGATCTCATCTGGTACTGCTCGATCTTATATAGAAGTGTCCGATAGCTGACCCTGAGTAGGCGTGCGGCCGCTTTTCGATTCCAACCAGTCTTCTCCAGCGCTGCGGCGATCGCGTGCTTCTCGGTCTCTAACTTAACACCCTGTACGAGAGATTTAAGAGAACCGGAACCGGCTGGACTGTCGCGCGGTGACGTAAGCAAAGGCGCCGGTGGGTTCAAGGTTTGTGGCGCTCTTAAGGCAATACTCTGCTTCACCTCATACAGGCTCGCTAGGCTCCTTGCGAATGCAGGGTCACCGTCTCCCATCATGAGGTAACGCTTGACAAATGTCTCAAGCTCTCGCAGATTCCCGGGCCAGGTGTGTGACTGGCAGGCCTCGATAATCGCGGGCGAAAAGTCGCGCGGCGAGAGGCCGTAGTGTCTGGCAAGCTGGTGCATGAAGTGACGCGAAAGAACCCGAAGTTCCTCTTTACGCTCGCGCAGAGAGGGCACGTGAATCGTGTAAGCACTGAGACGGTAGTAGAGATCCTCGCGAAGTCGGTTTTCCGATAGAGCGTGTTCCATGTTCGCGCTGCTGGAGGCTAGAATACGGACATCAACCTCGATGGGAGCTGAAGCTCCTGGCCTTAGAAATCGTTTGGTCTGCAGGATCTGCAGCAGGTGTGCTTGCAGATCCATCGACATCTCGGTGATTTCGTCCAGTAGAATCGTGCCCTTTGCGCAGAGCTCTAATTTGCCTGGTTTGATACGTCCGGGCGTGCCATTTTGCTGATATCCGAATAGCTCCCGCTCCAGTAAATCGCTGGGCAATGCTGCGCAATTTACCTTTGCGAACTCAAATCCAGAACGGACAGACAATTTATGAAGAAGGCGGGCGGTAGTCTCTTTGCCGCTCCCGCTCTCGCCCAGAATCAGGACGGGCATGTTCGCTTCCGCCAGCAGTGCCGCCTGGGCGCGAAGCTTTCGCATGATTGGGCTGATTCCTATGAAGAAATTGTCGTTGTCAACCAGCTCGACGTCATCGCTCGTGATATCCCTCTCATCATCTTCCCACGGCTGGGAAAAGTTCTGTCCGATGGCCAATTCAAGTTGGCGGTTGTCGAGGGGCTTGACAAGATAATCCCGTGCGCCTATCCGGATGGCTTCTTGTTTTCTGCCGGCATCATCTGGATGACCAATCAAGATAATTGGTAGCGCTGGACGAAGGCGGCGCAACCAGCGCAGAATATGAAGTCCGTCCGCATCCCCGTGCGGCTGGTCCAACAAGAGCAGATCCGGCGCTACCCCGGATAGTACTCGCTCAATCGCCTCCCAGGCGTTGTCGGCACTTTCACACTGCCAGTCGTTGGATTCACCGATCGACGAGAGTGAGCGAAGGACGGCAGAGTCATGGCTAACAACAATAAGCCTTGCTGTGTCAATTCCTTTTTCTGTCACGAGTCGGCTCCTGGGCGCGGGCACCAGGGAGCAAGAAGCACTAGATGGGTTCTACGTGGTATCCGTCAATTTGAATGGCTAGAGATCTTTGCATCGCATCCACCGAGATGATTAATTTGCGGTCCCCTCTTCGAGAAACGAGTACTCCTTCGAGACCGTCTAATGCACCGCTTCGGATTCGCACGCGCTGCCCAGTTTTGAGGAATGGATGGCAGGTATAAGGTAACCGTTCGTCGACCAAGGTCCGAACCGCGTCGATCTGCTCATCCGGGATCGGAGTGCCATACCCGGGGTCTCCAGCGAATCCCAGGACGCTGTCGACACGAAGTACTTTTTGACGGTCTTCATTGCTGGGCATCAGTTTGGCGAACAGATAACAACTGAACAGTGGCAGTTCCACAGTTTTTTTTCGGTCACTCCAGCGATGAACTTCGGTGACGGTCGGGAAAAAAATAGTGACGCCTTTTTCACAGAGTCTGTTAGCCACAGCTTTTTCGTGACGAGCCCGAGTCTGCACAGCGTACCAGTTTTCGATATTTTTCCCGGCCATTGGAACCGGTTCTGGAAAACCAATTGACAGACTGGTGGCACACATAGCTCCGCCCTCTGGGCACCATTCGAGGATGCCCTACTTTTTTCAAAGCGCTTTTTCTGGGGGGTCTCCGCTGTGGAGATCCGAGAGAACGTCGAGAGATCGGGGGACGATCTCTATTGCTTGGTCAGATACAGCCGCTCAAAGCCATCAATCCCGCAGGTTGCTGATTGGTCCGCAGCTTTCAATGTAGGAGGCAGGGCGCCGATAAGTTTTCAGGGCCTGATTCCCGGTGTGTATAGCTTCGCCCTCTGAGTCACATGTCGCATTGACCCTTACGTTGCCAATAAATCTTGCTTCTGATCCAGAAGCCGGTTGGGGGATCCAAAAGCCAGCCTACAGACATGCTGCACCCATGAATCACAGGGTTCTGGGATCACTTGGGAAGGGGGTTAGGAGACTGTTTGCCACAGCCGGTTGCCCAAGTCGAGACCCAGCGTACAGCCAGGTGCAGGTGGCTGCAAGTGATAAACCATCTCCGCGAAGTATTTCTCCTTACTTTAGGGATTTTTGTCACATATATGGAGAGGAAAGATTCTGAGACGATCTTCTCATTTAGAGTGACTCCGGGAAACATCACAGTTTTGTAATTACTGAACGAGAGGACATGCAAGTTATTGATTAGATGGAGAAGCACATTAAGATAAGCGCATGTTGACGCATCTGCAATTTAAAGACTTGCGCTCAATATTGCTATGTGGTTATTGTAGACGCTGCACTTGCCCCGATACGGCACCTACCCGTATGCAAGATTGCAACCAAATGGGCCCGATCGTTGTAGTGACTTTGCCAAAGGCGAAATCCACGCTTCCTTTTGGTTGGCTTTAACCCGAGACTTTTTGGCGACGTCCTCCCCCCGACCAGAATTCCTGAAAGTTGCGGAGGTTCTGTGAGGACAATAATGCGCAGCAAAGCCGTCGAGACGGTGGTTCGCGTATTCGTCGCCGACGATACGCGACTTCACACCCAGTTGCTCGCCGATGCATTGAGGCTTGACGAGTCGCTGGAAGTAGTCGGTGCGAATTCGCAGGAATTAGTCGCGCTGGAGGACCTGCGCAATATCGATGTGCTTCTGCTTAGCTCTGACTCAAATCATCCCGCCGGTGGATTCCAGGTTTTGCGAGAGGTGCACGCCTCGCATCCAAAGATCCGCGCAGTAATGCTCCTGGACTCCTCGAAACCTGAATCGATTCTGGAGGCGTTTCGTTCCGGTGCGCGAGGAGTGTTAACCAGGCAAGATTCGATTGAAACCTTGAGTAAATGCGTGCAAAAGGTGCATCAAGGACAGATCTGGGCTAACAGTCATCAAATGGGTCTGGTGGTTGAAGCCTTGGCGGCTTCGCACAATCTTTCGCCCGGAAATGCTCAGGGTATGCAGCAGCTTTCCAAGCGAGAGATGGAGGTCGTGAATACGGTTGCTGAAGGCCTGACCAATCGTGAAGTTGCCAAGCGGTTAGGCCTGAGCGAGCACACCATCAAGAACTATCTGTTTCGGGTATATGACAAACTCGGAGTCTCGAGCCGCGTCGAGCTTCTTTTCATGACCCTCAGCCGGAGTAGCCCTCCGGACTCAGTGGTCAGCGGCGTTGGAACGAATGGTGCAGACCAAGACTTACAGAGCGCTTCGATCCTTGCTGGATACGAGCGAGCCGCTGAACAGGGCATTCCCGCGGCACAACTCGAACTGGCTCGGTATTACTGGAGCCGGCGATCTGATTCCAACGACCTTATTCAAGCGTACAAGTGGTATTTGATCGCCACTCGGCAAATATCACGAACCGGCGAAAGTGTGGCAAAGGCATTAACGATGGAGCAACTGCTCCAAGCCGAACAAATGGCCGCCGAGTGGCTGAAGAAAACACAGAAGCTTCCTCCGGCATTCATAGGAGATGCAACTGGGCGTCCCCCAAACAAGGATTTGCGCGTGGCCTCCGACTAGATTCCTGCGCGATGACGAGTTGACATTTAAGACCACATCCAACAAACTGCACGCGACGCAAGTGCGCAATATTCTTGAGTCCTGGACTTTCACATTCACCCTGAGCGTGAGCGTCTTCCATTAATGGTAAGAATCGCCGTCGCGTCTTCAGATGCCAAAACGATCAAATACGGTGGCAATTATCGGGGGCGGCATCGTCGGGCTCGCAACC
Organism: uncultured Acidobacteriaceae bacterium; assembly: GCA_963725225.1. Lineage (GTDB taxonomy): Bacteria > Acidobacteriota > Terriglobia > Terriglobales > Acidobacteriaceae > Silvibacterium. The sequence goes on from CAVRXY010000035.1 coordinate 439,450, forward strand.
GGACTGGAGCTCACCAGGCGTTTCCCGGGCCTCTCTCTGGCAATCGTCGAGAAAGAGCCAACACTCGCCTGCCACCAGACCAGCCACAACAGCGGCGTCATCCATTCTGGAATTTATTACAAGCCAGGAAGCCTCAAAGCCCGTCTCTGCGTCGAGGGCGTGCATGCTCTATTGCGTTTTTGCCAGGAAAATGGAGTGCCTTACGACATTTGCGGAAAAGTAATTGTCGCGGTCACAGACGACGAGATTCCCCGGCTCGAAGAGCTATTCAGACGCGGTCAGGGCAATGGGCTGGAGGGGCTCCGCATGCTGCGGACAGAAGAGATTCGGGAGATAGAACCGTACGCCGCGGGCATACGCGGCATTCGAGTGCCGGGCACAGGCATCGTTGACTACGCCAAGGTCTCAGAAAAATATGCGGAACTCATAGTCGCCGGAGGTGGTCTGATTCATCTCTCGAGTGAAGTCGTCGGACTGAAGCGCCTCGGCCAATCTATTATCGTCGAAACCACTCAGGGGGCGATTGAAGCACCGCTCGTGATCAATTGCACAGGTCTGCATAGTGACCGTATCGGCCGCATGGCGCAGGCCAAACTCGATCTCATGATCGTGCCTTTTCGAGGTGAGTATTACCACATCGTGCCGGAGAAGCACCACTACGTCAAAGGACTACTCTATCCGGTCCCAGACCCGCGATTCCCTTTCCTGGGAGTTCACTTCACAAAGCGTATCGGAGGCGGAGTCGAAGCTGGCCCAAATGCAGTGCTCGCCCTCAAACGAGAGGGATATTCAAAAACATCCTTTCACGCGCGCGATGTGCTCGAATATCTCGCCTTCCCCGGTTTCTGGATTATGGCCGCAAAACACTGGCGAATGTCCGTTGGCGAATATCATCGTTCGTGGAGTAAAGTGGCATTTATCCGAGCGCTGCAGCGGCTCATGCCGGAGCTTAGCTCAGATGACCTGGCACCTGGTGGATCCGGAGTTCGCGCGCAGGCGCTCGGCATCGACGGCAAGCTGATTGACGACTTTCATTTTGTCTACACCGAGGGGATCCTGCATGTGTGCAACGTTCCATCGCCCGCGGCAACTGCATCCCTTGCGATCGGCAAGTACATCGTCGACACCGTCGTGCAAGGCGAAGGCCGCTGGCTGATTGCGCTTAAGTAAGTATCCGATTACTCTCCGGCATTGCCGCGGGCTTTAGGGCGTTATCGTGCCAGATGTTCAAAGCGGCGATCCACGGTCGATTGGACGGATTCTGTTTCGGACGCCGCTCGAAGATGGCAGGTGATTGCCCGATATGTCAGTTGGACCAAACTTCCGTCATACCGCCGCACGATGGTATCAGCAGAGATATTCTCAAGACGAAGGGATGGTTACGCTCGCCAGATTTGACGGGGCGCTTTGCTTCCCTGAGGAGTCGACACTTTCTACGTAGTAGTGATATATCAAACCGCTCTGGACGGTGCTATCCACATACGTCGTCTGGGTGTCGATTGACGAGTTCAGCAGCTGATACGTGGAGCTGCTGCCTGTTGATCGATAAACTTTATAACCTTCTATCGGAGCAGGGGAACTACTGGGTGCATCCCAGCTCAGGTCGACCTTATGCGCCAGAATGGTGTAGGAGGCCTCACCGAGGGGGCTCGTGGTATCGCCGGGAGCGAGAGCGAGTGCCTTAATCGTCTCCGTTGAGCTGACGGTGAGTGGGCTGGTATAGATCGCTGAAGTCTTGCTCGGCCACGATCCATCGCTTGTGAAGTATATGGTCGCCCCGGGGGTTGCATCCGTGATCGTAACCATCTGCGGGGTGGCATAGGTACCAGAGGCCAAACCGAATGTCGGCTTAGCCGTCGGGAAGTAATAGCCCGCCCAAGCTACGGCTGATGGTGAGTAGTTCGTGGCTATTGCGATCGCCCTCAGCGTCTCCGAGTTGCTGACCATGATGGGTCCCGCCTTATATATCGTCGACGATGTCGTCGGTGTCGTCCCGTTGGTCGTGTAATAGATAGTAACCCCAGGTGTGGCATCCGTGATCGTCACCGACTGCGTACTGGTATAGGAACCAGTACCCGGGCTGAACACCGGCGCCGCCGCTGCAGTCGCCGCTGCGTCGCTGAAGCTCACACAAACGAAGCAACAGGCCGTCATGATGAGGAGACCGGTGTGCCAACCTTTCAGCCGGTGAATTTGATCGCTACTACCGGCGCAATGTTGATTCAATTGCGAACGATCGTTGCATCCAAGAACAGTGGAAGTTGAAACTTCAGGGCCCGATGGGGGAGAAACATGAATCTGGTACATCAACTTCACCTCTATAGTTAGTCGTGCATTTCAGAGGCAGATCAAAAAGAATAAGAGTTGTGGGTATGGGGTGGTTGAGACTCCGCACACACCTGCAGTCCATCTCGATTCGGAGTAGTGTCTGGCTGCAGTGAATATCGTTTTGGGTACCTGGAAGCCAACGCGAGCTTCTCAGGTTGTGATTCTTAGCATCCAACTCTCAACCGGTCGTAGGCGCACGAGACAACAAACTGCGAAGGTGGTTGATCCGTTGCTTGCGAACCAACCTTTTCTTGTCATTGCCGCCGCAACTCCGAACTCTAGCCGTCACCTCGGAGATCTATCCCAAAGGATATGGACGGGGCGCACCAGATAATAAAAGGCATGCAGCCAATTGCGGAAGGCGGCTTATCTCCTGAGAGATTGCAACAGTTAGTTAGCAGGCGGTTACACAAATACTACCACTTCGCGATATTTGTGAGTTACTTTCATAAGTCATAATGTAAGCGCAGCTACTCAAAGGATCGACAAAATAGAGTCTGCTTGAAGGCTGTGCTAATGGTGTTGGAATTAGACATGCATGTTCTTATCGCCGCCTGCGCGATCCTATGAGTCTGACAGGCTGCGCCCTAGTACGCAGATAGAGTGTTTGGCAGAAACTGCTGCACGCGAATTACCATTCCGCGTTATCTCTTGTACTGTCGTAACTGCTATTCTAAGTGCAGTCCGTCTTAAACTCTGGCAGCAAGTGATCCAAAATTCTGGACGACCGAGATCGCCTGCGGGAAGGTAAAAAATACCTGATAGAGCAGATTTTTCCTGAGCCGACGTCAACCACACCTCATTATGGTCTCCAATTACTGGTCAAGAGAGTCGACCTGATCTATTGTCGGATATCGCAGTGGTGAGTTACACTCATTCAGCCTCGCCTCTTGCTTCGCCCTGACTGTGGGGCCTTTGTAGGAATGGTAACGAGCACCGTTGCGTCTTACCATGCCAGAACGATCCAATACGGTTGCAATTATCGGTGGCCGCGTCGCCGGGCCGGTGACCGGACCGAACTCACTAGACGTTTCCCGGACCTCTCTCTAGCAATCGTCGAGAAGAAGCCGATACTCCCCCACATCAAACAGCCATAACAGTGCCGGTTTCGTACGCCATCCCATAGGGTTGCCCAAGTCCAGAGATAGGTCCCCCCCCCCGCGGCACTGTAATTTCTAGCGAATTTCTCTTAGGGGATGGTTACGCTCGCCGGATTTGACGGGCTGCTTTGCATCCCTGAGGAATCGACACTTTCTACGTAGTAGTTATAAACCAAACCACTCTGGACGGAGCTATCAACATACGTCGTCTGGGCGTCGATTGACGAGTTCAGCAGCTGATACGTGGAGTTGCCGCCTGTTGATCGATAAATGTTATAGCCTTCAATCGGAACAGGAGAACTACTGGGTGCATTCCAGCTCAGGTCGACATGATGCGCCAGAATGGTGTAGGAGGCCTCACCGAGGGGGCTTGTAGTATAGTCCGGAGCGACCGCGAGTGCTTTAATCGTCTCCGTTGAGCTGACGGTGAGTGGGTTCGTGTAGATCGCCGAAGTCCTGCCCGGCAGTGATCCATCGCTCGTGAAGTAGATGGTCGCTCCGGTGGTTGCATCCATGATCGTCACCATCTGCGGGGTGGCATAGGTTCCAGAGGCCACGTTAAACGTCGGCTTAGCCGCCGCGATGCCGAAGGCCGCTGTGGCCACCGCTGACTGCGAGTAGTTCGTGGCTACCGCGATTGCCTTCAGCGTCTCCGAACTGCTGACAATGATGGAGCCCATGTACACGGTTGACGAGGTAGTCGGTGTCGTCCCGTTGGTCGTGTAGTGGATAGTAGCCCCAGGCGTCGCATCCGTGATCGTCACCGGTTGCGTGCTGGTATAGAATCCAGCAGCCGGACTGAACACAGGCTCCGCCGCCGCGGGTGCGATGATGGTATACGTCGCGACACCTTCTCCACTCGTGGTATGACCCGGAGCGACTGCGAGAGCTTTAATCGTCTCCGTTGAGCTGACAGTGATGGGGTGAGTACTGCTGAAGATTGGCGAAGACCTGCTCGGCACCGATCCGTCGGTCGTGTAGTAGATGGTTGCCCCAACAGTCGCATCCGTGATGGTCACCGATTGCGCGCTGGTATAGGTTCCAGGCGGCCGGCTGAACGTCGGCGTCGCCGCCGCAGTCGTGGCTGCATCGCTGAAGTTCGCAAAAACGAGGCAACAGGCCGCCACGATGAGGAGACCTGTGCGCCAACCTTTCAGCCAGCGAACTTGATCGCCACTACCCGTGCAATGTTGATTTAATTGCGAACGATCGTTGCATCCAAGAACAGTGGAAGTTGAAACTTCAGGGTCCGATGGGGGAGAAACATGAATCTGGTACATCAACTTCACCTCTATAGTTAGTCGTGCATTCAGAGGCAGATCTAAAGAATAAGAGTGATAGATATGGGGTGGTGGTTGAGACTCTGTAAACCTGCAGTCCCTCTCGTTTTAAAGTAGTGTCCGGCTGCAGGGATTACATTTTGGGCATCCGGAAGCTAACGCGAACTTCTCAGGTTGTGATTCTTAGCATCCAACCCATCAACCGCTCGTAGGCGCACGAGACAACAGCAGGGTAGGCACACAAATTGCAACGTCGTTCAGGGGTGTGCAGAACCTCGCCCCTCCTCGGGCGACAATTCGAGTAATTTAGTTAATGCACGTGCAATAAATTGTTGGTTGTTGAGTTTTTTTTACAGGAAGAGCCGTCCTCTTTCAAGTCCTTGTCGATGAATAAGCAATCAAATCGCCAAACCAAAGTAATATTGGCTCCCTGTGGCCCAAGGTGATCGATTTGATCTCGAACCAGCGTCTGCGCCTTTGCAGGAGAAATGTTCCAATGTAAGAGAGGGTTGCACGGCCACGGCGGCAGGCAGAAATGCCCAAATCGGTGCCAAAAGACTGGGAAGGTGGTTGATCCGCTGGTTGCGACCAACCTTTTCTTGTCATTGCCGCCACTCCGACTTAAGCTTTCACCTCGGAGATCTATCCCAAAGGATACGGACGGGGCGCACCAGATAGTAAAGGGCATGCAGCCATTGCGGAAGACGGATGGCCGCGCGATCTCTCTCATTCGGCCGCAAGAAATCAAACGAGAGCAACCGAACGCGATCCTGGAGTGCCAGCAACTGGATGCTGTAAGGGATGCGGCTCATAGGAGTGCTGCCGGGCGCATCAAACAAATTTTCCTGGATATGTCGCGCCAGGCGGCATGCGGTAGCATCCCTCTCGAAGCGCCGCAGAGCACCCTGAGGAACCGGGGCAGCTGCGACCCCGCGTGCAAGCAGGACGCCCAGAGCAAGCGAGCGCCACAACCCTGACCGTTTAGCTTCTTCGGTGACGTCTTTCCAATCTAGGTCGGGCGACGAATCCAGCAGTTGTGCGACATCGCAGATCCAGATAAGCCGCGACCATACATGCTTGCTCCCATGCATGCAAAGCACCAGCAACGTGATCTCGGGACTCATACCCGGAACTTCAGCCCCCGCCAGCATCACGATTCGGCGCCGCGGCCATACCCAATCCATGCCGAGATCGCGTTTGAACCTTGGCTGCGTAAGCTCAAGTCTCCAGCGAAGCTCAATCACCATCCCGTCGGCTGGCCGCTCGAAGTGGTATTCATAATAGTCCTTAGCGGCCGGCGTTCCATCCGCACGCACCGGCGTTTTCAGCTCGTATCCTCTTTCCAGGAGAATAGCCGTCGCCCGAAGGAGGTACTCGTAATGGATGAGCACATCCAGATCGCCGGCGGGACGTGCCATAAGGTCGTGGTAGACCGATGCTCCAAGCACAACGCCCTTAAACGGCATGGCCGGAATCTTCTCGCCATCGAAGGCTTTGAGCACGGCAATCAATTCTGCCGCGTTCGTCAGACAGTGAAACACGTTGCGATCGTATTCGGCTCGCAGGCGTTCCTGCGCGACTGGAGGAATTGGCGCTCCAGTGTCCGCGAGTCGCGAAAACAGCATCGGCAACACACGATGCTCCTCAGCCAGCCTGAAGAGAGACTCCCAGTCGCCGACCTTCCCCGCGAGCTGATCGATCCGCTCAGTGGCGGCGCCGGTCGGCCGTCGGGCGACAGCGCGCAACAGTTCGCCGCCATTTCGATCCGCAGGCATCAGTCCCGCCTTTCCGCCGAAACGTATTCCAGCAGTCTGCGAGCGGCAGTGGAGACGTCAGATTTCATTGAGTCATCGCGGTGCCGCCTTGCGCCAAGCAGCAGAGCGGACACACGGTAAACGATAACACCAGCCCGGATTCCCGCTGGCCGGTAACTCCGTTGCAGCATTCCTCTTGGCTAACCGACTGATCGCGTGTTACGGGATGCAAGGTCGAGACTCATGCCACGTCGCCGCGGCCCTTTCAATGTTGCCGGAATCACATTCGCCGCGCAGCTTACGCACAAGGGTAGACCCACATGCATTCACAAAATATTCACCGAATGCATAACCGGTGAGACCGCCAGACGGCATGCAGGTCTTGAAAGATACGAGCAGTAACTGATTACCAGAAAGAGGTGCCACGTTACCAGGACGTGTCGTTGCAAAAAAGGAAGCTCGTGTAAACTCTGGAGTACCGAGTGACCGCGGAACGACCTTCCCCTCCGCCAAAGGCCAAGCCGGTTAGATGGGAAGGTTCGCATGCAAGTACAACGCACGCATTTAGATGCCTTGGTGGTAAATCAATTACCCGACGGTTCAAAGGTTATTGTCAATCCCGATAACGAGACGGTTTTCGCACTGAACGCCACGGCTGGCGTGGCTTGGGATGCTTGCAGCGATCCGACGACACTCGCCCAGGTGACGGAACGCCTGCAACGTTCGTTTGGGCCAGAGATAACCGAGGAAGTTGCTGAGAATGCGATTCTTCAACTTGAGGAGAAGAAGCTGGTCACTACCTCAGGATCGTCCTCAAAGACCACCCGCCGCAAATTCATCGCAACATTGAGCGCCGTCGCTTTGCCATTGGTGGTGTCCTTGTCGATGCTGGAGCAGCAGGCATACGCGCTAACTGCAAGGTCAACCGCCCCGCCACCGCCACCGCCACCACCGCCACCACCACCACCACCACCACCACCGCCACCACCACCGCCGCCACCACCACCACCGCCACCACCACCACCACCGAAGCCATAGCTCGGAGACATCCACTTATTTTGATGTGCGTGTGGACTTAGATTTTCCGAAGGTGGGATATGCGACAGTGGAAGACTTCTTGGGCGTCCTCGATCGGTCCGATCAAAGCCCGGGAAGGAAGTGGGCTTACCCTCTCGGAGGTAGGGTAACATTGTGGCTGATTACCACAAAGACGGAACATGTTACCAAGAGGTGCCCTTATAAAAGCAGCAGGCTCGCGTACACTTACCCGAACTGAGTGACTGCGGACCCAGACCCCCTCCGCCGGAAACTGGGTAAGGAACAAGAGATTCAAAAGGGTGAGGTCAATATGCAAGTTGAACGCACGAATTCAGATGCCTTGGCTGTAAATCGGCTCCCCGACGGTTCAAGAGTGATTGTCGATCCTGTGAACGAGCGGGTCGTGGCGTTAAATGCGACAGCCGGCGTCGCCTGGGACGCCTGCAGTGGACCTACGACACTGTCCAAGGTGGCGGAAGACATGCACCGTTCGCTGGGCTCAGGGATAACCGAGGATCTTGCTGAGGAGGCAATTCTCCTATTGGAGGAAGAGAAACTGGTCTCGACGACGGGATCATTTTCAAAGGCCACCCGGCGCAACTTCCTCGCAACACTTGGTGTTGTGGCGGTGCCTCTCGTCGTCTCCTTGACGATCGCAGATCAGCGGGCTCATGCGGTCTACGCAACGTCGGTCAAACCCTGCGCAACTGCGGTTCCTTGCCAAAAACCTCCTGCGTGATAGCGCTCTTTCGCTGTTTGAACACGTGGTTTTGTTCAAAAGAATCGCCTAAGGATAGGCGTGGCCGAAGGGCCTAACATTCGCTCCCCCGCGATTTAGACGAGACGCCGGCGGCGGGAAAACGTCGTCGCGTAAATCTAGGTGTTGAAGCCCGTCGGCTAAACGGTACGCTGAGCGCTAGTATTTATGAACCGGGTTCTTGGGGTCACCGTGGCATGCGGCAGTCCGTACGCCCCGTCACCGGCACGCCAGACGCAGTTAGGTATGTCCAGTACCCGCATTTTTAGAGTTAGCGCTTTCGGATGCAACGTTCAAGGGCAAACGGCGTGCCCTGAAGCGTATGCCATTCTGGATCGCTACGTTTTCCCTTCCCTGCCCAGGATTGCTATTGCCGGCAAGCCTGATCTACTTGTTCGGATAGTTCGAGTTGGGGATCAATTGCAATTGTTGGCAGACGACGCCATTGTGGCATCGGCCAGCCAGGCGATCAGCCTGGTGCCGGACGTTATCAGGGTGTTGGATGATGCCGTGATTCAACGCCTGACTATGTTGCGCGCCGTACATGCGGGTACCGTTCTGTGGTGCGGACGGGCATTGCTGCTGCCGGGCGTTTCGCATGCGGGTAAATCGTCACTGGTGGCCGAGCTGTTGCGGCGAGGCGCAACATACTTCTCCGATGAGTATGCGCTGATTGATGCGGGCGGGCTGGTACATCCCTACCCGCGGCCTTTGCTTGTCCGCAATGGCTGCCCCGAGCAATTGCCAGTGCTTCCAGAGGAATGTAACGCAGCGGTGGGGGATGCTCCGGCGCCGATTGGCTGGATTCTCGCGCTTCAGTATCTGCCCGACGCTACTTGGAGTGTCAAGCCAACAAGCCAAAGCGAAGCTTTGCTGAACCTGTTGCGGAACACGCCTCACGTTTTGGCGGACTCGCCGGACATGGTAGGGGCATTCCAGCACGCCGTTGCGGGGGCTGTCTGCTACGCCGGGCACCGCGCCGATGCAGTTCACGCTGCCAGCCATATCCTGCAGCTGATTAGCAACCCTTCGTGACGCAAATTCATAGCTAACAAGATCGCGCCGAGGTCGATTCCCTGCCTGCAATCCGGCAACAGATCTCTGCCAAATTGTTGCGAAACCCGCCACGAGAATTCCCGAAGTTTGCCGGCCGCTCTCGTTCTTGAGCAGCCACGCCTCCCTCGTGCCGATATCGCAAGAGGATCGTCCGCCCACGCTCCCATTGGTGTAGAGTTCCTGCGACCCCGCCAGCACATGACGCACAGGATGTTTCCGTCCGGGCAGTGTCACAGCCTTTTTTTTGGCAGAGGGCATGTTCGCCGAGCGAGATGTCCTTTGTCGTACCCTCGGAGAGGTCAATCTGAACGTTGCCTTATCGTGAGCGGTCGCTGTGATCGTGCCGATCTCCGAGTCATTACTGAATACGCTCAGAAGGTGCGCCTGTCGGTCTTCCCCCGTTATAGCGATCGCCCCGGAGACGAATGCGGGTCGAGGCCTTTTCCGTGATGCGCACGGAGACGTTCGATTCAGCCCCGTGCAGGCCTCGGATCAGCGTAAGCGCGCCCTAGATCGGGGGCGCGAACGCCGTCACCCGTCCGCTGTGAGGAATAACTGGTCAGTTTTGCGGGGATTGTCGACCACAAAAGACAATGGGCATATCCATCGATCCGGCCGACATAATCGTCTATCGCGGATCCAGGAACAGACCGGAGAGAATTAGCGATAGGAACGAAGTACGCTGCAGTCAGATCGCCTCGGATGTGGAATGGATGTTCAGCCTTGGTAGCACTTCCAGACTCGCGCCAAATCCAGAACAAAGCCTTCGACCGGACCATCACCGGCAATCTGGTTGCCTTTGATCAGTTCGGCTGCGCGATCCGGACGGTAGACCAGAACTTGGCGTTCGTAGGGATCGATCAACCACCCCAGTCGGACGCCGTTGGTGATCCAGTCGTTCATCTTGTCTTTGAGATCCTCAAGCTTATCGGACTCCGAACGTAGTTCGATTACAAAGTCCGGGCAGATGCACGGAAAACCACGGAGCGCGCCTTTCGGCAGGCTCTGTAGGCTCTCTTCAGAAAGGTACGACGCGTCCGGGCTCAGCGTCGATCCGTCCGGAAGACGGAAGCCAGTACTGGAATCGAAGACACGCCCGCGCTCATGGGAGGCCCACCAGTTGCCCAGCTCTCGGGCGATTTCCTGGTTTCCGCTACCGGTCCATCCCCCTGTGGGCGGGTTCATGCGAACGGCTCCTTCCTTGGTGCGTTCCAGTCGGACATTGTCATTTTCCCGGCACAACGCCTCGAACTCCGCGTCCGAGATGGGCGGATCGAGGACCAGCACGCGCGGTAGTGTTTCGCCGTCAATCCGAAGGAGCGTCGTCATAGATTGATCTTACCTCCGTTTAGGGCGTCCTATTTCCGCGTTCCACAGCCGATTTCGCGGCGTCTTTTGCTGCACACATTCAGCCGATCGCCACATTCCCTTTCACGTTGGTGACAGGACGAATTAACAGCACCAGTGCCTGAATTGAGATGATTCCAATTACAAGGTGCGGGGTCATCTACAGTCCCAAACATCCTGCTCTTCAATCGGGCAGAATCATCCTCACTGTTGTTTGCGCCAGATCCGCAAAAAAAGGGGCAACGTTCTCGTCAATTCAAACGGTGCCCACAAATTGATCGTTTTGGGGGATAGTCATAAATTTTCCCTTACCGCTCAGCAACTTCGCGCCCTTGCGGGTGGACGCGAGGCAGACGATTGGAAGGCCCGAAAGGCCGAGGGGAATGGCCCGGGCATGGGTGCCGGCAATCGCGCATTTGGCTGGCATTCGCTCTGAACAGACAAGCACTCGGAAGGCACAAACGCGCTGCCGTCCGCGGCTGAGAGCCGACGAGGTCTGCGCAATTTGGAATGTTGGGCGTCTGATCGCAAGGAGCTTACTTTGTTCCTTTGGCGCTCCGGTCCGTGGGAAGCGTTCGCAACAGCGCTGGCAACGTTGCTCTCTGTGCGTCAAATGCACGCGTCAGGTAAAGCCGCGCTGCAAGCGGATTGAAGCAAAACGATCGCGACGTCGCCAGTGCAACCGGGAAATGCTGACGGTCGAATTCTGCCTTCAGCTGATAAAGAAGGTCGGCCGAAGAGGTGAGATAGAGAACCATCCGGACCTGGCGCTCGCCCGCAATTGCCGAAACGACGTCGCGATAACGCTCGGAGGATTTGAGGGACCGTTCATATTCGACTGCAATTCTGTACGTCCTTGTCTCCCATTCCACGTCCGCAATCGCGTCGTAATCCTTCGCCAGCGGCATGTCGATCGACTGGTTAATGGATCGGATTTCGGGATCGCTGGCCCAATCCCGGAGCACGCCAGCTCTGCGAAACGCTGCGCGAATCTCCGCGAGTTCCAGGTAATGCTGCATCTGATTCGCGTTTGCGAGCGATCGCGATTCCGATGTGATGCTGACCAGGCCCTCGCCGCAAGCCTCCAGGCAGGCGAGTCCAGCGCGCGTGATCGTGTAGACCGGGCCCGGATACGGGAGTAAGCGCGGCAGCTTTTCTGTCAATCCGGCCCAAGTAAGCCGCTCAATTCTCCAGTTGAACGAGCGCCGCGAAGTCTCAATTCCGATCGCATAGACGTGTTCCCAAAGTTGGCGGTGACAAATGAAGGTCGCGTTCCTGATCGTCAGCAACAGTGGCAGGTCCCGTTGGCGGTTGTACTGAATGTACGAGGAGCGCGAAGATCGCGTTTGGGTTATTTCCGCTGGATTCCGTTCCATGTGATCACCCCTCGCCCATTTCCGTCCGCAATTGAGAGACATCGACATCGCCTGTCTGTTCCGCGAGCCGCTGCTTTCGTCATCGACACTTCCCGAGCACATCGCCGTAATTGCTGTTCCTCGGATTGATTCCCGCCACGGTCGTTTCGATCATCCCTTTGCGCTGCTGTGTGCGTCTCCCGTGCACCATCGGGTCGAAGAGCTGCGATCGGCGAGGGATGATCGGCGTGGCGGAGGGCGCCTGCAACCCGCTTGCTCACCCGACCGAGAGCACAAATGGAGAACCACCTGGGTGCAATGCTTCACTTCGTGACAAAAGCGAGGTACACGCTTTTTCTCTTTTCACCGTTTCATGCGAGGGTCTTCATTGTTTTCGACCTGGTTCTCAGGCAAAAAAAATTGGCGAAGAACTGCTTGGTGAAACGACAGGAAAATGCAGACCTCTAGGCAGGCCACATCCGTAGAGCCACCGCCGAGCGCTGCCCAGTACGCCGGAATAATGCTTTGTCGCGCAGCCCACCCCAGCAGGTTGATTGTTTTTTCACGAACTTGATGATCATGATGTCCTCACAGGCGTCCGTCGACGCTGCCTCCTGGATTCCTCTACCCTATAGATCAACCTGCAATTCTGCCGGGGTGGTTGGCGCGAGCAAAATGTTGCAAGTCTTTCACAGGAATCAACACTCTTGAGCCAATACGCCTAACGGATATAGCTTTATTTGCGATTAAATAATCGAGAGAGCGCCGGCTTATCGAAAGAAGTGTCGCCGCCTCTTCGCGGCTTATCAGCAGCTTTTCTTCCGGGCGAATGGTCTTGCCTTCACTTTTGCGGGATTGGGACTCAAGTGTGACGCCCATTGAATTGTCTCCTTAGTGTCGATGCGAGTACAGTGTCGATGCGAGTACGCAGCTCAGAGGCAGCAACGTGCTTTCCATTGGGCGCACATTATCGCGGATGCAGCGCTGAGTCAAATAGCGGATGGTTCCAAATTCCTTCGCTCGAGTGGGAGTGAGGTCCGGCTTCCGATAGGTCTAAAAATCCTAGCTCCGGGTGTGCCGGTTCTATCCAAGGTCTGACGCCTTAAGCTTTCGCCTTGCGCCGTGACGAATGTGGAGTACCCACACCGTTTTCCGCTGTTCATCGACTTCATAAATGACGCGATAAATGTGCGGCTTCTTCCCGTACAGCAGGTGCCGCAACTCTCGCTTCAGCTTTTGAGCCTCCGGGGCAACAGGGCAGCGATGAGGATGGGTTGCCAGAGTAAGGGCTGCATCCTCCAGCCCGTTGTACCAGCGCGCAGCAGCTCGAGACTCTGCCACCTTCTTTTCCATATAAAGGATTTCAAGATCACGGGCTGCGCGAGCGGCGAACTCAACGAGGTATGTCATGTTTGCGGCGAATCTGGTCAAATACCTCTCTCGCCGGGCGGGTGCGGCCATGGGCTTTGTCGTCCAAACCCTGACGAATACCTTCCTCGGTATCGGCGCGAGCGGCAATGTCGAGCAGCCGCTGATAGGCTTCGGCATCCTGTACAACGGCTGCTGCCTTCCCATTCACCGTGAGCACCACCGGGCGTTTGGTCTTCTTGAGCAGCTTCATGAAGTCGCCGGAAGACCGGCGAAATGTCGTCAGTGATTGAATGTCGCTCGTGATGTCCAGCATATGCACCTCGTTACAGAGCACCTTTTAAGGTGCTACTATCATACACTGCGTCTATGAAGCGCAAAAATAAACCATTAATAATGGTCCCCCGCGCTTCGAGGATGCCGGCCCTACGGCGCTCGCTTTCTCCAGGAATCCGCTGTCAGCCGATTGAGTTTCTCGACGTACTGCGCATTGGGATTCCTGGATGAAGATCGCGGGCGAAAGAAAGTCGGACAGATGTTCAGTTTCTCGTCTGGGGCTAAGCCCGGTCCTTTGAAATATTGTCCGGGACGTCTAACACCTCAATAGCCTTCTGATTGTGCTGGGGAGATAGATGACTGTATCGCACAGTCATTGTGATGCTCTTGTGGCCTGCAAGTTCCTGAACAGTTCGCAAGTCCACCCCGCGCATGACCAGCCGACTAATAAAGGTATGTCTCAGATCGTGCCAAGTGAAATTACTAATCTTTGCGTTACGAAGAGCGGTCTCAAACCACTTTTTCGGGTCTGCCAGCGGCTTCATGTAGCGTGACGACCGGAATACTGCACCTTCGTCTGGCCTCATGTCGTACAAAGTCTTGAGTGCCGCCAGGCAGGTCCGGTTTAGTGGAATTTCGCGGGAGGAGCCGTTTTTCGTCTGGTTGAGGTAAATCCGCTTCCGGTCCAGGTCTACTTGTGTCCATTCCAGGCTGAACTGTTCACCTTTTCTCATCCCCGTGTTCAGGGCAACGTCCAAGGCTGGCAATTGAGCAGGGACGGTCACCAGCATTACTTCGCGCAACCGGACCTCTTCCTCGTCGAGCAGGTACCGAATGCGTCGGTTGTTCTCGGGCCGGTGGTCAACAAGCCGGGCGGGGTTGCTGGATACGTCGCCATTCTTGACGGCCAGTTGATACGCTTTTGACAGCACGGTCTTGTATCTGTTCGCCGTCGCAGGTGACCATTCAGAATGAGTCGACAGCCAGGCGTCGATCTCCGAAGGCTTCAACCCTTCAGCCTCTATTCTGCCAAGAGCCGCGATGATGGAACTCATCCGTCCCTTGAATGTCCTCAGGTCCTTCCTGTTGTGATTCGAGTACCAGTCGATCGCGTTCTGGCCAATCTGGGCGATTGTGATCCCATTCCGGCGCATACTGGCCGGAAACTTCGCGCCAGCTGTAATTGCCGCCTTCCGGATCTCATACAGCCGAATGGCATCGCTCTTGCGACCCACCTTTTCCCTGCGCAGTTGGCCGTCAATCCGATAGCGAATCCACCAGACACCAGAACCACGTTCACGCTCCCAAACACCTCTGCGCGCCGCCTCTTTTCGAGCCATGGATGGTCACCTTCCGGAACATGATAACAAGTATCACCAGAAGTATCACCAGCACTATTTTTAGTTTTGGTTCTTAAATTAAGCTATTGATTCTATGGTGACCCTGGGAAGATTCGAACTTCCGACCTGCGGTTTAGGAAACCGTCGCTCTATCCATCTGAGCTACAGGGCCACTGCATTATGAGTTTACAACGAGCTAACTGAGGCAGAGTATGCAACATCCGTGAGGCGTTCAGGCGACGCGCACGGGAATAGCTGCATCGTATCGACGCTGGGGCGGCTGCGCTTCTGCAGCCCAAAATCGCCCTAAAATTGATCGCAAAATTAGATCGGAGAAAGAAAGATGAGTGTCATGCTGCAGGCTTTTTACTGGGATAGTCCTGCCAAGGAAGAGAAAGTCGGAGAGTGGTGGAACGCAATTGCGGAGAAGTTGGAGTTGCTGAAGGCCGCAGGTTTCAATTCCCTGTGGCTGCCGCCTGTTTCGAAGGCGGCGAGCGTCACGTCGATGGGCTACGACCCATACGACTATTTTGATTTTGGCGACTTCGATCAGAAGGGCGGAGTCAAGACCTACTACGGCAACAGGGCGGAGCTCGAAAAACTGATCGCAAAAGCGCACGAATTCGAGATGCAGGTGTACGCCGATGTGGTGATCAATCACAACTCGGGAGCGGATGAAGAGGAGAAGAATCCGCTGGATGGGGAGACGCGGTGGACCAAGTTCAAGCCGAAGAGCGGGCGCTTTCCGCGGGACTGGAACTGTTTTCACCCCAGCAGATACGAGGTGACGCTGGAGGGCGAGGTCTTCGCTGGATTCCCGCATCTGTGCCACCGGAATCCACTGGTGTACACGTGCCTGATGGAATACTCACAGATGCTGATTGAGGAGATCGGATTCGACGGGTTCCGCTTTGATTTCGTCAAGGGATATGGTCCCTGGATGGTGGGCACGATTGCGAAGTACCGGTACCAGCGCGATGGAAAAGACATTATTCCATTCACGGTCGGCGAGTACTGGGAGAACAACGAGAACATCGACCAATGGCTCGAAGTGGTGAACAGCTTTTCAGACAATCAGATTGCGGCCTTTGATTTTCCGCTGCGCTACCGGCTGAAAGACATGTGCGACACGCTGAACTACGACCTGCGCAAGCTGACAGAGGACGGCGTGGTGGTGGCGAAGAGACCAGCGCACGCGGTGACGTTCATCGACAACCACGACACCCAGAACGACGGC
Source organism: uncultured Acidobacteriaceae bacterium (assembly GCA_963725225.1). GTDB lineage: Bacteria > Acidobacteriota > Terriglobia > Terriglobales > Acidobacteriaceae > Silvibacterium. The sequence goes on from CAVRXY010000035.1 coordinate 455,686, forward strand.
GTGGCCATCGCGAATGACAAGATGATGGCATATGCGTACATCCTGACGCATGAAGGGTATCCTTCGATCTTCTGGCTCGACTACTTCAATTTTGAGCTGGCGCGGCCGGGATCGATGAACGGGATTGATGCGCTGATCAACGTACACCACAAGTTCGCAGGTGGCGAGACACAGATACTTCACGCCGACCCCGATCTTTACGTGATGCAGCGGACGGGGTTCGAGGAGCAGCCGGGGCTGGTATTCGTGCTGAACAATCTCGGCAACCAATGGAGCGGCACATCGGTCAAGACGCAGTGGAAGAATCAGAAATTCGTGCCGGTGGCCTGGGATGGCCACGATGTTGCGCTTCCCAATGAGCGCACCACCGACGCCGCGGGCAATGCCGAGTTTCCAGCGCCGCCGCGCGGCTTCGCGGTCTATGTTCCCGTGTAACGCTATCACTCGAACGAATTAGGCGCATCGCTCTGCGTCCGGCGCGCATCTGTGGGGCAGATTGTCCGAATTCTGCCCCGACGTCGTTTTCCGCTTTTTTGCTATTTGTTCACCCTCCATTCCGCCGTTCGTGGCAATGTTGTAGTTTGGACTCGCAACTGTTTCTGAACCTTTCCATTCACCTCTCACCAAGGAGCGTCTCCCGTGGCAAAGGCAAAGCAGGCGAAAGCGCCAGTACAGCAGCCCCTCTCCGACGAACAATTACGCAAGATGCATGCATATTGGCGGGCAGCGAACTATCTTTCTGTCGGGCAGATTTATCTGAAGGACAATCCGCTCCTGGAGCGGCCACTGACGCTGGACGATGTAAAGCCGCGGCTGCTTGGACACTGGGGAACGACGCCGGGGTTGAACTTCCTGTATGTCCATCTGAACCGGCTGATATGCGAGCACAACGTAAACATGATGTACGTGATCGGGCCGGGGCACGGCGGCCCGGGTATCGTCGCGCATACGTATCTCGAGGGCTCGTATACAGAGATCTATCCGAACATTGAGCGCGACCGCGACGGCATCAAGCGGCTCTTCCGACAGTTCTCATGGCCCTACGGGATCCCGAGCCACGTTGCGCCGGAGACGCCGGGATCGATCCACGAAGGCGGAGAGCTCGGCTACTCGCTGCTGCACGCTTACGGGGCCGCGTTTGATAACCCGGATCTGCTGGTAGCGTGCATTGTCGGCGATGGCGAAGCGGAGACGGGCGCGCTGGCGACAAGCTGGCACTCGAACAAATTTCTGAATGCAGCGACGGATGGAGCGGTGCTTCCGATACTGCACCTGAACGGCTTCAAGATTGCGAATCCGACGGTGCTGGCGCGTATTCCGCAGCCGGAGCTCGAAGCGCTGATGCGAGGCTACGGATACAAGCCATTCTTCATCACCGGCGATGATCCGGTGACGATGCACCAGCAGATGGCGGTGTTACTGGATACGGCTTATGACGAGATACGTGCGATCCAGAAGAAGGCACGCGAGACTGGCGACCTGACACGGCCAATCTGGCCGATGATCGTGATGCGGACTCCGAAGGGCTGGACGGGGCCGAAAGTAGTGGATGGTAAGCCGGTGGAGGGGACGTGGCGCGCGCACCAGGTTCCGTTTTCCGAAGTCCGCGAGAAGCCGGAGCATCTGAAGCTGCTTGAAGAGTGGATGCGCAGCTACAAGCCGGAAGAGCTGTTTGACGAGAACGGCACGTTCCGCGACGAGTTTGCCGATATTGCGCCGAAGGGACAGATTGCGCATGGGGATGAATCCCCACGCCAACGGAGGACTGCTGCTTCAGCCGCTAAGACTGCCTGACTTTGCTAACTACGAAGTGAAGACTCCTGAGCCCGGAGCGGTCGATGCCGAGGCGACTCGGGTTTTGGGGTATCTTCTTCGCGACGTGATGAAGTCGAACCTGACGTCGCGAAACTTCCGCGTCTTCGGCCCTGATGAGACAGCTTCAAACCGGCTGGACGCGATTTACCAGGTTTCAAAGAAGCGGTGGGAAGCGGAAGTCGAGGACGTCGACGAGAATCTCGATCCCGACGGGCGCGTGATGGAAGTGCTCAGTGAGCACATGTGCGAAGGATGGCTGGAGGGTTATCTGCTGACCGGGCGTCACGCGTTCTTCTCATGCTACGAGGCGTTCATTCACATCATCGACTCGATGTTTAACCAACACGCCAAGTGGCTGAAGGTGGTGCGCGACCTGCCGTGGCGCAAGCCGATCGCATCGCTGAATTATTTACTTTCATCGCATGTCTGGCGGCAGGATCACAACGGGTTTTCACATCAGGATCCGGGATTCATCGATCACGTGGCCAACAAGAAATCGGATGTTGTACGAATCTATCTGCCTCCGGATGCGAATACGCTGCTTTCGGTGTCCGATCACTGTTTGCGCAGCCGGAACTATGTCAACCTGATCATAGCGGGAAAGCAGCCCGCGCCGGTGTGGCTCAACATGGATGCCGCTATTCGACATTGCACCGTGGGACTGGGCATCTGGCAATGGGCTTCGAACGACGACGGGGGCGATCCAGACGTTGTCATGGCCTGCTGCGGAGATGTTCCCACGCTGGAGATACTCGCAGCGGTGTCGCTGCTGCGCGAGCACGTACCGGACTTGAAGATCCGCGTGGTGAACGTGGTCGATCTGATGGCGCTGCAACCGGTCTCCGAGCACCCGCATGGGATTCCGGATGAGGATTTCGACCGGATGTTCACTTGCGATAAACCGGTGATCTTCGCTTTCCACGGCTATCCGTGGATTATTCACCGCCTGACGTACCGGCGGAAGAATCACAACAACATCCACGTTCGCGGATATAAGGAAGAAGGAACGACCACGACTCCCTTCGACATGTGCGTTCGGAACGACCTGGACCGATACCATCTGGCGCTCGATGCAATCCTCCGGGTGCCGAAGCTCTCGAATTCGCGCGATGAAGCAACGCAGAAATTCACTGAGATGCGGCAGAAGCACAAGCTGTATGTTTCGCAATATGGGGAAGACCTGCCTGAGGTTCGGAACTGGCGCTGGAGTCATGCGGGAGGGGGGACGCGCGGCGCAGGCCAGGATACAGGCGCGGATAACGCATGAGTGCGGGACGGGGTCCGATTCTGGCGATCAACAGCGGCTCCTCGACGCTGAAGTTCGGGTTGTTCACCGAAGAGGGCGGCGAGGAGAAGGCGCTGGCCAAAGGCGGCGCCGATGGGATCGGGAAGGATACCGGAAAGCTGGAGATCCTGGAGGGCGAGGACAAGTCTCTCCACTCCGACCACACGCCGATTGGATCTCAGCAGTTGGCCCTCAGCCGGATCAACGATGAGCTCAAGGGGCTGGGATTTCCTCAGCCCGTCGCCATTGGTCACAGGATCGTGCATGGGGGGCCGCGATTGCGCGACCACGTGCGTATTACGCCCGACGTAATTGCCGCACTGGAAGCATCGGTTCACTTCGCTCCCGTCCATATTCCAACATCGCTGGAATTGATTCGGCATACCGAGAACGATCTACCCCAAGTTGGCGCAGTTCGCCTGTTTTGACACGGCCTTCCACAAAACACTGCCGGAGAAGGCGTATCACTATCCGCTGCCAGCGAAGTACCTGCAAGAGGGAGTGCAGCGGTATGGATTTCACGGCCTATCGTATGCTTCGATCGTGCACGAGCTCGGGCCGGAGCTGATGCCGCGCACCGTGGTTGCACATCTGGGCAATGGAGCCAGTCTGGCTGCTCTGCGCGATGGCAAATCCATCGATACGAGTATGGGGCTGACACCAACGGGCGGAATTCCGATGAGCACGCGAACTGGCGACCTTGATCCGGGCGTGCTGCTATACATCCGGCGGACAGAAGGCCTGAGCGGCGACGAACTGGAGGACCTGCTGAACCACCAGTCGGGCCTGAAGGCGCTTGGCGGCTCCAACGATATGCGGGAGCTGCAGAAGCTCGCCGACGGCGGCGATGCGAAAGCCGCAGTTGGCGATCGATATCTTCTGCACCGCGATCGCGAAAACGATCGCGGCCTATGCGGTTTCGCTTGGGGGGATCGAGATGCTCGGTTTTTGCCGGAGGCATCGGCGAGCACAGCTCTCAGGTGCGCGCCAGGGTGTGTGGGCAGCTGAGCATGCTGAGTGTTGAACTGGATGCGGAGCGAAATGATGCTTCGGAACCAGTGCTGTCGAGTGGCGCGAGTCGAGTCCAGGTAAGGATCGTTCCTGCGCAGGAAGAGATACAGATTGCTCGCGAGGTACGGGCGCGGCTATAGCAACGGTCAGCGGCGAATGCCGTGCGCGCGCAACTGGTGCGCTATGGCTTCGAGCACTCTTTCAGGATTGATATCCTTCAGCACTTCGATATTCATCTTGGCGCACATTTGCGTGGCGAGGCGTGCGGCGATCTGGGCGCGGGTGTTGAGATCCATGTCCAGGGCGCGCGAGAAGAATCGGTCGATCACGTTGAGGTCTTCGGCGGAGAGTCGCGCAATCGAGTCTGCGGGCAGTGCGACGGCTAGATTGTGTTGCGAGAGAAAGTCCGGTTCCCTTTCAGCCGGCTGGAAGGCGGCGGCGGTGATGGTTCGCGGACCGGTGCCACCCCAGATGGGCTCCTCGGTCGGCCGCTCATGGACGACGAGGGTGCCGGCGGCGAGGTCTCCCAGCCGCTTGTGCTGGCGGTTGCAGGCCATGGCGATGATACCGACGAGGTAGAAGGACGGGAGCAGGTCAACGATGCGGATGAGGTTGCGAATCATCGACTCGAAGAAGGTAATCTGGCGGCCTGAATCCTGGATGACGCGGATCTTGAAGAGCTTCTTGCCGGGCGTTTGACCGTTCCAGAAGGCCTCGAAGAGCGTGAAGTATCCCCAGTACATGAGGAAGTGGAAGAGGATGAGCCCGGCGATGAGCCATTTTTCGCCGCTGTGCGAGAGCTCGCCTGTGGTGCCGCTCTTGGGGGCGGCGGAGATGATCAGGATGAAGATGAGGACGAGTGCGACGTAGGCGGCGGCCTGCAGCAGCGTGTCGATAAGGATGGCCAAGAAGCGGCTGCCGATGCCGGCGAGCGGGAAGCGGATGGAGACCTGCTCGGGCGTGTCGATTATGAGCTGGTCGGGAAGATCGTTCATTTATGATTCTGGTTTCCGTCGTCTTATGATTTCCAACCGCTGGATTGAGCAACGCAAAGGTGCGTGGAGCCGGCTGGATGCTCTTGACGCACCAGGTGGAAAGTTCGGGGATCGGAACCCTATCCGGCGGTGAGCTGCGGGAGTTCGGGCTGCTGTACCGCCAGGTGGCGGCCGATCTTTCGGCTGTTCGTTCGGACCGGGCCTCCCGCACGCTCGAAGAATACCTTAACCAGCTGCTGAGCCGCGCGCATAATCGCATCTACTCCGGACGGAAATCGGGGGTGGCGGGGGTGGTGCGGTTCATGGCCGAGGAGTATCCCCAGGTGTTCCGGCGGATGTTCCCGTATGTGCTTGCCTCCCTTCTGATCTTCCTGGCCGGGGCGGCGCTGGGGACGCTGCTTACGCTGAGCCGGCCGGAGTTCATGCGGCTCTTCCTGGGGCCGGCGATGCTGCAGACCATCGACCGGCACCAGATGTGGACCCATTCTCTGCTGAGCATGAAGCCGCAGGCTTCGTCGGCGATCCTGACCAACAATATCGGCGTGTGCTTCGTCACCTTCGCCGGCGGTATCGTGGGGGCGTTCGGGACGATCTTTCTGCTGTTCAACAACGGCCTGCAGATGGGTGTGATCAGCACAGCGTGTGCGCGGGCACACATGGCGCTCGACCTCTTCAGCTTCGTCTCGGCGCATGGAGCGCTGGAGCTGCCGAGCATTTTTATCGCCGGCGGGGCCGGGCTGCGGCTGGGGGCGGGGCTGCTCTTCCCTGGCGTGCTGACGCGGCGGGACTCGCTGGCGCTGGGAGCCAAGGAGGCTATCCGGCTGCTGGCGGGAGTGGTGCCGCTGCTGGTGGTGGCGGGGCTTTTGGAGGCGTTCCTTTCGCCTTCGGGTGCGCCGGTGGGGGTCAAGTTTGCCGTCGGGGCGGTACTGCTGGCCGGGCTGGGATTCTGGCTGGTCGAAGGCGGCCGGCGGACGGGTTGACCCCCCCCCCTCCCCCCTGTTTTTCTATGGATTTGAACTCATTGATTCGGCATGAGTTATCGATTGTGGTTTGCAACTCATTCATTTCTCTGGAGATAACTGTAACTGTTTCTCCTGCAAGGGTTTATGAGTGCAGCAACGCGTGCGATCTGTAACCGTTTGATTTCATTCGATCAATTTGTAACCGGTTGTTTTGGCTGAAGTTAGACAGTGCCTTGGCTTCGATGCTGCTCGGCTCCCGCTAGTAGTTGGCACGGATTGCCGTGAAAGTTCGGCGCACTAGAGACCATCGGATGCTTTCTCCCAATAGCAAAAGGCCCACCGCAGTGGGCCTCGTTTTATCGTCTATTTCTATTTTATCGGGTGGGGAGAAATAGTCGGCCAAGTTTTCGGGCCAGCTTCGGCTTCTGATGAAAGGGTTGCGGAGCAAATTGCGCGCAGCGAAGGCGTGCAAAGTCGCCACGACTATCGTCGGACTTCGTCAACCTGCAGACTGAGAAGTACAACCCTGAAACTCTCCCGGTGGCACGTATTTTGAAAATGTATTACGATCGGACCACCCCCGCCGAAATGTTTCGCATCAGGGGTTATGTCGCGGTGACGGTAGCACCAAACATTATTTAGTGCTACTAACATCACGGAATGCTTGTCTGTAAGAAGGCCCCGACTCAGTTACTTGTGGCTGCTACGCGGTAGTGCAAGGCGCTACGAGGTGAAAATATGCTCCTCTCGAAGCCCCCGTCGCGTGGCCGATTCGGAAAGTACTGCTTGGCCTTCGCTGTGGCGGTATGCTTTTTTGCCGCACTGCCATCGCGTGCCGCCAGCGGCGGCAGCATCTCCGGAACTGTCTCAGATCCGAGCGAAGCTCTTCCCGCGCAGGTGAAGACGCCGTTCGGCGCCAGTGATAAGGCTTATTCGTCTCAGCTATCAGGAACTGTCGTTGACACGTCTGGCGCGGTGATTGCCGGGGCCACTGTGACTGGTTCGGAGCGCGAACGGTACTGTGCAAAGAACGACACAGTCGGACAGGAACGGCTCCTTCAGTATTTCTGGACTCTCGGCAGGTAATTATCGACTCGTCATATCGAATCCCGGTTTTGAAACCAAAGAAATGCCCGTCACCATAGGGACCACCGGGGATCCGGCCCCGCTGCAAATCTCTCTGGCTGTGAGCGCCCGTGAGCACCACCATAAACGTGCAGGGCCGGGAGGACGATCTTATCGGAATTGCCGATTCCGCCACCCAGGGAACAGTGGGCGCAAAGGAAATCGAAGATCGTCCGATTCTTCGTTCGGGAGAAGTTTTGGAGACGGTGCCCGGTCTCATCATCACTCAACACGCCGGCGGCGGTAAGGCCAACCAGTATTTCCTTCGCGGCTTCAATCTCGACCACGGCACAGATTTCGCCGTATTCCTCGACGGTATGCCTCTTAACCTGCCGTCGCACGCGCACGGCGAGGGTTATGCGGACATGAACACTGTCATCCCGGAGTTTGTGCGGCGGCTGAATTACGAGAAAGGTCCCTATTACGCTGAGGTCGGCAACTATAGCTCAGCTGGATCGGCCAACATCCAATTTTTTAAGACGCTGCCCCGGAACTTCTTCCAGGTGGAAGGCGGCATGTATGGCTATGGGCGGGCCGTTTTCGGCGTTTCGCAAAAGCTCGGCTCGGGCAATTTGCTGTACGGCGGAGAAGCGTATTACGATGACGGCCCATGGACGCATCCGGATAACTATTACAAATTCAACGGCCTTTTAACCTACAGCCAGGGCGACGCCACCAATGGTTTCAGCATCACGGCCCGCGGTTACCACGGAAAATGGAACTCGAGCGATCAAATCCCCGTTACCGCCATACCCCTCGTTGGTTTCTTCGGCGCACTGAACCCAACTGACGGTGGCAATTCACAGCGTTATAGCTTACAGGCTGAATGGCATCGCCAAGGCGCAAATTCCGCGACGACAATCATGGGCTACGGATTTTATTATGATCTCGATTTATTTTCCGATTTCACTTACTACCTGGATGACCCCATAAAGGGCGATCAGTTCGAACAGCAGGATAGGCGCTGGGTGGCTGGGTTTGACGCAGCCCACACGATTTTCAGCCAATGGTTTGGCCGCAAGGTGGAAAATACCTTCGGCCTGCAGGTCCGCAACGATTGGGTTCACAACGGCCTTTACCGGACGGAAGATCGTGTGCGCACGGACAAGAATGATATCAACGCCTGCAATGACGAACCCATCCCCGAGTGCGATACCAATCCGAATCTGATCGCGGTCCTGCCCGCGGCTACGGATTTGAATAAATTTACGGACACGATGGTGGGTTTTTATGGAGAAAATAAAACCCAGTGGGCGGAAAAATTCCGCTCGGTCCTGGCCCTGCGCGGCGACGAAGCAATCTATGCCGTCACCAACTTGACTCCCCCCTATGTCGCCACCGAATTGCCTGGCGCTCCGGTGGTCAACTTTGCGGAGCTCAATTCCGGCACGGCCAGCAAGTTCCGGCCCAGCCCCAAAGCGAGTTTGATTTTCGGCCCGTGGTTCAATACTGAGTTCTATCTACAGGGTGGATTCAGTTTTCACAGCAACGACGCGCGCGGCACAACGCAAAGGGTTGAACCGATTTCGCCGGACTATCCTTTCCCAACGCCCTCCACTCCGATTACCCCCCTGGTCCCAACCAAAGGCGGGGAAATCGGCGTGCGCACTGTGGCCGTCCCACATCTGCAAAGTACCCTTTCGCTCTGGTATCTATACAGTGCTTCCGAACTGCAGCAGGATGGCGATACCGGAGGCACGGTTGCTTCAGCATCGCCGAGCAATCGCTATGGCGTCGAATGGGCGAACTACTACACGCCACTGGAACATTTGGCTTTTGATTTTGACTTTGCGGACTCCAGGGCCCTTTTTACCACCATAGACCCGGATGATGCCGCGCCCGGCAGCCCGGGTGGCAAGTGGGTACCCGAAGCAGTTGGGCTGGTGATTTCATCAGGCGTCACAGTGCAGAGTTACAAAGGCTTTTGGGGGAGTTTGCGCCTGCGCGCCTTTGGCCCGCGCAATCTGACATCCGACGCAATTTATCGCTCAAGTTCAACGATATTGCTCAATGCGGAGGTCGGTTATCACATCAACGAAAAATGGCGCGTTTCGGCGGAATTTTTCAATTTGCTTAACCGCCACGATCACGACATCGACTACGCGTATACCTCCCGAATAACGCCAACCGCCACGCCGGCATTCACAGACGTTTTCCACCCCGTCGAACCGTTTCAGGTGCGATTCACGCTAGTAACAACCTTTTGACAAATGCAGAGGTACTTACCAGGCCCGCTGAAGATCAATACCGACAGAAAAATTTCCGTCTGACCGAATCGAGATCGGTGGAGTTCCGGGCGGAGGCATTCAATGTATTCAACCACTCTCAGTTTTACGGGCGGGCGTGGTAGACGGCCAGGTCGAAGATCCTAATTTCGGGCAGATTGTCAGCGCCGCGCCGCATCGCCTGGTACAGATGGTGGCGAAGTTCAATTTCTAATGCGAGTGATTGTGCTTACCGCCCTTGATTTCTTTCCCGGAGTTGGTCAGGACCAACTTTCCCAGCTCAACGCCGCGAAGCGCCAACATGCGGTCGGCAATTCCCTGAATGTCCTTGCTCCGACCCTTCATGATGATGACTTCAAGGCAATAGTGGTGATCAAGATGAACGTGTGTAGCTGCCAAAACCATGGTGCCCGCACCGTGTTGAGTCTCAGTCAGTTTTTGCGAAAGATTCGGAACATGATGGTCATATACCAAAGTCAGAGTGCCGACTACAGGCCTGTTTGAGTCGACGATCTCGGTCAGCAACGCCTCGCGGATCAGATCGCGAAATGCCTCAGAGCGATTCTGGTACCCACGCTTTGCGATCAGCCGGTCAAACTCATTGAGCAGGTCCTCGTCAAGCGAGACTCCGGTGCGACTTAGCTGTGACATGACGATTCTCCGTCTCGATTGTAATGGGAGCGCAACTATCCGAGGGTGACCGGCCTGATCTCTTCACAAGTTCAACTAACGTCGCCGCCGTCGATTTTCGAGGTCGCACGACATTCACTCGGATTGTCGCTGCACAGCAGACTCCAGCCTGTCCCGTCGCTCATTGTTCGAAAAAAAGCGAGCCAGTCGCAGTGGACCGGCTCGCCGGGTTTGCCTGAAGGCTACTTAGAAAAGAATCTTCAGGGCGAGTTGGGTGTTGTACGGTTCGCCGGAGCCGATGCCGGGCGCGCCATAGGAGACACCGATGGTTGAGGTGCTCCAGCCAAATGCGGAACCGTAGCCGAGGTTATTCAGCGGCTGCGCGAGGTTGGTGCGGTTGAAGACGTTGAACATCTCTACGCGGAACTGCGCGCGAACGAGTTCCTTGTAGAGGGGCAAGTTCTTAATCAGCGATAGATCGACGTCTCCGAAGCCGGGTCCGATGACCTGGTTGCGGCCCAGATTGCCATAGGTGCCATTCGCCGGGACGGTGAAGCTGTTTTGGTTAAGGTACTGCGCAAAGGAGTGCTGCTGTACGGAGCGGTCGCTGTTCCTGGCCGGACCCGTGATGCTGGCACGGTCCTCGTTCTCGCCCGTGCCGCTGTTGTCCTGGCCGGTGAGGACGTTGACCGGCTCGCCGTTCTGGAACTTGAGAATGCTGTTGAGCTCCCAGCCATGGGTCAGAGCCTTTGGTCCGCGCGTCAAAGCGCAGGAATCTCGTAGTTGAGATATGCGGCGAAGTGGTTTCGGATGTCAGCGTTCGCGTTGCCCCAGTCCCCGGCCAGGTTCATCGAGTTCTGCGGGATGGTGTTAAAGACGCTGGAGTCGTCCAGATTGTGGCTCCAGGCATAGGCGAACTGGCTGGTAAGCCCATGCCACGAACTGCTGCGCAGCGTTATCTGCAATGCGTTGTAGCTGGACGACGCGGCGGAGTTGATCTGGTTGATGATGCCGAAGTTGGGAAACTGGCTGAAGTAGGGGCGTGAAGCACTGCTGCGCCGGGAACGGTGTAGCCTGCCGGGGCGGTCACGGTCGACTGCGTTTGGTCAAGTTGCTCTCCCGGAATGCAGGGCTGACTGGTTGATGTCCTGCAGGACGAGGTTGTGGCGGCTGACTGAGCCCACGTAGCCGACATTTAACTGCCACGCCTTGCCCAGGCTCTGCTCGACGTTCAGACCGAAGAGCTGGGCGTAGGGCGTCTTGAAGTTGCGGCTGACCGAGTAGATGGAGACCACATTGTCGCCGGTGGGCAGACCCTGGCTGGGCGTGAAGATAGGCGTTGGCTGGTTGTACGTCCAGACTGGCGCCGGAGGATTGGGCGCGTTGAGAACGATGGACTCGTTGGGCTCGGTGCCGACCGGGTTATTGTTGACGCCGCCCGCGCCGCCGTTGGGGATGCCGATATTGCCAAAGAAGGCCTGGCCGGCGGGCTGGTCGAAGTAGATGCCGTAGTTGGCGCGGACGACCGTGCCGCTGCGCAGCTGGTAAGCAAGTCCGACGCGGGGCGAGAAGTTGAGGCCGTTGCTGTTGTAGATGTACTTCGGCGTGCCTGAGCCCCCGCTGGCTACTACCAGACCGGTGGCCGTTGTTGGGGTCGAAGATGGAGAGGTTCGGGTCGTTGGTGTAGAAGGGCTGCTGGTAGTCATAACGCAGGCCAGCGTTGATGTTCAGTTTGGGCGTGATCTGCCAGGAGTCCTCGGCAAACGCGGTTCCGGTGTGAGCGTAGATGAAGCGCTCCTGGGTGCCGAGGGTGATGGTGGACTGGATACGAGTAGCCGGCCATGAAGTCGGCCAGGTTCAGGATGTTGGAGTCGGTGACCGAGGTGTCGTTGGCCCAGGGCCCGAGTACTCCGCCGGTGCCGAAGTTGAAGGCGCCGCGGCCGCCCCAGTTGTAATAGAGGTCAATGTAGGCGCGACGATACTCAAGACCGAGGCGAATCTGGTGTCTGCCGAAGGTCCAGGAGAGTGTGTCCGAGATATGGCCGGTGATGTCGTTGCGGCCCGAAGTCGGCGTGACACCGATCGAGTCGAAGCCGTTGATGGCGAGCTGCGGAGAGCCGGAGAGGCTGGCGCCCGTATTGAGACCGGCCAGTGTCAGGGGATCCTGGCCGTGGTTCGCATCGGCGAAGGATTGCGTGAAGTAACTGACGCCGGCGGCAACCTGATTCACCATACTGGGGCGGAGGCTGTAATTCCAGACCGCATCATAGTTCTGGATGTGCGAGGGAACGGTCTGGAAATACTCCGGCAGGTAGGAACAAACAAAGATGCAGGAAGGTGCCTGGGCATAGCCCTGGCCCCAATACCAGCGCCCCGACAGGTGACTTCTATCGCTGAAGTTGTGGTCTATCTTGGCGACGATGTTGTGGCTGTAACCGTTTTGCGGTGCGGTGCTGGAGTAGTTGCCCGGTTGAGCGGGAAGGTTGGCAATCTGGCTCGGATCCCACAGCGTGCTCAGGATGTTCTGCGAGACCTGACTGGGCTGGACGTTGTATTTGCTCAGTTCCGCGAGCGCCAGAGTCTGATAAGCCGGCGATGGCTCGGTGACGGTATTGGGCTCTCCGATGACGAACTTCTGTTCCTCGTAGGTGAGAAAGAAGAAGGTATGGTCACGCCAGATGGGGCCGCCGAGTGAACCGCCCCAGTTCTGGTTGCGCAGCGGCTGCTCCGGAGATCCGGGAGTCACAAAGGGCGAGGTTACAGCCAGCGCCTCATTCCGATTGAAGTAATAAGCGGAGCCGTGGAAGTGATTGGTGCCGGACTTGGTGGTGATGTTCAGGTTGCCGCCCGGGCTGCGGCCGGTTTCGCTGTTGCCCGTCGTCTGCAGCGAATACTCGTCGAGCGCGTCAATGGGATAGATGACGCCGGCGATGCCGCTGATGCCGCCCTGGTTGACGGCGTCCACGTTCAGGTAAAGATCGTTGTTGTCGGTGCCGTCGATGGTGTAGTTAATCTGGTTGCCGCGTGTACCGTTGACCGAACCAGAGTTGTTGTAGCCGGCGAAGGACGCCGAGGTGCCGAGAAGCTGTGTGAAGTCGCGGCCGTTAAGCGGCACATCCTGCAAAGCCTTCGAATCGAGGGTAGTGGTCTGGGTGACGGTGGTGGTGTCGAGCGAAACAGCTTCGGCAGAAACTTCGACCGTGGAGGCTTGTTGCGCAACCGTCAGCTTGACCGGCAGCGTATAAATCTTGCCTGCGAGCACCTGCACGCCGGTGACCTCGGTGCTCTGGAAACCCATGGCTTGAAACTTGACCGTGTAGGTATCAAGCGGAAGATCGCTGAACGAGAATTCGCCGGCGCCGGACGAAACGGTCTCGCGGGTGACCGCGGTCGCCACGTCGATAGCCGTCACTTTTGCGCCGGCAACGACTGCGCCCGAGGGGTCGGTGATGGTGCCGTTGATGCTGCCGCGGAAGGTCTGCGCCAGCGTAGGAATGGACATCAAAAACAGGAGGGCGAGCATAGCCGGCAATACCGGCAGCAGTCGTCTATTCAATTTCATTGAAGCCTCGTCACGAATGAAATAAGCTCCCGGCATCCTGCGTGCATTTAGCTGCAGCAGCCGCGGGAAGTTGTAGTTTGCAGATACATAGCCCGGGGAGTTAACCGAACACAGCGCTTACCAGCACTGCTTTACTACATATTTTTTATTTCTCATCGATGTTCAGGTGAGATGCGAAACATTTGAGAGTAAAAATGGGCCACCGAAAGAACTGGCGGCAGAGGCTCGTGGGTGCCGACATTGACAGGACCAACAATAGTGCGGGTTTGCGGCCTTAACCAACAGAAAATTGAATCGATAGTAACACGACTGCAATATCGTGTGGCGCTGCGGCCGGAGGGTAGGTATATCTGGCAGCCGTTGGTGCAGGCTGCCGACCTTGCCTGCTTGTCAAAATTGCCTGATGTAAGACGCGGAGAACCAGAGAGGTGGCCAAGCCCGCCAATCGTTCGCGCCCTCGCCGCACACCGTCGGAGATTTCGTCTCTTACGACAAGCGAGTTGCGATCGTCGACGAAGAACCCCGATGGCGAGTGATCTTGAGCGGCCTCTTAGGAATCGCCGGGTTCACGATGTAAAGCTATCGGGCGGATGCGCCGAAGGCATTCCAGTTGGTTGAGGGTGAAGCTTGGATGCGGCGATCCTTGACGGAATTTCCCGAGACAAAGGTTCAGAGTACTGTCTGCGCTGAGAATCTGAAACAGAAGCGTGGGGCGGGATACTGAACCCGCCCCTGTCACGAAGCTTCCCGACAACCACTAATTTGGCCGAGTTAGGGTTTCCGGTTCGGCTAGTAGCGGCGGGCTAACGAGCGTCTTCGGCGGCCGGAGTGACAGTCGAGGCTATAAGCTCGAGCCGAATGCTAACAGGCGGCCATCGCAGTCCTTGACGACAAACTCTCGCGAGTGCCAAGGCATGTCGGCAGGTTCCCGAGTAAATTCAACACCGTTGGCGACGTACTCGGCATAAAGAGCGTCTGCATCCTCGACATGGAAGTATGCGTCGAGCAGTTCGTCCGCATATTTATCTGGATTGGCTGTGGGTGGCTCAGCACATCGAAAGTGAAGCGCGTGCTGGTCGCGCGCGACGATGGCATAGACCGGCGGATCCTGCCAGGTTCCCAGACACTCGAAGCCAAGCTTGTCCTTGTAATAAGCAAGCGTGCGAGGAATGTCCATGGTGAAGAACACAGGCGCGATCTGACGGATCATGGACCAAGTGTAGTCCAGCGGTTATGGGACGACCGTACGAATCGCCGAGCAATGGGGATTAGGCTCGCTGGAACGGCCTGATGCAGAGATCTCAGGGGTGGTTCAGGGCGCATGTTTTCGCGATGCGGGTGGGGCCGCACCGCAGACGCAATTGCTGTAGCTTGCCGCAGTGAAATAAGTCTGCGCGCAGGAATAGATAGGAAAAGTTCGACGAGGTAATCGGCGAGGGCGTGGAAACGGCGTAATCCTTCTCAAACGTGCTTCGGGCGGCGCCACCGCTGCGTATGGACGCGGCGATGCTGGATAGATTGGCAGCACTGAATGAGCTGACGTCATATGCGCTGTCAAACTGATATTCCTTTGACCATGAGGGCGTCTGAGACGGGGAACGGGGGACGAAAGCGCGAGGAAGAATGTCGTGATGTCGGAGACCGAGGCGGTGGTCAGGTTGTAGGTCATCACGGAGAAGGCTGGATTGTTCTTGAAGATGGGGCTCACGGCGGGCGTGAGGCGCAGCGGCAGCGAGGGTGGGTTGGCGGCTGAAACGCGAAAATCGTCCATATGAATGTGGCCGGCGAAGGCCAGCTGCACTACATCGGAATACGTGCTCATCAGAGTGCTGAATTCGGTTGAATACTTCGCCTGCCAGAAAGGCACAGGCTTCTGGCATTGAGCGTGCGATGAGTTATAGGCGTCCATGCCCGGCGGAATGTGCATCACGAGCGTGACACCGCGATGGAGCAGCCTGGCGGTATAGAGCTTCCAGCCGAGCCACTCGATCTCGGCTTGCGCCGGGATCGCCGCTATTTGGGGTGCAGCTTTTGTAGGAGGTGGACCAGAATATGGTGTTCAGAACGATGATGTCCTGATTAGCGACGGTCGGATGAGGGACCGAAAAGAATCCGCCTAATTGAAATGTGCTCTTCGCTTCGGGAGAGGCGGCGAGCACGGCTAATTGATCCGCTGTCGCGGCGAGAAACGGGCTGTTGGGAGGGATCTGGTAGTCTCCGCAACTCGAGTCGTTATTTCCGAGCGCTGCCAGGACTGGAACCTTGAACCTGTTTTGCAGTTCCTGAATCACGAACGCCTCTGTCTTGGCGGCAAATGCCGGGAACTGGTCTGATGTTCCTCCGGCTGCGACAAATGCCTGCGAGAAGTTATGCCGAAGTGCATCTCCGGTGAATATCACGTAGTCGAAGGGCGCTTGCGCGGCGGCTGCATTCAAAGTCGAGGAAAACAGCGGATAGTTCGTGTCCGCCCCGTAAGGCGAAAACGACTTCTGCTGCGAGCTTTGGAAAATCGCGCTCCACTGCTCAACCGGCGATGCGATCAGCTGCTTGACGATGGCTGGATCGGCGAGCGGATCGAGGTGAATGTCGGAGATCAGCAGCGCGCGGCCGGTGGGCGGAGCCGTTTGTGCGGCGAGTGGCGAGCGCCGACCCACGACAGGCGAAGAGCAGCCAACCGGCGATTGCTGTCCGGAGTTTCATACGCGGCTTCAAGTGGAAATCGAACAGGGTCAATCCTTGAAGGTGAGGGTGATTTTGCGCTTGTCGCCGCCGGTGGTGCGCATGACGATCTCTCCCTGGCTGCGCTTGACGATGGAGGGGAATTTGTCTCCCCACTCGACGAGGACGATGCTGTCGGGCGTGACCAGCTCGTCGATGCCGAGGGTGTCGAGCTGGCGCTCGGTGTCGATGCGGTAGAGATCGAGGTGATAGAGCATGACCGGCTTGCCGTTGTGTTTTCCTTCGTACTCGTGGATGAGGGTGAAGGTGGGGCTGGTGACCTCGTCGGGCTCGGCGGCGTCGAGGGCCTCGGCGATGCCCTTGACGAGCGTGGTCTTGCCCGCGCCGAGGTCTCCGTGAAGGATGAGGAATTTCGGCGGGGTGAGCAGGCGCGCGATCTCATGGCCGCAACGGATGGTGTCGGCGGCGCTGCTGCTCTCGTACTCGTGTACCCTGCGCCCGGCGGTTTCGGTAGTGGTCATCGTGCCTCCGTGAGGTTGTTCGATAAGTGGCTGGGCAGGCCCTGAAGCCAGGTATATCCCGCCGGATCCTGGGGGCGGAAGCGAAAGGCTTTCCACAGGTGCGAAACGGTGTCGGTGGCGAGGAGGGTGTGATCGTCCTGCTCGCGCACGGCGATGTCGGCGGCAAGGCCGTGCAGATAGACGGCGGCGTTGACGGCTTCGGCGACCTGGTCGGGATACTGGGCGATCATGGCGGCGACGATGCCGGTGAGGATGTCTCCGCTGCCGCCTTTGGCCATGCCTGGATTGCCGGTGGTATTGATTGCCATGGTTCCGTTTGGATGCGCGATAAGAGTACGCCAGCCCTTTAACACGAGTGTTACACGGTGCCGCGTGGCGAAATTGCCGGCGAGCGATTCGCGATTGGCCTGGACTTCTTTGGTGGAGATGCCGGCAAGGCGGCCCATTTCGCCGGGATGGGGGGTGAGGACCATGGTTCGAGAGCGGCCGTCGATCTTGTCCGGATATTGGGCCAGGATGTTGAGGGCGTCGGCGTCGAGGACGATGGGGAGGCTGGTCTTGTCGAGCAGATCGAGGAGAAACTTCTCCGTGGAGGGGTGCTGGCCGAGGCCGGGGCCGATGGCGAGGACGGTTTTCTTCTCGAGGAGCTGGTCATAATCCAGATTTTCGCCGGTGACCTCGCCGTCGGGGCCTTCGGGAAGAACGGCGGTCATGAGCTCGGGAGTAATGGCGGCGACGCCGGAGAGGATGGAGGGGACGACGGCCGCGGTGACGAGTCCCGCACCGGTGCGGAGCGCGGCGAGCGAGGCCATGGCGGGAGCTCCGGACTTGCCGCGGGCTCCTCCGATGACAAGCACATGGCCGTACATGCCTTTGTTGCTGTCGGCAGGGCGCGGCGATTGAACGAGATCGTGGGAAGCACCGGACCAGGTGAGGTTCAGGGTGGACTGGAAGGCTTCGGGAGGCGAGCCGATGGGAGCGACGACGATAGGGCCGTAGACGCTTCCTGCCAGGTTGCCGCAGACGTGCGCGAGCTTGGGCGCGGTGAAGGTCACGACGGCATTGGCGCGGAAGGCGCCGGCGGCGGAGAACTCGCGGGAGTCGGCGTCCCATCCGGAAGGTAAGTCGACTGCGACGATGGGGGTGTCGAGCGGGTTGATGCGATCGCGGAGGGCGGCGGCGACTCCGCGGAGAGGCGGGCGGAAGCCGGTGCCAACGACGGCATCGAGGAGCAGGTCGGCATTCGAGAGGAGGGCGCGAACCTGGGGCGTGTCGAGCGATCGCTCGTCGGGAACGAAGATGGGCGTGAGTTGCATCTCGCTGAAGGCGGTACGGGCATCGCCCTTGAGTTCATCGGGATCGCCGAGGAGGAGCACGGTGACTTCCCTGCCTCCGGCGGCAAGAGCGCGGGCGGCTACGAAGCCGTCCCCTCCGTTGTTGCCTTTCCCGCAGAGGACGGCGATGCGGCGGGAATGCGGGTATTCGCGCTCGACGAAGCGAGCGACGGCCTGTCCCGCCTGACGCATGAGAACGATGGAGGGGATGCCGAACTGCTCGGTGGTGACGCGGTCGGCGGCGCGCATTTCGTCGGCGGTAAGAATCGGGACGGCGGGAATGAGGTTCACGCAAGTCATCGTACTTGAGGAGAGGGATCAGGGACAGGGCTCAGGGAACAGTGGATCGAAGATCGGTGGTGGCCCTGAAGAAACAGCAGCTACCTCGACTCGCTGCTCGCTTCGCTCAACGGCTCGATCGGGATAGCAGTCGTGGAAAGTGCCCCGTACATCGGTTACTCAGGTCTGTGTCGGAGCCCGAAGTTTACTGGTTGACGCCGGTCGCAGTTGAGGGCGCCGTCTCGCCGGCTTGTGCAGCGGGAGGTTGTTCTGCGGGCTGCTTCTGGGCGAAGTAGCTGTGATCCCAGAGGTTGCGATAGAAGTAGCCGGTCAGCTCGGCGGCCTTGGGTCCGAAGGTGGGGCGTCCGCCCTCAAGGAAGATGACGGTAACGATGCGGCCGTACTGCGTGTCGGCGTAGGAAGCGAACCAGCCGAAGCGGGTGCCGTTGTTGGAGCAGGTGCCAGTCTTGCCCATGACCGGGAACTGATTGAAGTTGGCCTTGAGGGAGCGGGCGGTTCCGTAGTCGACGGCGGCCTGCATGCCGTCCTGAATTTCGGGGATGAGGTTATGGATGTCGAGGGTGCGCTTGATGCGCGGCTGGAAGTTCAGAACCTGGTCGGGCGTGGTCGGGTGCTGGAGATAGTAGAGGGTTCCGCCATTGGAGATGGCCGAGACCAGCGCGCCGAGCTGGAGCGGGGTCATCGAGACGCTCTCGCCGAAGGAGCACATGCGGCCTACGCCGCCGCGGTCGGCGGGAAGCGGCTGGTCGGGATAGACGCCAAGCTGCTCGCCGGGAATGTTGTAGCCGGCCAGCTCGCCGAGTCCGAACTGGTTGGCGTAGTGGCGGACGCGCTCAAAGCCGAGGCTGCGGCCGAGGGTTTCGAAATAGAGGTTGTTCGAGTGGGCCAGAGCCTCGGTCAGGTTCATGTGATACGAGCCGCCGAGGTTGACCGGTGTGTCCTTGGTGATGATGCCTTCGGACAGCGCGGCAAGGGCAACCGAGACCTTGATGGTGGAGCAGGGCTCGGCACCGCTGGAGAGCGCCAGCTTCTGATTGACCATGGCGAGGATGCGGCCATTGCTGGGGTCAATGGCGACCACCGTTCCGTACATGTTGCCGAGCGCGGCGATGGCGGCCTGGCGGACCACCGGATCTTCTCCGGCGGTGACGTCGCCCTGGGTCAGGTCGGTGTCGGTGAAGGAGCTGGCGTAGAAGCGCTCATAGCTGTGGCGATGGACGGTCAGCGAAGCGCGCCGCAGATGGGCGGAGCTGCTGGAGTGGCGGTACGTGGTGGTGGCGACGCGACGACTATGCTGCAGATGCGTGATGTGCTTCTGCGCGGTGGTCGACTCCTGCACGTGCGAGCGGTGACGCGTGGAATGATGAGTTGTGGTCCTGACCGATGAAGTGTCAGCGGCGTGGGCAGCTACGGTAAACGGAAGCGCGAGCAAAACGGCTGCACATGAGATATGAACAAGGCGTCTCATTAAGAATTCCCCTACGGCTTCTCTACTTCTCTCGAACCCGGTTCACGACCATGAAGCGAAACTCTGCTCGAATCTTACACACAGAACTGCGCCGGCAGGCCATTAAATTGTTGGCGGTCCGGTGAAAGGGTTCCCGGCTTGGCACGAGGCCGGATTCGGAACCGTTTCCCAGGAATTACTGCATCCTCAAAAACACGGGAGAACAAGCTTAGTTTTTGCGATCGCGCTGTATCCCGATTTTACGGCATTTCACGGTCCGGATTGCACCGGACCGTGGTGATTCTTTGATGAGCTTAGAGGCCTCCCCGGCGCAGGAAAGCCGGGATATCCAGGTTGTCCCCGTTCTGATCATGATTATCGGCAACAATCGTCTCGGGGTGAGCGGGCGGCTCGGCCACGGCTACGGCAGCCTCGTCATGGGACGGGGCGTCGAAGGAGTCGGCGGCCGTTGTGGTGTTACCGGCGGAGTGGGCTGGCTGATAAATGGGCTCTTCTGCGGCCGGTTCGGGCTCAGCCTCGGCGAAAGCAGGCACCTCGACGAAGACCCGGCGGGCAGGTGTCGGCTCCTCGAACTCTTCGCTGGCGAAGCGGGGACGGACCGGCTGGGGGGTGATATCAACCCGGGGAATCGCCGGCTCGCGGAGGGATGCGGTCAGCATACGTTCGCGGCGCTCGGGCATTTCCCGGCGGAAGCCGGTGGCGATGACGGTGATCTTGACGTCGTCGCCCATGTTCTCGTCGAGGACGGCTCCGAAGATGATGTTGGCGTCTTCGTGGGCGGCGTTCTGGATGAGGGTGGAGGCCTCGTTGACCTCGTTGAGCTTGAGCGAGCTGGAGCCGCTGATGTTAATGAGGATGCCGCGCGCTCCGTCGATGGCTCCGTCTTCGAGCAGCGGGGAGGCCATGGCCGCCTGCGCGGCTTCGACGGCGCGGTTGGCTCCGCCGCGGACGGCGGTGCCCATGACGGCGTATCCCATGCCGGCCATGGTGGTCTTCACGTCGGCGAAGTCGCGGTTGATGATGCCGGGGATGGTGATGATGTCGGAGATGCCCTGCACGCCCTGGCGGAGCACGTCGTCGGCGATGCGGAAGGACTCGAAGAAGCCGGCGTCCTTGGCGACGGCGAGCAGCTTCTCGTTGGGGATGACGATCATGGTGTCGACGCTGTCGAGCAGCTCCTGCATGCCGCGCTCGGCCTGGGCCATGCGGCGCTTGCCTTCGAAGGCGAAGGGGCGGGTGACGACGCCGACGGTGAGGGCGCCCATCTCGCTGGCCAGCGACGCGATGACGGGCGCAGCTCCGGTGCCGGTGCCGCCGCCGAGGCCGGCGGTGACGAAGACCATGTCGGCGCCTTCGAGGGCTTCGATGATCTTCTCGGAGTCTTCGAGGGCGGCCTTGCGGCCGACGTCGGGGTTGGCGCCCGCGCCGAGGCCGGCGGTGAGCTTGGTGCCAAGCTGGAGCTTGACGGGAGCCTGCGAGAGCTGGAGGGCCTGGCGGTCGGTGTTGGCGACGATGAACTCGACGCCTTCAACGCGGGCGCTGATCATGCGATTGACGGCGTTGCCGCCTCCGCCGCCGACGCCGATGACCTTGATCCGCGCTCCGCGCGGGATTTCGTCGTGATATTGAATGCGGATTTCGTCTGGACGGTTCATGGGCTTCGGCTCCTATAGGCTTCCGGCAAAGATGGCGCGCAGTTTGGCGCGCAGGCTGTGGTCTTCCGCCGCACGCATGACGCTGGTGCGGTGGGTATAGAGCAGGGTTCCGATCAGGGTGGAGCACTCGGGCTGGGCGAGTTCCGAGGGCATGCGGGAGAGGGGGACGGGCGATCCGATGCGCGCGGGGACGCGAAGCTGGCTCTCGGCGACGTCGAGCAGGCCGGCGAGGCGAGCGCCGCCTCCGGTGATGACGCAGCCGGCGCCGAGGGCTTCGAGGACGCCGCCGTGGCGGAGGTTGTCGCGCAGCATGTGGAAGAGCTCGCGGGCGCGCGGCTCGAGGATTTCGCAGAGCAGGCGCTGGCGGACGACGCGCGGCTCGAATCCGGGCATGCCGGTGAGCTCGATCTCTGCGATCTGCGAGACGGAGGTGACGACGGCGTTGCCGTAATTGCACTTGATCCACTCGGCCTCGGGCGCGGTGATGTGCAGGCCGACGGCGAGGTCGTTGGTGAAGTGGTCGCCGCCGATGGGGATGACGGAAGTGTGGGCGACCGAGCCTTCGAAGTAGACGATGATCTCGGAGGTGCCGGCTCCGATGTCGACGAGGCAGACGCCGAGCTCGCGCTCGTCGGCGGAGAGGGTGGCTTCGGCGGCGGCGATGGACTCGAAGACGGTCTCGGAGACTTCAAGGCCGGCCTTGTTGGCGCAGGTGACGATGCTCTGCTGGGCGCTGGCGGAACAGGTGGCGATGTGGAGATTGACTTCGAGGCGGTTGCCGACCATGCCGATGGGGTCGTGGATGCCGGGCTGCTCGTCGAGGATGAACTGCTGCGGCAGGAGATGGACGATTTCGCGATCGGGCGGCAGCGAGATGGAGCGGGCGCGATCGACGGCGGCGCGGACCTCTTCGCGGGTGATCTCGCGCATGCGCGAGCCGAGGCTGATGCCGCCACGGCTGTTGAGGCCGCGAATGTGGGGTCCGCCGATGGAGATGACGCAGCGCTCGATGGTGGCTTCGGCAGACGTCTTCGGCGAGGGTGGCGGCCTGATTGATGGATTCGACGGCGGGGCGGATTTCGGCGATGACACCTTTGCGGGTGCCCCTGGAGTCGACGATGCCGTGGCCGCGATAGCGGAGGGCTCCGTCGTTCAGCTCGGCGATGAGGACGCGGGTTTTGCGAGCTGCCGGCGTCGAGGACGGCGATGAGATTGTCGGGCTTCTGGCTCATCCGGCCACCTTTGCTGCGTGCCGGTGCGAGGAAGCGGGCGCGGGATGCTTCTTGACGGCGGTTGCGGGCGGGGCTGGCTTCTGGATGGCTGGAGCGGCGCGGGTTGATCGGCAGAGGCGGTGCTGGGGCCGAGTCGGCGGCGCGGCCGTCGGCCATCTTCAGTACGACCTGGGTGTCGTAGCGGAGGTCGACCGAGGCCAGGTGCGGATACTGCTGCCGCCACTCGGCGAGGTGCGACGTGTAGGTGCGGTAGCGGGTGAGGAACTTTTCGTCTCCGAAGTGGAGGACCATGTCGGTTGAGCCGGCAGGGATGGTGGCGCGGACGTCTTCGGTATCGGAGAGGTCGATTTCGCTCAGGTTGGAAGAGATCTTCTCGCTGCCGGAGTCGAGATCGGCGATGAAGCGCTGATAAAGGCGCATGCGCGGGGCGCGGACGGAGAGCGGATCGCGGGGATTGATTCCGGTGACGACCGGGAAGGAGAAGTGGCGGGCGGCCATCATCGCGGGCGGCATGTCCAGGATGACTCCGGCAGCGTCGACCAGCTTGATCTGGTCGCCGACGCGGACGAAGGCGATGGGGGTGCGCTCACGCACGGCGACGCGAAGCTGGTTGGGGAGGATGCGCATGACGGTGGCGTGCTCGACCCAGGGAATCTGTTCCAGTTCGGAACGGCGGGTGGCCAGAGGGATGAAGAAGACGTTGCGGCCGATGTCGGATCCGAAGACGGAGAGCAGGTCTTCGCGGGTGAGCTGGCTGTTGCCGACGGTCTGGATGGAGGCGGCGGTGTCGATGCGGAAGCGGGGGTCGCGATCGAGGAAGTTGCGGACGGCGATGACGGCCCAGACGGCTGCGGCGGCGACGGCAAGCGTGGAGAGGAGAAGGACGAGTCGGCCCCAGCGGGTTTTTGTCCAGTCGGGCAGGATGCCTTTGCGGACGGGGATGCGGCGGCGGGTGCGCAGGAAGGCGTCGTCGCCGACACTGTCGACGGCCTTGGCGGCGATCCGGTCGGAAGCGCTGTCTCTATCTCCCCGGCCTGATTGGCGGGCCGAGGAGGGAGGACGCAGAAATGCTTCTTCACGGTCGTCGTCGATGAGCGTGGCCCCACGGCTTGTATTTGCTTCAGTTTTCGCCACGGCCGAGCAGGTCGTGAGAGAGTCGCCGTCTCCGACTATAGCCTGCGGTGGGCTGTGGACCGGCGGGGGATTTGGGAGGGGGAATCAAGGGAGAGAACAGGAAAGACAGCCATTAGCCATTAGGGATTAGCCATTAGCGGTCAAGAGAGCGTCACAAGCTGGTGGAGATTCGCGCGCGGGTCAAGAACGGACTGCAGCATCTGGCCATGAATCGCGGCTTACAGAAGCGAAGCAGCTTGTGGAGCGTTCGGGGGAGGGCTGATCTGGAAAAACTCTCCTTGCCGGGTTGGGCGGGTCGGCGGCGCGAAGATCTGCTGACACTGCTGGCAGGGTTGGACGGGCAGATCGGCGAGCTGGATAAAGCGGTCGAGCGTGCCGCCGAAGAGCATGCACAGGCGCGGCTGCTGATGACGCAGCCGGGCGTGGGTCCGATTACCGCGCTGGCCTTTGTGCTGACCATCGGCGAGGTGAGCCGGTTTGAGCATAGCGGGAAGGTAGCCAGCTATCTAGGTCTGATTCCGCGCGAGCACAGTTCGGGCGGGCGGCAGCGGCTGGGCGCCATTACCAAGCAGGGCAACCGCTTTGTGCGCCAGTTGCTGGTGGAGGCGGCGCAGTCAGCGACTCGTTACGATGCAGGATTTCGCAGGCAGTATGCGGCCCGCTGCCACTCCAAGCCGAAAGGCGTGGCCAAGGTGGCGGCGGCCAGGAAATTAGCAGTGCGACTCTACTGGATGCTCAGGCAAAACCTTGGCTATCCGGAGATCGCCCATATCGAGAGCAGCTCGCGGGTGGCCCTGGCCGGACAACACACAGGCCGATGAGTTGATTGAGCGCTCTCGCATCCGGCAGAAGGCTGGATGTTCGCATGGAAGCATCATGGCCTGTAGCTGATGGCCGTATCGATGGTTGGTGGGGCGGAAATTCCCCCACCTGGTGGGTGATGCAGCGTGAGTTTCCCAGAGCTCTGGTCCTCAAACCCTCTGGCCAAACACGCGGTGCTCACGCACCGCCCAGGATAGTTTTGTCTTGACAACGCCTTCCTACTTATCGAGGGGCACCCGGCCTTTCCACTGATCGAGAACCATCGCCTGATCGAGAACCATCGCCCCGCCTACAATGGTAAGATTGTAGGCGAACATAAGGTGAAGCTTTAGCGGTAGCTATGTCAGAAGAACCGATCAAGCTGTTTTCCTCTATGTCAGAGCGGTATCCGCAGCCTAGTGATGCGGACGCTGTTCACGCGGCTGCTCGTGGTCTTATCTCTCTGATTCCACTTGTGGGCAGCCCGATTGATGAGTTGCTCTCGCTGGTATTGGCGCCTAGTGTAAGCCGACGCAGAGACGATTGGTTAAAAGAGTTGGCGGATGTAGTGGAAGAGACAAAGAGAAGGATGGACGGCTTCAAAATTGAAGACCTCGCCCAAAATGAAGCATTCGTATCGGCGACGATCCAAGCCACGAGGATCGCAGCCGGCACACACAAGGAAGAAAAACGGAAAATACTCCGAAATGCTTTACTCAACATTGCCCTTGGAACTGGGCCTGACGAAGACACTCAACAGATTTTCTTGAACATTGTCGATGCCTTCACGGCATCCCATGTTCGCGTCTTAGATGTTCTCTGGCGGGGGCCGGGCCTGATAGCTGGTAAAACGCTCTGGGATCAAAACCGCGTACCGATCAATGTCAGGAACTACGGCACCGCGATTGAGTTGCTGGTCCCGGAACTGAAGGGTCAAGGTACATTAGCAGAGTACATTTTGACCGATCTTAGAAGCCGCGGATTCACTCAGCTCAATTCGTTGACCATGAACTTTCCGCAGGGCGGGACTATCACCAACATGGGAGTTCAGTTCATGCTCTTCGTTCTTCATCCTGACGAGCGGCCTTAGCCGGCATTTCTCACTAGCAAAAGAAGCTTGGGCCGAGCCACCGTCCTACTGCTTCTTCTCCAAAGCGGTTAGATCTTCCTGCAGGCGTGAACGCATGACGGGATCGTCTTCTCGCGATAATGCACCGCGAACGATGTCGATTGAAGAGGGCGCACCGATTTCAGCGAGAGCCTGGCCCGCCGCCAGGCGCACCGAAGGTTGTTGTGATCGGTCATTGAGCAGCTTCTGGATACTGCTTAGAATCCAGTCCGCCTGGTCGCGAGAAACCTCACTGTATATAGGCGGAAGCAACGTCACAGTCGTGTCGAGATAATCTCGCTCGTCAGCTCTGTTCAGCGAACCGAGGACCCTGTCCAGACATCCGGCGCTTGATTCGTTAAGTAGCTGAAGCATCTGTACCGCGTAGGTTAAAGCCCTTATGGGCAACGCAGCGTCTGCGCACATCGCCTGGAGATGTTCAATCCCGCTATGGTCGAGTGCTCCCAATGCGGTGGCAATTTCAGCACGCATCATGGGGTCTTTCTCATCTGAAAGGGCGCGTTCGATCGCTGGTATTGCGTCATTATCGCGGTCACTTTGCAATTGAAAAGCGGCGAGCATTCTCACTCTTGGGTTTGCATTCTTCAGGGCGGCCAGCAGCGACGACTCCGAGGGATCTATGCCGTAGTCACGCAATATCTCGGCTGAGGTTCTTCCGCGAGAGTTAGCGGGCGTGTCGGCGTTCTGAGCAATCACGACGGTGGAAAGGCAGCCGATAATTATTGTGCCGAGTATCCGTGCGGTGCCGCTGCGTAACATGATTGTTTGTCCTGACTGGTGGAACCGCTGAGTCCCCAGGCACGTAGTCAGCTTAAGCCGCAAGAACTGCGCCACTCAAGCAAAGAAGCTTAACGGGCACACGCCTCCGGTTTCGAGGGCATCGGCGAGGACGCGGACGAAGGGCTTGTCCTGGCTGGAATGGGAGAGGAAGACGCGGACCATGATCTTGCCAATATAGACCCTGCCACTATAAGCGAAGAGATTCGCGTGACGCGATGAATTTGGCGTGGATGCGCTATGACAACAGCGACAAAATGGACATTCGCGTCAGGCCGGACGTTCGCTTTCCTTCCCGTCGGATGAAGTCGTTGCTCACTCGCCGGTGGGGAAGGTTTCGGCGGGCTCATGGTCTTTGATCAAGGCGATAGGCTCGAGCGGTTCGACGGCGCGGGTGCGATCGATGTGGATGACGGCGTCGAACTGATCGGAGAGCCGGGCCTCGAAGTAGTGGCTGGCCAGCTCGGACTCGGGCAGGTAGATCACGCCGATGGCCCGCTCCAGCATGGGCTCGCGCAGGCTGTGGGCGACGGTGGAGTTCTCGGGGAGCGGGAGGACGAAGGCGGGGATCTCTGTCTGGTGAAAGAGGCCTTCGAAGCTGTCGGGGCGCGCCGGGCGTACCTGCTTGCGCTCGGCTGGGCCGTCCCAGTTGGAGGCGGCGGTCACGGTTCCCGTATAGGTGGTGAAGCCGATCAGGCAGCACTCGTCGCGGTATTTTTCCCGGATGAGCTGGCCGACATTCCACTCGCCTCCGCTGTGCATCTGGGTGGCGCGAGCGTCGCCGAGGTGCGAGTTGTGCGCCCATACGACGACCTTCGCGGAGCGATCGCGGAACTGGAGGTGCCGCACGAGTGCGTCGAAGGTGTCGACCATGTGCGCGTCGCGAAGGTTCCAGGAAGAGATGCGGCCGCGGAACATGGTGCGGTAGTATTGCTCGGCGTCTCGGACCAGGCGGGCGTTCTGTTCGGCGGAGAAGAATTCTTCGATGGCTCCCCACCCGTCGCGGCGTGCGTATTCGGCGGCACGGCGGCGCATGTCGACGAGTTGCGCGACGACCTCGGACTCGCAGGTGTGGCTGAAGCCGAATCCGGCGGCATAGCCGTAGGCCTGAGGGTCTTCGCCGAAGTTTTCAAAGCAGGCGTAGCGGTAGCGGGCGCGCGCCGCTCCTTCCGGGTCCACCTTGTCGAGATAGGTGAGTACGGCTTCCATGGAAGCGTGCATGCTGTAGAGATCGAGGCCGAAGAAGCCGGCTTTGGGCTGGTGCCCGGGGAGAGAGTCATTGTGAGAGCGGAGCCAGCCGACGAAGTCGAGGACGTCGGCGTTGCGCCACATCCATGCAGGAAAGCGCTCAAATCCATTCAGGGCCTGGGCGGCATCGATGTCCTGGCTGAGGCCTTGCACGTAGCGGTTGACGCGGTAGGCGTCGGGCCAGTCCGCCTCGACGGCGACGGCGTTGAAGCCTTTCTCGCGAATGAGGCGTTTGGTGATCAGCGCGCGATCGCGGTAGAACTCATGGGTTCCGTGGGAGGCTTCTCCGATGAGTACGAAGCGGGCATCGCCGATGAAGTTGAGCAAACTGTCGTAGTCTGCCGCAGAGCCGGTCAAGGGATGAGCAGCATCCCGCACCAGGTCGATCGCTATGGAAAGAGTCGCGTCCTGCATAAACCTACCCGCCTTGCCCGGCTGCGATACGGTCAGCCAGGGCGGTTGGAGCGTTGATCATTCGTGCGTTGCCGCCGTGCTGGCCACGGTCGCGGCAACGTTCGTTTCGTTGTTCACTGCCGGCACGAGATAGTGCACGAACCACTCGGCTGCCATCCGCGCGGCTTCTTCGAGAGTTCCCGGCTCCTCGAAGAGGTGCGTGGCATTGGGCACGATGGCCATTCTCTTGACCGGGCATTTCAGAACGCCGAGCGCCTGCCGGTTCAGCGTAATCACTACGTTGTCCAGTCCTCCGACGATGAGCAGGGTGGGAGCCTGCACGGCGATGAGGGATTCTCCCGCGAGATCGGGCCGGCCACCCCGCGAAACGACAGCATCCACGATTCGAGGCAACCGGGCGGCAGCTACCAGTGCGGCAGCCGCGCCGGTGCTGGCTCCGAAGTAGCCGAGGGCCAGCTTGCTGGTGTTCTCGGTTTGCCCTGATCCACTCGGTTACGCCGGTCAATCTTTTAGCGAGAAGGGCGATGTTGAAGCGCAGTTCGGCGGTCCGCCGGTCGACGGCTTCCTCCTCTTTTGTGAGCAGGTCGAAGAGGAGCGTGGCCAGACCCCGGGTGTGAAGAACCTGGGCGACGTAGCGGTTTCGCGGGCTGTATCGGCTGCTTCCACTGCCGTGGACAAACAGGACGATTGCCTGCGCGCCCTGGGGGACGGTCAATGTACCTTGAAGCACGACGTTGCCGACAGGAATAGTTACTTCTCGCTGTGAAATGGTGGCGGAAGGATCGGCAGCCTGACCATTCGGCTGCGCATTCTTCAAGGCGGGAGGATGCGGCGCCCGGCGCAGCAGAGTGACGACCTCTTCATCGGTGGTCTGGGAGAAGTGGTCGTAGAACTGGCCGACGGCGTAGAAGTACTCCGGCGATTCGGCAACGACCAGTTCGTCGACGCTCGAGCGGAGCCAGTTGATGGTGGAGATGGGCGCGACCGGCACTGCGACGATGAGCTTCTTCGGCTTCATCTGGCGCAGAGCGTTGATCGCGGCATAGACACTGGCGCCGGTCGCAATTCCGTCATCGACGAGGATGACGGTTCGTCCTTGAACGGAGATGGGCGGACGGTCGCCACGATACAGGCGGGCGCGTTCTTCCAGCTTCACTCTGGTCGCCTGCGTAATCTGCTCGATCTGTGCGGGAGAGATGCCCGCGGCCTGGATGATCTCGTAATCGAGGAAACGTCCATCGCCCGCGGCTACAGCGCCAAAGGCGAGCTCTTCCTGCCCCGGCACTCCAAGCTTTCGGGAGAGAAAGATATCCAGCGGCGCGTGCAGTGCCGTGGCAATTTCGAAAGCAACGGGAACACCTCCACGCGGTATACCCAGCACAAGCACGTCTTCGTGGTTCGCATATTTCGTCAGGAGCTTTGCCAACTGCCGCCCTGCATCTTGCCGATCTCTGAAAGACATTTTGTCCTCCACCGGGCCGCCGATGATATCGGGTACTTTTCGACCCTTGTTCGTCACTCTATCCGCGGGCGCTGCCTATATTCAGTGATGCGCATCACGCAAGCCGGGTCGGGGCCGTGACGTCGATCACAGCGGTATCTGCACGGGTATCGAATGATTACGGCAGCGAGGCGGAATCGGGGATGGCGGCGGCGTTCACAAAGCAACTCGCGCTTATGTTGCCGCTGTTGCTGGCGGCGGTTCCCTGCCCTGGCCAGGCGAATACACTGTCGGTCCAGGAGATCGTCCATCGATCGGCACAGGCGACACAGCAGGATTGGCAAAGAGCGCCGGAGTTTGACTATTGTGAGCTGGATCAGGCGGACAAAGTCCACAGAACATACCAGGTTTCGATGATTGAAGGGTCGCCTTACAGCAGGCTCGTGGCTGTAAACGGGCAGGATCTGCCGGTGGACGCGCGGGAGTCAGAGGCGCGGAAACAAGCCGCCGAAGTGCTGCGACGGCAGAACGAGACTGCGGAACAACACCGCAAGCGAGTAGCCCAGTACGAACGAGAGAGACGGCGCGATCAGCTGCTGCTGGGAGAATTCACCGACGCAATGGATTTTTCACTGGCTGGATCGGCGCTGATCGACAAGCATGAAACCTACGTGCTCGATGCAAAGCCGAGACCGGGCTATGTTCCCAAGAGTATGGAGACTAAGGTTTTGACAGGAATGCGCGGCAGGCTATGGGTCGACCACGAGTCGTTTCGCTGGGTTAAGGTCGAGGCTGAGGCGTTTCGTCCTGTCTCGATCGAGGGGTTTCTCGCGCGTGTGGAACCGGGGACGCGCTTCGAGTTAGAAGAGATGCCGGTGGGAGATAGCGCGGGCACGTGGCTGATGTCTCACTTTGAGATGCAGGCACATGCCAGGATATTGTTCGTCTTTCCCAAGTCGTCGATGGAAGACTCGATGTATTTCCAATACAAGCCGAACGGTGCGCTCTCTGCTGAAGCGTGCCGACAGCAGTGACGCCCGGAGCCCTGAACAGATTGCGACAGCTGATGCTGGTGTGACTCACATCACAGCTAAGTTGCCGGCCTTAACTTAAGGTTCCAACTGAAAGGTTGGCGCTGGAAATAGTTAGAAGGATGCGCCATAAAACGGTGAACAGCCATGACAACTCTAGCTCCGGTAACAGTGGCATTCGAGCGTATCCTCGTTCCGACAGATTTCTCAGATCCATCCCAGCGCGCGCTGGACTATGCGAAAAGCATTGCGCGGCAATATCAATCGCGGCTTTTCCTGGTGCATGTCTATCAGGAATTCAATCCGGTCACTCCGCCTGAGGCGATATGGATAGATTCGGACAATGTTCAGGAGAAGATCGAGCAAGAGCTTGAGCAGGCAGGCGCGGCGCTGCGCTCCGAGGGATTCAAGGCGGAAGGTTTCTCCGTAACCGGCGCCATCCAGGATCGGATCATGTCCATCATCAGAGACAACAAAATCGATCTGCTGGTGATGGGAACGCACGGCAGAATTGGATTCGAACGCTTCCTGTTTGGTTCAGACACGGAAGCTGTACTGCGGCAGGTGCCGTGCCCGGTCATGGTGATCGGCCCGGCAGTCCGGCCGGTCAAGGAGCCTGTGTGGCACCCGAAGAAAGTAGTGTGCGCGACTACGCTCGATCCCGACTCCGCATGGATTGCAGCTTGTGCGTACAGACTGGCTCAGCAGCACCAGGCCACATTTACGCTCTTCAACGTGGAGGACCCTGCACACAAGGAGACTGAGAAATCCTGGGCGGACTTTGAGTTCGCGTTCAAGAAGGATCTTCCGGAGGATATGATGTTCGCCGGATCTCTGCGCACGCTGGTCTCTGACAGCAAACCGGGAGAAGAAATCGTCGATTACGCCAGCGAGATCGGCGCCGATCTGATCGTGATGGGCGCACGCGCCGCGGCGGACGTCGCAACCCACCTGGTCCGCGGGACTGCGCCGAGAGTTTTTGCGGAGGCGCCATGCCCGGTAATGACTCTTCTCCAGCGGTGATTCTGCGGGAGCCGGGGTTCGGCGCGCAGTCCGATTGAAGAAGCCAGATCAAATGCAGGACTCGCCTGGCGACGGGCAGTCCTGCATTTGCGTAAGGATGGAATGGTCCTGGTATGAAGCGCGAGGAGGTGAGATTACTGCGGCAACTTGCGGCGAGACTTCGCGAGCTCGCCGAGGACATGCTGAAGTTCGAAGCCTCGCTGTTGAAGCATCCTCGACCCCTGCATAAGAGTCATCGCGGGAGTGCGCGCAACCTCGCGCATTATCTGGTTCTGCGGCGGCACGATCTGCGCGATCTGCAGGCGCAGCTGGCGATGCTGGGGCTTTCCTCGCTGGGACGCACGGAAAGCCATGTGCTGAGCGCCATCCTGGCGGTGTATCGGCTGCTGGGCGCTCTGGTTGGGTCCGATTCGCAGGTTGCCCTGCGCGGCGAACCGCCAATCAGCATGGGCGAAGGCTCACGGCTGCTGGACGGCAACACCCAGGTTCTGCTCGGAAAAACACCGCCGGGCCGCAAGGTGCGGATCATGGTGACGATGCCGACGGAGGCTTCAACAGACTATAAGCTGGTGCGCGACCTGGTGCAGAGCGGCATGAACTGCATGCGCATCAATTGCGCGCACGACGATCCGCAAGTGTGGCTGGGCATGATTCGCAATCTGGAGAGAGCTCGCAAAGAGACAAAGCGGGCGTGCCGCATTGAGATGGACCTGGCAGGGCCAAAGTTGCGGACCGGGCCGATCGAGCCGGGCGTGGCGGTCTTTCGGTGCCGTCCGGAACGCGATGAGTCAGGCCGAGTCACACAGCCAGCGCGCATCTGGCTTACGCCCGCGGAAAAGAGCCAGCCGATACCGGCTACGGCAACCGCGTCGCTCCAACTGCCGCAGCCGTTTCTTGCCCAGTTACATCGCGGCGACAGGATCGAGCTCCGCGACGCACGAAATGCAAGCCGCTCTCTGCGGATTGTGAAGGCACAGGGCGAGAATCGCTGGGCGGAATTGAGCCACACGGCGTACTTTGTTCCCGGTTTGCCGCTGCACGCGGTTCCCGACAATCCAAAAGACTCTCGCAGGAAGAGGGTGACGGCTCGCATTGCGCCGTTTCCGGCGGCTCCGCAGAAGCTGCTTCTCAAGCCGGGCGAAGTTCTTTTTCTCACACGGTCGGATCAGGCCGGCAGGGCTGCTGTGCGGAACAGGGTGGGGCAAGTGAGGACGCCGGCGCGTATTGGAATCAGCCTGCCGGAGTTTCTCAAGCATGCGAAGCGCGGCGAGCCGGTATGGTTCGATGACGGCAAAATCGGCGGCGTCATTCGCTCGGTCAACAGGACGAGCGTGCGCGTGGAGATTACGCAGGCGCGACCGGAGGGCGAAATCCTGGGCGAAGGCAAGGGCATCAATCTGCCGGAGACGCGGATTGATATGCCTGCGCTAACTGACGAGGACATCGCGAACCTGAAGTTCGCCGTTCAGCATGCCGATCTCGTTGGCTATTCCTTCGTGCGCACGGAGGACGATGTGCATCAGCTCGTCGAGCATCTTCGCGAACTCAAAGGGGAGTCGCTGGGCATCATTCTGAAGATCGAGACACGAGAAGCATTCCAGAATCTGCCTGCTCTGCTGCTGGCTGCGATGGCGATGCGCGCCGTCGGCGTGATGATTGCCCGGGGCGACCTGGCGGTGGAATGCGGCTATCAACGCATGGCCGAGGTGCAGGAAGAGATTCTGTGGATATGCGAGGCAGCGCACGTGCCGGTCATCTGGGCAACGCAGGTGCTCGAGAGCCTTTCCAAGAAGGGCATACCGTCGCGATCGGAGATTACTGACGCCGCGATGGGCGAGCGGGCGGAATGCGTGATGCTCAACAAAGGACCCTTTGTGGTGCAGGCGGTGAAGGCGCTGGACGATATTCTGCAGCGGATGCAGGATCACCAGGAGAAGAAGCGCTCGATGCTTCGCAGCCTGCGCATCGCGTCAACGTTCACCGGTTAGCTACAGCTCAGGTGGTGAGAATCTGCTCGAGCTTCTGCAGGCCGGGACGCTCGCCCATGACGATAAGAAAATCGCCGGGCGCGATGTCGAATGCGGCGGGAGGATTGAAGACAGTTCCACCGGCCTGCTTGCGTACGGCGAGCACGATCACTTCCGACTTCAAGGGCTCCAGCAACTCGCCGACGGTCTTGCGGATGAATCCGGTTCTGGGTGACACGCACACCTGCTCCATCGTGACTTTCGGGCCGATGCTGCTCTTTGCGAAGTCGAGAAACTCGACGACGTGCGGTCTCAACAAGGCGTCGGCCAGCTGGCGGCCAGCCATCGCGTAGGGAGTAAAGACGGTATCGGCGCCGGCGCGACGGAGTTTTTCGCCAGCCTCCTCTTCAGAAACGCGAGTCACCACGATGATGTTGGGATTGAGCGTCTTCGCCGAAAGGATGATGAAGAGGTTCTCGGCATCGGAGGGAAGTGCCGCGATCAGTCCCTTCGCGCGGAGCACACCGGCTTCGCGAAGGCAGTCATCGCGGGTGGCGTCGGCGAGGACCGCGAGCATGCCTGCGAGCATGGCCTTTTCAACCCGCTGCTCATTGCGGTCGATGACCAGGAAGGGCACGCCGGCGCGCTGGAATTCGTACGAGGCGTTGCGGCCTACGCGGCCGAAGCCGCACACGATGAAGTGGTCGTTCAGGTGATTGATCATGCGTTTCATCCTGCGCTTGCCGTAGCGGTCCTGCAGCTCAAGTTCGATGATGGTCTGGGTCATCGCGCCGACGGCAAGAAACATGGCGCTCACGCCAAACAGAATCAGAAAAGAATTAAAGACGCGGCCGGCGTGGCTGAGCGGATGCACTTCCTGGTAGCCGACCGTGGTGATGGTGGTGATGGTCATGTAGAAGGCGTCGAACCATGGGTAGCCTTCGATCTCGACGAAGCCGACGGTGCCCGCGATGACGATGACGAACAGGAGTCCGGCGATCAGAAGGACACGGTGGGCCAGACGGCTGCGCATCGGATAGCTCCGAGGGGTGCTCAGCCATTATGGCCTCCCGCCGCTATCCAACAACATGGATAAATAAATTGCGGTTCGGAGGAGGCGGCGCCAAGCGGGGTCGGAGCGTTTGGTCAGCGCACTACTTCAAGCAGGAAGGCGCTGCCGTTCCCGATCTGCCAGTTGGACTTGGTGGCAGCCAGCGTGATCGGCGCATTCGCTCCTCCTGCGGAGACGATCGAAAGCGCGGGGAAGCCGTGCAGCCCGGATGCGGTTGTCGAAAACGGCCCCATCGCGCGCGGCGGCTGACCGGGCGAAGGCGGGCTGGCGTAGACGCCGGAGAAGTCCGCGAAGCCGACGGGCTGGCTGTACCGGTCGTAAACCTTTCCGGAGCCACCAGAGAGGTACACCTCGTCGCCGCCGACCTGGCGCGTTGTCCAGTCATTCGGGTTACTTGTGGAGCGGTCGGTCGCACCTAGAGGCAGCTTCGTATCATAGACATTCTTTGGCGCCGCTGCTGCGATCAGGCGAACGCGGACGGGAAGCGTTCGGTCCTTCCAGCGAAGCTGGTCAAAGAGGATGCTGATTGACTTGTCGGTGACACTGACGACACGGCCATCCAGCTTTGTTCCTGCGGGGAGACTAGTCCGGGGACTGACCGGAACCGTCTGCAGCAGTTGTGCAGTGACCGGCTGGCCCACCTGAAGGTTGTGAGGCTTCAGGGTCCGGTTGATGAGCACAGGCAGAGTCGCACCTGCCGGCGGGGCCACGAGGTCTTTGGTTGCGCGTGCAGCGGCTTGCTGTGGGTAAAGCCAAGCCGCGGTACACAGGAGGAGGATCGCTACTATGCTAGGCATGGGATTACTCCTCCCCTGGATTTAGACGGACCTGCGGGGCGTCGTTCCGCAACATTTTAGTCAGGCGAAAACCACGTTTTCCGGCCCAGCGTGTTCGGTCGGGCAATCGCCGGTCGCAGGGAGACGCTGGACTCCCCGTGTCGCAGGCGAAATAAGCAGAGTAAGCTTGCCCTGCGGTGCATACTTTTGGACGCGCGGATTCGTCTCAAGAGCGTCGTCTCAAATCGGCAAGGGAGGATTGAGATGCAGAAGCGAGCAATAGCCGTATTCGCAGTGGGAATTCTCCTCTCTGTTACCGGATTCGCGAAAGACAAGAAGAAAAACATCCTGCCGACCTATGTTCTTACCGCGCGAACCGTGACCGTCATGATCGATCCCGACGCTGGAGTGTCGATCGAGGATCCGCGAGCCAACGAGATTGCGCGGAAGGATGTCGAGGCCGCTCTTCTGACCTGGGGCCGCTTCGAGCTCCGCATGAACGCCGCGGGTGCGGATTTGATTATTATGGTCCGCAAGGGTCACGGACGGATGGTAGAGCCGACGATCAGCGATCCCCGCCAGAATAATCCCGTTGGGTCAATCACCCCGATCGATGGCGGACTGGGCGTCGGTGCCCAGCACGGCCAGCCGCCTGGTCAGACTGGTCCCGTCCCAGGCGCCGGCTCCCCGCAACCCCAGATTGAAGGTGGCGGTTCTGAAGATTCCTTTGCCGTCTACCGGGGAGATCCGGACCAGCCAGAAGATCCCCGCAACTCCGCCCTGGCTTGGCATTACGTCGCCAGCGACGCTCTGCAGTCCCCCTCCGTCCCCGCAGTCGACAAGTTCAGGAAGGCGATCGCAGATGCGGAAAAGGCCGCGGCGAAGGGACCTTAGCGCCGCTACTTTACGGTGCGGAGAGTTTCGTCACAGTTACTGGATCAATTGATTCAGAGCTTGATCGAGGGCTCTTTTCGTGGCCTGCTCGCCTGCCGCGATCATGCGCTGGATTGCCGGCGGACCGCAGAGATAGCCAGACCAGGGGATGCGCGGCCGGATGAGGAGATCGGTGTACCGCAGGGCCGTGTGGTAATGCGGCGGGTAGGCGCGCGTGGCCCATCGATGATCGGGACCGATGCCCATCTCATTGAGCAGTGAACTCACTTCCCAGACATCGACGGCGATGATGAACTCCGCTCCCAGAGACCTGCAGGGCGCGGAGGGAAGGACGCAGGTGATGCCGCCATCTTTAAGCTGCTTCCCTGCCCTGTCCACCGCCCTTCGCACGCCCGGCATGGCGCAACTGGCGCTGATGGCCGAGACGAGATTTCCCTCTGCGATGGTCAGGATCCTTCTCTCGGGCAGCTCTGTGGCGATGGCGATGAAAGGTGTTTCGAGCTCGGCGAAGGTGCGAGGCAGATACTTCGAACAGAAGCGCTCCAGCGTTCTGCCGTGGAGCAGCCGGGGCCAGAATATGCTTTGCGCCATCTGCTCGATCTGACGCCAGGACATTCCCGCGGCGAGCGCGGCGCCGACCAGACTGCCGACGCTTGTGCCGGTGATGACAGAGGGCCGGATACCGTAGTCGGCGAGAGCCTTGGCAACGCCGATATGCGCGATGCCGCGAACCGAGCCACCACTGAGAGCCAATCCAATGCGATGGGAGCGAAGTTGATCCAGCCCACTCATCGCTTCTGATTCTATAGAGAGCGGACTGAGTTTCTATAGAAACCGGACTGAGGCGCGATGCCCGGGGGCCCCCTCCTGCGGGGCGATAGATAAGTCGATGAGAGATAGAGGAATTCTTACGAAGTTTGCGATTGTCCCTTGGCGTGGAATTTGCATCCTACCAAAACGGGGTGAGAAACCACCTCAGATCTGCCCGTGAAGAGGAAACAGCATGAAGAAACTACTTGTTCTCGTGTGTCTCGCCGGAATGTCCGTTCCTGCTTTTTGCGCTACCGACACCGCAAAGCTCGATGATCGGATCAGCTCGGCGCGTGCGGTGATCGACGAAATCATGTCGACTCCCGATAAGGCCATTCCTGACAGTATCGCAAAGCAGGCGGTGTGCATCGGTGTCATCCCCGGCGTGGTGAAGGGCGCATTCATTTTTGGAGCGGAATATGGACAGGGTGTCGTGACCTGCCGCACCGGACATGGCTGGAGCGGCCCGGTGTTTATTCGGCTGGCCGGCGGTTCTTTCGGATTTCAGATAGGCGGACAGGGCACAGACCTTGTGCTTGTAGCCATTAACCAGAAAGGCTTTCAGGATCTGCTGCGGGACAAATTCAAGATTGGCGGCGACGCTTCGGCGGCCGCGGGTCCGGTGGGGCGCAATACGCAGGCCTCGACCGATATTTCAATGAGAGCGGAGTTATTGACCTGGTCCCGCGCCAGGGGGCTGTTTGCAGGTATTGATCTGAGCGGCGTTTCAGTAAGCCAGAACACAGACGACACCGATGCCTTTTACGGCGGATCGCATAGCTTCGAGAGCATCCTGCACGGGAATGTTCCGCCACCGCCGGCCTCTGAGCCGTTCCTTCACACGATCAGCAAGTATTTCCGGACCGCGCAGTAGGTGATTTACCACAAGGATAGAGGGGCGGGCGGGTCGGCAACCGGCTGGCTCGCTCCTCGAAACAAACCAGGGAACGAATCAGGGGAATCAGATCAGGTGTAGTTACATAACGCTGACCTGAGTTAAAGCCCCGCAATTGGGATGGCAGCTGATCAGGCTCCCTACAAAGAGAAACGAACATGACCATCGTTTTGATTATCCTCGTTCTGCTGTTGATCGGCGTAATACCGGCGTGGCCATACAGCCGCAACTGGGGGCCGTATCCGAGCGGCGGCCTAGGGCTAATTCTGCTGATCGTGGTGATTCTCTGGCTGCTGCACGTTGTGTAGGGCGGGCTTCTGGCTAATGGGGGCGATCACTTCGCTTTCGATCGGGGTTTTGCTGCAGAAGGGCGCTTGCTGACCGGCGTTTCCTGACCGTTCGTATCAGGCTGGCTTTTGGAAGCCTCGTCAAACGCAGTCCTGTCGAGCACGCTCAGAACGGCCCCATCGATGCGATTATCCAGAGTGCGATAAGGGGTGATGCGGAGATTGCACCACTTCCCCTCCCGGTCCTGCACTCGAAACTGCTTGGGCTGTATATCGCGGATCACATCGAGCACCATCTGTTCCAGGATTAAGGAATCAATCTTCAGTTTCAATCGGGGTATCGGCCTGCCTACATCACTGGCAACCAGCCCGAAGATTGTTGTCGCCTGCGATGTGAAACGGCGCACGCTCAGGTCGAGTCCGACCATTACGATGGCCATGTTTACGCTGTTGAGCAGATTGGTGAGGTCATTATTCAATTGCGCCAGCAATTCGTTGCGGTGCTGCATTTCTTCATTGACGGTGTGCAGCTCTTCGTTGGCTGATTCGAGTTCTTCCTTGGAGGTCTGCAACTCTTCATTTGTGCTCTGCAGCTCCTCGTTGCCGGACTGAATCTCCTCGTTTGCCGACTGCAGCTCTTCGTTGGTTGCTTCCTGCGTTTCAATGATGGATTGGAGATACTCCTTGGTCGCTCCCAGCTCCTGCTTAAGGAGCGCCACCTGCTTTTCCAGTTCCGACTGCTGGACTTTCGCGAGCGGCCTGGCAGCCTGGTCCGGAGGCTGGGGCTGCCCCGATTCCGGAACCTGAAGTTCGAAAACAATCAGGAAGTTTTGCTGATCCTGTACGTGCGCCGTAAAAGGAATGACGCGGATGATGGCTCGCTTTGTAAGCCCATCGCAGTCGAACTGAACGTTCTGACGCTCTGCTTCGATCCCTGTCTTGCGCACCTCATCGATTGCCTGTTGCAGATCGAACTGCAGGCCGGACCTCGCCATTTTCAGAAGATTGAGGGTAGCCTTGCCGGTTGGCAGCTCCAGAAACGTTCCGGTACGGCCGCGGCTTTGAAGAATCTCAAGATGGTCGTTGATCACCACGGACGGAGGCGTATAGCGCGCCAGAAGCAGGCGGTCCGCTTCGCGCTGCAGTTCGGCAGGGGCCTTGAAAACCTCGGGAGTCCTGGCCGGCGGCACAGGAGTTTCGGGGCCCTCGGTGGGGGGCTCGGCGGCCCCCACGGACATGCGGAAGCTCACCGGGGTCGCAACTATTTTCTTACGATAGATTTTGTGCTTCTTATCAGCCATTTCGAATAACTCGGAGCCGGTGCCCAGCAAGCCTTCCGTGTTGCCGATCAGGAGGAAACCCATTGGGTTGAGAGCGTAGTGAAAGATCGGTATCACTCTCTTCTGCAGGGACTGGCTCAGGTAGATCATGACGTTCCGGCAACTCACCAGATCCATGCGGGAAAAAGGGGCGTCGCTGAAGACGTTCTGAGTAGAAAAGATACAAAGACCGCGGATGGTCTTGCTGATCTGGTACTCGCTGTCTGACTTATGAAAGAAACGCCGCAGACGAGCGGGGCTGACGTCCGCCTCAATGCTTTCCTTGTAGATGCCGGAGCGAGCGCGCTGTATCGCAGATTCACTCAGATCGGTGCCGAAGATCTGGACGGGCACCTCCGCGCGCTCGTCACCGAGATACTCGACAAGCGCGATGGCGTGCGAATAAGTCTCTTCACCGGTCGAGCAGCCGGGAACCCAGATGCGGATGGGGGCAGTCGAAGAGCCACGAGCCTTCAACATGGCGGGGTATACGATCTGCTTGAGCGCGTCGAATGTCTCAGGGTTGCGGAAAAAGCTGGTGACGTTGATGAGCAGGTCCTGATAGAGCGAGTGCAGCTCGTTGCGGTCGCGGATCAGGAGGTTGACGTAGTCGGCAAGCTTGTTGATTTTGTGCAGAGCCATCCGGCGCTGGATGCGGCGACTG
This sequence comes from uncultured Acidobacteriaceae bacterium, assembly GCA_963725225.1. Classification (GTDB taxonomy): domain Bacteria; phylum Acidobacteriota; class Terriglobia; order Terriglobales; family Acidobacteriaceae; genus Silvibacterium. The sequence goes on from CAVRXY010000035.1 coordinate 496,167, forward strand.
ATGGTTGGAGGCTTGTACTCGGAGAAATCCACATTAAAGGCCCGCCGCAGCAGGCGGAAAACTTCGGCCATGTGTGACTCGATTCCTTTGCCATCCTCTTCGGCTTGCAGCAGGTGCGGGCCGGCTATATAGGGATGTTGGCTTATGTGGACAAGTTCCGCGGAAATTGCGTCAGGGGGCAGCACAAAGTCGACGCAATCAGATGCGACGGCGCTGGCGGGCATGCCGTCGTATTTGGCCGAGACAGTGTCCTGGGCAAAGGTGATGCCGCCCTCTCCCTTGATGGCCGTCAATCCGAGGGTGCCGTCAGAACCGGTCCCGGAAAGGATGACACCGATGGCATTGCTGCCCTGATCGGCAGCCAGGGAGCGGAAAAATATGTCGATGGTGGTGTTGACGGACCGGCGCTCATCGCGATGGTCAAGACGGAGCCGGGAATCGCGAATGGTAAGGTCCCGGTTCGGCGGGATCACGTAGAGGTGCTTCGGTTCCGGCTGCATGCCGTCGGTTACCTCTACCACCGGCATCGAGGTTGAGCGGGGCAGGATCTGCGTAAATGCGCTTTCGCGAGAGGGATCGAGGTGGGGCACGAAGACAAAAGCCATGTCCAGATCGGACGGCAGGGCCTTGAGCAACGATGTAAATGCTTCGAGGCCACCGGCTGATGCACCTATTCCGACCACAGGGAATCTGCTCTTCCGGCTGTCACCACTATCCCGGGGCCGTTGATTGTCGGTATCAGCCGAAGCTTTCTTTCCGTTCCCCCGGCGGCTTCCTTTCGAGGCAGTCATTCACATCCGCCATTTCTGCCGTTCCCTGGAGGATCACGAACCTGAGCAGGGCCGTGGGCGCTCCCTGTTTACCTCGTGGAAGGACGGACTGGAAAGCAGAATTATAGCCCCCCGGTGGAGTGAGTTCGGGCGCGAAACTAGTTCAGAGCTGGTTTTCCGGCGTCGGAACACACCGAAGATGCGCTGAAGGTGATCCGCCGAAAGCGATTCCGGCGAGAGGGAGAATCAAGCCTGCGGAGATGGCAATCGTCCGGGTCAATCGATTTTCGCCCGTCTTGGATACTTCGTCGACGTCAGCTCATAACAGTTGGCGACAAGAGCAGCCAAGGCTGCCCGGGTCTCGCGCATGAGGCTGTCGTGAGTGGTCCGCAATTCCTGGGCGGTTCGGATGAGGTCGTCCAGGTTGGAAGCGGCGCCGGCGGTGTGAGCGCCGTGGTGGCCGTCTCTCTGCGACCAGCGTGAATCCAGCCAGGCGTCCAAATCACGGGCGTAGGCAATGACGGCGCTCTTGTGAGCGATCCCCTTGGGCCTTCGGACAGGAAGCCCAAACTCCTGTTCCCATCGCTGAACTGTACGGACACCTTTGCCAAGGTAGTTGGCAATGTCCTTCCAACACGTCAGCACGGTTGAATCAGCTTTTTCGCCTTCCGCTCCCATCTGACACCCCGTTGTTGCACGTAGATTAACTCTTCCAGCAGTCAATTCATAGCCTTTACTGATCCTGTTGGCCCCCGGACACATCTGAGTCCTTAGGCAGGAGAAATCATGGCCAATCGTGACTTAGTAGTAGTGGGCGCCTCTGCCGGTGGCGTTGAGGTCTTGCAGCACCTGCTTCGCGCGCTCCCACGCAGTTTAGATGCCGCAATAATGATTGTGTTGCACACCTCGCGAGGCGCGGACGGTTTTCTCGCTCAGGTGATGCAAAGAGCCAGCCAGCTGCCGAGCAGCCATCCTGAAGACAGGACGCGGATCGAGAAGGGGAAAGTCTACGTGGCCCGGCCCGACTTCCACATGATCGTGGAAGGAGGCCTGATCCGGGTTCTCAAAGGACCACGGGAAAATCATCATCGGCCGGCGATCGACCCTCTCTTCCGGTCGGCGGCGGCTTTCTATGGGCAGCGGGTCATCGGCGTCATTCTGACAGGCGCGCTGGACGACGGATCTGCCGGCCTGATGACGGTGCGGGCGCGAGGCGGCGCGGCTATCGTACAGGACCCGAGCGAAGCACTGTTCGCGTCGATGCCGGAAAGCGCGCTGGAACAGGTGCCGGACGCGCAGGTTCTGCCTGTTGCGGAGATTTCGGAGGCCATTGTCGCGCTAACCAAGGAAGGAATACCGGAGGAAAGAGCGGCGGCAGTGAGCGCAGACAGCGGGTTGGCCAAGGAGACGAAAATCACGGAGCTGGACATGTCGGAGATTGAGAATGAAGACCGGCCCGGCCGCCCTTCCGCATTCGCCTGCCCGGATTGCGGAGGAGTGCTCTGGGAGATCGATGACCACGGCTTCCTGCGATTCCGCTGCCGCGTAGGGCACGCTTTCACCGCGCGACACCTGGGAGCAGAACAGCACCAGGCGGTGGAAACGGCGCTGTGGTCCGCGCTTCGAGCACTGGAGGAGCGGGCTTCTCTCTACCGGCGCATGGCGGAGCGGGCAACGCGCTCTTTTCACGGGATGACTGCTCAAAGATATGAGGAAAGAGCCGAGAACTCCAACGCCAATGCGAGGGTGCTCAGGGATTTCCTAGTCCAGGTTGCGGAGGAAGACGGAGAGAGGGTCAACCAGGAACAAGGTTCGTAGGTGTCGCGCTGCAGGTGGACCTGGCTCCGAAGATTTCTACACGCGGCGGTGCTGAAAGCGAACGGCGGACGGCAAACCTACGGGGAAGAGACAAGTCTCAGTTAATAGAGGAAGAGAAATCTTCCAGAAGGAGAGAGCGGACCATGGCCTTCAAGAGAATCGGCAACGAGACTCGCGAATGGCAGCGAGAAACTCGAGCAATCGATGTGACAACGGAAAAGCGAGGGAAACGCGGGCTGAGCTCGCGAGTCCCGAGCTGACCCGGGACTAACAAAGATTGCAGTCTGGCAAGCCGAGCCCAGATCTTCGATAATTCGGAAAGAAGAGGGCGGACTCTGCAAAGAGGTTCGCCCTTTTCGTTTTTGTTCGAGGTTGAAATAGCCAGACAACTTGTGACTGGCATCACTGATTGCCTGGCACGGAAGCGCGATGCTTAGGCATGAACCGCCAGCGAGGGGCGATTTGATGCCACTGGAGACAATAGAAGGCGTTCTGTTCTTTGTAGTGGCAGGGGCGGCCGTCGCCTTTCTGTGGTTCTGGTGGCGAAACAGGAAGAGGAATAAAAAGGGGAAGCCGGGATCGACCGTGATTTGAAGAGTCGTGCGGCTGAGAGGCTTTGGTTCTCGGAATTGGCGATGCAATCACCTTTACTTTCGGTACGCAATCTGACGATCGCATTCGCGGAGCGCGTGATCATCCGCGGCCTGAGCTTTGAAGTGCATCGCGGTGACACGCTGGCGATTATCGGGCCTAATGGCGCCGGCAAGAGCGTCCTGCTCAAGGCACTGCTGGGGCTGATTCCCTACACAGGAGATATCGTATGGACGGCGGGGGTGCGGCTCGGCTACGTTCCTCAGAAGATTGCCGCTGATCGGCAGATGCCGCTGCTGGTGCGGGACTTACTGGCGGCCAAGGCGCGCTTCCTCAGGTTGTCGGCCCAGCGGCTGAGCGAGGCGGTAAGCCTGATCGGGCTGTCACAGGAAGTCATGAATGCAGGGATTGGAGTTATTTCCGGAGGCCAATTCCAGAAGGTTCTGATCGCGATGGCGATTCTCGGCGAGCCAAATGTGTTGTTGTTTGACGAGCCGACAGCCAGCCTGGATGAGCTGGAAGAAGAGCGGGTATACGAATTGCTCGCACGCCTGCGGAAGAGCCGGGACCTGACCATCCTTCTGGTCTCGCATGACCTGAGCATCGTTCATCGCGCAGCAAACCTCGTACTGTGTCTGTCGAAGGGAAAGCCATGCATCGGCACGCCGGACAAGATACTCACCAGCGAGGTGCTGGAGGCCGCATATTCGGCGCCGCTCCAGTACTATCACCATCTTGAGAGTCATCGCGAGGATCGTGCATGAGCCACGGTCACGATGCCTATGCGATGCTGCTGACTTTACTATTTGCAGTTGCGGCGGGACTGGTGGGCAGCTTCGCGCTGATGAAGCGCATGCTTCTTGCAGGCGATGTGATCTCTCACCTGGCGCTTCCCGGGCTTGGCCTCGCGTTCATGGCGCACTTTCATCCCCTGCTTGGGGGAGCGTGCTCATTGTTCCTGGGAACGCTGCTGATTGCGCAATTGCAGAAGACCACCGGGCTGGCTGCCGACGCAATGATCGCGGTCGTTTTCGCCGTGTCGCTGGCGATCGGTGCGGCGTTAACACCAGAGGAAGACCTTGTCGAAGCATTGTTCGGGAAGTTTCAGCAACTGTCGTTTCCAGCGTTTGCGGCAGGTGTGCTGGCGGTGGGTTTGATCATCTGCTTTGTGTTCCTCTTCAAGGATGAGCTGGTTCTGAGCCTGTTCTCTGGGGAACTGGCGGCAGCCGATGGCGTAAGGCTCAACCGCCTGAATCTGGGCTTCCTCATGATCTTCAGTCTGACTGTGCTGGTGGGGTTGAGGTTCATGGGTGCGCTGCTAGCGGGAGCCCTGATTATGCTGCCGGCAGCCATTGGACGGCGCCTGTCGAACAACCTTCGGGGATTTCTGTGGATTTCGTGCGTATCGAGCATGATCGCGGTGGCGCTGGGATTTGCGCTGAGCTCGTATGTTTTCCGTACGCTCAGCCTTGGACCCGCGACCACGCTGGTGGCTGCTGCTCTTTTTGCAGGAACTCTGATCCGCCGCCGGAGTTAAAGACGTGTAGCGCCTTCACCTCTGCGCGAGCTGAGGCGATGTTCTTTCTTCGATCTTCGCGATACGCAGAGCAGTTTGCACGGCCGTATCCGGGTTGAGGGAAATGGAGTCGATTTCCTGCTCGACCAGCCACTCGGCGAACTCGGGGAAGTCGGACGGCGCCTGTCCGCAGATGCCGATCGGCTTGCCAGCTGCATGCGCCGACCGGATTGCCTGCGCGATCATCCACCGCACGGCAGCGTTGTTTTCGTCGAAGAGATGGGCGACGGTTGCGGAATCGCGGTCGAGACCCAAGGTAAGCTGCGTGAGATCGTTCGATCCGATGGAGTAGCCGTCGAAGACCTTGAGAAACTCGTCTGCGAGCACAACGTTCGCGGGGATCTCACACATCGCATAGACCTCGAGTTTGTTGTGCCCCTGCCTGAGGCCGTTCTGCGCCATGATGTCGATGACTTTGCGGCCCTCGTCGAGGGTGCGGCAGAAGGGGACCATGACTTTCACGTTTGTCAGTCCGAAGTCGTCGCGGACGCGTGCCAGGGCTGCGCACTCCAAGGTGAAGCCGGCGGCATATTTCTCATCGTAGTAGCGCGATGCGCCGCGGAATCCGAGCATCGGGTTTTCTTCGTGGGGCTCGAATTCTGTTCCGCCGATCAGGTTGGCGTATTCGTTGGTCTTGAAGTCGCTGAGGCGCACGATCACCGGGCGGGGATAGAAGGCGGCGGCAATTCGGCCCACGCCCTCGCTCAATCTGCGGACGAAGAATTCCTTCGGGTCTTCGGATCCGATGCGGCTGCGGATCTGCGCGATTGTCTGTGGGTGGCGAAGCGTGGCGAACTTTGCCAACGCCATGGGATGGATGCCGATGTGGTTCGTGATGATGAATTCAATCCGCGCCAGGCCGACGCCGTCGTTTGGGATAGCGGCGAAATCAAAGGCCCTCGACGGATCGCCGACGATGAGCATGACCTTCGTCCGCATCGGCGGAAGCGATATCTCGGTTAACAGGTCAATATTGAATGGCACGTAGCCCTCATAGACGTGACCCTCGCTGCCTTCGGTGCAGCAGACGGTGACCTCCTGCCCGGTCTTCAGGGTGTGGGTCGCACTGGCTGTACCGACGATGCAGGGAATGCCGAATTCGCGCGAAACGATGGCGGCATGCGCGGTGCGTCCTCCCTGGTCGGTGACGATGGCGGCGACGCGGCGCATCACCGGCTCCCAGTCGGGGTCAGTGTTGGGTGCGACGAGGACTTCTCCGGGCTGCACGTCGTTCAGCTTGGTCACGTCGGTCACGATGTGTGCCTTGCCTGAGCCGATTCGTTCGCCCACGGCCTGCCCGCTGATGAGAAGGCGACCAGGTGCACCGGTCAGGCGATAGATCTCGACGGCGTGCTCGCGGGTTTTGGCGGAGTGAACGGTCTCCGGACGCGCCTGCACGATGTAGAGCTGTCCCGTGATTCCGTCTTTGGCCCATTCGATGTCCATGGGCTGCGGATGTCCTGCGAGCTTCGAATAGTGCTCTTCAATGAGGCATCCCCAGCGGGCAAGCTGCGCGGCCTCGCTGTCGGTCAGGCAATAGCGGGCGCGATCTTCGACAGGGGTGGCCTCGCTTCGGGTGGTGCGGGTGCCGTCGCCATATACCAGGCGAACTTCCTTCGAGCCGAGCTGGCGACCGATGATCGCTGAAAAGCCGTTTTTCAGCGTGGGCTTGAATATGGTCCACTCGTCGGGCGTGACCACGCCCTGCACAACAAATTCACCGAGGCCGTAGGCCCCGGTCAAAGTGACGACATCGCGAAAGCCGGACTCTGTGTCCAGCGTAAACATGACTCCGGAGCAAGCCTTGTCTGACCGGACCATGGGCATGACGCCTACGGACAGGGCGACTTTCAGCTGCGAATATCCCTGGCGCGCACGGTAGTTAATTGCCCGATCGGTAAATAGAGAAGCGAAGCATTGATGCACCGCCCTGAGGAGAGCGTCTTTACCCTGCACGTTCAGAAAGCTTTCTGCCGCGCCTGCGAAGGACGCCTCGGGCAGGTCTTCAGCGCTGGCCGAGGAGCGGACGGCGAGGGCGGGCTCCGTTCCCAGGCGCTGAACCAGGGCTCGATATCCATCGAGGATGGCCACGCTCAGTTCCGCGGGCAATGGCGTTTGCAGAATGAGCGTCCGGGCAGCGTGTCCGGCCGAGGAGAGACTCTCTATGTCGTCTGGATTCAGGCGGGCGAAGATGGTCTCGAGGTTGTGGCGGAGGTCGCTTTCCTCAAGCAGCCGCCAATAGGCGTCGGTGGTGATGGCGAACCCGTCCAGGACGCCAATATCCTGCTTGCTGAAGACAGAGTAGAGCTCGCCGAGAGAGGCATTTTTCCCTCCCACGCGGGCCACATCTGCCATTCGGATCTGAGAGAAAGCGACTGTGTAATTTGGCGACATACCGGGCTCCGTTGAATCTGGTCTAACTCTAGGTCGGAGCCTGCGAAACAGATGTGATTTTCATCACGCGATAGTGGGAGGCTGTCTAACACGAGAGTGGCTGGTGTGATCTTCGTCACAGAGTTAGCATGCTGGAGTCCGCTATCTTCAGTAGGCAGGATTTCTATCGCCCGCGTTCAGATGTTGCCTCGGTAGACCCCGAAGGAGGCTCCACACATGAAATGCGCTAATCCGCACTGCCGAAACGAAGCATTGTACCTGCGCAGCGGCACGCTGCATTCCATCGATTGCGTGGAAGAGGGGGATCGTACGATTAAACGGCGGATTATCTGGCTATGCGAATCGTGTGCCCAGATCCTTGCCGTTGAGCCTTGGAGGCTGCCAGGAGAACAACTGCAGCCACGTCCGAAGGGCCCGCTCAAACATCCAGCTTCAGAGCCAACTCCTGTCGCGGCACGGAAAGCATTTCCGGGCCGGGGATAGCCCTGCCCCGCGGTCATCCGCACATTTATTCGTAAGCTAGAGCCTGCGTGACGTCCTGCTTTGCGGCTTTCATCGCCGGGACCACGGCGCCGAGGAGAGCGCCCACGATGGCAATTGCTCCGGCGATCGGCCACCACTTATATACAGTTTCCTGCACCAGGCTGGACGGCACGAGGTGGTGCATGCACCATTGTGTTCCGTAGGTCAGGGCGATGCCAGCGACGATGCCCGCAATCGCCAGGAAGAGCGTTTCCTTCAACAGTAGCCCGAGAATGGTGCCGGCGGAGGCTCCCATCGCTTTCAGGATGCCGATCTCGCGGGTGCGCTCGAGCACCGCAGTGTACATGGCCATGTAGACCACGATGAAGCCGACGATCACGGCTACACCGATGACGACTCCGATGAAGTTGCGCAGCAAGCCCACGCTGTTGATCGAGAGCATCGAAGTGAATTCTTCCATGGTGTAGATGGGATAGTTGGGCAGCTTCTTGTGCAGCTCATTGACGACTTCCTGCGCGCGGCTGGGATCGTCGAGCTTGAGATAGATCTGGCTGAGGTGATTGGGATTTCCTGTCAGCTGCTGAAGGACGGGCAGCTGCACGGCGATGCGCGTGAGCTTGCCCGACTCGAAGATTCCGGCGAGGTGCCAGTCATGATCAATGAGGTGAACGGTGTCGCCGACGTGGAGATGCTTTTCTTTGGCGTAGTATTCGTCGACCAGCATGTCGTCGTCTTTCTTGAACGGCCCGCCCTGGAGGAAGTGGAAGCCGCCACTCATTTTGCTGAATTGAGCGAGGTCGAGGCCGGTGATGGTGTCGAGGCCGGCAAGGGGTTGGACGACGGTGCCCGTGGCCACGACAACGTGGGGCTGTTTGGCCAGCATCGGAACCAGCTTGTCGGTCATGGGCGCTGAGCTGAGCCCGATGATCGATGAGCCGGGCGGCCGAATCATGATGTCCGCACCGGCGCCTCGCGCGCGGCGGGCTGTGGCGTCGAGGGTTCCGTAGCTGACGCCGACCAGGGTGAGGATCATCGTGACCTCGACCGCGATGGCGAGGATGCTCAGCAGGGCGCGGACAGGGCGGTGCCCCAGATTGGAGAGCACATACCTGTTGATGGACCCGAAGCGTATGGGCATGCAGATTGCGCCGTCAGTCTCCGGCCAGCGCCACCGTGTCGCTTTCTACCTGGCTGCGCTCTTCGGTGCTGCGCTGCGAAGCTGGCGCTCGAAGGCTGCGAGCTGGGCTTCGATGTCTCCTTCGAGCTGCCGGCGCTTGATGATGTCCTCGCGATAGCGGCGCAGGAAGTAGTCGATGGTTTCGACGCGGATGCGGATGGAGCCGGAGGGCTTGTTCTCGTCGAGATCCTTGAACGAGAAGTAGGGCGTGCCGGACTGCTCGATGATGCCTTCGATGACGCCGTAGATGGGGGCGTCGTGGCCGCACTTGAAGCTGGAGACTTCGAGGGCGACGAGATTGGGATGGCGAGCGGTGAATTTGGCGGCCCAGACCTTGTGATTCGTGCTGGTGGAGTAGCGGTTCTTCCACACGTCGGAGATATCGAGCGGGTGAGTGATGAGCCCGGCGCGGACTTCTTCGCCGAAGAGACGGTCGAGGAGGTCTTCGTCGATGCGGCAGGGTGCTCTGCGAGAAGACCGGGTAGCCGAGCTTCTGGAACTCTTCCATGATCTCGTGGTTGAGGCCGGGATCGTGGTGGTAGACGCGACCCAGCATGACGATGCCGATGCGGTCTTCGCGCTCAAGCTGGTCGAGGGTTTCGCGGGCCTGGCGGCGGATGTTGTCCTCGCATTCAGCCAGCGCCTTGAAGCCGATTTCAAGGGCGCGTTCGTTTTCTTCGCGGCTGAGGCCGAGGACCGGGCCCCAGGCTTTGAACATCTGGTCGGCGCAGATCTTCTGGTCCTGCAGGTTGAGGATCGGATCCATGTAGAGGATGTTGTTCTCGGCGAAGATTTCGCTCTCTTTGGTGAAGGCGGCTTTAACGACTTCAGGTGTCGCGGTCACTGTCGGGCAGGCGTTTGAGCCGGTCAGGTTCACGAGGTGGCTGTGGAGCACGTCGTACATCGGGAACCAGATGGCGTTGAGCGGCTTCTTGGTGTGCTTGGTCGCGAGCAGGTTGTAGACGTGGGCGATGCCGATCTTCGAGGGATAGCAGGGGTCGATGGCGCCGCGGCTGGCGCCGGCGCGATAGAGCTCGGGCGTGGTGTAGTCGGAGTAAATGATGTTTTCAGACTTGAGACCGAGGGCGGCGAAGTAAGCGTTGAAGAGCGGCGCGTAGGTGTAGGTGTTGAGCAGGCGCGGGATGCCGATGCGGAAGTCCTTGCGGCGCTCCATGAGAGGAACGCGCTCTTTGATGGCCTTGGCGATGAAGAAGCCCTTGGTGCTGGGGACGGGGTCGGCGACCACTTCGACATCGCGCGGCCGGAAGACGTCGTGCGCGGCGATATCGACGAAGTTGGGATTGGCTTCCTTGATCTTGTCGATGTCGGACTTGATGTCCTTCATGTCGGCGAGGTCTTCGACGGTTCCCTTTTCGCAGGTGGCGATGATGAGGCGCTGCTCGCCCATGCGCAGCGGGACTTTGGTCTTGCGCGGCTGGAATTCGACGGGCTTCGGCAGCTCGATGACTTTGCTTGATCCCGGGGACATCTGAATCTGGATCAGCGGCTCGGCCTTGGCCTTGAAGGGCGACGGCGCGTGCGAGCCGCATCCGCCGCCGGTGCTGCCGCCACCCGTGCTGCAAGACGAGCCATGCGCCGCTTCGACGGGAGGCAGGTTGGCCTGGATGGCTTCGAGGCTGGGGAGTTGCGTAGCGGCTACGGCGATTTCTTCGGGTGTCGCGGCGCGGTCGGTTGCGACGGCCGCTGTCTGCTCTGCGCCACTCACGTCCACGTCGATGAAGGTGCGCAGGCAGTTGTTCTTGCAGAAGTAGCAGCGCGTGTCTTCGTTGCGGGTGGTGCGATAGCGGATGTTGGCGACGGCTTCGAGTCCGATGAAGGTGGTCTTCTTGCCGTTGGTCCAGAGGCGCAGGGCTTCCTGCGCGGCGCCGATCGCGCCGGATTCGCCGCAGTGCTCGTGGACGATGATCTCGGGCACTTTGCCGTTGGCGCGGAAGCTGGATTTGATGAAATCGACTTCGGCTTTCACGACGGCCATGTTGTTCTGCGTGCCGCCCTGGAGGACGAAGCGCGAGCCGAGCGCGGCGAGATTGGGAATGCTGGCGACGTAGAGGAAGACGTTCTTGGGCAGCACGTCGGCGAGGCCGGCGAGGATTTCTTCGGAGCGCCAGCCCTGGCGCTGGAAGTTGACGATGTCGGACTGCATGAAGACGGCGCAGCCGTATCCGAAAGACGGCATGGATTTGGCGGAGAAGGCGATGTCGGCGAAGTCTTCGACTTTCAGGCCGAAGCCTTCGGCGGTGGACTGGAGGAAATATCCGTTGCCGGCCGAGCACTGGGTGTTCAGCTTGAAGTCTTTGACGCGGCCGTCTTTGAGGACGATGAGCTTGATGTCCTGCCCGCCCACGTCGATGATGACGTGCGGATCGTCGTAGAACTTGAGCGCCGACTCGGTGTGGGCGACGGTTTCGACGAGGGCGACGTCGGCATTGAGGACGTCTTTGAGGATGTCTTTGGCGTAGCCGGTGGTGCCGACGCCGAGGACTTCGAGGGTTGCTCCCTTGCTCTCGATCTGTTCGCGCAGCTTCTCGAACATCTCGATGGTGTCCTGGATGGGATTGCCGTTCGAGAGCTGGTAGGTCTTGCAGAGGATCTCGCCGTCGGTTCCGAGCACGGCTGCTTTGGTGGAGGTTGAGCCGCCATCGATTCCGACGAAGCCGCGAACCACCTGGCCGGGATAGAAGTCGGCCGGCTTGAACTTCTTCTTCTTGTAGGTGTCTCTGAAGGCGACGAGTTCGGCGTCTTCGGCGACCAGTCCCTTGCCTCCCGCAGCAGCCTTCTCTTCGGCGCGGCCGTAGTCGATGTAGTAAAGGAGCTGCTCGATTCCGAGATAGCGGCCTACCGCCTGCTCTTCATCCTTGCCGAATTCGACCGCGCCGAGGGCGGCGAAGTATTGGGCGTTGTCGGGGACTTTGATCAGGTCTTCGGGCTTGCTGCCTTCGGGAATTTCGACCTTGCGCTCTTTCCACATGCGCGGAATGTTGGCCTGCCAGGCCTCGCGCATGCCGCGGATGAATCCGTTGGGGCCGCCGAGGAGAAGAACATGCGGGCGGAGGGTGTGGCCGCGGGTGAGGACGCTGAGATTCTGCAGAACGATGGCTTCAAAGAGCGATGCCATCAGCTCGTCGGAAGGCGTGCCGGTTTTCTGGAGGCCGTTGATGTCGGTTTCGGCGAAGACGCCGCATTTGCCGGCGACTTTGTGCAGCTTGACGCCGTTGATATGCCAGGCCGGAGAGCTCGGATGCGGGGATCTTGAGCTTGGCGTTGATCTTGTCGATGACTGCGCCGGTGCCGCCCGCGCACTTGTCGTTCATCGACGGGATCTTCTTCTTGCGGCCGGTCTCTTCGTCGTCCTTGAAGACGATGATCTTCGCGTCCTGGCCGCCGAGCTCGATGACGGAATAGACCTCGGGGTGCAGTTTCTCGACGGCGAGAGAGACGGCGTGGACTTCCTGGACGAACTTCGCGCCGACCATCTCGGCGATGGTGCCGCCGCCTGATCCGGTGATGAAGATGCGCGTGTTGTCGGTTGACATACCGGTGTCGGCTTCCATGCGGCGCAGAAATTCCAGCACTTTTTCCGGCTGCCGGGTTTCGTGGCGCTGATAGTCCTGCCAGATCGTTGTGTCGGTTGCGGCATCGACAACGATCGCCTTTACTGTGGTCGAGCCGACATCCAAACCCACCAGAAATTTTGTCATCACCTTTTCCTTCAGCTGGAAAGAAGGTTGCCACGCGAAAGAAACACGGCCGCCGCGCGGGGATTTGTGCAGGAGTGGCCATGCCGGGCGCATTATCGGCGACGGCTGTACGCCGCGCCCGCAGGGAGCGCAGCGCACAGTGAAGTGCCGCAGTCAATAATGCGACCGCCACGATGGCAGAGCCCTCGAGCACAACTCGAAGCACTGTACGCATCACGCCACCTGCACTGCCGGTGCCGAAACATGCGTCCGACGCCATGCGCGGTCGCGATCGATGAGATCGCTGACGTGCCAGGCAAACTGCGCCGCGGTTCCGGCGATGCCTTCGCGATGCGGGACCTTGTAGAGAGCGTGCTTCAGTTTCGGATGAGCGTCGGTGTAGGCGCGCAACTCGTCGAGCGATTTGCCGGTCTGGCCTAACACGCTGTCGAACTCCGCCCGCGCCTTGGCCTTGGCTTCGGCCAGAGCCATCTGCACGCGGCTGTGTGCGTTGACTTCGCCTTCGCCCGAGGTTTCGATGGGCAGGAAGATCATGTCCTTGAACTTGTTGACGACGCGGGATTGGACGCCGTCGGATTGGGTCGAGGGCATGCATCCGAAGGGCTTGAGCGCCAGCACCATGTGGCAGAGGTGATTCACGGTGTAGTAGACGTTCTTGCCGACTTCCATGTAGCCCTCACCACCGCGGGCAAGCTGGTGATAGAAGGGATGGGCCAGCCGGGAGAGCTCTTTCTGCGGGATGAGGTGGTGGGCGGTATCACCGAAGTGCTTGATGGTGCGGTGATAGAAGAAGTTCCACATCGCGCTGCCAGCGCTCAGGCCGCCGGTCTTCTTGAAGAGCTTGAATTCGTTGGCGAAACGCTTCTTGACCTCGTACCACTTGGGATCGCGGTAAGGAGCTTCGGCATCGGCGCGCGCCTTGGCGCCTTCCTTGGCGACGTACATCATGTAGGCGATCCAGGTGGCGATCGGCTCGACCAGCACCTGTGCGCCTTCACGCTCGAGGAAGGCGAACATGTTGAAGTTGCCGTCGCCCTCGGTGGTCTGCGCCCAGAATTCGCCGGTGATCTTGATGACCGGCTTGACGCGCAGGCGGTCTACCTCGATGGCGTTGATGCTGTCGCGGCAGGTATGGAGAGCGTCGACGTACTCCTTGCCATAGAGGTTGTGGGCAACCTTGCCGAGAGTGCAGCTGATGCCGGTCAGTTTGCCGTGCTTCTCAAGGAAGGGCTTGGCCCAGGTTGGCGCGGCGTCCATGATGTGCCAGCGCTTGCGGTCGCGGAGCGTGTCGGTCAGAGTCTTGGCGGCGTCGTGAATGACCTTGTCGGTTTCGCCCTTGTTCACTTCGAAGGGGCGAACCTGGTAGACGAGCTCGTTGAGGACGTCGCCGAGGTTGAGGGCGTTGAGCATGCCCATGCCGAAGTCGACGGAAAACTTAAGGCCCGGCTCGCCGCTGGCAGCCTTGATGCCGTCGGTCTGCTGGAAGAGCAGGACGCGGAAGCCTTCGAAGCCGGAGTTCTGCAGAGCGAAGCGGTATTCAGCTTCGTACATGCCGAATCGGCAAGGGCCGCAGGAGCCGGCGGTGAAGAAGACATAGTTGTCGATGATGTGCTGCTTGGTCATGCCCTGCGCTTCGAGGCTCTGCAGGTAACGAACCAGATTCCCCACGGTGAAGTAGGTCGGGTTGCACTGCCCGTTATTGCCGAATTCCTTTCCGGCCTGGAAGTCGGCGACTACAGGAGTGGGGATGTTTTCGCAGCGATATCCGCTGCCGTGGAAGACGGCCTTGATCATCTCCTCGTGCTTCCAGGTGAGGCCGCCGAAGAGAATGGTCACGTAGTCGCGTTCGCTGGCGGTGAAGGTTCGCTCCACCGGCTTCTTGAACTCGCGCATGCGGGCCAGGCCCGCTTCCGCACGTAACCGAGCGCGCTCGGCGTCGATGCGAGCCTGGATTTCCACTTCAAAGTCGGTCTGAACGATTTCTTCTGCAACTGGCATATACCTCTCCTTGGATCAAAGGTTGTGGTTTGGCGTTACGCAGAATTCCGCCGTGATCGAACGCGGCGGCGACTACATCTGGCCCTTCATTCCCTGGAATCCGTGGGCAAGTTGCTTGAAGAAGTACTTGATCACACGCTGATCGTTGTAGCACCAGCCGAGAATGTGGTTCAGCGTGGAGAAGCAATGAGTCTGGCAGGTCTCTTTCTGGTGGTCAAGCTGCTTTGTGTCAAATTTGTGGTCGCCCACCACGCCCCAGTCGTAGCTCGCCGTGTACATCGGAAAACAGGGCGCCAGGGTTCCGTCGACGCGGATGATCATGGAGTTCTGTCCGGCGCGGCAGTTCCACGGGAAGTGATTCCCTTTCATGAAACTCACCATCTGCCATAGCCGGGCATTCGAGTTCACCATCTTGTAGCCGGAATCCTGCTTTTCGGTCAGCCACTGAATGGTTTCCTCGACTGCCGGCCAGTCGTCTTTGGTGATGTAGGTGACGTTATTGTCCGCGTGCTTGAAATGCTCATCCTGCTCAAGCAGCGGGGATTCATTGATGTGATAGTCGGTGGCGATGCCGCAGTCGTGGGCGATCTCGGTGAGCTGGCGCACGTCGTCAAGATTATTGCGGCAGATATTGATGTTCAGGAAGACCGAGTAACCGTAGCCGTATTGCTTGCGGACCAGGTAGTCAAACTGCTTGCGGATTGGCACCAGCGCCTTGGGGAGGCCCGGCTTCAGATCAACGGCATCAACGGCAATGTTGAAGGTGGACGAGCCCAGCATCGGCCAGCTTATCGATGACATCGATGCGCAGCAGGCGGGCGTTCGTGGGCAGGTAAATCCAGAAGTCCTTCTTCGCGGCGTAGTAGGTGATCTTGTGGATGAAGTCGGGGCGCAGCAGTGGCTCGCCGCCCATGTAGGCGAGAACCCGGCAGCCGGTGCCGTGCAGCCAATCGATGGAGCGCTTCGCCGTGTCTTCGCTCATTCCCTTCACTTTGTTGTCGAAGGCCCAGCAGTAATGGCAGTCGAGGTTGCACTTGAACTCGGTGAAGAGATAGGAGATCAGAGGGTGAAAGTCGCCGGCGGTGACGCGGGAGCGAATGTAGGGAAAGAGCCAGCCCTGCATCGCGCGGTAAATCTGCCCGGGCGTCCATTTCCGCTTTTCGGGCGGGCTCCAGTCGGGACTGTCGTCCGACCGGGCCCAGCAGATCGGGATATTGCGGAAAGACCGGGGCGGGAAATGTCTGCGGTTCGCCGACGGGGACGAGTCCCATAGGAGCCGCCTGGGAGTGGGTTAGAAGGTTATGCAGCGGAACGTCGAGACGGAAATTCGAAGTCTGTTCCGTGACTTGCTCAACAGGCATCGGGAGCCCTCCGTGGTCACAAACTTTTTCTACGCGACTATTTGATTGCTCGATCTTCGAGAGTGTCTTTTGAGCTCAGTGCACATGCGTTCGCCAATTCTCTGCGGAAAAGCGGTCAAGAGGAATCCACTGAAAAGAAAGAACATCATCTCGAGTTCAACAAGAGACGCTGTGGAGTTCCAACTGAAGCAATGCCAGCTAATCACCAGGCTGCCAATTTACTGGCATCCTGATTTGCCCTGCTACTTTACGGACTCGACGATCATCTTATGACTTAAGTTGTTACCAAGTTGCTTCCAAACTGACTCGCCATGGAAGGGCAGCACAAATTTTTCTTACCCAACTCTGTTCCTGCTCAATACCCACGGGGTAATGAGCAAGGCCTCCTGCGTTTCACGCGTGAACTGAATGAACACCGAAGCGTGCAACGCCTCCTACAGGTGCTTCCGTCCAAACTGCGCGACCTTACTTCTGCCAACACCTTTATAGTCTCGACCGTTGACAGTTCACAAGCGACATTTGACGGCTCACAGCCGATATTCAAGTACTTTGCTGACGAAAATCCGGATGCGGATGTTTCAGATATTTCTTGGACGCTGGCAGCTTGCCGCTGGGTGCATGAAACACAGACGCCTCTGCTGATTCCCTCGCTCAGGGAGGAGACTCGCTTTCCGGATCTGGCCAGATGGCTGCATGTCGCGAAGAACGGTTCGGGGGATGGGGCCCTGTGCGTGCTTCCATTGAGCACGCCATTTCGACGGCTGGGAGCGGTGTGCGTCGCGCGCTGGGTGGGGAATGATTTCTCTGAGGATGAAGTGGGCCTGCTTACACTGGCGACGCAATTTGCCGCACTGGCGATAGACGACAGGCTGAACTTCGCGGCTTCAGAGAATATGCGACTGCAGCTCGACAGCGAGCAGACAAGGCTCAAGCTGATCCTCGATCTGAACAACAGCGTGGCATCGAATCTTGAGCTGAAGCAGCTTATCCGGGCGATGTCGCCGGGCATCCGCAACGCGATGCAACTCGATGCGGTTGCCCTGATGCTGCCTGCGGCAGAGAACGAGGGACTGGAGGTGTACGCTCTCGACTTTCCGGACAGCAAAGGGTTGATTCGACCGGGAGAGGTGATTTCTCCGGACAGGCTGCCGGGAAGGGTCTTCCGGTCGGGGAAACCATGGGTTGGCGACATCACCGATCAGCATCCCCAATATTTTGGACGCCAACTGGCCGTGCAGGAAGGGCTCAAAGCCGTTTGCCTGCTGCCGCTGGTGCGCTGCGACCGGGTGCTCGGGGTTCTGGCGGTGGCGAGGCTGCGCAAGGACTCATTCACCGAGCAGGAGGTGGATTTTCTGGTTCAGATCGCGGGGCAGGTCGCGATCGCCATCGACAACGCGCTGGCCTACCGGAAGATTTCCGAGCTCTCGGACAAGCTGGCACAGGAAAAGCTCTATCTGGAAGACGAGATCCGGAATGAGCTGAATTTTGAAGAGATTATCGGGAACAGCGCGGTTCTGCGGCGGGTGCTTCGCCAGGTGGAGGCGGTGGCTCCGACGGATTCTACGGTCCTCGTTCATGGCGAGACAGGGAGTGGCAAGGAGCTGATCGCTCGGGCGGTGCACAAATTGAGCCGGCGGAGCACTCACGCCTTCGTAAAGCTCAACTGCGCGGCGATTCCTACAGGGCTGCTCGAGAGCGAGCTGTTTGGCCACGAGAAAGGCGCTTTTACCGGGGCCATTGCTCAGCGCGTGGGGCGTTTCGAGCTGGCTTCGGAGGGAACGATCTTTCTCGATGAGATCGGGGAGATACCGCTCGAGTTGCAGCCGAAGCTTTTGCGCGTGCTGCAGGAGCGGGAGTTTGAGCGGCTGGGCAGCTCACGCACCCTGCATACGAATGCCCGGCTGATTGCGGCCACCAATCGAGATCTGAACGCGATGGTGGAGAGCCAGCGGTTCCGGTCGGATCTCTTCTACAGGCTGAATGTCTTTCCTATTTATGTGCCGCCGCTGCGCGACAGACCGGAAGACATACCCTTTCTTGTACGGCACTTCGCCCAGCACTTCGCGCGGCTGATGAAGAAGCGCATCGACACGATTTCAACCGAAACGATGAACGCCATCGTCCGCTATCCATGGCCGGGGAACATTCGCGAGCTGCAGAATGTCATCGAACGCACGGTGATCCTGTCGTCGGGCAGCGAGCTGAAAGTGCCGATTGCGGACCTGAAGATACGGGCGGGAGAGAACGGCAATAACGGCATCCTTACCCTGGAAGAGATGGAGCGGCGGCATATCCTGTCCGTCGTCGAGCAGAGCAATTGGGTCTTTTCCGGGCCTAACGGCGCTGCGGCGCGGCTGGGAATGAAGCGGTCGACATTGCAGTTCCGCATGCGCAAGCTCGGGATCTCGCGTCCGTCTCGCGCGTAAGGGTGCCAATATACTGACGGACTGCCAGTTGGCCAGCATAGGCCCATTGGGTGCGGCTGCATCCCGGCTCTCGAAGCTATCGGTGTAAACCGCTCTAAAAACATCGAAATACAGCCCACGCCGCCGATTGGCTTCTGGCAGGCAGATTGCGTCTTAGCGGGCTGCTTCACTTCGTGGACCCGTTGAAATGCCGGTCGCCGGAGATCCCATGTTCAGAATCACCGTGGTTGAGACTCCATCCGAGGAGAAGTGGATTCTTCAGGGCCAGCTAACTGGAGAGTTCGCCTCCGAACTTAGCGCAAACTGGCGGACGTCGCTCGATTTGTGTGCGGACCGGTTGCGGCTGGTGGACCTGGACGAGGTAACCCAGATCGACAAGTGCGGCGAGCAGGTTCTGCTGCAGATGATCCATCAACACGCCAGATTCGTGGCGAGCGGCCTTTATACGCGGCACCTGCTGCAGGAGTTACAGGCCCAGATCCAGGATGAGGCCTTTAAGCCGACTGATTGAAACGCTCTCTTACCACCGGGAAGCACGTTGGTCGGCTCAGTTGAATCTAAGTCCAATGATCAGAATGGGATGCCCGACCAGACCGGGAAATCCGGGACGGGAAAACAGGGCCCATTCAGAGTTCCCGGACATACAACAACAGTACCTATATTATTTATTACCCTTGATGGGTACTATCGCGTTACCCTTTGGGTTACGGAAAGGTCGGCAAGGGATTTCAGTGGGGCGAGGGTCTGAATGGGCGGCGGTGAAAACAAGGCGGCAAATCCAACGAGCAGCGATGACCAGCTCGCAAAGGATGTCGCTCGCCTGTATGCATGGGCAAATGTAGAAGGGGTACCGTATCGGGATTTCTCCCGGCAAAGGAAGATCCAGCAAAAGCCGGTAACTTCAGCCGTGGAGGAGCAAGACGGTCGAGGGGATTTCGACTCACGTCGTCGTGGAATCCGAAGTAACTGCGACTGCAGTTACCAGCGCGCCGGTTCCGGAGCAGTCACCCGCAATTGAAACGACGATTCAGACGACGGTTCAGCATGAGCCGGCGTCAACCAAGCGGCTTGCCGGTGGTTTCCGCTGCGCCGGTGAACGGCGTGCCGGTCGTGTCTGACGCCGCACCGGCGCCCCGTCCCGTAGAGCCGGAGCCGCCATTCACACCTGCGCGAGTGCGCAGCAGGTCTCGGTTCATCGACCAGCTTCATGTCTCCCGTCCAGAGTGACGAGCGGCCGATCCTGGCGGTGCATTCTCTTGCAGGCGGCGTGGGCAAGTCGACGCTATGCGCGAATGTCGCCAGAGTGCTGTGTTCGCTTGGCGAGCAGATATTGATGGTGGACGCGTCGGGAAGCGGGTTGCTGCCGTTCTACTTCGGAGCCAACGACCTGCGCTCGGGGCTGAGGAAATTTGTGGCTCCGGGCATGACCTATTCTCCGCTGCGGGTGATTGGCGCGGAGGAGATCACGACCGAGTGGCTGGACGGCGACGTGCGGGCGGCGATGGCGGCGTCAGACCGGGTTATTTTCGACCTTGGACCGGCGTCATTCGGGCTGCTGCCGAATATATTCGGGATGGCTACTACCATCCTCGTACCGCTGCTGCCGGATCTGAATTCGATCCTTACCATTCCGCGAATCGAGGCATCGCTCGAGAAGATGCGATCGAGCGGGCTCAAGATACCCGCTCCGTTTTACGTATTCAGCGAATTCGATAGTGAAAGTTCGGTCGACCAGAGAGCACGCGAGCTGGTCGCTGGGCAATGTGGCGAAAGGCTTCTACCGCTGACGATCCGTCACGGCGGCGAGGTGGGCCAGGCGATTGCCTCGCGGATGACGGTGGTGGATCACGCGCCGGAATCGGAGGTAACGCACGATTACGTTCAGCTTGCGGGCTGGCTGCAAAGTGTTGCGCCGGTCCGCCGAGCGGCGAAATCTGCGGTGCGCTGGACCGAGCAATGAAGAGACTCCTGGGGAAATGGAATTCGCTCGGAACGGCCACCAGCTTTACAGCAGCCGTTGCGCGCCTGATCACTTATTCGCTGCTTCTCTTCCTCGCCTTTGAGTGTGTGACGGTCGATTTCAAGTGGCCGGAGCAGGCGGTGCTCGGCGTTCTGACGATCGCTATTACCTTCGCGATTCATGCTATTTCCGAGTCGGAGCTGGTAACGCTGGCCCTGATGTTCGCCTCGATGCTGGCGACGACAGGTATGCGTACTGGCGCTTTGCTACGACGTTCCAGGCGATGCTGGACAGGAACCATCCGATTCCGTGGATCGATGTGTTCTTCATGCTGGTTCTGTTGTCGGCGGAAGTATACGCGTTCGTCATCCTTTATCTCGGATACGTGCAGACGATTCGCCCACTGCGCCGGCCCCCTGTTCCGCTGCCCGCCACGCTGGAGGAATGGCCGGATGTCGATGTGCTGATTCCGACCTACAACGAGCCTTTGTCGGTGGTGCGTTCGACGGCCTTTGCGGCAATGAACATCGATTATCCGGCGGACAAGCTGCATGTCTACATCCTCGATGACGGCCGCCGCGAGGAGTTCCGCAAGTTCTGTGAAGAGGCGGAGATCGGCTACATGATCCGGCCGGACAACAAGCATGCAAAGGCCGGGAATATCAATCACGCGCTGCGGGTGCTTACCTCGCCGTATGTCGCGATATTCGACTGCGATCACGTGCCGACCCGCAGCTTTATGCAGGTGACGCTGGGATGGTTTCTCAAAGACAAGAAGCTGGGGATGCTGCAGACTCCGCACTTCTTCTACTCGCCCGATCCGTTCGAGCGGAATCTCGAGCAGTTCATGGTGATTCCGAATGAGGGCGAGCTGTTTTACGGAATTATCCAGGACGGGAACGATCTTTGGAACGCGACCTTCTTTTGCGGATCGTGCGCGGTGCTGCGGCGCACCGCGATCAATGAGATCGGCGGAATCGCTACTGAGACAGTTACAGAAGACGCGCATACCTCGCTGCGCATGCAGATGAGGGGATGGAACACGGCGTATATCAATATTCCGCAGGCGGCGGGACTGGCGACCGAGAGCCTGTCGAGCCATGTGGGCCAGCGTATCCGCTGGGCGCGCGGCATGTGCCAGATCCTGCGGACGGATAATCCCGTGCTGGCAAAGGGGCTGAAGTGGCCGCAGCGCCTGTGCTACGTGAACGCGATGATCCACTTCCTGTATGCGGGACCGCGGCTGATCTTCCTGACCGCGCCCCTTATATATATGTTGCTGGGGCGGATCAACATTCCCGGATACTGGGCGGCGATTCTTGCCTACGCGATGCCTCACCTCTTCCTCTCGAATGTGACCAACCTGCGCGTGCAGGGCAAGTACCGGTACTCGTTCTGGAACGAGGTCTACGAAACGGTGCTGGCGCCGTACATTCTGGGGCCGACACTGCTGGCGCTGGTGAATCCGAAGCTGGGGAAATTCAATGTGACTGCGAAGGGCGGCATCGTTCAGAAGAAGTACTTTGACGCGCGGATTGCGCGGCCGTACCTGTTCCTGATCTGGCTGAACGTTCTCGCCCTGCTGGTCGCGCCGATCCGCATTTTCTATTGGAATGTCGGCCATCCGGGCACGATTGCGATGAATTGCGTGTGGATTCTCTTCAACATGGTGATTCTCGGTACGGCGAATGCAGTTGCGATCGAATCGCGGCAGGTTCGGGAGGATGTCCGGATCGGCGTCCATCTGCCGGTGGAGATTCGGCTGCCGGATGGGCGCAGCGTCTTTGGCGAATCTACCGATGTCTCGCTGGGAGGCGCGGCGCTGGTGCTCGAAGAGCCGCTGGAGTTGAAGGCCGGCGCTGCTCTGCGTGTGATCTATCCGTTGAAAAGCCAACAGGCGGCCTTCCCGGCCACGGTTGTCGGATTGATTGGAAAGAACCTGCGGTTGAAATATGAACCGCTCAGCATCGAAGAAGAAGAACTGCTGACACTGGTGCTGTACTCGCGGGCCGATACGTGGCTGAGCCGGAGCGAGCGACGCCAGAAGGACCGGCCGCTGCACAGCTTTGCGCGGCTGGTGCAGTTGTCGGTCAGAGGAGTAGGTTACGCGCTGCTGGCGCTGGTACCCAGGCGGAAGAAATCGGACAAGGTCGCGGCGGCCGCACGGGCGCAGACCGCGGGCATTATTATTGCGCTGCTGCTGGCGGGAGGCGCGTTGTCTCTCCATGCGCAGAAGAGGGCGACGGGGCCGGGCGTACCCGCTGCTGCTTCCGCAGCCGGGGAAGGAACTTTTCATTCTTCAATGTCACTGAAGGACATTGGAATTCCTCAGGCGATCGAGTTTCGCGGTGTCGATGCCTCGCGCACGATTCCGTTCTCACTGCCGCACACGGAGGTTGTTCAACAGGCGAAGCTGAACCTGCACTACTCTTTTTCGCCGGCTCTTATTGCGGAAATGAGCCACCTTAATGTGCTGCTGAACGGCACTTTGATCGCTTCCCTGCCTGCGCCATCGAAGACGGCCGACGTTCAAGACGCGCTGAGCGCCAGCGTGGCGTTGCCGGCGGAGTTGCTGGTGCGCGACAACGTGCTTGGCCTGCAGTTCATCGGGCACTACACGAGGGACTGCGAAGATCCGGCAAATTCAGTGCTGTGGGCGCGAGTGGAGAACAGCACGAATATCGAGCTGTCGGGCTCGCTGCTTCCTCTTTCCGACGATCTAAAGATTCTGCCGCTGCCGTTTTATGACGACGAGTTGAGCGGCGCGTCTCCGACTGTCCCATTCGTGTTTGTAGAGGACCCGACGGATGCGACCTTGCAGGCCGCGGGCATTCTGGCTTCGTGGCTGGGAGTTCTGGCGAAGTCGCATACGCTGACCATGCCGGTAACGATCGGCAGCACGGTGCCCAAAGGCAACGTGATTCTGTTTGCGGAGAAGCCGTCGGATTTGCCGGCGGGCCTTGACCTCGATGTGAACGGACCGACGATCGCGGTGCGTACCAATCCCAGCGATCCTTACAGCAAGGTGCTGGTGATCGCCGGCAGCGAGCCGGACCAGCTCGTGACTGCGGCGCGCGCGATCGCGCTGCAGAATGCCATGCTGCAAGGCCGAACCATTCACGTCTCGGATTTTGAGTTGCCGGCACCGCGTGAGGCTGACGATGCGCCACTGTGGCTGAAGACAGATCGCGCTTCGCCGTTCTGGAATTACACCGACAACGCAGAACTGCGCAGCGATGGTTCGGGACCGCTTGCGGTTTACCTGCGTGTTCCCCCCGATCTCTATTACGGAGATCGAAGCACGATACCTCTGGTTGTCGACTACCGATATAACGCGATTCCGCTGGCGAACGGATCGACGCTGCGCGTGACGGCGAACGGGACACTGGTGAATGAGCTGCCGCTTCCGCACGCGGACAATCCGAAGAAGGTGTTGTCGTATACGGCGGCTGTTCCGCTGACCGGAATGCGGCCGTTTACGAATACATTCCTGTTCAACTTCTACTTTCAGATAGCCAAGACGGGGCACTGCCAGGACACGCCGCCGATCAATCTGCAGGGCGCAATTCTGCGCAGTTCACACCTCGACCTGACCGGGCTCGAGCACTGGGCGGCGATGCCCAACCTCGAGCTGTTTTCGAATGCGGGATTCCCTTTCACCCGGTTCGCCGATCTCTCACAGACGATGGTGGTGTTGCCTCCGACGCCATCGGAAAAGGAGATCGGCGTCTACCTGATGCTCCTGAGCTACTTCGGCGGACAGACGGGATATCCCGCGCTTCGCGTGAACGTGGGTAATTCGGCGGCGCTGGGTAAAGATTTGGATTATCTGGTGATCGGCAACGTGGGCGACCAACCGGCATTCGACCGCCTCAGCGGGCAACTGCCGGTTTCAGTCAAATCCAACGCGGTTACGATCAGCGATACCGGCGGAATATTTGCGGCTGTTCAACATGCGTGGTGGCAGGTGGCGGAGATGCGTCCGCACTGGTGGTGGAAGATCAACCAGTCAAAGGAGAGAAACGGCCTCATCACCAGCCTGGGTGAGTATCCGGATGCGGTGATACAGGGCATCGAGTCGCCGTGGGCGGCGGACCGGTCGATCGTCACGGTTACGTTTAGAAATGATGATGCAGTGCCGGCGTTCGTCTCCGCTTTCCTCAAATCGTATTCGTCGGGAAATATCAGCGAATCGGTAAGTGTCCTGCACGGAAACGAGTTTTCATCCTATCGCCTGGGAGACAGGTTCTATTTCGTAGGCCACCTGCCGTGGTGGTCGCATGTCCGTTACTGGCTCCGAGAATTCCCCTGGCTGGTTGTTGTGCTTACGTTTGTTTTAGGCATCTTTGTCGTGCCGTGGACTCGCGCCAGGCTCGATCGTCGAGCTCGCGCACGTCTGGAGGCACGCGAAGCATGAAGCACGGTTTTCGACTCGCGCAGCTGGTTGTCGTGATGGTTTCAATCCTGAGCGGACCGGTTGCCGGAGCGCAGAGCGGCTGGCCTTTGTGGAATCGTTATGCCGCGCGTTTCATTTCGGCGGAGGGACGAGTGGTTGATCCGGATCGCAATTCGATGACGACGTCGGAGGGCCAGAGCTACGCGATGTTTTTCGCGCTGGTGGCCGGCGATGCCGCGTCGTTCGAGCGACTCCGTTCATGGACCGAGAACAATCTCGCCCAGGGCGATCTCAGCAAGCATCTGCCGTCGTGGAGCTGGGGCAAGGGCAGTGACGGATCGTGGCGTGTGCTTGATGAGAACTCGGCATCGGATTCCGATCTGTGGATTGCCTACGATCTGCTGCAGGCTGGAGCCATCTGGCAGAAACCGCAATATAGACAAGCTGGAAAGGCCTTGCTCGAGAACATCGCGAGAGAAGAGGTGGCGCAACTTCCGAACTTGGGGCCGGTGCTGATGCCCGGGCGCGTGGAGCTGTTCGCCAAAGGAAATCGCTGGGTGCTGAACCCCAGCTACATGCCGCTGCCGCTTCTTTGCGCTGCCGGCCACGCGGCGCCGGACGGCCCCTGGAGGCAGATGGCTACGGCGCTGCCCGCCTGGCTGCGCCGCGCCAGTCCCAGCGGGTTTGCCATGGACTGGGTGGTATATGAGGACGAGACGAAGTCGAGTTTTTCTGCCGCGTCCAATCCGGGGGATTCCTCGCAGGCGGCGCGGGGCAGCTACGACGCTATCCGCGTCTACATGTGGGCCGGCATGACGGCCAAGGAGACACCAGGCGCGAGCATGATGCTGGAGATTTTCGCGCCGATGGCGCGGTTGATGCAGAGCAATCCTGCACCGCCGGAGACGATCAGTCCGGATGGACGGGTTCTGAGCAACGCTGCTCCTCCCGGCTTTTCCGCGGCGATGGTGCCCTTTCTTACAAGCTCGGGCGAAAAGATGGCGGCTGCCGCGCAGCTTCATCTCGTGACGGCTGAGTTCGACAGACAGACGGGTCTGCTGGGAATACCGCCCCGTTATTACGACCAGAACCTGGCGCTCTTCGCGCTGGGCTGGCAGGAGCAACGGTTTCGGTTCAATCCCGACGGAACATTGAGGGTCCGATGGAAAAACTAAACCGGAAGTTTCATCGACGGATTCTTCTGATGGTCATAGGTACGTTGGCCATTGGCGTTCCATGCAGTCTTCCAGCGCAATCAGCGGCCGAAAAGATGCTGCTGACCAAGGCGCAAACGCTCGCTGCTCACGGACGGCTCGACATGGCCGTGCAGACCTGGCAACAGGTGCTTCTCTCCAATCCGAAAAATACAGAGGCGCTTGCCGGGATTGCCAAGGCCGACATGCAGCTGGGCAAACCGGACGAGGCCCGGCAGTACCTTGACCGCCTGCGGGCGGCGGGGGGAAATCCTTCCGCCATATCGCAGATCCAAGCCATGCCGCACGTGGCGCCGCAGTCTGACCGGCTGGATGAAGCCAGCCGTCTGGCGCAGAGCGGCCAATACGCGCAGGCGATGAAGATCTACCGCGATGTCTTCGGCAATGAGCCTCCAGCGGGCAACTATGCTCTCGCGTATTACGACACGGAGGCGGCTATTCCCGGAGATCGCGCTCACGCGATCGAGGGCTTGCGCAAACTCTCGCAGCAGTTCCCTGCCGACTCCCGCTACGCGAGTCACGCTGGGACGCATCCTGACTTATGATCCGAAGACACGCTCTGAAGGTATCGCCCTGTTGCAGCGATACAGTGGGGTTCCCGCAGCGCAGAATGCGCTGAAGCAGGCGGCGTCGTGGAATGCGCAAGCGGCAGCTGTGCCGAGCGCTCCGGCGGAGATCCCGAAGAAGGCGGCGGGGCCGGTGGGCAATCCGCTGGAAGCGTCAGCCTATCGGGCGCTCAATGCAGGCCGGCTGGACGAGGCCGAACGGCTGTTTCAGCAGGTGCTCGAAAAGGAGCCGAATAATCCGCGCGCGCTCAGCGGGATGGGTTACGTCCTGATGAAGCGGCAGGAGTTTCGGCGAGGCCGCCGACTACCTGCAGCGTGCGCAGGCGGCGGGAGCCAAGGGCCTCACTGCCTCAGTCGGAACTTCACAATTCTGGGATCGGATGTCCAGCGGCAACGAAGCATTGAAGGCCGGCGACAGCAGCGAGGCTGTAGAAGATTACCGGGCGGCGGTCTCGATGAAGCCGTCGAACCCGGATGCGCTGGAGGCGCTGGGCGGAGCGCTGATGCAGCAGGGCAATGCGGCTGAAGCGATCGAGATCTTCGAGCGGGTGGTGCGGGTTGCGCCGGCCCGGACAACGGCGTGGCGCGGTCTGTTTCTTGCGCAGTCGGAGTCGGGCGACTCGCAGGGAGCTCTGGATACGAGCAACCGCATGCCAGCGAACGTGCGCACGCAGCTGAATCGCGATCCCTATTATCTGCGCTCGCTTGCGCAGGACAATCTTGCGCTGGGCCGCAAGGCGGAAGCCGATCGGGTGGTCGAGCGGGCGCTGGCGCTGCCCTTTCCGAACCAGGGGCGTGATCTGCCGGCTGATCAGCAGATGCAGTATGCGGCCTTGCTGATGACCGCGCAGCGGTATGAGCCCGCTCTACAGCTCTATCGGCAGGTGGTCGAGGAGGATCCGGGAAATATCGATGCGTGGCGGTCGCTGATCGCTGCGCAGCACCAACTCCATCGCGACGAGGAGGCGATTGCGGAGTTCGGCAAGATGCCGCAGGGCGTCTTCGATCATGTTCAGAACGATGCGGGATTTCTGGTGCTGATCGGGTCAATCTACCAGACGCGCCATGAGTGGGACCGGGCGCAGAAATATCTGGAGCGGGCGCTCTCGCTCGGTGGTGTTTCTAATTCGTCCATCGAGCTGCAACTCGCGGATATCTACGCCGCACAGGGCAACGCGCAGAAGGCCTACACGATTTATAAGCGCGAGCTTGACGTCCATCCGGACAGCCTGCAGGCATGGCGGGGAGTTCTGAATACGCTGCATCAGTCGAACCATGATCGCGATGCGCTGCGCGAGATCGCAAGGATGCCGGAGGCGGTGCGGCTGCGCCTCGCGGAGGATCCCGGGTACCTGCAAACGCTGGCGTCGATCCAGGCGGCTACCGGGCAGGAGCAGCAGGCTTTGCGCACCTTCGCTAACCTGACGCAGTTGTACGCGAGCCAGAACACGGAAGTGCCCACCGATGTGCAGATTCAATATGGATGGGTGCTGCTGAACGCGGGAGATGACCGCAAGCTCTACGCCCTGGTCTCGAGCCTGTCGACTTCGGCGGAGATGACAGACGAACAGCAGGCCAATCTGAATCAGCTGTGGGCGGCGTGGAGCATACGCCGGGCAAACAGCGCCGTCGCCGCGGGCGATCAACGCCGGGCTCTGGCGATCCTCGAAACGGCGGCGCGGGCCTTCCCCGGAAATGCGAACATCTATACCGCATTGGCTGGCGCGTATCTCAAGGCCGGGCAGGCCAAGCGCGCGGTGGCTATTTACGCGTCGCTCGACATGAGCCAGGCAAGTCTTGCACAGTACCAGGGCGCCATCGGCGCGGCGCTCGCTGCAAAAGATATGAAGCAGGCGGAAGCATGGCTTGAGGATGCGCTCGACAAATTTAAGGATGACCCTTCGATCCTGAGAATGGCGGCACAGTTTGAGCAGGCTCGCGGTGATAACGGCAAGGCCGCCGCATACTATCGCGCAGCACTGGCGGCGATGGGACCGGAGTCACCGGCCGATCTGTTCTCGCGGCCCGGCAGCACGGGTAATCAAGGCAATCCGCAGAACGGAGTACCTCCGACACAGCAGCTGATGGACCTGCTGGCGCCCACTGGTCGCACTGCGCGCATGAGCGAGCCTGTTGATCCGCTTTCGAACGACGGAGATCGCGAGATTTCCTGGCAGGACGCTCCGGCGACGGTGACTCCGACGCTGGGGGATTTCGCCGGCGTGCGGCAGGATGATCGCACGGACCCGTTTAACGAGGGGCGATAACGAGCTTCGCCGCCAGCGGGCGCAGGCGACGCTCAACGATTTTGCTACTCCTGTGCCGCGCCCGGTGATTTCGCATCAGGCATCCGAAGATGCGCAGCCTCAAGTTGCGCTAGAGTATGTCGCTGCAAAGTCGGAGATCGAGCCAACGGCATCTGTGCCGTATGTCGAGCCGACGGCGATGAAGATGCCGCCAAGGTCGATGGTGGCAACGCAGGAGGGTGCGGCTCGCCAAGCATCGAGCCGAACGCAGAGTTCCGATGCTTACGGTCCTGATCCAGCGGGCAGGCTGCAAACGGCGGTGCGGGAGCTGGACACTCCGTACCAGCAGACCGAAGTTCCGCAGAGCGAGATTGCACAGAGTCAGGATTCATACACTCTGTCGGGTAAAACCGCGGCTCCCACCGGCATCCCGCTGGAGGCTCCGCTTGATGGCGAGGCTGCTCAGCCCGAGACGCACGTTCTTCCACCGCTGACCGGGCCGGCGGTGCGAGTGCAGCACCAGAAGTCACAGCGCGAACAGATGCAGGATCAACTCGCGGCGATCGAAGGGGCGTCGAGTGGATGGATGGGGTCAACTGCCTCCGGCGCTTTCCGGAGCGGTCAGCCTGGCTATGATCGACTGTCAGCCTTCTCGGCCCCGACCGAAGGATCCGGTGTGATCGGCTCAACGGCACGTCTGACTGTTATTACTCAGCCGGTGCTGCTCGATTCGGGAACGGCGACCGGGACCGAAACGCTGCAGCAGGGGACACTACCCAAGGGCGCTATTCCTACGGCGCAAGGCGCGTCCGGCATCGGCGGAGACCTGCAGTTGCGGACTTCCCTCTTCGCTGCAAATGTGGGTTACACACCTTATGGGTTCCTGGTCAGTAATGTCACCGGCGGGCTCTACATTCATCCTCCCGCCGGGCACTTTACGCTGACGTTCTCGCGCGATCCGATCACTGACACGCAGCTCTCATACGCCGGGCTGCGCGATCAGGGGAGCGCTGGTCCGACATATGCAGGCAACATCTGGGGCGGGGTTATTACAAATGCGGGTGAGTTACAAATTGCCTCGGGAGACAGCCGCTGGGGATGGTATCTGCAAGGAGGCGGTCAGTACATCACCGGCGTGCACGTGCCAACTAATTCGCGCGTCGATGGCACGGCCGGCGCGTACTGGGGGGTCTGGAGTCAGCCCGATTACGGGAATCTCACGATAGGCATGAACTTCTTTGGAATGCACTATGCCCATAACCTGCGCTACTTCACCTATGGTCAGGGCGGATACTTCAGTCCCGATGCTTATATAGTTGCGGCCGTGCCGGTCAGCTTCAACGGTCATTACGGGCCGAAGTTTCACTATCGCATGGTTGGCAGCATTGGAGTTCAAGGCTTCAACGAGGAAACGTCACCATACTTCCCTCTGGATGTAGCAATCCAGGGCGCGCAGGGCAATCCCTATTACCCCGCGATGACCAGCGTGGGCGGGAACTATAACTTCGAGTCGGAAGCCTCTTACGCGATAGCCGAACATTGGTATGTCGGAGGATATGCGAGCTTCAATAACTCGAGGGACTACGCCAGCTCGAAGGCCGGCTTCTTCGTGCGATACCTGTTCCGGCCTCAACCGATGATCGAAGAAACGGGCCCAACCGGGCTCTTTCCTGTGCAGGGGTTGCGACCCTTTCAGGTTCCTTGAGGAAGGGTGAATGAATCTGAACGGGATTTCAGGAAAGCGGTTCGGGGCTTGTATTTCATTTGGTGTGTTGTCTCTTGCGGCGCTGACTATGTGTGGTTGCACAACGCTCGCAGGCTCCGGGCCCACCACGCAGCTGCGCGTGATTGACGGCGCATATAACTCCCCGGCACTTGACGCCTATGCAGCGTCGACGCCAATCGCTGTAAACTTCGGCGGTCCCAGCATCGGCAACTACGCCTTTCTGCCGCCGGGTGCGAACACGATCAAGGTCGTTCCCACGGCTAAGAGCACGCCGGTATTGGCGCAGTTGAGCGCGACATTCCTGGTAAACCAGCAGCATACCGTCTACGTCACAGGGCAGGGCGCCAATGTCCAGGCTACACTGCTCACCGATCAGAACACGGCGGCACCCGCGGGGTCCTTCTCGGTCCGGTTCCTGCAGGAAGCAGTTTCGACGGGCGCTGTCGATATTTACTTCGTGCCGGACGGGACGATGATCGACGATGCAAAGCCGGTGCTGTCGGATCTGGCTCCGGGAGCAATCACGGTTTACACGAATATTCCCGTCGGCACATACGATCTGATTGTCGTGCCCGCAGGCACGATCAAGAATCCTTACACCAGCACGGCCACTACATACAGTTCGGGACAGGTGAGGACCATGCTGATCCTTGACCAACAACTACTCAACACTCCCCCGGTCAACGTGCTTGTTGCCAACGATCTGAACTGAAGGAATCGACGTACGAGTGGCCTTGAGTACGGGGAACCTGGCTATCAGTGCGCTCCAACCAGCGCAGCTCCAAGGGTGAACAGCAGGGATATGGGCATGACGATCATTCCTGCTTTGAGAAACTGCCATCCGCTGAGGTGCATCCCTTCGCGCCGGATGGCAATCAGCCAGAGTATGGTGGCGAGCGAGCCGGTGATGGAGAGATTCGGTCCAAGGTCGACGCCAATCAAAACCGCTTTTGACAGGATCGGGTGAAAAGGCGCCGTCTGCAGTGCGGCTCCGGCAATCAAGCCGAGGGGCAGATTATTCACCAGGTTTGTACCGAAGCCAAGGATGCCGCCCACTGCTAACGCGGAGATGGCGACGGGCCATTGCGTCGCGTGCAGCAGGGCGCTGTGCAGCAGCTGGAGGGCGCCAGCTGTCTTGACTGCCTCCACAATCACGAAGAGAGCGGCCACGAGGGGCAGCACGCTCCAGCTGACGTCGCGAATGATGTGCATGGGATTTGACCGTTCCCGGATGAGCACAATGGCGGCAATTACCAGTGACGCCAGGCAGGTGGGAAGCCCGAGGTCCATTTTGAGCGCTGAAGCGACGAGCAGAACTACGGCGACGGAGAGAATGCCGAACAGGCTGATCTTTCCGGGCGCTGAAAGCTGGGGGACGGCCTCATCCTCTTCGGATGGTATGGACATCTGGTTGCGGCAATACCATCGCAACAGCAGATAGGTAACTGTAATTGATACGATCGATGGCAGCGCGAACATGGCCAGCCATCGAAACAACGGCGGCATTGCTGAATGAAAAACGACAAGGTTGGCAGGATTCGATATGGGCAAGACAAAGCTGGCCGCGTTGGCAATCAAAGCGCAAATGAGCAGGTATGGAAGCGGCTTCACCTGTGCGCGCTTGACGGCGGTGAGGACGGCGGGAGTGAGAACAACCGCCGTTGCGTCGTTCGACATGAAGATGGTGACAACCGTGCCCACGCCATAGATCAAAGTGAAAAGGCGCGCCGGAGAGCCGTCTCCCTGTTTAACCGCGATGGCGGCCAGCCAGTCAAAGACACCGTGGATTTTAGCCAGTTCCGACAACAGCATCATGCCGGTAAGAAACAGATAGACGTCAAGGCCCTCGGCTACCGCATGACCGGCGAGGCGCAGCGGGATCAATCGCAGCAGGCAAAGCAGTAACGCCCCGGCAGCTGTCGAGACGACCTCTGGGATTCCGAAGGGGCGAAAGAGCATCAACGCAATGCTTATGGCAGAAATGCTCCAAATCAGGATGTGGGTCATTACCACCTGCCGGTTTTGCCGGCAGGACGAGCGCCGATGGTGCGAAGGACGGGCGGCATCATCGGCCAGTCTGGTGGAGTCGTGATCATAAACAGTCTCTATTCAAGGTTGTAATTGAAATCGCCGCTCAAACTCTGTGGATTTTTCAGTGAAGCGTGTTGCGGGTAGGTCGTAGCTTTGCCGGGCTTCTGAACTTTCTTCCTCGAAACTAAGATGTTGTTCTTGGCGATGTTGTTTTGGCAATTCGTTCGTCGGTGTGTTATTTTCTCGACATGGTCTTTCGCTTTAGCCAGTTCGCAAGCGGCTTGAGCGCCTCATTGGCGCTCGCGGCTTGTTGTTGCCGCTGACCTTGCGATGACATGCTGCCGGCCACTTCGTCGGTAGAACAATTTCCAGCAAATCACAACACTATCGGAGCAATGGAGTTGAGCGTCTCGTCCTCCATCGATATTTCTTCCTCCCGCGCCATGCGGCTTGAGTGTAGCCAGGGCTGTTGTTGCCGCTGATCACACCGCGCGCCCCAGTTATTCAGTTAGCAGACCAAAGAGCCATAGGACAGAAGATCCAGGAGGACAGTCATGTCCCAGTTTCGCATTTTACGAATTTTGCATTTTGTTACTCTTTCTGCGATTGTCGCCCTCTCGCTTTCCCCTCTTTCGGCGCAGATGGTTGGCGGCACGATCGCCGGCACAGTGGTTGATCCGTCCAATGGCGCGCTGGATCAAGTAAAGGTGGTGATTCGCAACGAGGAAACGGGCACCGAGCGCAATTTGACTACGAGCGGGGATGGCGCGTTCTCGGCACCGTCGATTCCGATCGGAGTGTACTCGGTCTCGGCCGAGAAGGACGGGTTCGCTCCTCTGAAACGCACCGGCATCGCCGTCGTTGTTGGCCAGACTGTGCAGGTGCGTCTCGTTCTGACGGTTGGAAAGGTTCAGCAGGTAGTGACGGTGGTCGATACTCCCGCGGCGGTCGATACGTCGACTCTCCAGACGCAGGGATTTGTCGGCGAACGCCAGGTCAAGGAGCTTCCCCTCAATGGCCGGAGCTTCGACCAGCTGCTGGAACTCAATCCGGCGTCGGTCAGCTATACGACGCAGAGGTCGGGAGGGGTCGGGACATCGAACTCTTCGGTTGGGAATATGTACACGATCTCCGGGCGGCGGCCGCAGGACAATTTGTTTCTGCTGAATGGAATTGAGTACACAGGCGCATCGCTCATCAATGTCACTCCGGGGGGCACCAGCGGGCAACTGCTCGGGGTGGAAGCGGTGCGTGAGTTCAACGCGGTGAGCGACACTTACGGAGCCAACTACGGGAAACGGACTGGGGCTCAGGTTTCGATTATCACCGCGTCGGGCAATAACGAGATTCATGGATCGGTGTACGAGTTCTTCCGCAACAGCGCCCTTGACGCCCGCAACTACTTCGATCAGGCGCATATCCCTCCGTTTCAGCGGAATGACTTTGGCGCTGCGCTGGGTGGTCCGCTGCGACGGGATAAGCTTTTTATTTTCGGGAACTACGAGGGATACCGTCAACATCTTGGGCTGAGCGATGTGACGTTTGTTCCGGATGATGCGGTTCGTGCCGCCGCGGTGCCGAGTGTGCAACCATTGCTGGCGCTGTGGCCGCAGGGCACTGTCGACCTCGGCCAAGGAATCGCAGTGGCGTATTCCAATCCGCCGCAGCATGTGCGTGAGGACTTTGGCACTACGCGCATGGATGCAAATCTCTCGAAGAACGATCTGCTCTTCGGCGTCTACACCATCGACGACAGTGACGCGACAACCCCCTCGGCAAATCCCTACTCAGGTATCTACGAAAGCCTGCGCGAACAAGTGGCCAGCGTGCAGGAGCAGCATGTCTTTTCGCCGCAATTGCTCAACACGTTCCGGTTCGGGTACTCGCGGGCGAGTTTCTTCTTTAACAGCACTCTCGATGGTTCGGTGCCGGGCTGGGTTGCGGGAGCGCCGGTTGGCGCAGTGGTCATCTCCGGCAGCACCGCTTCGAACGGGGCATCGCAGATCACGCTGGCGGGTGCCAATACCGGCAGCAACAACGCTACGACGCGCAATCTCTACACGGTGGATGATCACGTGTACTGGACGCACGGCCGACATCAGATCGAAGCCGGCGTCTGGCTGCAGAGACTGCAATCGAATGACTACCTGGCGCAGAACCAGTATGGACAGGCCTCTTTTTCGACCATAACCGCTTTCGAACAAGGACAGGTTGCAAAGTACACCATCGTTCCGGGGCCCACGGAGCTTGCCTGGCGCTCGCTCTTTAGCGCCGGCTTTATCGAAGACGCCTGGAAAGCGACTCCCCGCCTCGAACTGCGTGTCGGTTTGCGGGTGGAGTCTTCGACGGGCTGGAACGAGACGCAAGGGCGGGCTTCGAACTACGACTTTACGGATGGTGTTATCAATACAACTCCGACCGTTGGGACGTCGGCGCTCTCGGATAACCGCGCCAAATTTATGCCTGAGCCGCGGGTCGCCTTCGCCTGGGATGTCCTCGGCAATGGCAAGACGGCGGTCAAAGGCAGCTTCGGTCTGCATCGTGCCCTTCTCGACACACTCGATTACCGGCTCGACCAGACGGCGCCGTTCAACACGACGCTCTCCTACAGCAATACGACGGTCAGCAAACTGCCCGAGCTTTCGACAAGCGCGGCGACCGGCGGACTGGTCTCTCCGAGCAATGTGCAGCGAAATATTGAGACTCCCACTGTCCTGGCGTGGACGCTGAGGATCGAACAGGAGATCGCTCCGAGCACATCGCTGAGCGTGGGCTACGTCGGATCACATGGGTATCATCAGATACTGTCTGAGGATCAAAATACGCCGCCTTCGGTTGTGTGCCCCGCTGCTTTGTGCCCGGCGTCACTGCCGGCTGGGACGGTGTACTACACGACGACCAAACTTGAGAATCCTAACCTCGCCAACTCTACGTCATGGGTCTCACAGGGCATCAGCAATTACAACGCACTGGAAGTAGATGTGCGCCGCCGGTACGTCCATGGGCTGCAACTGCGCGGAGTGTACACATGGTCGAGGAATCTTGACGACGGCTCGGCGTGGAACACAAGCGTCTCTGCGAACACGCCGGCGTATGTCT
Organism: uncultured Acidobacteriaceae bacterium; assembly: GCA_963725225.1. Taxonomy (GTDB): domain Bacteria; phylum Acidobacteriota; class Terriglobia; order Terriglobales; family Acidobacteriaceae; genus Silvibacterium. The sequence goes on from CAVRXY010000035.1 coordinate 531,718, forward strand.
CCTTTCCCCGGTAATCCAAAGGTTGACTATGGAGTTGCTGCGACCAACATCAGCCAGGCAGCGGCGATCAACGGAACCTGGGAATTGCCTCTGGGGCAAGGGCATGCCTGTTCAGCAATGTGTCGTCCGCCGGGCAACAGGTGGTCGCCGGATGGAGCCTGAGCGGCATTGCGACGCTGCAAAGCGGCTTTCCGTTCTCTCCGCAACTGGGTTACAACCCGACGGGTAACGGTGACTCGCGGAATCCGGTGCGTCCGCAGATCAATCCCGACTACCACAGTTCGCTGTATCCGAAGACGGCAGCGCAGTGGTTCAATCCCAATGCATTCACGGCGCCTTATCCGGGGACGTTCGGGAATGCCGGCCGCGATTCTCTGAGCGGGCCAAATCTGGCCGATCTGGATATTTCCGTTGGGAAGGTGACCACGATCCACGAGCGTTTGAAGGCGCAGTTCCGCGTGGAGTACTTCAACATTCTGAATCACACCAATTTCACTACTCCAAACCCGGTAGTTTTCAGCAACGGTCCAACGCCATCGAAGCTGTCGGCAGCGCCGGCGATTTCTCCTACCGCCGGCGCAATTACTGCGACTGCCACGACCTCGCGGCAGCTTCAGTTTGCTCTGAAATTTCTTTTCTGAGGGGCTTGGCGATGAGGTGGTTACCTGATGCGGAGTCGATTGGGCAACAGATAGTGCTATTATGTTCGGAGAGATGGTTCGCGCTTCCCAAAGCCGCTTCTGTTGTTGCCTGTCGAACATTTTCGACGGGTGTAGCCGCTAGTCTCTGATTCCCAGCACAATCGATCCAGAAGACACCACCCGTAGCTGATTTTGCCGGGTCTGTGTCTGCTTTTGATTCCGGCTCTCAGCACCTATCAAAGAGAGATTTGCAGGAGAGAGGTCTGTATGCCGGTTGTCGAGCTTGAGTCCCAGCCCTATTCCCCGCCGAAGCGCGGCGCCGCTGCGCAGAGACTGAGCCATCTGCGCCTGCTTGAGGCGGAGAGCATTCACATTTTGCGTGAAGTGGCTTCGGAGTTCGAGAGGCCGGTGATGCTGTACTCGATCGGCAAGGACTCTTCGGTAATGCTGCGCCTGGCGCAGAAGGCGTTCTATCCAGGCCCGATTCCCTTCCCTCTGCTGCACATCGATACGGGTTTCAAATTCCGCGAGATGCTTACGTTCCGCGATGAGATGGCGCGGTCGGTAGGCGCGGAGTTGCTGGTGTGGCGCAATGAACCGGCGATTGCTGCCGGCACGAACCCCATTGTTCTCGATACCAAACGCTGCTGCGGGCTGCTTAAGACGCAGGCGCTGCTTGATGCCCTGCGCTACTACAAATTTGACGCAGCCTTTGGCGGCGCGCGAAGAGATGAAGAGAAGTCTCGCGCCAAGGAGCGCATCTATTCCTTTCGCGATGAGGCCGGGCAGTGGGATCCGAAGAACCAGCGGCCCGAGCTCTGGAATGTTTACAACGCGCGCGTTCATCCGGGGGAGAGCATTCGCGTCTTTCCGCTCTCCAACTGGACGGAGATGGACGTGTGGCAATACATCCACGAAGAGGAGATTCCGGTGGTCGACCTGTACTTCGCGAAGGAGCGCCCGATGTATGTGCGCGGCGATGCGCTGCTGCCCATCGAGCAGGACTTCGTAGCGCGTCTGGGCGAGAAACCGCAGATGGTGAAGTCACGGCTGCGGTCGCTGGGGTGCAGCCCATGCACCGGCGCTATCCGCTCCGACGCGGAGACCATTCCCGACATCATCGCGGAATTGCTCTCGTTCCGTTCTTCCGAGCGAGCCAACCGCGTGATCGATCACGACCAGGAAGGTTCGATGGAGATCAAGAAGAGGGAGGGCTACTTCTAGATGTCAGCCGCGACTCTTCCGAGCTTCTCGATTCACGACTTTCTTCGCGAGGAACGCGAGAAGGATCTGTTCCGCTTTTCGACGGCGGGCAGCGTCGATGATGGAAAGTCCACGCTGATTGGACGCCTGCTGTACGACACGCAATCGGTTTACGAAGACCAGGTGCGGTCGATTGAGGGGAAAGGAACGACGGCTCCGGGGCAAATCGATTTCGCGCTGCTGACTGATGGGCTGCGCGCGGAGCGGGAACAGGGCATCACGATCGACGTGGCGTATCGCTACTTTTCGACGGCGAGGCGCAAATTCATCATCGCCGATACGCCCGGGCACGAGCAGTACACGCGCAACATGGCGACCGGCGCATCAACAGCGGATGCGGCCGTGGTGCTGATCGATGCGAGCAAGGGTGTGCTGGTACAGTCGCGCCGCCATGCTTATATCGCGTCGCTGCTGCGCGTGCGGCATGTGCTGGTTGCAGTCAACAAGATGGACCTCGTCGGCTACGATGAGGCTATCTTTCGAGCGATCGAGCGCGAATTTGCGGATGTCCTGGATCGCATTGCCTCTGATACTCGCACACCAGTAGAGGTCGCCTTCGTTCCGGTCAGCGCGCTCATCGGAGACAACATCGTTCATCGCTCGAAGGCGACGCCCTGGTATGACGGGCCGTCGTTGCTTGAGTTGCTGGAATCGCTGCCTGCGTCGGAGGAGACTCGGACAGATCGTTTGCGCTTTCCGGTGCAGCGCGTGCTTCGGCCTGATCACACCTTTCGAGGCTTTGCGGGGCAGATTGCGTCAGGGAGTGTGCGTGTGGGCGATGTTGTGACTGTGCTGCCTTCAGCGGGAACCGCTGAGATTGAGCGGATTGTCACATGGGATGGAGATTTGGCCGAAGCGCACGCGCCTCTCTCCGTTACCCTCGTTCTGAATCGCGAACTCGATATCAGCCGCGGCGATCTGATCGTTTCGGTTGACGAACCGGCAATCGTCGCGAGGAGCATGAAGGCGTCCCTGGTGTGGATGGATCAGCGTCCGCTCGATCTGAGCCGCAGATATCTTCTTAAGCACACCAGCCGCACGGTGCCGGCAGTCGTCACCTCGATCCAGCATCGCGCGAACATCAGCACGCTTGCGCATGAACCGGCCGAGACGCTGGAGTTGAACAGCATCGGCGTGGTGAATCTCAGCCTGCTGCAGGCTATCGCCTTCGACCAGTACCGCGAGAATCGCTCCACTGGAGCGTTTATCCTCATCGATCCTGCGACCAACGGCACGGTTGCCGCGGGCATGATCGTCGACACCGCAAAGGAAGGTCGAGCCGCAGCTGGTTCGGGACCCGTCACGGCGGAAGAAAGAACTGCACGATGGGGGCATCGTGGCGGAGTGCTCGAATTGATCGGCCCGAGTGACGCCATCGATTGGATCGAGCGTTCGTTGTTCGATCTCGGAGTCATTACCGCACGAGTTGAAGCTACTGATCCCGTTTACGAGACCGCGGTTGTGTTCATGATCGAGGCTGGACTGATCGTTCTTAGCGTCAGGCGCACAGATGGCAGCACCCTCGAAGCACGCTCAGGAGAGCACCACGTGTATCTGGACGCGGGGGATGTCGACGGGCTGATCTCGGCAGTGCATCAACTGCTTATTCGATCGGGTGTAGTTGTTTCCTCAGGAAAGGCAGGTCTGCGATGACAATCGCCGCAATTCAGGACGAGGTAAAGACCAAGCTGGACAACGTTCGCGCGGCGCTGGCCAGCGTAGTCGCCGGCGCATCCGACGTGTGCCTCACCTGCAGCTTCCAGGCGGAAGATGTGCTGCTGACCAGGCTGGCCATCGATCTTGATGCCAATCTGCCGATCCTCTTTCTCGACACCGGCTACCACTTCGCAGAGACCTATGCCTATCGTGATCGGATTGCGGGTGAGTGGCGACTGAACCTCATCAACCTGCTGCCCGAGAAGACAGTCGTCGAGCAGGAAGCGGAACACGGGCTGCTATATCAGTCGGCGCCGGACCAGTGCTGTAAGCTGCGCAAGGTTGAGCCGCTGTTCAAGGCTGTCGCGGGATATCGCGTGTGGCTGACCGGCCTGCGGCGGGAACAGGCGAAAAGCCGTGCTGCGCTGGAGGAGTCTGCGCTGTTCAATCTTCCGGGAGGCAAGCAGGTGCTGAAGCTTGCGCCGCTGGCTGCATGGACGACGCGCGATGTCTGGTACGCGTGCGAGGAACTGAATATTCCGCTGCTGCCGCTCTACGCGCGCGGTTACACCTCGATCGGCTGTGAGCCTTGTACCTCGCTTCCGCTCGATCCTAGCGATCCTCGTTCGGGCCGCTGGGCCGGCCGCAAAGTTGAATGCGGTATCCACATCGAAGCAGCGGCGAAGTGAGGCGGCAGCCTAAGAGGGCGACCCGATGCAGTACATCATTGGATTTGTGATCGCACTTTTCATCGCGTTGACTGGCGTTGGTGCCGGGACGATCACCGTCCCGGTCTTGATTCTCTTCCTCGGCGTGCCGGCGCCGGTGGCGGTGAGCATCGGCCTGATGTTCTCAGCGGCAGTGAAACTTATTCTTGTTCCGGCGCAGGTTATTCGCGGCAACGTGGTCTGGCGGACGCTGGGCTTCATGCTGCTGGGCGGCGTGCCGGGAGTGCTGATTGGGTCACTGTTCCTGAACCATCTGGTAACTGTGGGATCGCAGAATCTTCTAAACGCGCTGCTTGGCGCGATCCTGGTTGGCACTGCAAGCTGGCAGATCGCCTATTCGTTTCGTCCGATGAAGCAAAACGCGGATAACCGCGACCGCAGCCGTCTGCTGCCGTGGCTGATGTTTCCGGTAGGCGCCGAGGTGGGATTTTCATCGGCCGGTGCGGGGGCTCTGGGTAGCGCGGCACTTTTGAGCCTGACACCACTTATCCCGGCTCAGGTTGTCGGAACGGACATTGCGTTCGGCTTTATCGTTTCGCTTATCGGGAGCGGCGCACATTGGTTTACAGGGAGCGCCAACAACCTGCTACTGCTGCAGTTGATCGCGGGAGGCATCGCCGGCGCTGTCGGCGGGACCATCCTCAGCACACGAGTTCCACGCCGACCGCTGCGTCTTGCATTGTGGGTCTGGTTGCTGATTCTCGGCGGACAATTCCTGCTGAACAGCTATCGGAACACCACCGCGCCGCAGAAGCAAACTACAGGCGAGCTACACAGAGAGCACGTGAGTCAGGCTACCGGTTTCAAGTTACCCCTTACTAAGTAGACAGGCAGCTCACTTATAAGCAGGAAAGGCACTGCCGAACATAGGGGCTTTACTTTCGGACTGCTCCTCGGTGGCCTCGTCCTGGTTTACGTCCCAATGCTCCACGAGGATGCCGTCTTCAATGCGAAGAATGTCGGCCGCGATCCAGTTGACCGGGGCGCCGAAGCCGGAAAAGCGGCCGTGCACAATGACGAAGTCTCCGTCCGCAGCGATGAGTCCCGGTTCATAGCGCAGGGTGGGTGGGATTCCTTTGATGAGGTTGAAGAGCCCGTCACGGCCGGGCTCTATGTGCGCGCTGTGCTGGATATAGTCGGGCGACCAGAACTGCTCGGCGGCCTCGTAATCGCGCTTGTTGAAGAGTGTGTCGAATGCCTCGAGCACCAGCTTCTTGTTCCGATCCTGCAGAGTTTCATTCATGGCTACTGTCCGAGTTACTTAACCTGCTCAGAGTTTTGATCCGCCGTCCACGGGAATGCTTGCCCCTGTGATCCAGCGGGCGCCGTCCGATGCAAGGAAAGCAATCACGTCTGCCACATCCGAAGGCTGGCCGATGCGCTTGAGCGCCTGCAGCGCGTCAGCGTGTCCGCCTGCGGAGCGGATCTCGGCAACAAGCGTGTCGGCTTCGGCAGCGGCACGGCCGTAGTGAACGATGACGCGCGCTCCCACATTTGCAAGAGCCAGGGCGGTGGCACGGCCGATGCCGCGGGATGCGCCGGTAATAAGCGCGGTTTTATTCGCAAGACTGGTCATTTCTCAGACTCCCTGGATCAAGACGACTCGATACGTTGATCCCTTGAAACGATGCTCGCGGACTTTGCGATACTCGGGACCGTCGTACCAGGCCTTCGCTGCCTCGATGCTTGGAAACTCGAGAATCACAGTGCCTTCTGTCGGATCTCCTTCGAGATCTTCATGCCGTCCGTAAAGGGCAAGAATCTTGACCTCGTGGCCGACGAGCGTCGCGGGGACTTCTTTCGAGTTGAGGTTCAGCTCGTTCTGATCAAGCGTCTTATCGCGCGTAAAAACCATGTATGCACTCATAGGAATCTCCGTTTCAGTGTGTGTGCGTTGAGTAATCTCCGATTTACCTCGCGCCACTATTGACGAGAAGCTCCGCACCGGCGGTTGATTCAGCATAGAACGGATAGTCGGTGTAGCCGCGGGCATCGAATGTGTAAAAGGTGTCGCGATCGTATGGCGTGAGGCGGAAATCTTCGCGAATTCGCCGGGGCAGATCCGGATTCGAGACAAAGTGGCGCCCGAAGGTAACTGCATCGGCGTCTCCCATGAATAGTTGTCTACTCATTGGTTGGTTTTGGCCTGTTTTCAGGAGGCCAGGACGAAGTTGGGGAAGTCTTCGAACACCCAGTTGTTCTTGAGGGTGTGATAGATGACTCCCAGGAACTTGCGCGCCAGGGCGATGTTGGCCTTGCCTCCACCGCGGCGGCGCTGGATACGCTGATAGAACTGCTGCAAGAACGAGCTGTAGCGTTTGGCGATCAGAGCACACTGCACTAATGCGGTGCGGGCAAGCTTGTTGCCCTGCTTGGTAATGCGTCCTGAGCGTTCGCTTTCGTTGGAGTTCTGCACTCTTGGCACCAGGCCGAGATACGCGGCCAACTTACCCGGATCGGAGAAATCCCGGATGTCGCCGATCACGCTCAACAGCACCGCAGCACTGACCGGGCCGATGCCCTTGATGCTCATCAGGTTCCTGTGGCCGGCGAGTTTAGGTCCTTCTTCTTCGATCAGTTCCTCCAGTTCGGCAATGCTCTGGTTCAGGCTGCGGATCTGGCCGGCCAGCACGCGGGCTTCGGCCAGCATCAGCGGAGACAGCGGCAAGGCCAGAACCCGTTCCAGCGCCTTATTGCTGGACAGCGATTCGCGCTTCAGGTTGATTCCCTCGGCGGAAAGCAGGTTATTGATCTTAGCCTTCAGGGCAGAGCGCTGTTTAACCAGCAGGTCGCGTGTCTGCGCCAGATGTCCCATATTTCTTTGGTTGCGCTCTTTCATCCGCACCTCCGGCAACAAATCTTTTGCGAGATACAGTGCCAACAACTCGGCATCGTTCTTGTCCGTCTTCTTCACCGACTGGCTGATCACCTTGAACTGAGCCGGGTTGACCACCACCACCCGCGCTACATGCTTCTACCACGGCGTCGTAAAACAGTCGCGTGTTGCCCGTTGCTTCCACGGCCAGTTCATCCTCTTTCCGCAACTGCGCGGCAAATAGCTTCAGTTCCCGTAACTGCCACTGCCGCAAATACGTCCGTCCGTTCTCCAGCCGCGTGCACACGGTGAACTGCGTCCGGTGCAGGTCTACTCCCAGGTATCGCTTCATCTCGTCTCTCCTCGCGCTGTGGAGCAGACGTGCTCTGCGGCGATCACCACTCTCCCATCCAAGGTCCTTGCGGCCTTACGGTGACGCTTCGGTTGCAGGTCTGACTAATCTCCTTTACGAGGTCCAACGGCCTCACTAAACCGATCCAGCCCGCAACCTGCCTGCTCCACAACTCCTGCTGTGGAGCCTATCGCCTCAGAATCTCCATGGACTATTCATGCCATCTCCTTTTTCAACGATCGCTTCCGCTGTGTCGGGCTCAAAACCGCCGGCGGCCAGGATCTTGCCCTTGAATATCTTCCTGAGCTGCTGGGACGCGACCGGAGCCTGCCCTTCCTGGATCACGACATTGCCCTTTACTCGGGGCTCGATGAGATGGAGATAGGCAAGGCCGAACTCGTTCAAATGCTCAGCAACGTAGGAGAACAGGGCCGCTGGATTGCTGTCCGACATACCATTCCAGGTGCCGCCGGGGCCGATGCGGACTGCAACCTTGTCACCTCCCCACACGGAAATCATTGCTCTCAAAACCTCAAACAAAAAACGCGAGCGGTTCTCGATCGATCCTCCGTACTCATCGGTGCGCTTGTTGCTGCCGTCCTGCAGGAATTGATCGATGAGATAGCCATTCGCTGCATGCAATTCCACGCCATCGAAGCCCGCAGCTTTGGCGCGAAGGGCCGCCTGACGGTAGTCTTCGACGATTCCCGGAATTTCCGAGGCGGCAAGCGCGCGATGCGGCGATGGCTGAACCCAGCCGCTCGGTGCGGACACCAGCTTCGAAGCATCGTTCCAATAGGCTGGGTTGACAGAGGCGGAGACCGGCATTTCGCCCCCGGTCATCTCGACATGCGAGGACCGGCCGGTATGCCATAGCTGCGCGAACATGTGCCCGCCCCTCGCGTGAACGGCGTTGACGATCTTCTTCCAGCCTTCAACCTGCTGATCTGTATAAAGACCCGGCGCGCCCAACCATCCGCGGCTGGTGACGGAGATGTTGGTGGCCTCCCCGATGATGAGGCCGCCGTCAGAAGCTCGCTGCGTGTAATATTCGGCCATCAGATCGCCGGGAATCGAGTTGGGCTGAACAGACCTCGAACGCGTGAGTGGAGCCATGACCACCCGATGCTTCAACTGCATGGCTCCAAGCTGAATGGGAGTGAACAGCTTCTTCTCTGTTGCCTTGCTCATATAACCTCAGTCTATTAGCTGCTTCTTACAGATACGATACATACCGTATCCGTCGCGCTTTATTTGATACACCGTGTACCATTTCGGATTCAGGCGAGTTCGCTTTTTCGCCAAGGAGCATCATGGGGTCGCGAGAAGGTCAACACGAAGCGCATTCTGTTCGAGGAGGACGGCCGCGAAATCCGCGGATTCAGCAGGCGATTCTGAAGGCAGCAGTGGATCTGGTGCTCGAGAACGGCTTCAAGGCGCTCAGCATGGATGCGATTGCCGGCAGAGCCGGAGTTGGACGCATGACGATCTACCGCCGCTGGCCGAACAAGGCGGCGATCATCATGGACGCATTCGTCGCGCGAGTAGATCCGAACACGCTTTTCCTGCCTTCCAGGACTTATCTCGACAGCATCCGGCTGCAGATGCGCACGATGGCTAAGGTATTCCGCGGCAAAGATGGAACGCTCATCCGAGCCCTGCTGGCGGAGGCACAATTCGACCCCGAACTTGCCACCGCCCTTCGCGAAAGATGGACGATGCCCCGGCGAAGAATGGCCATCGCCTATTTTGAAGAAGGTATGCGAAAGGGATTTTTGCGCCCGGATGTGGACCCCGAAGCCATGATCGACGTCCTTTATGCTCCGATCTATTACCGCCTGCAGATGGGAATCGGGCCGTTGACCGATGCATACATCGATGAGATCTTCGAGCACGCGATGAAGGGGCTGAGGAAGTTGTAGATGCCGGCTTGCCGGCCATCTTTCGACAGCGATGGACTCGACAGCCTTGTTCGGATCGTATGGTCGGCGCGTTGATCCCTGCTTTGTCCGCTTCCGGCTCACGCTGTGCCTTCATCGGCTTCCCTCGTCTTTTTCGCCTGTGCTTCCATCAGCGCCATTCTCAGCTGCTGGTTTTTGATGAGCAGCTGACAAATCCATTCCTGCAAGCTCCGCACCCGGCATTGCCACTCCTCATGGAGGGTTTCAATCGATAGCTCCGATGGATAGCCGGCAATCGCCGGTCCCGGAATGGAGAGCACAGGATCGGCTTGTAAGCATTGCTCGCCACTTAGCTGGATGTTCATGTTGACCTCCGGTGAAAAATCGCGCTTGAGGCAGGTACTGGTCTTCCGAGGTGGTCTTTCCAGCCGCTCCGCATTGGTGCCGGACTGAAGACGTCAGGAGCGTTACGAACATTGAAGACACTATGAAGCAAGATTCGAAGCTTTGCATCCCACGAAGGAATGGATTTTCCATGCTTGTGACTGGGCGTCATTGGGTACCCCTAGCGAGGGGGTAGCCTCCTATATGTTTTACGGCGAGGCAACGTCGACTTCCGCAAAACGCCAATTACGTAGACCTGGCACGTTACATGTGAGGGCGACGGCCCTCGGGAATAATGATTTCGCGGCGGCCGAAGAGACGAGCGTCGAGTGAAAAGGCGCCAGGACCCAGTAATACGAGGGCGAACGACATGACAGCGAGATCGACGGCAGTGAGACCTTGCACGTGCCGGTCCGCTTCCCCGGTCAGGAGCATCGAAATACCCGTCACAACGTAGCCGATCGTCGCCGCAGCGCCGGCAACAGGAGTCAGGAAGCCGATAAGGACCATCAACCCTACGACGACCGCAAGCAGCGCCGTCGCCCAGACACTCAGCGCAGTTTCGCTGAATGCAGTAAGGCCGAACAATCCCTGGGCAATTGCGCTGAAGGCAACTGCAAGCCGAAGAAGCATGAGGCCCATTCCGGGCCATCCGTCCGGGAAACTGGAAAATAACTTCTGCAGCCTATGCCTCCTCGGCGGGAAGAACGCGCTACCGAGGAGGCTAGTCTGGATGATCCGGAATTGAATCCCCAAATCGAGTGCTTTTTTCTCGCCACTTAAATGGCTCTGTAACTTAAGTGGGTGAGTGGACTAGAGTTGTATGATTCCGCGCCTTATGGCGATCGCGACGGCCTCGGTGCGGTCCCCTGCCCCTAATTTCTCCATGATGTGCTTGATGTGCCCCTTGACCGTCTCCTCGGAGATGAAGAGCAGCGCCGCGATGTCGCTGTTGCGATTTCCTCCGGCAATCTTCTCAAGGACCTCGATTTCGCGCTTGCTCAAGGCGTCAGAGCCGAAGTGTTCGGCAAGATGCGCTGCAACTTCGGGCGGAATTTGTTTCTTTCCGGCATGGACCCTGCGGATCATCTCCACGAGCTGTTTCCGGGGCATGCTCTTGAGCATGTATCCCTGCGCTCCGGCCTCGAGAGCACGCTGGATCTCGGCATCTCCTTCAAAAGTGGTCAGCATGATGACGCGAGCATTTGGGAACTCGGTGCGAATCGCGATCATCGCGTCAATGCCGCCAATATCAGGCAGCCGGAGGTCCATCAGCGTTACATCCGGGCGATGTTCCCGGAAGCCGGCGATGGCGTCGCGGCCGCTCGCCGCCTCTGCAACCAGAAGCATATCGGGCTCATTTTTGATGACAGCCGCGATTCCCTCGCGCATTAGCGGATGGTCGTCAACGGAGAAGATTCGAATCCGAGAAGGGGCACTCACTTATCTGCCTGCTTCCTTTTGCCGGTAGCGGAACTTTCAAATTTTTCCCTGCTGAGCCAGGGCAGCCATTGCGATATTGGACCACGGGACCCGCTCTCGAAGGCGATCGCGCTGGGAACCGTCAATTCAACCTCGGTCCCGGCGCCAATCCTGCTTCGGAGCTTGAGACTGGCCCCGATGCCTTCGGAGCGCTCCCTCATGCCCGAGAGCCCCCAATGGCCATCGCGTCCCGAATGAAGCACCTGAGGATCGATCCCACGGCCATCGTCGCGCACCAGAACTCTAAGGTGCCCGCTCGCATATTCTACTTCGACCTCGATGCTGTTTGCCTGGGCATGCACAAACGCATTCACCAGTGCCTCGCGCCCGATGCGGTATACCTCGTCGCGGATGATGGGACGGACAGGACGCGCAATGTTATTTGCGATCACGCGATATCCGATGTTGTCGTCGAGGGTGAACTCCTGCCGCACGCGCGAGAATGCCATCTCGAGGCTGCGATTTTCGGCCTCGGTAGTACGCAGTCCGCGCAAGGCGTTTCTGCCCTCTTCAGTAACTTTTCCCATCAACTCCAGGACTCGTCTCAAAAGCGGCTTGACCGGAGAGTCCTCGGGCAGCTGGTCCTCGGCCACATCCAGTTGAAGAGAAGCGCTCAGGACCCCCTGAAGCAGGGTGTCGTGCAGTTCCTGCGCAATTCGCGTTCGTTCGGCAAGCCGCTCCTGAAAACGCATATTCAGTCGCCTGGTCATCTGATACATACGCAGACGAAAGATGGCAACGATGACCAGAACAGCCACCGCTATGCACAGGATTCGAAACCACCAGGTTTGCCAGAACGCGGGCTCGATGATGAAAGATACAGCCGTCTCTGGTCCATTCCAAAGGCCATTGCTATTCGAAGCAACGACGTGGAAGCGATAAGAGCCCGGCCCGAGGTTGTTGTAAGTGACCTGCCGGGAAGAAACGATCCCGCTCCATCCGTGATCGGTACCATCGAGCTTGTAGCGGAAGCGAATCCGCTCGGGCGCAGCAAGATTGCCCCCTGAGTAATCAAAGACGATGCTTTCAACTCCGGCTGGAAGCTTGAGCGGATTCTGAAGGTTGAGCTGATCTCCGCCGGCCGACACCGACTCGATCCGAACGGCGGCGGAGACGGAGTTGTCGATGGCGGCCTTGGGGTCGGCCACAGACAATCCACGATTCAGCGAGACCCAGATGCGGCCGCGAGGACCCGATATCATGCTGCGATCGCGACCGACACCTTCGGCTCCAAGAAGTCCGTCGCTCATTCCGTAGCTTTGGACATCGGTTTCCTCAAGGGATCCGTTCAAGAGCCGATCACGATTTACCTGAAGCACGTGATCCGAGGTTGAAAACCAGAGCGAGCCCATCCTGTCTTCGGCAATGCCGTAAATCTGCTCTCGCAACACCTCAGGCAGCTTCTGCGGCACGTGGATATGGCCGGAGGATAAGAACGCCAGACCTCCGGAGGTCGCGACCCAGAGCACATGCCTTGAGTCCTCGAAGATGGTCCTCACGCCGGAAGCCGGCAGGCCATCTGCAGCAGAGCGATTTGTCCAGCGGCCGTTCGCAAACGAAGCAAGACCAGCCGGCGTTGCCAACCACATGGTGCCGTCGAAGCCTTCGACGATGGAATTGATGGTGTTCGCCGGGAGTCCCTGGGCTTCAGAGAAATTGGTGAATTTGCCATCGGCCAGCCGGCTCACGCCGGCGCTCACGGTTCCAGCCCACACGGTTCCGTCGCTGTTGCGATGGACAGAATACACGCTGTCCTGGGCCAGACCGTCGGTCCGCGTGTATGTACGGGAGGTGAACGAATCGCCGTTTGCGGTGAGTACGCTGAGACCACCACTCTGCCGTCCTACCCAGACTTCGTCTTTGCCGCCGCTAATGGAATAGATAACATCGTGGTCCAGGCCGTCCATTGTTATTTGACTGACTCGCCCATCCCTCATCCGATAGAGTCCCCCAGAAAGCGGCGCGAACCACGTCTGGCCATCTGAGTCGACATAGACAGGGCCGTTGCTGTCTGCAGGCAGGCCCTGGGCCGTCGAAAATGTGGAGAACATCCCATCCCGCAACCGTTCTATCCCTTGCGAGCCGCCAAGCCAGAGGCTCCCGTCCCGGTCTTCATAGATTGCAGTAACGTCGTTTCCGGCTCCTGGTTTCAGTTGGTCGACGGAAACGGCGCCAGAGAGAGCAATGCGGACGATGCCATGATTCGTTCCGATCCAGACGTTTCCGTTGTGATCCCTGGCCATGGCCAGAATCTGAAGTTGTCCGACCGGCGTTGCCAGTTCCTCCTCCGTGAGGCTCTTGCCATCCCAATGCTGGAGTCCGTGGTCGGTTCCGATCCATAAAGCGCCATTGACCGCGGGAACCAGGGCTTTGATCTTCGAATCGTCGGATTCCTCGGCAAGTTTGGAGATGTGTCCCTGGCTTACGCGCGAGAGTCCATTGTCCTGTGTGCCCAACCAGATTCGGCCGTCGCGAGTCACGGCCATCGAGATGACAATGCCTGGTTGGTCTTCTGTTCTCACGACGGTTTCCAGCCGGCCACTCCGATAGCGGAGCGTACGGTCGCCCAGTCCGGCAAGAAGCACTGCACCTTCGTTATCGAGCGTCATGGCGGTCATGGTGATGTCCTGCAGGTCGAGGCGGGTGGCGACATCCTCAAATTTTCCGTTGCGATACAGAAGGAGGCGGGGACCCTCGAGACGAATCCACAGGTTTCCTTCAGCGTCGGAAAGCAGCCCGCGGACAGGACCGGTGGGAGCCGCGTCTGGTAGCGGCTGCTGAATCATCTTGAAGTTATAGCCGTCAAAACGGACCAGGCCTCTTTCGGTTCCAATCCACAGATAACCGTCACTCGACTGGCTGATGGCGTAGATCGCTCCTCCAACAAAACCCCGGTCCGGCCCCCATTTGTCGAGGACATATTGTGAGATTGTCCTATTGGGATCGAGTGCGAAAGCTGACTTTACCAGGCAAATGATTACAAATCCCCCCAGCAGGCACCCGCGCAACCTGTGACCTTGAGCTATTCGTTCAGGGCAGGAATTCGAATTTCTCAATGACAACCTCGACAGGTTGCTGGGATGAGTTTCTGGAGTGACGGAAGTCGTAGAGGTCGATGTGGGCTGCCTCGTTTGCAGGAATCGGGATGCCTGAGGTGAACACATGCTCGCTCACCGTGGGTGCGCCGGGGCTCACGCCTGAACCACGCACGGTCTTGAAAGAAGCGCGGCCAGACTCCCATCGAAACATATGGGTAAGGACTCCGGGGGGCGCCATGAATCGGGCGACGTTTTCAGGAACATAGAATGGCTGGACGACAAATTGCGCGTTCTTGCTGGCTGGATTACCCCATCGGCTTAATTCAATGTCCAGTTCCGCACGGACGTCATCTGTCCGCAGGTCGTCTATTGTATATAGGCCCAAAACACCGGACGGGCTCAGATGACCGGTGTCCTGCACTACGAAGATGTAAGAGCCATAACCGAGACTGCGGGTCATGCTTACCTCGGCGCATGTCCATTCGCCGTTAAGCTGCTGCATGCGCAAATGGAGATAGCCCTTTGCGTCGAGCCATGCGTTGTCAGCGTCATAGGCGTTGGGCTCACCTCCCCGGTCGTTGCTTGCAGTTCGAACGTTCCAGTCGTATCCACTGAAGTGAATAACCTTCGAGACGATGGGGCCTGCCGGTTTGCCTTTGGCGGTCACGACCGCTAGGACGCCATCGCCGACCGCGGGCAACGTAGCAACCTTTGAGGTGGGACGGTAGCCGGGTGCGACCAGGAGGGCCGCATAGTCGGTGCCAAGGTGCGTCGAATTCCTCCACGTCGAATCGGGCTGGATGTTGGTGAATGGATGGTTCGCAAAGGGCTGAATCCACCAGATGCCGCTGTGTGCGTATAGGACGATCTGTTGCCCGGGCATGAAGCCGGTTACCCGTCCCTCGATATACCCCATTTGCGCGGGGCCTCCCGCATTGGCGGCGGGCACCTGGGTGATCTGGAGCGATGCTTTGGGTGACGTGCTCGGCGAGTGGCAACCTGCAAGCAGAAGGGTGCCGACCGCGAGAAGGATATTCGCCCGGCGCTTGCTAGATCTGGAAAGAAAACGAAAAAAGGGCATAGGGGTTTCGAATGTTCACAGTAGTGAGAGCAAAACAGACGCGAATGACCCAGGGGATCCAGATTCCACAATGAAAGCATTGCAGCACGCGAGCGATTGCACAAGGCCTGGGGCTATCGATTCTGTTATGAATGAAGACGCCTATTGAATTTTGGCTTGTCGGCCCATATGCTGTCCCAGCGGAGCATTCGGCGCGTGAATCAAACTTTGCTGTCGCTACTCCTTTCCGCCAGGCCAAAGCCGAGACGTATCGAGCGCGGGATCGCACGGTCCCTGCCGTGTCTGGCTTTGTTTTTGTTGGTGCTTGGTGCTGTCGGGCAAAACCCCGATCCGCTGGCTGCATTGCATGAGTCCTTTGCCCACCCCCCGGACGACAGCCGGATCATGATGCGCTGGTGGTGGTTTGGGCCGGCCGTGACCAAGCCCGAGTTGCAGAGAGAGCTCGAGCAGATGAAAGCCGCCGGCATAGGCGGTGTCGAGATTACGACGCTCTACCCGCTCGCTCTGGACGATCCGTCGACGGGATTCCGTAACCTGCCGTTTCTGTCCGACGAGCACATCGACGCGCTGCGCTTTGCTGCAGAGCAGGCGCGACGGCTTGGCCTGCGTGTGGACATCACGCTCGGCAGCGGATGGCCATTCGGGGGGCCTCACATACCGGTGACTGAGGCGGCGGGGCAACTGCGGACCGAAATCGTGCCGATATCGGCCGGCTCTGATTCGGTTGCCGTTCCGTACATGGCCGCTGGCGAACGCTTCCTCGTCGCGTTTGTGGTCCCCGGCGTGATGTCGAATCAGGATCTGGAAAAGACGGTTCGCGTATCGGAGATCCGGAACGGGCGGCTGTTTGTGACTCAGAAATCCGAGCCGCAAACCGCACTCTTCTTTATCTCCAGCCGGACAGGCATGACGGTGAAGCGGCCGGCGGTGGGGGCGGAAGGATTTGTCCTGGATCATTACGACTCACGGGCAATAGCCACACACCTGCAGTTCGTGGGAGATCGCTTACTGCAGGCCTTCGGAGACCATCCTCCCTACGCCGTCTTCAGCGATAGCCTGGAAGACTACGGCTCGGATTGGACTCCTGATCTGCTCGATCAATTCCGGCGGAGGCGCGGTTATGACCTCGAACCTTACTTGCCGGCCATGATCGGAGACATCGGACCGAAGACAGCGGCGATTCGTCACGATTGGGGACGCACGCTTACGGAGCTCGCCAACGAGAATTTTCTTGAGCCGCTGCACGCGTGGGCGCTACAGCACCACACACTGCTGCGGTCGCAGACCTACGGATATCCACCGGTTACGCTGTCGAGCAATCAGTTCGAGGACCTGCCGGAAGGTGAAGGCAAAGCGACACTGCTGATGTGGCGCGAGTTCTCAGATACCCGCTGGGCGGCGTCGGCAGGGCATCTCTTCAATCATCCCGTGATTTCGTCGGAGACGTGGACGTGGCTGCACTCGCCGGCTTTCCGAGCCACGCCACTGGATATGAAGGCTGAAGCGGATCTCCACTTCTTGCAGGGAATCAATCAGCTGGTGGGCCATGGGTGGCCTTACTCTCCAGATTCCGCAGGCGAGCCGGGCTGGCGAATGTATGCAGCGGCAGCACTGAACGCTCACAATCCGTGGTTCCCGATGATGCCGGAGGTCGCCGGATATCTGCAGCGGGTGAGCTTCGCACTGCGCCAGGGAAAACCAGACAATGATGTCGCTTTACTGCTGCCGAATGATGATGTGTGGGCGTCGTTCAAAGCGCGGGTTAGCAAGGGTGAGCAGGCTACCTCCATCGGCGGATTTGACGAGACAGGCTCCAACGTCACTATCGACGAATCGATGGGCAAATTTCTAGGCAAGGAAATTATCGGGCAGATTCTCGATGCCGGGTTCAATCTGGACTTCATCGATGCGGATGCGATTGACCAGGTCGGCATTCCTTACAAGGCTCTCGTTCTGCCCGGAGTCGATCGAATTCCTCCCGCTACGTACGCGAAGATCCTGGACTATGCGAAACGTGGAGGCGTGGTAGTTGCCTCGCGCCACGTGCCATCCACCGCACCCGGGCTCGCGAACGCCGAACGTGATGGGGCACGCATCCAGGAAATCTCGCTATCGCTCTTTCACGGACAAATCAGTTCGGCACGCTTTGTCGAGCAGGACGATCAAGTCGGCGGAGCAGTGGCGAAGGAATTGCAGCCCGATATGGTGCTGTCGCCCGCGACACCCGAGATCGGATTTATCCATCGAAAGCTTGAAAATGGGGATCTCTACTTCGTCGCAAATACCGACAATCACGAGAAGACAGTGACGGCGAAGTTTCGCAATACCGCGAAGCACGCGGAATTCTGGGATCCATTATCAGGGAGTGTTGTCGGCGTCGCTGATCCCGCCAATGTGCAGCTTTCTCTGGAGCCTTATGGGTCGCGGCTGATCTTCTTTTCAGACAATGCCGTGGCGGCGCAGCGTGAGAAACCGCGAGGACAAGAAAAAGAAGTGGATCTTTCGCACGGATGGCAACTGAGCTTCGCCGGCAATCAGGGGACAATCGAAATGCCGGACCTTCATTCCTGGACCGACGATCCGCGATACCTCTACTATTCGGGGCTCGCTACTTATCAAAAGACATTCGATCTGCCGCAGGCCTATTCGGCTCCGGGTGCGAGCGTGATGCTCGACTTCGGTCCGGGCAGAACGGTCGAAAAGCCATCTCCACTGGGCGACCTCAACATGCGCGCCTATCTCGAGAGCCCGGTGAGCGAGGCCGCCCAGGTGTACGTCAATGGCCAGTTTACCGGCGCAGTCTGGAAGCCACCGTATCGTGTGGATCTGACGCCGCATATCAAGCCGGGCCAAAACGTCATTCGCGTAATAGTTGGAAACACTGCCATCAATGAAATGGCTGGCAAAGCATTACCCGATTACCGTCTGCTAAGAGATCGCTATGGCGTGCGCTTCATCCCGCAGGGCATGGACAATCTACAGCCGCTGCCCTCGGGCATTACTGGGCCAGTGACTTTGATGGAAACGCTGCCGGAGCAGGAGCCGCGCTGAAGAACTTTTCTCAAGGATGAATCCTGATGCAGAGAGTTGCGTTTCTCTTACGACTGAAAGAAGGCGCCGGACCGGCTTACGACGAGGCGCACAAAGCGGTGTGGCCGGAGATGCTGGACCTGCTGAAGCGGGCGGGCATTTCCGAATATTCGATCTTTCGGCGGGACGAATTGCTTGTCCTGACCATGCAGGTTGAGAACTTCGACGCGACGTGGTCAAAGATCGATAACGATCCGGTGAATCTGCGCTGGCAGAAGGTCATGTCAGCATTCTTTGCGCCCCTTGGAGGTCTTCGTCCCGGCGAGCGCTTTCCAATGATGGAGGAGGTCTTCTATCTTCCTTAAACGCGGATTACTGACCACCCGCAATCGTGAATGAATACGAGCCCGCCGGCAGCAGATAGATCGTCTGGCCGCTGGCCTCGCCGACAGCATGAATTTTGCTACTCTTCGTGATCGCGACTCCGTCGAGCGAATACTCGCTTTGCTGGCGGGCGTTCAGGGGCAGCTGCGCCGTTGTGTTCGGAGGAATGGTGAGATTCCACTGCACGGTTGATCCTTTCATCGACCACGAGGAGCGTATGTCGCCGTAGTGTGATGCATAGCGGAACTGCAGGCCACCAAGGCGAGAGTCGAAGTTCGGATGCAGATAGATGGTGTGGAAGCCGGCGTCTGCATCTGAGGCGTCGATACCTGCTGCATAGCTGTAGATCCAGTCGGCTACCGCGCCGTAGGCGTAATGGTTGTAGGAATTCATGCTGGGATCGCCGCGCATCTGGTCGCCGTTCCATCGTTCCCACATCGTGGTGGCTCCGTGGCCGACGAGATAACCCCAGGAAGGATATTCCGTGTTCAGCAGCAGCCGGTATGCGACGGCAGCATGGCCGGTATCGACGAGAACGGCCAGCAGATAAGGCGTTCCGAGGAAACCTGTGCCCAGCCTCCATCCATTGCCTTGAATTTTGGCGACAAGCCTGTTGCCGACGGCGTCGCGCAGAGAATCCGGAACGAGCCGCATGTGTAAAGCGAGAACGTATCCCGTTTGTGTATCGCCGCCCTTGCTTTTTGCATTTGGATTGTTGATCGCGCCGAAGGGCGAGGGCCCATTGTCGGCGCCGTCAATGAATCCGTCAGCATGTATGAAGGTGGTTTGAAACGCTGCCTTGATCTTGTCGAACAGATCGGCATACTTCTTTTCGTCGTCGGTGCGACCTAGCGCATGCGCCATCTGCTTCATCAGCGTTACGTCGTAAGCCCAGTACGCGGTTGCGACTAAAGGCTGCTTGGTTGGTCCTTCTGGCGAGAGCCAGTCACCGAAGGGGATGCCGGACTTCGTCCAGATGTAATCGGGGCTCTCGGCCTGGATCGCGGCGAGGTATTTTTCCATCGCGTCCCAGTTCTGCTCGATGGTCCGCGTGTCTCCAGATTGCAGCCACGAGGTCCAGGGAATGATGACGCCGGCGTCGCTCCAGCCTGCTCCATAACCCGGGTTGGGAGTGGAGGTGCCCGGTGCGAAGATTCCGAACATCGGCGTACCAACCTGGGTGCCGCGGATATCTCCAGCGAACTTCTTCGAAAACTGCGAGAGGTCCATGTCGTACGAGGCAGCACGCCAGAATACCTGCGCGTCCGCGGTCCAGCCGAGCCGCTCGTCACGCTGCGGGCAGTCGGTGGGCACGCCGACAAAGTTGGATCGCTGTCCCCAGAGAATGTTGCTCCAGAGCTGGTTGATCATGGCGCTGCCGGTGTGGAGGTCCACGGTAAGCGGCGCGTCGCTATGGAATGCGACAGCCGTGAGCGACCCGATCGCCGGCTGCGTCTTCAACCCGGTCAACTCGACGTAGCGGAATCCGTGGAAAGTAAAAAGCGGCTGATATTCCTCTGTGCCCTTACCGGAGAGAACGTAGCGGTCGGTGGCCTTGGCGGTGCGGAGATTCTCGGTGTAGATGGTGCCGTCCGGGTTAAGTACTTCCGCAAAGCGCAGTTGTATTTCAGTGCCCGCCGCGCCCTGCACGCGCAGGCGCGCAACTCCGGCCATGTTCTGCCCAAAATCAAAGACGTATACGCCGGGCTTTGGCGACGCCACTGATTTTGCCTGCAGCAGGCGATCCACACGAATGGGCTGGAAATCCTGGGCGATAATCGCGGGCTCGTGGGGTTCGATTACCTCAACCGGCTTCCACTTGGCGTCGGAAAACGTCGCTGTGCTCCATCCCGGCTGCTCGCGCCGCGCGTCGTACGTTTCGCCGTCGTAAATTTCGGCCTTCAGGATTGGCGATATGTCAGCCTTCCAGCTCGCATCGGTCGCGATCCACTCGACAGAACCGTCAGTGTGCTCGATTCGCAATTGCGCTTTCAGAGCCGGCGGAGTGCTTCCGTAATTGAAAGGCTCCTGCAGCCATTGCAGCGGGGTGCTGTACCATCCGGGCGCGAGGTAGGCGCCGATCGCGTTGCCGCCGGACTTTACATCGGCCGTGACATCGTAGGCCTGATAGACAACGCGGGTGCGGTAGTCAGTCCAGCCGGGCGAGAGAATTTGATCTCCGACGACCTTCCCATTGATCCAGAATTTGTAAGCCCCCATCGCAGTCGCGTACAGCCGTGCAGAGCGGATCGGCTTCGCGAACTCAAAACCTTTGCGCAGCATCTTTACCGGACCGTTCGGCCACGGCCTGCCTACATCGGCTCGCCTGAGAGGGATCATTCGACACATAGCGGACGGCGTTTTTCCATGATGACTCGCCGAAAGATGGCGCATTCCATCCCTGCGGCGCGTTCAGCATGGCCTTCCAGCTCTCGTCGCTGCGAATCAGCTTGACCGAGCCGTCAGCCATTTCGATGTAGAGGCAGGCGCTCATAGGAGTGGTGCTCACGGTGGCGGCAGTGAAGCTGCTGCCGGTGCTCGTCGCATAAAGAGTCACCTCGACGGCGAGCAGATTGCTTCCCTGCTGCAACTGCGGCGTGACGTCAACCTCCCTGTAGCTCTTCCACGGCGTCTGCTTCCATGGCGGCAGAGGCTCGGCTGCCAGCACCTGCTTTCCGTTCAGCCACGCTGATGCAGTGTCTTTGCCGGTGACATAGAGATGAGCCTGCAGCACAGCGGATGGCAGCGTGAACTCATAGCGGAAATCGTGCTGCGTATCGGAGCCCTTCGAACCAGTGCCGCCATCGTTGGTGATCCATAGCGCGCCCGATTCGCGAATCGCCTTCTCTTCGGGCTGCTCGAAACTGATCCACTGGCCGCGCCATTCGGCCGGTTGCATCAAGCCGGTTTCCCACCAGGTCACATCGCTAGCGGGATAGGGATTTCCGTCCTTGTCCCACACCTTTACCCGCCAGTAGTAGCGCTGCTCGGGCTTGAGCGCTGGCCCGGCATAAGCCACTCCAACCGACTTGTCGGACGAGACGCGGCCGCTGTCCCATACGTCCGCCTTGCCGCCTAGCAATAACTCCGATTTGGTGGCCACCTGCAGCTGATATGCTGTCTGTCGGGCGGCAAAGCGGTCATCCTGCAATTGCCATGAGAGCTGAGGCTGCGGCGTATCCAATCCGATCGGTGTCGACCATCGAGTCGCACTTCAGGTTGATCGGCTTTTGACCGGCAACTGCCGCGTTGGCCGCGACCGGCGCGGCAAGGAATATGGCGACCGCTGTAACCGAATGGAGACGCCTGAAAGCTGGTCCCAGGCGGAGACGTGCAAAGGTGGGGCGTATTTGCATGCGTAGACACTATCGGCGAAAGAAAGAATGAGTGTCAATAGGAAATTTGTGTATGATTCGAACGTAGCTGGGCGCCGCGGCCGTGTCTACCCTAATCAAGCAGTAAGAGACGAGATAATCGTCGTGCCAACGCTAGAGGTCTGCGCCTTCGCGCACCATTCCCGCTGTGATCGCGCGATGTTGCACGTAGTTATAGGGCGGAACGGCGTGGCCCCGCAGGATCGCGACTCCAAGCTGGATCAGCCGTGGGCCATAGGTCTGCACCTGGTGAGAAATCGATCCGATGATCGGGCTGGACGGATTCTTCATCTCTTCCATCACTTCAGGAATGCAATCCTGACCGACGATGGCTACATTTTTTTCGCGCTTGCTCTGCCTGGTGATCTGCAGAGCGCCCAGAGCGCTAGTATCCGTCGCCGCCGCAACAAGAATGCGATCGGTGCGCGGATGCCTCTTGAAGAAGTCGCCAAGGATGCGTGCGCTTGTCTCGCGCAGTCCGCGACCGTCGAGCCGAATGTAGGAATCTGCAGGGATGTCGGGCAGGAGCGATCGCACGCCCACGAATGCTCCGTTAATGCGGCTCTGTACAAACGCACCCGCCTCGGCAACGTCGAGGCCGACCACCCTGTCGACCTTCGATTTCCACTTTGAAATTGCATGCTGGGCGAGGATTTCCCCGGCCTCAAAGCCGACCTGATAATTGTCAACACCGAAATAGGTTGCGTGGGGATGAGGAATATCAATTGCGATCAACGGAATGCCCGCTCGCGCGATGATGTGGGCAATCGCCGGCGCCACTTGTTCCTCGATCTGAAACTCGATGATCAGGTCCACGCCTTCGGTGACAAATTCGTTTGCGTTCTTGATCGCAGTGTCCGCGTCATAGCGGTTGTCGCGTATAACGAGCTCGATGCCGGAGGACGACGCCGCGGCCTTAAGGCTAGTGGTAACCGCCTCGGAGAATGGCATTTCCGCGCTCTGACCGGCGAACCCAAATCGCATCTTCTTGGGCCGCGAAACCAGCCGGTATGCGCCGTCCTGGGTCTGCGCAACGTAGCCGCGATGAACAAAGGTCTTTAGGATCCGGTAGACGCTGGTCTTCGAAATCGCCGAGCGCTGATAGATCAACTCGAGGGTAAGAGGCTTCTTCTCGGCTTCGAGCAACTCGAGAATGTCAAGCGCTTTGGAAAGGATGGGGATAAGATACAGCCGTTTAATTTTTGGTGGTGACAACCCGCGCCTCCGGATGCGCGGATTATATCAGTTTCCCTATTGGAAACCGATCTCGACCGGTAGAATGTGTCGCTGACTTCGCGACTTTTAGGCAGTATAATTGACGAGAATGACGTCTAGAAATCGCGGGCCATGCACGCCTTTGATGCGGGTCATTTCGATATCCGCAGTTGCCGAAGGCCCGGAAATGAACGTAGTCGGCCGGGTCGCGTTTGGCCTCAAGCGGTCGAAGCACTCCGGCAGGGTTTCGACGACCTGCTCTGGAAAGAGTACGCAGAGGTGATAGTCGGGCAGCAGCGTCAGTGCGCGACGCCCTTCGGTGCGACCGTGCTGCAGCACAATACTGCCGGACTCGGCGACAGCCACGGTTGCGGCGGTCAGAACTCCATCAAGTGATTCGATCTGCGCAGAAGACAGCTGCCCGGCTTTGTCATCCGAATCCGGAGTCCATGTAATCCGCGCGTCCAGCCACTGCGTTGGAAGTCCTGGGGGATGAAGCATTCTCGATTTGCCGCCACTCAGAAGTACGTCCGCGATCTGTCGAGCTAAATCAGCTTCAGAACAGCGGAATACCCTTGCGTCATATTCGCTGAGCCGTTCCTCAAGAAGCAGCAGCTTATCTTCCGCGCCAAGTGCGCCGTTACGCGTATAGGTCTCCGGCGCCGACGGCTGACTGGCCTTTTTCTTGCCCCGCAGTGCCGCCCGGACGCGGGCCAAAACCTCTTCCTTACTCACTATCGTTCTTCTCCTGGCGGTTGCGGCTTCGCCACCAATCGCGAAACGTCTGTTCGGGAAATGCTTCCAAATCGCGCCCTGCGGTCCACTGACCCGCGAGCCCGGGAAGCTTGTGTACCCAGCCATCTTTGCCCACAAACGGCTTTTCGAGGGCTCGCGCCATTCGTTGTGCTTTTTCAAATCGATCGTTGCTGAGAAAGATTCGCGCCATCATTTTCATTCCGATTCGTTCCTGGCTCAGGATCGAACTCAGCTTGTGCTTATTCTTATCGACGACGCGCGAGCGCAAATAGACTAGGACTTCGGGGATATTTATCTTTACGGGACAGACTTCGTAGCACGCGCCACAAAGGGAGGACGCGTAGGGAAGCGACTGCCCATACTCCATTTGGTGAAGCTGAGGCGTGAGAATTGCGCCGATCGGGCCGCTATAGACCGACCCGTATGCGTGCCCACCGGTCTGGCGGTAAACCGGGCAAGCATTCAGGCAGGCCGCGCAACGAATGCACTGCAGGGTCTGGCGAGTCATGTCTTCGGCGAGCAAGTCGCTGCGTCCGTTGTCGAGCAGCACTACGTGGAGATTCTGCGGGCCGTCGCCGGGAGTAACACCCGTCCAGACGGAGTTGTAAGGATTCATGCGCTCGCCGGTCGCCGCCCTGGGCAACGTCTGAAGCAGCACTTCAAGATCCGAGAATCGCGGAATTACCTTTTCGATTCCGGCGATTGAGATGAGCGTGTCAGGCAGCGTCAGACACATGCGCCCGTTGCCTTCCGACTCAACGATGCAGATTGAGCCGGTTTCGGCGATGAGAAAGTTCGCGCCGCTGATTGCTGCCGGAACAGTGAGAAACTTCGCGCGCAGGTAGAGCCGTGCCGCCTCCGTCAGCGCCGGAGGATCAGCGGTGAGCTCGGGCAGGTGCATTTCGCGCGCAAAGAGTTCCTGCACCTGGTGCCGATTTTTGTGTAGAGCCGGAGCAATGATGTGCGAAGGCTGATCGGCGCCAAGCTGCAGGATGAGTTCTGCGAGATCCGTCTCGAAGACGCGAACTCCGTCAGCCTCGAGACTGGGGTTCAATTCGATCTCCGCTGTCGTCATCGACTTGATCTTGATCACGTCTTTCGCCTGCGCATCGCGAAGCAGACCGATCACGATGCGCCGGGCTTCGTCTGCGTCCGATGCCCAGTGGACATGGCCTCCCGCCGCTGTGAACTGCTTTTCGAACTGCTCAAGATAAGAATCGAGATGCAACAACGCTTCCTGCCTGATGGCAGCACCGGCGCTTCGAAGCGCCTGCCAGTCCGCTTTCTCGGCAACCAGCGCTGCGCGCTTGCGCTGAATCACATCGGTGGCATGGGCCACGTTTCTGCGTAGCTGCGTATCCTGCAACAACTGAGCCGCTGCTTTGGGGAACGGCTCCGCCTTGCGCGGGTCCAGCGTAACCAAGCTCATCGCGCGGCCTCGGACGCAATTTCGGAGGCGAGTATTTCCGCGATGTGCATGGTGCGAACCGGCGACTTCTCGCGATGCAGCCTGCCCTGTATGTGCATCAGGCATGAGTTATCGCATGCGGTGCAGACTTCGGCATTAGTGCTCAGGACCGCACCCAACTTCTCGTCGAGCATTGCGATGGAGACTCCGGCATTCTTCACTGCGAAGGTTCCGCCGAATCCGCAGCATCGGTCGGAGTTCTGCAACTCAATGAGGTCAATGCCGCGGACCTTTCGCAGCAGGCGCAGCGGCTTGTCTCCGAGGTGAAGACTGCGCAGTCCATGGCAGCTCGCGTGGTAGGTCACGCGGTGAGGAAAGGACGCGCCCACGTCTTCAAGCAGCAGGCGATCCGTCAATAGCTCCGTAAGCTCGAAGACACGCGGCAGCAGGCTGTTCAAATCCGCGGCGAATTTTTCGTCACCATTCTCGTGCGCGATCTCCGGGTAGTAATCGCGAATCATCGCCACGCACGAAGATGAGGGTATGCAGACTACCTCCGCGTCCTGAAAAATCGAAACGAATCTCTTAGCGAGCGGATATGCCTCGCGGCGATAGCCCGTGTTGAAATGCATCTGCCCGCAGCAGGTTTGCTCCAGAGGAAAATCGATGGTGTGCCCGAGCCGCTCAAGCAGGGAGACAACCGCCTTCCCCGTTCCCGGAAAGAGCGTGTCGTTGTAGCACGTAATGAAGAGGGATATGCGCATGTCAGCAATGGCCCGAAGTGCTGAGAGCGCCCGCCCAGTGAGCGATTCGCTCCGGCGAGTTGGGCGCGCCTTCCAGGCTGGCGAGCTGCACCGCGAAGTTTCCTACAGTGGAGCTCTCCGCAACGCCCCGGCAAACCTGCAGGCCGGTGGCTTCAGCGGTCAAGCGGTTCAGGAATTGATTCAAACTGCCTCCGCCCACGACGGCAAGCCTTTTCAGTTGCTTCGCGGTGAGCTCTTCTACATTTGAAAGCACGATAGCATATCGCTGCGCCAGACTATGAAAGATAAGGCTGGCGAACACGGGCATCGAGGCGGGGTGTTCCTCGATTGTCTGAAACCCGTTGCGTCGCAACTGGTCGTTGATGCGCGATGCCATATTGCCAGCCGCCCATAGCTCTGGATCGTCGACCTCCAGCAAGGCCTCCGGTTTGTCCACCAGCTCCGCGGCGGCAACAAGCTCAGCCATCGGCCACGGATTCTCTTCCGGACAAAGCTGATTCAGCATTTGCTTGAGCAGCCACATGCCGTTCACATTCTTGTGGAAGCAGATGCGATCACCCGCAGCGCCAAGATTCGTGAATCCTCCTGCGCAGGCTGCGGTGCTCTTGATCGGCTCCTCGATCAAAGCTCCGACGAGGGACCATGTACCGGAGCTGATGTACGCCCAATCGTCTCCGCTCATGGGTATGCCGGCCACAGCCGACGCGGTGTCGTGACAGGCCGGCGCGATCAGCCGAGTCTCCTTGAAAGCCGGCAGATTGCGCAGAGACCCCTGTACTGTGCCTATTTGCGTTCCCGTGGCTACCAGCTCTGGCGCGGTCTTGAGATTCAAACCGCACAGCTCGAAGACCTCGGGACACCACGCTCGTGTCGCAATGTCCACCAGGCCGGTGTGGGTCGCATTGCTGAATTCAGCGACGATTCTTCCCCCCAGGCGAGCCAGCACATACTCCGGCAGATTTACCCAGCGTGCCGTTGAAGGAACTCCGGCACGCTCGTCCGCCATGAGCTGATGAAGCGTATTGATGCGCAACGGCTGCACTCCGCAGAGTGCGAAGAGCTGCTCGCGCGAACATTTGCGCTCCAGTTCTGCTTCTATCGCCTCCGTCCGCAGATCGCGATAGCAGAAGGGCTGCGCAATGGGAAGATCGTCCTCCGTCAGCCGGACATAGTCGACTGCCCAGCCATCGACTCCGATCGCAGCGATGGGAGCAGATGTCCTTTCCGCACAGCGAAGCAGCCCGTCTTCGATTCCGGAAAGGATCCGGCTCAAGTCCCAGTGCAGGCCGTCGTCAATCGTCATTGGAGAATTGCTGAAGCGGTGAATCAACTCGATGTGAGGCGTTGCGCCTCTCCACTCCAGCAGCGAGACGCGACAGCTTTCCGCACCTAGATCGATGGCAACAAGATTGGGAAGATCGCTGCTCCTCATTCAAAGGCCCGGCTATCGCAGAAAAGCATCCGCCAGACCGCCATCAACCGGAATAAGATGCCCCGTCGTGCAGGGAGCCTTCGGACCGGCCAGAAACAGAATCGCCTCGGCGCAGATACGCGGATCGATTGGCTGGTGCGTCAAAGTTCGCTCCGCATAAAAAGCGGCCAGCAGATTTCGCATCTCGTCGTCGGTCATGCTTTCGTCAAACGGGATGTTGTACTTCTTCAGAGAAGCGGCAACCCGGTCGCGCGGAAACATCGTTGATCCCTTGACCACGGTGGCCGGGCTGATCCCGTTCACTCGCACATTCGGGGCTTGCGACACGGCCAGCTCCCGGATCAGGTGACTCAGCGCTGCTTTGCTCACGTCGTAGGCCTCACTTCCACGCTTGGGCACCACGGCATTTGCTGAGCTCGTGAGCACAACACTGGCAGTGAGCTCCTGATCGCGCAGCACCTTGCCAATTTCTTCGACCAGAAGGTAATTCGCTGTCACGTTCACCTCGAGTGTGAGCGCCCATTGCGCTTCGGAGATCACCCCGGTCGGAGAAGATGGGAAGAGCGCAGCGGTGTTGACGAGAATGTCCACGCCGCCAAACGCGGTGGCTGTCTGGCGCAGGGCTTCGCGTATCGAATCCCGGCTGCGGATATCGACCGGGGACGAGACTACCGACTCCTTGCCGCTGGCTGCCCGGATTTCGTCGGCCACCCGCGCCGCGCTTTCATGGTCGCGATCAGCCACCACCACGTGCGCGCCGCGCTCCGCAGCAAGCAGGGCTACTTCGCGGCCGATACCGCTCCCTCCTCCGACAACCAGCGCGATCTGCCGGCTCAGCTCCTTCTCCGGCGGCTGCCTGCGAATCTTCGCCTCTTCAAGCACCCAGTACTCGATGCGATAAGCCTCCGACGAGGGCAGTGCGACGTAGTTGCTGTAGACCTGGAAGGCTTCGGCAAGCGCCTCTGACCCACATTGCGGGAGCGTGGCCGGCTGTGGGCCTTCCTCGAGTGCGGCCGCGCCCTTCATCACGTGAATCGCATTCACGTATAGCTCGCCCGTAATTCGCGCCTCCGGCTTGCTCTTGCCGAAGCTGAACATGCCGATGCCCGGAATCAAAACTACGGTAGGATTTGGATCACGCATGGCCGGCGACGTGGGCTCGGCGTGCTTCTGGTAGTACTCGGCGTATTCGGTACGGTAGATGGCGATGCGTTCATCAATCGCATTCTTCAATTCGTCAATGCCGCTGGACGGATTCCAGGGGACATACATGGGGCGGATCTTGGTGCGGATAAAGTGGTCCGGGCAACTCGTTCCGAGATATGCCAGCCGCTCGGCATCGTGCGAATTGACGAACTCCAAGACCTCGGACAGGTCCGAATAGTTGCCGATCAGGCGCCTCTGTGAGGAGACTCGCCCACGCAGAAATGGAAGAATCTCGACGGCGACATCTTTCTTGTCGGCCAGCGGGATATGGTGCTGACCTCCAAAGATTCCACTGCCCTTCTTCTGCTGGTGCTTTTCAACAAAGCTGGTGAGCTCATCGATGATCGAGATCGTATTAACGTAGGATTCCCGAGGCGTATCGCCCCAGGTGAACAATCCATGGCCTCCGAGAATGATGCCGTCGCAGTCCGGCTGCTCTTCGACCGCCCTCTTGAGCATCATGGCCAGTTCAAATCCCGGCCGCTGCCACGGAACCCAGATCAACTTGTGACCGCGGCTGCGGTTAAACTCCTCCATCTTCTCGATTCCATTCGCGGCCGCCGCCACGGCGATAGCGCAATCCGGATGAAGGTGGTCCACATGCCGGAATGGCAGAAAGCCATGCAGCGGGGTGTCGATGGATGCCGCGACTGGATTGAGGCCGAAGGTGCAGAGCGGATAATACTCCACCATCTCGTCTTCACGTTCGGCGCCGCGATAAAGCTTTTCGAGAGCCAGCAGCTTATCCATATATAAGGTGGCGAAACCCGCCCGGCGAATGCTGCCAAGGTCGCCTCCGCTCCCTTTCACCCAGAGAACATCCGTCTGCTGCCCGGTGAGGGGATCGGCCATACGCACCTTCGAGCTGGTATTGCCGCCCGCAAAATTTGTGATCCGCAGGTCCGCTCCGAGCAGGTTGGAGCGGTAACGCAGCAGCTCCGGCTCATCCATCCCGGCCGCTACACTCTCATCCCACAGGTCTTCCAGATGCTGAAGCTTGACTCGACCCTTCGTCTCCGTAATGACTGGCATACATCCTCATTTCCTGTTGGTGCTGTTGGCCGCCCTCATTGCGGTCAGGAGTCAAATAGCGGGTTCGCTGCAGAAAGCCGCGGCTCGCAGGCTTCAGCGAAGCGGCGGACTCAAACTTAATATACCGACAGGAAACTAATCTCCCTATTGCAATACACGCTAAGCGTAGCTTACCGACATTGTCGCATTCTTCGCCCGGCGCTCTCTTTCGATGCGCTCGACATATCCACCTTCGCGCAGAGCGAGCAGCGGATCTTCAGGCAGGCCCCGTTTGCGCCGCCACTCGCGCAGCGCGGGACGCACATCGGTCCAGAAAGCCGTACGCAGGCACTCCTCTGCCTCCACGGTCTTCGCCTCTGCCTGCAACTCTGCCAGCCGGTCGCGATCGACAATCGCCGCCTTGAGATACAACTCCTGGGCAGTGACCACGGTCTGAACCATGGCCTCCATTTTGCCCTTTATGTTGTGGCTTTGATCGATCATGTAGGCGATCTCGCCGGAGACCGCGGAATCCGGTTCGCTGAAGATTTCGTGGAAAATGCGAAAAACTTGATAAGGATCGATCGATCCGATCGTCAGGTCATCATCCGCATAGCGGCGATCGTTGAAGTGGAATCCGCCCAGCAGGCGCAAATGCAGGAGCCAAGCCACGATCTGCTCGATGTTCTGGGCCTGATAGTGGTGGCCGGTGTCGACAAGTACGCAGCGCCTGTGGCCCCGCGGTCTGTGCAAACTGCACAGCCATGCCCCAGTCCGCCACATCGGTGTGATAAAAGGCCGGTTCGAACGGCTTGTACTCCACCAGCATGCGCTGCCCCGGATCGAGGCTGTCGTGGGTTGCTTTCAGGGCATCCTGAAGCCAGCCAATCCTCTTGCGGATGCTTTGCGCACCAGGATAGTTCGAGCCATCGGCAATCCAGAGCGAGACGTCTCTCGACCCGAGCGCCTTGGCTATTTCCACCGACTCCAGCAGGTGATCGACGGCTTTGCGACGGATGCCCGGATCGGGGTTGCAGATCGATCCAAACTTGTACTCCTGGTCCTGAAACAGATTGGGATTGATGGAGCCCGGGCGAACTCCATACTTCGCCGCCAGCTGCTTCGTCCTTCCAGCGTCCTCAATCCCTGCGGGAAGGTCCCACTGTACATGGAGGGCAAGCTGCGGAGTGATGCCGGTGAGCGCATTTACCTGGGCTGCATCGGCAAATTTCTCTTCCAATGTAGTGGCCGCGCCGGGCTGCAGGTACTTGCCAAAACGGGTGCCGGTGTTGGCAAATCCCCATGAAGGCAGCTCGATGCTCAGGTTCTCCAGCGCGTTCATCGCGCCGATGCTCACCCCATCGAAACCGGCGTTCCTCGCTTCCATATTGACCCCCTCCGGGGCTTCAGCAACAAGCGCAGTTTAATCGCTTATGGCGAAGTTTTTCAATAGAAATTCTGTTTCACATTCGCGGTGCGAGTGCGTTAGCATGCGATTGGCCTCGTACGGCGGTTCCGAAAGCGCGCCGATTTCGAGAGCAGCGAGGTGATTGTTGGGACCCAATCCGCTTCTCGGCGTAATTTATCACTGGATTGGCGGGCTCGCTTCCGCCAGCAACTTCATTCCTTTTCGGCCTATTAAACGCTGGTCGTGGGAAATTTACTGGATCATTCAAGGCTTCGCTGCGTGGATCGTCGCCCCACTCGTGCTTGCATCTCTGCTCGTTCCGAATCTGTGGGCGGTCCTGCACGCAGCCCCAAGCGCATCGCTATGGCACGCGGCTATCTGGGGAGTTCTCTGGGGTATCGGAGGCCTCACCTTCGGTCTTTCAATTCGCTATCTCGGAATCGCCCTTGGGTACGCCATTGCACTGGGCTTCTGCACCGCATTCGGCACTCTCATGCCTCCTATCTTCAGCGGCCAGATCATTGCAATCTCTCATCAAACCGGGGGGCAGATTATTTTGCTCGGAGTTGCTGTGTGCATGGCTGCCATTGCTGTGAACGGCCTCGCCGGCTATTCAAAAGAGAAAGAAGTTCCTGCCGAAGAAAAGGCCGCTCTCGGCGAGCGCGACTACTCCTTCGGTAAGGGTCTTGCGGTCGCCATCTTCGCCGGCATCATGAGCTCCTGTTTCGCTTATGGACTGGCTGCCGGCAAGCCAATCGCTCTGATCGCACGGACCGATCTTAGATCCCACGGCCGTGCAGACCTTTGGCAGAACCTTCCTGTTCTTGTTGTGGTGCTCTGGGGTGGATTCTTCACGAACTTTATCTGGTCCGCATTTCTCATTATCCGCAACCGTTCCGGGGCGCAATTTCTAGGTGCACCGGGTGTAAACCCGATGGGAGCCTCACCAGCAACCGGCGAGACGCTGATGGACGCCGACCCGCGCGAACTTGCCGCCGATGCGCGCCTGCGGCCTCGGGTCCTTGTCGTCAATTACCTGCTGGCTTCTGCCGCCGGCGTCATCTGGTACTTCCAGTTCTTCTTTTATTCAATGGGCCAGACGCTGATGGGTAAGTACGACTTTTCCAGCTGGACACTCCACATGGCCAGCATCATCATCTTTGCCACGCTCTGGGGGATCGCGTTGAAAGAGTGGCACGATACCAGCAGGCGCACGAAGCTGCTAGTGACCTGCGGGCTGTTTCTATTGATCGCCTCGACGGTGGTGGTCGGCTACGGAAACTATCTCGTGGCGCAGTAGATCGAAGTCTCTTGCGCAGGGATCACCACCGTCCTCGCCCGACGCGGATGACATTTCAGTTCGGCACAGGTAAAAGAGTCAAAAGACCGAATCGCGGAAACAAAGACGGGAGAGTCGTGATTATTGCCAGCTGGAATGTGAATTCCATTCGCGCACGCATCGAACCGGTCACCACATGGCTGACCGAGCATCATCCAGATGTTTTGTTGCTCCAGGAGCTCAAAGCGTCCGAATTTCCGGGGGAAACTTTTAAGGAACTCGGCTACGAAAGCGCAGCCGTTACGCAGAAGGCCTATAACGGCGTGGCCGTCCTGTCGCGTCATCCGATCGAAACGATATGCACGACTCTGCACGGGGACGAGACAGACAGTCATGCGCGGTTTCTCGAAGTAGTGATAAATGATATCCGGATCGCCAACATCTACCTGCCCAACGGTAATCCGGTTGGGAGCGATAATTACGCGTACAAGCTGGCATGGATGGACCGGCTTGGACGGCAACTGGCACTCTGGACCAAGAGCGATACACCTACGGTTGTGGGCGGCGATTTCAATGTAATTCCGGAAGACATCGATTGCCACAAGCCGTCATCCTGGATGCACGACGCACTTTTCCAGCCGGAGCCGCGCGAGTGGTACAGGACTTATCTCAGCCTGGGCTACATTGACGCCTTCCGTTCACTGCATCCCGGACAGGGCGGCCAATTCACATTCTGGGACTACTTCCGGAAGGCATTTGAGCACAACCGTGGGATCCGCATCGATCACTTTCTGCTCTCGTCGCAGCTCTCCTCCCGATTGCAGAGTTGCGAGATCGACAAGGTTCCGCGGGCGCAGCCAAGACCGTCCGACCACACTCCGATCATTCTTCAGTTGCAGTGAGAGGAACCAGGCGACGTTGATCCACTAGGGCCGTCTCATAAGTCCGGAACTCGCGATTGAGTGCGAACCCGAGCCTACACAGGATACGGATTACGTCCGGAAGAACAAGCCCCGCGATGGTGTGTAATCGGATCACCGGGCTCAAGAAAACCCCGGGGCTCGACCATTTGTCGAGCCCGCTTCACTGAACTGCCAGCCCCAAATCAAACCTGCGGGCCATCCTTCACACCACGCACCCAAAGTGCTGTCACGTCCTTGCAGTCGTGGAGATCGAGAACCGGAGCGCCGGCGGGCGTCTTGATATGAAACAGATCCGCTCCTTCCACGCTCTGCATCATTAACGCCGGCCGCGCATCCTCACTCATCGCAACGATCTCGATATCGCTCATCGTCACGTTCTTCACGTGTCGAAGATAGAAGCCCTGCGACGGCATGCTCCCAAACATATTTGGTTCGGGATACTTCTGTTCGTTCTCGGCAGGCATGTTACCAGCCTGCTCTTTTGTGCCGCCGCCTCGATGCTGGATGTAGATGTGGTGGAGCTGGAGATCCTGAATCTCGTGCCCCGGAACGCCGCTGATGATGCATCCAAACTGCGAGGCTGCATTCGAGCAAACTATGTTGCTCAGGATGACGCGCTGCAGCGTTCCCGTCTTGGTTGACTCCGCAGGTCCGCGCAGCCGGCTGCCGAGGCGCATGAATATTGGCGCTGAGACGATATCGCGCATCGTGATGTTGGTGATCGCCATATCTTCCAGCAGCGCTCCGTCCACTGTTTCCAGTGCCAGTCCCTGGCAGCCCTCGAAGACGCAATTGGAGACGGTGATGTTTTTGAAGCCGCCATTTGACTCCGTGCCAAATTTAATGCGTCCTGTGTGAGGAACCTTCGCCGACGGATCGAATTTCTTCCAGGTGCCGTCAAGCATTGTTCCCAATTCGTACGCCCCCGTCACGAAGCAGTTTGTGATGGTCAGATTTTCAGTAGCTCTGGCGTAGCCCAGCGCGTAGCTGCTCTTGGGGACAATCGCGTCATCCCAGGGCGAATTGATAGCGCAGTTCGCAACCTGAACATTGCGGCAGCAATCAATATCCATGCCGTCGCGGTTGGTGTCGATTGTGAGCCCATCGATCAGCAGATTGTCGACGCCAGTGGCGAGGATTCCAAACCAACCTCCCTGCAGGATCTGAAAATTCCTCAGTTGCACATTGCGGCAGTTCTTCAAGCTGATGGCCTTATTTCCGACACCGCTGGTTCGCCGGTTGGCCGGGTTCTGACTCTTCGGATCGTTGCTGCGCGTCAAGCCCCTGCCCCAGATACGCCCCGGACCATAGATCGAGATATCGTGAAGGCCCTCGCCCCAGATAAGGCTGTTGTGCCAGTGGTTATGCCCGTAGTCCTGGTAAGCCTCCCAAGCCTGCTCCGGCTCCGGCTCGTCGTATCCACCGGCTTGCCCCTCCGGCAGCGCATCAGCGGCGATGATCACCGCCCCCTGCTCGAGGTACAGCGCGACGTTGCTCTTCAGCCGGATCGAATAACACAGATATTGTCCGGCAGCGAAGCGAACAGTGCCGCCGGCGGCTGACGCAGCTTCAATCGCGCGGTTGATGGCGGGCGTATCGATCGTCGTCCCGTCGCCCTTCGCACCAAAGGCCCTGACGTCGAACATGCCCAAACCATGATCAGAGACTTCGGTCGAACCCGGCTGACCATACGCTCCCGTTCCGCCAATAACCGCCGGAACTGCGAACGCACCTGCTCCAGCCAGCTTTAGAAACTTCCTGCGTGCAGTAATCTCCACTTTGTCTCCAATCTCCATGAAATGAATGTTGAGCTCTACAGCTACAGGTCATTTAACCCGTAGCAGGACCACTCCGTGGGGGGGCACCGTAACGGTGTAGGGATCCTTCATTTTGCCGAGGTCCCTGGCTTGCCAGATATCGCGAACCTCCACTGACCCACGAAATCCAAGTTGCTTGAAATCCACCGGAATTGACAGTGCGGTTGCGTGCCGGTTGAAGACGCCGATTGCTTTCGACCCGTCAGCCAGCGGCTTGGCCCAGATCTCAAGCGGTCCTTCGGCGCTCACGCGATCTCCCTGTTTCCCAAGCCGGTCCTGATCGATGGCGATCACTTCGCGATTCGTGAGCATGGCGATCGTCTCCGGCGTCATGTGGTCAGATCGTTGCCGGCCAGCAGGGGCGCGGCCAGAATCGCCCACAGGCTCATGTGCGTGACGATATTCGTCGCCGGTCATGCCGCCGTTGCCTACTTCCAGCATGTCGGGATCATTCCAGTGCCCGGGTCCCGCAAAGCGCGCCAAGCCGGCCTGGCTGAATCCAATGTCGACCATGCGGGCGTAGTGATCGTTAATGTCTCCTGTGGTGCGCCACAGGTTGCCGCCCACCGTCAGGTCCCCATCTCCACACCGCGTCATTGCCGTACTGGCACAGGCTGTAGACAATCGGCCGCCCCGTGCTTGCGCAGCGCGTCGCGCATCTTGATGTAGGCATCCACCATCATCTTGTGCGCCGCTTCGGGTGTAGGCGCTGCTTTCAGCTCCGTGCGCAGCCCACACAGATCGTATTTCAGGTAGTCGATGCCCCACTCTGCATAGGTTGCGGCATCCTGCTCCTCATGCCCGATAGCTGCCCTCGTAACCCGCGCAGGTCTTCGCGCCGGGCGAAGAGTAGATGCCAAGCTTCAGCCCCTTGCTGTGGACATAGTCCGCCAGAGCCTTCATGTCGGGAAACTTGCTGTTTGTCTGGATGTTGCCCTCGGCGTCGCGCTCGCCCTCCCATGTGTCGTCGATGTTCACGTAGATATAGCCGGCATCCCGCATGCCGGTCGAAACCATCGCGTCGGCCTGTGCGCGTACCGTCTTGTCGTCAATCGTGCGGTGAAAGTGGTTCCAGCTGTTCCAGCCCATGGGCGGAGTCGCCGCGAGGGTTTGAGCGGCTGCCCAGCACGGACAAAAAGCCCCGAAATACGCCGCCATGACAATGCTGGTCATTATCAGGTTTCGCCAACTGCGAAATGCCGCCCAATGCTTCATAGATCGATTTCCTCCGAGGCTCATGGTTAATGCACTACATGATGCGGGGGCACCGTCTTCGGCAGCAAAATGCTCGCCACTTCCGAATCGACGCTTTCCCCGTTTGAATTCACAGCAGTTACTTTATACAAATACGTTTTCCCGGGCTGCGCAGAGTCATCGAGAAAGGCGCTCGACGTGAGACCGCTGGTGATTGTCTGGAACGAATTCGCCCCTTCAAGGCTTCGCTTCACCGTGTAGGTAATTGCTGCGGACGATTTTGTCCAGGACAGAGCGATCCGCCCGTTCTCGACCTTTCCTCTTACTTGTGCCGGTGCCGGTGGAGCAGGGCCGTCCGGCAACAAACCGTAAACACACAGCTGACCGCTTTCGGTATTTCTTCTGCCGAAGCTGGCGAGATACACTTTGCCGTTCGCGATCGTGGGAGGCGACATCTTGGCATAGTTACCGCAATCGTCTCGCTCAGTATTCTGGAGTGAATTCCAGAGCTCGTGCTGAATATCGTCGGCGTCGTATGCGTGCAGAACTCCCGGCTGTGATTCGTGCCAAGAATCGCCGGTCGCGTGGATCGCGGCCCAGAGGATTCCTTCCTTCGCCCCGTTGGCAGAGAGCGAAAGCATTGCGCCCGGATGTCCCTGGTTTGCCTCAGGTCTCATTGCGGCTGGAGTCTCAGTCAGTCTTTCGCCGTTGAACCGATAGGCTCGCAGGTGATCGCGCTGCCCCCACATGTAGATCATCCGGCCGCTCTTCGCGCTGTCCCAGAAAACAATGCTGTGCAGGTGGGAGCCCGTAGCCTGAAAGTGCTGAACCGCGTGCTCATCTCCCAGGTGCCCCATGCGATCCGTATTCACGAGGTATAAGACTCCCTGCTTGCCGCCATCCATAACCAGATGGGTTCCCGGCACCAGCATTGCACCGGATGCGTCGAGATCGGCGTCAGTCGAATCGAGATAGGCATGATTGGAGGGAGTAAACCAGTCCAGCACCTTGAGGTCCGGACTCAGCTTCAGAAAGCTTTCTCCGAAGTTCGACTCACCATCCCAGGTTCCATTTGCAGTCACAACATAGACATTTCCGGAGGCGTCAATCGCGGGCGCCTGCCCCGACTGCCAGATGCTTGCCTCCTGACCGGTCGGAGAGGTATTGAACACAGCCATCTGGCGTAGCGATTTCGCATCGTACCGCATCAGAAATCCGTGGTAGGGCTCTTTGTCACAGTGTGAGGCATAGCCCACATAGACGCTCCCATTTCCGAGGGCAAGTGCCGGTCTCTGATTCTGCAGGAGCGCGTTGAAATCTGGAGCTTCGATCGCAACCGGGCTGCCTGGAAGATCGACGCCGGTCGTTATATCGAGCGCGTGCAGGCGTTGAACGAAATTGTCTTTGATACGGGTTAGGGCCACCACATAGAGCGTTCCATTGCGATCGTCGATCACCGGAGATCCAATGATTCCCATGTTCCCGTTGAGATCCGTGCAACCAAAATCCCAGTCGTTGACATTTGCAGGCGATCCAAAGTTGACATGCCACAAAGGCTTCGTCGCGCTGGGATCGTTGGCATCGAAAGCGTAGACGCTGTTGTTGACGGTGCTGATATAGACAACGTCGTGGGTGCCGCCGCCGATCTTCACATTGGTCACGATCAGTGGCTGGCTATACACCTGATCATCCACTTCTCTCTTAAAGATCATGCCAAACTGCCTGGCGTTTACGTTGGAGGGCGTGAGCACAGTTTCTTTGAGGTTTGCGCCAGTACGCTCTGCGTTGTTGTGCTGGGTCAGCACGTTCACCTGAGCGCGACAAGACAAGGCTTGCCAGGGCAGCAGCATCATTACACCGACCAGATAAAGCATTATTCTTTGTCTGAACCGGCGAGCTCGGAATCCCACCCTCATCAAGACCACAGCCTCCGCTTCCCTCTTCATATAGCAACGTTATATAGGCCTGCTGCTCGCCGAATTATCCGGGGCTTGTGGAAACGACTTGTGTCTCTCCAGGTCCGACCTTGACAGCACGGTAGGTTTCGATGGAACCCCCTAGCCGAACCGTGGTATCCGCAGAAACCCGTTTGCCATCGATATAGAGGGCATCGACATTTCCAGGGAAACTCGCGCGCCAGACGATGTCAGGCCCGGTCTCATTTGAAAAAGTGGTTTTGCTTGTCTGGTCGTGGCGAACGCCGATGACATTCTTGCCCACAGGCACATGACGCACCGCAGCCCACCTGGTCTGATCCGTAAGCTGAGGGTGTGTCTCCACGGCCTCCGAGTCTGAGGATGGGCGAATGCCCATCAGCCCGGCACCTAGATTGCCGACGACGGTAAAAGATACCTCCGGATACTCACGGCGTTTCAGGTGTGGATCCATCATCGCAACCAGTACCGAGTAGCCAGCCTGCGATCGGCCATACTTGTAGAAGATATCGGGAAGATAACTTCTGCCCTCAACCCCTCCGACTACGCCGTGAGTCGCCGCCTCATCCAGATGCAGGCTCTTTTGAAGCTCGTCCAGCGACGACTGTGTCCTCGGCCCGCTTTCGGTCAGCTCATAGTACAGGGGGAGCTCTGTATCGCTGCGGCCGGTGCCTTCTTTCAAGTCTGTATGAAACTTGCCATCTTCTCCGATCGCGGCGAAATATCGATTTGCCGATGCATCCCACCATTTGTGATTGTAGAGAGACTTCAGCGTCGCGGCTTTGCCAGAGAATTGTTCGGCAGTCTCCCCTTGGTTCCTAGCACGTTCGAACGCGGAATAACCGCGATAAGCGGCATATTGCGCCGCGATCAGGTCCGCTCCTACGAGCACTTCGTTCTGCAGGTCTTCATCGTACGTGCCAATGCCCATGTGTCCATCGCCGGGCAGATGCTCGAGCAGGCCATTGCGGTCGTGATCCCACTCGCGAACATAGTCGGTAACCGTGTGCCTGTAGAAATTGAGGAAGACCTCGTCGAGATAGGCTACGTCCCTCGTCCACAACCACTGACGATAACAAGCATCGACAACATCGAAGTTAGCCGGCAGGTCATACCAGAAATCGTGATCGTTGTTGTAATCGACGGGCGCGGGCTTTCCATCCTTTGTGATTTCCCACCATGTGCACCATCTCTTTGAGGCGGAGATGTGCGCCGCAAACTGGCGGAGCATGTTCTGAGTCCGCGCTCCCAGACCAAGCAACTGCGCGCCGGTGCTCATGTGCGACACATCTCGCATGCAGAACGCATCCCGTCCCGGCAAAGCGGCTTCGTACCAAGGTCCAATGGGATCGCCGTTTCTGACATACGCAAGCGCCTGCGCCTTGGCCCACCGAAAGCCATCGACAAGGCGGCTGTCCGACGATTCGAACTCGATTGCTCCTTCCCGCGGAAATTCTCCTCGCGCAGTCGAAGCACTGGGAAGAGTTGGAGAGTTCGAGCGGGCACCTTGTCCGGCCATATCGTCAGAAAGAACGACCGGAAGACCCAACGCCGCGCAAATCAGAGAACCGACAAACCGTCGCCGTGTACTTACCGATGCAGTTTTGCTCATGAATAGAAAATCCAAAGTACTAGAGCTTACGCAACTGGGAGACCGGGCTCACACAGAATATGTGCTCTGTATGAGCCCACCCACTCGCTGTTCAGTTGTGCAATCCGCTAAATAGCGGCTAGAACGAATACGCTAATCCCAGCATTCCTTGTCGAGGCAGAAAATCGCTACTGATGACGCCAAAGGACGAGTCGGTTACCCCCGTATCGGGCTGTTGAAAGTTCACATGGTTGACCACGTTGAAGAAGTTGGCTGAAAACTTGATCTGCTGGCTCCTGTCCGCTCCGAAGCTCCATACCTTATAGGCGGCGATATCCCAGTTCTGATAGCGCGGCCCATAAACTCCGCCCGGTGCGACGCCGCTATTACCAAAGCGGAATCCCTGTGGCTGTGCGAAGCAGCTGGTCTGGAACCACTCGCCGATGGTGCGAGGATTTCTGGCGCTTCCCGGGCACAAGTAATCCGCCCGCTGGCCGCTGTTCTGAGGCAAAAGATCGCTGGAGCTCGCCGTGATGAGCAGCGGCGCACCCGAGCGGAAGGTGGTGATGCCGCTGACTCCCCAACCACCTATAAGAGCGTCTACCCAGGTGGAGATATCACCACCCCATTGCCTGCCATGGCCGAAGGGTAGGTCGTAAACATAGCTGACTACAATCGCCTGCGGGAAGTTATTACGCTGCCAGTTTGCGGTGTCCAACTCCTGCCGTGTCGCATAGGAGTCGATGGGGTTGTTGATGTTATCCATCATCTTCGACCATGTGTATGCAACATTCAGGGTCAGCCCATGACTGGTGCGCTTCTGCAGTTGGAACTGGCCCGCGTTGTAGTGGGAATTCCCCGTGCTGTTTCGGGAGTCCACAGTGGTGATGTTGGGGTTGATGTCGTAAAACGGTAAGCAGGCAGGATATGCAGGCGGTGCGGTGGCCGTATACCCAGGATTGCACTGGTTGAGCTGGTAATCGTGGTACAAGTGATCACCTTTCGTGCCAACATAGGCAGCCTCAAAGGACATATCCCTGGTTAGCTGTCGCTGGAAACTGACATTCCATGCGTAAGCCATGCCCGCCGGAAGTTTTTCACTATCGATTAAATGCCGAAACCTACCGGAGGGCTGATAAATCCTCCCGGCGTTGTGGGCGGCTCAACGAGCGGTTCGTAAACCTGGCCGGGCGTTATGCCGGGAAGGCCATTGCTCAGAATCAGAGAACCGCATCCCGAATACGGACCGGTGGGAGCAATCGGTGAACTGCAGTTCGAAGTGAGGGCGCTGTTGTTTTCGATCAGGGTTTCGGGATAGTTGCGTTCCAGGGTGCCTCCGTTCGCGCCAAAATTGTCGGGGAAATAGCTGATTCCGAAAGCGCCACGAAAGGCTGTTTTGCCATCATCGGGCGTGAAAGCCGCGCCCACCCGCGGCGCCCAGTTTCCGTAATATGTGTTCACGTTGGGTCCGCGATTGCTGGAGGCGCAATCTGAATGAGACCGGCATTCGGTCCAGAAGTGACGAAATTACTTTGGCGGTTGTGCGCGTCGACAGGCGCTGTGTAGAGGTCCCAGCGCATGCCGAGATTTAAAGTAAGGTTGCGGTTGACCCGGAGATCGTCCTGGCCATAAACGCCCAGGTACCAAACGCGCGTGGCGGGGATGGATGGGAAAAGGTCACGCTGAACTTCGCTGGGGCCACCAACCAGAAGATCTGCGAGGGCCGCTCCCTGGGTGCCGGCGCCCGTGTAGCCTCCACCGAAAGTGAGAATCCCACGGGGATCGTTCTGCGCATTTCTAACGCTAGTCTGGACCCGCTCCAGGCTGGCGCCGAACTTTATAGTGTTCCGGCCATGAACCATCGACACGGTGTCCACCCACTCATATATGTTGGCAAGCCTTCCCAACCCATTTGGCAACCATCCGGGATCTCCTGTGCTGCTCCAGCCGCCGGAGATATTGAATTGTGCGATGCCGCTGGTGATCGGCAGACCACTGATGTTGCCATTCGGGATGCCAAGGTTATTGTTTTCCTCGATCCCGTAAGCATTGGCGAAGTCCACCGTGTCATAGCGGCTAAAGCCCATGCGTGCCTGGTCGATCGTGTTGTTAGTGAAGAAATGATCCCAGCCGAGGACGTCGTTGTAGCTCGAGTTCTCTCCGTAGCCGTTGCCGCTGTTCATGAAGATGGTGCCGGGGCCGGGCGCCGTGTAATCCCGGCGCGCGTACGAAGCGCGGGCGAAAAAGCGGTTGTGGTCAGAGAGCGCGTAGTCGCCTACTAACGTCGAACTGTGGCGCGGTTTCCGTACCCACAACCGAATAAGCAAAATTGTTGGAGACGCCGGGAAGATTCGGCAACGGGATCACCGACGGGCTCAGGAGAGCCGTCGCGATAGGCGAGATATTCTCCCGCAGGAACCGAGTTGGCCGTGCAGGGTGCGGCTCCCGAGTAATCCGTTTGCCGCGGCGATCATCTGGCATGCCGCGGGGTTCGTGATAGGCGAACCGAACTCTGACAGATCCCCGGTCCGCATGGCCTGCGTCGGAACCGTCAGGAGCCCGGAAGCCCCTGCATGCTGGAGAATGATCTGGGTGTCCATGGAGAAGAACAGCTTGTCTCTGATGATGGGACCTTCAAACTCTCCGCCGAACTGATTGAAGTGATAGGGCGGGATTCAGATGGCTGAAGTAGTCTGACGCATTCAGGTTGGTGTTGCGGAGATACTCGAATAGCTGGCCGTGGAAGCGGTTGGTACCGCTCTTGGTGGTCAGGTTGACGACGGCTCCGCCGAAAATACCGTATTCGGCGGTCGGGACGCTCGTCTCCATTTTCATTTCCGCGATGTCTGCAAAGGGAATCGCGATGTTGATGTAGGCATTCTGCGGTTCGACGTTGAGAACACCGTCAACCAGGTAGAGATTTCCTTGAAACGGGAATCCATTCACAGATGCGTAGGTTCCACCGCCTCCGCCGCCGACAGCCGGGGATCCGGAGGCGGCGGGATTCTCGATCTGATCTCCCCATGCCGCAGGCGTGGTTCCCGGAGCCAGGAACATCAATGTCTGAAACAGACGGCCATTTACGGGAAGATTATTGATCTGCCTCGTGTCGATAGTCGTTCCCAGATCAGAGGTCGTGGTTTCGACCAGTGGCGTTCGGCCCGTCACCGTTACTTCCTGGTTGACGGCGCCCGCCGATAGGGTCGCGTCGACTCGCGTCGATTTCTCTACCTGAACGAGGTTACCCTTGGCAACCGTCGTCTTGAATTGCCGGGACAGCCACCGTCACGCTGTATCTCCCCGGATCGAGCGTGGGAAAAGTGTAGAAGCCCTGGGCACTGGTGACCATTTTGTTGCTGACCCCGGTGCCTTCATTCGTGACGGTTACCGTCGCATTCGGAACCACAGCACCGGACTGATCTGAACGGACCCCAACAACGTTCCTGTAATCGCCTGCCCAAACAGATCGCCCTGCCAGAGCAACAGCACGGCCAGAAATCCTATGCACAACCTTGCCGCTTTCGTTTTCATTTACGGCCTCCATTCGTTAATCAGTGCGCTTGCGATTCAGCTGTGCGCATCGACCGCCACGTTCTGCCCTGACTGCATCGCCACTGAGGCGATTGACGTGACCTGGCCAGTTATCTCGGAGATCCGGTTCGAACTCATCGTAAGCCCGCTTCGATCGTTGGTGTGCGCCGAGTCCAATTCGATGTACACGGTTTCACCAAAAGAGGTCCAACCTATAGGTCCCTCCGACTGCACACGGCCTTTGCCCCGGTGAGGGGCTGGTCTTCCTCCGTGCGACAAACCGTAGGATCGGTCTATGACGGCTGTCCAGTTAAACGAGGATACTTAGAGGCTACGCGGCGTAGATACATATGAGTTACAGCGCCGTCCACCTACGTTACACGGGTTGTTACATGTCGAAACTTGCACTTCTCGCCCAAAATGAGGACACGAACATCAGCCGAGACTCGTCCCGAGAAACCCAGGCGGCGGCTATGCTTTGTTTTAATCAGATTTATGAGAACTGAAGAATCAGGCGCACGAAAGGTTTCGCCACTTTGGCTGCGTAATGCGCCTGACTGACGGCGATCAAACTCAGCGGGATGCGGATGCTTTCGTCGCTGCCTCGTCGGGGATCGGATGAACCGCTAATAATTCGGTGTTGAGTACTTGATAGCCTTTCTCCAGATTCACTTTCAGCAGTGCCTGGAACGCCGGTATCTTCTGTTTAATACTTGCTTCCGAGATAGCTCCGGAAAGCTTCTCCACTCCCGAGGCTGAGGTTGCCAGCAGAACAGCACCCTCAGTTCCCTTTGTGTCCAGACCTCCCAGATCTACGATATGTCGTCCCGGCGTGACACCGGGCTCAAACGAAATCAGAGCATAGTCCGCTTTGACGGTTCCGGTCGCGGGATCGCGCTCGGTCTGGTAGTACGGCTTTTCGTTGGGACGGGCGTGGGAATTCGCAATCCGGTCATTCCACAGGTCGCCTCGAGCGTCCGCGCTCAGAAACAGAAAATCGCCCCTCGCGGGCAGCTGAGCCACTGCCACGTTCTGAAACGGAGAACCGAGCAGAACTATGTTGTGCCGCTTCAGGTCATCTGTGGTGATGTCGTAACTGGATTCGACGGTCGGTCTTGCGCCCATTTGCGTGAACAGACTCGTCAGCATGGCCACACCCTCAAGCTCGCCTGTTCCGGT
Organism: uncultured Acidobacteriaceae bacterium; assembly: GCA_963725225.1. GTDB lineage: Bacteria > Acidobacteriota > Terriglobia > Terriglobales > Acidobacteriaceae > Silvibacterium. The sequence goes on from CAVRXY010000035.1 coordinate 576,495, forward strand.
ATAGCCATTGTCGTAATACAGAGGGCCCGCCTTCGCCACCAGCGAGGGATTCGATGCAAATTCTCGCGCAACGTGGGGATCCACGGACGCGCCCCGGTCATCGCTGGCTCCGTGTCGGAACCGGAAAAGGTCGCTGGAGCCATCCAGAAGAAAAACCGCGTCCGCATAGGCGATGATCGGAGCCGGATCTTCGCGGATGAAATTTGCCCAGAAAGCTTTTACCGGATCATCCGCCGCCGCGTCCGGCCGCACGGAAGAAGCCACCGCATTCTCCTGCCTCCGATGCCAGTAATTGTTGACAAGAAAACCAGCGGCAAAGGCGGCCACTATCGACACGATCAGGATGGCGACTGCCCGGAGTGACAGACCCGGACGATCGACCTCGATGTTCCCCATCGTGGGTTCCGCTGGTTTAACTACACGCTGCGGCGCGGGCACCTCGATGCAGCGTCGGCGTCCCTGCTTTCGCAAGCTTAAAGGTGGGGAGATAGTGGCCTTTCGGAACCTCCACGAGGATGGAGTCACTCGGCCCCCTCCATCTCGTAGTACTCCTTCAGCTTGTGCCTGAGCCTGTAAATCTGCACCCGGACGATGGGATCGATCTTCGGATCGAAATCCTGCTTTCGGCCAAGGGCCTCCACTCCGATTGTGTATTCCTTGATCTCGTCCGGATGGCCATCAAGGGCTCTGGTCGCCAAAAACTGAAAGAGCTGCTGTAGCGTCGGCGCGCTCTTAAAGGTGTTGGAGGCAATAATCCGCTGCACCTGGTGATCGGAAAGCGGGGGAAGAACGGACTGGGGATCCGTCAGTGTTGAATGGCCTGCCATGCTGTTCATTTCGGGGGATATGCGAGCGCGGTAGCGATTTTAGCACTCTGAATGCCAAAGCTGCCACCGGGGTCGTCCCGCTTTGCGGTACGAGAATGCTCTGCAGATCACGGCCCTCGACAGGGGCATTCCGCCTCGCCGTCCCTGTGATCGCGGCGGTGTCGGCAGCTGCATCTAGGTTACCGAAGTACCTAATCTAGCAGCCCCAACGATGGCCGCGCGTTATTTCCTTCTCGTTTCAACCAGAACTAAGGTAATTATTTGGTAACCACCAAACCACGACCGGAGGCATGCGATGGCTGAAGCTCAGACTTGCTCTGCAGGGCCACTACGACTATCGCCTCGTTGCGCTCTCCATTTTCATTTCAATCCTTGCCGCCTATGCTGCTCTCGACCTGGCGGGACGTGTGACATCCGCACACGGCAGGGCGCGCTTCTTCTGGCTAAGCGGCGGGGCGGTTGCCATGGGCAGCGGCATATGGTCGATGCACTACATCGGTATGGAAGCCCTGCGGTTGCCGGTACCGGTGTTCTATGACTGGCCGACAGTGCTGATTTCCATGCTGGCGGCGATTGTTGCGTCGGGTATCGCCCTGTTTGTGGTGAGCCGCAAAACGCTGGGAGTCACGGCAGTCGTCATCGGAAGCCTGATGATGGGGAGCGGTATCGCCGCAATGCATTACATCGGGATGGAAGCGATGCGGCTTCCGGCGATGTGCCATTACTCGCTCCGGCTTGTCGGCCTTTCTATAGTGCTGGCCGTTGCAATTTCCGGCGTTGCTCTTTTCCTTACTTTCAGGTTCCGCGGCGAGACGACAAATTGGGGCTGGTGGAAAGGCGTCAGCGCTTTGACAATGGGGGCGGCGATTCCGGTCATGCATTATGTCGGCATGGCTGCAGCGACTTTTGTCCCTATGCAGCTTGCGGCGGCTGACCTGCGGCATGCCGTGAAAATCTCGGACTTGGGCATCGCCGCAATAACCCTCGTAACGCTTCTGATGCTTGGACTGGTCTTCGTTCTGTCGATCGTTGACCGTCGCTTCACGCTGCAAGCCATGGAACTGAGAAGCGGCGAAAAGCGCTATCGCCAGATCGTGGAGACGGCGTTCGATGCTTTCGTCGGCTTTGGCGCTTCCCTTCTTGTCGAGCACTGGAATCCGCAGGCAGAGCGAACGTTTGGCTGGACCAGGAGTGAAGCCAAGGGCCGGCCACTGGGCCAATTCGTTCTGCTGGATCGAAAAACTGACGAAATCGGCAAGAGCCTGCGCGAACTGCTCGAAGAAGGCGGTTCGACCGAAATGCAACGGCGAATTGAAATCGTTGCACGCCACAAAGATGGTCACGAATTCCCCGCCGAGATGGCAATCTCTTCCGTGCGGTCGGGTGCGATGCAGATGTTCGCGGCGTTTGTGCACGATGTTACAGAGCGGAAGCAGGCGGAACGGGAGCGTGAGGCTGCCAAGGAGGCGGCCGAGGCGGCGAGCCGAGCCAAAGGGGATTTCCTCGCGAATATGAGCCACGAGATCCGCACGCCCCTGAACGGCGTGATTGGCATGACGGAACTCGTTCTCCAGACGGAGCTGACGCGGGAGCAGCGGGATTATCTGGACACGGTTCGTTTTTCCGCGGAATCGCTGCTGTCGGTAATCAATGACATTCTGGACTTCTCAAAGATCGAAGCAGGCAAGGTGGAGCTGGAGGAGATTGATTTTGATCTTCGCGAGTGCCTGGAGACTACCCTTCGCACATTGGCATTGCGCGCGGATGAGAAGGGTCTGGAATTGCTGTGCGACGTGGATTCCGCTGTGCCGAACGTGTTCCGCGGAGATCCGAATCGGCTGCGCCAAATCGTCGTAAATCTGGTTGGAAACGCGATCAAGTTCACGCTCGAAGGGGAAGTTGCTTTAAAAGTCGGGACGTCCCTCCCGAACGGCACTAGATATCCGCTCCATTTCGTTGTCTCTGATACCGGCATCGGCATTGCACCAGAGAAGCTGGAGAGCATCTTCCACTCCTTCAGTCAGGCCGATACCTCTACAACCCGTGAATTTGGTGGGACCGGACTCGGACTTACCATTTCGCGCCGCCTGGTAGAGATGATGGGTGGCAACATTCGCGTCGAAAGCCAAATCGGGCAAAGGATCGGCCTTCCATTTCACGATCGAATTCGAGTGCGGCCAGGAATCCGCAATCGCAAAGGCGGGAACTTCGCATCAGGGTGTACTGGCGGGAACCCGCGTACTGGTGGTAGACGATAACCGTACGAACCGGCGAATCCTCGAACGTCTGCTCGCCGGTTGGGGCATGGAACCGGAGCTGGTGCCGGACGGGAAGTCGGCACTGGCCATATTGCATGCAGTGCGGGAGGCTGATCGTCCCTATCAGCTGATTCTTACTGATATGCATATGCCCAAAATGGATGGGTTCGAATTGGTGGAGCGTATCCAGGGTGAAGATCGCTCGCGGATGCCCACCATTATGATGCTGACCTCCGGGAAACAGCACGGTGACGCAGCACGTTGCGAGCAACTGGGCGTTGCTGCGTATCTTATGAAGCCAATTCGGCAGGCGGAGCTGCGCGAGGCAATTGCGCGGGTATTAGGCGCTATGGCCGAAAATCGCGAGACCCAGATGATTACCAGTACAGTACTGGAGCATAGCCGGGACACCAGCGCAACGCTGCGGGTGTTGTTGGCAGAGGACAACGAAGTAAACCAGAAACTGGCCACGCGATTGTTGGAAAAGCGTGGCCACAGCGTTACGGTCGTGAAGAACGGGCGGGAGGCACTCGAAGCGATTCGGAATGCAGAGTATGACCTGGTTCTGATGGACGTACAGATGCCTGAGATGGACGGTATTGCGGCAACAGCTGCGCTACGAGCCATTGAACAGGAGACCGGGACGGCATCTTCCCGTAATCGCCATGACAGCCCTGGTTATGAAGGGCGATCGTGAACGCTGCCTGGGAGCTGGTATGGATGGCTACCTGCCAAAGCCAATTCGTTCACAGGAACTCGATGAAGTGTTGGACAAATACGTGACGCAGAAGACCCGCGACAGCGGCCGCAGCAGAGCAGGCTGCGCCGACGCCGCCTGCGGCTATCCAGGAAGCAGTGGACGCTCGCGAACTGCTGGAGAGGATCGGCGATGAAAGAGAATTTCTTGCTGAGCTGGTAAATACATTTCGCCACGACTTCCCAAAGCAGTTGGAGGCTATGACGATCGCGTTGAAAGACGGCAACGCTGCACAGTTGACGCTCGCAGCTCATTCTCTCAAGGGGGCTCTCTCGAATCTCGCCGCACAGAGGGCAGCCGGGCTGGCAGCAGGAGTTGAAAGTGCAGGCAAATCGGGAGATCTTCCAGGCGCCGAGTTGGCGTTGCGGGATCTGAAGCCCGAGCTTGCCCGCGTAGTGGATGCCTTGAATGCGCTCTGTCAGGAGACGGTGCCGTGAAAATCCTCGTCGCAGACGATGATGCGGTTTCTCGCATGATCATGGAAAGGATGCTCCGGCAGATTGGATACGAAGTGACGGCGGCGGAACACGGTCGCGACGCAATGGAAAAGCTGCTGGATAACGATGGTCCGAGACTGGCATTGCTGGACTGGATGATGCCGGAGTTGGATGGGCCACAGGTTTGCCATCAACTGCGCACGGTGCACGGGCATCGATATATTTATCTGATCTTGCTGACATCCAAGGACTCGAGAGAAGACCTGGTGGCCGGACTCGATGCCGGCGCCGATGATTATCTGATAAAGCCATGCAATCCGGCAGAACTGAAGGCGAGATTGCGGACCGGCCAGCGAATTCTGCGGCTGGAAGACACTCTGGTGGCGGCGCGTGAGGACATGCGTTTCCGGGCGACACATGACGCTCTTACTTCGCTCTGGAACAGGGGAAGAATACTGGAATTCCTCCATAGCGCCCTTCAATCTTCGCAATCGACGGCAATACTGTTATGCGACATCGACCACTTCAAGCGAATCAATGATGTCCACGGTCATCTGGCGGGTGATGCGGTGCTTCGTGAAGTGGCGGCACGCCTGCGCGGCGCGGTGCGAGCCGATGACGCCATCGGCCGTTACGGCGGTGAGGAATTCCTGATTGTATTGAACGGGTGCGATGCGCGACGTTTACCTGAGCGCGCGGAACAAATCCGCAGGGCAGTATCGGAGGGCGGATCTATCATGGACGGGGTAACAAGCATCAGCGTGAGTATTGGAGCGATCGCGCTGGGCGGAGGCAACGTTGTGATGCCAGTAGAAGCGATATTGAATCTCACCGATACCGCTCTTTATCACGCTAAGGGGACAGGTCGGAACAGGGTGGTGATCAGCGATCCCCTAGTCGCGAATGCAGCAAGTTGAGAACCTCAAAAGACAATAAGACTGGAACAGGCAAGGAAGTAGTCGCCCGAATCACGCATTCAAGCCGAGCCTATTCCGTTCATTCGAGATCGCCGAGCCCTTCGCTACAATCTGGGATAACCAGCATGTCTTCGATCTTGTCGCGCGCAATCCTCTTGGAGGTGCTCGCCGCAATAACTTCAATGATTCAGTAGTCGGGATCGGTCCCTGATTTCTCCCGCTCAATCCGAGGAAAGGAGCCTATCTGGGATTGGGTGTCTCCCTGCCAGCTGAAAAGAATTATGCTGAGGCAGTTGCGCCGCTCGAAATGGCAGTGCAACTTCAACCCTCAAATCCTGCAGCACACTATAGTCTGGGTACTGCCTATTCGCGCACAGGACGGAAGGCCGATGCGGAGCATGAGTTCACTATGCAGGAGGCCACGGAACACGCAGCCACTCTCGGAGGACCCAATCAGCATTGATCAGCTCCGTTTCAAGCATCGCAGCCTGGTCTAGGCGCCAATTCCTTGGGACGGGTGCTGGTGCGGTCGGATTCGCCGGTTTGGCAAGATTCGCTTCAGCGTTGCCGGCCATTACGGCCTTTCCCTTCGAAGAAGTGCCGGTATCCGCCAGCGGAATCACATGGGTACATACAGCAGGAAAATCCGCCGAGAAATACCTGCCGGAAACAAGCGGAGCAGGCTGCGCTTTTCTCGACTATGACAACGATGGATGGATGGACATCTATCTAGTGAACAGCGGCAAATGCGATTTCTACGACACCAGTCCGCCTCTGCGCAGCGCGCTGAGATCACAATAATCGAGACGGAACATTTACCGACGTAACAGAAAAAGCCGGCGTGATGGGGGCGGAGGCTACGGCCAGGGGGTCGCTGTCGGCGACTACGATGGCGACGGCTTCCCGGACATCTACGTTACGCAGTACGGGCGAAGCATTCTGTATCACAATAACGGCGCCGGAACCTTCACCGATGTACAGAGAAGGCCGGAGTCGCGGCGCCGGGGTGGTCATCGAGCGCAGTGTGGTTCGATTACGACAACGATGGATGGCTCGATCTGTTTGTCTGCCGCTTCGTTGACTTCAGCAAAGAGAAGAACCTTCCATGCACTGCTTACAACAAGCCGGGATACTGTGTTCCTCGCCTTTACAAGCCGATGGCCAGCTGGTCAGTATGGCGTCAGGCTGGAT
>CAVRXY010000036.1:0-401604 GCA_963725225.1 uncultured Acidobacteriaceae bacterium
GTGGGTACCCCGCGTCTGCAACGAGCCTTTTGCGTTCGGAGTACGCTTGAATCTATTCAATCTGATAGCAAGTCCCCGGGGAAACAAGGAGTGGCTTGCAGCCTCCAAGTTCAGACGGGATATCTCCTTCTTACTCGAGATCGCATTGCGGTGGCGCATCCTTCTGAACGGCCCCCTGCCGTCTGCGCCCCGCGTCCGGCAAGGAGCCTCTCAGATGGCCGAACCAAAAAGCAGACATTTTGACAGTCACCACCTTTTGGTCGAGCGCTGGATTAGGACGGAAGATCGTCCAGTTAAAACCAAAGCAGGCCTTTTGTTTTGCAAGGATATGCAGCTGACTCGGTCTTCTATCTTCAGAAAGGCCCCGTAAAGATCACTGTGGTTTCGAAAAGCGGCAAAGAGGCCACAATCACGCTTTGCTCCGCCGGCGACTTCATCGGCGAGGAGCCGCTCGCAACCTTGGGCAGTCTAGGTATGGCGACCACAACTGTTAGCGCCTCGACAGCACTCAGGATGGACAGAGGGGAGATGATCCGCGCGATGCACGAGGAGCATGCATTCTCCGACATGTTCTTAACGTTTCTGCTGGGCAGCAGCATGCCAACACAGGCGGATCTTGGCGATCCTCTTTTCAACTCCGATGAAAAGCGTTTGGCGAGAATTCTTTTATTGATGGCGGAGATTGGTAAGCCGGGTGAACTAGCAACATTCATTCCGCAAATCACGCAGGAATCCCTGGCAGAGATGATCGGCACCACTCGGTCCCCGTCAGCTTCTTCATAAGTCGCTTTCGCAAACTCGGCTTTATTACATACAACGACCGCATCCAGGTTTATAAGTCGCTGCTCAACGTCGTTCTCCACGAGTGAGTCAGTGCGGACAGGCCGTCTGCCGCAGGTTTACACGCAATGGCCGAAGTCAATAAAAAATCTGCCGCGGTGACAATATCGGCGGGAAACATACGCCGCTGATTCCCTCTGCGGAGCCGTCGCTCGCCGTGCTGAAGACCCGAAGTCACACTCCTGCAGAACGAGCAGCAGGTTCTTTGACGACCGGTGCATCCTGATATTTCCCGTCGTCGCGGACTGACTCCGTCAATCGCGGCTTCTGCATCTCCCTTTTGATGTCAGAGATGATCTGCCGTTTCCTCTGCCTGCGTATATGTGCGCGTGATCGATTCCCCCAGCAGTCAAGTTTCGTCAATGCATTGCGAGGTATTCCACGTGATAGACGAGATAGCCAAGGACAATGAGAATGATCAGTCCAACCACCGGGTGACTCTTCTTTGTGTGCTTCATTTGGCATTGACCTCCTGCAAAAGGTAGGCAGGCTCGCCGCCGTACGGTTTCGCCTTCCGCACACACCCGAGGGCAGTGACACCATGGGCCTTGCAGGACGTCACCTGCCTACTCATTTACCTCAAAAATCCAGCACGGCGAGATCATCTTGATCCGAAAGGTCGTCTGGGTCTGAGCTATATGGACCACATGGAGTGAAAAGTCGCCCCGGGCAGAAGGCCCGAGAAACCTCAGCGCTGTGAGACGGCCGCCTGAGTGAGCAAAATTGACCATACTTGGTGAGCCGGAGTTGGGACAACCTTCACTCCGGAGGAAGCTGTGATGGGTCAACCGTTAAGCATTAGCAGCCGTCCAGAGACATCGAATATCGAATGCGAGAAGAGCCGGTCTTTGGGAACGAGTCAGGGAATCGAGGAACCGTCTACATGACCCCAGAATCACGCGCATCGCTGCAACGCTGACGGCAGCTTCGATTCGATTTGTCTCCATTGTTTCCAAACAGTCGCTTCGGCCCCTATCGACGCAGCCTTAGCAGAGAGCGAGATGCAGCATCGGTGCGTTGCTCTAGATCCTAAAATCTTTGAAACTGGCAGAGCTTCAGGGAACCGTCCAAACTCCATCTAGCCATCAAGAAAAGGACCGCAGGATCGCTCCTGCGGTCCAAGAGTCTATTCGATGCGCCTACCTTTCTCGAAGGCCGCGACGCCTGAACTGTCGTGCCCCCTTGTGATCTTCGGGTGAGCGAATGCGCACTCGACTTCCAACGGGCTTCAGCGGGTCCAGCCAAAACCTGCTGCTTGCTCATCTGAGAGCATTCGATTACCTAACAGGCCGTGGTGCAAGTCCTGATTCGTAAGGAGAAGGTTCTGAGGTATGCAGAGGGTTTGTTTGTAGAATCGGCGCATGGCGATGGGGACGCGGAAGCAGCGGGAGCAGCAAGAGGATTTGTGGATCGCGCACAGGGAGTTGGCCTCTGCGCCGGGGCATCCGTTTTACGAGAAGCTGAACCAGTTGCTGGAGGCGGAGGGCTTCGACGAGTTTGTCGAGCGGCGATGCGCAAAGTTTTATGCGGCCAGGTACGGACGTCCGTCGCTGACGCCGGGGATCTATTTTCGTTCGTTGCTGATCGGGTATTTCGAGGGCATCGGGGCGGAGCGCGGCATTGCGTGGCGACTGGCGGATTCACTGGCTCTGCGGCGTTTTGTGGGCATCGGGTTGGATGAGTACACGCCGGATCACTCGACGATTTCGCGCACGCGGCGGTTGATCGATCTGGACACACATCGCGAAGTCTTCGGCTGGGTGTTGGGCGTGCTGGCCGATCGCGGACTGCTGCAAGGTCAGCGGATCGCCATCGATGCGACCACGCTGGAAGCCAACGCGGCCATGCGCTCGATCGTGCGGCGCGATACAGGGGAGAGCTACGAGGAGTTTCTGCGCGGACTGGCCAAGGCATCGGGCATGGAGACGCCGACACGGGAAGATCTGGCGCGGCTCGACCGCCAGCGCAAGAAGCGCACGTCGAACCAGGAGTGGAGGAGTCCGGCGGACGAGGATGCGCGGATCGCGAAGATGAAGGACGGGCGCACGCACCTGGCGCACAAGGCCGAGCACGCGGTCGATCTGGACACCGGCGCGGTGGTGGCGGTGACGTTGCAAGCGGCCGATCAGGGCGACACGGCGACGCTGGATGAGACGTTGTGCGATGCGGGCATAGCGGTGTCCGGGCTCGCTGGGCGCGAAGCGGAGTTACGGCCCGACGATACGGCCAAGGTAAGCCTAGCCGGGATCGAAGAGCTGGTCACCGACAAGGGCTACCACAGCGGCGCGGTGGTCCAGCGCGTGAAGAGTTACCAAGTGCGCAGTTATATTCCGGAGAAGCAGCAGAAGGGGTGGCGCAACTGGCGGGGCAAAGCCGAAGAACAAGCGGCGGTGTATGCCAATCGGCGGCGGGTACGCGGCAGCTACGGCAAGAGCTTATTGAGGCGGCGCGGCGAGATGGTGGAGCGCAGCTTTGCGCATTGCTACGAGACGGGCGGCATGCGGCGCTGCCATCTGCGGGGACGGGAGAACATTCTGAAACGGCAACTGATTCACGTGGGAGCGTTCAATCTGAGTCTGGCGATGCGGAAGCTACTGGGAGCGGGCACGCCACGAGAGCTGAGAAACCGCCTCGGCATGCTGGGGGTGCGCATTCTTTTGCTGCTCTGCCACGGAAATGGTCAAAACCACTCTTGTAGAAGCCGTGTCGCCGCGTCGGTTGCGCAATACGTCGTACCATCACCCACCAGGGTCCGCCGACCGTCTTGCAGAAAATCAGCTAGTTGCACCACGGGCAGCTAAGGTACATATTTGCCCTTCGTGGAGTCGCGAGAAGATAGTGCTGACATCCTGGCCGTGCGACAAAGTGGAGTTCACACGCTGCCGAAAAGAGTTTTCATCGTCGAACGTCATTGCCACTGTGCGTGCACGACTCGGGTCCTCGTGTTCAGACGAAATATAGGTCCTATATTGATAGGCGCCCCCGTCCCTGTTCCGGGATGCTCTTAATTCAATCGCGTATGAGTTCATACCCTAAGTGCCTCCTGCTTGATCGGTTGTGCCTCGGTGAAGTCGCAATGCGAACCCGGGGTGTTAGCCCGGGCCCGATTTGCAGGTTCAAATTATTTCAGCTTTACTCCTTGCCAGGATGCGGCTTCTCCTCGCTTGGTTTAGGCGCGCTCTCGTGTTGCGGAGCCGGTCTAGCCGCGGTCTGAGCAGGTTTCGCCTGCGGAGCCGGTCTTGCTGCGGGCTCAGGCCGCTGCGTGGCTTGAGCTGGACGGCTCTCGAGTGCCGGTCTGGTCTCTGGACGGGGTTGCTGCGCCGTTTTCGCGGCATGCTCGACCGGTGCAGGCTTGCTCTCAGGCCGGACCGCAGCCGTCGGCCGGGGTGCGGGAGCGGGTTTGGTTTCGTTGACAGGTTTGGGAGCCGGGCGAGACTCGGCAGTTGGCCGTGTGGTCGCGGGCTTTGCCTCGGGCCGTGGAGCCGGCTTGTTTTCCTTTACCGGACGCGTGGTTGCGGGTCTGGTTTCGTTAACGGGTTTTGGAACTGGGCGAGACTCAACAACAGGACGCGTGGCAGGCTTAGCAGTCGCCACCGGACGCGCCTCATTTGCGTTCACCGGCTTTGTGCCGTGCGCCGGAACCGCGTGATTGAAGTCCGCAACCGAGGCCGCGGGCTTCGCCAGGGCCGCATGCGCTGGAGTTCCATGATTCACTGACGCAAAGTTGGCCTTGTCCTGACTCGCCAGGTGTTGCTGCTGCACCTGTGTATTCGCGGGGCCGTAGCGTTTCTGGTGCTCGGCCGCAAGCTGAGCTTGATTTGGGCGCATGTTGATGCCGCCCTGTCCGCCGTTGTAGCTCACGCGGTTCACGTTGCCGTTGGTGATTACTGTGCGGTCCACGTACGTGTTGCGAATGACGGTCGTGTTCACACGCATGACCGCCGTGTTGTAGTTGAAGTTGCCGCCGTTCCACCGTCCGCCGCCGAATCCCACGCCGCCGTAGCCGTAGCCATAATTCACACCGCCGTAGAAGCCCACCTGTGGTCCCCAGTAGCCCGTGTTAAATGCATAGCCGCCGTTGTTCCAGCCCCAATAGCCGGGGGTCCAGAGCAGACCCACAGCCGGAGCCATCATCCAGGTTCCCGGAACCCAGTAGTAACCGCCGGGACCGCCCCATGCCCAGTATCCAGGAGTCCACATGTAATTTGGTTGCGGGCAAAGCGGCTGCTCGTAAACCGGCAGTTCCGGGGGAGCCATGGTGATCGCTAACCCTACGGAAATCTGTGAAAAAGATGCGCACGGAAGCGCAGTTAGCAATGCAATCAGAGTGAGATTGCGGATCGAGCGAATAACTTGCATTGATCTACCTTTTGGCCATCGACTCTTGCCTGCAGAGGAAAGGGGGCAAGCTATGAGGAGCGACAGGCAAACTTTCTACTTTTGACGGGAGATACCCATCGCGTTAGCGGGGCCGCATCCATCCGGCAAACATTCGTAGTCGTTTAGTGAGAGGGTTCGAGCTCAATCCCGATCACCGACTTAACTGTCATCGACCTACGTGAATGTTGTGGAGCAAACCGAAACCACCAAACAGATTCACAATCCATAACACAACGCAAATCACAACGACGCCATTGAGGATCGACTTGATGCTGGATTGCATCGGAATGAAACGGTTCACAAGCCATAACAGAATTCCTACTACGACCAACGTAATGACTAATTGCATGAGCGGCATATCATGTTCTCCTTTCGAATTCTTGAAGCTGATCGGGATCCGTAGAGAATCCCGGTCTGCTGGCCCTGATCCGGCCTGTTATCCCGTCTACTTCTGGTCTCTCACTTCGGCGATCGTGCCTGCATGGCCCGCATCCGCAACCGCCTTCATGAAGCCGAGGGTCGATTTCGGGGCTTGGACGCTACCTGACAGAATGCTCCGGAAGGAAACCTCACGACCGTAAATCGCACGCGTCGAGTCGTCGTCCGGCTGTACCACAGCGCCATTCAGCGTGATTCCTGCAAATAGGCCTTGCGCACGCGAGTAGGTGAGTACTTCGGTGTTCATTGTCCAGTCAGTACCAGCGGACGCATGGCGTCCCACCGGACCTGCCGCGGCTGATGCATCGCCGCTGAGTTCGAACTTGCTGGAGAGCAGATGCTGAAAGCCCTGGTCATTCATTACCAGCATGATGATGTCAACGCCTTCCACACCAATCTGCAATCCCCAGTTGCCGCCGCCGACTGAGACAAAGGCGGGAGCGCTCCAGCCGTCGGGCGTGCGGCATGACGCGATACCCCGACCGTGCTCGGCCCCAAAGATAAACCCGCCCTTTACCAGGTGCGGAATTACTACGATGCACTTCGCGCCATTCAACACTTCTTCTGGAATGCCCTTGTCCGGCGCGTCCAGGCTGGCGTGAATGACCTCAGAGGACATTCTCAGGCGATCGATTGCGTCCTGGTGTCCTGTACCAGCCCACAGGCTTCCGTTCGACAGCGCAAAGGCGCTGACTAATAACATCGAGGTCATTTTCATTAGGTGTTTTCCTTGAAATGCGGAGAGCTAAGAAGGACAAATGTCAGATGGGCTGACTTAGCTCAGAACCATGAGGGAGCCGATAACACGGACTCTTCTCCAGAATCATTCTTTCAGAGATGCTGGCCAACTACTGAGCTAAACAGCTCACGTCTGTCGGTGAGATCGCGAATCCCCCTATTGGATTGCAGGGGCAACCTGATTGCCGGGCATGACAACTGCCTTCGCCGGAAGAGCGATCGACAGCGGTACCGTTCGGTCGAGCGAAGATAGAGTGGAGCCCTGCTGAATCTGATATGGATAAACCTTGACCTTGGCCACCACGAACCACGGATACTTCTTTACCTCAATAGACTCGACTTCGGCCGCGTTGAAGCGCTCGCTTACGCGGCGAAGAGCCAGCTTCAGTGCGCCGGCAATCGCCTCCTGCGATGTCTGCCCGACGCCACCTCTGCGTGATCCTTCACCGATCCACATGAAGTGCCAGCCGCGCTGCCGAATCTCCTTATCCAGCCAATGAGTATCTCCCGACTGCACAAAGCTCCAGCCTTCCTGGAACACCTCAGTCACGAGGTTGAGATTAGCGGGCAGTTCCACCCGGCCGCGCAGCAGCATGGTAAGTTCAGCTATCTTCCGCATCGGAGCAGCTCTTTCTTATTACGTTCGCGAGTTGAGATTGGGCGCTCTCGAAGGCGCGTGGATCCACATGTCTGGCTCCCGCAGAAAAACCTGCGAAGACGCCAGGTGTTTCGGCTGGGCGGTTGCGCAACAAATCGAAGCTGTAGCAATAGACGCAGCCAGCTTCGTGAGCAGGACAGATGCTTTTGTCGAGATCTCTTGAAAACACCTTTAAGCACTCCGGACAGGTAAGTCTAATGTGGGCATATCTGGAAGAGCCGTGCCCGTTGTTCGGGCTGGGAAGTTGGAGAGGCGACAGCCTTTTCGGATGGGCCATGCCTTCCACAATCTTCACCAAATAGTCCAGGCGACTGCCTTTTTCGTAGAAGGCGGCAGCGCAAACCCCAGGCGGTATGTCGAGACCTGAATAGTCACCACTCATGGCGATCGCCTGAATCGTGGGAAACTCGTCACGGACCACTGTTAACAGTTCAAAGCCGGAAGCACCTGGCATGTTGAGGTCGGAGAGAAGAATGTCCGGAATTTTCCTCCTGATCGCGACGAGTGCGGTGAAACCATCTTCAGCGGATCGAACGTTATATCCGAACTCAGTGAAGATCTCCGAGAATGCTCTTCGAATGGAGGGTTCATCATCTGCGATAAGCAGGTTTACTTTTTCGCCAGGCATCGTGAACCCTCCTCTGAGCATCGAATTTGTGCTCGCTGAGAAGTGTCCCATTGCCCTGATCGGGATTACTGTTCAATTTTGCTCACACCTGCTCTGTGCGCATGTCACCCTCATCCCAGGGGAGTGTCCTGAGAACTAAGCAGTTATGGTGTTTGCTGAGGCGATCTAATCGTGGAGAATCACGTTGAGCAGGGATTTGTGAACCTGGATTCGACCGTTGTACGCAATAAAGCCGAGCTTGCGAAAGCGATTCATGAAAAAGCTGACGCGGGAGCGCGTAGTGCCGATCATTTCCGCCAGGGTTTCCTGCGTGATGGGAGGAATCAGCGTTTCCGGCTCGCCCGGCTTGCCGAATTCCGCCATTAACAGGAGAATTCTCGCCAAACGCTTTTCGCTTGAGTTGAAAAGCTGATCGACAAGATCGGCCTGGATGCGCATACTGCGGGCCAGCAGGAATGACAGGAACAGGTCGGAGAAGGAATGCTCCTCGTGCATGACGCGGATCATCTCGCGCCGCTCTATCTTGAGCGCTGTACAGGCGGTAATCGCAGTGGCAGTCGCCATGCGCGGCCCAACCGCTCCCGCGAGCGACTCTTCTCCAACAAAGTCGCCAGGGCCGAAAAGGGTAATGGTGGCTTCTTTACCGGTCTTCGAAACGACGGTGAGTTTGGCGCGGCCCTTCTGAAGATAAAAGATGGCGTCAGCCGGATTCCCCTGCGCAAAGAAGGGTTGCTTAGGCTTCAATCGGACGATCCTTCGTCCTAATCCCGTGCTTGCCAGAAAGCTGGCTGGATCGAATTGAATGGGCTGCAGCTCAGCCATTAGCGCGTCTCTTTCCCGTGGTCGTGCCGTTGGGGGCAGCTCAGCAGGTTTGCGACCGCTTCGGATCGAAGTAACCAGAGCAGGTTCTCCTAAAATTTTATCAATTTAACGACGGTAATCAAGGCCCTGTTTGCGGAAGGGGCTCATCTGACTGAACAGCTTCAGTATATTGTCCGCGAGCACACTTCTCCGGGCACGTTACAACAGCATCGCAAACAGCGGGACCAACAATCTGTTCTGTTTTGCTCACTATTGCAAGAAATCGTGACTACTGACGTCAAACATCAACTTCAGCGCTGTCGTGCCCTGTCTGAAAGTGGATCCGCTTTAGCGGAAAAGCCCCAGCATAAAGCAAACAAGTACAATGACTAGTACGGTGCCAAGCCCTATGCCCGCACCTCCGCCATAGCCCCAACGACCATAGCCGTAGTATCCCCCGCCCAGGCCGAAAACCAGCACCAGAATAATGATGAGTATGAGCATTTCCGATCTCCTTCGCTCCGAGTCGCAATCCTCGGGTTATGCCACAGATTTGATTCCGCCAGCTGGCTGTTCCTGAACGAGTTCATCGAAAAGATTGCGATATTGAATCATCGCGGTTCGCAGGTCTTCCGTGCTTGCCTCGTCTCTGCCAAGCCGCACCGCGACTCCGTGCGCCGAGCGGTAGTTTTCCACCAGGCGGGGATGATCGACTGAAATATCGGCAGCGCGCTGATCAAAATCCGCTACAGGATAGCCACGGGCCTGCATGAGCGAGTAGACCAACTCATCGGCCTCCGTCACGGCGCCCTTCGGATGATCGACAAAGCGGGATTGCGCCGACTGCCAATCTGCAGAATAACGCCCACGCTCCGCGACAGTAAGAGCACGGATTTTCAGATTTTCCACGCGCGTCTCACGATCCGCCAGCTTCGCTTCGGCCCTTTGTTCGGACCCATGCTCGAGAACAGCCCGGTCGTACTCCGGCCCAAAACGATGGCGGAAACCCGCTGTAGTCTTTCTGCGATTTCGAACGTAAAACGCAACGCCAATAACGATGATCAGAACGATCACAACTGCGCCAGCAATTAGTCTGGGATCTGTCAAATTAAGATGCATTTCACCCTCCCCGCGCCTTGATGTCCGCGAAGGCGAGGGCTTTGGTTTGGGAGCTTTCTCGACTCAGGCGGAGCATTGTACGTAGTCAGTGTTGAACGGACAGGCTTCCGAAAGCTGGTCAGGATAGCTCATCGAACGGAATTATTAGAGCGATCAGCGTGCCTAATACAAGTTGATGAACATGGCATCTTGATGTGTCAACGCGTGATTATTCCGTGGCGGCCGGCAAACAAGAGTAATCAAGGCGTGTCATTAGACCGGGTAGCCATCATCTCCTTAAGTCGTGAAGAAGGAACGTCAGGAGTGTCCTGTGAACCTGCGGGCTGCCGCTGGGCTGCTCATAGCGCTAGTCAATAACGCTCACAACGGAAAATGCAAGAACCGAGCTTCCTTTCGGGAAGCAAGATCGTTTTCGATGAATCCCACGACCGATCAATATTGCTCATGTCCTGAACACGCAGCCGCAAGTATTACCGAACTCTTACCCGCTCTCTCTAGTTGCGGCGTTAGCCTCGAGACAAGAGGCATGCCATGGCAACGGTTATTGCACCACCGCAGAGAACCAGCAGTCCCGAAATAGTCGAGCTCGTACAGGCTAAATCTACTGAGTTCAACTGGGTATTTTTCGTAGTAATTGCTGCGTTTCATCTGGGAGCCGTGGCGGCCCTGTTCAACTTTCATTGGTCTTCAGCCTTCGTGTTTCTCGTGATGTGGCTCTTTGGCCAGAACGTGGGCATATCCATCAGCTATCATCGCCAGCTCACTCATCGTGGCTTCACCACACCTAAATGGCTTGAGTATGTCATGGCGATCTGTGGCACCATGGCGCTGCAGGGAAGCCCTATCTATTGGGTCGCTGTGCATCGCCTGCATCACCAATACACCGACAAGCCTGGCGATCCTCACTCTCCCCGCGACGGCAAGTGGTGGTCGCATTTGGGCTGGATCCTGCATGGCTCTCTTCATAGCGAAACCACCATGCTCTCCCGTTACGCACCCGACCTGCAACGAGACCGCTTCTATCAGTGGCTGGCGGTGTGGCATTGGCTTCCCATCACTCTGACGGGCATTGCCTTGCTCGCTGGCGGAAGCGCTCTGGGCGGATGGAAGCTGGGCCTCTCGTGGTTGCTGTGGGGCGTGTTTCTGCGGATCTCTGTCGGCTTCCATGTCACCTGGCTGGTCAACTCGGCTACCCATCTGTGGGGTTCGCGCCGTTTCAAAACCCGCGATGACTCAACGAACAACTGGTGGGTGGCGCTATTGACCGGAGGGGAAGGCTGGCACAACAATCACCATGCGCATCCCGTGTCTGCAAGCCATGGCATGGCCTGGTGGGAAGTGGATTTTAATTACTGGGGCATCCGACTGTTAGCGCTGTTCGGCTTAGCGAAGAACATCAAGGTAATGCGTCCCCGGTCAGCTCCGGGTGACCGCGTGAATGCGCTCTGACTCTGTCCGGCGCCACCTTCTAAACGTTTAGATCGCGCTCAAGCGTGCTGGCCCAGGGCCTGCAATCAGGGCGGCGGTGTCAGGATAGCCCCACGATTCACCTCCGCGCCGAAATCTCACATTGCGCCACAGGATATTGATTTCCTCCCGCGCGTTCTACGCAATGGTCAATTGAGATCAGTATCCGAAGGCGTAAAAGCAAGTACCTACTATGCCAGAGTCTCTCTGAAGGCGATCGTGGTGAGAGTTCGCCACGAAACTGCATGAACCCCAGCATCGAGCACCGACTCGGAGGCGAAGTACGCTCTCCTTCTGTTCGGAGTTCATCATCTTGTCGCTTCTGATCCCGGTCATCCCAGATCAGCTGCAGGCGCCCAACAGCTGGAAACCGTGACGGTTGCTAATCGACCTCCGCTCACTGCACAACAAGTAGTTCAAAACCTCTCCAGACGAATCTTTCACGTGTCCGGGCACTTCGCACATAGATGCGGAAGACTTTGCGGTAGTGCGTTTAGAGGGAGAGCCTGCGAGAAATCCGTCCTTCTGAACCAGGAAAACAGAAATCGAGCCGGCGTACATAAAAATCGGCGATTTCTGGCTTCCTTCACATAACCACCAGCGTCACCGCCATTCGGCTTGGAGGCTACGCCGAACTGACCATCGACTATAAGGATTACTAGATTAGAGGCGCCAGCGAGGTGAGCAGCTTATCGATGTCCCGCTCGGCTCCGCACGCCGAAAGTGGTAATGTGCCGCGGTGATGCAGACTCAATTATAGGCGAGCCTCATGCGGTGCAGCCTCAACCAGGAACAAATCTGATTGAGCCAGTGGAGTGGATGAATCCTGACATCTTTCAGGAATCGGGCGGCCACATTGCCACTCTGTTACGGGCGCACTCGTCAAATGTTGACCATCCTTCCGGAACTCGATCGTCCGAGGACCACGATGCACGGGGGTCCGCACTGATCTCAACCGCCCCGTCGAACTCAACGGTCAACCCTCTACGGTGGCAAGCAGAAAGTCCAGCAGCGTTCTCTCCGCCCAATAGCCTGCGTCGCCGGGCTCGAGCGAGAGAAAGGCGCAGTGACCGCCGTGCCGGGTCTCGACCAGCATGACGCGGGGGTTAGTGACCAGTTTTGTGCGGGTGTCGAGAGTCATGCGGATGAAGGGATCGTCGAGAGCGTGCAGGATCAGCGTGGGCACGGCAATATCCTGCGCCCAGTTGGAACTGGCAACGCTGTTGTAGTAGTCGGCGGCCCCCGTGAACCCGCCGTATCGCGCGACGACTTGCTCATCAAATTCCCGCATGGTTCGAATATTGTCCAAGTCACTGGCAGAATACAGACCCGGGTAGAGTTCGATCTTGCGACGAAAGCGCTTGAGCATTTCACTGAGAAACCTGCTCGCGTAAAGGCGATTCTGCGGTTCGTGCAGTGCGGCTGAGGAGGCAGCCAAATCCATGAGAGGCGAGACGCCGACAACGGCCTTGAGATAAGGCGGCGCGGCGGGTCCTCGTTCGCCGGCCAGCTTGAGAACCAGGTTGCCGCCCATAGAATAGCCAACCAGCGCGAAGCTGCGAATGAAGTATGTGCGGGCCATCTCGGCCATCACAATCGCGACGTCCTCGGAGCGCCCCGCGTGATAGATGGTAGGAGAGAATTGTTCGCCGTCACCGCAGCTGCGCATATTCATGCGGACGACGTTGCAACCGGCCGCCAAGGCGCGCACCGAGTTCCCCAAGACATACCGCGAAGAAGAGGAGCCCTCGAGTCCATGAACGATGATCACTGTCAGCCGTTGGCTGCGAACCTCGGCGGCCTGCCAATGGCAGTGGCACAGCACAAAACTGGGTCCGCGAGGGGTGAGCTTCCACCTCGATGAGCTGGCTTTCCGGTTCCGGCAGAGAATAGGTGCGCGGCAGGACGCTTCCAACGATGGTCTGCAGATGGCCGCTGCGCAGGAAACGAGGCGGCACAAAGGGTCGCATCCACGGTGAGGCTTCGGTGGTGTCGAACCGGTCCTCTTTTGTGGTGCCCATGCGGGTGCCTGATTTTCACTTACTGATACTTATAAGGATACGCGTTTCGGGGATGGATTGTTCTGGCGTGGCAAGCGCTGGACTTTCGGCTTGTAGTGAGCTTCCTCCAGCTCATACTCCCGCAAACGTTTCTGAGTGAGGGGTCTACGCGTATGCTGTTTTCGTTACGCCGAGAGGCGCGGATCGGGGACCGGATAGCCAATCGCAAAATGGTATACAACCTGTCCTTGTTCGGGTATCAGGTTGAGATAGCGATGCACCTCATCATCGTAGAAGGCGCCGATGCCCGTCGCACCCAGTCCAAGCGCTTCAGCAGCGAGGTACAGGCGGTGGCCAATAGCACCCGCTTCAAAATGCACGTAGCGATAGCCACGGTCGCCATGGCTGGCAGTAGCACGCTCGAGATCGCCGATCATCGAAAATGTCACGCAGCCGTTACCAGCCAAATCCTGACCAAGACTCAGGCCAGCGGCCGCGACACGCTGGTCACCACTCTTGGTCTGTTCCAACTCGGCCCGTTCCGGCCAGAACCTGTAGACGGCGGGTTGTAACCCATCAACGCGGTGAGCATACAGATACAGTTGGATGAAGCGCCTGCCAGCAAAGTCAGCCGAAAATGCCTGGGCTGTAGTGGCGAGGATGGCCGAGAGTTCCGCCAATGATATTGATCGCTTTCCACCCAGGAAGTCGAGCGCCGAGCGTCGCATACGGGCAACATCGCCAAAGCTGCGAGTAGATAAAGCCGGAGAAGGCAGCTTAATGTCGCCGGAGCCAGTTGAGGCCAACGGTGCGAAGGAGGTTACACTGCTCCCAATGCTGCTTCGTTTCGTGGCGGAGTGTATGCGGTCAATCATTGGATAAGCAATCGTCTCCTTTGACAGCTGGTTCGCCTCCCCACCGAACCAGACAGTCTCGCCGGTGTCTGCTTCGCGCAAGGGAGTGGACTCGTCGTGCAGACTGACGATCAGCATTGGCCACTCGTCACTGTTAAGGCGGAACATTCGCGCCAGGTCATCGTCCACGAAGTCTCCAGCCGCGATGTGTTCGCAGCCGATAGCACGCGCGGAGAGTGCGAGCGCCTGCCATGCGTGCCCCATGTCGTGCAAGCAGTACCGATATGCCCGTTCACCATACTTCCACGCCTCGCGCCAAACGATACTCGTCAAGACAAACACAATTGGCGCAGACCTGCTGGCTGGCGTGGTTGCAAAGACTCCGAGTCCACGCTGCTCCGCCATGTGCCTTGATGGATCGTAGTGATACAACCCATCCGGCCACCCCTTCAAACCCCGTGTCAGGAAGTGAAATTCCGTAGGGTGCAGGTTCCCGGAGGACGGATTCACTCTTAGCGCGTACTTTTCTCCGGTGGATGGGACACGCTTGGAGGCGCTGATCGCGGCGGAATAGAACAAAAGCTGCGAGAGGAAAGCCGCTCCGTCGTCCACCGGCGTGGTGCCAAAGGCGCCTTGCAGCACGTCGAGCGCGGGAATGTCGGGGGCGGGTGGATCGGCCGGAAGATCGAGCACAGGCGCGCCCTCGTAATAACGAAATGGATCAGGTATGTTTGCCCAGTCAAGAACCTGCCGTGATCGCCTCAGCGATTCAACGCTATGCTTTGTGGCTTCGTGATAGTCGCGCCACATCATGCAGTAGATAGGCTCCGTTGATACCGCCGCCGATTTGATGCTCGATCTAGTAGACAATTTTTAGCCAGCTGGGTCGCGGGGAGAACCATAATCGCGCGTGGCCTTTGTCTATCAGATGGATATCGGAACAGATTGAGCAGCTAGTTATTCGCTGAAGGGAACACCAAAAGTCAATAACGCATTTCGTGGTGGACGATGCTGCGCACCGATCAGGCGGGGTCGCTTTCCCATGGCTTTCCAGACACGAATTGCAACAGCGTTCATGTAGAGCAGCCGTATCTGCTCTCGGTTTTCGCCACGCTGGCTGTAGATACTGATCGTGGTCAGAAGCTGCGTTTGCCCAGATTCGATCAGGTATGGTCCCATGCTGATCGCGGGAGCATTTTGGGTGTCTTGCATTTCCTCCGCGCTCTGGGCCACGATCTCATAATTCAGTGATTGCCGAGAACGCTCGCTGTCTAACCTGAACAGCAGATCATTCGATGTCTGATTGGGCGCGTATTGTGGCGTGTCCATTACGTTCGGCCTTTTGTCGAGCAATGTTGTCCTGGCTTCGTGAGTTGGCCCCGAGTGTGATAGCGGCTGTCATCTTTGAGTCGTGCTTCTCATCGCAAACCAGTAATACCGTCGCCAGCAATTGACGCATCGAACCGGGCGCATCGCAAAGAAGCCCAGCAGGCCATCGAGGGGTTGCGACTCGGCCTCCTTGAATTCAAATGAGCTGCAACGAGGGCACACTCGACGTATCCAAAGTAGACGCGGAATGTAACCAGGCCACGTCAGGCCAATGATATTCATGCGGGCTGTTCCTCACGATTGGATGACAAGTTCACTGAGTGCCGTTTTCATCTCCCGAACTGGAATTTGAATCCAGCCACGAAAGGAGACGCCGGACGCTGCCAGTAGCCATCGCTACGCAAGAATCACCCGCTCCGTAATAGAGGTGAATAGTATCTCCATCCGCGCCGATGGTTTGCCCACAGGGGAACACGACATCGTTGACATCTCCTCCGCGCTCGTAGGGAGCTTCCGGCCCGAACACCCAGGAGTCGCCCCGCTGCAGACAGAGATCCGGCTTGTCGAGGTCGAAGAGAGCGAGACCGAGGCGATAGATGCTGCCGGATGCCGTCTGGCGGACGCCGTGATAGATCGTCAGCCAACCCTTTGCGGTCTCGATCGGAGGGGAACAAAGTCCAATCTTGTTCGCATCCCACCATCCCCCGCGTCGCGCCGCGAGCATGATTCTGTGGCTGCCCCAATGCCGCAGATCGGGCGAGTATGAGATCCACATGTGAGCGCCAAGCGTCGTCACAGGCCGATGAATCATGGCCCAGACGCCGCCAATTCTCCGAGGAAGGAGGGCAGCATCCTTGTCCTCGGGTGGCATGATCACGCCGTATCGCTCAAAACTCTTGAAGTCTTGGGTCAGTGCCAGCGACACTCCCGGACCGCCGCGCGCGTACGAGGTATAAGCAATCGCATACTGCTTCAGCTCTGGGACATACGTGATTCGCGGATCTTCAATACCCCAAATCTCCTCGGGATATTCTCGGGGATTTGCCATCAACGTTGGTCGGGCATCGATCCGCCATCCATCTATGCCATTCGCGGAGCGAGCGGCGCAAAGGTGCGACAACCCACGCCGGTCTTCAACGCGGCACAGCAACAGAGTATCTCCGTCGGCCAGGACCACTGCTCCCGCGTTGAAGACACTGTTAACTGGATATGGCCAGTCTTTCCGGCTGAGGATAGGATTGCCGGAATGACGTGTGAAGAGGGAATCTTCAGCGGGCTTTCCCGAAGCCTGTTGTTCAATCGCAGTGGACTCCGGCGTTACGGCCGGAAGGAGAATTGTATTCAAATGGAGACACTCATTTCCTGATTCAGTTGTTCTAGGTTTGCCATTTCCACACTTCGCATTTCGAGCAGAGCCATCAGGAACGAAAGCGTAGATTCGGCTCCTTGATTTTCGTTCACTCGATCCGGATGAAGACCGTCTTTACATCCGCCGGTGGTCGCGTCGTAAAGCGGGACCTGCAGATCGTTCTCACCGAGAAACCAGCGGAAGGCACACCATGCTTCGTCCAGCCACCGCTTCTCGTTTGTTAAGCGATACGCCAACAAACACGCAGAGATGGTCGCGCAGGCTTCGATCGGTTGTTGATCGAAACGAGCCTTCACGCCGCCGTCTACGAAACACTCCCTGGAGCCTATTGGAACGAAGATGTCTGCATCGCTGCGGTGCTGCTCGGCGACCAGCCATTTGAGAGACTCGCACCCAACTTCGACCATCCTCTTGTTGTCGCTTTGCCATCCTGCCATTAAGAGCGCCTGTGACAACCTTGCGTTCGAATAGGAGAGGCTTTTCTCAAACCACTGCCACGTCTCTGATTGACACCGCTCATAGATATCCAACAATCGGTTTGCGAGCGCATTTCGAACGCCCTGGATTACCCTGTCTCCGGGAAACCAGTCCAGATAGGCCTGCATGCCCAACACGGAGAATGCCCATGCACGAGGGCTGGTGAACGTCAGAGTGGCCGGAAATGCGGTCTCGAAGAGTCTGCCTGCCGCGCCTCTCAGCCCTGGGTCTTCCGAACGGCCAAGCACCGTTCCCAGGGCCCACAGGGCGCGACCGTGGCTGTCTTCAGAACCAATGTCCTCCTGCCATCGGCGATCATAGCCGAGAAAGTTTCTGAACCTGCCAGTCTTGGCGAAGAAGGCGAGTAATAGAAACGACAGGTACCGTTGAGACATCTTCCCAGGCTCGAAGCTACCTGATTGAGCCGAAGAACTGAGCAGTGTTGCCACGATCAGCGCGCGCGCATTGTCATCGGTTGTATAACCTTCAAGACTGTTGGGCACCGAAAATATGGCGTGCTGCAAGATGCCCGTATCGTCGGTCATGTTCGACAGGTGAGTCGTATCGAGCATCGGCATCCCACCTGTCGACTTCACTGCGAATACGTCCGGTAGTGCGGGGCGGGGCCGCAACATCCGTTCCACACGCGCACGTTGAAAGCTCGCCATGTAAGCCTGCGCCGTGCTTTGCCACGTCGTACCCCGAGAGTAGAGGTAGGCTCGCTTCCGCATTGCATGCCTCTCGGCATCGTTGTCCAATAGCCTGATCGCGGCGTCGGCGATGGAATCGGGGTCGTCGAACGGAACGATTACGCCGCGCTCATCGGCAAGCAGTTCTCTGGCATGCCAGTATGGTGTAGAGATGATCGCTTTTCCGGCGCCCACCGCGATGGCCAGCGTGCCGGAGACTACCTGCGCTTCCTGGCGATAGGGAGTGATGTAGATATCCGCGGCGCCTACGTGCTCCACCAGTTCCTCTGCGCTTACAAAGCGGTTGTTGAAGATCACGTGCGAGGAAACGCCGCATTCCTCCGCCAACGCCTTTAACTGTTCCCTATACCACTCACCCTCGCGCCGCTTGATATGAGGATGCGTTGCTCCGGAGATGATGTACACCAGATTTGTATGTTTCTCCAGAATCGCGGGCAACGCGCGAATCACGTTTTCAATTCCTTTGTTTGGAGAGAGCAAGCCGAACGTAAGCAGCACGGACTTCCCTTGGGTGCCAAACAGGTCCTTGAAGTAATTGGGGTCCATGAAGGGAAGGTCCGGTACGCCATGGGGAATGACATCGATCTTTCCGTCTGGCACCTCATATACATCGCGCAGAAGACAAGCTGCGTGTTCACTCATCACAATCAAGCGATCTGAAAGCTGAGCGATCTCTTCGAGCACCGCCCGCTGATTTTGATCTGGTTCACGCAGAACGGTGTGCAATGTCGTCACCAGCGGCATCTTCAATTTGCGAAGCAGCGCCAGTATGTGATGGCCGGCAATCCCTCCGAAAATGCCATATTCATGTTGCAAACAGACCAGGTCGTTTCCATTGAAGTTAAGGAATTCGGCGGCGCGTTCATAAGAGGTCCAGTCTTCCTGGGAGAGCTCAAGCCGTACCCGCTCGGGATACTCATAGCTCGAATCTGGGTCATTGACTGGAATGGCGAAGAGGCAGCCGCTGCCGTATTCGGCGGCTACTGCCGTGCATAGATCGGTTGTGAAGGTGGCAATGCCGCATTGTCTCGGCAGATAGTTGCCGATAAACGCGATGCGTGTCGGCAGAGGCAGCGGGTGAGCTTCTACGAAAGAAGTCCCGACTCGTTCTTCGTTATGAAGTATCTCCGAGAGAGGCATAGTCTCCTGCTTCCACACGTATCGCAACTTCGATACTCTTTATCTGAACTATTCATGACAGGTGCGATTTGCACGTCTCTAACTCAGATCAGTGCGCCGGGAAGACTTGTCGCGCCGGGAACTGCCGGATACTCATCTCGTCAACAAGGTGAAGGGAAGATTGCTGCTGGATCTGCCGCGTATGAATCGTGACCCTGGCAATCTGGAAGCCCGGGTACCTCGAGACACTTACCGACCCCAGTTCTGCGGCATTGAACCTGGCTTTCACTTCATTCAAGGCAAGCGTTATCGCCTTACTGATGGCTGTCTTGGCCGTCCGGCCGAAACCGTGACGCGAATACGTACCTACCAGCCACATAAAGTGCCACCCAGCATTTCGGATCCTCAGATCCAGTGCGGAGGCGATAGTATCTCCGACTGACGACCACGTTTCGTCAAACTTCTCTTGCATGAGGTCGAGGCCATCGGGCAACAAGCAGCCTTTGCGCAGGAATATCGAATGCTGTTTCACGCTTGCGATTTTCTGGCCGCTGACGTGTACGTTGAACGGGCGGGATCAACGTGGGATTCGCTTGCAGCGGCCGATGGTCTTATGGAAGAACGCTCTTGGCCATCAACCCCACGAGACTTTGATTCGTTTCCCTTAGCTTTGCGGGACCCCGCGCCCGAATAGCCGATGGCATTTGGCTGGCGTATTGGCGCGAAAGGAAACACAATTTTTCTTCGCCGCGCAGAAAGATAGTCTTGTACATCAGCTTTCTTGATAAGGCTCATAGAAGCTCCAGTCGACCCGTTGCGTACCTGAAAGGTGCTCGTCTGGAGCAAAGCGTGGAGAGCTAAAGGCGAGGAAGAAAATCCTGACTGTGTCTTAAGCATACGCTCTAAACAGCTAGCGTGCTCCCAGCCTGTCAAACTCGCAAACTCTCCAAGAGTCGCGTCGGGCAGGATGCGAGACCAAAGCACCATACTGAAAGAAGATCAATCAATTCATACGTCGTAAATCCAGGATCAAGCCAATTCCCAAACGGCGCCCGCAACAGACGGCATCGCCAACTGGGTACAATCTGCCTAAGTCCAATTGAACCCACGCCAGTCGCGTCTGATTCTTTCCCGGCGATGACAGAGCGTCGGCAGCGGATCAGTCTGACCTTATGAGGAGAAGTTATAGACCGCATGAACCACATGAACCGTGTTTTCCGTGGGTTGTATAGGTCCGGAAGAGGTGTTAACAACCACCACCCTCGCACCACCGGTGGACATCTACGAAGACGAGCACAACATTATTCTGAAGATTGAAGTCGCGGGCATCGACGAAAAAGACATCGATGTCAGCATTCAGAACAACACCCTCACCGTCCGTGGCGAGCGCAAGATCGAAAAGGACGAGAAAGAGGAGAACTTCCATCGCGTCGAACGGCAATACGGAATGTATGGTCCGCCGCCGTGTCGCAAGCGAAAAGTGAAGATGACGGTTTGGTCTGCGCAAATGTATCCGGTCTTTGAGTGAGCAGAAGCTCTTGACCTTGATGGAATGCGCTGCACTCTCGTCCTACTTAGTTTGGCAGCCTCAAAGGGCTTTTCCGTATTGCAGGTTTTCGAGGTGCCGGGTTGGACCATTTTTGCCATCTCTTGTTCGCCAGCAGACCTGGCAGATGCTGCGTAGATCCCTGATCGATCAGCCGCCGTCGCTGGTCTGCGATTGTGGGAATCGCGAAGGCGACTTCCAAGCCTGGCGCTCTGGCTCCAGGCGTCAATTGCAGGCCAGTGCCTCAGCCGAGGTTGCGAGAAGCGGAGCGTGATAGGCCTCCCCTTTGGAGAGCACCGCCCATGCGATGCGAGCCATCTTGCTGGCCAGCGCCACCGCGACGACGTTGGTGTGAGCACGTGCTGAGAGCTGACTTAGCCATGCACTGAGGCCTGGCGACTGCTTGTCCCGGCACTGCAGTACCGCGCGGGCCCCGTGCACGAGAAGTCTTCGCAGGTAGTGGTTTCCACGCTTGCTAATCCCCAGCAACTTCTGCTTCCCGCCGGTTGAGTGCTGCTCCGGTACCAGTCCCAGCCATGCGGCAAATGAGCGTCCTTTTCTGAATTCTGCGCCGCTGCCGATGGAGGCCACAACTGCCGTCGCCGTCAGCGGTCCAACGCCAGGAATCGCCATCAGGCGACGGCAGGCGTCATAGTTGCTCGCGGCCTTGGCGATTAACGCGTCGGCTTCGTCAATCTGGCTCTGCAGCTGCCTCAGTTCACCCTGTAGTTGAGCCACCAGCATGCGGAGCAGCCCGGACAAGCCGTTATCCGCATCTTTCAGAATGCCAGGCAAAGAAGCTTCGGCATGTCGGCGCCCCTTCCGAAACGTGATACCGCGCTCCAGCAACAATCCGCGAATCTGATTGATCACCGACGTCCTGCGTCCAACCCAGCGGTCCCGCACGCGGTGCAGGGACTGCATATCAAGCTGGTCGTCACTCTTGATCGGCACGAAGCGCATCTTCGCTCGTCCCACCGCTTCGGCGATCGCTTCCGCATCGATGTAGTCGTTCTTGCTCGTCTTCACGTAGGGCTTCACGTACTGGGCTGGTATCAGACGTACCTCATGACCCTGCTCGCGCAGCCTGCGACCGAGGAAATGGGAGCCTCCGCAGGCTTCCATGCCGATCAACCTAGCACGCAAATTAGCCGTGAAACGCAGCAACTGCGTGCGCGACAACTTCCTGCGAACCACGACCTCACCAGCCGCGTTCAGACCTACAAGATGAAAGACCGTCTTCCCCAGATCGATACCAATTGTGTCGATTTCCATGGACCGCCTCCTGTGCACACCTCTTATAGCCCCCGAAGGGCAAGAGGCGGCGGACCATACCAATTAGATTTATACGCTCGTTCACGCTTCCCAGCTCCATTGATCCGGGGCAAGTGAGCGCCCACTGTGACAAGGGCGTGCTGAAGATCAGCTTGGCCAAGAAGGCCGAAGCCAAACCCACGCAGATCAAAGTCAATATCGGCGCGGCGAAGGTTCTCGAAGCCAAAGCTCCCGGCAAGGCTGCGTAAACTTTGGGAGCCCAGTGGCAGTGATGGGAGGCGGGTCATACCGCCCCCATTTAGTTTCTCCTTCACCCGCCTCGGGCGCGGTGTCTAGTCTGTCTGACTCAGCGATCTGCCAGCACCGGAACGCGAAGGAGCTCCCGCATCGAACATCTGGCGCTGCGGACAGTCGTAACCCGTCCATTTACTGGCGACCGCCATCTCCCGCGTTAAGTGTCATTAGAGTAGTCGCAGCTACAATGGCCAACCGGATTCCGAGCATATCGTCGGCAAACAGAAAGCTGTGAGGTTGTTGTCGAAAGATCGCCTTCACGCTAACAACCCCTTCGCTTGAGTCCATGAATGCTGGGCGGCCCACGCAGCGGGAGTAACGTCTGGGAGGCGCTGGATCGGGAGATCGGCAAACCCAGGGAGAACCGCAGCCAGATAGTCGCGGGCTGGGAGCTTCAACCTGCGACAGCTTTCTACGATCGAGAGAATGGCCGCGACCTTTGGTCCCGCCTGTGGACTGCCGATGTGTATCCAGTTCTTGCGGCCCAGAGCCACTGGACGCATGGAGTTCTCCGCAAGGTTATTGCTCAGCTCAAGTTCCGGATATTCCAAGAATCGTGTAAGTTTCCTCCACAGTGTGACAGCGTATCGACAGGCCTTGCTGAGTGCACTGGAGGGCAATGCAACGGACAGTGCCGCCTCGATCTTGCCATGGATATCGTCCAGGAGAGGCCTGGCTCTTTCCTGACGTAGAGCATGACGCCCAGTGAGACCAATTACTCTGCGGCGATCAAACACGGCCCCTCCTCCGCACGAGATCCTCGTACCGATGCGATAGCCGGCCCCTGAAAATCTCTGCGGGAAGGTATCGGCGGCGTTCGCCGCACAGCGGACAGGTGTGGATTATCCAGGTACCCGGCATCGTCTCGACGGGAGCAGCGATGTGTTCTCGGCAGCGTTTGCAGGCAATGACAAAGTCATGAAGCCGGGAAGTGGGTCCGTGAAACATGGGGAAATTATAGCGAATAAAAGGCGAATATATCATGAGGAAAACACTTGATTTTCAAAGACAGGTGTTAAAGGGGCCATGCTGCGAAAGAGACCGACTACTCGGGCGCGTTCTGAAGGTAGAACTCACGAAGCTTGGCTTGAAGTAATTGCTTGTCTGGCAACTGTGTCTGGTACTCAGCGATCAGCGCTGGAGACAAGGTGCGGCTTAATGAATACTCCACTACCTCATCATCTTTGCTGGCACACAGCAGCACACCAATCGATGGACGCTCGTGCGCTTTCCGAACATCCCGATCCAAGGCTTCTAAATAGAAGGCGAGCTTTCCAAGGTACTCTGGCTCGAAACGGGATACCTTAAGCTCCAGCGCGACGAGGCTGTTAAGTCCCCGATGAAAGAACAGCAAATCGAGCGCAAAATCTCGACCGCCAACCTGCAAGGGATACTCGGACCCGACAAAACAGAAGTCGCGGCCCAACTCGATCAGAAAGTCCTTCAACTTGTCCAGCAGAGCACGATGCAAGTCCGCTTCCGCATGGACCGGCGGCAATCCGAGAAACTCGACGGTATAGGCGTCCCGAAAGACGCTCAGAGCGTCCGGATACATTTGTGTCACCACCGGCGACACTTTTGGCGGGCTGAGCACTGCGCGCTCGAACAGAGCCGCCTTGAACTGGCGCTCCAATTCGCGCTTGCTCCACCTCTCGCGAATGGCAAGCCGGAGATAGAATTCGCGCTCTTCCGGGCGCTTGCTCTGTCCCAGGATGATCAGGTGATGAGACCACGGCAATTGTGTCACCAGTGGCGACACAATTGGATCTTCCCTATAAGTCTCGTAGAACTGCCTCATTCTGAACAAGTTCCGGCGGGTGAAGCCGCGTAGAGTGGGCTCCGTTCGTGCGATGAACTGAGCCAGTTGGTCCACCACACCGTCACCCCACTCCGCAGCTTCGATCTTGCGGCTGATCATCGCACCTACCTCCCAGTAGAGTTCAATCAGCGCGGTATTGACGGATTGGATGGCCTTTTCGCGGGAGGCGGCGATCAACCGAACGACGTCAGAGAAGACTTCTTCGTCTTGAGCTATAAGCTTGAGATCGGACGCGTTAGCATCATTTGGTTTCATAGGTTGCATTTCCATCATAGCCAGCCCGGAAGCTTGCTCCGCTTGGATCCGGCGGCCGGCTACTCACTCTTCCCTCTTAGGCTTGAATTCCATCGTCACGTCACCTCACCCTGGTATGCCGGTTGTCGGGCCAGGGACAATATATACATGGAGCAAAGTCCTCTATGCCGTTCGAACGACAGGAAAGCTGGGCTGTTCCGCCACGGCCAGCCCACGGCCCACTTGGTTTGTTATTCAAAAAGTTTGTGGCATTTTTGTGGCAAATAGCGCCGATTGTGCCGGTTTTACCGACTCATCCGATTTATAAGCCCTTTGCCGTCAATAAAATGCTCGCCAAACGCTACCTTGACACGGCAGAGGTCCCGATTCCGGCCCTTTCAGCCGACCCGGCGAATGACGCTTCTCAGGATCAAGTCCGGAGCCGCAGGCTGCATCGCGCGAACTACACGGGAACATCGAAGAGTCGAAATCAGCCCAACCGGCCCGAAATTGTCGTGCTCTCCACTCATCATCCTGACTGCCGACAGGCGTCGCAAATAAAGGTCGCAGAAACCGGCCGCAAGGTGCCGACGACCCGTCCATCTA
This sequence comes from uncultured Acidobacteriaceae bacterium, assembly GCA_963725225.1. Lineage (GTDB taxonomy): Bacteria > Acidobacteriota > Terriglobia > Terriglobales > Acidobacteriaceae > Silvibacterium. Next base: position 24,702 of record CAVRXY010000036.1, read on the forward strand.
GCGACGTGACGACGCCAGATCGGCTCCTCAATCGTCCGTTTTTCTGTTGTACAACTGCTGTACAAATGGCTCCCGAGATGCCCGAAAACACCCCGGAATGCCCCAAAACGAGTTCCATTACACAACAACCTACGCAAGGCTGGATCGATTCGTAATCGGCAGGTCACCGGTTCAAGTCCGGTCGTCGGCTCCAGCAGCTTCTTCCCGCGCTGACAAACCATTCCAGAATCAGGATCGGTACCCTTTTATCCACTGAAATTTCATACTGCTCTCTTGTGTCCGTTACCGAACGCACCGATAATCCACCTTAAGGTGAGTGACGGTCGTCTTACGAGCACAACCACTGTGACCCGCTATAGCCGTCAGGATGTCCTTCGCATCCTCCGCATCCGCGCCAAACAGTTGAGAGCGTGGGAGCATGCAGGCCTTGTTTCCTTTTCCGACACCTACAGCTTTCAGGATCTCGTTCAGTTGCGCAAGTTGCGCGACCTTCGCGCCACCCGGCTCTCGGCGGCTAGTATCCGTGCCAGCGTTCATGCCATGCAGGCCGTCTCCGGCATGGCCAACCCGCTGCAGGAATCCGCCTCCGTACGAAATGGTTCGCGCCTGCTCTTCCGCCATTCCGGTACCGTGATGGAGCCGATCACGCGCCAGTTCGTCTTCGACTTCGAGGGCCATCACGACCTGGTCAAAGAGCAAATCCCGGTCCTCTGTCCGGCCCAGATCATCAACCGCACTGGAAGCCTCTTTCTTGAGGCCGTACGCCTCGAAGAGACAGGCAAAAAGATCGAAGCCGCGGAGCTTTACGAGAACATCCTCAGGCTCGATCCGGGCCATGCGCCCGCGGCCATCAACCTTGGGACCATCTTCTACAACCAGCGCCAGTTCGCCGCGTCCGAGCGCCTCTACCGCCAGGCGACTCTCGCCGACCCGAACTACGCGCTGGCCTTCTTCGATCTGGGCAACGTCCTCGACGAGCTGCAGCGGCTCGGCGAGGCCGTTGACGCCTACCGTACCGCCATTCGGCTCGCTCCCGGATACGCCGACGCCCACTACAACCTGGCGCTCGCCTATGAGCGCCAGAACGAGCGCCGCAAGGCCCTCCGCCACTGGGTGGCCTATCTCAAGCTCGACCCCATCGGCCCCTGGGCGAACCACGCCCGCGGGCAGGTCCGGAAGATCCTCGACCGTGAAAAGCTGGTCATCGTCGCTCGGGGATCCCGTACCGGTCACCTCAAGGCCTGCTGAGGCAATGCCCTCAAAAAACCTGGCCGAACATTTCGCCTGAATCGCTAAAATAGAAATAAGAGATTTAAAACAAAAACTAGAGACTAGAAAATCCGGTCGCCAATGCTGCCGGGCTTTTCCATTGAATTGACATACTCGTTCCCAAAATGGGAATCACCCGGACGACGGCATTCCTAAGTTAAATCATTTGTTTTCTATTAAGTGCATTAAGCCCTTTGTTATGTATTAGATGGAGACAAACCATCGAATAACCGCAATAGAATGAATGAAGTACAGTCCCAGTACAGTTTTACGGGGGGAGGGGGTACCCTAATTCCCCAGTTGCAGCGGCTCTTCCTTGAGGGCCACGCCGGTAAGCCGTAACTTCCGCGCCTGGGTCAGATACCCGGCGACCTTGCCTGCGGCCAGCGCGTAGCTCAGACCCTCGGGACGGATATTCGAGATGCAGTTCCGCTCGGCATCACTCCGTCCCACGCGGGGACCCCAGGTGATGTATGCCCCCAGCGAGTCGGGAGAGCTTAGCCCTGGCCGCTCGCCGATCAACAGCAGGGTCGCCTCGGCCTTGAGCGTCTCGCCGATCTCATCACCGATCGCGACCCGCGCCTGTTCGGCAATGACTACCGGCCCGATCCGCCAGCCCTCAAGCAGAGGCAGCAGCGCATCGAGCACCGGCACGGCGTGCCGCTCGACAGCAATCGCCGATAGCCCATCGGCGATAACCACTACCAGGCTGGGTGCCCTATTCAAAGCCCGGTGTTGGCTTTGAGTGGGCTCGCATGCCTCGAGCGCGGCCCGCGACCCCGTTGCCAGCCGCCGCCCGAGGTCCGGCCGCCGCAGATACTCCGCCCGGTCGCGTGCGGCGCTCCTGACGGAAAAAATCTGCAGGCCGCGTTCCCCCAGTTGCGCCCGCAGAGAGACGACGCTCAGCTCGGCATGAACCGCATCGCGCGCCTCCGCGAGGCAAAGCGCCATGTCCAGAAGTTCCGACGTCGCCAGGCTCGTCCCTGCCCGACGCAACCCGACGCGCGCGGTCGTATAGGCGCTCAAGCGGCTGCGATCGAGAGCATCGCTCATGCGTTCAGCAACCCATGCATGGAAAGCTCCTTGCGGAAGCCCCTCTCAAGCCACGCCTCAAACTCCGGAGCCGGACGCAGGCCCAGCGCCGCGCGCAGATAGGCGATGTCGTGGAACGACGTGCTCTGGTAGTTGAGCATCACGTCGTCCGCACCCGGAACGCCCATGATGTAGTTCACGCCCGCCACGGCGAGCATGGTCATCAGCGTGTCCATGTCGTCGTCGTTGGCCTCTGCATGCGTGGTATAGCAGACATCGCAGCCCATCGGCAGCCCGAGCAGCTTGCCGCAGAAGTGGTCTTCGAGGCCGGCGCGCAGGATCTGCTTGCCGTCGTAGAGATACTCCGGCCCGATGAAGCCGACGACGGTATTCACCAGCATCGGCTTGTACCTCCGCGCGACCGCATAGGCCCGTGCCTCGCAGGTCTGCTGGTCGACGCCATGATGAGCATCCGCCGAGAGCGAGCTGCCTTGCCCGGTCTCGAAGTACATGATGTTGTCGCCGATGCTTCCATCTGAACAGACAGTTCCCCGCCTGAGGGCCAGCCCAGCGTGGTAAGCCTCGTCGAGCAGCGCCAGGTTCACGCCGAACGACGCGTTGGTCTTCTCCGTCCCTCCGATCGACTGGAAGATCAGGTCGACCGGCGCGCCGCGCTCCAGCGCCTTGAGCTGCGTGGTGATATGAGCCAGCACGCAACTCTGCGTGGGAATCTCATACCGCTCCCTGACGCGATCGACCATGCGCAGCAGCGTTGTCACCCGCTCCACATTGTCCGACACAGGATTGATCCCGATCACCGCATCGCCTGCCCCGAGCATCAGCCCGTCGAGGATCGACGCCGCAATGCCGGCCGGATCATCGGTTGGATGGTTCGGCTGCAAGCGCGAGCACAGCGTACCCGGCAATCCGACCGTTGTGCGGAAGCGGCTGACGACCCGTATCTTGCGCGCCACCAACACCAGGTCCTGGACCCGCATCAGCTTGGAGACGGCGGCAACCATCTCCGGCGTGAACGCCATCGCCAGTCCCGCCAGCACCTCGCCCGATGTCTCCTCGGCAAGCAACCAGTCGCGGAACTCGCCAACAGTGAGGCTGGCTAGCGGCGCGAAGCCTCGACCATCATGCGAATCCACGATCAGGCGAGTCACCTCGTCCTGCTCATAGGGAATCACCGCCTCGGTGTGGAACTGGGACAGGGGCAGATCGGCGAGCGCCATCTGCGCCGCCACTCTCTCCGCGGCGCAGGACGCCGCGATTCCCGCCAGCTCATCCCCGCTCCGTGGCGGAGAGGCCCTGGCCAACAGGCTTCGCAGGTCGTCGAAGGCATAGCTGACACCATGAATGGCGTGCCGGTATCCCATGGCCTTCTAGCATACGCGGCTGGCGGCTACCGCCTCTCAGGGCTGCGGCGCGGAGGCCGCGACCGGTGCTGTCGTGGGAGACGCGGCCGGAGGCGGTGGTGTCGGATTGCCCGAAGCCGGCGCCGGAGCCGGACTCTGAGGTGCAGGAGGCGGATGGGATGCGGCCGCTGCGGCGGCTGCGGCTGCTGCTGCTGCGCGCCGCGACTGACGTGCAGCCGCAGCCTGCGCCTTGGTCGGTGGCAACGGCGCGGCGGCCAGTGTGACCACGTTCACCACGGCCGGGTCGTCGCGAAGCTTGACGTATAACCCCTGCCCTTGGGGGTGAGGAACCGACAGCACGTTGCCCGGGAACCCGTCCGGCACCTGCACCGGATTCGTGAACTGAGCATCGGTGGAAACGGAATCCAACAGGAAGAGCCCCGATCCCGTCAGCGAGCAAGGCTGATCCGCAGCCGGGGGGCACTGCAGACCCTGTAGGGCGGGCAACCGCACGAGCGTAACCAAGGGCTGCCAGTCTCCCTGCGCGCCCGTGCCGTCGATGACCCGAAACTGGAGGGGGCCGAATGCTGAGCTTCCGTAGGCCTTCGAGGGGTCAAGAGTTGCAAGAGCGGTCTTGGCGTCCTGAAGAACAAGGGTGCCATCTCCCATGCTTAGAGTGGTCGAATACGCACCGTTGGCGGTCGCCACCTCTATCTTTTCCTCACGCGAGAAAGTGGCCGGAGTCTGCGCCTTCAGCGAGAAGACGAGCTTGCTGTTCTGCGGCAGCTCGTCCTGGCCAGCGAGTTGGATATTGCCGGGATTAGCAGTAGAGGCGTTCTCGACACTCTTGCTCAACAGGCTGACCTTCGGGCGGGCGGGATCGATAGTCGTTGTGAGATTCACCTTGCGTCCGTCGCGGAGCGTCGCAATAGCTTCTACGTGATCGCCCGCGTTAAGGCTGGCCGTTGTTTTCGTATCCTTCGTCTCGAGCATCAGCTCGTCATTTCCATCCTGATGAGAAAGCTTTCCAGGCTCGAAACGCGCTCCCGGAATCTCCACCGCGGCGACCTCGTCGAGACGGCTGCCTTTGAGGACGGCCCGCTGATCGCCTGCATGCAGACTGAAGCTGTCGAGATGTGCGGCCGCTGCGTAGGTGTGCAGCGGAACTTCCTGCGGCTTGTCGAGGCCAGCCTGCTTCACCAGGAGTGTCAGGGTACCGGGCTTCGCATCCTTCAAGGGCAGCGTAACCTCGATATGATCGGGCGGGACCGGCTTCCACTCCGCCTTCTGCTCCTTGGCATTGGCCTCGCGGAACTGGATCGAGTCGACGCACGTCGTGTCTTCTGCCTGAAGGTGGAGGGTATCGTCGCGTCCAACGATGAGCGCATTCTCATCTGCGGATGCCAGCTGCCACTTCTGCTCGCGAGCCGTCTGAAGTTTGTAGGTGGGGCCGGTGAATGCGCTGAATCCCCAGAAACCATGCAGCGTGCCCGTGAGCGGGCCACGGACTGCAGAATCCGCGCCGGCTTTTGCAAGCGCCGTGTTGTCCACCACGAAGCCGCCCTTTGCCGCATCGGGCTTGAGCGGCAGGTCCACTTTCTTCTTGCCTATTTCAACCTGCAGAGCGAGATCACGTGCGTATCCTGTGGAGAAGACCAGCGGTGCTCCGTCAGTGGGAAGGACGAGCCCGCTCTTGCTGGCGCAGAAAACTTCCTTGTCGTTGACCGGATGGAGCGGCGGGGGCTGTGCGGCTTCGATCGGAGGCAGCGCGACGACGAGTACCGACTTGGGATTGTGGAAGGACGGAGGCGTGTTGAGCTTGAGGTCCAGGCCGTTATCGTGCTGGGTTCCCAGCGCCGGGATGTACTGATATTCGGCAGTGTGGATGGAGTCCAGGATGCGGGCGATGTCGATGATCGACGCGACGTAAGGGCTGTAATAGCCGAAGCTCGCGCGTGGTGTATAGCTGGCCTGCATGCTCAGGTCGCTGGCTGGTCCGGAAGTGAGAGTGCCGACGATCGACATGCTGTGCCCGTCATTCAGAATCAACGCATCCTGCTTCTGCACCAGGCAGGAGGCCTGCTCTTCGACGACTTTGTCCAGACAATCTTTATCGAGCTTCATGCCCAGACTGCGGGCGAGCAGCGGCGAAATCTCCTTGAGCTTTTCGGGATCGGTCGCGTTGACTTCATGGACGGCGTCGAGGTAGGCATCAAGACGTGTCCGATCAAGACTTGCCTGATTCAAGTCCTGAGAGGCGCGAACGAATGAGCCGGGACGTCCGCTGACCGCATTGACGAGTGTCTTGAAGTCTCCCCCGGTAGCCGGAGCAAGGAACAGCAGCGCCTGCTGGGCCCCCTCGGGAACAGTGACGTAGAGCCCTTCGTCGAATTTCTTGTTCCACGTTTCGGCCTTAAAGAACCAGTTTTCCGGCGGCTGGTTCGTCGATCCACGCAGAAACGCAACGATGAGAAGGTAATGCGCTGTCTGGTCCTTGGGGAAATCCGGATGGATCCAGAGCCTGTCGCCGACGACGAGGTTGGGCACGGCGGTGATGGGGAGGGTTTGAGATCCTCGCTTAACTTTGACATCAATTCGCGGCCCGGTGAGATCGAACGGAGCGGGATCAGCAAGGGCAGCGATCGCCACAAGGCACAGGAAAAAAGATGCAAAAAGACGCAAGCGTTTGAATCTCGAAGCCATGCTTATATTTTATCGACTCCTTCAATGCTGTGGCTTCTCAAGACGAGAGCCAACGGTCAGGGTTGACCACCAAATCCGCTGTCGCGGCAGAAGAAGGGCTCAGTGAATTAGAACCCGCCTCTTGGCCAAAGGTTTTCGAGAAGTCGAAGAAAGACGGTGAATATGTGGCGAAGATCAGGGCCATTCAGTGGCCGGGAAGATTGTGCATGGCGAACGATCTCTTTCTCGGCGATAGCAGTTTCAATGTGATGTACATCGCCGGAATCAAAAAGACGATCGATCCTAAGACCCACATGAGCGCACCCGCCGCCGCCTGATCGGCAAGTGGTGTGATCGCGAATATGCGCGACTGGTTCGCGTAGGTGGGATAAAGTACGCGTCCCGAGAAACAGAGGAGTGCGGAAATTGCGGTATTGATGATGTCGGCGCCGAGAAGATACGGCAGCAGCAGCCAGCGCGAACCCGAAAAGTGGCTCGGCCACGGCTCAATGACCGGCCACCAGAAAAGAACGCTGGTCAGGAAGAAGCACGCGTGCTCGACGATGTGCCACTGCCATGAAGCCAGCGCGAACTCGTATGCGGCAGGAATATGCCATCCGATGTATGCGACGTTCATCAGAATCCAGGCAACACGAGGCGTAACCAGCAGCTTGAAAAAGCGACGCAGCCAGACGGTGCGGATCAGCGGTCCGAGGACCGGGCGCACGAACCATCGTGGCAGGCCCCGCAGCAGCGGGACAACCGGTGCGCTGAGCACGATGAGCGGCGGCGCCACTGACATGAGGATGTAGTGCTGCGCCATGTGAGCGACGAGCAGCTGATCGCTGATGGTATCAAGCGGCGAGGCAATCGCGATGACGATCGACGCTATGCCGGAGAGAAAACAGATCAGCCGCCACGCCGGGAACATTGCCGGGCGCGTCCGCCGGATGCGCAGCCAGCCGCGCCAGTAGACAATCGCGGAGATTTCCAGAGCTAACGTGGCCGCGCGCGGAAGCGCCCAGGCAAGAATGAAGGACTTCGACATCTACTGCTTTGCTGTGCCCGTCTGTGAACTCAATGGCGGGAGTTGCGCTGTTGCCTGGCCGGCGGCGTTCGTTGCCGGAAGCTGACTCGGCGGATGAAGCGTGACGAGAAACTTGACCAGCGCGGTCACTTCCGGAGGCGAGAGATTCTTCCCGTAGGCGGGCATGTTTCCGCCGCCCTGAAGTACCTGGCGAATAAGCTGATCTTCTGTGAGGCGCGTGGCCACATCATCAAGCGCAGGTCCGCGCAGCCCGCCTACGCCTCCGAGCGAATGGCAATTGCGGCATTGCTTCCCCTGGAAGACGACTGCACCCTGGCGTTCCAATGGTGTTCTACCTTGCAGAAACTTTGACGGAACACTGTCGCTGCTCCAGGCTCCCATGATCGGGCTCCACGGAGTGAACGTGCCCAGATGCGTGAAGACTCCAAAGGAAACCGCAACAGTCGCGAGAACCAGCACCGCAACAGGCCGCCGGTGCCAGCTCTTTTCTCCCTCTCCAGCGTAGAAGGGGAGGGCCAGCAGAACAGCAATGCCGAGAATGGGCACGATCAGGATAAAAGGCGTCTCAAGGCTCGGCGGAAGATAGGCGAGAACGGCGTAGATCCAGAGAAAGAAGAAGTCGGGCTTGGGGGTGGTCTGAATGATCGTGGGATCGGGCGTTCCGGTCGGACCGTAGGGGCCGAAGACGGCGGCGCAGACCGCGACCGCGGCGAGCACCGCGCCGGAAAAGATGAGGTCCTTCCAGAAGGCTCCGGGGACAAAGGGAAATCCGTTTTCGTGCGATAGCTTGTGATACTCGGCCATGTAGGTGGAGCGGCGCACTGGGCGGCCGGGCATCGGCCAATCGTTGATGCCAAGCTTCAGCACCATCCAGACGTGCACGGCAACGAGGACCAGCAAAGTCCCGGGGATGACGAAGACATGCAGATCAAAAAAGCGTGAGAGGGTGGGGCCACCGATGATTGGACCACCCATCATGAGATCGACCAATTGGCCGCCGATGAGTGGCACGCGGCCGACGATCGACACTCCGATGCCAAGACCCCAGTATGCATCCTGATCGAAGCGCATCACCTCCCCAGTGAACGCCATGCCCAGGGTCATGAGCAGCAGGAAGACTCCGACCATCCAGGTGAGTTCGCGAGGAAACTTATACGCTCCGAAGAGAAAAACCTGCGCCATGTGGATGAGCACGACGGCGACCATAAAGTTGGAGCCCCAACCATGCATCGCGCGCAGGAACCAGCCTAGAGGCAGGTCGTGATTGAGCGTGTTGAGGCTGTCCCAGGCATGGGCGGCGGAGGGCACGTAGACGATGGCGAGAAGAATACCGGTGGCTATCTGTAATAGGAGCAGCGTGAAGGCTGCGCTGCCGAAGACGTACCACCAACTGGCGGTATTGCGCGGCACGGGGTGAAGAGCAGCGTCTTCGACGGGCGCCTGCAACTGCAGCCGGAACTCAAGCCAGTTGTAGATTTGCTTTACCCAGTGCATGGGCCGGATCCTTTGTAGTTATTGAGAACACGCAGACCGTTGCTGGCTTCGTTCGAAAGGGTTGGGGTTTGCCCAGCGAAGATTTGTAACTGGTTGCCCAGCACTTTGTATTTGTATTCAAAGAGTCCCCGTTCCGGTGGCCCAGATGCCCGAGATCCATCGGAGTAATATACTCCGCCATGGCACGGGCACATGAAAAGCCCGGATTGCGGGAACCAGCGGACCGGGCAGCCGAGGTGAGCGCAGTTGATGGCGAAGACCTGAAAGTTTGTCGCATCGATGCGGCGCACCCAGCAGGCAGTCTTTGCAGTTTCGCCATCCCAGGGAACGGTGAAGGGATTTTCAAAGGTTGCCAGCCGCGTTTCACTTACCGGGAACTGGTCAATGGATCCGAGAGAGATCCAGGAGTGATATGCGCCCTTGCGCTTGACCGGGCCGAGCAGATACCGGACAACAGGAACGGCCACAGCGACGCCCACAGCAGCGTTGATCAGGACACCGAGTTTGAGGAGCATCCAGCGTCGGGATACGGCGCTCGGATCGTCGTGTGTGATTTTCTGTTCTTCTTTGACGATGTCGGTCATAGGTGATTCCTCAGTGCGGGTAAGGCTGTCCCGGTGTCGGGCTGCGCAGCGACCCCAGCCACGCTACGATGTCGGCGACCTGTTGGTCGGTCAACGGATGCCCGGCGATATCTCCTTGCCAGTCCGGATGACTCAGATCAGGACGTCCGGCGACGATGATCGTGCGCAGCGCCTGGTCGCTGACCAATGCGAGGTAGGTCGGGTCGGTGATTTTCTGTCCAGCCTCTGTATGGCAGCGCGCGCACGCGGTCTGATAAACGGGTTGGCCCCGGCCGGCATCACCCTGCGCGGTTGACTGATATGGCGGAGGCGTCTGGCCATTCAAGGCCCCCGGCTTTTGCCACGCCGTCCGCATGCCATGCACCAGGGCATCGACCTGCACATCTGTCAGGTAGCCACCGGCTTCTTGGGCGAAAGCCGGCATCTGCGTGCCATGTTCGCCCTCTGCGATGACCTTTCGCAATGAGGCGTCATCAACCCAGGCCTGGTAAACGGGATTGGCAAGGTCGAGCGCGGCCCCCCCTTGCCCCCCCTGGCCGTGGCAGCCGGAGCAGTTCTGGCTGTACAGCGTGGCGAAATCGGTAATGGAGTCCGGCCGCGGGACTTCAACGCCGGGCTTTGGCGTGCCGGGCAATCTGGTTACAGCCGGCCAGCAGCATAAGGAGGAAGGCTGTGCCCGCGAAAGGCTGCACTCTCATGAACGGTCGTCCTCTTCTTTGTGCTCGTGCATAAGTCCCGGGGTTTCAATGCCCATGCGCATGGCAAATGGCAGCGACTGTGCGGTACGGATACGTTCCTGGCGGGCAACGACAAGTCCCGCGACAATGCCGAATGCAACCTGTGAGACGAGGAACCATCCCCAGGCAATGTGCTCGTCGAGCACAGGATTCACGATCCCCATGGTGGAATGCAGCAGGCCGGTCCACAACACCGGGGCGATGACGCCGCCAAGCAGCACCGGACGTCGCGGCAGCATCGGGAGCATGGCTCCATAGAGCAACCCGACCAGGGAGCAGGTGAAAAAGTGAATCACGGTGGCAACGATCAAGCCCTGCCAGTGAAAAGCTGCAATATCGGCAGTCGTGGGATTGCGCCAGTTGGCGACGCCCGCGCCACCCAGCAGGTTGATCGGATACCAGATGCTGTGCTCGGCGATGAGGCCATACAACAGCGCCGGTGGAATCATCGCAATTCCGCCAGCGAGACCGCCCTTGATGCCGGAGATGATCGGGTAGGTTTCTACCGGCAGATGGGCGCGGTCTTCCTCCGGAATGACAATCTTTTCCACCTGGCGGCGCGTGCTCTGAATCACTACCGTCTCGACGACAACGGGAATGTCCTCGTGCGCCTCGTGCGGAAGCACCTGCCGGAACCAGCCGACCAGCCCGAAGACCATGAGCACGCCTCCGAGAACTGAGATAACCCCATTGGTGACGAGTCCGGCACAAAGCAAAGTGAAGCCGAAGGCCAGTACAAGAGGCCACGCGGTCGGCGCGGGCAGGTGAATCGTTTCGATGTGGGCTCCGCGTTGCTCGTGATCGCTCATATTATTCCTCGCGCTATCGCCAACCCTTATCTCCCCACGATGTACACAACGGTGAAGACGATGACCCACACTGCGTCGACAAAATGCCAATAGAGCGCCAGAACCTGAATGCGCTCCGAATGCTCCGGACGAACATGCCCGGTGAGGGTGAAAAGGAGCACAAGCAGCAGCATCGTCAGGCCGACAACAACGTGGGTCGCGTGCAGGCCGACCAGCGAATAGAAAGTCGTGCCGAAGAGGTTGGTGCGAATGGTGAGCCCGTCATGGTAGATCAGCTTGTACCATTCGAGCCCTGTGCCGATCAGGAAGATCACACCGAGAGCGATCGTGGCAGCCCACCAGAGTCCGAAGGTCCGAAGGATGCCGCGCTCAATGGCGCGCTCGGCCAGCCAGATGGTGACGCTGCTTGAGAGCAGGCAGATGGTATTGAAGATGGGCACTTCAAGGACCTGTGCCGGCGTGGGTCCATTGAGGCTCTTGCCGATGTAAAACACATAGGCGACGACAAAAATGGTGAAGATGGCACATTCGCCAATGATGAGGCAATACATGCCGACCCTGCCGCGTGACGGCAGATGCCACGTCGTGTTCATGTCCGCCGGGAACCAGAGGAATCGCGCTCGCGCTCATTTGAGTTGTGTCCAGTCGTTCATCATTCGTACTTCCAGTCAGGATCTTCCGGGTGCTTTATGTCCCATAGGGGACGGCGGCTGTGCACCACGGGATCGGTGGCGAAGTTATATGCCGGCGGGGGAGAGGAAGTAGACCATTCGAGCGTCCACGCATCCCAGGGATCATTGCCGGCGACCTTACCCTTTAAGAGCGAGTGGATCAGGTTGTAGGCAAAAATGAGCACAGCGACGCCCTGGATCAGGCCTCCGATAGAAACGACGAGGTTCAGATGTTGCCATCCACGGTCGGCGGGATAAGTGTAGATCCAGCGGGGCATGCCCTCGAAACCAAGAAAGTGCATGGTGTCGAAGGTGACGTGAAATCCGATGAAGAAGAGCCAGAAGTGCCATTTGCCCAGCGTTTCGTTCATCATGCGGCCGGTCGCCTTGGGGAACCAGTAGTAGATCCCGGCGAAGACATTGAAGACGATGGCGCCCACCAGCACATAGTGGAAATGTGCAATGACGAAATAGGACCCGTGGAGCTGCCAGTTCCATGGCGCTACGGAGAGCATGATGCCGGTGAGGCCCGCGATCAGAAACTGGAAGAGGAATCCAGTGCAGAAAAGCAGCGGGGTCGCGAAGCGCAATTTGCCGCCCCACATGGTGGCGACCCAGTTGAAGATCTTAATTCCCGTCGGGATACCTACCAGCATCGTCGAAAGGACAAAAAACGCGTTTCCCGCCGATGTCATGCCGACCGTGAACATGTGGTGAGCCCATACTCCGAGGCTCACAAAGGCGATGCCCACGGAAGCCGCGACCATTGCCGGATATCCAAAGATGGCCTTGCGTGAGAAGACGGGGATAACTTCGCTTGCGATGGCGAAGGCGGGGAAGACCAGCACATACACCTCGGGATGGCCGAAGATCCAGAAGAAGTGCATCCAGAGTATGGCCTGGCCGCCGGCCTGGGTATCGAAGAAATGGCCTCCGAGATACCGATCGATCACCAGCATCACCTGCGCCGCTGTGAGCGGTGTGATGGTGACCAGCAAAAGCGCACTGTCCACGACCAGCAGCCATGTGAAGAGCGGCATACGCATCAGCGTCATGCCTTTGCACCGCATGGATACGGCCGTAGCGATGATATTGATTGCGCCGCCAAGGGTTCCGAATCCGGTCACGAGAAGCGCGAGCGCCCAGTAATCGGTGGCGTTCCCGGGCGAGAAGGCTCGTGCGGTCAATGGTGCATAGGCCCACCATGTGACGTCCGGAGCGTTGCCCATGCCGTACAGTCCGGCGCCGCCGAGAAAGCTGAAATAGAGCAGCAGTGCGCCGAAAGCTGTCAGCCAGAAACTGAAGGCGTTAAGGCGCGGAAATGCCATGTCGCGCGCGCCAATCTGCAGCGGAATGATGTAGTTCGCCCAGGCGAAGACCAGCGGCATGCCCACCAGGAAGACCATGGTGGTTCCGTGCATGGTGAAAAGGCGATTGAAGACCTGCGGGGAAATAAGATGATTGTTTGGCACCGCAAGCTGAATGCGGATCAGAAGAGCCTCGGTGCCACCGACCAGGAGGAAGAAGATGGCCAGCATCATATACATCAGGCCGAGTTTCTTGTGGTCGACCGTTATGACCCACGAGTGCAGCGTATCGAGCCACGTGCTTTCGCCCTCGCGTGGAGGGGTCAAGTCCAGCGTGCCATGAATTGGAAGGGTCTGGTCCGCCATAGTCTCTCTCTACTTCAGCGTCTCCAGGTAACTGGTCACCTGGTCGAGTTGATCCTCGCTTAACTGCATGGCCGGCATCAATGATCCCGGCTTGATGGAGTCAGGGTCCTTGATCCATTGCCTGAGATTGTCGTCGGGTATTCGGGATCATGCCAGAGGCAAGCGTGTCGCGGCTCATCAGGTGGGTCAGGTCTGGCCCGAATCTGCCGGTGGCTGCCGTGCCCTGGACGGCGTGGCAGTTCATGCACGCCTGGGTTTCAAAGACGCGCCGTCCCTCGGCGACTGATGGGTCCTGAACGCCGGGCTTTGCCTGGTTGCTCACCCAGGCCGCGAATTGTTCCGGGGTGTCGACGTAGACGCGCAGAAGCATATTGGCATGCTGTACTCCGCAGAACTGCGCGCACTGCCCCAGGTACACGCCGGGCTGCAGCGGATCGATCCACAGATCGTTGGGGTGCACTGGAATGAGGTCCGTCTTCCCGGCCAGCTGGGGTATCCAGAAACTGTGATCCACGTCGGCCGAGAGCAGCTTCAGATATGTGGGCGTAGGGTGATCAGTGCTGCTGAGCGGAACGTGCAACTCGTTCGCGGCGACGATCCCTTGCTTCGGGTAGCGGTACTCCCACCAGAACTGGTGACCGACAACGGTGACCTCGAGAGCCGCCTGCGGTTTCGGAGCATCCTGTATGGCGAAGATCACCCGCGCAGTGGTGAGGAAGAGAACCACCACGATGAGCACGGGAATAACTGTCCAGGCCAATTCAACCTGGTTGCTGCCGTAGATCTGCGCTGGTTCGCTGGCGTCGTCGTCGGCTTTCGAGCGAAAGCGGATGATCACATAAGCAAGGAGTCCTGCAACGGTTAGAAAAATGGCGCCAGTAATCTCAAGCGCGAACAGCGAGAGATGATAGATGTCGGTTGCAGGTGTTGAAGCAGGCGCGAAAATGCTGGGAGTGGACTGCGGGCCTTCTGCAAACGCATGGCTGGACAAAATGAGTGCTGCGGCAAAAGCAAACCGCGTCAACCGCCCCACTCCAGGCCATCCAGGAAGCATCTTGCTGGTCCTCTCCCTATCAAGGTTCCAGTACGTTTGCTTAAAGAGTCGAGGTAATTGCGTTGTTGAATCGAAAAACTATCTTAACTCGTTTTGTTAGATTGTCGATGGCCCATGGACGGTGGCAAGTTAAATTCTTACGAGGTCCACGGTAGCAATCTTCTGACCCGTGCAGCAAGCCTTGCGGGATTGAATCCTTTTGCGAAGGCATTTAACACCGTGGACTGGAGCAGGCGCAACGACAAAATCCGGTAACCCTGGTCGAGATTCGAGTAGAACCATCGGGCGCCTGAAGTGGTGACGGCGAGATCAGCGCGAACTTTTGCGGTGGTCTGCGCGAAGCGCTCATGAGCGGTGGCCTGGCTTTTCAGGTCGGCTTCGATCGCTTCGGCAGCCGCCTGCCCGCTCGCAATTGCGAAATAAATACCTTCTCCAGTGAGAGGATCGACGAATCCCCCCGCGTCACCAACCAGAAAAGTTCGTGTGGGCGGGATTTTGTGCTGAGCTGCGCCGAATCCGGCGTACTGGCCGATCATATCCTCGGCTGACACCGTCCCGAACCGGCGGTGAATGTAAGCGGCGAGCCGCGATCCGATCGATCTTTTCTTCCGGCGCGTAAGAGTAGAGCCCGACGTTGACGTGGTCGCCCTTCGGGAAGACCCACCCGTACCCGTCTCGAACCGGAGCAAAATCGAAAACAAGCTCCTTCTCAGCGGCGTCTGCCATGGGGACGACGGCTTCAAGGGCGAAGGCGCGCCAGAACCACCCCTTGCCACCATCGGTGAGTTGACGCACGCGGCTGTGAACGCCATCAGCGCCTACAAGGAACCGCGCCCGCAGTTCCTGGCCATCGGCGCGAAGAGTCACCCCAGAGTTGTCTTCACTGACAGCCTCAATCGCGCGAATATGTTGAAACTTTGCCCCTACGGCCAGAGTCTGACGCAGGCAATAGTCGTCGAACTCCTGCCGGACCGTCATATAACAGTACGGTGAACGTCGACGCAGAACACTGGACCGGTTGCCATCGCGCTCAAGGCGCATGTGTGAAATCTTCTGCCGAACCACCGGATCAACCGAATACCGCAACGCCTGGACAGTTTTGAGAGTCAGTCCACCGGCGCAGGCCTTCTGGCGAGGAAAAATCGCACGGTCCAGCAACAGCACTTCGCGACCCGCTGCGGCGAGGTCATATGCGGCTGCGCATCCGGCAGGTCCGGCGCCCACAACAATTGCGTCCCAGGTTTGCATCTGGAACCATTCTTGCTCAACCGCGGCAATCCTGCTTATTCAATCGTGGTAACAGGAACGCGAATCGACGCACGATAACGATCGCCTCGATAACGCGAGCATGCCGATTCGATGGGCGATTCCTGGGTGGTGAGAATGATCCGGCTGATCGAGAGGACGCTCGCCTTGCGCGGAATCGTCAGTAATTCGGACTCCTCCCGCGTGGCCGGGAGTGCCTCGATGATCTCGTCGGCATACCCCACCCGCACGCCGTAGCGTTCGCGAAGCGTGTGATAGAGAGACTGTTTCGCGAAATCGATGCGGTCGAGCCCGGGAAACTGCCGCAGCGGGATGTTGGATTGTTCGAGAGCCATGGGGATGCCGTCTGCCAGGCGCAGGCGACGCAAGCGCATCACCTTCTCGTTTGCGTCGAGCTTCAGCTTCTCCATAAGGTCTTCGGTCACCGAGATCACGGACTGCTCGAGCAATTGCGAACTGGGCTTCATGCCTCTTCGCCGCATGTCCTCGGTAAAGCCCTGCAGGTGAAGAATATTTTTCTCGAGCTTGGGACGGCTGACAAAGGTTCCACGGCCCTTTTCGCTGAAGGCGTACCCGTTGGTCTTGAGGCCGTGCAGCGCCTGGCGCGCGGTCATACGGCTCACCTGATAGGCGCGTGAGAGCTCTTCTTCCGACGCCAACGGATCGCCCTCGGACAACTCGCCGGACTGGATCTTCTCCATCAGGGCGCGCTGTATTTGAAAATAAAGCGGTATGAATCCGTTCTTATCGAGCGGCTGCACTGTGGGTTCGCTATGCTGACGGTTACTCAAGTTGCTTTTCGACACTGAGATTCCTCGTTCCGTGTTTTCTTGCGCGCTGTCGATCGAGTTGTAAAACCGATGCCGTCTTCGTGATCGGCCTCAAACCGGCATAGTGGTAAACCGGCGTATGCCTTATCCTTGGATTTCGCATTGCAACCGGTTCTGAATCTCCGCCCGCTATGTTTCCCATTTCTCTTCGCGGATCTCTGATCGTTTCCTGCCAGGCGCCGCCTGGCGATCCACTCGACAGCGTGGATACCTTGAGGCGCATCGCCATTTCCGTCGTTCGCGGCGGGGCCGGCGGCCTGCGAGCAAATGGCGCCGCATGTATCCAGGCCTTCCGGCAAGAAATTGACGTGCCGATCATCGGCATCGAGAAACGCAAGATCGGGGACGAGGTCTCGATCACGCCTGACTTCGCCGCTGCGGAATCGATCGCCGCGGCAGGCGCCGATGTCATCGCTCTGGACTGCACCACCAACAGAGCGGCTACTGCGGAGCCATGGAGAAATCTGCTTGGCCGTATCCACACCGAGATCCGCAAGCCGGTGCTCGCAGATATCGCCTCGTTTGAGGAAGCCCTGGCCGCCCAGGAGGCCGGCGCGGACGCCGTGGCGACCACTCTCTACGGATTCACACCAGAGACGGCAGGATTTCGCGCCGTAAACTGGGATCTGGTGGAGCGTATGGTCCGGGAGCTTCACGTTCCGGTGATCGTGGAAGGTCATATTTCGCAGCCGGAGGAAGTAAGACGGGCGTTGGATCTGGGTGCATATGCGGTCGTGGTCGGGTCCGCGATCACGCGGCCCGAGTCGATTACCGCGCGTTTTGTGAAAGCTCTCCATGCCTGATTCCTGGCCCTGAGTCGTGGCAAATGCGCCGCTGCCCTGATTTCGATTCCTCTGGTAGACGGATTTCGAGCCGGTCAGGTTCCCGGCAAAATTGCCGTCTGAGACTTTGTACTTGCAATTCGGTACAGTTGTCTATACATCATGGTAACTTGGAGGCAGGTCCTTCAGCATCCTGCTGGGCCAGTTGCCGCAAAAGGAAGCCCTCACTCAATGTCTCGAAGCTATGCGCACGCGATGCTCCAGGAGATCTACGAACAGCCGGAGGCCCTCGCCGCGACCATTGCCCGATATGCTCAAGGCGGCTCGCTGAACGCCGAATCATTCCCGAAAATCGCCGACATCCTTCGCGGACGTCAGCGGCTGGTCATTGCCGCCAGTGGCTCGAGCCGCCATGCAGGCCTGGCGGGCGAAATCATGCTCGAGGATTACGCAGGCCTCGCGGTTGACGTGGAGTACGCGAGTGAATACTCCTACCGCTCGACGCACACGCTGTACGATCCCGGATTGCTGGTGATCTCGCAGTCTGGTGAGACGGCCGACACGCTCGCGGCTCTGCGCGAAGCCAGGACGCGTGGAGTGGCGACCATGGCCATCACCAACAATCCGGAATCGACAATGGCCCGCGAGGCAGATGCGTCGCTGCCCACAGTCGCCGGCAGGGAGCGGGCGATTCCGGCGACCAAGAGCTTCACCACACAGCTTTGTGTCCTCTACCTGCTTGCGCTTTACGTGGCGCGGCTTGGGGGCAGGATGACGGCGCAGACTGTCGCCGCCCACCTGGAACACCTGGAGCACCTGCCCGCCTTATTGGCCGCATCGCTGGAGGAATGGGAGGCACTGGTTCACGAAATAGCAGAAAAGACGCGTTCCGCTCGCGGGTTTCTTTATCTTGGACGCGCCATTCACTATGCGATTGCTCGCGAAGGCGCACTCAAGCTGAAAGAGTCGGCCTACGTTCAGGCTGAGGGCTATCCTGCCGGTGAATTGAAGCATGGGCCGAATGCCCTGGTGAGCCCGGACGCACCCTTAGTTGTCCTGGCGACCCGCGATGACGAGGACCCGGACTCGGTGTTGCGGTACCAGAAGACGCTGCAATTGATGCGCGACATGCAGGCACAGGGCGCGACGATCATTTCGATCCGCACGGAAGGCGACGAGGAAGCGCATAAATTAAGCAATTATTCGGTTGCTGTTCCGGCGGTGAGCGAGTTTCTGCTGCCTTTGCTGGAGGTTGTGCCGCTCCAGCTCTTTGCGTATTTCACCGCTGTTCTGCACGGCGTGAACGTGGATAAGCCTCGCAACCTGGTAAAGGCCGTCGTAACCGAATGAGCCGATCCCAAATATGACAACCTGCTGCTCGCGGCATACCTCGCGATGTAGCATTTAAGTATGTCTGAGTTGCGGTTAATCCTGAAACTCTGGAAAGAGGCGCGGGCGCGAAACGACGAGATCTGCCTTGCCACTGTGGTCGGAATTGAAGGCTCTTCGTACCGGAAGCCGGGAGCGCGGATGCTGATGACAAGCTCCGGACGCCGTGCCGGCACGATCAGCGGAGGTTGTCTCGAGGCTGAGGTACAGAAAAAAGCCTGGTGGCTCACCGAGACCGGCCCCTCGGTTCAGCGTTATAGCAGCTTCTACGACGACGATTCTGAGATGCCCTACGGGCTTGGCTGCGGAGGCACGGTCTCCGTTCTCCTCGAACGGGGCGCGGCAGCGGAGCGGGTTCTCGCCGCTCTCGAGCGCAGCCTGGACTCCCGGAAGGGCACGGTATTTGTATCGGTAATCGAATCCGAGTCGCCTGCAGATCTTGGGACTCGCCTTATCTTGTCGGAGGAAGGCGAAACCCACCTCGCGTCACCGTCCCGCGAGATGGTTGCGCTGGCACATCAGGCGCTGCAAGAGAGGAAATCGCTTTGGCAGCAGCGCAAGGCCACCATCATTGCTGAATACCTGCCGCCTCGGGTCGCTCTCCTGGTAGTCGGCGCCGGAGACGATGCAGTCCCATTGGTTGAGTTCGCCGGCAAGCTGGGATGGAAGACCACGGTGGTGGATGGCCGCGCGCATCTGGCTACGCGGGAGCGGTTCCCGACCGCCGATGAAGTATTCGTGCTCAACGCATTCGATCAAATTACGCTGACCGCCCGGGACGCAGCAGTTTTGCTTACACACAGTTATGAGCAGGATCGCGTGGCGCTGCGGGGGCTTCTCCCGGGTGACGCCGACTATCTCGGGGTTCTCGGACCACGGAAGCGGACTGAGCGGTTGTTGTCGGAGATTGCGCCGGAACTGGGCCTGACGGTTGGCGAGTGCATGTCGAGGCTGCATTCTCCTGTAGGGCTGGATATCGGATCGAAAGATCCCACCAGCATTGCATTAGCGATCATTGCCGAGATCCATTCGGTAATGGAGCGGGCTCAGAACCGGCCACGCAAAAGTGCCGACCAGCCCCCGGCAGTTCATGCCTGACTCTTCGTGCGCTGGCTCGGAAGCGGCGCGCTATCCTGCCGGGCTTCCAGTCGGGCCCCGTTCCAAGTCAGAGCCTGACCTTCCAAATTATTTAGCCGTCTTTCTTTCACAGGCGGCATCCACTGGATGCAGAGAGGTGCTTCATGATGCGATTGGATCGCTGGTGCGGCTTCGTGCTGGTTCTAGCCACTTTAGTAGTCTCAAGCCAGCCTGCTCCTGCGCAGGAGAAAGTCGAAATCGATGCAAATGCTCCGACGACTGCATTCCCTCATTTCTGGGAGGAGATGTTCGGCTCAGGGCGAGCGATCCTCACGCTGCGCGAGAGCTACCGCGACGACCTGCGTGCGGTGAAGCAGGTCACGGATTTCCGCTACGTGCGGTTTCACGCGATCCTGCATGACGAGCTGGGTGTCTACACCGAAGACGAGCATTGTAATCCCGGTCTATAACTTTGCCTATGTCGACCAGGTCTACGACGGGCTGCTGAAGAACGGCGTGCGGCCGTTCGTTGAGATCAGCTTCATGCCCAAGAAGCTGGCCTTCAATCCTGACGCGCTGCATCCGTTCTGGTACAAGCAGAACGTTTCGCCTCCGAAGAGCATGGAGGGCTGGGATGACCTGATGACGCACTTTGCGCAGCATCTCGTCGACCGCTACGGCATCGACGAAGTATCGAAGTGGTACTTCGAGGTGTGGAATGAGCCGAATATCGATTTCTGGGGCGGCATTCCACGGCAGAAATCGTATTTCGAGCTTTACGCGCATACTGCGCGGGATCTGAAGAAGGTGAGTCCGCGGCTGCGGGTGGGCGGACCGGCGACGGCAGCGGCTGCATGGGTCCCCGACTTTCTGAAATTTACAGCAGAGAATCATGTTCCGGTCGACTTCGTTTCCACGCACGGCTACGCGGACGACACCGTCGAAAATCTTTTCGGTACAAACGAAGACATTCCCATGGACGACCGAGTGTGCCGCGCTGTTGCCAAGGTCCACGGAGAGATAAAGTCGTCACCCATGCCGAATCTGCCGCTCTTCTGGACCGAATGGAACGTGCAGGGAATGCAGGAGTCGCGCGACACGATCTTTGTCGGGCCGGCGCTGGCCAATACCGTTCGCGAATGCGACGGCATGGTGAACATGATGTCGTTCTGGACCTTCTCCGATGTGTTTGAGGAGGGCGGCCCGATTCCGCAGCCATTCGTTGGGATGTTCGGTTTGCGCGCCAAGGGCGGCATCAACAAGCCCAGTTACTACGCTTATGGATTGCTGCATCAACTTGGCGATGCCCGGATTGCGGACGCCTCGAAGAACGTCGATTGTGACGAAGACCTCTGATGGCGGACTGGCGATCGCCGCCTGGAATCTGGTTGACCCCGGTCAGCAGGGAACTACGCGAGCAGATGGAGCTGGATTTCCGCAATGTTCCGGCAACGGCGCGAATCACCATTCAGAAGGTAGATCGCGATCACGGAAATGTGCTGCCGCACTATGCGGCGATGGGCAAGCCGCTGGACCCAACGCCGGAGCAGGTGGAGGAGTTGAACCGTCAGACGGCTCTGCCGCCGCCGGAAACGGTTAAGCTCCAGGGAAATCGGCTGGATCTGAGCCTGACTCCGGATGAGCTTGTCCTGGTCAAAGTGCAGCCGTAGCCCTCCGGGTCGCCGATCGCCCGCGTGGTTTCATCCTGTGTAAATATTCATACGGAATTGGCCTGTAACATGAGTAAGAAGCGAGAGGTGGAATGGAAGAAGGTCGTTGGGTTTTGCTGATTGCGAGCGAGGCTGGTGGCACCGATTCGGTGTCGGACCGGGCCATGGAGCGGCTGGTGGATGCGATCAGCAAAGAAGGGTATGAGGTAGTCCGTACAGCAACGCCCGAGGACGGGTTGTCGCTGGTGCAGTCGGACCCTTCACACAGCGCGATTCTGCTGGACTGGGACCTCGAAGGCGAGCACCAGTTTGCCGAGATGGCGGCGCTCAAGATCATTCGTGAGGTGCGGCATCGCAACAAGAAGGTGCCGATCTTTCTTATCGCCGACCGCACCCTGGTGAGCGAACTCCCGCTGGAAGTGGTGAAGCAGGTGCACGAGTACATTCACCTCTTCGGCGACACGCCGGAGTTCATCGCCAATCGCGTGGACTTTGCCGTTGAGCGCTACAACGAGCAGTTGCTGCCGCCGTATTTCCGCGAGCTGAAGAAGTACACGGATCAGGGCGCGTATTCATGGGACGCGCCGGGCCACATGGGCGGCGTGGCCTTTCTGAAGCATCCCGTCGGGATGGAATTCCATCGCTTCTTCGGCGAAAACCTGCTGCGGTCGGACCTGGGCATCTCGACGGCGCCGCTGGGTTCGTGGCTGGATCACATCGGGCCTCCGGGTGAGTCGGAGCGAAATGCGGCGCGCGTCTTTGGCGCGGACTGGACGTTTTATGTGCTGGGCGGGTCGTCGACGTCGAACCAGATTGTCGGGCACGGAGTTATCGGGCAGGACGACATTGTGCTGGTCGATGCGAACTGCCACAAGTCGATCTGCCACTCGCTCACGGTGACGGGTGCGCGTCCGGTGTATGCCACGCCAACCCGCAACGGCTACGGAATGATCGGACTGGTTCCGATCCACCGGTTCAGCCCGCAGGCGATTAAACAACTGGTTGACGAGAGCCCACTGACAGCGGGCGCGCCATCGAAAGAGCTGACCTACGCCGTGGTGACCAACTCGACCTATGACGGGCTTTGCTACGACGTAAACCGCGTCGTGGCAGAGCTGGCGCAAAGCGTGCCGCGAGTGCACTTCGATGAGGCGTGGTACGCGTACGCCAAGTTTCACCAGATCTATCGCGGCCGGTTTGCAATGGATGTGCCGGATGAAATGCCGAACCGGCCGACGCTCTTTGCGGTGCAGTCAACGCACAAGATGCTGGCGGCGTTTTCGATGGCCTCGATGGTGCATATCAAGCTGAGTCCGCGTGCCCCGCTGGAGTACGACCAGTTCAACGAGTCCTTCATGATGCACGGAACGACATCGCCGTTCTATCCGCTGATTGCCTCGCTCGATGTGGCGGCGGCAATGATGGAGGAGCCGGCAGGTCCGACGCTGATGAACGAGACGATTCAGGATGCGATCACCTTCCGCAAGGCAATGTCCTCGGTGGCTCATCGGCTGCGGGAGGCTGAGGGCGGCGGCGGATGGTTCTTCCGGCTTTACCAGCCCGATCAGGTGAAAGACCTCGAAGGACAGACGCACCTGTTTGAGGAGGCTCCGGACGAGTTGCTGGCGACGCACCCGAATTGCTGGACGCTGAAGCCCGGCGAGGATTGGCACGGCTTCCAGGACGCCGATATCGCCGACGAGTACTGCATGCTCGATCCGACCAAGGTCACCATTCTCATGCCGGGAATCAATGCGCAGGGTTTAGTGGCCGAGTGGGGGATTCCGGCGGCAATCCTTACCGAGTTTCTCGATTCCCGCCGCGTCGAGATCGCGCGCACCGGCGATTACACCGTGCTGGTGCTCTTCTCGGTCGGAACCAGCAAGGGCAAATGGGGAAGTCTGCTCGAGAATCTGTTCGAGTTCAAGCGGCTCTACGATACCGAGGCCTCGCTCGAAGAGGCGCTGCCCGACCTGGTGGCGAAATACCCCAACCGCTATCGCAACGTGACGCTCAAAGAATTGAGCGACGAGATGCATGCGGCGGTGATCGAGTTGAATCTGACCGGTCTGGTGGGTGAAGCGTGCGAACTCGACACCGACCAGGTGCTCACTCCGGCGCAAACGTATCAGAAGCTGTTACGAAATGGCACGGAGAAGGTAAAGTTCACCGAGATGGCCGGGCGCATCACCGGCGTGATGCTGGTGCCCTATCCGCCGGGAATTCCGGTGGCCATGCCCGGTGAACGGCTGGGCGCCAGAGACAGCGCCGTAATCCGGTTGATTCTTGCCATGGAGGAGTTCGGCAAGAAATTTCCCGGCTTCGAGCGCGAAGTACACGGCATTGAGGTGGACGCGCAGGGCGATTACTGGATGCGCGCCGTGATCGAGACGCCCGGAGAGAAGGCCAATGGCAATGGAAAGCAACGTGCGCCCAAATCCGGTCCTCCGGTGAAGCGCAAGCGGAAGGTAGCCAAGGTTTCAGAGTCTCCGCTGGGGGAAACCGGCCCAGGCTAGACCGCGCTCATCACGCGCTGCGGGCGCGGGAGCCGGCAGCGGTATGCGCGGCAATTTCGTGGGCCACGCTGGCCTCCTGGCCGGCGAACATGGACCGCAGCCGGGCGGCGACCCGCAGGTGCCATTGGGCGCGGCGGGCCGCGGGTAAACGCGCATAGAGCACCTCCCGATAGAGCGCATGGGCGAAGACGTAGAAGCTCGATCGAGACCCGTCCGGCAATTCGTCCTGCCCGGCGATGGAGAGCAGATCGGACACGGCGAACCAGTGCCGCATAGGCTTCCTCTACCTCTTCGAGTTCGCGCTCAAGCGCTGCTGCCGCCGCCCATGCGGGGAAGATAGTTCCGGAGATGCTGCCGGCTTCGAGCAGACTGCGATCCCCGTCGCTGAGCCGGTCGAGTTGCAGCTCAATCACTCCCGAGAGGCTGTCGGGAACGCCAAGCTCGATCTCGGCAAGCGGCACGCTCAGGGTTACCTGGCCATTCCGCTTCATCACGACCTGCTGCGAGCGCAGATGATCAAGCGTAGCGATCATGAAGAGGGGATTGCCGGTCGAGTTTTGATGGATCAGGCTGGCAAGGCCGGGAGGCAGCGAGTCGGCAGCGAGTTCACGGCGCAGGTATGTGGCGACCGATTCCTTTGAGAGCGGTCCCAGCGATAGATGCTCGCTGCGGCGGCCGGTGCGCAGATCCTGTTCGAGCAGACGCAGGGGATGATGGGCGTCGAGCTCCGCGGGCCGGAAGCTGCAGAGCAGCATGAGCTTCGACCGGCTGCGCCGCCGGGCCAGTGCGGAGATGAGGTCCAGTGTGGAGGAATCCGCCCAATGGATATCCTCGAAGACCAGAACCAGCGCGTCGGTCTGGCTGAGTGCTTCGAGCGCCTCGCAGATTTCTCCAATTGACGGAGAAGAGCCGCCGTTGTGACCGAACCACCCGGGGGCCGCTGCCGTAAGCAGTGCTCGCGCCTTCTCGTCTGCACTGTTGAGGCCGTTCAGGGCTTCGCGGACGGGGTAAAAGGGCTCCTTGCCTCCAAACCCTTCGAGCGATTGCCCGCGAGCGATGCGCAGCCGCGCCGCATTCGAAAGGTCAGCGCAAAACGCGTCGATCACGGCGGTCTTGCCGATGCCGGTTTCGCCGCTCACGAAGATGGTTGGGCGCTCGCCGCTACGGCAGCGGTCGAGTTGAGCGTGCAGGGCGGCGAGCTCGGCCTGGCGTCCGATCAGCGCCGTGGCTAGATGGCCCGGAAGCATCGGTAACCGGCACAAGGAAGCGGTAGCCGCGGCTGGGTACCGTTTCGATGAACCGGGGATCATGCGGATCATCGCCCAGCAGCTTGCGAATCTCGAGAATGTAGGTGCGGATAACCTGCGGCTGGACGTAGGTTTCCGGCCAGAGGGACTCGAGCAGCTCGTCGTGAGTAACCAGGCGCTGCGGATTCTCGACCAGGTAACGAAGAACGGAGAAGGGACGCGGAGTGAGCGAAAGCTGCTCTTCGCCGCGCCATACACATTCGTTGCGGAGGTCGAGCCGATAGGTTCCGAACTGTCGCATCTGGCCGATTGGACTCCTGACTGAAACTTCTGTAGCAGTTGGCATGCCGCAGGGCAAGGAGTGTAAGGAGCGCGTTTTGTTGCGTCGCGTTGATTTTACTATTTTCGACGGTGTCCGGACGCGGACAGACGTGTCCGAAGACGTTCGTAGTTTCGTACGTATGAAAGACGGGGCAGGTTCCCCGACGTTTGCGCGATAGTGACGAATGGAGCGGTTCCTGAGGGCGAATTGCTCCGCATGAGGGCCGGAATTGCGCCGCTGGTTTCGCGATTGAGACCCTAACCCTCCGGCACCTCGTCGCTTACAACGAAGAAATTCTTCAGGTTGGCGATTCCGAACGACGTCGTCAAAGCAACATCTGAGGCGTCGCGCCCGACAGCCATCAGAACACGACCGATGCGCGGGGTGTTGTTGCGGGCGTCAAAGGTCCACCATCGACCGGAGAGATAGACCTCGAACCAGGCGGCAAAATCCATGGGCGCAGGCGCAAGCGTGATGCGAATGTCGCCGAGGTATCCGGTAGCGTAGCGGGCGGGAATGTTGAGCGCGCGGCAGAAGGTGATGGCCAGATGCTGGTAGTCGCGGCAAACGCCCTGCCGTTCGGTGAAGACGTCGAGGGCGGTTTTCGTCGATCGGGCGTACTGGTATCCGAAGACCACCTTGTTGTGAACCCAGTCACAGACAGCCTGAACGCGCGACCAGCCAGGCAGGAGATGTCCAAAGAGGTCGAGGGCGACGTTGGAGAGGCGGTCGACCTCGCAGTAGCGGCTGCCGAGAAGGTACTGGAGGACATCGCTCGGCAGGTCGTGGATCGGATGTTCGACTGCATCGAATTTCATTGCGTCGTACTCGCCCGAGTCTTCGATCAGGGTGCGGTTGGAGAGGCGCAGCGGTCCGGCAGGCGCGTCAAAGCGCGTGCAGATGTTGCCGAAGCTGTCGATGTAGCTGTCGAGCGAGATAGCCGGATCGATCTGCAGCAGGTCGGGTTCGCGCAGATCTTTGGCGCGCGAGGGGTGCACGTGCAGCATGGCCACAAAGGACACTGGCGCAGGCAGATCGAATTGCATGTCATAACCCAGGCGAATGAGCATGGATGAGGCCCAAAAACCTTTCATGAAAATTGAACCGGCAACGAAAGAGCGGCGAGGCAAATATTTTAAGATGCCGTGAAAGTGATGGAGCGCCAGTTCGGGTAGAGTTTAAGTATCAACTTCGAGAAACTCTCTGTGGGCTTTATTTAAGCCCGAAAGGAACAAATTGACCTACTGTCTCGGTATTATGACCCACCAGGGACTGGTCATGGCCTCCGACTCTCGAACGAATGCGGGATATGACCAGGTAAACCTCTGTCGTAAGATGCACGTCTTCGCGCAGCCGGGTGAACGAGCCTTCGTTCTGCTGACCAGCGGTGGATTGTCGCTTACGCAGTCCGTCGTAACCCTTCTGCGCGATGAGTTCAACGAAGGGGTTGGCCTGGCGAAGGCCGACACCATGTACCAGGCAGCCCGGGCGGTAGGCGACTGCGTGCGCAGGGTCTCCGATATGGACCGTGCGGCGCTCGAGCGCGACGACTTCAGCTTCAATATCAATCTGCTGCTCGGCGGCCAGGTCAAGGGCGAGGCGCCGTGCCTCTACCTGATCTATCCGCAGGGAAATCCGCTCAGCGCAACCGTTGACTCGCCCTATCTGCAGATTGGTGAGTGCAAGTACGGCCGGCCTATCCTCGATCGGGGCATCGAGTACG
Organism: uncultured Acidobacteriaceae bacterium; assembly: GCA_963725225.1. Taxonomy (GTDB): domain Bacteria; phylum Acidobacteriota; class Terriglobia; order Terriglobales; family Acidobacteriaceae; genus Silvibacterium. The sequence goes on from CAVRXY010000036.1 coordinate 51,938, forward strand.
GTTCAACTACGCTTGACGTGGCGTCAATCTATGCTTTGCTCTCGTTCGATGCAGCCATGCGATCGAATGTAACCGTAGGTCCGCCCATCGAAATGCTGCTTTACAGCAACGACAGGCTGGAGTTCGACTGCTATCGACGATTCGCCGCCGACGATCCGGAGCTGAACCTGATTCACCGCAGCTGGGAACGCTCTCTGCGTCGCGCGGTGGAAGAGCTGCCGAAGATCCAGTTCAACGCCTGCCTGCAGGACGTCTAGCCGCTCGCACGCTGGTACGGATAACTGCCGGCTATTCGGCGTCGCCCACGGCATAGTAGCCCTTGCGTGCCTGCACCTTCAGGCCATCGCCCTGGCAGGCGATATCCAGCTTGCGATAACCGCCATCGAGCTTGTTGTTCGTCGGCGTGTAGCTGGCCAGGTACTGTGTGCGCAGTTCCTGTTCAATCTGCGCGAAGGCCTCTTCCATCTTTTTGCCGTTGTTGCCAACGTTGATGGTGCGCCCGCCGGTCTCTTCCGTGAGCTTCTTCATCTGCATATCGCCGGTGTAGCCGAAGGGGCCGTAGCCGTAGAAGGGGCGGTCGGCAATCAGAATGACGTAGATGATGGCGTTGGCCTTCTGGGCAGCCTCGATCGCCTGGTTGGGCTTGGTAACCGAGCCCTCGTCCTCGCCGTCGGTCAACAGGATGAGGGCTTTCCGGCCCGTCTCGGAGCGCAGCTTGTCATTCGAAACCTGGGCGACGGCATCGTAAAGCAGCGTCCCCTTGGGCGCGCCTTGGGTCGGGATCAGGTCCCTGGCCGATGCCGGGAACTCCGTAAGCTCCGTTACCGCCGGCGGTGTTGATCTCCGCCTTATCCATCGCGCGGATGATCTGGTTGGCATTATTCGTGAAGTCCTGCTCGAGATTGACGCCGACATCGAACGTCACCAGGAAAGCTTCGTCCTTCTGGCGAAGAATGCTGCGGAGAAAATTGCCGCCGGCCTGCTGCTCGAGGGGCAGGACATTCTGCTGGCTGCCGCTGGTATCGAGCAGGATGCCGAGAGTCAACGGCAGATCCGACTCGGCGGAGAAGTTTTTGATCGTCTGCTGCTTCTTGTCCTCAAGAATGTTGCAGTCGTTCTTGGTGAGAGTGGAAACGAGGCCGTTGTGCTTATCGCGCACCGTGAAATACAGGCTGACCAGATTTACATTGACGCGGAGGGTAGCGGCAGGCGCTTCGGTGGATTCCGGGGTGTCAGGCACCGAGCTCACGGGCGGGGCATCCGGCGATGGCGCAGATTGCGCGCGCGCGATCGATGTGGATGCCATGAAAAACAGGGCAACCGCGAGAGGTGCGACTAGCTGTCGGGATAGGCGTTGCATAGACACTTTTTAGACGGCTTTCCGGGGCGAAAGTTCTTCTTTACGAAAGGAATCCGCAGAAGGTGTAATCGCCGGTCTCGTACTTTGAATCTGATAGTCTGAGCATACGCCTGGAGTCTCCTGAGAGCCGCCTGGGCGCGTCTAACCACAGTGGTAGACGGTTTACGAGCGGCTCCCGGGCCACAAAGCCAGGGGTGGCTGTTTCCTGCGATAATGATTCGGCTGCATGGCAAGGCCAATCGCAGCAGGCAGTTGGAGGATTTCTGGTGACGCAAGGCGCCTTGGCAATCACGTTGTTCCTGTTCTTACTGGGAGCCGTGCAACAACAACCGCAGCAATCGCAAGCCCCTAGCGTCCCTGATGCGCCCACGCCATCGGGTCTGTCGGACCTGAACAAGCAGGTCACCCCCGGCGGTGGGACAACGGCGGATTCGAAGCAGGACACCCCTCAAAACCAGCCTCCCGCGCAGCAGCCGGGCGCACAGCAGCCTGCTCCTCAAACCCAGCCGGATAACTTTCAGCAGCCGCCGCCCGATCAGAAGGGTCCGGGCGAAAAGGGCTTCACCATCGTCCAGAATGTCAACTTCATCGACGTCCCGGTCACCGTGCGTGACAAAAAAGGCAATCTGGTTCCCGGCCTTACCTGGCGGCAGTTTCGCATTTATGAGGACGGGCAACGGCAGAGAATTGCCTTCTTCACAGTCGACCCCTACCCGTTATCGGTAGCCTTCGTCATCGACCAGAGCCTTCCTTCCGACGTGATGAAGAAGGTAAACCAGAGCCTCTCGGCATTGCAGGGGGCCTTTGCTCCCGCCGACACGGTCGCGGTCTTCACCTATAACACCAGCCCCGAGATGATGAGCGACTTTACCGCTTCGCAGGGCCCAAGGCTGCAGGCGGTGCTGTCGAAGTCGCAGAAGTCGGGCCGTGACATGGGGATGCCGATCACGACGGGGCCGCTGGCGACAGGCATGATCATCAATGGCCAGGTGCCTGATCCGAATGTCGCGGCTCAGCGCGGAGGCGGCGTAGGTTTCCTGACGGCGCCGAAGGATACCCATCCTCTGAACGATGCCATTCTGTACGCAGCGAAGGCGCTGGCCAAGCAGCCCCGCGGCAGACGGCGGATTCTTTACGTCATCAGCGACGGCAAGGAGTCGGGCAGCAAGGCGTCTCTGAAGGAAGTTGTCCGCTACCTGTTGACCAACAACATTTCCGTCTATGGAACTCTGGTTGGAGACTCAGCAACCTGGGGTATCGGCTATCTGGATAAGATCCACCTGCCGTTGCTGCCGACCGACAACGTCCTGCCTAAGTACACCCTGCAGACCGGCGGGTCGCTCGATGCTGAACTCTCGGAGAACGGCATCCAGACCAGCTTCTCCAAGATCACCGAGTCGGTGCGCACCCAGTACACGCTCGGCTACTACAGCCACAGTCCAGCGATCAGCGGCAAGCATCACTCCATCGATGTCCACGTCGAAGGTATTCCGGGGCTGGATGTCACAGCCAAAGAGGGCTACTATCCCTCGCTGGCCGACGTAGCGCCATGACGTGCGCGAGCAGTCAGTCGAATGCGATCGGCTGACTGCTTGCCACGGTTGTTCAGGATTTCTTTTTCAGAATTTGTTTTGAAGAAGCCTGCGGAAACTCAGCGGACCGGTTTCTGGCCTGCGTCTGAGTTCCGCCGTCTGAACCCGGCGGGCGCCGGACTGCGAACCTACTTGGTCTGCGGGGTGGCTTCGGTCTTGGTGGCGTTCTCCTGCTTGGCCGGCTCGTTGGTGGCGCCCTTGATGCCATCCTTGAAGCCCTTGAGCCCTTCACCCAGTCCCTTTCCGAGCTCGGGCAGCTTGCGCGGGCCGAAGATCAGCAGGGCGATGACCAGAATGATGATGAGATGCGTTGGTGTAAACAGGTTATCGAGCATGATGTCTTCTCCCCGAATCCGGCAAGGTCTGCAACCGGCCAGACGCGAATATCCTTAGTCGCTCTTGCCATTGTCGCACACGGCGGCGCAGTGGTGCATTTTGCCCGCGCCAACGTGTTTTGCTGCTATGGATACGAGCCTCGCGCGCCGATGGATTCATCGCGAACGGGACAGAAGGCGGCGTGGCCATGTATCTTGAAAGATTGCGGGGCATGCTGAGCATAGACGGATCGGCGCCCGCCAACGCATTTCCAGGTATGGCGTATCCGGAAGCAGTGAACCCAAAGTCGACGCGACCATCAGGACCGGGGTCCCCACGGACAGGTCTTCGTCCGTGGGGTGGAGGAAGCGGCGACCCTGAAGGAACCGCTCAGGGCACAGTAATCCTGGAAATGCTTTAGAACCGGGCTTGTGGAGGTTGTGTTTGTCGAAGGATGTGGGGAAGTTTCTGTGCATTTTGGCGGCAGTTGCCCTGTTGCCATGCTTTCAAAATCAAGCGCAGGCGCAGTACACGCAGCCGAAGGTGGCGCCGAGCGCTCCGCTGTCCGGCGTGCGGTACGACAATCGCTGGGAAGTCTACGGCGGCGTAGCCTACTCGCACTTTAATGCAGGTCCTCAGCTCGTCCAGGGAGCAAATCTGGGTGGCTTCAACGTCGAGGGAGCGCGTTTCTTCACAACCCGCTGGGCCCTGGCGGGCAGCGTTCGCGGCTATTACGGAACCAGCGGCACGCAGCCGAATCCCTACGGCATTCGCGGCCCCTTCGTAAGCGAGTATTTGTTCATGGCCGGTCCGGAGTATCGCGGGCCCAGCAATGAACACATCTCGACTACTCTGCATGCGCTGTTTGGGGGCGCCCATGGCGGCTTTGAATCGGCGCTCCAGGATCAGCAAGGCAACCAGGTCCCTCCCTCTGCCGTGGGCTTCTTCAGTAACCAGACCACATTTGGCAGCTCTCTTGGCGGGTCCATCGACCTGAACCGTTCGCCGAAACTTGCTTTCCGGGTCGCGCCCGAAGCGATTCTTACCACCTACGGCAGCGGCGTCAAGTCCCAGTTCGGCATCTCCGTGGGCCTCGTCTATCGGCTGGGACGCGGGCAGGTTCGCAGGTAACAGACCGCGGTATATTGCGAATGCGCGCTGCACTTGCGGCGCGCATTTTTGTTGTTCCGAGTCCACGCGAAAACGTCCGCCAAATATCCCTTTCCCCAAGGTCAATCTGACTCTATACTTTGGCGGCGAAATAAAGCCTGCGCCTGCGCTGCGGTTTTCCCTCCTCGCAGTGCGCAGTCCCGCTCATCTGCGAAGCGCAACGAGGACGCCCAATGGCTGGCTGGAACCCAAAGAAATGGAACGACGACGGAACCTTTCACCTCGGCATCAATATGGCGGGAGCCGTTTCCGCCGGTGCTTACACTGCCGGTGTTCTCGACTTCCTGACCGAGGCTCTCGAGGAGTGGTACGCGGCCAAGGCGTCCGCGAATGCGGCTGTCCCTATGCACGATATCTCCATCGATGTCTTCTCCGGGGCGTCCGCCGGCGGGATGTGCGCCGCCATAGCCTCGGCAATGCTGCAAGGCAGTTTTGAACACATTCGCAATCCCCAGGACCCGACGGTCACGGGCACGAACAACCGGTTCTACGAGAGCTGGGTCAACAGGATCGACATCGAGCCTCTGCTGCAGCAGAGAGATCTCGAAAACGGCGCGCCGGTGATCTCGCTGCTCGATTCGACGATCATCGACGAGATTGCCGACTATGCGCTTACGCCTGGCCCGGCAACGCCGCGTCCCTACATTTCCGAGTCACTGACGCTCTTTCTCACGCTGACTAATGTGCGTGGCATCCCTTTCTCGCTGAACGGAGACGCCGAAGGATCAGCCGAAGAGGACACCGCCTATTACGGTGACAAGCTGCAGTTTGAGACGGTGCTGGGGCTGGGCACGCCGCCGCTCTCGCCATTCGCCAAGCCGCTGCCGATCGGCGTGAATTCCGGCAGCTGGCCGCTGCTCAAACAGGCTGCCAAGGCGACCGGAGCCTTCCCTTTGTTTCTCGCGCCACGCACGATCGATCGCCCTGCCAAGGATTATGCCTGTTCGCCCTGGGAGCCGGTGTCGGACGTGAATCCTCCCGAGGTGCCGCCTCACTGGCCGCTGCAGCCGAACGATAACTTCACCACGCTCAACGTTGACGGCGGAGTCACCGACAACGATCCCTTCCAGCTGGCGCATGATTTTCTGGCCATCCACAATCCAAAGGCCACGGTGAACCCGCGGACAGCGGAACTGATGAATCCCCCCGAGCCGGACAAGGCAAATTGCGCGGTGCTGACCGTCGCCCCGTTTCCTGCCGATGAGTTCTTCCATCCCCAGTATGACTTCGCCAAAAACAGCAGCATCTTCGGCATGCTGCCCAACCTTTTCACGGTTCTGATTTCCCAGTCGCGCTTCCTCGGCGAATCGCTGGCGGCCGTAATGAGCGGCCAGTCCTACAGCCGGTTCGTGCTCGCCCCGTCGGATGTCGGCCTGCCCAACAAGAAGGCCCTGCAATGCGGCCTGCTGGGTGCTTTCGGAGGATTCTTCGAGCGCGGCTTCCGGGCCCACGATTATCAGCTGGGGCGACGCAACTGCCAGAAACTTCTCAAGGATCACTTCCGGTTGGCAATCGCGAACCCGGTTATTCAAGCGGGATTGAGCGGCTTTGACGCGGCGGCAAAGGATCGCGGTGATTGCTGAATTCGCCAGTTCCGATCCCGCGCAAAAAGACACGCTGCCCATCATTCCGCTTTGCGGTACGGCGGCACCGGAAGTCCCGGAACCACAGCGGGCGACGATTAATTCCGACCGGCTCGACGACATTCTGAACTGGATCGTGAGTCGATTGCACGCGGTTTCGACCCCGTTGATCAGGAGCCTGACGGTGCCGGAAGTGGAAAGAATCGCTCTGCACGGTGCCGCCGATACCCTGATTTCCACCTTGGCCAGGCCGAAACTGAAGAAAGCGCTGGAGGAGCAGCTCAAGGACGTCATCGCCGACTGACGGCCGCCATTCCCATCGGGACCCGCCGGCGTGCTAACGTAAAAAGTTCCACACTTTCCCGCCGGAAGGACTCCCGCCGTGGCTACCCCCGCTTCTGTTGCGCTTCGCAAGACCGCCCTCAACGTCATGCATCGCCGCATGGGCGCAAAGATGGTGGATTTCGGCGGCTGGGACATGCCGGTCGAGTACTCCGGCCTGATCGCCGAGCACATGGCCGTGCGGACCGGTGTGGGCGTCTTCGACGTCAGCCACATGGGCGATATCCAGCTTCGCGGCCCGGGATCGCTCGACGCCGTCCAGCACATCACGATGAACGATGCCTCAAAGCTCCAGGAGGGGCAGGCGCACTACTCGGCCATGCTCTATCCGCAGGGCACCTTTGTCGATGACGTCATCGTCCACAAGCTGAGCCCTAACGACTACCTGATCGTGATCAATGCCGGGACCCGGGAAAAGGACTTCAACTGGGTCAAATCCAACGTCCGGCCGTTTGATTGCCACGCCAACGATTACAGCGATTACTACACGCAACTGGCGATACAGGGACCGAAGGCCGCTGAGACGCTGGCCAAGCTGACGAAGGTCGATCTGAGTGCGATCAAGGGGTACTGGTTTAAATGGGGAACCGTCTGCGGCCTCGCGAACACGCTGATCGCGCGCACCGGATACACCGGCGAAGACGGATTTGAGATTTACGTGCCGTCAGACGTGGCAACCAGCGAGCGCGTATGGAATGAAGTTCTGGAAGCCGGCCAGGAATTCGGCATCGTGCCATGCGGGCTCGGAGCCCGGAACACGCTGCGGCTGGAATCGGCGATGTCTCTCTATGACCACGAGATCTCGGAGACGATCAACGTCTTCGAAGCCCACCTCGACCGTTTCCTGAAGCTTGAAAAGGGCCCGTTTATCGGGTCCGAAGCGCTCAAGACCATCCAGGCAGCGGGCGGCCCGCAGAGGAAGCTGGTTGGTCTCGAAGTAATCGAGCGCGGAATTGCCCGCGACGGCTACCCGGTGCTGAATCTGGATGGAAAGAAGATCGGCGTAGTGACCAGCGGATCGCCCGCGCCGTTTCTCAAGAAGAACATCGCGCTGGCCTATGTCCCGACTGAACTGGCGGTGATCGATGGCGAAGTCGCCGTTGAGGTGCGTGGAAATCCCGTAAAGGCGCGCATTGTCCCGACGCCGTTTTACCGCCGGCCGAAGAAAACCGCATAACTGACGACCGCATAACGAATTTTGGAAACAGGAGAGAACGAACGAATGTCTTATCCGGAGAAGTACAAGTACACGCGCGAACACGAGTGGGTGGAAGTCGCGGGCAACGTGGGGACCGTCGGCATCACCGACTACGCGCAAAACTCGCTCGGCGACATCGTCTTCGTAGACGCGCCGAAGGTGGGCACTAAGGTGGAGAAGGGCGCGGTCTTCGGCAGCGTGGAATCAGTGAAGGCGGTTTCCGACCTGTACTCACCTGTAACTGGAACGGTTACAGAAGTGAACGAGGAGCTGGCCTCATCGCCGGAGAAAATTAATACCGACGCCCACGGAGCCTGGATCATCAAAGTGGAATTGAGCGATATAGGCGAAGTAGGATCTCTGCTTTCCGCCGCCGACTACGAGAAGTTCATCGCCGAAGAGACCGGCAAGTAGGGACGACCATGCGTTATCTGCCAAAATCCGATGCCGAACGCGAGGCAATGCTGCGCGACATCGGCGCTTCTTCAATCGACGACCTCTTCACCGCGATTCCGGAAGAGTACCGCCTGACCCGCGACCTGAAGGTGCCGCGTCAGATGGGCGAGTCGGAGATCATCGACCACTTCAAAGCCGCGGCGGTTAAGAACGCTAACGGCTACGCAAGCTTTCTCGGCGCAGGCGCGTACCGGCATTATCGTCCGGTAGTGATCGATGCGCTGGTCCAGCGCGGAGAGTTCCTCACCTCGTATACGCCCTATCAGGCCGAGATCACGCAGGGCACTCTGCAGGCAATTTTCGAATTCCAGACGATGATCTGCGAGCTGACCGGCATGGACATCGCGAATGCCTCGATGTACGACGGCTCGACCGGCGCAGCCGAAGCGGTGATGATGGCCGTTCGCGTCACCGGCCGGGATAACGTGCTCGTCGCCCGTACGGTGCACCCGGAATATCGCGAGGTGATGCACACCTACGCACAGCATCAGGGGCACGACGCGAGCGAGGTTGCATACGGGCAGGATGGCCGCGTCGACCTGGCCGCACTGGAGCGGGCAGTCACCGAAGAAACGGCTTGCGTACTGGTGCAATCGCCGAATTTCTTCGGCGTCATCGAAGACATCCCCGCCATCGCGGAGATCGCCCACAAGAAGGGTGCGCTGCTGATTGTCTCGATCGCTGAGGCGGTTTCGCTCGGAATCGTGCGGCCTCCGGTAGAAGCTGACATCGTCTCGATGGAAGCGCAGTCGTTCGGCGTGGCGCTCAGCTACGGTGGTCCTTACTGCGGAGTGCTGGCTGCGAAGGAAAAGTATCTTCGGCAGATGCCGGGCCGTCTCGTCGGCGAGACAAAAGACACGGAAGGACGGCGCGGATTCGTGCTGACGCTTTCGACGCGCGAGCAGCATATCCGCCGCGAGAAGGCCACGTCGAATATCTGCACCAATCAGGCGTTGGTCGCGCTGATGACAACGATCTTCCTCACCGTCTACGGCAAGCAGGGAATGCGCGAGCTCGCTCTGCAGAATCTCGCCAAGGCGAAGTATGCAGCGGACACGCTGGGAGCGCAAGGCAAGCTGCTGTTCGCAAAGGCGCCGCGCTTCCACGAGTTTGTGCTGCAGACCGACGAGGATCCCGAGCAACTCAATGCGCGCCTGCTGGAGAAGAAAATCATCGGCGGACTGGATCTGCGGAAGTGGTATCCGGAGCTGGGCAACGCGACGTTGTGGTGCGCGACCGAGCTTACGACGAAAGACCAGGTTGACGCGGCGGCGGGTGTGCTCGCCGAATCTCCAGTTACCGCCGAAGCGCGATAAAAGCGATTGAGGGAACAGTTTTCATGGCATCAACGAATGGATTCATCGGCAACACGCGCAAGGTAACAGCGCACCTGACCCAGAACGAAGGACTGAGCTTTGAGAAGTCCTCGCCCGGCAAGAAAGGCTACAAGCTTGCTCCGCTGGATGTGCCCGAAGTCAACCCTGCGGCCCTGCTGGGCGAAGCCCATCGGTCGCGCAACGCGGAGTTGCCCGAGCTGAGCGAGATAGAAATCATCCGCCACTTCACGCGCCTTTCGACGTGGAACTACGCGATCGATCTCGGCATGTACCCGCTGGGCAGTTGCACGATGAAGTACAACCCGCGCGTCAACGAATTTGTTTCGCGTCTGGAAGGCATCGCTGAAGCGCATCCTTATCAGCCGGAGTCGCTGTCGCAGGGCGCGCTCGAAATCGTCAAGCTGCTCCAGGATTGCCTGATCGAGATCACGGGCATGGACGCGATCACGCTGCAGCCCGCCGCCGGCGCGCACGGCGAGTTCACCGGCATCCTGCTGGCGCGCGCCTACCACCAGTCCAGGGGCAATCCACGCAAGACGGTGATCATCCCCGACTCGGCACACGGCACCAACCCCGCGACGGCGGCAAGCTGCGGTTACCAGGTGGTGAATCTTAAGTCGAATGCGCAGGGCGGCGTCGACGTCTCGGCTCTCGCCCGGATAGTCAACGAAGACACGGCGGCCATGATGCTGACCAATCCGTCGACCATCGGGGTCTTCGAAAACGAGATCCACAAGATTGCCGATGTGCTCCACGACAAGGGCGCGCTGCTCTACATGGACGGCGCGAACATGAATGCGCTTGTGGGAAAGACCCGCCCGGGCGACTTCGGCGTCGACGTGATGCACCTGAACCTGCACAAGACCTTTTCGACTCCGCACGGCGGCGGCGGTCCGGGATCGGGCCCCGTGGCCTGCAAGAAGATTCTCGAGCCGTTCCTGCCGACGCCGGTTGTCGCTCAGGCAGCCGACGGCCTTCTGCACTGGAACTATGATCGTCCCCAGTCTGTCGGGCGCGTCCGTATGCTCTACGGCAACTTCGGCATGTTTGTGCGCGCTCTGGCTTACACACTCGCGAATGGCCCCGATGGCCTGCGTCAGACGACGGAAGACGCAGTCCTGAACGCGAATTACATCCGTAAGAAGCTCGAAGACGTCTACGAATCTGCCTTACAACACCCCGTCAATGCATGAAGTTGTCTTCAGCGACAAGCGGCAGACGAAGAACGGCGTGAAGACGGGCGATATCGCCAAGCGACTAATCGACTACGGATTCCATCCCTACACCACCTCGTTCCCGCTGATCGTTCCCGGCGCGCTGATGATCGAGCCCACGGAGAGCGAATCCCGCGAAGAACTGGACCTTTTCGTCGATGCGATGCGGCAGATCGCGCGAGAAGTGGAAGAGAATCCTGAGGTCGTAATCACGGCTCCGCATGCCACGCGGATTTCACGCCTCGACGAGACGACCGCCGCCCGCAAGCCGGTTCTGCGCTGGAAGGGTCCACCGGAAGACGCCGTCGAAGTGGATACGCCGGCGAAGGAATGGTAGGCGGCTTGTCCTCACTTCACGAACGCCGCGACGAACTCGAGAAATACGAATTCATGATGGGACCGGTGCGTGGACGCCTTGCCGTCTCGCTCGACATGCTCACCGACGCCCTCATTCTCATCGGACAGCACGGCGTCTACTGCGTGTCGCAGCGCAACCCGTCCAAGCCCGCGCTTGACCTGGAGACCGTGCTTGGCGAGATCAACGGCGCGAAAGAGCTGATCCAGTCTGTGATGGAAGAGCTGCGCCGCGAGCGCGACGCAGCCTCGAACAGCCTCGAACGATCCTAGTCCACTGCGGTAATCGGCACGTAGACGTCGGTCGTGTCCCAGTGCAGGTGCAGTTCGGTCTTGTTGCCTTGGGTGTGCTCAAAATCGATAAGAAACTTTTCGACAGGCGCGCTTGGAATCGCGCCTTCCAGCATGTCGACTCGTCCGAGATCCTGGTTCTCGTTATAGACGGTTCCCCATTGACCGGTCTGCTTGTTGACGATCAGCTTCCAGCCGTGCTCATCGGGCAATGTGTAGAGCGTGTAGGTTCCGGGCGGAACGATCAGATCGCGAATGCGAAGACCAGACTGCGTTTTCAGAGTAGTTGCGGAGTTGGCTCCCGTGCGCCACACCTTGCCATAGGGCGCGAGTTCGACGCCCACTTTGCGTCCCTTCAGCGAAGGCGCGCAGTAGTCGATGGTGAGCGGCTTGCCGTTGAGGGTGACGCTGGCCTGCTCTGCCGGGCTAAGGGGAGGGTTTTGGTTGGCTGGAGGCTTGCATTGCGCTTGTGCGTAGACAAGCGGAAGTAGAGCGATGGCGGCGAACAGGAAGCTTCTACAACACGACGATCTGCGGAACATCAGAGGGCTCCTTGCGGTAGAAGTACAACCAATTCATAAGACCGCGTAAAGACGCGCTCTGTCAAAACGGCGGTCGCATAGCGGCGCTCGGTTCATCCCGATGCGGCTGCGGCCGCAGCTCCGGCATTCGTCTCGCGCCTCCACATGAGGATTGCGAGCCAGATAACAAAGACCTGCACCGCTCCGGGCATCGTTTCCGGCAAAGAAGCAGCCGACTTGCGGCTCAGCAGTGCTTCAGGACGGATCGACCCCACCTCGCGGTCGCTTTCAAACAAGACGAAAGAGCGTCCGACCAGTGACTTCTTTTTCAGCGTGTAGCTTCTATCCGAATACTGAATCTCGAAGGTGTTGAGGAAGGCGCTTGGCTTTTGTGCGCGGGCGATCGTCTGGCCGTCACTCGCGAGGAAGAAGTCACCGCTTAACATTCCTTCGCGGTAGGCACGATAATCCGTCCCGTCAAACGAGAAGGTACCACTTTCCGGCAAGGAAGAAACCTTGATGCTTGCGACCAGACGGTCATCGTCAAGAACGTCGAAGTTCCAGCTGAACCAGTTTTGCGGGACGAGTTGGAGCACGAGGGTATCCTCCAAAAGGGATTCTGGCAGAAGATTGGATGGCACGAAAACAAGATCGCTGCGATTTTCCCGGTGAAACAACAGCAGGACCACAAAATGTTCTGCTCCCGCATCCAAGCAAGTAAAACCCGTTTTTAACACCCTTAGGGATGTGGGCGCTGTACGGGCTGAATAAGGGGGTTGAAGTATGATCGGAATGAGCTTTGGTTCTTTCCTCACACTACTGATCGTGGGTGCTGTAGCAGCGATCGTAATGTATGCTTTAGTGCGTTACCGGATGCTCGAGGGGCCTGATGGCCTTGTGGCAGCATGGATCGCGGGCTGGATTGGGGGTTGGCTCGGCGGACCGGTGTTGGGTCATTGGTGGATCCAGATCCAGAATATATATATTCTTCCCGCGTTCCTTGGAGCGCTTGTCGGTGCTTTCTCGATTGCTGCTCTTGTGAGAACAAGCAGGGCTGCTGTAGTCATGACGCCCAAGGCGACAATGATTGAGGTTCCGAGCGAACCGCTGAAAAAAGCTAGCTAAAGGTGTGCTCCAACCGGGCGATACAGCCGGCCCTCAAACTCCAGGGAAAAAACTACAGGGAGCGATGCTTGTAATCGAGGGAAGGAGCGTGGGTTGGCAGGAAGGAAGGATCTGGTGCGCCCGGAGAGATTCGAACTCCCGACCTAATGCTCCGGAGGCATTCGCTCTATCCAGCTGAGCTACGGGCGCGCTCTTCCAGAATACTACGGAAGAGCGGCAGGACGGGGTGCGAAGGATCCGGCCGCGAATGGAACTGGAGTTAGCTCTTCGCGGCAGGCGTCTCAGCCGGTGCCTGTGTGGCCGGGGCGTCGGCGTTGTCAATATCCTCAACTGCCTTCCAGCTGCCGTCATCCTGCTTCTTGTAGACGGTCACGTACTTGCCCTTCTCGATCAGCGTCATCCCCGTCCTGGGCTCGGTGTAGGTCATGGTGTAAACGCCTTGCGTAAACGCGATGTCGTCACCTTTTGCGACAACTACGGCCGTGGGACTGAACGTCAGCGAAAGATGCGGATCCTTGAGCATCGGGGCGATGCCGGATTTGATCGCGTCGGACCCCTTCATGGCGGGCATGTTGGCTATCATCAGGACGGCATCTGGAGCATAGTGCGACGTAATCTTGTCGACATCCTTGGCCTGCCAATCCTTGACCCAGGTAGCTTCGTTGTCTTTAATCGCCTGGGCGTCGGCAGTGGTGTCGGGTGCCTTCTCCTTGCACGAGGCCAGAGACAGCGAGACGAGAAGAGCGCAAATGGAAATCGAGACCTTCCGCATGAAAACCTCCATAGGGTCGAACATTGTCTGGAAACAAATTGTGCGGGGAGAACGAACGGAACGCCTTAGAAGATACTCGGGAAGGTCGCAGTTGACAATGATTTGCGTGAGCCAGGCTCGGAGAGGAAGCGGGTCCTCAGCGAGCTGGCCGCTCTGCTGAGGACATAATTGCAGCGAACTCAGGCGAGTTCGTATCCGGCGAAGAAGTAGCCGATCTCAAACTTGGCGGTGTCCTCGGCGTCGGAGCCGTGGATAGCGTTCTCTTCGATCGAGCCCGCATACTTCTTGCGAATCGTGCCTTCTTCGGCGTTGGCGGGGTTGGTGGCGCCCATCAGCTTGCGCAGGTCGGCGATGGCATTGTCCTTCTCAAGAACGAGAGGAAAAATCGGTCCCGACGACATGAAGCTGGTGAGCGAGTCGAAAAAGGGGCGTTCCTTGTGGACGTAGTAGAAGCCCTCGGCCTGTGCCTTCGAGATAGATAGCTTCTTGATCGCGATGATCTTGAAACCGGCCTTCTCGATTTCGGCGAGGATGGCTCCGGTGTGGCCCTTGCGGACCGCGTCTGGCTTGATGATGCTGAAGGTGCGTTGTGACACCTGATGGTTTCTCCTTACGTTTGAATCTTTAGTTTGAGACGATCGAGTTGAACTACGCCTTGCCGATCACCTTCGCCACCGTCTCGCCAATCGCCGCCGGGCTCTCGACAACGTGGATACCCGCAGCCGTCAACGCCTTCATTTTCTCGGCGGCGGTGCCCTGGCCTCCGGAGATGATGGCCCCGGCGTGACCCATGCGGCGTCCCGGAGGTGCGGTCTGTCCGGCGATGAATCCAACCACCGGCTTCTTCACGTGCTGCTTCACGTACTCGGCAGCAGCCTCTTCCGCTGTGCCGCCGATCTCGCCAATGAGAATGATCGCCTCGGTCTCCGGATCTTCGTTGAGCAGCTTCAGCGCATCGATATGAGTCGTCCCGATGATGGGATCGCCGCCGATGCCGATCGCTGTCGACTGCCCGATGCCGCGCTGCGTGAGCTGATAGACGGCTTCGTAGGTGAGGGTCCCCGACCGCGACACGATGCCGACGTTGCCTTCCTTGTGGATGCGTCCCGGCATAATGCCGATCTTGGCCTTGCCCGGTGAGATAACCCCCGGGCAGTTCGGTCCGATGAGCCGCGAGCTCGAATTCTTGAGTACGCTCCAGACCTTCACCATGTCATTGATCGGAATGCCTTCGGTGATGCAGATAATCAGCGGCAGTCCGGCCTCGTTCGCCTCGAGAATCGCATCCGCAGCGAACGGCGGCGGCACGAAGATCACGGTGGCATTGGCACCGGTCTTCTCGACGGCCTCGGCGACCGTGTCGAACACCGGCCATCCCTCGTGAGTCGTCCCGCCTTTTCCCGGAGTGACTCCGCCAACCACGTTTGTGCCGTACTCGGCGCAGCCCTTGGCATGGAAGGTGCCTTCTTTGCCCGTAATTCCCTGAACGATCAGCTTCGTATTCTTATCGACTAAAACAGCCATTAGCTATTCGCTCCCTTCGCCGCAGCGACGACCTTCTGGGCCGCATCCTGCATCGTGTCGCCGATGATGAAGTTGAGGCCGGAATCCTTGAGGATCTTGCGGCCCTCCTCGACGTTCGTGCCTTCGAGGCGCAGCACCACGGGAACCTTCACGTTCGTCTTCTTCGCCGCCTCGACAACACCCTGCGCCAGCGTGTCGACGCGCAGGATGCCTCCGAAGATGTTGATGAAGACCGCCTGCACGCCCTTGTCCGAGAGCAGAATCTCGAACGCATGCTCGATCTGCTGCTGGTTCGCGCCACCGCCTACGTCGAGAAAGTTCGCCGGCGATCCGCCCGCGTACTGGATGATGTCCATCGTAGCCATCGCCAGCCCCGCCCCGTTGACCATGCAGGCGATGTTGCCATCGAGCTTGATGTAGTTGAGGGCGTACTTCGAGGCCTCGACTTCGAGCGGGTCTTCTTCGGCGGTGTCGCGCAGTTCCTTCAGGTCCTTGTGACGGAAGATCGCGTTGTCGTCGAAATTGATCTTGCAGTCGAGAGCAAAAAGCTTGTCGTCCTTGGTGGTGATAAACGGATTGATCTCCAGCAGCGAAGCATCCGTATCCACGTAAGCCTTGTACAGCCCGAGCATGAACTTGACCGCCTCGTTGAGCTGCGTCGGCTTGAGTCCCAGCGCAAAGGCAAGCTGCCGAGCCTGGTAGGGCTGGAAGCCGACCGCCGGGTCGATGTAAACCTTCTTGATCGCCGTCGGATCTTTCGCCGCGACCTCCTCAATCTCCATGCCGCCGGCCTGCGACGCCATGAAGACCAGCTTCGCCGCCGCGCGATCCAGCACGATGCCGAGATAGAGCTCGCGGTCAATGTTTGCCGTTTCCTCGATGAGCAGGCGCTGCACCTTCTGCCCCTGCGGCCCGGTCTGGTGCGTCACCAGCTGCATTCCGAGAATCTGCTTGGAATACTGCTCGGCCTGGTCGATCGTTCTAGCGACCTTTACACCGCCGCCCTTTCCGCGGCCTCCGGCGTGAATCTGCGCCTTGACGACTACGCCCTTTGCACCGTTGGCGAAGAGCTTCTTGGCCACGTCCAGCGCTTCGTCGAGCGTGTTGGCCACCTCGCCTCGCGGCACGGCGACGCCGTACTTCGCGAGGATGTCCTTTGCCTGATACTCGTGAATTTTCATAAATGTATTTCGACGGAAATTGTCACAAAAATAGTTAGGTAAAACTCTGAAGACTTACCGCAGCCTCGTTCGCGCACGGCACCGCCGTGCTTGAAGGATTGCTTTGCAGCAGACTCTTCAGTGTAGCGGCTGATGGCCGCACGGGCAATTGCGGCACTGGCCGCTCGGGCAACTACGCTTCGCGCCTGTGATTCAAGCCCTGCTTGTAAACTGAAAGGCGAATGGCAGGCATCAGGCAGACGTTAAAGCTGGCAGTCGAGCAGGGAGCTACGCTCAGCCGTGAGAAGGCGCGCCAGGTACTGGCTGAAATCCTGGCGAGCGAGGCCCCGGAAGCAAATTCCCGAGAGGCGGATCTGGAGATAGCGTCGCTCCTCACCGCCTTCGCCACCCGCGGCGAGACCGTCGAGGAACTGACCGGATTTGCCGAAGCGATGCGCGCCCTGTCCCTGCCCATACCGCTGACCGATGAAGAGCGGGCCACAATCGTCGATACCTGTGGCACCGGCGGCGATGGCCTGGGCACCTTCAATATCTCGACCGGAGCGGCGCTGGTTGCGGTCGCCGCGGGCGCGAAGGTCGCCAAGCACGGCAACCGCGCTGTGACCTCCTACTGCGGCTCGGCCGATGTCCTCGAGGCAATGGGCGTCCCCGTGGCGCTTTCGCCGGAGCAGGCGGTTGCATGCCTCCGCGCCACCGGATTCATGTTTCTGTACGCGCCGGCGCTCCATCCGGCCCTGAAGCGCGTGCAGCCCATCCGCAAAGCGCTCGGCTTCCGCACTATTTTCAACCTGGCAGGACCACTGACGAACCCGGCGGGTGCTCCCGCCCAGGTGATGGGAGTGTATTCAGCCGCCAAAGTCTCCCTCGTAGCCGAGACCATGGCACGCCTCGGAGTGCGCCACGCATTTGTTGTGCATGGCCTGGACGGTCTGGATGAGCTCACGCTGACCGGGGAAAGCAGCGTGGCCGAGGTAACCGGAAGCGCCGATCGGGCAACTGAAAATAGCGTGCGGCTCTTTCGATTAACGCCCGAAGAGGCCGGATTGACGCGTGCCTCGCTGGCGCAACTTGCGGGCGCCGCCACGGCCGCCGAAAACGCCGCCGTCCTGGATCGCATCTTTGCGGGCGAGACTTCGCCCAGGCGCGATGTTGTCCTGCTGAATGCCGCAGCGGCTCTGGTTGCAGCGGGTATCGCTTCGGACTTCCGCGAAGGCGTTGCGCGCGGTGCAGAAGCGATTGACTCGGGCCGCGTACTGCGAACGCTGAGCCATCTCCGTGAATTTGCAAAACAGCCCGCTGGATCCTCCGTCTAAATGCGTGCAACGTCCCCTATCCCTCAGAGGGACGAAGACCGAGCCGATCAGGCGATATAAACTGCCCAAGGTTCTTGAGTGACCTCAGCACCAGGAGAGAAGCATGAAATCAGCAGCGTGGCGAAGCGCAGGAGCTCTCACACTCACGGCGGCTCTGTTAGGATTTGCCGTAACCTCAATGGCGCAGACCATCAAGATCGACAAGAACAATCGCACCATTGCCGTGACCGCGTCCGAAAAGGCCACCGCAGATGCCGACCAGGCGGTCGTTCATGTCGGATTCCAAATCTTCGGCCCGGATGAGACAAGCACCTACGCCGAGGGATCGAAGACCTCCAACGCTATCATTGACGCGTTGAAGAAGGCCGGCGTTCCCGACAAGGCCATCGAGAGCGAAAACCAGAACCTGCAGCGGAACACGTATCACGATCCGCAGGAATCGCAGATGGACCGCGACAAGAAGCAGTTTGTCCTGAACCAGTCCTGGACCGTGAAGACCAGGCCGGACGATGCCGCAAAAATCCTGAACATTGCCGTAGCCGCGGGCGCAAATCAAAGCGGACAGATCGACTGGCAGTACCAGGACATGAACGCACTTCAGGCAAAAGCAGCTTCGAATGCGCTTGGCCAAGGCCCAGGCAATCGCACAGCAGATGGCACAGGGCCTTAACGTCAAGCTGTCAGGCTTGATTTTCGCCAGCAACCAGGCTCCGGAGAGCCCGGTCCGGCCAATAGCAATGTATGACGGCTATCGGGGAAGGCGATGGCTCCGCCGCCGCCGCCCCTCGCCATCAATCCCCGCCAGATCGAAGAATCCGCCACCGTCTACGCCGTCTTTGCTATCGAGTAGCGTTGCGCCATCGACTGAGGCTGCGACTTTAACTTCCGCGGCGCATCTGAAGGGATACGGCGTAATCTGCTTAGAGATTCTCCCCGCAAGGAGCGACATGCCCCGCTATCAGTATCGCGATCTTGAGCCTACACGCGAAGCCAAAGAAGTCTTTACGCGCTGGATCAACTATCTCGATGAGGAATTCACCAAGCACAAGAAGCCGGCGCTGAGAGCGGAGTTGGTGCGCGACAACCTGCACCAGTTGCTGCTGGGGCGTCCGCACGGCGGCAAGCTCAATTTCACGCTGACCAGTGAGCTGCCCTTCAACGTGCTGGAGCTTTCACTGGACCCGGCGAACGTGACGCTGGAGCCCGAGTATTACGGTGATATCGATGCGACACGATATGCCTGCCTCAAGCCGCTGATCTGGTTCTGGCACATGTTCGATCACTCGCCGGTGGCGCTCAACCACTGGCTGGGATTCCGTTTTCGCGCCATGCTCGGCAAACACATTTTCAAAAGCATCGGTAAGAACGTGAAGATCTTTCACGGCGTCGAGTTCAGCTACGGTTACAACCTCACCATCGAAGACGACTGCGTCATCCACAAGTACGTGATGCTCGACGATCGCGGCGAGATCATCATCAGGAAGGGCACCTCGATTTCCGACTACGCGGCCGTCTATTCGCATGCGCACGATCCGGTTGATTCGAGTGTCGTCGAGAATCGCAAGACGGAGATCGGGCCGCGAGCGCGGGTGACCTATCACGCGTCGGTAATGGCCGGTGTGCGCGTCGGCGAAGATGCCATGCTCGGCGCGATGGGCCTCGCCACCCGCGAAATCGCCGACCACTCCATTGCCGGCGGCGTGCCCGCGAAGGAGCTGAAGACCAAAGATCAGGCAACTCAGTTTAAGGACAGAACCGACGTCCCTGCTCCCGACCGGATGGCGCGGCCCGAGTGTGACTGAGGCAGGGCGGCCGCACGCCCTGCGCGGACCGGCGAGCCGTTTCCGGCCCTGTTACCATCACTTTTGACAATGAGTCAGCAAGAAATAGTCATAAAGATTTTTCAGTTTGCGATCCTTGTTTTCGCGCTCAGCCTCCACGAGTCGGCGCACGCCTGGATGGCTTCGCGTCTCGGAGATCAGACCGCCCGCATGCTTGGACGGGTGACCCTGAACCCCATCAAGCACATTGATCCCATCGGCACGATCTATTGATTCCGCTGGTCATGTTGTTCTTGCCGATGTATGGACGGCTTCCTGATCGGATGGGCACGTCCGACTCCGGTCAACACGCGGAATTTCAAACGCATTACGCGAGACGACATTCTGACCACCCTTGCCGGGCCCGCCAGCAATCTGCTCGCTGCGCTCGCAGCCACTTTTGCGTTGGTGATCCTGAGCCACGCCAACGCCCACGGGCGCGCTGGCGGTGCGTGCAGCTGGCCATGGGCAAGCCTGTCGAATCGCCAATCTGCATGTCGGCGAGCTCCGCTGATCTTTCCGATGGCCATGATTTTTTACCTCGGCATATGGCTGAATCTCATACTGGCTGTCTTCAACCTGCTGCCCCTTCCGCCGCTCGACGGATCGCATATCTTTCGCCACATGCTTCCCTATAACGCGTTGCGTGTTTACGACTCGCTGGGAATGATCAGCCTGATCCTGATGTTGCTCGTTGGCGGTCGCGTGGTGATGTTTTTCGTCGGCCCGGCATTCGCCGTCATTAACTGGGTTTCTGCTTTCGCTCTGATTCTTTCCGTACAATAAACGAAGCATTTCTTGAACAAAGGATCAGGGTGTCGATTTCTTCTTCTCATCTGAGGAAGCGCGTGCTCAGCGGCATGCGCCCCACCGGCAAGCTACATCTCGGCAACTACATGGGCGCCCTCTACAACTGGGTCCGCCTGCAGCGCGAGTACGAGTGCTACTTCTTCATCGCGGATTGGCACGCCCTCACCACCGACTACGCCGACACCTCGCAGGTCAAAGAGAACACCCGCGAAGTGATCCTCGACTTCCTCGCAGCGGGCCTCGATCCCGAGCAGTGCACGATGTTCGTGCAGAGCGATGTCAAGCAGCACGCCGAATTGTTCCTGCTCTTCACGATGATCACGCCCCTGGGCTGGCTCGAGCGCGTGCCCACTTACAAAGAGCAGCAGGAGAACATCACCGGCAAGGACCTGAGCACCTACGGATTCCTCGGCTACCCGCTGCTTCAGTCCGCGGACATTCTGATCTACCAGGCGGATTTCGTTCCCGTCGGGCCAGGACCAGGTGGCCCACGTGGAGCTCACCCGCGAAGTCGCCCGGCGCTTCAATCAGTTCTATGGCCAAAGCTAGGCAATCAAGCGCAGCTCTGAGGATCACGAAGCGCCAGTCCTTCCCGAACCCCAGGTCCTCCTCACGCCATCGCCCAAGCTCCCCGGCACCGATGGCCGCAAGATGTCGAAGAGCTACGGCAACACCATCCTGCTCACCGATCCCGAGCCGGTGAGTTCGGCAAAAACTCAAGCCCATGGTCACCGACCCGGCCAGCATCCGCCGCACCGATCCCGGCAATCCCGAGGTCTGTCCCGTCTTCGACCTGCACAAAATTTTTTCCAGCGCGGAGACACAGCAGAAAGTCCGCGAAGGCTGCACCACCGCCGGCATCGGCTGCATCGAGTGCAAGAGCTGGGTCGCCGACGCCATCGTCGCCGAGCTGGCCCCGATTCAGGAACGCCGCAGCAAATACGAGAGCAACCCCGGCCTGGTCACGGACATCCTCGAAGAAGGCAAACGCCGCGCCACTGCCCGCGCCGAGCAGACCATGCGCGAAGTCCGCGCTGCCATGGGGTTGGGCGAGTGACCGCAATGACCGAAGAACAAAACACCGCGCCCGAACCTGCATCGTCCGCGCCAGATCCGCAAGTCCCAGCTTCGCAGGCCCCGACTGTCGCAAACTCCAGCTTCGCAAGTTCCAGACCCGCAAATTCCGGACGCCGCAGGTTCAGGATTCGCCATAGCCCCTGCCCCCGAGCCGTCCGCCGCCGCCCCTCGCCGAAGCGCAGCAAGAAAGCCGAGGACTCGGCCTTTCCCTTCTCGGTCATGGTCGGCAACGTCTACAACGGCCCGCTCGATCTGCTGCTCGACCTCATCCGCAAGCAGGACATCGACATCTACGACATCCCCATCGCGAAGATCACCGCGCAGTTCCTCGCCTACGTCGAGCACCTCAAGGAGTCCGACGTCGATGTCGCCGGCGACTTCATCTACACCTCCGCGCTGCTGATCCACATCAAGAGCAAGATGCTGCTGCCGCGCTCGCCCGCCGAAGCTGCCGAGGGCGAAGCCGAGGATCCCCGCCGCGAGCTGGTCGAGCGTCTCCTCGAGCACGAGCGCTTCAGGAACGCCGCCCAGATGCTGCACGCGAAACAGCAGATCGAGGAAGCGACCTGGACCAATCCCGGCATCCGCGAATTCCGTGACGCCGAGGGCACCGAGCCGGAGATCGCCGCCGACACCATGGACCTGGTCCGCGTCTTCCAGCAGATCCTGGAGCGCGCCAAGAATCGTCCTGTGCTGGACCTCGAGGAGGACGGAGCGACCGTCGGCCAGATGATCGACTTCATCCGCCGCCGCCTGGTGATGGAAGACAAACCCGTCGCCCTCAGTAAGCTGCTGGCCAACACCCGCTCGCGCAACTCCCTCATCGCCATGTTTCTCGCTCTGCTCGAACTCGTCCGCCTACAGGCGATCCTGCTCCGCCAGGACCGAAGCTTCAGCGAAATCTTCGTGAAGAAACACCAGCAATTCGAGCAAGTCCTGAACGAGCGCATGAGCCAGATTCGCGACGACTGGTCATGAGGAAACGTAAGTCCGTTCATCGCGTATTCATCAGATATTCATAAATTTTGGCTCGAAATTCATGCTTCGGCTCAACTCCGCCTGTTAGCTTTCTGGAACGAATCCACTAGGCGATTTCAGGAGCCGGTTCCATGGATGAAGCAACAAGCGTAGCCGTTCCCCCCAGTCCCCTCGGTAGTCAGTCTGCGGTTCATGACAAGCTGAACAAATCTCCCGGCAAGATCGGCATGGCCATCTTCGGGCTGGCATTGGTCGCGGGCGCGATCTACTCGGCGCACCAGTTGAGCCAGGATCTCGCTAGAACCCACCTCGCCTCCGTCTGGCCCTATATCCTGCTGGGAATCGCGCTGCTCATCGCCCTCGGATTCGAGTTCGTCAACGGCTTCCACGACACCGCCAACGCCGTCGCCACGGTCATCTATACCCACACCCTGGAGCCGCACGTCGCCGTCGTCTGGTCGGGCATGTGGAACCTGATCGGCGTGCTTACCTCGTCCGGCGCGGTTGCTTTCACGATCACTTTCGCTGCTGCCGGTGGAACTGGTTCTGCAGGTGGGCAAGGGCGCGGGCTTCGCCATGGTCTTCGCTCTGCTGATCGCGGCCATTATCTGGAACCTCAGCACCTGGTGGTTCGGCCTGCCGGCGTCCAGCTCCCACACCCTGATCGGCTCGATCATCGGGGTCGGCATAGCGAACCAGCTCATGAACCCCAAGACTCGGCACCAGCGGCGTCGACTGGGGCCAGGCGGCGGGCGTCTTCAAGGCGCTGCTGTTTTCGCCGCTCGTCGGTTTTGTCTTTGCGGCGCTTCTACTGCTCCTGCTCGAAGTGCTGGTCAAGAAGCCGGAGCTCTACCAGTCGCCCAAAGGCGATGCGCCGCCGCCGTTCTGGATTCGCGCTCTGCTGATCCTCACCTGCACCGGCGTCAGCTTTGGCCACGGATCGAACGACGGCCAGAAGGGCATGGGCCTGATCATGCTCATCCTGATCGGCACCGTTCCCACCGCCTACGCCCTGAATCACGCGGTCGGCTACAACCAGGTTCAGGATTTTGCGGCCGTCTCCAACAGGCGGCGAAGTGCTCTCCGGCTACGTCTCGCCCGAATGCGGTCATCGGCGACGCGCGCAGCGACCTGACCGACTACATACGCACCAAGCAATTCAACGCCAACACCATGCTGTCGGCACGCCAGATGATCGTCGAGATTCGTGACGAAGTGACGGAGTACAAAACACTCGCAGGCATTCCGGCCAATCAGCAGCAGAACGTTCGCAACGACATGTACGTTGACAGACGAAGCGCTCCGCCTGATGGCCAAGTCCGGCAAGCCGAACTTTACCTCGGCTGAGAGCGCGGTTCTGGCCAACTACAAGAAGCACCTGGATCTGTCAACCAAGTTCATTCCCTCGTGGGTCAAGGTTGCGGTGGCTCTGGCGCTCGGCCTCGGCACCATGGTCGGCTGGAAGCGGATCGTCGTCACCGTCGGCGAAAAGATCGGCAAGGACCACCTGACCTATGCCCAGGGCGCGTCGGCGGAGATCGTCGCCGCCGTCACGATCATCGCCGCGGACCAGTATCACCTGCCGGTTTCCACCACCCACGTCCTCTCTTCGGGTGTCGCTGGAACCATGCTCGCCAACGGCAGCGGCCTGCAATTATCCACCATCCGCAACATCGCCCTGGCCTGGGTCTTCACGCTTCCCGCCGCCGCGCTGCTCGCGGCCGGACTCTTCTGGGCCCTCCGCCAGTTCGTTTAGAATTCCAGGCTTATCCTGCACCCTGACGGATCAGCGGCGCTTCTGTACTATCTGAGAAGCGCCGTTTTCCTTTTGCGCGGCGCCTAATTCTGGACGAATACATGAGTCTTAAAGCCAAGATCGAAGCTGTTATCTACGCGGCCGAAGAGCCGGTCACCCTGGCCCAGCTTGCCGCCCTGTTCCAGGCCGAGGCGCTTGAGGAGCGTCGCGTCCGCCTGGCCGAGCAGGCCGTGGAAGCGGCCTGCGGCAATGTCGGTCGGCGCTGACACCAGCTTGGGATGGGAACCCCCGCTGACTGTCTCCTTCGCCATCGCCGCGGAAAACGCCGCTGAACAGGCAGAAGAGGCTGGCGAAGACCCCAAACAGGTTGCGCGGCAGCGCGAACGCGAGGTGCGCGATGAGATTCGCCGCATCGTCGAACGAGCTGATCGCCGAATACGCCGAGGCGATCGTGGCATGGAAATCCGCGAGATCGCCGGCGGCTATCGCGTGGCCACCAAGGCCGGAGTATCACGACGCGGTCCGCGCTTTCGTCAAGAGCCTCAAGCCGCCGATGAAGCTGTCTCTGCAGGCCCTCGAAACCCTGGCGGTCATCGCCTACAAGCAGCCGGTCACTGCGCCCGAGGTGGGCGAGATTCGCGGCGTCGATTCGAGCGGCGTCCTCGGCTCGCTGATCAGCCGCAAGCTCATCACCACAGCCGGCCGCAAGCAGGTGATCGGCCGGCCCATCCTCTACAAAACCACCAAGGAATTCCTCCTCCGCTTCGGCCTGAAAGACCTGAACGAGCTGCCCTCCATCGAAGAGTTCGAGAAGATGGCCGGGGAACTTGCTGAGACAGCGACGAGATCGGCGCACCTGCCGAGCAACTGCCCCTTGAGCAAGGGGACGACAGGCGTGGACGAGGAGCAGGAAATGCTGCGGAGGCCGAATCCCGATCCCGACGAGGACGAGACCAGGGCCGCCGCAGTCGCATCCGTGGGCGTCAGCGAGGAGCACGGCCAGGACCATGGCAGATCTTCCCGGCATCGAAGTAGAGCCCGAAGTGAAGCCGACCCACATGGTCGATGCCGGCGAAGCGACCGCTTCCGTGGGCCAGCCCGGCGAAGGGGACTAATGGCGCGAGGATCGGGGGCAGTCGCCCCAGGGCGCATTAGGACCGGCTGCAAAAGATCATCGCCGCTGCCGGAGTCTGCTCGCGGCGCAAAGCCGAGGAGCTCATTCTCGCCGGCCGGGTGCAGGTCAACGGAAAAATCGTAACTGAACTGGGCACGAAGGCCGACGCATCCCGCGATCACATCCGCGTCGACGGCAAGCTGCTGCAGGGTCCGGAGCGGCCGCGCTACTACGTCGTCAATAAGCCGAAGGGCTACGTAACCACCGTGAGCGACCCGGAGGGACGCCCTACGGTCATGGAGCTGATCCGCGGCGGGGAGCGCGTCTTTCCCGTCGGACGCCTCGATTACGCCAGCGAAGGTCTGCTGCTGATGACCAACGACGGCGAACTGGCCAATGCTCTGACCCGCGCAGCCGCCAGGGTCGAGAAGACCTATCTGGTCAAGGTCAGCGGCACGACCGAAGGAGTCCGATCTCGACCAGCTCCGCGGCGGGATGATGATCGAACGCGGCAAGCCCGGATCGCACGAAGGCCGGGTGATGACTGCCCCGGCGAAGGTCCGGCTGGTGCGCGAGGGCGAGAATCCCTGGTATGAGCTGGTACTGATCGAGGGCCGCAACCGCGAGATTCGCAAGATGTTCGAGGAGATCGGCCACCACGCGGAGAAGATCCGCCGCGTCGGCTATGGGCCGCTGGTCCTGGATGTCGAGCCGGGCAAGGTGCGCGAACTGACGGCGGAGGAAGTGGAAAAGCTCAGGCGGGCGACGAGGGCTAAGCCGGCTGACGCTGCGTTCCGCAAGCCGAAGCGCGAAACGGCGCCTTCCATCAATTCCCGGTCCAAAGAAGCCTCGGGCCGCAAGTCGACACCGGCCAGGGGTGGCCGCCGTCCCGCCCGCACTAGCGCGGCCTTCCCGCCCACGTTGAAGGATCGAACAGGCCACTCAGCACATCTAATGGTTAGATTTAGCGTCAAGTAAGGAGGTTTTGGCAATGGCCAAAGCGACATTTGGAGCAGGATGTTTTTGGGGTGTTGAGGCGAGATTTGCGCAAGTCCCGGGCGTAACAGCGACGGCTGTGGGATACGAAGGCGGCGCGCTCGATAACCCGACCTACAGAGAGGTTTGCACGGATGCGACCGGTCACGCGGAGGTCGTCGAGCTCGACTACGATCCGGCGAAGGTAAGCTACGAGCAGCTGCTCGACCTGTTTTTCGAGTTGCACGATCCGACGCAGCTCAACCGCCAGGGTCCGGACTGGGGCAAGCAGTACCGCAGCGTCGTCTTCTATCACTCGCCCGAGCAGGAAGCCGCTGCGAAACAGACCATTGCTCGGCTCACGGCCGAGAAGCGCTTCTCGAAGCCGATCGTCACCCAGGTCGTTCCTGCGGAGACCTTCTGGCGCGCCGAGGACTATCACCAGAAATACCTCGAAAAGCGCGGCGCAGTCAGCTGCCACATCTAACCGCGGCTAGTGTAATCGTAATCCCGCTGCCTGCATGAACTGGTAATCGATCTTCAGTGCATCGGCAGCGGGAATATCAAACTCCTCCTGCTCGACGATCGCATAGCGAATCCCGATCTTTTCAGCCGCCGCGAAGATCGGTTTGAAGTCGACAACGCCTTTCCCCAGTTCCGTCGACACCCGTTGACCCGGCTCCTGTCCCGCCTCTGCCGCCTTGAAATCCTTGATGTGCAGCAGCGAAAAGCGCTTCGGATGTGCCAGCAGTATCTCCGCAGGATTCCCGCCCGCCGCCGCCACCCATCCGCAATCCATCTCCAGCGTCACCACCCTTGGATCGGTCTCCTTGAGAATGATCTGATATCCGTTCAACCCGCCACCCAGGTCGCGAAACTCCATCGTGTGGTTGTGGTAGCCGAACTGCAGCCCCCGCGATTTCATTTTGTGGCCGATCCGGTTGAACTGCTCCGCGTTCCACTTCCAGTCGTCGGCGGTCATTGAGCTATGCATCGCCTGCCACGCACCGCCGGGAGCATTCGCAAAGCGCGACGGGTCGGCAACCGACGGCGACGAGCAGATCACCCAGTGAAGCCCTATTTCCTTGGCAAAAGTGATCGTGCCCTCAACATCCTTCAGCAGGTCTGCCAGGGAATAATGAGCGCTGAAGCAATTCAGCTGGGCCACCCCCATCGCGTGCTTCACCTCCGCGGCGGTGTGGTTGTAGAATCCCGCAGCCTCCACATTGCGATAACCAATCTGAGACACCATCTGCAACGTGCCTACGTAATCCTTCTCGAGCAGCTTGCGCACGCTGTAAAGCTGCAGCCCGATTGCCGGCTCGGGTCCAATCGCAAACACATCCTTCGATCCCATCAGCGCGGCCGCCGTCATCGCTCCGCCCGTCACAAATTGTCTTCTCGAAATCATCTGACTTGAGTCCCCTTGTATGCTGGCTGGCATGGAATGCTTCACACTCAATGTCGCACAAGTGTCCCGCATTGGTCTCGGCACCTGGGCGATCGGAGGCTCGGAGTGGGGCGAAGTCAGCGACAAGGACGCTATCGATACTTGCCTCGCCATCTTCGATCACGGAATCAACCTCATCGACACCGCCCCCATCTACGGCCATGGCCGCGCCGAGGAGATCATCGGCAAAGCCATGCGCCAGCACGGATCACGCGAGAAATTTTACATCGCCACCAAAGCCGGCCTCGAATGGAACGCCGCCGGCGTCTTCGCCAATTCAACCCCGGCCCGCCTCCACCAGGAGTTCGAAGACTCTCTCCGCCGCCTGGGCACCGACTACATCGACCTCTACCAGATCCACTGGCCCGACACCACCCTCCCCATCGAGCGCGCCGCCGAGGTCCTGCTCGCTCTCTACGAGCAGGGAAAGATCCGCGCCATCGGCGTAAGCAATTTCTCTCCCGCTCAGATGGACGCCTTCCGTCACATCGCGCCTTTGCACGCGAATCAGCCGCCGTACAACCTCTTCGAGCGCGCCATCGACGACGACGTCCTGCCCTACTGCCGCAAACACTCGATCGCCGTCCTCACCTACAGCTCTTTATGCCGCAGTCTCCTGGCGGGCCGGCTCACCAAAGACACTCAATTCTCCGAGGGAGACATCCGCCGCGTCGATCCGAAGTTCCAGCCGCCACGATTCGCGCAGTATCTCGACGCCGTAGCTCGTCTCGACAGGTTTGCGCGCTCGCACTACGGCAAGACGGTGCTGGAACTCGCTGTGCGCTGGGTGCTCGACCGGCCCGGTGTGAGTGCCGCGCTCTGGGGCGCGAAGCGTCCCGATCAGCTCAAAGCCGTGGAAGGAATTCTGGACTGGCGCCTGGATGAAGACGCGATGCGCGAGATCGACGCAATTGTGCGCGAGTCAGTTACAGATCCGGTTGGGCCGGAATATCTGACGCCCGCCGTCCGCCAATAAGGCAAAAAAAGAGCCCGCGCTGGAGCGTCCGGCGCGGGCTTCGTGACGAGTGTTGCTTACTGACCGCCAGCCGCAACCACAGAGCTGCCCGCATCGTGGTTCTTTGCCGGGGCGTCCAGTACCGGAGTGATGCGCGACCCGAGCTGGATCGAACGCAGCTCGTGGGTATAACCCGCATCATCAAATTTGATCTGAAGGGCTGGCGAGGTGTCCGTCTTGTCCGCCGGAGAAGCAACCCAATTGAGAGTCTGGCTGGTGTTGGCCAGACTGCTTAGCGTCAGCACGTTGGCATTCTTGTCCAGGCTGACGGAATATTGCCCTGCCGGAAATGCCTGGCCATGGGCTTCAAAGTTGAAGGGGACGTTCACCACTGCTTTTGAGGCCGCGAAGGCCGAAGTGGCAAGCAAGGCGGCTGAGGTGAGAACCAGAGAACGGAGCATGAATCGCATGGTGTTTTCTCCTTACAGACAAGGACACTAGCGATTCACATGAACGCCTGTCGTTAAATCCCCGTCCAATAGTTGTCAAATTCGCGTCGGTGATTTTGACGGTTACTGCCCGAGCGCTGCCTGAAAACTCTCTGGGCAACCATCCGCAGCCGAATGTACCATTAGGCCGCGGATGGCGGTTGAGAAATTCCAGGAGGTTCTATGCCCGAGACACGCCGACGCTTGCTCGCAGCGATTGCGGGGCTTGCGGCTGGAGCTATCGCCAGACGTTCAGCTTTCGCCGCCCAGCATCCACAACCCTTGCCGTCGCCTAATGCTCCTCAGAATCAGAACGCCCCTGCCGGACTGGACAGGGCAGGAGTCGAGGCAGGTGAGCAGAAGTCGAAGATCACTCCGCTGGGATGGTCGCAAATCAAGGCGGATACGGACAAGCTGTTTCAGATGGCGTCTGATTTCAAAGACCACGTGGAGCAGACCAACCTGGCCTCAACGCTTCCCCTGCCGCTTATCAAAGAGGCCCACCAGATCGAGAAGCTCGCCAAGCACATCCAGGAACAGATGAAGGGCTGACCGGCAGGCGGTGGGGCCGGTTTGATCCAGCGTCGCGCACGGCGCGTGTCCGACAAGCCGGTTTTTACAGACAGGTGATTTGCGTCAAGAAGATGCAACGATCGCTGCAGTTCAATAAGTGCTAAGCCCTGATATCGCCAGTTGAGATTTGAGATTGCTAACGGGTAAGTAAACGACAGCTGACCTTCTCGGCACTGATCCGAGTCCTAACGATAGCGTGGGCCTTCACGCCAAGATCGGCAAGGTTGCGCTGGCAGCAAGGACTGCTACCAGCAGTAGGCGAGACATCTTCCTATTGTCCTCCAAAAGATGACGCGGTGCTGGCTTGTTAGTTCCGGCCAGCCATCACGCCACCGTCAACGGGCAGTACTGTACCCGTGATCCAGGATGCTTGCTCTGAAGCAAGGAACAGAATCGCTTCGGCGACGTCCTGAGGTTGACCGTTACGCCCGATGGGATAAAACGCATTGAAGGTCGGCAGGACGTGTGAAACCTGCTCCGCATCGAGAAATGTTGAGTAAACAGGGGTCTCGACGACCGCAGGGGCGACGGCATTCACGCGAATCTTGTCTGGAGCAAGCTCCAGCGCCAGGTTATGGGGAGCGCATGTACGCCTGCATTTGCCGCTGAGTACGCACTGGATGGCGTTGCGCCGATCGCTTGCAGCGCCCAGAGAGAGCCGGTGTTCACGATGGCCCCGCCACCACGCTTCTTCATAGCCTTCGCCGCCGCCTGCGCCGCAAAGAACTTCCCCTTGAGAATGATGTCAAGGAACCAGTCATATTCTTCCTCTGTGATTTCGGAGAAGGGCTTAGGGCGAAAAACACCGGCGTTGTGATGAGGATGTCGACTCCGCCGAACTGCTGCTCGGCTGCTTCCACCAGTGCAGCACCAACCGCCGGCTTTGCGATGTCTCCCGCGAAAACCAGCACTCGACTTTGGTCGGCTCCAATCTCTTCGCGGCCTCCGCAAGTTTTACCTGGTCCCTGCCGTTAAGAACGACCGAAGCTCCCTCGCCGTAAAGCCGCTTACCGTCTCCTTGCCGATACCAGAACCTGCTCCAGTAATGACTGCTACCTTTTCCTTAATCGCATTTGCGCTCCCTCTATCTATCGATAGATAGAATTATAGATTACCTGAATCGCTACTACCTGTCGATGGCTATTGTTCTCATTCCCAGAGAGCTGGCTATTCGAATCAGGACCGTTTCTTTGGAGATTTAAGTGGTGCAGAAACTGTTTTTTGGGGGAGGGATTTCACCACACAACGGAAGGAGTCGGAATCTCCAAGAGCAAGAGCCAGCATCATTCCGCCCTCAAGAAGTGCAAGGACTTGAAAAGCCCACTCACGGTCCTTGCGCGAGGCGGAAGCAGGTTTCTATCTGTCGAGAAGGAATTCAAGAGCGCGCTTAAAGAAGGTCGTGGCCTCAAGAGCAACCGGAGCAGGCAGCGAAGCAGACGCTGCGCCTAAAGCTCCACAGAGACACATCCTTCCGTCACTGTGGATTGCCATATCCAAGGTTACAGCGAGCCTTTTGGCTCGCTCACCAGACCCTTGTTCCAAATCCTCGAAGAATCGATCCGCATAGCGTCGAGCAACCGCGACTCCGAGATCTTCCTTGGCGGGAAAGTAGTAATGGATACTCGAACTCTTGACGCCTACAGCCGAAGCAAGTTCACGAAAACTGAAGCCGCTGTAGCCTGCGGACCGATCCGGGCTCGGCTGCATCCATGATCTCGGTCCGTTTGTCTGCCATGAATAATCTTATGACGGAAGCTACCGGATTATCTCCAAACTCAGTCCTCAGAGGCGCGCTTCTCGTCAGGGGTGATTCTCGGTTGACGCCAAATCTCTGATATGGAGTGACCCCGTCAACTCCTGCGAATCTGTGGGGTTGTTTTGGTCGTTGCAGTTGCTTTTGTTGTTTTTCAAGGAGAGGGCCAGCAGCAGTCGGGGCAGGTTTGAGCGACGATTGATCAGTCTGATATTCGCGGGTCGAAACCGCATAATCTTGATCCGTCGGGAAGCTGCCTCTGACTAGTGTCGCGAGTCCGGCTGAGCCTGTCGTATAGAGATTTCGAGGTTTCTCCTTCGTGCGTGCTTGGGCTGCTGCTGGCTCTGTCCTCGAATTTGGTGGCGTTGTTCATTGGTTGGGTGGTTTTGGTTTTTTCATTCTTCGGATCGTTTTTGCTTTTCGTCAGGCCGCGCTATCCTCTGTTTGGCTGCCGTTTCCGCCTTGATCCCCATCGACCTGATGAAGCCCAACAGTTCGCGCCCCAACGCAGTGATGATCTTTCTCTGGTCCTTGCGTGTCGCCGCCAGTCTGCAGTAGCGCTTGTGCAGCCGGTGTTGGGCCTTCCAGTAATCTCCGATCTCCTCCGGAACGCCCTGCTGTCGCTTGCGCAACGCAGGTCCGACGCCTGGCCGGAGCCGGTAACTCCAGGCCGCTTCAACGGCGATTCGTCTCAGATGCGCGTTGCCGGTTTTGGTGATGCTCCCGCGTTGAGTTCGCTCACCGCTGGAATCCTCACTGGGCACTGCGCCGCTGTAGCCCATTAGCTGCCGAGCACCTTCAAAGCGAGAGAACTGGCCCAACTCTACTGCAATCGTTACCGCCGAGATATGCGCGATACCGCGCAATGCCTGTAGGCCCCTGATTACTTCCTGTAACTCGGGCGACGTTAGCTGGGCAGCCTCCGCGATGGCTTGCTCAAGCCGCACCACGCGCTCACCCATGTGCTCGACTTCGTGAAGGTAATCCAGCCGCGTCGATTCCTGAGCCATCTGAGCAAAGCGAATCTGCCGGATCCAGGCCATGTATGTCTGCTCCACGCCTTCACGCCCGGGCCGGGACGTTGACCCGAGCGCAGCAAAAATTTGCTCAGCCGGTGACGCGCTCCGCAACTGATCCTGTTTGGCAGCCTCGCGTGCTCGTACCAGATCCCGTAGCGCCTCCGAGCCCTCGTCCGGAACCCACACTGCGGTGAGATCGCCGGATCGATAACTACGTGCCAGCTTCTCCGCATCCCGTCGGTCCGTCTTCACCCTATCGCCGGCCTTCACCGGTACCAACGTCGGCGCGATCACCTCGCACTTTACGCCCAACTCCGCTAACTGCCAGTAGAGTACGTAACCCGTCGGGCCAGCCTCATAACAGGCGCGCAACTGCCCCACCGGTCCCAGCTTCTTGACCAGCTTACGTATCGATTCCGCACGATTGAGAATCGTTCCAAGGCTTCGCACCTCTCCATCCGGCTCCGCAATTGCCATAGCAATTGTTTCGGCATGGACATCCAAACCCAGAAATCGTAACTTCTCCCTCATGACCGGTTCCTTTCCGCTTGTGGCTCGGAACTGTGGTTCCTGCTGAACTCACAGCCTAACCCACGGTCAGCGCACGGGGCGGTAACTCCGATGTAGCGCCGTATCGAGAATGAACGCCGATCACTTGGCCGAAAGGTCCTCACATCGGAGAACTGCCCTCTCGATTCTGAAGGCACTAAATACGATGGGACCCACTGCCGCACTCCTACTGAGGCGGTACCGCGCCGGTCGAACTCGTTGCCGTTCCCTGTGTTGCCGTCCCCAATATTGAAGGATTCGCCGCGTCGTGAGCGCCCTGATACGACTGATCTCCGCGTTGTGCCCGCTGCTGCTCTGCCAGAGCGTTCAGCCGCGCAAAGGCCGCCCGCTCCTCGCTGGCCTTTTCCGGTTGATTCGCCTTGGCGTAAGCCTTGGCCAGGGCAAAGTGGATCTCCGGGCTATCGGGACTCAGTTGGTTCGCCCGTTCCAGCTCCGGAATCGCCTTCGCTGTCTCGCCTGAATCGGCCAGTGCCCGGCCCAGCACATAGTGGGCATCGGCTGAATCGGGCGCCAGCCGCACCGCATTTTGCGCCGCGGGCAGTGCTTCGTCCGGCAGGCGCTGCCGCAATGCAATCGAAGCCAGCCGTGTCCAGGGCAAAGCGCTCTGTGGCGAAATCCGTATCTCCGCGCGCATCTGGGCCTTCGCCTCGTCGTACTGCGAAAGCGAATCGAGCGCCGTTCCATAGGCGTAATGCAGAAATGGAGTGGTCCGATACTCCGCAATCAGCTTCTGTAATTTGGGAAAAGCCTGGTCGTATCTGCTCGCCAGCAGAAGCTGCGCCCCGTCTCCCGCCTGCTCGACCAGGGCATGGCGGCCCGAATCTACGTCCTCCGGCAGCGACGCGATGCGCAGCAGCGCTAATCCCAGCGCAAACTGGATTTCGTTCGCCAGCGGTGGCTGTCCCGCCAGCGGCCCTAAAAGCTCCGTGGCCATTTCAAACTGGCCCTTGCGAATCAGCAAGCTCCCCAGGCGGTACTTGGCCAGCTCAATAGCCTGCGCACTGGCCCCCACTCCCAGTTGCTGGCCGCGTTCGAGGTGGATCAAGGCATTGTCGTAGTCGTGGAGTTCAAATTCCGCCAGGCCCATCACGGCCCAGGCCGTGCCATCGCCGGGCTTCTCTTCCACCCACTTCTTCAGGACACCGATAGCCTCGGGATAGCGCCGCGATGCATAGTCACTCATCGCCTGTTGCCACTCGGCAGGATTTGCATCGCCGGACTTTGCGTTGCCCGCCGCCCCGCTGGAAGGAGCCGCGCCCGAAGGAATCCCATACAACCTTGCAGTCTGCTCGTCGACGCGCGCCTTTTCGGGAAAGAGGGTCGCCGCTTTCCTGGTCTCATCCGCCGCCTGCTGGTGTTTGCCGTTTGCCTCCAGCGCCTTCGCCAGCAGCTCATGTGCTGCGGAAGAATCGGGTGCAAGTGCGACCGACTGCTGGGCGGACCGCAGAGCCGCCGGGAACTGGTGAAGCACAAGCTGAAGCGTTGTGATCTGAATACGCGGCAGCAGGCTCTGGGGGGAAATTTCGGCTTCCCGCTGCTGTGCCGCCAAAGCCTCTTCCGTTTGGCCCTCAGTCGCCAGCGCCAGCCCGTAAGCGTAGTGCAGATAAGGAGCCTGCGGGTGCTCTTTCATGAGCTTCCCCAGCACATCTACCGCCTGACCGGGATTCCTCGCCGCCCTCGCCGTCGCTTCGCCCGCACTTTGCAGAAACGCCTCCTGCGAAGG
Organism: uncultured Acidobacteriaceae bacterium; assembly: GCA_963725225.1. Classification (GTDB taxonomy): domain Bacteria; phylum Acidobacteriota; class Terriglobia; order Terriglobales; family Acidobacteriaceae; genus Silvibacterium. The sequence continues at coordinate 86,647 of CAVRXY010000036.1, forward strand.
GTCGACCTGGTCGGGCAATAACGGAATGCGCAGCAGCGCCATTCCCAGCGCGGACTTTACTTGCGGAGGAAGTTCGCTCTGACCGGAAAGCGAGAGCAGCAGCGAGGCCGCGCGCTCGAATTTGCCCTGACGATTTAGCAGCAGCGCGAGGTGATAGCCGGAAACGCGGGCCAGTTCCTGGTCGTCGGCAACGCCGATCGAGTGGGCTTTTTCAAGATCGGCGAGTGAGCTGTCGTAATCGCGCGTTTCAAACTCTGAAAGCCCGAGAAACGCCCACGCGGAGCCGAGGTTGGGTGCGATCGCGACCAGCTTCCGCAGCGCGGGAATCGCCGCGGCGTAGCGATCGCGGTCGTATTCGATCGTTCCCAGATACCACCAGCCCTCCGCCCAGTCAGGACGGAGCGAAACGGCACGCGCATAATCGCGAATAGCCTCGTCGGCTTTGCCTGCCTCACGCGCGTTCGCGGCAGCCTCGGCGACCGCCTGAAATGTATCGCCACCCGCCGGTGCCTGCCCGAACCCGACTCGATCACCCCCGCACACTATGAACCACACCACGTAACAACCCATGGCCAGTCGGCGAAGATGTCGGCGGAACATATTGAAAATGTCTCATCCGCGAGGCATCCAGGGAAAGTGCCCGATAGAACCGCAGACAGGTGGCCGACAATTTCCCCAAACCAGCTAAAATAGAAATAAGAGGTAGAAAAGGCCCGGCTGATGACAGCCGGGCCTCTCATTTGGTCGCGTGTTTTGCGTCGTAAGTCGTTTCGAATGAATCGATAACAGCTTTATTATTTAGAATGAAACGGTTACAGTCGCTCTTTCGGGAAAGCCGGCTTTTTACGTCGTAAGTCGTTTCGAATGAATCGGTAACAGCTTTGTCCTTTAGAATGAAACGGTTACAGCCAGTTCCTTTAGAATCAAACGGTTTCGAGCAACAGGGGGAGGGGGGGTAGGCAAGACCCCGGTCGCGAAGAACCTTATTCGGCGCTCCTCGGTTTGGTATCGTTTGGAAGATGTCACGGCAGTCACCGCGCAATATGTCACGCCCCCGGTCACCCCTCGTCTCCCGGAGGCGTTTTTTGCAGGGCATCCTGCCGGTGATGCTGCCCCTGAATGGTCTTTCCTCCTTCGCCGCGACAACTCTGCCCGCCTTCGAGGAGATTCCCCCGTCGGTTAGCGGCATCACCTGGGTCCATACCGCGGGCAAGTCGCCCCAGAAGCATCTTCCGGAAACCAGCGGCGCCGGTTGCGCCTTCCTCGACTACGACAACGACGGCTGGATGGACATCTACCTGGTCAACAGCGGCAAGTCCGACTTCTACACTCCGCCCAAACCGCTCCGCAACGCCCTCTACCGTAATAACCGGGACGGCACCTTCACCGACGTAACCCAGAAGGCCGGAGTCCCGGGCAACGGATACGGCATGGGGGTGGCAGTCGGCGATTACAACGGCGACGGCCTCCCGGATTTATATGTCACTCAGTTCGGTCGCAACATCCTCTACCGTAACAACGGCGACGGCACCTTCACCGACGTGACTGACAAAGCAGGCGTAGCTGCCCGGGGGTGGAGCTCCAGCGCCGTCTGGTTCGACTACGACAACGACGGACGGCTCGACCTGTTTGTCTGCCAGTTCGCCGAATTCGACGCCGCGCTCGGCTGCGGCACCGATAAGGACGGTGTTCACCACTATTGCATCCCTCGCATCTTCAAGCCCCGTCCGAGCTGGCTCTTCCATAACAACGGCGACGGCACCTTCACGGATGTCAGCCGGGAGTCGGGGATCGCCGAGCACCTCGGCAAGGCGTGGGGGGTGGTGGCAACTGACCTCAACAATGACGGCCGGATGGATCTGTTCGTCGCGAACGATACGGTAGCGAATTTCCTCTTTATGAACCAGGAAGGAAAGCGCTTCGAGGAAAGCGGCTTTGCCGCCGGGGTGGCCTACAGTGCTGAAGGGAGAGCCCGCTCAGGAATGGGGGTGGACTCGGCGGACTTCAACAACGACGGCTGGATGGATTTGTTTGTCGCGAACATCGATGAGGAAATCTTCTCGCTCTACCGAAACAATCATGACGGCACCTTCGATGATGTAGCGATGCAACAGGGAATCGGCATGGCGACGCGCTGGATGAGCGGATGGGGCCTGAAGTTTTTCGACTATGACAACGACGGCAATGTCGACCTGATCCTGTCCAACGGATTTCCGGATGACCTTGTGGATCAGATATCAAACAAGGTTACATACCGCGAGCCGCTGCTGCTGTTCCACAACGATGGGCGAATATTCCGCGACGTAAGTCAGCAGAGCGGTCCTGTGTTCTCGAAGAACTTTGCGGCGCGCGGTCTGGCAATCGGAGACTTCAATAACGATGGGGCGATCGACGTCCTCATCAGTGTGAACGACGGGGCTCCGGTGGTGCTCAAGAACAATGCCGCGAAAGGGAACCACTGGGTCGGCCTGCATTTAGTCGGGCAGAAGTCGAATCCTGATGCGATCGGCGCGCGTGTCACCTACCAAGCGGCCGATCTCAATCGCAGTCGGATGAAGGTCGGAGGGGGCAGCTTTCTGTCCTCTCACGACCCGCGCATGGTTCTGGGTCTTGGACAACGCACAAGGCTTGATTGGCTGGAGGTCCGCTGGCCGCAGCCAGGTGGTGCCGTCGACCGATTTACTGACCTCCCGATTGATCGATACGTCACGATTGTCGAAGGAACAGGCAAGTGGAAATAGTCCAAAGTGAGTCGGGATGATGGACTATTCCGGAAATGGTTCCCCTGCCCGCGCAATGCGGATGCGATGATCGGTGAAGTTGCTGTGCATCTCCGGGACATAAACCTTTGGCATATGGCAGGAGGTGCAATCCTTGGTTGCGACCGCGCACGCTGCTCCCGGATGACTCGCCGTTGGCTTTTGGCCAGGCGAGTTTACGTGACACTTGAGACAGGCATGATCGTACGCTGCGGAATCCGTCTGCAGTTGCTCGTGAGGGTCGTGGCAGGCAATACACGTAAGCCGCGCGTCACCTTTGCCCCAGCACTTGCTCATGACCAGCCGGTAGGGCGCCGAGCGGGTGGTGGCCACTCCTTTGGCCCCGGAGTTTTTGACATCCCACCAGGTGCCGTGGCATGCGCCACAGAACTCAACCGAATCGGTGGGATCGAGATGAGCAGAGTTGAAGATATCTCCCCGATTTGTTGCATCGAGATTTCCCTTCATGAAGTCCTTCATCGCGGCGACATGCTTGGCTCCTGGTCCGTGGCACGCTTCACAAGTAACTCCAAGAATGAGATTCTCTTCGTCGAATTTGTCGCCAATGGTGGAGGCGGTCGTGTGGCACCCGAAGCATCGGCTGACCTCTGCGGACCCGACGGGTCGATCCATAGCTTCCTCGACATCTTTGGGAGACTGGAGGTCGCGTGTAGGAGTGAAGCCGAGATTGTTCAGTGTCTCAAAGTAGGTAACACGCGCCTCATAAAAGTGCCCATCTTCCTTCTTGAAAAGATAGGACTGGCCAACTCGGGGCGTGCCAAATGCCCACAGCAGCGGCGACGATAGGGTCTGTGTGCCATCGGTCACGGTATATAAGCTGTGCTTTCCGTCGCTCTGGATCAGATACTGATACGGACCCACGGAAAACGAAAGATTGGCATGCGTGCGCAATACTTTCGCATCGTCAGCATGCGAGACTGCTCGTGCCATTGGGGTCGCCTGCTGAGAAGCGTCCTTGGCGGAATGGCATGGCGTACAACTTGATGGGCCTGTAAAGTCGCTTCGGGAAGCCGACCCTTGGGTTGGCCAAAAACCGGGATCGGCGAGATGATCCTCGGTGGAGAGTTGTGCCCGCAAGAACGGTGAGGCGGAAATCAGCAGCAAGACGGCGAAAAGCCATGAGGTGCGAAGACAGACAGGCTCGATGGCTGAAGCTTTGATCACTCCGAGAGATCCGATGAAACTGCGCAGTTACGTCAGGTCCTACCATAGCTGCTGGTCTTCGCCTGGATCAAACTTTCTGCTCATCGACACGACTCGATCCCAGCCCAGATAAAAGCCGTGAGGCTTAAACTCTTTGTTTTCAATAGCGGAACTGAGCGTAGGACAGGCAGGCCGTGTACCCAATAAGAAGACTATACAGGTTTACAGGTTTCGAGATAGAATTCGCGCTGGATTGGGATTCGTGCTTGTGGCAAGCCCTGGCCACGTCACTTGGCATGATCGTTGTTTTTTGTTGACAGTCGTATGTTGAGAGTAGTAATCAAACGTTTCAGTTCAAGCTGTTAACGTTATCAGGGTTCGAACCAACGGGATGATGTAAATCCTGACCTTCGGATCGCGCGACCGTGAACTTTTTAAGGAGGCACTTATGTGCAACAGATTTGAGGAAGGCGGGAAAGTCTGCCAGCAGCGGTCTAAGCTGCGCATACTGTCCTACGTTCTTCTAGCCGTGCTGCTGGCGATACCCTTCAGCGTGCACGCCCAGGCAATTTCAGGAACGATCACCGGAACGGTAACCGATCCCACTGGCGCCGCCATTCCGGGCGCAACCGTTACGGTCATCAACACCGGCACGAACGCCACGGCCACAGCGAAATCGGATGGGCAAGGTAACTTTACTGTTACCCAGTTGCCGGCCGGCACTTATGAAGTTCATGTGGCGCAGGGGAACTTCAAGGAATATGTCGAAACCGGTGTTGCGGTTCACACCTCGACCACCACCACTGTCAATGCGGTTCTTCAGGTTGGCGGCGCCAGTGAAAAGGTAACGGTCTCGGCGACAGCGGTTCAGGTGCAAACCACCTCGGCGGCTGTAGGCGAAGTTGTCTCGGGCACGCAGGTGAGAGAATTACCGCTGAACGGGGAGAACTTCGTAGGATTGACGCAGTTGTCTCCTGGCGTCAGCGCGGCGCAGGGAGCAAACTTCGTAGGTAAGGGCTTGGACGGCGGCGTGAATTTCTCCGTCAACGGCAACCCTTATAACTACAACCTGTTCCTCGTTGATGGCGTGAACAATAACGACGTTGGTTCAGGCCGCACCATTCTTGTTTATCCCTCGGTGGATACCATTGCCGAATTCAAGATGATCCGCAACTCGTATGGCCCTGAATATGGTCAAGCTGCCGGCGCGATCATCAGCATCACGACCAGGTCCGGCGAAAACCAGTTCCATGGCGGCTTTTTCTACTCTGGTCGCAATGCCGCTCTGGACGCGAACGATTGGTTTTCGAACAATGCTCCAAACCCTACCAAAGCCAAAGAGATCCGCAACGATTACGGCTATAACATCAGCGGCCCGGCCATAAAGGACAAGCTGTTCTTCTGGTGGAATCAGGAGTGGAACAAGGAAGTACAAGGCTCAACTTTTGAGACCTGCGTGCCAACCCTTGCAGAGAGCAGTGGTGACTTCAGTGGATTTGGAGGTACTACTGACCAGTGCGGTGGAGCGATACCCAAAATTCCGGTCTCAGCTCAGGCGCCCGGCAATCCTCAAAAGATCGCGAACCCGGATGCTGCCGGGCTACTCATGGCGTCCTACTACCCGGCTCCGACCGTATCGACTCCCGTCGGCGGAAACAATTGGTTCGGATCGCCTTCGAACCACCTGAATTGGAGCGAGTGGAACGTTCGCGGGGACTACGACATCACCAGCAAGCACCGGGCCACCTTCAGATGGACCAACGATTCGTGGGATAATCCCTGGCCAAACAATCCTCAACCCTTCTGGGGTGAATCCGCGTTTCCCACGGTGGGCTCTTCGTGGAGCCAGCCGTCGCGAAGTGTGATGGCCAAGCTGGATTCGACGCTGACAAACACCCTGGTCAATGACTTCGCCTTTGGATTCGGTCAGAACCGCATCATCACAACGCTTGCAGGGGATAAAGCGAACATCGTTCCCGAATTGCAGGCAGCATATCCAGCCGCGTGGCCCTCGTCCCTCAAGCAGAAGGATGAATTCTTCGGCGCCTGGGGCGGCTTCGGTCCCTATGGTGCTACAAGTTATGCATCGTTCTGGAATATTGCTCCATACGGCAACCACGAAGACCTGTACACCATCCAGGACAACCTCTCGAAAGTGCATGGAAACCACACCTTCAAGACCGGCTTCTTCTACAGCACAAATGCAAAGATCGAAAGTAACGGCAATGGAGCCGACAGGCCGTCTCTTCCGAATGGCTCTGTTTATACTGGCCCTGGATCGCTGGGTTCAATCGATGCCAACGCTCAGACGGGCAATGCGCTTGCCAATGTTCTCCTGCCGGGAACCGGAACCAATCCACAGATGTTTTCGGGTATCACGGAGAACAGTATCGATGGCATAGCCGCTGTTCACTGGCATGACTTCGAACCCTACTTCGGCGACAGCTGGAAGATTCGACGCAATGTCACAATAGACTTCGGCTTCCGCTGGTCAATTTATCGCGAGCCGTACGGTGGAACTAGCGGCGGAAATACCAATGCCGCGTACAACGATGGAGGCAATTTCCCAAATCAGTGGGCCAACTTCAGTCCATCGCATTGGAGCGCAGCTGAGGCAACTGCCAATCCTTCCGACGCCTGCAACGGCACGCTTATCGTGCCGGGCACGACGCCCTGCCAGAATGCGGTCAAGCTGCTTGCCGGACTTGGGGTAAACCTGCCTCTTTCCGATGGAACGCCTGGACCAAATTCCGCCCTCGTGGAGCAGAATAACCACAGTATCGCTCCTCGTGTCGGCATTGCGTGGGATGTGCGAGGCGATGGTAAAACTGCGGTCCGCATCGGTGCAGGCCAGTTCTTCCAAAGGGAACCGGTGGGCCTTGCTGAAAGGCTTGCAAACACTGCACCATTCGTGATTCAGGCAAACACGAATCGCGCGCTTGATGCCGCTCCGCCGTTGGCGAATCCGGCTGTGTCGCCTCAAGCCTTTAAGACTACCGGCGGTTTTATACCGAATTCGTGGCAATGGAACGTTTCGGTAGAGCAGGAAGTCGCACGCAATACCACGTTGCAGATGGGCTACGTAGGCAACATCGGAGAGCACTTAACCTCCATGTGGGACTCGAATGCTGTTCCAGCAGCGAATTTTCTCCCGGCTACGTTTGCCAGCGGAACGGCGCAGAACGCATACCGTCCGGCCTTCAACTTTGGCCAGATCGGTGGATTTGCACGCGGCGGTCATGCTAACTACAACTCACTGCAGGTGTTATTCCGCTCGCAGCACGGTCCATCAACCTTCCAGGCGGCTTACACCTGGTCTCACTCAATCGCAAACGTTGAACTGGACAATTCGTCTGGCAGCTTCAACCAGCAGGCGACTACTGACCAGGCTAACCCGGGCCTCGACAAGGGCAACACCAACATCAATCGCCCGAATATTTTCGTGGCGAATGAAGTACTGTATCTGCCCAAACTGCAGCAATACAACAAATTTATCCAGCAGACTGTGGGTGGGTGGGAGGCCAACAGCATCTTTACGATGGCGGAAGGCAGCTCCCTCACCATCTTTACCAATGGCGGAGTTTCGGGTGCTCCGGTCAACGGTGTGAGCAGTGGTCTGAGCGCCCTTGTGGGAACGGGCTATCAGGGTAATCAGCGTCCGCTTGTCTCCGGGGATTCAAGTTGTAATACCGGGAGGAACGGCGACCAGATCCTGAATGCCAATCACTTCACCTTGAATGGTTATGTACTAGGTACCTTCCCGGCTAACCTGGCGCACCGTGGTTCTTGCTTCGGCGCACCGAACACCAACTTCGATGGTCAGCTGGCGAAGAACTGGTACGTCAAGGAGAAGTACCGGATCAAGTTCAGCATGGACTTCTTTAATCTCTTTAACCACCCGAACTTCAACAGTGCGAATCTGGAAGGCTCGGCTTACAATCCATCCGCTTCTCTCTACTGCGGCGGTGCGGACGCAAACCATGGCACGCCTTGCAGTGCAACCAATAACGTCGTTACCGGCATGGTTAGCGGTGCGGCCGACGGGCACTCAGTTCCCGTTAACATAGGTTCTGGTTTCGGCCAGGCCAGCGCCGTAGCACCTGGTCGTACTCTCCAATACTCGCTGAAGTTCACCTTCTAGCAACATAAAACCAATCGTTGTTAACCAGGCGGCGGGACTTGATGATTCAAGTTCCGCCGCTTACTCTTTGGTAGAGAGTCGAGTGCTAATCTGAGTTGTGAGTCAACCTCCCACACATCTGAGACGTCAACATTGGAGCGTGTGCGGCCTTGGTTTCCTTAGCAGAAACATGGCGGTGAGCATCATTTTTTCGATGGCTCTGGTGTCTTCGTCAGCGCCTGCGCAACAACCGAAAGAGCACTCTCCAAGACCATCGACAAAGGTGAAGGCGGAGACAGATGCCGCGCAGGTGGAGTTGGCGTCGCGGATTCAAGCCGCTGACGCGGCTCGCAATTCGGGCAATCCTGTTGCGGTTGCCGAGGCGAACAATCTATTGATTGCCGCGGCACTTCGGGGGTTGGGACGACTCCGTCTCATCGAGTCGGCAGGCCCTCAAGCCGAAGCACTTTATCGGGAATCGCTGACGTTCGAGAATACCGCGGAAGCTCACTTGCAGCTCGCATCGAGCTTGATCGCGGACCAACCCCATTCGGCAGTCGATGAGGCTCAGAAGGCTCTCGCTCTCGATCCGTCCAACGTGCACGCCTATGTCACCATGGGAAGGGCATACATGCGCGCTGGCGACTCGGCCAAAGCTGCAGAGGCCCTGTCACGCGCTGCCCAGCTTCAGCCCGGAATTGAAACCTACTACACGTTGGCCATCTGCTGGCTGTCTGTCAAAACGCCGGAGGGAAATAAGCGAGCCGATGCGATATTCGAGCAGATGAAGGAGACCGCTGGGGATAGCGGTTCGCTTCATGTCTTATTTGGCCGTGCCTACCGGGATGCCGAGAGAATGTCTGATGCCGTCGTCGAATTTCAGCGTGCGATCAAACTCGATCCTTCGACTCCGCATGCTCATTATTTCCTCGGGCTGGCCCGTCTCGCCTTAAACGACTGGAAGCCGACACCAGAGGCTGAATCGGAGTTTCAGCAGGAGATCCATTATTACCCGCGGGACATGCTCGCCAACTACATGCTGGGATTTCTCGCATCGAGCCAGCGTGACTACGCGACGGCAGAAAAGTATCTGAAGACTGCGGCCGAGATCAAACCGAAATGGCCGGAGCCCTGGTTTTACATGGGGCTGAACGCATATGCCCAAGGCGATACGAAAGCGGCAGAGCCTCTCTTGCGCAAGGCTGTGGAACTGACTGGGACGGATGAGGCACGTTCGAATTACCAGATTCGCCGCGCCTATGTCGATCTGGGACGCATCCTTGCAAACTCAGGCCGGGAGCAGGAGGGCGAGATCTATTTCGCCAAGGCGCGTAATCTCCAGAACAAGACCATGCAGGAAACGCAGCAAAAGGTAACCTCGATGGCGCTCTCGGAGGGCGCGACTTCAATGGCAGGGATGGTGCCACTCGACAAGCGGCAGGAGGACCAGGCGGCTCCCATCATGCAGGCAAAGACGGATTCGTTTGCCCCGGTTGATCCGGCGGTAATGGCAAATGCGAACCTGTCAGAATCCGAACGTGTGACCGCGAAGACGCAGGAAGAAGACTTGCGGCTCATTCTTGGTCAGAGCTACAGCGATCTCGCAACCGCTGAGGCGATGCAACGCAATTATGCCATCGCTCTCACGCACTATCAGGCTGCGGAGCGTTGGAATCCCACGATCGACAATCTCGCCAGAAACCTGGGGGAATGCGCATTTCGTGCCGGGAACTACCCCGAAGCGATCCGCGGCTTGTCCACGGCGCTTAAAGAGCAGCCGGCCCAGATTCCAATCCGAGCAACCCTCGGCATCGCGTACTTTGCTACCGATCAGTATGCCGACGCTGCAAGGACGTTCGCCCCGCTTGGTGTCGCCGGAATGCAGGATGGCAGCGTCGGTTATGCGTGGGCTGCGTCTCTTGCAAGGCTCGGTCAGACAAAAGAAGCTTCCGATGTTCTGAATCAGTATGAAAGCGGAAATCTGTCGACGGATCAATTAATCCTCGTCGGTCAACTGTGGACGGATATAGCCGATTACAGCCGCGCGGTGGCGACTTTGCATCAGGCATTGCAGATTCATCCTTCATTGCCGCAGGCTCATTATTATGCGGGGCTGGCCTACATCCGCTGGGAGCACTGGTTGGACGCGCGAAACGAGCTGCAGGCGGAGTTAGCCATAAGGCCTGGTGACCCCGACGCTACCTATCATCTGGGATTCGTGGCTCTCCAGGAATCAAAAATCGATGAGGCGAAGAAGCTCTTCGAGCAAGTGCTTGCTGCACATCCGGACTATGCAAACGCTCAATATGAGCTAGGCAAGATTCTGCTCGACCAGGGACACCTGCAGGAAGCGGTACCTCATCTGGAGGCGGCGGCACGACTGAGCCCCGATAAAGAGTATGTGCATTACCAGTTGCAGGCCGCGTACCGCAAGGAATCCCGTACTGCAGATGCGGATCGGGAACTGGCGGTATACCAGGAGCTTAAGACAAAGTCGCGGCCACACATTCCTCAATCGGCCACGCAGAATCCATAATGCTCATTTCCGATCTTCTCGATTCAAATAAATTAAGTAAGGCTTTCATAGCAGTTTTTCTGTCTGCCAGTTTGGTTTCGGGGCAGGAGGGTCACCCCCCGCCGATGCCACCGCCGCCTGGCGCCAAGTCCACACGGTGCTCGGGACGGCCGATTCCGCAGTTGGAAGACGTTACGGCTAAGGCTGGAATTACTTTCTCGCATACCGCGGACCCCTCCAAAAAGTACATTGTTGAGTCGATGAGTGGGGGCGTGATTCTCTTCGACTATGACCGTGACGGCTGGCTGGATATCTATTTCACTAATGCTCCCACGGTTGAGATGGCGGTCAAGGGTGAAACCAGCCTCGGCGTTCTGTACCACAACAACCACGACGGAACATTTACGGATGTCACGGCGAAGTCTGGGCTCAACAAGCCCTGCTTCGCTATGGGTGGGGCGGTCGGCGATTACGACAACGACGGCTGGCCCGACCTCTACCTGACCTGTCTCGGAGGAAACGTCCTCTACCACAACAATGGCGACGGAAGCTTCACGGATGTTACCGCCAAGGCGGGGGTGGCCGACGGGAGATGGTCGACTGGGGCATCGTTCGGCGACTATGACGGCGACGGTCTCGTCGACCTGATGGTTGCCAACTACGTCGACTTCCACCTGAATGATCTGCCAGGCTTTGGCAGTGCGCCTAACTGCAAGTATCGTGGGATTTCGGTGCAGTGCGGGCCGCGCGGCCTCCGTGGCGCGGGCGACTCGCTCTTCCACAACAATGGAGACGGCACATTCACCGATGTGTCCAAGGCGGCGGGGGTTAGCGATCCGGATGGGTACTACGGCCTGGGAGTTATCTGGGCGGACTTCAACAATACCGGCCGCCCGGACATCTACATTGCCAACGACTCGACGCCCAAGTACCTGTACAAGAACCTCGGTGGAGGCAAGTTCAAGGACATCGGTCTGCAGTCGGGCACGGCGGTCAGCGAAGACGGCTCCGAGCAGGCGTCGATGGGGATCGCGGTCGGAGACTATAACCATACGGGACGTCCTTCCCTCTACGTCACGAACTTCTCGGACGAGAACGACCTCCTGTATCGCAACGACGGCGATTGGAATTTTACGGAGGTTTCCTACCCTGCCGGGGTGGCCCTCCCCTCGCTGCCCTGGGTGAAGTGGGGCACGGCGTTTGTGGACCTGGACAACGACGGATGGCTGGACCTGATCACGGTCAGCGGCCACGTTTATCCGCAGGTGGATTCGCTGCCGTCGGGGCCGGGCTACCGGGAGCCAAAGCTGCTGAGCATGAACCAGAAGGACGGAACCTTCTGCGATGCCAGCGATCAGGCCGGTCGGGCATTGACGGAGAAGCGGGCTTCTCGCGGGCTGGCGGTCGGCGACCTTTTCAACGACGGAAACATGGATGTCGTGATCGGCGACATCGATGGGGCGCCGATGGTTCTCAGGAACCATGGGGTGCCGGGGCGGCACTGGGTCAGCTTCGAGCTGGCCGGCGGCCCGAAGAGCAACCGGCTGGCGCTCAACGCCCGGCTCAAGATCGTTGCCGGCGGCATGACGCAGACGGACGAGATCCACAGCGGTGGCAGCTATCTCTCGCAGAACGACCTGCGCGTTCACTTCGGGCTGGGCCCGGCGACCAAGATCGACAGTCTCGAGATCCGCTGGCCATCGGGCAAGGTGGAGACTCTGACCAACCTTGGTGCCGATAAATTCTATTCAGTACTCGAAGGCGAAGGTGTTGTTCCTGCGGAGCGGATTCGGCCGACGAAGACCAAGCGTCCGTGAGGGGTACCCCCTCCCCCTCTAGTCAGCTGTAACTTGTAACCGATTCATGGGATTGCACTTGCATCTATTGATTTGTAACCCATTCATTCTATTGGATGAAGTTCGTAATCGATTGTTTCGAAACGAATTACAAGCACCGAACTCACGAGAGTTTTGTAACCCATTCATTTCACTAGGGAAATCTGTAACCATTCTTGTGGTGAGGGTTATCACAGGAATAGAGAACTACGCTACGGCGTGCCGTCCTATTCTTATTGTATCGAGCGAGTGGAAATTCCCGGCCAAGTTTGTGGCGTGATCCTCCGTGTGCAATGAGGAGTTACGGGTGAATAGAAGGTTGCGCCCTTGACATTTGATCTACCCGCGGACGAAGAGCCGTCGCCAGGACGACCGGCGTTACTTCGCAGCTAAAGGCCTCTAGCCTCTCCTTGACAATCTAGGAGAGTGCGAGCTAATGTCTCCTAGACAGACTGGGAGGCGAGGGGACGAGATGGCGGGAAATGCGCCAGTGGACCTGTTGCAGGGCACGCTCGACATGCTGGTGTTGAAGGCGGTGTCGCTGGGGCCGCTGCATGGGTATGGAGTGTTGCTGCGGATCCAGCAAATCTCACAGAATCGGCTCGAGATTCAGCAGGGGTCGTTGTATCCGGCGCTCTACCGGCTGGAGCATGAGGGCTGGATAGCCGGCGAGTGGGGACAGAGTGAGAACAAGCGCCGGGCTCGCTTCTATCGCCTGACCGCTGCCGGAGAGCGGCGGCTGGAGGCCGAGGCGAAGAAGTGGAATGAGTTCGCGGGCGTCATCGGATCAATTCTCGGCACTGTTCCGGAGCAGCTGTGAGCCTGAGCAGCCGGGTGCGAACGTGGTGGCGCGCGGTGACACGCGGGGCGGACGTCGATGCGCAGGTGGATGAAGAGCTGCGGTTCCACATTGAGAGCCATGCCGAGGATCTGATGCGCGGTGGGATGCCACGCGAAGAGGCGATGCGCCGGGCGAAGGCAGAGCTGGGAAGTCTGGCGGCGCGAAAAGAGGACTGCAGGGCGGCGTGGGGCACACGATGGTTCGACGAGCTGCGAGCCGACCTCCGCTATGCGTTGCGGATGCTGGCGAAGAGTCCCGGATTTGCGGCGATTGCGGTCGGATCGCTTGCGCTGGGGATCGGCGCAAACACGGCGATCTTTACGATCACCAGACAGATTTTGCTCGACAAGCTTGATGTTCGCAAGCCGGAAGAGCTTCGTCTCTTTGCGTGGACCGGCGGCGAAAACAGAGTTCCGATTCGCATCTGGGGTCATTGGAACGAGGCAAACCATACCTGCACATCTTTTTCATACCCGGTCTACCAGCAGCTTCGCCGGCAGAACGGCGTGTTTGAGGATGTTTTTGCCTTCAAGGTCATTCCAGAACTCACAGTAGCTGTTGATAACAAACCGGAACCTGTGACAGCGGAACTTGTATCCGGGAATTTTTATTCCGCGCTTGGCGTAAATGCCGTTCTGGGCCGGGAAATTCGGAACTCGGATGATGGCGCGCCGGGCAGCGGCGCCGTTGCCGTTATCAGTGACGGATTCTGGTCGCGGCACTTCGGACGCTCCCCGGATGCGATTGGGAAAACAATCGAGGTAAACCTTACGCCTGTGACGATCGTTGGCGTGAATCCCAGGGAATTTACCGGCGCTTCCAGCGTGCAAATCTCGCCTGATGTTTTCCTGCCTTTCAGCATGGAGCCAGCTGTTGCACCCAATGGGGCCAAATCGCTCCTGACGAATCCAGAGCAGTGGTGGGTGCTGGTGATGGGCCGCATGAAGCCGGGGGTGGCTGACGAGTCTGCGCGCGCGGCGATGGATGTTCACCTGAGCAACGCTGTGCGGTCCACGATGACAGTGGAGAAGGGCCAATCCGTGCCGCGTTTCGCCATGCAGGACGGAAGCCGCGGCGAAGATCTAAATGGCGAGAGGTTTACCAAGCCGATCTATGTGCTTATGGCGCTCGCAGGAGTTGTCCTGCTGCTAGCCTGCGCAAATCTGGCAAACCTGCTGCTTGCCCGGGCCAGCAGCCGTCAGCGCGAATTGAGCGTGCGTCTCGCACTGGGAGCAAAACAGGGGCGCATCATGCGTCAGATGCTCACAGAGAGCCTGCTGCTCTCCTCGGCTGGAGGCATTGCCGGGCTACTCCTGGGCTACTGCGGACGAAATGCCATTCCGCATCTGATGTCGTCTTCCTGGGAAAGAGCGGTGATGCAGGTACGCTTCGACTGGAAGATTTTCGGATTTGCGGCCGCAGTTTCTCTTTTCACCGGATTAGTTTTTGGATTCATGCCTGCATGGCAGGCGATGCATACTCAAGTGAACACGGGACTCAAGGAAAATTCCCATTCTGCTACGCAGGGCAGCGGCAACTTTTCCGGGAGAGTACTTGTCGCCGTTCAGATTGCCTTGTCCATGCTGCTCCTGGTTGGGGCTGGTCTTTTCATTCGCACACTTGCGAATCTCGACAAAAGCCGTCTTGGCTTTCGGCCTGACAATCTTGTGCTTTTCGAGATTCAGGCTCCGAATACGCGCTATCCCGCTCCGAAAGATCTCGCGCTTTACCGGCAAGTAGAACAACGGCTGGCGTCTGCTCCTGGTATCAGGTCTGTCACACTGTCAAAAAATCCTCTGATCGCGGGCAACGTATCCAATGACGATTTTGTTCCGGATGGTTTGCCGTCGAAAGTGAGCGGCAAAACCTACGTGGATGACAACGTGGTGGGGCAGGACTTTTTTGCAACCATGGGCATCCCGATGCTGGCAGGCCGCAGTTTTGACGGCACTGATACCGAAACATCCCGCCTGGTTGCCGTTGTGAATCAGCAGCTGGTGAAGGAATATTTTCCGAACATAAACCCTATCGGCAGAACGTTCCTCTCCAATAAAAAACATATCGAGATCATCGGCATCAGCGGTGACACCCGATATGCTGACCTGCGCGACGATCCTCCCGCAACGTTCTATACCCTCTATCGGCAGCAATCCAAAAGCGAGCCGAGCATGACATTCGAAATCTCCACCAACATAGAACCCTCAGCGGTTGTGACGGTCCTCCGCGACGCTGTCGCATCGGTGGATAAGGATCTGCCACTGCTTAACATTCGTACTCAGGATGCGCAGATCAGCGATAGAACGAGGCAGGAGCGTATCTTCGTATCGCTCACCAGCGGATTCGGTCTGCTTGCTCTCATTCTTGCCTGCATTGGAGTTTACGGTGTGATGGCGTACTCCGTTTCACAACGCACCCACGAGATAGGGATTCGTATGGCGCTGGGCGCAGAGCCGGAGCGGATGCGGCGCATGGTGTTGCGCGAGGCAACGTGGGTTGTGGCGCTGGGCATTCTTGCCGGCGTGTGCGGCGCTCTGGCGCTGGGGCGCGTGATCGCCAGCCTGCTGTATGGGATCAAGGCGTGGGATCCCGCGACGTTTGCCGGATCGGCAGCGATGCTGATGGTTGTGGCGCTGGGTGCAAGCTGGGTTCCGGCGTGGAGAGCCGCAAGGGTGGATCCGATGCGGGCATTGCGGCATGAATAGACTTTTTGCGCGGAGGCGAGCTATGAGCCTGAGTAGCCGGATGAGGACGTGTTGGCGCGCGGTCACGCGGGGATCGGATTTGGATCGCAGTTAGACGAAGAGCTGCGGTTCCACCTTGATAGCTATGCCGAGGATCTGATGCGCGCTGGAATGCCCCGCGAAGAGGCGATGCGTCGGGCGAAGGCAGAGCTGGGCAGTCTCGCGGCGGGAAAAGAAAATTGCCGGCAGGCATGGGGCACGCGCTGGTTTGACGAGCTGCGAGCCGACCTCCGCTATGCGGTGCGGATGCTGGGGAAGAGTCCCGGATTCGCAGCGATTGCGATTGGATCGCTCGCTCTCGGGATCGGCGCAAATACTGCGATTTTTTCGATTGCCAAACATGTGCTGCTCGACCGGCTCAACGTGCCGCATGCAGAACAACTCCGGCTGCTGATGTGGACCTCGAAACGCGAGAGCGCGGTGCACAGCATCTGGGGCGACTGGAACCAGGGATACGACGGGGTCTACAGCACGTCGTTCTCATACCCTGTTTATGAAGTGCTGCGCAAAGAGAATCGCGGCCTCGAAGATTTGTTCGCGTTCAAGGGCGCGGGCCGGATGGATGTGACGATCAACGGCCAGGCCGAGGTTGTGCAGGCGGAGCTGGTCTCAGGAAATTACTACCAGCAGATGGAGATCCAGCCGCGGCTGGGGCGGGCAATCACGGTGCAGGACGACCGTCCAGGAGCGGCGCCGATAGCCGTCATCAGCGACGAATATTGGGCGCGACGATTCAATCGCTCGGACTCTGTTATCGGGAAGACGATTCTGCTGAATCTGACCCCGACAACGATTGTGGGTGTGAATCCGCCGGGATTTACCGGAGCCAAGAGTGTGGAGAGTTCGCCCGATATTTTCTCCCCTCTTGTGATGGAGTCGCTGGTTTCGCGGGTCTGGGATGGCTCGCTGCTGGCGAATCCGAACCGCTGGTGGCTGCAGATTATGGCGCGCACAAGGCCGGGAGTGAGCGAGGCCGCGGCACAGGCGCAGTTGAGCGCGACGCTGCGGCAGGCGGTGGTGGCGCTGATGAAGCCGAAGAGCGGCGACGATCTACCCAAGCTGCTGCTGACGGACGGGAGCCGCGGCCTGAATGAGGCGGGAAAGCAGCTTGCTGAGCCGCTCTTCGTGCTGTTGGCGCTGACGGGAATGGTGCTGTTGCTGGCGTGCGCGAATCTCGCCAACCTGTTGCTGGCGCGGTCGACGGCGCGGCAAAGGGAGATGAGCGTGCGCCTGGCGCTGGGCGCGGGACGCGGCAGGATTCTGCGCCAGGTGTTGACGGAAACCATGCTGCTGGCCGTTTGCGGCGGAGCGCTCGGCCTGCTCGTCGGGTATGTGGGGCGCAATATTCTGCTGCAACTTACCGCCAGTTCGTCGTCAGAGGCAGCGCCAATGCAAGGAACGTTCAGTTGGGGAGTTTTTGCGTTCACTGCCGGGCTCTCGCTGCTGACGGGGATCCTGTTCGGCCTGGCGCCAGCATGGAAGGCCACACGGACGGAAGTGCAGAGCAGCCTGAAGGAGAGCGCACAGACAACAACGCGACGCCGGCATGGATATGCGGGAAAGGCGATTGTCGCCTTCCAGATCGCTGTCTCGATGCTGCTGGTAGCGGGCGCGGGAGTGTTTCTGCGGACGCTGATCAATCTTCACCGCGTCGATCCGGGCTTCGACGTGAAGAATCTGGTTCTCTTCGAGATTGATCCGCCCAAGTCGCGCTATCCGGTCGACAAACAACCGGAGTTGTTCGGACGGATTGAGGAGCGGCTGGCGGCGGTCCCCGGCGTGGACGCCGTGTCGGCGGAGAGCATTCCTTTGCTGGCGAATGATCGATCAAATGACGACTTTGTGCCGACAGGGACCAAGCCTGCGAAGGGCGAAGATCAGACGGAAATGGATGACTACGTCGGCGACCAGTATTTTGCAACACTGCACATTCCGATGCTTGCCGGGCGGAGCTTTACCGCGCAGGATACGGCGAACTCGACGAGGGTGGCGGTGGTCAACCAGGCGCTGGCGAAAAAGCATTGGGGCGGGGAAAACCCGATCGGGAAGACCTTTACGACGTCCGACATGAAAGGCCAGAAGCTGCTGTACACCATTGTGGGGGTGTGCGCGGACACACGTTACTCCAATCTGCGCGACGATCCGCCGCCGATCTTCTTCCTGAGTTATCGGCAGGCGCCGGATGTCTCCTGGGGAATGACATTTGCCGTGCGAACGCGGACACCTCGAGCGACGATTACACCATCGTTGCGAGCGGCAGTCAGCAGCGTTGACCGCGATCTGCCCCTGATCGAGGTGCGGACGCAGCAGGAGCAGATCGATCAGATCACCGCCAGCGAGCGCGTCTTCGCCAACCTCACTGCTGCATTCGGCGTGCTGGCGCTGGTGCTGGCCTGCATCGGGATCTACGGGATCACTGCATATTCGGTGGCGCAGCGGACCAACGAGATCGGGATTCGCATGGCTCTGGGCGCTGAACCGGAACGCGTGCTGCGAATGGTGCTGGGCGAGGCATCGTGGATGACAGCGGTTGGCGTGGCCGTGGGCGTGGCGGCCGCATTGGCGCTGAGCCGCATCATTGTGAGTCTGCTTTATGGGATGAAGGCGTGGGATCCGGCGACGCTTGCCGGATCGGCAGTGATGCTTATGGTGGTGGCGCTGGGGGCCAGCTGGATACCGGCGCGGCGAGCTGCGAGCGTGGATCCGATGCGAGCGCTACGGCACGAATAGGCCTGAGCACGAGCCAATGAGATAAGCCGGTTCTCTTTACATGAGAAATTAGCTTTTGCAGCGTTGTGATTTCCTGTCTAATGCCTCTTAAAAAAGAAATGGAGGCAGCATTGGGCCCTGGAATTTCGCGACGTTCGTTCATCGGTTCAGGAGCCGCATTCGCAGGGGCAGCATGGCTCGACCGCCGGGCGAGCGCTTCAGGCCTGGGCTTGCAGGACGCCGCGCCGTCATCGCAGATCACACTTGATGCGGAAATGCGGACGCTCGAGATCAACGGAAAGCCCGCATCTGTGATGGGGCTGCGGCAGCCGAGTGGGGAGCAAGGTCTCTCCATGCGAGTGAATCAGCCCTTTAACGTCACCCTGCAAAACAATCTGGCTGTTCCCACGGCGATTCACTGGCACGGCCTGCATCCTCCCAATAATCAGGATGGAGTTCCCGATTTAACCCAGCCGGCGATCA
The DNA here is from genome assembly GCA_963725225.1 of uncultured Acidobacteriaceae bacterium. Classification (GTDB taxonomy): domain Bacteria; phylum Acidobacteriota; class Terriglobia; order Terriglobales; family Acidobacteriaceae; genus Silvibacterium. The sequence continues at coordinate 105,814 of CAVRXY010000036.1, forward strand.
ATCCGGGCGGAAGGGACTACTACAACTTTCCCACGCTGCCACCGGGCACTCACTGGATGCACTCTCACCAGGGTCTGCAGGAGGCATTCCTGCTTGCTGCGCCGCTCATCGTCCACAACCCGGCAGATGAACCCGAGGATGAGCAGCAGATCATTCTCTTTTTAGGGGATTTCAGTTTCACTCCTCCGCCTGAGATTTATGCCAGACTGCGCAAGCCTTTGCCCACCGCGATGAAGATGAGCGGAACGATGGCCGAGGTAAAGACGGCGAAAAAGATGTCGATGGGCAAGCCGGATGCCAACGACGTTGACTACGACGCCTACCTGGTTAACGACCGAACACTTGCCGACCCGAGGTGATCCGAGTGGAAAAGGGCGCGCGACTACGTCTGCGAATTATCAATGGCAGCTCCGGTACAAATTACTTCATCGATCTTGGCGAGCTGAAGGGTGAACTGATTGCCACTGATGGCATGCCAGTCGAGCCGGTGAGCGGATCAGTCTTTCCGCTCGCGATTGCGCAGCGCATCGATGTGAGAGTTCAGCTTCCACAAGAGGGAGCGTTTCCGATTCTCGGGTTAAGGGAAGGATCCACGGAGCAGACTGGAATCATCCTTGCTACTCGGCGGGCATCGATCAATAAGCTGCCCGTTCGGCGGGCGACTCCTTCAGGATTGCTGACGCTGAATACGGAAAGGCAGTTGGTGGCGACTGAGCCGCTCGCGACCAAGCCGGTTGATCGAAGCTTCGATCTGCGTTTGACGGGCAACATGGCGAGGTATGAGTGGTCGATCAACGGCGCTGTCTTCGATACGAAAAACCCCGGCGGTCAACCAGCCCAGGTCCGCGTAAAGAAGGGCCAGCGCGTCGCGTTGAAATTCATCAATGAAACGGGAATGTCTCACCCCATGCACCTGCACGGGCATTCTTTCCAGGTGATCGAGATCGGCGGCAGGCAGATCAACGGAGCACTCCGCGACACCGTTCTTGTGACTCCGAAGACAAGCGTGACGGTCGCATTCGACGCGAATAATCCTGGTATCTGGTATGTGCATTGCCACGTGTTGTGGCATTTAGCCGCAGGCATGGCAACGCTGGTGAAGTACGAAACTTAGCAAGTCCAGAACCGAGTATGAGTGAAAACGAGCGGATTACGTCAGGCCGCCGGGCTTCGAGGGCTACGCGCAGAGCGCGCACGGAACGCCGCAACTTTGGCCCTGTTTCCGCACACGCTCGGGCTGCACCATCTCCGGCGATGGGCCTTGGTTCGGTCGTAGAACCACAAGACGCACGTGCCCCCCTCGCAACGTCGGATGAGCTCGAAATCTCCATTCGCCAGCAAATCGGCCACCGATTCGGCGATCGGGCGCGAGAAATTCCTCAACAGTCCCGCGACTGTAGATCTTATCGATCTCAATCTTCGATTTGCGTCGCACCAGTTGCGGGTGACTGTTCGAATGTTCGAGAAATGAGTTTAGCTGGGCGAGTGAAGCGCGTTTACCCGCCTTCCTTGCCTCGACCGCCTTCAACGCAACCTCTCTCAACTGACGCGCATTCTCGACAAGCGCGCCGGTTGGCCAGTTGGCAGGCGGTTGCGGGGTAGACACGCCCGCGCGGCGGAGCCAGTCCATCACATCTTCATCTGTCTGAAATACTTCGAACGGCTCGACGGCCCGCAGCGTGTTGATGAAATTAATCGCCAGATGATCGCCGATGAAGTCTAATTTGTGATGGGCGGGCCGGGAACGCATGGTGTCACCTTTCGCTGTGATGTTGATTCGCGAGCGTCGCAGCAGCTTCTTTTATTGTAACCAGAGATATCGGTTGAAATAAGTTACCGCCAAAAGCTTCAACAGCCGGCCTCACTCGTGACCATTTCACGCTTGAGGATGTAACTTTTTAAGAATCCATACAGGCGTTACCGGAATCGTTTTCCTGTAACGGTAAAATCGAAATGTTAAACGTTACTGGGCCCAAAAGAACACGCAGAGCTCCCAAAGCTCTGCGAGAAATAGCAGGAGCTTAGTATGGCAAGTAAAAAGACAGTCATTGTAACCGGTGCTTCGCAAGGCATCGGAGCGGCCGTTGTCCAGGCCTTTCTCGATCGCGGCTATAACGTCGTTGCAACCTCGCGCAGCGTTTCCAAGGCGGGTTTCGCGGCTTCACCTAGCCTCGCGCTCGTCGACGGAGACATCAGCCATGCGGCAACCGCCGAGAAGGTCGCGCAGACCGCGATCAGCAAGTTCGGCTCAATCGACCACGTCGTGAACAACGCCGGCATCTACGGGGCCAAGCCCTTCACCGATTACACCATCGATGACTTTCGCAGTTTCGTCTCCGTTAATCTGGAAGGCTTCATCTTTATCACCCAGCTGGCGGTCAAGCAGATGCTGTCTCAGGGCGCCGGCGGCAGCGTGACTACAATTACAGCATCGCTAGCCGACAACCCCATCGCGGGTGCGCCATCATCGATTCCGATGATCACCAAGGGCGGATTAAATGCGATCACCATCAGCCTCGCAAGCGAATACGCGAAAAATCACATCCGCTTCAATGCAGTTGCGCCTGGCGTCGTCGACACCCCCCTACATGAGAAAAATCCAAAGGATTTCCTGAAGACTCTTAACCCCATGGGTACGATCTCTGACTCAAAAGACATCGCCGATGCTGTGGTGTATCTGGCGGAAGCGCGCCATGTTACCGGGGAGGTGCTGCACGTGGACGGCGGTGCGCACTCAGGCCGGTGGTAAGCCCGAAAGGTTCGCAGCCGGAAAGCGCAGAGCGCCGGTTGCAGGACCTTGGCATTCAGCTCCCCGCCCCTCCGACGCCGTTCGGCACGTACGTCGAGACAGTGCAGACAGGCAACCTCCTCTTTTTTAGCGGGATGCTTCCGGTGGTTGACCACAAGCCGAAGTACATCGGCCGGGTCGGCAAGGAACTCGACACCGAGGCCGGACGCGACGCCGCTTACACCGCGGCTTTGGGCGTTCTCGCTGCGGCCAAGCAACATCTGGGCTCACTGGACAGAGTTACTCGCGTTGTGCGCCTCGGAGTGTTCATTGCAACCTCCGAAGACTACGTCGACCACCCCAAAGTGGCTGACGCTGTCTCGGATCTGTTCCGCGACATCTTCGGTATCGAGAAAACATCGGTGCGGGTCATCGTTGGCGCGGCCAGCCTTCCCCTCGGTGTCCCCATCGAACTCGACGTCATCTTCGAGGTCAGGGATTAGGGAAGTTGCAGACCAGCAAAGGCGGGCAGAGACTCGACTCGCTCTGCCTGGCGAGTTGAAAGGGAAGCGAAAGTGATGATGCAACAGCAGTCCGGCAGCTCTTCTTCGCCGTGGAACCAGACTCGCATTTCTTCAAGGCTGGGAATCGAGTATCCGATCATTCAAGGCCCCCTTGGTGGTCTGTCGACACAGCGATTGGCAGCGACCGTGTCGAATTTTGGCGGCCTCGGCTCCTTCGGAGCGCATGGGTTGAACCCTTCAGCTATTCAAGATGTGATCGGTGAGATTCGCGCGCTCACCTCCAAGCCATTCGCGATCAATTTGTGGGTTTCGATGGAGGACGACGGCGCGCACACCTCCGGCAGCGAAGCATTTGCGCGCAGCCTGGAGCCGCTCAGGGCACACATCCAGGCCCTGGGCGGGACCCTCCCCGCATATAAGCCTTATGCTCCGATCAAATTTGAAGACCAGGTGCGGGTCTTGCTCGACGCGAAGGTGCCTGCCTTCAGCTTCATCTATGGAATTCCGGCAAAGGAGATTCTCGACGAGTGCCGCGCGCAGGGAATCATCACCATCGGAGCCGCAACGACGCCCGACGAAGCGATTGCTCTGGAACAGGCCGGAGTCGACGCTGTGGCCGCTTCGGGCTTTGAGGCCGGTGGTCATCGGGGCTCATTCCTGCGCCCCGCTGAAGAATCGCTTACCGGAACCTTCTCGCTCGTCCCTCAAGTTGCCGATGCCGTCTCGGTCCCCGTGGTCGCTGCCGGCGGCATCACCGATGCCCGCGGAATTGTCGCCGCCTTTGCTCTCGGAGCCGAGGGCGTTCAAATCGGCACGGCCTTTCTGGCTTGCGAAGAATCCGGCGCGAGCGCGCTTCATCGCAAAGCTATTCTCAGCAGCCATGCGCGCCGCACAGGACTGACACGCGGCTTTACCGGAAGACTGGCCCGCGGAATCGACAACCAGTTGCTCCAGGAACTCAATCGCCCCGGCGTCGAGATCCTGCCCTATCCCTTGCAGCGCATCCTCGTGAAAAACCTTGCCACTCTCGCCGAAAAAGCCGGAAAACCTGAGCTCCTTCAGCTCTGGGCAGGACAGAGTGCGAACCTGTCCCGGCACAACGACGCGAAGACGCTTCTGCAGGCTTTGGTCTCCGAGGTCTCCGCTATAGCCGGCTCGGTGCTGAGTTGGAATCGCGAACGGGGCGGGAAATAATCCGTTGCAGCTACTCGGCGCGGAGGGCAGTCATGGGGTTGGCTCGGGTGGCTTTGAGGGCCGGGATGTAGCAGGCGAGGACGGCGATGGCGATCACCATGAGGGCCACTGAGGCAAAGGTGAGCGGGTCGGCAGGGCTGACGTTGTAGATCAGGTTCTTGAGGACGCGCGCGAGGGTGAGAGCGAGAACGAGTCCGAGTGCGGTTCCGGCGAGGACGAGCTTTGCGGCCTGAGTGAGGACGAGGCGGATGACGTCGAGGCGCTGGGCACCGAGGGCTACGCGCAGGCCGAATTCAGAGGTTCGCTGGGTGACGGAGTAGGAGATGACTCCGTAGGTGCCGATGGCGGCGAGGACGATCGCGAGCCCGGCGAATAATCCCACCAGAACAAAAGCGAAGCGCGGTGTGGCGACGGAGCCGTAGACGATCTCATCCATCCATTGCACGTCGGCGACGGCGAGAGCGGGATCGAGTTTGCGGACTTCGGCGCGGAGGGAGTCGGCGAGGCCTTGCGGATCGGCAGCGGAGCGGATCACGAGGGATTCACCGAGAAAGGCGAATGGCTGCTGGAGGCTGGACCACCAGAAGGCGGGTTCAGTCGCGGGGCTGCTGGGTTTGTCCTTTACGTCGCCGACGACGCCAACGACCCGGAACCAGTCTTCCTCTTTGGGGTGGTCGTCCCAGGTTACCCGTTTACCGACGGCGTCTTCGGTGCCCCAATACTTCATGGCCATGGCGCGGTTGATGACGATGACCGGCGGCGCGCCGGCTTTGTCGGCCGCGGTGAAGAAGCGTCCGTGGAGCAGGGGAATGCCAAGGGCGCGGAAGTAGTCGGGCGAAGCCACGTGATAGCGCGCGTGGAACTCGTCTCCGGGCGCGGGCTGCTTGCCCTCGATGTTGAGGCTGGTGTTCTCGTCGTATCCGGTCCAGGGGAGATCGCTGCCTGCACCGGCGGATTCAACTCCGGGGATGGAGGCGAGGTTGGTGGTCAGCGTTTTGTAGAACTGCTCGACCTGTTCGGTGGACTTGTATTCCGGATAGGGCAGCGAGACGGTCGCGGTGAGGACGTGGTCTTCGCGGAATCCGGGATCGAGATGCACGAGATTCAGCAGGCTGCGCAGCATCAGGCCGGCGCCGATGAGGAGCACGCAGGCCAGGGTGACTTCCGAAACGACGAGCGCGTTACGAAGACGGCTGAGGCCTCCGCTGGCCGTGGCGGATCGGCCACCCTCATGCAGGCCGCGTCGCGGATCGGTGCGCGAGGCCTGGATGGCGGGTATCAATCCGAAGAGGATGCCAGTGGCCGCGCTGACGATGAAGGTGAAGGCGAAGACGGGCGCGCTGACGTGAATCTCATGCACGCGAGGAAAGTCGGCGGGGAGCAGAGTGACCAGCGCTCTTACGCCGCCGATCGCCATGACCAGGCCTAGAGCGCCTCCGATGAAGGCGATGAGAAGACTCTCGGTCAGCAACTGGCGGATGAGGCGCGAGCGAGATGCACCGAGGGCGAGGCGCACAGCGATCTCGCGCTGGCGGGATGCGGCTCTGGCGAGCAGCAGATTGGCGGCATTGGCGCACGCGATGAGCAGCACCATGCCGACGGCTCCGAGAAGGACGAGGAGCATTCGCTGGCTTGACGCCGACAACCTCGCGGTAGAGCGGAACGACGAGGACGTGCCAGCGCGCGTCATTGGCGTATTCGTGGCCGAGCTCGGCCATGATGGCGTTCAATTCCGACTGGGCCTGCTCGGGGGTGACGCCATCTTTGAGACGCGCGATGCCTTCGGTGTAATGCGATCCGCGGCGGGTGGGATCGCCATCGAAGGTGAAGGGCGACCAGAGATCGACGTCGTCACCGTAGGCGAGGGAGTGGTATTCGTTGCCGGGGTGCTCGGTGCCGGGAGGCATGACTCCAATGACGGTGAAGGGCTGTGCGTTCAGGGTGATTTTCTTTCCGACGATGGCGGGGTCAGCGCCGAATCGTGTGCGCCAGAGGCGGTCGCTGAGGATGACCTGTTGTCCGTTGTGAGGGAGTTCGGCGTTGCGGTCGAATTCGCGGCCGAGTTGAGGATGCAGGCCGAGAACGCGGAAGAAGCCGGAGGTGACGTGGAATCCATAAAGGCGTACGGGTTCAGCGGAGCCGCCGGAGAGCTGCATGTCTCCGCGGGTGTAGATGGCCATGGAGTCGAAGGACCTACTGCGGGCACGGTAGTCGCGAAAGTCGAAGTGGTTCAGGGGAAATCGAGGATAGGTGGCGTTCGTGAGGAAAATGCGAACGATTTTTTCAGGTTGAGGGTAAGGCAGCGACTTGAGCAGGACGCTGGAGATGACACTGAAGATGGCGCTGTTGGCTCCGATGCTCAGGGCGAGAGTGAGGATGATGACAATGGCGAATCCGGGATTGCTGCGAAGCTGGCGGAGCGCGTAGCTGAGATCCTGCAGTGAAGTTTCGATGAAGCCGGTGCCGCGGGCTTCGCGGCAGTCTTCCTTGACTTGCTCGTGGCCGCCGAAAGCGAGGCGTGCGCGGCGCCGGGCTTCTTCGCGGCGTCGATGCCCTGACGCATGTACTTCTCCACCTCACTGTCGAAGTGAAAGCGCAGTTCTTCGTTCAGGTCGGATTCGACGGCTTTGCGGCGAAAGATGGCACGCAGGCGATAGAGCAGATCGGTGAGCATGGCGGGACCTCAGGCGTTTTCCAGTATCTGGGCGACGGCGGCGGTGAGCTTCTGCCAACTGTCCGTTTCGACTTCGAGCTGTTTGCGGCCGGTGCGGGTGAGCTCGTAATACTTCGCGCGGCGGTTGTTCTCCGATGTGCCCCAACGGGCCTTGATCCAGCCACGGCGCTCGAGGCGGTGGAGGGCGGGATATAGCGAACCCTGCTGGATGCGGAGTACGTCACTCGATACCTGCTGCACGCGTTCAGAGATCGCCCAGCCGTGCTGCGGGCCGATGGAGAGCGTTCTCAGGATGAGGAGGTCGAGTGTGCCCTGCGGGAGGTCAATGGGTGGCAATGGGTTCCCCTTGTGCTTCTACAGGGAGTGATACTCCAACTCCTGTAGAAGTGCAAGGGAAGATTTGTGCATAGCCCGTGACGCGGTTGCGGCGGAACGGTTACCGGAGCAGAGACTACACACGTTTGTCACTGAATCCCAGACTCTTGTCACGGCGATGAGAAGGTTCACGACTTTGGCGGGGATAACGCACGCAAATGGAGTGAGACTCTATCAACCGAGAGCACGCCGACGAGTCCGGAGTTCTTCCGCAGACTCGTTGAAAAGACTTTTATAACGCTGCTCCCGCGACGTTTTTTTGGAGGCGGCATATGCGTTTGTTCCCTCGCCTGGCGGCGTTGGCCGGATTTCTTCTTTGCTCCATCGTGGCAATGGGGCAGATCTCGTTCACATCGGTTCGCGGAACTATCACCGATCCTTCAGGTGCGATTGTGCCCGGGGCGAAGGTGGTGCTGGCTAATGTTGCGAACGGACAGACTACGTCGCAGTTCGCGAACGAGCAGGGCGAATATCGATTTCCGCAACTGGCGCCGGGCACGTACCTGATTACGGTATCGAGCAGCGGCTTTGGTACAGAGAACAAGAAGGCGGAGCTCCTGGTGGATCAGCCGGCAACGGTGAACTTCAGCCTGACGATTCAGTCTTCGACTGTTACGGTGGATGTAAGCGCGCAGGCGCAGACACTGAACGACGCCGATGCGACGATCGGCAACGCGCTGAACAACGCGACAATTGCGGCGCTGCCCAGCGAAGGTCGGAACGTGCCTGATCTGCTGAGTGTTCAGCCGGGTGTGTTGTACCTGGGGCGGGGCGCGGATAAGCAGAGCGACAGCCGGACAGGGTCGGTGGCCGGCGCGCGTTCCGATCAGACAAATGTGACGCTGGACGGGCTGGATGACAATGACCAGACGCAGGGTTATGCGTTCACCGGAGTGCTGAGGTCCACGCTTGATTCGGTGGAAGAGTTTCGCGTGACGACAACCAACGCGAATGCGGATGAGGGGCGTTCGTCGGGCGGTCAGGTGAGCATGGTGACCAAGTCGGGTACGAACCAGTTCCACGGGTCGGTCTACGAGTACAACCGCAATACGTTCACGGTGGCGAATGACTGGTTCAACAAGCAGGCGCAGGAATCGCAGGGCTTGCCGAATATTCCGGGCAAGCTGATACGGAATACGTTTGGCGGATCGTTGGGAGGTCCGGTCAAGAAGAACAAGCTGTTCTTCTTTGGAAATTATGAGGGCCAGAGGACGGCGGAGAACCGGCAGGTGACGCGCACGGTGCCGACGGCGTCGTTTCAGCAGGGCTTGATCACATACCTGAATAACGGCAATGTCGTCACGCTCAACCAGGGGCAGATTGCGGCGATGGATCCGAACTGCGGAGGGAATGGTACGTGCCCGTGGGGAGCCGGCGTGGATCCGAATATGCTGGCTGTTCTCAATCAGTATCCTGCGGCGAACGGATCGGCGCTGGGAGACGGTTTGAACCTCGGGATCGTACACGTTTTCGTCGCCGTATCCAGGGTCGCTGAATACTTCGATCGCGAAGCTGGATTTCACTCCGAACGATAAGCATCATCTGTTTATTCGCGGCAATCTGCAGAAGGACACGCAACTGAATGTGCTGCAGTTTCCGGGGCAAGCTCCGAGCTATTCGTATATAGACAACAGCAAGGGACTGGCGGCTGGGGATACGTGGACGATCTCGCCTGCGCTGGTGAACGACTTCCGCTATGGGTATATCCGTCAGGGATATTCGAATCGCGGCATCGGGCAAGGAAACTACACTGTGCTGCGGTTCCTGGACCAGCCAACTCCGGAGTCGCGTACTTCGGTGATCAATGTACCGGTAAACAACTTCATCGATAACTTCACGATGTCGAAGGGCAGGCATACCTTTTCTGCAGGCGTCAACTGGAGGATTGTTCATAACAATCGCAACTCCGATGTGCTCTCGTACAGTGCGGGTAATACCAACGAGTACTGGCTTACGAATGGAGGCGCGATCGCGGGGCAGAGTGTGCCTGGAAGTCCGCAAAGTCTGGACCCGGGAGGGTTTGGGTTTCCGGGCGTGGATGATGGATTTGCCAACTCTTACAACATTGCGATTGGGCTGCTGACGGGGCTGGTTCCGCAGACGACGGGGAACTACAACTACCAGGTCTCGAAGGATGGCCAGACGGGAACGCTGCTGCCGCAGGGTGCGTTTCTTGACCGGCACTTCAAGGCGAATGAGTTTGAGTACTACGTGCAGGACGCATGGCACGTGTTTCCGAAGTTGACGGTGACGGTTGGCTTGCGGCATACGCTGCTGCAGACTCCGTATGAAACGAATGGGCAGCAACTGGCGCCGACGGTGAATGTGCATGACTGGTTCGAGACGCGCGCGGCGAAGGCAGCGCAGGGCGTGACGGATCAGCCGGATCTTTACTTTGCGCCATCAGGACAGGCGCGCGGGCTGAAGCCGTACTGGCCGGCGCAGCATTTGAATTTCGCGCCGCGCTTTGCGTTCGCGTACGCGGCAAACTCGAAGACCTCGATACGGGGCGGGTTTGGACTGTACTTCGACCACTTCGGCGAAGGTGTTGTGAACTCGTTCGATCAGCTTGGGTCGTTCGGACTTACGACTTCGGTGTCGAATCCGGCGAACACGTATAACGTGGACAACTCGCCGCGGTTCACGGGGGTTCACGATCTGCCGCCGAATGCCTGTGCACAGCCGCAGACGATTACGTATCCATACCTGGCGCCGAATACGGCGGATTGCGGCTTTGCGATTACGTGGGGGATCGATGACAGGCTGAAGACGCCATATTCGGAGGTGCTGGACTTTTCGGTGCAGCGGCAATTGCCGGGAGGGTTTTTGCTGGAGGCGGACTATGTGGGCAGATTCGGGCGGCACCTGCTGCAGCAACTCGACCTGGCCGAGCCCCTGGATCTGGCCGATCCGAAGTCGGGAACGGATTATTTTGCGGCCGGAACGATGCTTTCGAAGCTGGTGGATATCAATGGCGGGAATCCCGATGCACATGTTCCGGAGATTCCGTACTTTGAGGATCTGTTTCCAGATGCGGCAGGCGGCGGTCTGAGCGCAACGCAGAATATCTATACGCAGGTCTGGGCTGCGAACCGAGGAAATGAAACTGGCGCGCTCTACGACATGGATGTGGGTTGCTTTCCGGGTTGCGGCGGGCAAACGGGCCGTTACTACCAGAACCAATTTTCTTCGCTCTTTGCGTGGTCTTCGATCGGGTCGAGCAGCTACAACGCGGGGCAGCTGATCCTGCGACATGCAATGAGTCACGGGCTGCAGCTGGACTTCAGCTACACGCTGTCGAATTCCATCGATCTCGGGTCAGATACCGAACGAACGAATGAGCTCTATAACCAGGCTGGGGTGTTTCAGCAGGGATCGAGCTTCAGCACGATCATTAACAGCTTCAGGCCGCAGCTGAATCGCGGCGTCTCCGATTTCGATACGCGGCATCTGATCAGCGGAGACTGGGTGTATCAGCTTCCGTTTGGGCAGGGACAGCGTTTCGCGGGCGGGGCAGGCCATGGGTTGAATGCGCTGATTGGAGGATGGCAGCTTTCGGGGTTGAGCCGGTGGAGCAGCGGACTTCCGTTCGGGGTGGTCGAGCCGGCGTGGACGACCAACTGGCAGGTCGAGAGCGGAGTCGTGCAGACCGGGGCGGTGAAGCTCCACAAGCATTTGATTGACGGGGCCCCGAACGCCTTTGACGATCCGACTGCGCTCAATAACGGGTTGGCTACCGGGTCGCCATTGCGGCTGCCGTATCCGGGCGAGGCCGGGCAGAGAAATAACTTCCGCGGCGATGGATTCTTCGACATGGATTCGGGGCTGACGAAGACATGGAACATCACCGAACGGCAAGGGCTGAAGTTTGCCTGGGAAGTGTTCAACGTGACGAACTCAGTTCGCTTCGACACTACGGTTGCATCGAGCACGGGGGCTTCGCTGAACAACGTGGCGACCAGCAATACGCTGGGCGCGTATTCGTCGACGCTGACCGTGCCCAGGGTGCAGCAGTTCTCCTTGCGTTATACGTTTTGAGCTATACGTTCTGAGCGAGCTGCGCGGGAGGAAGCGGCAGGCGAGCAAAGATACGATTGGAGAGATGAGGCTTCCGGCATTATGCTTCAGGGCAAGATGCCGGAAGCTGAAGAAGCTACACGAGGGTCGGAGCACAGCGGCTATCGCTGGTTCCGTGTTGGCGATCTGAACGCGTTTTTTGCGCTGATGTTCGACAACATGGCGAACATGGTGATTCTGGCCGGCATTCTGATCGGCGCGTTTCACTTTCCTAAAGAGCTGGTGCTGTATCGCATGGTGCCGGGAACCGCCATGGGCGTGCTGCTCGGCGACCTGACCTATGCGTGGATGGCGGGACGGCTGGCCCGCCGGACGGGCCGCGACGACGTGACGGCGATGCCGCTGGGGCTGAATGCGCCGAGTGTCTTCGGGATGTCGTTCGCGGTGATCGGGCCGGCTTTCCTGGCGACCCACGATGCCATGCTGGCGTGGAAGATCGGCATGGCGGTCACGGTTCTGGTCGGCGTATTCAAGATTGGGCTTTCGTTCTGCGGCAACGCGGTGCGGTCGATTGTGCCGCGGGCGGCGCTGCTGGGCTCGATTGGCGGCGCGGGAATTGCGTTGATTGGAGTGCTGCCGCTGCTGAAGATCTTTGCTGACCCGATTCCGGGACTGCTGGCGCTGAGTCTGCTGCTGGTGACTCTCGTGGGCCGGATGCAGTTGCCGGGCAGGATTCCGGGCGCGCTGGCATCGGCGCTGGTAGGCATCGCGGCATATTACGTACTGCGCCTGTCGCATCTCGGCAGCCCGCTGCTGGCGGTGAGTACGTCGAATCTGACTGCTCTGCATCTTTCGCTGCCGTGGCCTTCGCTTGGGTTTCTGGCGGGATTGTCGAAGGCGTGGGGATATCTGCCGATTGCGCTGCCGTTTGCCCTGTCGACGGTGGTGGGGGGGATCGATAACACGGAGAGCGCGGCGGTGGCAGGCGATGAATATGACACGCGGGCGATTCTGCTGACGGAGGGATGCTGCACGCTGGCGGCGGGATTGTGCGGCGGAGTGGTGGAGAGCACGCCGTATATCGGACATCCGGCGTTCAAGTCGATGGGGGCGGGCGCGGGGTATGCGATCCTTACGGGGCTGTTTATCGGGATTGGCGGAATTGTCGGCGTGCTGCCGTTCTTTGTGGACTGGGTACCGGCGTCGGCGATCGCTCCGATGCTGGTGTATATCGGGCTGGAAGTGATTGCGCAGGCGTTTCTGGCGAGTCCGCGAAGGCATGCCCTGGCAGTCGCGATTTCACTGCTGCCGTCGTTTGCCTTTGTGATTTCGCTTGAGACCGGATCGGTGTTGAGTGCACTGAACGCAAGCGCCGATCAGATTGGCGGCGAGGTGGGGGTTACGCTGCACACGCTGAGTCTGTTGGGCAACGGGTTCATCATCACGGCGATTCTGTGGGGAGCGGCGACGGCGGAGTTGATTGACCGGCGGTTTCGAGCGAGCGCGCTTTATCTCATAACGGGGGCCGTGTTCTGCCTCTTCGGAGTGATCCATTCGCCGACAGCCCAGGGAACGTTCCTGCTGCCGTGGCGGATGGGGTCGGTTCTGCCGTGGCATCTGGCGGCGGCTTACGGGGTTGCGGCGCTCACGATGGCGGGGGCGAAGTTTCTGACACGAGATGCCGCGGATGTTGCGGAAATGGCGAGCCGATGCCTAGAGGTTGTCGAAGGAGTGGGTTGCCGGATGTCCTTTATGGTCGGGGATGGCGGCGTTGCCGGGGCGCAGGGAGAGCAGGGTGGACATGCCGGCTTCGCGTGCGGCGTCGAGTTCGCGGACCGAGTCAGAGATGAAGAGGATCGTGGAAGGATCCGCGTTCAAGGCAGCGGCGATTTTTTGATAGCTGGCGGATTCGATTTTCGGGCCGATGTGGGTGTCGAAGTAGGTGTCGATAAGAGGCGTCAGGTCACCCGCGCCGGTGAAGCGGAACAGGTACTTCTGCGCCTCAACGCTGCCCGAGGAGTAGATGGCGACACGCGCGGTGGCGTGCCAGCGCGCGAGGGCGGCAGGGACATCGGGGAAGACTTCGCTGTGGAGATGGCCCTGTTCGTAGCCCTCGGCCCATATCTTTCCCTGAATGGATTTGAGGGCGGTGGATTTGCGGTCCTTGTCCATGAGCCAGAGCAGGTAGGAGACGCTGGACTGAAGCGCTTCCGCCGGGTCTTGTGACAGTGTCTGAGAAAATAGATGATCGGCGCGCCCGCAGCCCGGTCGATGGCGTTTTCCTGTGCGAGCAGGCGAAGGTCGGCGTCAAGCGCAGGTTCGCCTGCGTGAGCGAAGACGTAATCTTTCATGCGCCGGCGTGCGTAGGGAAAGAGCACTTCGTAGACGAAGCTCACGGGTGAAGTGGTGCCTTCGATGTCGAGAAGATAGAGATCAGGCATGGTCGATCGCGCCTGCCGTCATAGGCCGGTGTGTACGCGGGGGCCGAAGTATGCGGGTCCGAAGCAGAGGGGCTCGAAGTTGGAGTCGATGCCGCTGTGGGTGTAGTGCGGCGTCCAGCCTGACTTGTCCTGGAACCAGCGGATGGCCCGGATTCTGCGGTCGGAGCAAAGGTCGAACCAATGGAGGGTGCCGCGGGGAACGCGAATCATGTCTCCGGCTTCGACTTCGATGGCGACGACATCGCCTTCCAGCGGATGGATGTGGAAGATGCCGCGGCCGGCGATGATGAAGCGGACTTCGTCCTCGTCGTGGGTGTGCTCGGTGCTGAATTTGGCGAGCATGGCGTCGAGGCCTGGAGTTTCGGGATTGACGTCGATGACGTCGGCGGTGGTGTAGCCACCCTGCGCTTTCATGGCGTCAATCTCGGCTGCATAGGCGGTAAGGACGGCTTCGGCGTCGGCGTCAACTCCTACGCGATCGAGCGACCAGCGCTCATAGTCGATTCCGATCGCAGCGAGAGCGGGCGTGATTTCGGGCTCTTCGTCGAGAACAATCCCCTTTGACGGTATGCTTACGGTCGCCATACTTACTATTTTAGCGAGTGGCGGAGAAAGTCGCGAACTGGCGTCGCGCTTCTGTTTCGAAGAGAAACTCGAAGATTTCGATGTGACGGCGGGCTTCGGCGGCGTCCCGGCCCCAGGTGTAGAGGCCGTGCCGGCGCAGGAGAATACCGTGGCATTCCGGATGGTGTTGCAGCACCAGCCGAAGCTCAGAAGAAAGGGCCGTGTAGTCCTGCGAATTTTCGAGGATGGGGACCCACTCGCGATGCTCGTGGGTCGCGATGCCGGCGAGTCCCTTCAGCATCTCGTAGCCCTCGAGTGCGAGTCCCTTCTTCGTGGCCCATCGGTCGGAGAGCAGAGTGCCTGCGACGGAATGCGTGTGCAGGACGGCGCCTGCGCCGAGTGCCTGGACGATGACGAGGTGAAGGCTGGCTTCGGCGGATGGGCGGCCGTCGCCGCGGAGGACGGTGGCATCGCTGTCGATTTCCAGGATGTCCGATGGGGAGAGCGAGCCCTTATCGAGGCCGCTCGATGTGATGGCCAGGCGGAGGGGTGACGCGGAAAGACGGGTGCTGAAATTGCCGCTGGTGCCGAAGACCCATCCGCGACGATAGAATTCGCGGCCGATCTCGCACAGGGCCGCTGCGGCCTGATCGAAACCGATTGCGGCGGCGGTATTGGGATCGGAAGCGGCAATCGCTTTGGATCGAGCGGTCCTGGATTGAGCGTTTTTGGATTGAGCAGTCGGTGACACGGTCGTAGTCTACGCTTTACGATTTTAGCGGTTTCACAAGGGGCATCAGCATCGATCGCTTGCAACCTGTTACAAAGGTCCGGCAATATCGGTGATTCGAAGAGCAGGGAATTTGGAGCGGGAGTCAAATGGAATTGGGCAACTCTAAATGGACGCGCCGGCAATTTGTCGGCCGGGGTGCTTTGCTCGCCGCCGCGTCGCGGATAGCTCCAGATCGACGGCTGTTCGCGAGTGCGCTTTCGGTCAGCGCCGCGGAACTGGCCAAGCGATCCCAGGCGGCCACAGTATCATCTGCTGCCGGCCGCGAACTGGATGAACGATCCCAACGGGCCCATTTTCTGGAAGGGGCAGTACCACATGTTTTTCCAGTACAACCCGAATGGCGCGTACTGGGGAGATATGCACTGGGCGCACGCGGTGAGTCCGGACATGGTTCACTGGCGTCATCTGCCGGTTGCATTGAGCCCTACGCCGGGCGGACCGGACAGCGACGGATGTTTTTCCGGGAGCGCGGTCGTGTTGGATGGAGTGGCGACGCTGATCTACACAGGTGTGGCCAGAGTGCCGAAGGAGCAGGCGACGCTTAGCGACGGCAAGAATAATTTCCGGGAGACGCAGTGCATCGCCACCTGCGACCAGCCCTTGCTGGGGACATGGAACAAGGCCGCTACGCCAGTGATTGCCGCGCCTCCGCCCGGGCTGCTGGTGACGGGGTTCCGCGATCCGTGTGCGTGGCGTTATTGGGGCCACTGGTACCTGAATATCGGGTCTGGCGTACGCGGCAAGGGCGGGATGGTTCTTCTCTACCGGTCGAAAGATTTCCGGCACTGGGAGTATCTGCATCCGCTGGTCGAAGGGACCATGCCGGCCGACTCCGACAGGGCGAAGAGCGCGACAGATCCGGTCGGTTCTGGAGAGATGTGGGAGTGTCCAGACTTTTTTGCCATTCGCGACAAGTACGTTCTGATTTATTCGACGCAGGGCAAGGTCTTCTGGCAAAGCGGCGTGCTCGATACCGGCACGATGCGCTTCAAACCAGAGAAGAGCGGATTGCTCGATCACGGGTCGTTCTACGCACCGAAGACGCAACTGGACGAGGACGGCAATCGGATCCTGTGGGGCTGGGTGCCGGAGACGCGCCCGCTTGAGGAGTATCGTGCCTCCGGATGGGCGGGGATGATGAGCCTGCCGCGGATGCTTGATCTGGACTCGACGGGGATGCTGACATCGCGCGTCTCGCCGGCCGTTGAGAAACTGCGCGGCAGCGAGCAGAGTTTCAGCAAGACCGGGTCGGAGGCGGAAGACCGGCGGAGAATCGATGCAATGCGCATTCGGGAGTGCTGCGGGGAGGTGCAGTGCAACGTCTCGCTGTCAGATGAACCGTTCACGTTCTCTCTTGCCATGGATGACGGCAGTGCGCAGGGAAAAGATTTGATCGCCGTCGAATGGCGGCCGGAAGGACGGATGTTGCTTTTGGATGGGCAGCCGGTCTCCGCTAACATAAACGCCCGAAATGATCTGGAATTGCGTGCGTACATTGATGGTTCGGTGATCGAGCTGTTCGTCAACGACCGAGTTGCATGCACCAGACGCTTCTACTATCCGGGAAATAAGGCCCCGGAGATACGCATCGGGATAAGCGGAAGTACGGACGGACTGAAGCGGCTGATGGTGTGGCAGATAACTCCGGTCTCCCCGGATCGGTTAACCAGTTGACGGCCGAGGCTGACCGGCTGAGAACGTCGATCGGCGTCGGACTCTAGGCTTGGCCCGCGGGTCGCTCCGACGCGATGCCGCCACCTTTCTGAACCTCTTTAAAAAGCCAACGCCTGGCCTGCATCCAATCGCGCTTGACGGATCGCGGTGAAATGTTAAGGGTGCTGGCTACCTCTTCGATGGAGAGGCCGCCAAAATAGCGAAGCTCGACTACCTGGGCTTGCCTGGGATTGACGGTTTGCAGAGTGCCGAGGGCCTCATCCACGGCCAGGACCTCCTTCGAGCGCTCGGGAGAAATCGCCAACACATCATCGAGTTCGACCCGTTGAAGATCGCCGCCACGCATTTCGGCATCGTGATACCGGGCGTGATCTACCAGAACGCGGCGCATTACCGTGGCTGCAACTGCGATAAAGTGCTGACGGTTTTGCCAGTCGATGTCGTCGTGGGCGAGGCGGAGGTAGGCTTCGTTGATGAGAGCCGTCGGCTGCAGGGTGTGATTGGCGCGCTCGCGCCGCATATATGACCGGGCCAGCCGGTGCAGCTCGGTATAGACGAGGGGGAGCAGTTTCTCGGCTGCCGCTCCATCGCCACTCTTCATGGCGCGTAGCAGGAGCGTAACTTCTCCCTCGGCTGCACACATATCGTCGCCTCACATATCCGGCAGATGTCTGCCCCAGCGACCTTCTCTTTGACTTTCACAGGCTAGGCCCTTGCGGTGCGGGCTGCAAGACAGATTTCGCGGAGTTACTGCTGAAATTTGTATCGACAGCTTGCCCCTTTTGACGGACGCATGCGCTTAACAGGGTGTAGGCGAATTGAGAGACGCCTCGGAAAGGATGACATCGTCATGAAGCAGATCACAGCACTCGCACTTTTCAGCATCGCGGGCTTTGTTTCGATCGGTCAGGCAATGGCGCAGGATCATGCCGTCCAGGCGACCATTCCCTTTGAATTCAGGGCCGGCAACAAGGTGCTTCCCGCGGGAACTTACACAATCGCAACCGGGACGGACAACCTGATTGTGATCACCAACCACGACCAGCCAGCCGTGGTCACGGTGGCTTTGCGTGATGGCCGAGAGTCGCGCAAGCCGGAACTGGTCTTTCACAAATACGCGGACCAATACGGCGACCGCTATTTCCTGAGCGAAATCCTCTGCCAGTCTGCCGGCATGAACCTGGAGCTACCTCCATCGAAGGTGGAGAAGGCAACTCGTCAACAGCAGGCCTTCGTTCAGGGGACGAGCCAGGTTTTGATTGCTGCGAAGTAGCGATCAGGCCCAGACCAACCAGGAAGCCCGGGGCACTGTCTCCGGGCTCCTTCACGGAATCTCTGACAATACGTGCCGGTCACAATACGTGCCGGGGGGAGAGAAATATTGTGACGCCGCACTGTAACGCTTGGTATAAGCTCAGTGACAATCTAAACAGCCGCTGGAGGGAGTTCTTTGATTCTTTCTCTCCGGGCAATAGCCAGCCGGAACCCCATTCGGTAGTGGCACTTCGGTCTGTTTCGCTTCTTCCTGCAAGTAGCGCCGGGATGGACCCGGATACGCCGGCGACTCTGGATTTATCTGGCCAGACGCAGCTTCGGCACGGGTCTTCCCAGCTCGACAGCTTTGGCGAAGGGACGACCATGGCTACTCGAGAAGAACTCGCTGAGCAGGTGTTTCTGGCGGTTCAGGCGCTCAAGCCGGCCGAGCGCATCAGTGTGCTCGATGAGATGTGTGCCGACGATGCCGAGCTGAGACGCTTGGTTGAGGAGAGGCTGGCCGAAGAGGAGGAAATGGGCAGCTTCCTTGAACATCCGCCATTGAATTTCCTCGATCAAACCGTGACTGAAGGGGCCTCGGACGCAGAGACGACGGTGGATGGAGCGCGGACAGCGCGGGGAAGGCTTATAGCCGGGCAGATTCTTAACGACCGATTCGTCATCGTTCGCTTTATCGCAAAGGGCGGAATGGGAGAAGTCTACGAGGCGGAGGACCGGCTCCTGCATGGCCCTCACATTGCACTGAAGACCATTCGGCCCGAGAGCGCGGATGATCCGGGATTGCAGCACCGATTCGAGCAGGAAGTGCTGTCAGCCCGGGAGGTGACACATCCGAACCTTTGCCCGATCTATGGCATTGAACGCTGCAAGGAGCCGGCGCCCGGGTTTCTGTTCCTGACGATGAAGCTGCTGCCCGGGGAGACCCTTGCGGCCCGGTTGCGGCGATCCGGGTCCGGTCCAGAAGGAAGAGGGTCTGGCCATCGTGAGGCAGATGGCCGATGGCCTGGCGGCAATCGAGGCCGCAGGCATCGTTCATCGGGATATCAAGCCAAACAACGTGATGTTGGACGGCACGGGGAGCGACGTGCGGTTGTGGATCACGGATTTTGGCCTGGCGCACGCTCTGGAGGCGGAGCTGACGGTCTCGGGCTCACGAAGCCTGGTCGCAGGGACGCCGGGATATCTCGCGCCGGAGTTGCTCCAGGGGCATCCGCCGTCGCAGGCAAGCGATCTCTTCGCCTTTGGCATGGTGCTGCACCAGGTCTTTACAGGTGAGAAGCCGAGTGTCAGGGAGGATGGTTCCTGTCTGGTTTCGAGCGCAAAGCTGGGCACCTCGGGAGCGCCGTCATTCTGTGTCGAGCTTATAACCGGATGTCTCAACCAGGACCCCAAACGCAGATGCGAGGCCTTTCAGAAGGCTCTGGGTGAACTCGGACTCAAACGTCGAGAAAAGAGGACGTTTACGCGGCGTCAATTTGCAGGCATGGCTGCGGCGGCCGTCTGCTCGTTCAGCGTGGCCGGATGGGTCGAACGAGAGCGGTTGTACGACGCCTGGCATCCGTTGCCGGCAAAGCGTTTTGTGGCGCTGCTGAACTGGCCGAAAACATCGGATGGACGGGTAGCGCCGATGCTGACGGGAGTTCTCACTGCGATCAAGGGTGAATTGACCAGGCTGGAAGCATTCGACCGGCGTCTTTTTGTGATTTCGCCCGAGGATGCACAGCTTGAGGTGTCTACTACGGCCCATTTGAAGGAAGTCTGTGACCCGCTGGGCGCGAACCTGGCACTGACGGCCCATGCTCTGCCTGGAGCCAAGTTTTTCGAGCTGTTCCTGCGGTTGGTTGATCCAGTCACGAATCGAACAGTTCGGGAGCGAGAGATAAAGTGTCCCCTGTCAGAAATAACGTCTTTGCCGGGCAGAGCAGTGGAGGCGTCTGAGAAGTTGCTCGATTTAGAACGGTATGCAATTCCTGGGCCCGCAACCGATCCGGGAACGCAGTCCACTGCGGCATTCACCGCATTCCAAATGGCTGAAACTCTGAGGAAGCAACCGAGTGACTCCGGGCTCGACGGAGCGATTGAGAAATACAAAGAAGCTGTGGAGTTGGATCCGCATTATGCAATGGCATACGCAGAGTTGGCCATTGCCTATTGCCACCTGTATGCGCTGCGGCGTCAGGAGGGCGCTCTGGATCTTGCCCGTGGCAACTACGAGCGAGCGCTAGCGCTAAAACCACGACTCGTTGAGGGCTATCTCGCACAAGCATTGATGTTGGACGAAACCGGACACGAGCAGGAAGCGCTTGACGCATTTGCAAGGGCTCTCGCTATTGATCCTGCGAATTCGAAAGCACTTATGTGGCAAGCTGAAAGTTTTACTCGTTTGAATCGATGGCAGGATGCAGAACGAACTTTTCAGCGCGTAATCAAGGAGCGGCCCAACTCATGGGTGGCATACAACCAGTTGGGCTATGCATTTGACCAGCAAGGAAAGTATCAGGAAGCCATTCGGGCCTTTCGCTCCGCCAGCGTTGCCGCGCCAAAAAATCCAATGCCTCTTGGGAATCTGGGTGGTGAATATCTCCAGGTCGGCGCTTTTGCGGAGGCCGTGGAAGCCCTGAAGAAGAGTTTGGCTTTGGCGCCTAACGACCTGGCGGCGGCGAACATCGCTGTTGCTTTGCGCTACCAGGCCAAGTACGAAGAAGCGGTGCCTTATGCCCTCCAAGCTGTACAACTGAATCCAACCGACGATACTAACTGGTTAGAGCTTGGCGATTGCTACTCGTGGTTACGCGACCATCAAAACGATGCGACGCGAGCCTATCAGGAGGCCGAGAAGGAGGTAGAACGCCACCTTCGCGTGGACAGCACCAACGGCCGAGATTGGATGCGTCTTGCTCTGTATCAGGTTAAGTCAGGTAGTCAGCGTAATGCGGCCTCAACAATTCAGAAGGCTGAATCGCTGGGAGCGGCGGACATGGATTCTCAGCTTTATAAGATGAGGATATTGGAACTACTAGGCAAGCGTGAGGCCGCGTTAGATACGCTGGCGAGCTGCTTCCAACGCGGAGCTACAGTTCTCCAGGTGCCCCCGGTTCCTGACTTGAGGGGGCTGCGAAGTGACCCCCGCTTTTTGAAGTTGGTGCCGCCGCCACAAGTCCCATACGCCGAGCAACAACCATCACACGCTTGAAGACTGGAAGATCACATGAAATGGCAATTACATTGGACGCCTACAACGCACCGGCAGCTTACAGACAGAGCTCCCCCGATTCCCCATTTATCTTGGCCTGCTCCCTAAGCCCGCTCATTGACGCGATGCAGAGTTGATAGGGCGGCAACCCGGCTCTTAGCAATACCTTCCCCAGATAGCGAGATAGACATGACTTCCAACACGACTTATCGCAAACCTATCAGTGCCGTTATTACAGTACCAGATCCGGATAACACCCCTTTCACGGGACATGCGGAGCAAGGTGGCACTCTGGAGTGGAGAAGCGAAGCACCCAATTACCCTGAGTTCGAGGTAATTTTTGCCGGCGCGAATCCCTATGACGACAAGATTGACGATGTACTTAAGGGCACGACGACAAAACCGATTGTCGTTTGCCTCGCGAAGACTGGGGAATTCACCTACAAGGTCCGGCACTATCACAAGAATGGCAGACCTTGTGATACCCAACAATTTGACGTTCATATTCAGCCATGCCCAAAGGGCTGCCCGCCCGTGGGTCTTGGCATCTAAGGGCGTACCGCCGCGATCGCTCCTAGGATGATGAGGGAGTTCTGCGTCGGGAAGCGGGATGTTGGGTGAGTCCTAGGGAGACCCTGCTCCGGGCGAGAGGATCTGGATTCAGACAGGGCCGGGTCGCGGTCTCTCCTGAGCAAGAGCACGCGGAACAGCGGGCGCGGACGAAAGCGTCCCTGCGCATGCCAAGGTGTTTGCCACGAATTGCGCTACTGGCCGGCCATTCTGTCTCTCCGTGGCACGGCATGCGCGTGTTGAGGGGGAGTTCTGCGCCCGTTTTTATCCCAGAGGCCAAACCTAGAGCGCTTCGCGCGATAAC
Organism: uncultured Acidobacteriaceae bacterium; assembly: GCA_963725225.1. Lineage (GTDB taxonomy): Bacteria > Acidobacteriota > Terriglobia > Terriglobales > Acidobacteriaceae > Silvibacterium. The sequence continues at coordinate 128,140 of CAVRXY010000036.1, forward strand.
TCAAGATAACGTTTCCGAAGCTATGCTGACGACCGCGAGAGCCCGCATATCCGCCGTGGTTTCAGCCTCATTGCAAACGCGAGTGAGATAGAGGGAACGCGATTGTGAAGGGAAATCGACTGATTTCCTGCCTGCGCGAGGCTAAGATGGCGACAACTGTCTCCTGCGGATGATAGGATCACAGGTTTTTGCGATCCCATTTTATTGGAGTCATCTTATGAGCGCGCCGGCAGCGGAGCAGAATGCCGTATCCACCTATCCCTTTACGTTGACTGAGGATCAGGAGCAGCTGCGGAAAGAAATTCGAGATTTTGCGTCGCGAGAGATCGCGCCTAACGTTTCGCGATGGGATGAAGCCAGCGAATTTCCCGCGGAGGTCGTGAAGCAGCTCGGGCAGATGGGCCTGCTGGGGGTCATTTTTCCGGTCGAGTATGGCGGAGCCGGGCTCGGCTATGTCGATTATGTGCTGGCGATCGAGGAGTTGTCGGCGGTGGACGGTTCCGTGGGCATCATTGTTGCCGCACACAATTCGCTGTGCACCAATCACATTTTCCTTGCCGGTAACGAGGAGCAGCGACAGAAGTATGTTCCTCGACTGGCCAGCGGTGAGTGGCTGGGGGCATGGGGGCTGACAGAGCCCGGGTCGGGTTCGGACGCGGGGGCGGCGCGGACAACGGCGGTGCGAAAGGGCGATCGATGGGTGCTGAACGGCAACAAGACGTTCATAACCAACGGCCATTACGCCGATGTGGCGGTGGTGATCGCTGCAACTGATCGCGAACAGGGCACGCGTGGCCTGTCAGCGTTTGTGGTGGAAAAGGGAACTCCCGGGTTCCGGCCCGGTAAGAAGGAAAACAAGCTGGGCCTGCGGGCGAGCGACACTTCGGAACTGATCTTTGAGGACTGCGAGATTCCCGAGGAGAACCTGCTGGGCAAGCTGGGCGAGGGATTTGTAGATTCGATGCGGGTGCTGGACGGCGGGCGGATCTCGATCGCGGCGCTGTCGCTGGGAATTGCGCGCGGGGCGCTGGATGCGTCAGTGAAGTACGTGAAAGAGCGCAGGCAGTTCGGAAAGGCGATCGCGGAGTTCCAGGGGATCCAGTGGAAGCTGGCCGATATGGCGACGGAGCTCGATGCGGCCCGGCTGCTCACCCAGCGCGCGGCGGTGCTCAAGGACGCCGGACAGCGCGTGACGCGCGAATCGAGCATGGCGAAGCTGTATGCGAGCGAGGTCGCGGTGCGCATCTGCGATGAGGCTGTGCAACTGCATGGCGGATACGGGTTCATCAAAGACTATCCGGCGGAGAAGTTCTATCGCGATGTGAAGCTGTGCACGATCGGCGAGGGCACCAGCGAGATTCAGCGGATGGTCATTGGGAGAGAGATTCTTAAGGTTCATCCTTCCCGCGGGTGAGGACTGGCCGTCCAGGCAGAGAGGCCGCTATACGGGCAATAGCTTTGCGTAGTGTCTCCCGGTGGTCGCCGAGCGTGGATTTAAGAGCCCGCCGTCACGCTCTGCGGTCGATTCGTCCCAGAGATATCCCATGCCACATAATGTGGAGTCTAAGTGCATTATCGTGTGTTCTGCACGACCCGCTGAATGTTTGAGGAGACCGCGATGCGATTGGTAGCGCAAGGGGTAATGACTGCGATGCTGCTGGCCGGAGGTGTGACGACGGCACAGACAACGGACAAAAGCTGGATTGAGACAAGTAACGGCTATACCAAGCTCCTGCTTGACATTAATAACAAGTACTCGCCAGAGGGTGCGTCTCAACAGGGGCTGGCGCAGTTTGATGAAGGAATCGCGCAGCCGACGAAGCAGAATGACGACGCGCAAATAGCTGAGACCAAGGCTGTCCTTGACAAGCTGCGTGTGGCCGCGGGCGAAGAGAAGAACAAATATGTGGTCGAGGATCTCAAGATCCTGATCCAGACGACGGAACTGGGGTTGAAGCAGTACGACTTCAGCGAGGCGCATGAGGTGCCATATCTGAATGCGAGCGCCTATGTCTTCGGAGGATTGCAGGGGTTGCTCGATGACCAGACTGCTCCTGAGCGTCGTAAGGCAGCGCTGGTGCGGCTGCGCAAGTATGCTGGCCTGGAGCCGGGATACAAGCCAATCACAGAGATTCTGAAGCAACGTATGGAAGGCCAGATGGCCAAGCCCGGCATTCTGTACCCGGCGAAGGCGCAGGTGGAGACGGGTCTCCAACGGAATGGGATGTACCAGGTGGGTATTCCGGATCTGTTCCAGAAGTATGGCGTGACTGGATGGGAAGAGCCGTGGGCGAAACTGAAGGCACAGCTGACGGATTACGACGCGTGGGTGCGCGCGCAGGTTCTGCCCAAGACGAGGACGGATTTTCGGCTTCCTCCGGAAGAGTATGCGCTGAACCTTGAGGGGTACGGGATCGATATTCCTCCGGCGCAACTGGCAGAGATGGCGCACAAAGCGTTTGCCGAATACCAGGCGGAGATGCAGACGGTCGCGGCGCAGATCGCCACGAAGCGTGGGTGGCCTTCGAGCGATTATCGTGACGTGATTCGCCGGCTGAAGCAGGATCAGCTGACCGGCGAGGCGATTCTGCCGTTTTACCAGCAGCGGCTGAAGGACATCGAAGGGATCATCGTCAGCGAAAAGCTGGTGACGCTGCCGGATCGGCCGGCGCGGATTCGGCTGGGGACGCCGGCAGAGAGCGCACAGCAACCGGCTCCGCACATGGTGCCTCCGCCGTTCCTGAACAATACCGGGCAGCAGGGCGAGTTTGTGTTGCCGCTGAATATGCCGGCAGCAGCCGGCTCGGCGAAGAGTGAGAAGGTCGACGACTATGCTTACGATGCGGCGTCGTGGACGCTGATTGCGCACGAGGCGCGGCCGGGACACGAGCTGCAATTCGACTCGATGCTGGAACACGGTGTTTCCCAGGCGCGGGTGCTGTATGCCTTCAACAGCACGAATGTGGAGGGTTGGGGCCTGTATGCGGAATACATTACGAAGCCGTACATGCCGTTGGAGGGTCAGCTGATTTCTTTACAGTTCCGCCTGCTTCGCGCGGCGCGGGCGTTCCTTGACCCGGAATTGCAGGCGGGGAAGATTCAGCCGGCGGATGCCATGAAGGTTCTGACGGAGGAGTGCGTGTTTTCCGTGCCGTTTGCGAACCAGGAGGTAGAGCGGTACACCTTCCGGATGCCGGGTCAGGCGAATTCCTATTTCTATGGATATACGAAACTCTTGCAGTTACGAAAGGATACAGAGGCGCAACTCGGGCCGAAGTTCGATCAGAAGAAGTTTCACGACTTCATTCTGGCTCAGGGTTTGCTGCCACCGAACCTGATGCGTGAAGCGGTGATGGAAGACTTCATCCCGTCGCAAAAGCAGTAAGAGACTGATTGCGTTGCCTCCGTTCCCGAGCGAGCGGAGGCAGCTTTGTTTATGATCGATTGCGAATGACGACTGTCGCAGCCAGCGGGGTGAGGGATCTGGTGGATCGTGTGTGCGCCGGCGACGTGCGGGCGCTGGCACGAGCGATTTCGCTGGTGGAAAACGATGCTCCCGAGGCCGCGGATGTGTTGTCGGGCTGCTTTTCGCACACCGGAGGGGCACTGCGAATCGGCGTGACGGGCTCACCGGGAGCAGGGAAGAGCACGCTGGTCGATAAGCTGGCACGTTCATGGCGCGCAGCAGGAAAGAGGGTAGGTGTGGTTGCTGTCGATCCAAGCAGCGCTTTTACCGGAGGCGCGATCCTCGGAGACCGCATCCGCATGCAGGAGGCGATTGGCGATGACGGACTGTATGTGCGAAGCATGGCGACGCGGGGCTGTCTGGGAGGGCTGGCACGCGCGACGGCTGATGTTTCTCAGGTGATTGAAGCGAGCGGAAAAGATGTAGTGCTGATCGAGACGGTGGGTGTGGGGCAGGATGAAGTTGATATTGTGAGGCTCGCGGATGTGACTCTGGTCGTGCTGGTTCCGGGAATGGGAGACGATGTGCAGAGCATCAAAGCGGGGATCATGGAGATAGCTGACATTTTCGTGATTAACAAGGCAGATCGCGAAGGAGCGGACCGGGTGGAGAAGGAGATTCGCGCGCTGCAGTCGTTGAGCGGGCGGAATGGGCCATGGATCGCACCGATCGTGAAGACGATCGCCACCACCGGCGAGGGCGTCGATGATCTCTCGGGCGCTATCGAGCAGATGAGAGAGTGGCTGGGCGCGGAGGGTCGTCTGCAGGCGCGGCGCAAATCCTATTGGCAGGCGCGAATCGAGGAGATGGTGCGGCAGGCTTTGCTGAAAGAGGCGCGCAGTCATGGCTTGAGCAGCGAGCAATTTGCGGAGCATGCGGAGCGGGTCGCGTCGGGACAGGAAGATCCATATCGGCTGGTACCCAGCCTGGTCGCCCAGGTCTTCGACGCGCGTGGAGCGCATTCATGACGAAAATCGACCATCTGGGCATTGCCGTGAACAGCATTCAGGCTGCACGCAGCTTTTATGAGGCGCTTGGGACTAGAGGTAGCGCAGGAAGAAACAGTGGAGCATGAGCAGGTGCGCGTCGCGATGATTCCGTTGGACGAAAGCCGCATCGAGTTGCTGGAGCCGACGAACGAGGATTCGCCGGTAGGCAGATTTCTCAAAAAGCGCGGCGAAGGACTGCATCATGTCGCACTGCACGTCGAGGACATCGCCGGCACACTGCAGGCTTTGAAGGCCAAGGGTGTCCGGCTGATATCGGACGAAGTTCGAGTGGGCGCCGGAGGGCACCTATATTTTTTTGTGCACCCGTCGAGCGCAGGCGGCGTGCTACTCGAAATCTGCCAGGATCCGGTCTGAACGATGCTGCTTGGAATAGATACCTGCGGCGGATTGGGCACGGTTGCGCTGGCGCGATGGAATGATGGGGCGATCAGCGTGATCGGACAAAAGGAGCTCGCCGGAAAGACATATTCTGCCGAGCTTGTGCCAAAAATACAGGAGCTTCTGGAGGAACAGGGAGTCGGACTTCAGGAACTGGAGGCCGTTGTCGTGGTCCATGGCCCGGGTAGTTTCACTGGTGTGCGAATCGGTGTGAGTACGGCCAAGGCTTTGGCCGAGGCGCTGAATATTCCGCTGCTGGCCGTGTCGCGGCTGGCGGTGCTGGCTCACAAGGCAGGGACGGAGGCGGCCGTTCTTGATGCCGGACGCGGCGAGTTTTACTTTGGAGCGAGATCTGGAGAGGCCTTGCTGATGCCGGGAGAAGTCCGCGAACGTCTCCTGGGTCGCCTGGCTGCCTGCGAGGAGAGTGCGGCACGGGTCTTCCCGGAAGCTTTCCTTGCCGACCCGCCTTCGGCTGCAGATGCTTTGACTTTTGCCGCGCCAAGATTGCGCAGCAGGGATTTCAATGATGTGGCGACGATTGATGGGAATTACCTGCGGCGCTCAGACGCCGAACTATTCGCCAGGCATACTCGCGGGTCGGCGACGGACAAGACTGAATGACCGCCATTCGGGCTATGGCGCTTCAGGACCTGGATGAGGTACTGGCGCTGGAATGCAGCACTCCCGAGGCCCCGCATTGGGAGCGCGGTATATACGAGAGGACTCCTCAGCCGACACGAGCGGAGTTCGCCACGGTGCTTTTGTCGCGATCCGCGACGAGGGGCTGGCGGGGTTTATTGTCGCGCGGCAGGTTCTCGAGGTCGGCGAGATCGAGTCAATTGTGGTGGCTGTGGATGCGCGGCGCGAAGGCGTGGGGAGCGCGCTGCTGGACGCGATTTCGAGATGGGCCGCGGCCGGGCGTGCGGAGCAACTTCAGCTTGAAGTTCGAGCTGGCAATTTGAGTGCGATTCGGTTTTATGAGCGGGCGGGGCTGATCAAGGAAGGCGTGCGGCGTGGTTACTATCGGGATCCCGAGGAGGACGCCGTTCTGATGGGAAAGAGCCTGTATTCAAGTGATTAAGCCGTGGAAAACTTTTTGTTAAAAAGCCGTTGAAGGTCGTGTCATCCCGGTGCTAGGTTGAATGCGTCTGAATGAAGAGGAGGTATCTTCGCATGGACATGGAAGCAAACGGCTTGCCGGATAGTGAGGAAATAAATCGGTTGGAAGCTCAACATCGTCACTATTCGGAACAATTGGAGACCTTGATCCAGAAGCCTTATCTGTCCGAACAGGAACAACTCGAAGAAATCCGGCTAAAGAAATTAAAGCTGTACGTGAAAGATCAGTTGGTGGCTCGACGAAGTAGCCATCAGCGAGCCTACGTCGCCTGACGCTGGCTGACAAATCCTGAAACAATTCCAACACGCGGTCCGCTTCATTGCCAGACTACACCGGCATTCGTGCGCCTTTACGAAGGGCGATGCGGGTGAAAACGGGGCGAAGATCCTATAATCAATGGAGAGAGTTAGATACTTCGCCCCCATGGTCCGCGACGGATACTTTTACGGAATCGCTTTTCTCGCTGTTGCTGTTCTCCTGCATGTCTTTCTTGGCGGCTGGATATGGTCGGTTGCGCCTATCTTGCTGGCGGCATTCTTCCTATGGTTTTTCCGGGATCCGGAACGGGCGATTCCTCAGGGTGAGGGTCTGGTGGTTTCGCCCGCTGACGGTAAAGTTACGCAGGTCCTGCGTGTGGCGGCTCCCGAGGGAGAAACGCTTCGGTTGAGCATCTTTCTGAATGTCTTCAACGTGCATGTGAACCGATCTCCCATCGCGGGAGTGTTGCGGGAAGTGCGATATCAGAAAGGCGAATTTCTGAATGCGATGAATCCGGCTTCGGCGGAGAGGAATGAACAGAACCTCGCCGTGGTCGAATCCGATGAAGGCTATACCGTTGCGTTCAAACAGATTGCGGGTCTTCTTGCCCGCCGGATTGTCTTCAACCCGACGCCGGGCACACGGCTGGAACGCGGACAGCGCGTCGGCCTGATCAAGTTTGGGTCACGGGTCGATGTAGTTTTGCCAGGCAATGCGCAATTGCACGTTAAGCAGGGGGATCATGTGAAGGGCGGCTCGAGCATTCTGGCTAACATTCCCGCGCCAGAGCTGATGCCGGTGAAGGACGAACTGCTGGCGGAGACGCTGGTTTGAACAATCCCGATCAGACGCGGGGAAGAAGACGGCGGAGGGGGATGTATATTCTGCCGTCGTTGTTTACCGCGGGCAATATTGCCGCGGGCTATTACGCGATCACTCAAAGCCTGCAGGGCTCTATCCAGGAACCGCATCATTTCGATTACGCGGCCATCGCGATCGGATTTGCCATACCTTTCGACGCGCTCGATGGACGCATTGCGCGCATGACGAACACGACGAGCGATTTTGGCAAAGAGCTGGACTCGCTGGCGGACGTGATTACGTTTGGAGTTGCGCCGAGCATCCTTGCCTTCAGCTGGGGCTTTCGAATGCTTCCCATGACGATGGACCCGTGGCTTCGTGAGAAGCTGATCCAGCTGGGGGGCTTCGTCTGCTTTCTGTTCCTGATCTGCGGGGCGAGCCGTCTGGCGCGCTTCAATATCAGCAGCGATCCGATTCCGAAAAATCCAGGCAGGCCTGGACGGAAGTATTTTGTTGGCATGCCGATTCCGGCGGCTGCCGGCATGATTGTCGCCGTGGTGCATGGCTTCGGCCGGCCAATTTTCAATTGGTGGCTGGCTGCCATCTGGGTGCTGCTCGTGGGGCTGGTCGGATTTCTTATGGTAAGCACCTGGCGCTTCTGGAGCGGTAAGGAAATCAATCTGTCGCGCCGGCATCCGGTGCGGTGGATTGTGTTGCTTGGGCTGGTGATTTATCTGCTGGTATTCTTTTCGCGCGAGTTGCTGTTGGTGGTAGCGCTTGTCTATATGTTTTCCGGCATCGTGGCGCGGGCGGCCTACGGGCGACAGCGCCGGAAGGCAATGCGGGCGGAGGCCCTGACTTCCTCTTCAAGTTCGGCGGCACAATGACAGAAAAATACAAGATTGCAATCGTTGGAGCTGCCTCAATTCGAGGCAAGGAACTTAACGAAGCGCTGGGCGACTCAGTCTTCAGCTCGGCGGAGGTTGCTCTGATTGATGATGAGTCACAAGCCGGCCAGCTGGAGGTAGCCGGCGAAGAAGCGACTCTCATTCAGGGCATTGACGACCAGTCGTTCGCACATGTGGACTTTGCATTTTTCGCTGGTGCGCCGGAGATGACTCGAAGCCACTGGAAAGAGGCGCTCAGAGCGGGGACGAGTATTGTGGACCTTTCCAGCGCGCTTGAAGATGCGCCGGGTGTGCTGGTTCGGGCGCCGTGGCTGCTGGATGGGTCGACAACCGTACATGAAGAAGACGTGACCCTGAGCACGCCTGCGATTATCCCGGCACATCCGGTTGCGGTGGCTCTCGGACTAATCATGACGCGGTTAGGGAGACTAAGCGCGGTTCGCTCTGCTTCGATGACAGTGCTCGAGCCGGCTTCGGAGTACGGACGTGCGGCAATCGATGAGCTCCACCAGCAGACGGTGGCGCTATTGAACTTCCAGAGCTTGCCGAAGGAAATCTACGACACGCAGGTGGCGTTCAACATGGTGTCGTCATTTGGCGGTTCCGGGGTGCTGGGCAAGAGCGAAGCGCAGATTCGCAGGCACTATCATATGCTTCAGGGATCACAACTGGCCGACGTCGGCATTCAGGTGCTGCATGCGCCGGTGTTTCACGGTGTGGGTCTGTCGCTTGCAGTGGAATTCGATCAGCCGCTATTGCGAGAGCGCGTTGAAGCGGCTCTACATGGGGAACACGTTGAAATTGTGTCGAGCGACGCCGAGCCTCCCGATAACCTGCGCAGCGCGGGTCAGAGTGAAGTGTTGACGCAGGTGCGGAGCCAGAGTGGAGCTGACGGGCCGACGAATCGATTCTGGATCTGGGCCACGCTGGACAATCTGAAGATTGCGTCACTGAATGCGGTGGCGTGCGCGATGGAGCTACGCCGGCTGCGTCCGAAGGGAAAGGTTCAGTAAATCCGGAACTCAGAGAAGAGTTCCTGTTATCTACCTAATCAAGAAAAGAAAGAGGCGATGCGATGCGATGCGCATCGCCTCTTCGCTTTCGGCACCGATTTAGAAAGTGATCTTTCCTCCGAGCTGGACGGTGCGGTTTGAGCCGTTGTTAAAGGCTGTGGTGAGGAAGCTGGCGGCTCCCAGGAACGCTCCTGGCGTGCCGTAATACTGGCGGTTGAGAGAATTGAAGACGTTCAGCTGCAGCTGCAGGTTGAATCGCTCCGAGAGTTTGGTGTTTTTGAAAACGCTGGCGTCAAGATTGTTCCAGGACTGACCGCGGATGGTATTGCGACCGACTCCGGGGAAGGGGTTGTTGAGCGCATCCGCAGTGTTCACGTCGTTGGTGGTGTAAGAGTTGGGCGAGTTTGGCGCCTGGGCGTTGGTGAGGATGGGACGGCAGCTTGTAACTCCGAGAACAAATTGATTGAAGTTGTCGTCGCAATAAGTGCCGCTCGCCTGCAGACCCTCATAGGGAGTGAAGGGCTGGCCGCTGTTGTATCCGTAAATGGTGTTGACCGAATAGCCGTTGGTCAGCCGTGAAAGAAGGTTATTCTCGTGGATCAGGTTCGGCACCTGATACACAAATCCAAAGGCCACGACATTGGGGTAGGAGATACCGCTCACGCCGCGCTCTGCGGTATTTGTGTTGAGGGGGTTCTGGGAGAATTCGAGAGTATTTCCTCCGGCACCAGTGGGAAGGATCTCGCTGGTGTTGTCGATGGCCCGGCTATAAGTGTACTGGAAGGTTCCGGTGAAGCCATGGAAGTTACGCGTGGTGACGTTTGTCTGCAGGCTGTTGTAGATAGAGAAGGCGGTATTACCGACGGCCGCCTGGTATTGCCCGACGTTGCAATTCAGCGTCAGATACCCGGGTGCAGTCGAATCCTGGCAGAGCGCACTCGGCGACACGTAGCTCGGGTATGCGGAGGCCAACGGCTCAAGCACAGGATTGCCGTCGAGCGCCTGGTAGAGAGCCGCAGTGTGATTGCCTACGTACCGCACTTCGATAACAGCTCCGCTGCCGATGCCGTACTGAATACCGAGCGAGTAGGTCTGCGTGTACGGATTGCGGAGGTGAGTGGGAAGCGGCGCCTCGATGGCGAATCTCGGGTCGCCACCGGTGGAAAGGGCGGCAAGGTTCTGCGCGCGCACGGTAGCACCGGTCGTGCCGTTTGCTGGCAGGCACTGATATCCGTCGCCGCAGTTGATGCCGCCGGCATTCGATACCGGGGCCTGGATCGCCGCGTTGCCGTAGATGTTATAGAAGGCCGGATCGAAGTTGATGGCGTATCCGCCGCGGACAACCAGGTGGCCGTGACCGGGGTTCCAGGCAAAGCCGATGCGCGGCTGGAAATTCTTCCAGTTGTTGTCCATCTTGGGGAAGGTACGGATGGAGAGTGGAAGCGAAGTGTCCCAGAAGGGATCCGCGCCGGTCTCGCGGTTCACAGTCAGGTTATGGAGGACGTTGCCGGCCTGGCCGAAGAACTCCCAGCGCATCCCGAGATTCAGGGTGAGGTCGGGACGGATCTTCCAGTCATCCTGGAAGTAGAGGGCCACGTCATTTTCCTTGAAGGGGATGGTGGGGTTGCCGTCAGTCAGCTCAAGGAAGCCCGTTCCCTGCAGGAAAGAGTTGAAGTCATTGAACTGCAGAGTGCCGTTGTAGTTGGGCAGGTAGGTGCCGGGCGAGTTCTGGTAGTCATATTCGCCCCCGAAAGCGATGCTATGCTGCCCGTGGGTCCAGTTTGCATTGTCCTGCACCTGGGTTATCTTGATGAATTTCTCCTGAGGAAATGCGCTGTTATAGCCATAGCCGAAGTCGGTTCCGTCTTCAAAGGAAATCGAGCTGGGGCAGGCGGTGAAGTCGTTCTGGGTGCAGTCGGGAACGGCGCCGCCATAGAAGCCGCTCTTGGCTTCCTGATAGCTGTAGCGTAACTGATCGACCCATGCGGGAGAGAAGGTGTGCGTCCAGTCGGCGCCAATCGAGTGAGTGGTAGCGGGCACGTCGACATATCCACCGGCAGCGATGGAAGTGGCATCGTTGAAGAGGCCGCCGGTCTCAAGGTCATTTTGATAGTAGTAGCGAAGGAAAAAGTGGTCCTTCGTCGAGGGCTGCCAGTCAAGGCGTCCGAGGTTTTCTTCGTCGTTGAGCAGAGCGGGAACCGATCGCTGCACTGCGGCGAACTCGATGGGAGCGGTCGTTACGCCGTCTGATACGGGGATCGTAGTGATCGTGCTTTGAATTGGCGACGGATTTCCTGGCTTGATTCCGTATGGTCCCTGGTTGACGAGCGAGGCTATTGCGGGATTGCCGGGAAATGCCGCCTGCAACTGGCTGAGGCCGTTTGGAGTGGGCGTGATTGCGCCCTGGGAGGTTGCGACAGAGCCGCCCTCGCGGGTGTGGTCCCAGTACGTGCTGCCGAAGAACCAGAGCTTGTCCTTGATGATGGGACCGCCGATCGTGCCTCCGTATTTGTTATCGACAGAGCGCGGGACGGTAGGCACGGTGCAGCCATCCGACGGGTTCTCACCAGGAGCGCAGAAACCGAAAAGAGGGCTCTTCTGGCCGTTCTGCAGCGAGGAAAGCCAGGAGCCGGTGTAGTATTCAAATCCGCTGCCGTGGAAGGTGTTCGTGCCGGATTTTGTGATGTAGTTTACAACCGAGCCCATGTTGCGGCCGTACTGCGCTCCGAAATTGTCGGTGATGATCTGAATTTCGGATATCGCGTCTGCGTTGCCGAAGAAGACCTGCGGGCCGCCCACGTTGTTGTCGTTGTTATTCTGCCCGTCGATTTCGAAGTTATTGGATCGCCCCCGCTGACCGTTAGCGGAGATGCCGACGCCATTTGAGTTGCTGAAACTCGCATCGTGCGTTTGCACGACGCCAGGGGCGAGAAGAGCGAGGTTGTCGAAGTTGGTATTCAGAGGCAGGCTCTGAATGGCGGCGGAGTCGAAAGAGGTGCTTACCTGGGCTTGAGTTGTCTCCAGGACGGGTGCGGTTGACTCAACCACGATCGAGGACGTAGCGCCGATGGACAACTTCTGAATTCCGACATCAGCATTGACCCCAGCTGTCACGCGGATGTTCTTAATGTTGAGCGGGCTAAAGCCTCCGCTTTCCACCGTCAATGCGTATTCGCCAATTGGCAGATCGTGAAAGGCAAACAATCCGTCGGCGCCGCTTACCGTTTTGAAGGTCGCGTTCGTAGTGGACTGCACCGCGGTTATTGATGCCTGGGGTACGACCGCGCCCTGCTGATCGGCAATTGTGCCGACGATAGACCCAGTCGTGATTCCCTGGCCGATCGCGTTCTGACTTACCAAGACGATTCCGGCTAAAGCTGCCAGTAATAAAAAGGTATTCCAAACTGCTCGAATTGATCCCATTCTTGCCTCCGTGTCTTTTTCTTGCTCTTGCGGTAAGAGCCTGCGCAGAGCGGAAACCGAGTCGAGATTGCTAAGCCCTATCTGACTCTCAAAAGCAAGCCGGGTACGATCTCGGTGTCTGCGTTGCCTGTATCCGCTAACTGGGGCGTTGCGTCACTGGTTTCTACTTTAGAAAACAGATATGCAACCAACTAGCCCTATTACGACCAAAAAGCATTTTGTGACCAATGGTCCCAAGGTGCTGACAAGATGCACGATACGGAGATAAGCACCCCGAAGCGATCGACGGGCAGAAGAATAGTACACGAGCTTCTCCGCATTTCTGAATAATCCTGCCCTACAGAATCCCAAAATGCGGATTAGTGACGACTCGTCATCCACTAGTGACAAGCGGTTTGGTTGGAAGACAGATAGGGCCAGAGGCTTCCAAACAAGAACGCGAGGCATGTCGTTGCGCCAGCTTTTCGGATTTCAGCGGAATAAATAATTCTTCGATTTGTGATCAGTCATTTCATTTCCGGGACAAGAAGAGAGGATCAATCAACGACCGCCTCGCGTGTTGTGGGGAAGGCACCCTGAATGCGCCGATTCGCAGGGTGACGATGAATGCGATTGTCTGTCTATGACAGCAAATCAGGAGGCGGCCATGAACCGTGTACTGCAGGCGCAAACTGCAATTGTCATGGCGGGAGTTATTTCGTCACTCAGTTATTCCGCGATTTGGAGTCAGGCCGGGTTAGAGTCTGCTAAATCGTTCATGGTGAGCGATGCCAACCCGGATGTGCCATCAGAGGAAATTCAGCGCAGGGCTTCCGCAGGACATTTGCCTGAGGAACTCGAGCTTGCTCGCGATTACTATATCGGGCGTGGTGTATCCCGTGACTTATCTCTGGCAGCGTACTGGTATCGAAGGGCGGCCGACCAAGGCGATCCAGGCGCGCAGGTCGACATTGGATATCTTTACCTCAAAGGAATTGGTGTGAAGCCAGGACGCGGCGCAAGCGGCAAAGTGGTTTCAGCGAGCGGCTGCATCAGGGGCTCCGGCGGGCAAGCTCAACCTCGCCGTCTTGTATTTGAAAGGCATGGGAGTTCCACAGGACTCGCGTCTAGCGTTAACGCTGCTGACCGAGCTCGCAAAACATGAGGATGCTCGCGGAGAAGCCTATCTGGGATATCTGTACATGCTCGGAGTCGGAGCGGAGCGCAACCCTCGTGATGCGGAGCATTGGTTTGAAAAGGCGGCGAACCACCATAGTCCCGAAGGTGAGTATGCGATGGGTACGCTCTTTTCGGTCACAGAGGGTCATGAACATGACCTGCAGAGAGCTGCGGGATATCTGCGCGCGTCTGCCCAGGCTGGCTATGTACCCTCAAAACATTCTCTGGGGCTCTTATTGGTGAATCATTCCGAACTGCCGCAGAGTCCGGGAGAGGCACGGTCGGTGCTGGAAGAAGCGGCAGGCGGAGGCTCATGGCGTTCGTCGGTAGTCCTGGGGATTCTCTACCGCGACGGAAGGGGGGTTCCGAAAGACATCGCGACCGCCTGCAGATGGTTCATCGTTGCGGGTAAACAGGGCGGAGATAAAACTCAGGCCTATGTTCATGGGGAGATTGCGGCCGCCAAGGCTGCACTCTCGGGAGATCAGCAGCAGGAGGCGGAAAATTCTGCTGAGCAGTGGATGGGCGCTCATCCCAACAAGGACGTGTTCCTCAATCAGGGAGGTAGTGAATCGGCGTTCTTCCCCATCGATGAGGTGTATTCTACGGAGCTAGCGCAAGTGAATTCATCAACCGGAGCAAGTATTCGCTGAGTACCGTAGACACAAAGCCCAAGCCCCACCGCCCTGCATTCATGCATCCCGTTGTATTTCTTTCGGGATGGTTAGTGTTAGCTGTTCTTTTTGCGCTCCAGGAATGGGTCACTGAGCGTACCTGGAACTACCACCTGCCATTCGGCAAAGTCTACCTGCTTTGGGCTGTGAATTTTTTGCTGTGGGGCATTATCTGCTGGATCATCTGGTGGAGGCTGGGTGAGTGGATTCAAAGAGCCACCCTTAGGTCCATCATCCTGTACGTCGTTCCTTTAAGTATCGTCTTGAGTGTTGTGGAGGAGGTAATCTGGGTTTCCTGCACCTGGGATATTCGGCTCGGGAACCGCTCGTGGACTTACCTGCATCGCCTGGGCTATTTTGTCGATTCGGAGATGGTCGATAATCTCGTTATCTTCTGGGTTGTCTTCTTGATGTTCCGCGGTATCGGCTACTATCAGAAGCTCAGAGAGAAGAAAACGCTGCCATCCGCCTGGAATCTGAACTGACGAATGCGCAACTGCGCGCGTTGCGTATGCAGCTGAATCCGCACTTTCTTTTCAACACGATGAACAGCATCTCCAGCCTGATGCATTCCGACGTGGAGGCTGCGGACCGGATGCTGGAACAAATGAGCAGCATGCTGCGTATGACGCTAGACAGAGGTGACGCCAAGCTCATTCCGCTCACGGACGAGATCGAGTTCACTCAGATGTATATCTCCATTCAGCAGATGCGATTTACAGGCAAAGTGCACAGTTACGTGGCGATCGATCCTGAGGTTCTGGATGCGCTGGTTCCGACGATGATTCTGCAGCCGCTCATGGAGAATGCATATGTTCACGGCGTGGCGGTGACACAAGGCGAGGAGGCGTTTCTGGGTATCGAAGCGCAGAACCACGAAGGGCAATTGCGGATATGCGTCAGGAACTCAGGACGCGGTCTTGTTGAAGCCGTAAAATCGAATCATGAAGGTCGCGGCGTTGGGATCGCAAATGTTAAGGCTCGACTGGAATTACATTATGGCGACGATCAGCGCTTTACGCTGAAAGAATTTCCCGACGGTGAGGTTCAAGCAATTTTGCTGCTGCCCCTTGGCTTCTCACCGCGTCTAACCGCCAACACATTGGTTTACTCCCATGAAAATCAAGACGGTCATCGCGGATGATGAGGTATTAGCGAGGCAGAAGCTGCGGCAGCTGCTTCAAGACGACAGCAACGTTGAGATCGTGGGCGAAGGCGCAAATGCGCTCGAGACGATCGATCTCGTACAGTTCACTAATCCTGACCTGATCCTGCTGGATATCCACATGCCGGATATGGATGGGTTTGACATTGTCTCGGCGCTCGCGGCAAATGAGCAGGTGCGTCTTCCAAAGATCATTTTTACGACGGCGTACGATCAGTATGCGATTCGGGCGTTCGAGATCAATGCTATTGATTACCTGCTCAAACCATTTACACGCGAGAGATTGAGAGAGGCATTTCACAGGGCAGAGGAACAGCTCACCGTTTCTCACGAAAATGGAGCAGGGAAGAAGCATGATCAGGAAGGGGCTTCCTACGCTACGCGACTGGTTTTCAAGTCAAAGGGCCGAATCCTGTTTCTTCCGATGACCGATATCCGGTGGATCGGCGCCGAGGAGAACTACGTTCGCATTTGTGCCGACCGCGAGAATCATCTGCTCCGCGAAACAATGGCGCACTTTGAAACGCGGCTCGATCCGAATTGCTTTATCCGCGTGCATCGCTCAGCGATCGTCAATCTGCAGCACGTAAAAGAGATCAGGACAGATTCCCAGGAAGGCGAATCGTTCGTTCTGATGCAGGACGGGCAGAAGGTTCCGATGAGCCGCGGGTACCGCGCGAGGATATCGCAACTACTGGCAAGATAGGCTCGATCCGCCTACACAGGCGGCTTCCGGGCCTCTTGCCCTTCAGCGGCCACGGAGGTTACTCTGGCAATACCGGGCTTCGCCACTGCGGGAGTAGCTCAATGGTAGAGTAGCGGCTTCCCAAGCCGTTGGTTGCGGGTTCGATCCCCGTCTCCCGCTCCAAGATTTACATCCGCGAACCGAATTGCCGATGTTATGTAGGCGCGAGCGATTTCGCCTGCACGTTGAAAGATTTTGAGAAACATCTCTTCGGTCAGCTTGCCGGTATTTGTGTTCTGTAAAGAGGGATGGTAGCTGGCGAGCAGCGTCAGTCCATCGGGCAGGGCGTACTCTGCGCCGTGGGCGAATTTCAATTCCCCTCGTCGAGCGAGTTTCCCGGTGCGGCGGAAATGTTGCAGTACACCGTCGAAGGCAATCTTTCCCAGGCATACGATGACGCGCAAATTTTCAAGGGCAGCGATCTCCTCGTCGAGGTAGGGAGCGCAATTGGCAAGCTCGCCAGGAAGAGGCTTATTACCGGGAGGCGCACACCGCACCACGGAAGTGATCTGCATTCCTGTAAGCCGCATCCCGTCATCCCGGCTCACAGCATTTGGCTGGGAAGCGAAGCCGGTTTTGTAGAGAATCGGGTACAGAAAGTTGCCTGATCCGTCGCCGGTAAAGGGCCTCCCTGTGCGGTTCGATCCGTGTGCCCCTGGTGCGAGGCCCACGATCAGTACTGCGGCATCCGGATCGCCGAACGAGGGAACGGGACGCCCCCAATAAACGCAGTCGGCATATGCCCGGCGCCTGGCAGCGGCGACCTGAGTGCAGTACTCTCGCAGCCGCGCGCATCGATTGCAGGCGATGATGCGGGTGTTGAGTTGGGCGAGAGCACGCTGGGCAGTTTGCGATTCGGCTGGCACTCCTATGATTCTAAACGCCGGCGGCGACACGATTGCGGCGATACAGCGTAGAATGGGCTCGCTTTTGTTTTCCGCCTGAACGGCTGGAAACGTTTGCTCAGAGACTATTCAAATCCGAGGTTTGCCCTTCATGTCCGTTCGCTCCCATTCCATGCTTTTGCTAGTCGCCGCTGCGGCCTTTTCAGTCGCCGGATGCAAACAGGCGCCGCCACCGTCGGAGTCGGCGACGCCCCAACCTGCCGCTGCTACTGCGCCGCAGCAGATTGGCGGCCAGGACATCGTCAAACTTGAGAGAAAGCCGACCAGCGGCGGTCAGAAACCCGAGTTCCTTTCTGCGACCGTTCTTCCAGGCCGCGGCATGAATGTTTTTCAGATAACCGCCAACATCCCGGGCAAGGGCGAAGTTGACGTGTTCGCGTCTCCATCGCTTGCTGACGCTGCCGCCAAACTGAATGGCGGTCCGGACGACCAGAACGGCAACACTAGCTTCAGCTTTGGCGGAGCGTTTCTGGTTCCTTATCCCAACCGCATTCGCGGTAAGTTGTCGGCCGATGGGAAGACCATTACGACTGAGTGGAAAGGCAAGACGATCACTCTGCCGGCGAACTGGAAAGGGAAGAATCCGGGCGCCGAACCGCATGCCATGCACGGCCTGATCCTTGCTTCGAAGACGGATGACGTAAAAACCGAGACAACGGCGGACGGCCAGACCGTCACGGGCACGATCCACGCGGGCAACTTCGGCGGCCATTGGCTGTCGAACACGGATCTCAATTTCAGGATCGCTCTCACCGGAGATGCAGTCGATGCAACGATCACGGCGAAGAACGTGGGCACAGAGGCGGAGCCGATTGCTATCGGGTGGCATCCATACTTCAACATTCCGAGCGGCGACCGCAAGCAGGCTCGCCTGCACGTTCCGGGAGAGCAGACGGCCGAGGTCAACAATTACGACGATGTCTTCCCCACGGGAAAGCTGGTTCCGGTGAAAGGGACGAAGTACGACTTTACCGCTCCGGACGGAAAGCCGCTCGACGATATTTTCCTCGACGACAACTGGTCGAAGCTTCAGCGCACGGACGGGGCTGTCGATGTCGATCTGAGCGATCCGGCTTCAAATTACGGCGTCAAGGTTGAAGGGATCTCTCCCGAGATCAAGACTGTGCAGGTTTATGCGCCTCCGACGAAGGAGTTCGCGGCGATCGAAGAGCAGTTCAACTTTGGGGATCCCTGGGGTAAGGAATGGCACGGAATGGATACAGGAATGGTCACACTCAAGCCCGGTCAGTCCGTAACCTGGCACGTGCGCCTGCAACTCTTCACACCGTCGAAGTAGAGACCAAGACTGACGACTAAATCGCAAGTAGCGAACCCTGAAAGTCCCTGGCTCCCGGGTCAGGGATTTTCACTTTGTGCTTGAGAGCGAGAACAGCTGTCAGCAACTACTAACGCTGCGATACACTCGGTTTCAACCATTCACACATGACAACGCTCTTGCACGCAGGTTCCATGAGTGCGCCTGAAATCCTTGAGAAGGTCTTTGGATTCCGAGAATTTCGCGCCAACCAAGAAGCAGTATGCGACGCCGTTATCGCAGGCCGGGATGCTTTGCTGGTCATGCCCACGGGTGCCGGGAAATCGCTTTGCTATCAAGTACCGGCAATCGCGCGTGGCGGCACAGCGCTGGTTGTGAGCCCGCTGATTGCGCTCATGGAAGACCAGGTCGGAAAGTTGTCCGCCCTTGGTTTGAATGTTGCGAGCATTCACTCCGGCCTCGACCGGGCGATGGCTCGCGACGCGTGCCGGCGGTATCTCGAAGGCCGACTGCAGTTTCTGTTTGTCGCTCCGGAGCGGCTTCGGATTCCCGGATTTACGGAGATGCTGACAAAGCGGAAGCCAAGCCTGATTGCCATTGATGAGGCTCATTGCATATCGCAGTGGGGGCATGATTTTCGTCCGGACTATCGCATGTTGCGTCAGAATATTAGGCGGTTGCGACCGGCTCCGGTCGTGGCCTTGACGGCAACCGCTACCCCGGTCGTACAGAACGATATCATCGAGCAGCTCGGAATCGACAAAGCCGCGCGATTTATCCATGGATTTCGCCGCGACAATCTGGCCATCGAGTCAGTCGAGGTTTCACGTCCGCGCCGCACGGAACTAGTGCAGGAGATTCTTTCGAGCCCGGAGCGCCGTCCAGCGATCGTCTATGCGCCGACCAGAAAGGATGCCGAGCAAGCAGCCGCGGAACTTGCCAGAAAGTTTCACAGCGCCGCTTATCACGCGGGCCTTGATTCGGAAACTCGCGAGCGCATTCAACGGCGATTTCTTTCCGGCCAACTGGAGATCGTTGTGGCCACGATCGCGTTTGGCATGGGAATTGATAAGGCGGACGTTCGCACTGTAATTCACATTGGCATGCCTGCAAGTCTCGAAGCTTTCTATCAGGAGATTGGCCGTGCGGGCCGAGACGGAAGGTTGAGCCGCACTATTCTCATGCACTCCTACGCCGACCGCCGCGCACACGATTTTTTTCATCAGCGCGATTATCCCGAGACGGCCATTCTCGACCGCATTTACAGAAGCCTGGGGTCTGCTCCACGACACGCGGAAGAATTGCGGCATGGTCTTCAGATTGACGAAGAAACTTTCTCGACCGCGCTTGACAAGCTAGCGGCGTATGAAGGCGCTGTCGTCGATTTTGAGGGATACGTCACCGCTGGAGGCGGCGACTGGCGGTCTTCTTACCTCATGCAAAGTGAACGCCGCCGAACCCAAATCGAAAAGATGATGCGGTTCGCGGAAGGCCGGCGTTGTCGGATGAGTGCGCTGGTTGCACACTTTGGCGACCTGTATGATGCGGACCGCCGCTGCAACGTCTGCGACTTCTGCGCTCCCGAGAGCGCAATTGCACGGCCCTTCAGGCCGCTTGCTGCGGAAGAACAGCAAACCGTCTTTGCGATTGCCAAGGCCCTGCATTCGGTTACGGGAATCTCAACTGGGAAGTTATACAAGCAACTGTTTCCCCGAGGAGATGTTGACCGGGATGAGTTCGAAGCAATACTCATCGCTATGGCGCGCGGCGGCTACGTCGTGTTTGAGTGCGCGGAATTTGAATCGGACGGCCGAACGGTCGTGTATTGGAAGGTGAGCCTTACGGACGAGGGCGAAGAAATCTCTGGTTCGACGCGATTGCGCTTGTTCGTGCCTGAGACTGGAGGTTCCCGGGCTCTAAAGCAGGCGGAGGGGCGATCCGATGTTAAGAGGCCCGCATCCGTGGACAAGTCTTCGCAGCGCAAGGCGTCGGTACCCGACATTGATATGCCCCTCACCCCTGAGTTACTGGAGCTTGAGAAGAAGCTAAAGGCGTGGCGTTTAGCGGAGGCAAAAAAGAACAAAGTCGCGGCTTTTGTTATTCTCAGCAATCGAACGCTCCGTTCGATTGTGCAAATCCGTCCAAGAACAATCGCGGATTTGCTTCGGGTCCCGGGAATCGGTTCGGCAAAGGCAGAAAGATTTGGTGAGAGCATCTGCGCAATTTGCGTCTCACAATAGTTGAATGTGCGGTAATTTACAAAACAAATGCTCCGATGGAGCCGCGTTCCGCGGCGGCCACATCGGAGCAAGGTGATTTTTGAGATGCGCGTGGCTAGTAGAACAGCTTCAACGCGAGCTGCAACGTCCGAGGATTGCCTCTCATAGAGGTAATAGAGCTGAACCCCCCTGTTGGATTGTTGAAGGTGTTCAGACTTCCGGGTTGTCCGAATTGCGGCGTGTTGGTGGTATTGAAGGCTTCCGCTCGGAATTGCAAGCGAATGCTCTCGGTAAACGCGAAGTTCTTGAAGACGGATGAGTCCAGGTTGTTGAATCCCGGCCCGCGCGCGTTTTGGGGACCGCCGCCCAGGACGGCGATGTCGGTCTGGCTGATCTGAGTAGCCACTGGCGGTTGAGCAAAGGCAGCAGGGTTCAGCCATTGCTTGTAGTTGTGCGGACCGGCGTATGGGTTCTCGCCCGGAACCTTGTTAGCGAAGCAGCCGAAGACGCCGTTCGCGGTTGTTGCGACCGGGCAGCCGACTGTAACCGGCTGGCCGCCCTGATGCGAATAGATGAAGTTGACTACCCAGCCGCCTATGACTGCATCCACCGCCCGATTCGAGTTGGACAGGAAGGCCCGGCCGCGGCCGAAGGGCAGATTGTAGGTGCCCGAAAGGTGAACCAAGTTGGAAGCGTCGGTGTCGCAGAGGCCATAGTCCGCGTTAATTCCAAAGCCAGGAAGCCATTCGGCGCGGAACTGCTGATTCTGTGACGCCTGCGTATGTTGGTTGCTCAAGGCATCGACTGTAAGTGTAGTTAGCGAGGATAGATAATCCGGAGCTCAGTTGATGCTCATACGTTGCCTGCAGAGAGTTATAGCTACTCTTGGCATTTGTAGTTTCGTAGGTTGAGTTTCTGGCGAAACTTGGAAAGGGCACATAATTCTGAGGATTGACGCCGGGCGGCAGGATTTCAGTGGGAGAGTTGTTATATCCCAGGTTATCCAGGTGCCGACCAACTGTACCTACATATCCGACTTGCACGGAGTCGTGCTGCGTGAATTGGTCCTGCACCGTCAGGTTGAAGGTTTGAATGTAGGGAGTCTGAAAGTCATATTGACGTCCGTAGAGATTCAGGCCTTGACCGCTGTTGATTGTCGGATCCTCTAAATTGATCGACGTGAAGGCATTTTCCATCGTGGCTGGCTGGCCGGTGGACAGCAGCAGGGGATGCTGGGAATCAGGACTATTAAATGTTGATGTGTAAACGAACGGATAGTTCGTGCCCAGGGTCCCGCCGTAACCGAGATTTCCGAGGGCCCCAAAAGCAATGCCGTACCCGCCGCGGGCAACAAGCGATGGCGTGAGACGCTCCGCAAACCCCACTCTGGGAGAGAAGTTGGTTTTCTGAGCGTTGCCGAGCGTCAGCCCGGAGACGCAGTCGAGCGAAATATTGCTGCTTGCAAGCAATGCATCGAACGAACTGGACCTGGGTACTGAGCACCCTTTCTTCGACATGTAGTAGACGCCCGTGTTCCCGTTGCCTCCGGCGGGGATAAAGTTTGCCTGCCGTCCATTAACTTCGGCATATGGTGTGAAGTAGTCCCACCGAAGTCCGAGGTTCAGGGTTAGATCTGGAGTAACCTTCCAGTCATCCTGGAAATAAGCTCCCCAGTACCAGCGATGGTCATCGGTGGCAGCGATATTCGATCCCGAGAAGCTGCTCATGCCGCCGACATTGTTGACGCCCCCAACGGTGGACGGCATCGGAGTCAGAAGCAGATCAGCGATTCCATTCAGATTGTTGTTGACGTTGGGAATGTCGGAGTACTGCCCGTTGTAGTTGAGATCACCTCTGCCTTGCGGCGGTTGAGAGATGTCACCTTCAAGGTCGTCGATCTGAAGACCCGCTTTGAATGTATGATTGCGGAAAACCTTGGTTACACTGTCGGATCCTTCAACGCTCCAGACATATTGAAGGGTCGGTGTGTAATTGCCCACGCCAATGTGTGTCAGCCCATTGATCGTGGTCGGGGGCAAGCCTCCGTTATTGGCGACCTGGGGTATTCCGTTGATGCCGTACTGCGCGGGGATGCCGAAGGTGTTTCCGTAGAAGGACCGCTGAAGCTTGTCGGAATGGACCATCCCGACGTGCATGTCGTTGCTCAGCGTTGGTGTGAAGACATGCGAATAACCGACCGCCCATGCGTACGCCGGGAAGCTGTCGTTACGGCCGCCGGTCTCGCCCACAGCCACGCCAGGCAAACTCGACGGAACGGTCCTGGAAATAAGGCTTCGGTCAAACACACCGAACAACACATTGCTCGCGTTGAAATTTTCATCGATCCTGATGTCGTAGGAGTCGGTGTTCTGCGGCTGTTTCACGAGCGTTACATAATTGTTGGCTAATCCGGCCTTGGTCTGCGCAGGATAGACCCCCAGCAGATTTACCGCATTTGCATCAATGCGCCCGACCGGAATGGTGTTGAGGTACTGTGTCGAGCCAGTGAAGTCTGTCATCCCCACGATGCTCCCTCCTGTGTAGAAGGGATCGCGGACGTAGACCGCACTGCTGCTGTTATTGCGTAGACCCGAGAACGGATCGAACGCTCCGGCTGCGACCTGGCGGGTCGTTGCGGGATCGAGAATCGTGCCGTGTCTGAATTTCCTGCCCAGTGCGTCCGTCGACGTTCCGCTGTTAAACGTGATCAGATCCTGCAGGTCTGTAAAGCCGCTCGACACCATACCCGTGGTAGGAACGGTGCTGGTGTACGTGGACGGTGTGATGTAGCGGCCGCCCTGATAGTCAAAGAAGAAAAAGGTCTTGTTCCTGCCATCGTAGAGTTTTCCCAGATAAACCGGTCCACCTATCGTCACGCCAAACAGGTTCTGGCGATACTCGGGCGTAGGCGCATGTGACGCGCTGTTGAAGAACTGGTTTGCGTTGAAGACGTCATTGCGCAGGTACTCCCAGACGTCGCCATGAATCTGGTTGGTCCCGGATTTGATGGCGGCGTTGATAACGGCTCCCGTGGAGTGTCCAAACTCAGCATTGAAGTCGCCGTTTTGCAGCTTGAATTCCTGGATGGCGTCGGGCGGAGGAGTAATTGCAGCATTGCTGCCCACTGAAGAGCCGCCATAGACCTCGATATTGTCGTTGATGCCGTTGAGCCGGAAGTCGTTCTGCCAGAGGTTGACGCCGTCAACCGAGAAATAGGCGCTGCTCGTAGCCCCGGAGTCGCTGCTGGGATTGCCGACCGGCGCCGTTGCGACTCCCGCCGAAAGCTGCGCCAGCGAAGCCCAGTCCCGTGTCTGCAAGGGCAGATCATTGACGGTTTCGGTCGTAATTGTCTGGCCGACCGCCGCATTTTCGGCCTGAAGCAGCGGAGCAGCGGCCGTGACCGTGACCTGCTGGTTGACGGTGCCCGTGGCGAATCGAATGTCGACCGTGAGGGTTTGCTGGACATGCACTTCGACGCCCTTGTCAGCGAATCGCTGAAATCCTGGCGCCTCCGCCTGCAGCGTGTAGGTTCCTGGCCTTATCGCGTTTAGGGAGTACGTGCCGGTTGACAGTTGAAGTGGTCACGGTTGTGACCGCGGTTCCTTCGTTTGTCAGCGTGACTTTCGCCCCGGGCACTACTGCGCCCGCCGGATCGGTGACCGTCCCGGTAATTCCGCCGGTATCAAGCTGCGCCAAGGCAGCTTTATTCCCGAATACGGCTACTGAGAACAGGAGCAGGATCCAGACGAGTACATTTTTTTGTATACCGGTCACTAGGGGAAGCTGGTGCGATGCGCGGTATTTATAGATTCGTAACATTTGGTCTTCCTATTGCCTCCAAAGAAAAAAACTCCGCCGCCATTCTCGTCATTTTGTTTGAGGAAGAACAAGGGGTTTACCCGGTGTTTACACCTGCCGTACACCGTGAGTTGCGGCGTGTTTTCAATTGTTTGCAAAAGGACTATCGTGGAGACGACATCGCGCCGCGCGAACCGGGATGGTGCTTCGAAGTGTTGACGGACTGTTAAAGAGAATTTGCTACGCTGCGTGCATATGAGAAGGTGATGGATCAGCAAACCCCCTGGTCGCTAGACCTCGATACCTCCGCCAAGACGACCGTGGTTGTTCCCGAGCCGCAGCAGGAGCCGCAGTGGGAAACCCTGCATCCGGCTGATGACCAGCGGTGGCAACTGGCGCGGCGGATCGCCGCGAGTTCAAGCTTCGCGCGCTCTACCCTGCTTTCTAACTTCCTTCTCTATGTCTGCGATCGAGCCTTGTGCGGAAAGACGGACGAGATCAGCGAGCATCAGATTGGGGTGCACGTCTTTGGCAGGCGCCCCGGTTATAACCCGTCCGACGACAACATTGTCAGAAGTTACGCGCGGCATCTGCGGCAGCGGCTGGACCACTATTTCGAGGCAGAGGGAAAGCAGGAAGAGCTAAGGCTTAGCATTCCGCGGGGCAAGTACGTTCCCCATTTCGAGCCAAACCGGTTGCCTGATGCCGCCGATCTCACCTGAAGAGGAAGCTCCGGAAACGCGGACCGTTACCATCCCGAAGGAGCCTTTGCCCATTGAGCCGGATTCCACCGCCGAGCGTCCGCGATATTGGACATTTGGATTCATTGCGGTGGCGGTGGTTCTGCTTATTTGCGGCTTCGTTGTGTGGACATTGTCACAGCGGGGCGCCTCTGTCTCGGCGGACACTTCTCATCCTTTATGGGCGCAAATCTTCGACAAGTCGCGCCAGACACTCCTGGTTCCCGCAGACGACGGCATCGTCATGATCCAGAACCTTACCCATCACTCTGTAAATCTGTCTGAGTACATCAGCCGCGACTACGTATCAATCAAGAATCCTTACAACATTGACGCGCAGAATATGGCTGATCTGGACCAGCAGCGCTATACGAGCATGGCCGACCTGGACACGGTCCTGAAATTCTCACGGCTGCCGGAAGCAGCGCCTGAACGCTTCAGCGTGCGCTATGCGCGCGAGCTTCACATGGAAGACCTGAAGGATTCCAACGCGATCCTGATCGGTTCATCGTTTTCGAATCCATGGGTTGAGCTGTTCCAGAAGAATTTGAATTTCGAGTTTGAATACCAGCCGCGGCCGAACCAGTCAGTGATTATGAACCGGCATCCGTTGCAGGGGGAGCTGCCTGTTTACCAGAACGATGCTACGGCGCCGTCGCACCGCACCTATGCCGTGGTCGCATTGGCGCGGAACCTGAACGACACAGGCTGGGTTCTCATTATCGAGGGGCTGACGATGGCAGGAACGCAAGCCGCTACGGATATTCTTTTCAACCGGGAGGCTATGCTGCCTGTGCTGAATAAGGCTCGCGCGGCAAACGGAGAGGTTCAGCCATTCGAGCTGCTCATTGAGACCAGGAGCTTCGGATCCAATGCTCCGCAGGCGACGATCATTGCCAGTCGTATCTATTCGAAAGCGCCGGTTTCCTAGTCCCCTGTAGGATCGGACGCGCTTTCAGGCGCGCAGCAGAAATCGGAAGCGCATATCTTCTTTGAACCACATGATGTAGTTGGTTCCCCATGCGTTGTTGAAGAGTCCACAATGCACGCCTGAGGAGAGGTCGGGCTGCGAACGCGAGAAGTTCAAGGGTGACTTTTCACCCAACGCAATCAGTGGAGCATCGAGCGTTTCAATCTCCAGCGATCCTCGATCATTTTTATACCCGAAACCCTTTGTGACGGCGTGCAGATGCCGGCTGCCGGCGGCAACTACATCGAAGGGAGAAACCGTCTGACCGGATTTGTCCATCGTCCAGCCGCTCGGATCGGTGATGACAGGGTTGAACGTCAGCCAGAGCGCTTCGGGCATGCGCGTGGCAAGCTTGTCGAAATAATAGAAGTTCAAGTGCACGACGGGCTCTGCATCGGGCATGATGAGCTCCAGATACATCGTGCCGGGAAATGCAGCGCGGCCGCTCTGCAATGCCTCTGAATCGTCGATCTGCATTCGGGCAATCACGCGCTGTCCCGCGCTGATACGCTGCACGTGAAGCTCCGTGAGCTTCGGTGACCAGCTCTGGCTGCGTGCACCGAAGCGTTCGATGTTCGGCTTGCCGAAATCCTTCCACGCCCAGTCGGCCTTGGTCGTCAGATAGGCGGCCATAAAGTTCTTGTAGTCGGTCTGAGAAAGTGTCTGGTAGGAGAAAAGCGCGAGGGGGTGATCTGGCGCAGCCCATTCGCGTCCCGTTTGCCTGTTGCGCAGCCGGTGAATGGCCCCGGTATCAGGGTCGAACTTAAGGATGAAGTGCTCAGTCTCGATGTCTTTGTCCGCCTGGCGTGGCGAACCTGTCATCTCCGGCCGGGCAGGAGCCAGCGCAGCGATGGAGCTTTGCGCCTCATTGCGTAGCAGTGTGGGCAGCGTGGCGATTCCGTCGAAGAGATCCTGGCGCTTCTCCTGCCAGCTGAACTCCACCACTCGGTAGTTCTTCGTGTTCAGCATCGCTTCGAGGCTTTGGGGCGTGTAATGCTCGAAGTCGAGCCAGGTCTTCGTATCTGTTCCCCACGTGTGTTCGGGCTCTAGCAGGAGGTGCCGCAGCAGACGCAAGTCAGTCTCGTCACCCACTTGAAACTTGTTCGCTGAGATCCATGACTCGCGCAGGCGGCAGAGTTCGCGATACCGCGCTACCTTCAGCGGGTCGCTGGCTACGCCGTAAATCCAGGTGTCGCCGATCTCCCGCGTTTCAACGGGAAGGTGATTGCGATAGGGCTGAATGGCGTTGCCGATTTCGGTCAGGTTTGTGGCGATGATCTTTGCATGGGGAAAGCGCTGCCCGAGATCGGCATAAACGTCAGCGATTTCCTGCGGAGTATGAGGGCCGCTGTTATCGCCACGCACAACGATGGCGATGGCCAAGTCTGAGCCGGGCACACACGCGATGCTGCCGTATTCATGGTGGTACATGACGACCATCGACGCTCCGTCCGGATCTTTCCACACAAACAGCGGAGGAAGATCGGCTGGCGTACTGCCGCCATTCACACCGATATCGAGGAAATTGACGCCATGCCCAGCAAGCGGAGAGATGAGGCCGCGGGTGTGACCGGGAACGTCGGTCATCTTTGCCCCCGTGGTGGCGCGGCCAAAGCGGCGATCGAGAGAATGCGAGAGAGACAGGCTGCCGGCAATCAGTGAGCGATCCATCATCTCCGTCTGCCAGTTGAAGGGCAGGGCGTGCCAGGCGATGTCGCCATCAGCGATAGCTTGTTCCATGCGGCGCCGATCTTCGGGCCCGGCTTGCTCAAGATACTCGTAGAGCAGCCACGAACCGGTCGTCCAAACGTAATAATCGGAGCCCGCCTGCCGCATCTGTTGGGCTGTGCGAATAGCCTGAGGAAAATATTCGGCAAAATAGCGTCGCACGACGTGCGCCTGAGTATCGATAAAGCCGGCGTCGAAGTGGCACTTGAACATCACGAGCACGCGGTTGATGGCAGAATTTGGTGGAGCCGGCGGCGCAAGCGCCTGAGGAGAAAGTGCCGCGAGCGGCCTGGCCAGCAGGGCACTCCCAAGGGTAAAGACTGATGATTTAACGAATTCTCGCCGCTGCATGTCACCTCGGACTCTTGGATGAACGGGAACGCACCATTCTAACGTGTCGGCAGGTCGATCCCGGCGAGTCCTATATCGGGTTGAACCGAGAACCTACCGGCTAAACAGAGTGTCACCCTTCTTCTCGAGGCGAAGTAGCAGGGCTTTGTTCTCAAGTCCGCCCCCGAACCCGGTCAGTCTCCCGGACGACCCTATGACGCGGTGACAAGGCACGATAATGGATATCGGGTTTCTTCCGTTCGCTGCGCCAACGGCTCGTGTTGCCCGCGGATTTCCCAACTGCTTCGCAAGCTGTCCGTAACTTCTTGTCTCACCAAATGGTATGGCAAGCAGAGCCTCCCACACATGTTTCTGAAAGGAAGTGCCTCTGATATCGAGAGGAACGGAAAACTCCTTTCGCTTCCCGGCGAAGTATTCGTTAAGCTGCCGCTCGGTCTGAAGGAGAACAGGATGGAGCTCATGTTCGCTACTGGATTCCGGGATTGGTTCGCCCAAGCGCACACGATGGGGACGGTCGTCCTCCCACAGCACCGCTGCAAGGCCCTTGTCACTTCCGACGAGCTTCAACTTTCCCACGGGAGATTGGATCGTCTTGCATGCGAGACTCATGGTGTTGTCTTTCTCGTTTGCTTAGCCCATGTACGTTGCGACTTAGTCCTTCACTTTCGACCGCAGCCAATCGGACGAGTGTTTTTCAATCGCAATTCTCACGAGTTGACTCCGTGTTCTCACACCGGCCTTGTGAAACAACTCCTGAATGACAGCCTTGACGGAACTTTCAGAGACCTTAAGATTCCAGGCAATCTCCTTGTTTGTGAGGCCGTCGAGAATGCCTCTCAAGACCTCACCTTGTCGAGATGTGAGAGGTTGGGTGCGCTCGAAGCGTTCTCTCCAGGTACTTGTGCCGCCGAAGAGAGAGTGCGCAGCTGCCGAGTCCAGCCAAATCTCACCTTTCGCAACCCTCTGAATGGCGATCACCAACTGATTTAGGCTACTGTGCTTCAGGAAGACTCCGGAAGCACCGGCCTCCATAGCCTGAAAGACGGTCACATCCGACATGCCGGCAGTTACCATAAGAACCTTTGCCGCACGAAGGTGAGTCTTCAATTCGGGAAGCAGACGCGATCCTTGTTCTTCGCCGAGATCGTAGTCAAGTAAGACCACATCGATTGGAGTCTCAGAATATGACGCGATTGCCTCAGTGACGGTTCCGCACTGACCCACCACGATAAAGCCAGGATCGCCTTCAAGCAGCCTGCTCAGGCTCTCCCGGAAGAGGCTATGGTCGTCCACCATCAGGATGCGAATTGCGGGCATCGACTAGTCCCGCCCCGACGGCATCGGAGTGAGGGTAACCACGAAGCACGCCCCGCCCGGAATCGCCACGTAGTGCAATTCTCCGCCGAAGGACCGCATGAACGCGCGTGACAGGTAGAGTCCCAAACCGGTCGCGGCCGCCCCGGCCTGGAAGGGGCGAAAGAGGTGCTCCGGATGGGCCACTCCGCCGCCGTTATCGGCAATCTCCACGAGGACCTGGTTCCCCTCGTTCCTTGCGTTCACGGAGATTACTCGATGCCCACGAGCGGAAAGGGCGCGGACGCTGTTAGTAATCAGATTGAGAAAAACCTGCATAAGACTTGGCCGGTCAGCCCACACGAGCGGCACACCAGGTTCTACGACCCACTCCGCTTCAATATTCTCCTCTTGCAATGAAGGTGTAACCACTATTTTCAATTCATCGAGCAGAGCCGCTAGATCGACCTCAGTAGCCTGATCGCTGGACTGTCGAAGGTTGACGCTGGCGATGCGTTCAAGCGCAACGATGAGATTGCCAAGCGCTTCGAAATCCTTATTGCCGGCGAGCGATCCGTTGTGGGCGAGATTCTGATGTACGGCCCCGATGGCGCTCGAAACGTTGCGAATTTCATGGGAAACGGCGCTCACGGCGATCCGGGAGCCCGCGAGCAGTTGATGCAGCCCGGACACTTCATGCGTCCTGAATTCTTCGGAGCCGTCGAGCACCATAGCCGTAAGGCGCGGGCCGGCATTCGTGCGGTAGGTGGAGAAACAGATATCGGCCAGGAAGGTCTCTCCATCGTCGCGCTGCCCGCGAGCCTGCATGACACTGCGAAAGTATTGTTCCGAATCCTCACGCCGGGAAATGTTCGTCAACGAAGGGAGGTAACGATGAATCGTCTTTCCCGGGAGGGTTCCCTGTGACAATGCCAATAGCCGGTGGGCCGCCTCGTTGGCCATCAATACGCTGCCATTGGCGTCCGTGGTCACAATCGCAGCAGGGCTGCTTTCGATCAGGATCTTTAATTGTTCTTCTGCTTCCCGCCGCGCGCCCATCTGAAGTTCGATCTCACGAAGATGCTTCAGCGCACTGCTTCGATTGATTGCAATCGCGCGAACGTACAATCCTGCGCCGATAAAGGCGGCGAAGTAGAGCACATCGCGCGACAAGCCTGTACGCAGATTCCACGGGAGGTCGTCGAAGATTTCAGCAAGAAAAGTACACAGGACTGCAATAACGCTGATCTGCCAGGGATCGAGGGAGGCACCCACGACAAGCATAGGCGCCAGATATAGGAATCCCAGAGGAATCTCGCCAACCACCAACCAGTCGACAAGCGCAACTGCGGCGATCATGATGCCCGCTTTGAGCAGGGCTGACTGCTTTTCTTCCTTAAAGAACATGCATCCGCGTGTGCCTGTCGAGAGATGTCCGCGACAGTGCTAGCCCAATTCTAGACAGCTGCGGATATTTCTCACTCCTAATCGAACGAGGGGCTGAGTTTTTGACCAAAAGATAGGTAGCCGGACTCAAAGACGAGTTGGTGGTGACTGAAAGATGGGCTCAACTGCCTCAAAATGTTAAATCTGCGCGGGCAATTGGCACATCGGATGATGGTCTGACTGATGCGAACAAAGATATCAGTCAGCTGAATCGATAAGCGGTGAATCGTTCATAGGAACGCATGGGAGATCTCATGTCTAAGTTGAGCAATAAGGTTGCACTGGTAACGGGCGGCTCGCGAGGCATTGGCGCTGGAATCGCCAGGCGCCTGGCGGCGGACGGAGCGAAGGTGGCTATCACGTATACGAAGGGCGCAGACGCGGCCGCATCGATCGTCAAGGAGATTGAAAGCGGAGGCGGAAAGGCAATTGCGATACAGGCGGACGCCGCCGATGCGAACGCGGTCACGGCCGCAGTCGAAAAGACTGTTGCGGCCTTTGGCCGGCTGGATGTGCTGGTGAACAATGCCGGTACGGCTATTCCCAAGAGGTTCGAGGAGACCACGTTGGAGGAGATGGACCGAGTGATTGACATCAACGTTCGCGGAGTCTTCGTCGCGACGAAGGCGGCGCTCAGGCACATGAAGGAAGGTGGCCGCATCATTACGATTGGTTCGTGCGTTGGCGAGCGGATGATGACGCCGGGACTCGTTCCCTACTCCGCGACAAAGGGTGCGGTGAAGATGTTTACCCAGGGGCTGGCGAGGGAAGTCGGGGACCGGGGCATCACGGTGAACAACATCCAGCCGGGCCCGATCGACACCGATCTGAACCCCGCCGCGGGCGACTGGGCGGAGCCTCAGGTGGCAAACACCGCGCTCAAACGGTATGGGCACGTGGACGAGGTGGCGGCACTGGTGGCTTTCGTCGCCGGTCCAGAGGCCTCGTACATCACCGGGGCAAATCTTACCGTCGATGGTGGGACGAATGCCTGAGGGGCACGCACTCGGTCTACGGGGCCTGCAGACAGAGATCTGAAGACCGAGGTGCCCGCAGAGAGGTCGCACAGGTCATCGAAGATGCGGCTGTGAAGAAAGCGAAGCCTCGCAGAGTAGCAGCCGCGGACCACCTTCCGGTCTGCGGTCTTTCCTTTGTGTTTGCGGCTATCAGTGGGCTTCGCTGGCAGCGCGCAGGACGTACACGATTTCGGTCAGCACAATATTCTCTTCAGTGACCCAAAGCCATAGCCGTTACAGTGGCAAATGAAGTTAGAGGCTGGCGATGTCATCGGGTTGTGGCTGGATTGACCTTCTTTGGTTTTTCGGGCAGCTCTTTACTTAACAGGTTCCAGGTGTTCGGGTGTCCTCAGGAATTTTCGATCGCATCGGGCCAGCTGAGCATTACACGGGTCTGTTTGGGGCGGGATCCCACTTAGACACTAAACCATCCTCGCCCGCAAAACTCAAGTCGCTACCGCTCCTGAATTTGAGGAGATATGGTTTCCGGCTGAGCTCAAGCCCCTTTCGAGTGCAGGCTCACATAAGAGCCCATTTCCGGATCGGCTGCTTTGTCGCGACCCAGTATGTTCATGGAGATCCTCAGAGGAAAAGCCTTTTACCTCTCGCTTGACAATCGAAACTCCGGTGGTGCTTAATGGCTGACGGACTATAGGTAAAACCCATTTACCGCACTGCTGAATGGCGCGCTGTCTCGGCGTGCTAATTGTTCATAACTAGTCTGGGCTGCAAGTTTCCCAGTCATATGAAAGCGAGCGTCAGGAGAGGAATACTCCGCGCCGGATAGTGACTTTTGGGGGCACAAGATGAAACATCTTAAGTATCTCGTGAGCGTTTGCGTTCTACTGCTCGGCGCATTCACGATCGCGAACGCACAGGAAAATGCCACGATCACCGGCCGGGTGACCGATCCGACAGGAGCGGCAATACCGGGCGCGACGATCACCGTCACGCAGACAAACACGGGCGCAACACGCACCGCCCAATCGACCGCAGCTGGGCTCTATGAGATTTCGGCCCTGGCCGTCGGCACTTACAATCTCAAGGCGGAGGCGCCGGGTTTCAAGACTTACACGAACACAGGCATTGTCGTAAATGAAGCGACTACCGTTCGCGCCGACGTGCCGCTGCAAGTCGGCTCGGCCAGCCAGACGGTCACCGTCCAGGCAAACGCGCTGCAGGTGCAATCGGAGACCAGCGAGGTCAGTTCGCTGATCACCGGCAATCAGGTCTTGCAGCTTGCGACCAATGGCCGCAGTATGATGGCGCTCACGACGCTCGGCACCGGTGTTACGAATCAAGTGCCCCAGTTCAATGGCGTTACTGCGCAGGGCGCCAGCGCTGAGATCAACTTCAACGGCAGCAGGTGGGACCACAACAACTGGCTGATTGACGGCGGCGAAGTCTACGACCGCGGCAGCGGCGGCCGGCTGGACGTGGCCATCAGCCCGGATGCGCTGGCTGAATTTCAGGTTCTGGCCAGCAACTACACTCCCGATTACGGAATCAACTCTGGCGGTACGGTGGCGATGGTCATCAAGTCTGGTTCGCGCCAATTCCACGGCGGATTGTGGGAGTTCAACCGCAACGATGCATTCGACGCGGGCTACTACTTCTCCAAGCAGGCCGATCAGCCCAGTCCTGAACTCCGTCTGAACATCTTCGGCGGAAACATCGGCGGCCCGGTCATCATTCCGCACCTGTATAACAACGAGCGCAACAAAACCTTCTTCTTCGTGAATGAAGAATGGCGCAAGTTCGTTTCGGGAGCGAATCCCTCAGTTGTGAATACGATTCCTGCGGCATTCTTTCCCACCGCCGGCAGTCCGCTGAGCTACACGCCGCTCAGCGGCAGCCCCCTGATTGTCCCGGCCACCCAAGATCCCGCCAAGCTCGCGCTCTATAGTCAGGACGGACTGGTTGCAGGGCAGCCCTTCCACAGCGTCGACGGCGTCTATACCATTCCTGCCAACCTCATCGATCCCAACGCCGTGCTCTTCATGGGCACTGGCGCTATCCCCAAGCCCAATTACGGCACCTCGCAGGTAATTTCCTCACCGAAGCAGCCAACCGATGTCCGGGAAGATGTCGTTCGCATCGACCACAACATCACCGACAAGTATCACCTGATGGGCCACTGGATTCACGATCAGATGTCCCAGACCATCTATCCCTCCATGTGGAGCGACGACAGTTATTACACGATCGGCAATGTTTTCCAGAATCCGTCATGGGGCTCGGTCATCAAGCTCACCCAGACGCTTTCTCCAACGCTGCTGAACGAAACCGCGTTCAATGTGAATGGCAACACTATTAACATCACACCCGTGGCCGCCCCCGGCGCCTCCTTCTCGCAGCCCTCCGGCTGGAACGCAGTAGGCATCTTCACCGGCAACAATGCCTTGAATCGGCTCCCTTCGATCAATTTCTCGGGCGCGCCCAACACCAACTGGACGACCAACTATTGGCCGTGGCGCAACTCATATCTCGACTACCAGATTCGCGACGACCTCGCGTGGGCGCACGGCCAGCACGCCTTTAAATTCGGCTTTGGTTACATGCGGAATGACAAAAACCAACAGCAGCAGGCCGATACCCAGGGCGACTACACCTTCAGCCAGTCGGCTTTTTCGGGAGACGCCTACGCTAACTTTCTGCTGGGCTTTGCCAGCAGTTATGCACAGCTTAACCAGCAGTCGATCTTTCACTGGGTGAACAATACCTACTCGGTGTATGCGCAGGATAACTGGCACGCTCTCCCAAGACTGACACTCAACCTCGGCTTACGCTGGGATTTGCTGCCACACGTTTATGAGAAGGACAACCGGACGTCAAACTTCCTGCCGGCCGACTTCAATCCTGCGGATGCTCAGTCGCCTGACCCGACGACTGGCGAACTGAATCCCAACGGTCCTGGCTTCAGCCAGCCTCCGGGCGCACCGGTTCCGTTCTATCTGAATGGCGTGCAGTTGGCGGGCGTAAATGGATTCCCGAGAGGCATTGTAAAGAACTACTACGGAACGGTGCAGCCGCGTCTCGGTTTTGCCTACGATCTTTCCGGAAACGGTAAGACGGTGATCCGCGGGGGCTTCGGAATGTTCTTCGAGCGCGTACAGGGCAACGATATCTACGGCACGGACACAAATCCTCCTAATGCATATCAGCCCAACGTAAGCTCCGTATACTTCTCAAATCCGAATACCAGCAACCAGTCCGGGCAGACCGCTTCTGCGCCTTTCTTCCCCAGCAGCTTCCAAAATCTGCAGTATAGCTACCACAACCCCGGCACCAATCAATTCAGCCTGGGAGTGCAGCACGAGCTGGCTCCCTCCACCGTTGCCATGATTCAGTACGTCGGCATGACGGCCTGGCACCAGAATATTGAGCGGGCAATCAATACACTACCGCTCGGCGATGTGGCGGACAGAGAAAACGTCGCCCTCAACGGAGCCAATGCCAATCTGTACCGGATTTTCCAGGGATATGGCGGCATAACTCAGATAGAGAACTCAACCAACAGCAGTTACCACTCACTCCAGGCCGGCCTGCGCATGCAAAACCGGCACGGACTCTCCCTTCAGTTGTCCTATACCTATTCGCATGAGATCGATATCCAGAGCGGCGACCTTGGCTCTACAAACCAGCAGGGCTCGGGCAGTACGATATCCGACCCATTCAACGCGAACTACGACCGTGGATCGGGCACGATCGATCAGCGGCATGTGTTCAGCGCAAACTACATTTACGATCTGCCTTTCTTCCTGCACTCCCAGAGCGCTGTGGTGCGCAATGTGCTGGGCGGATGGCAGATCTCCGGCATTACCGCGGCAAACTCCGGACACCCGGTCAACGTCACGTATTCTCCGGACACCCTTGGTCTCGGAGGTGGCACGACCAACCGTCCCAACCTGGTGAACTCCGTGCATTATCCGAAGAAGCAACTGGCGTGGTTCAACACCAACGCTTTTCAAGCGCCGGTTGCCCCGTGGGCTGGAGGAGCTAACCAGGGCTTTGGCACAGCGGGCAAGGATTCGATCACCGGTCCGGGTCTCTTCAACTGGAACCTGAGCCTCTTCAAGGAATTCCGGATTACTACAGCTGAGGGACCGCGGTTCCAGCTGCGCGCGGAATCCTACAACACCTTTAACCACACGGAATGGAATGGGATCGACACCGGATTCACAGATGGCCATCCAACCACTCCCGGTGGCCCCGGATCTTCATTCGGAATTATTACATCCACGAACGATCCGCGCACCTTTCAGTTTGGCGCGAAGTTCCTGTTCTAGGAAATTCTGCGCCTCCATCAACGCAGTGAAGCGTCATGCTTCGCTGCGTTTTTTTCCACCGAAAAGCGGCGGCCATTTGATCTGTGTGCAGGCGCGGAATTAGTTTTGATAGCACGCTCTCCTATGCGTTTCCTCTCCGGCATTTGCCTGCTCTTTCTCATGTCGATAATCGCGAACGCACAGGCCGGCCCCGCGCGCAAAGCCGCGGCCTACGAGCAACAGGGACAATGGAATCAAGCCGAGGCTGCATGGCGCGAGGTTATTCAGCGGTCTCCCGTTGATGGGGCAGCCTACGCCCATCTCGGCTTCGCGCTTTCACATGAAGAGAATTATTCGCAAGCGGCAGCCGCGTACCGCAAGGCGCTCGCTCTCAAGGCAGACCTTCCCGGTATCGACTTAGACCTTGGCCTGGCCCTCTTCAAGCAGGAGAAGCTCGACGAAGCCATTGGCCCGCTCAAATCTGCGGTCATGAAGTCTCCTGACAACCTGCAGGCACAGCTTCTTCTCGGCATGTGCTACTACGGAACCGCGCAATACGCGCAGGCGTTGCCCTATCTGAAGGCCGCAGTCGCCAGGACCCCGAACAACCTGCAATTGCGGACCGTACTGGCGCAAAGCTGCCTGTGGGCCAAGCAATACGACTGTACTCTAGAGGAATACAAAGAGATTTTGCGGCTGAACCCTGAGTCTGCTCAGGCCGACATGCTCGCTGGCGAGGCTCTTGATGGTGAGAACGACACCGATGGCGCTATCCGTCAGTTCGAGGCAGCTGCCAAGGTCTCTCCCAGTGAGCCCAACGTCCACTTCGGCCTTGGATATATGCTTTGGAAACAGACCTCCCACGAAGCCGCGGAAAAGGAATTCAAGCTGGAGCTTGCCAACGATCCAAATCACGCCCAGGCCTTGGCGTATCTTGCTGATATAGAGATCAAGCAGAACGACAACGCTGCTGCGCAGCCGCTTCTGGAGAAGGCGGTCCACCAGCCCAACCCTCCGCGTATCGCATTTCTTGACCTGGGCATTCTCTACGCCGACCAGGGTCGCCGCGACGAAGCGATGGCCGCATTTCAACGCGCCATTCAGCTTGATCCGGCGCAGGTGGATGCGCATTGGCGGCTGGCACGCCTCTATGCCTCCATCGGACGCCAGCAGGACGCTAAAGCGGAATTTGCCAAAGCGAACGAACTTCACAAGCAGCAGGACGAGCCATTAGCGGAGAAGATGAAAACTTCACCGCAGTCGAACGCGAAGCCCTAAGCCCTCGATTGCCTCGGAAATCCATGTAAATAATTGATCTATGGAGCACCGGGCGGGAATTGAACCCGCGAATGCTGGTTTTGCAGATCGTCTATATCTTTTAGTTTCAATTACTTGATCAAACTACACCAGCCTGAAAAGGACCGAAAAGGACCCTGGGGAATTCTCTCAATGGTGTGAAAATGGTGTAGTACTGGCGACAATATCAGCGATGGCCAAGCGGATGTGCAAACTTCACCTGATCTGCATGCGGAAGTGGGTGATCGTAGATCCAGCCAGTGAAGATCGTCGCTTCCATGGCAATCGTTCGGAGCTGAGGCAGTGTTCTGATCCACCCATATCGCTCGGCGCCGGCTTGATCCGATCTTGCCTTCCTGGTGCACATAACCAGCCGCGTCCTTCACGCAAAAGCTGGTTGTCTTCTTGTGAATATCCACCCCGATGAAGTACATATCGCCTGAGGAGCCTCCGAGGTTGTTCTCTGAATCAGCTTAGGCGCTGTGTGGGGCTTCTTGTAACACCTCGTTCTCGCCTTAGCATTCAAACAATTCATAAAGCCCAGCCCAAAGAAACAAGGGATAGGGGT
Organism: uncultured Acidobacteriaceae bacterium; assembly: GCA_963725225.1. GTDB lineage: Bacteria > Acidobacteriota > Terriglobia > Terriglobales > Acidobacteriaceae > Silvibacterium. Next base: position 166,133 of record CAVRXY010000036.1, read on the forward strand.
CTTGAACCCGATCATGGTAGTTCGACAGTAGTCCTTCCGGATTATAAGTCTGCGAATCGCCCGCTAAAATCTGTCCCCATATTGCTAGGTTTTTCGCCTTTATAGGTGAACTGCAGCTGCCAGACTCTTCGGTGTCCAGCCGTCCTGAAGGATCGCTCGATGCTTAAGGAGGTCGTGTGATGGGGGCCAAATCCCGGAGGGATTACCATGAATAAGAATCAAGGTGCGACGATCGGAGCCATCGTATTGGCCGGACTCCTTCTCCGTCCGGCTGGATCTTCGTCTCCACCGCAGTCTGAACCGCCCCCAGGCGGCGCGAATCTGCTGACCAATTCGGGTCAGATGGAAGCCCAGGGCGAAGGCCCGTGGCTCGCATCCTGCAAGTATTGGGCGCCGGCTAGGCAAGCTGAGACCGACTCGCTTCCAGGCCGGCCGGCCAAGCCACAGGAAGTTCACGACACCATCGATGAAACAAACAACGAGATTGATTGGCATCTGCATGCCACGGCCGGAAGCGGGGAGCTGGGTTGCAGAGGCGAGGGAATCAAGAAATGGGGTTTCCCGGAGGATACCACTGCGATCAATGTCAAAGCGATCATTGCCACCGTTCCCGATCCCGTGCACAGCCACCTGGCGCTGGCATTTGACCGCACCATCGATGCGCTTCTCCAGGCCGCCGCGGACAACAACTACGTCAGTAGTTATTACTGGCTGCCTTGGAAAAATCGGGTTGGCCTTCTAAGGGCAGCGGGCTCCTCCGGAGATGCCGAGCCAGGCCATGACCCTGAGCGTGAACGAAAGCCGGGACTGATAGTTCTGAAGTATGTTCCGCCGCAGGAAGAAGACGATTCGGGGAAAAGCTACTACCAGGCGATTTTTGTCTTCTTGGTCGCGGAAACACCAACCCAGGGCGTCGACGGGTTTCAGCTTCAAAATGCATTTTCGTATGAGGATGCCCTAGAGAAAGGGCTGGGTAGCAGCCGTTTTTCCGAGGGAGGAAGTGGCACAGCAATCATCGGTCCCTTATATTCCGGATCTGCCGCATCCCTGAGGATGGCTGTTGAAACGGAGGCAAAGCGGCGAGCGCAGACAACCCGCTTCGAGATAACGGGAGCAACTGGAACGGCTCTCGCTTTGAAGCGATTGAGCACTGGAGCATCCAGAGTCAATCCGCGAATCCAGTACTTATCATTCGACCAGAACGGGGAATATGATGAAAAAACTTTTCTGGATCGCCTCTCAATTTCCGGATACGACCTTCACCGGGTGGCCCTGCTCACGGAAGACAATACTGCTTTGGGAAATACCGTCTCCTCAGGGAATAAGGCTGACAGATTTGATCAGATCTTGAAAATCCGATTTCCAAGAGAGATTTCCCTGTTGCGCAATGCGCAAGTGGTTGGCGATCCGGGAGGCAGCGATACAGTTCCACCTGGGTCGGTTCCTAGCCCTTACCTCCATCTCTCGCTCAAGGATTCCAGCGCCGAGGACAGTATTCCGCAGTTTTCACGGGAGAATACGCCCCTCTCGCAGGAAGCCCAGTTGATGACAATCGCCCGCCAGCTACATCGATATCGATCTGAATTCATCGCTATCGTCGCATCCAATCCGCTCGATCAGATTTTTCTAGCGCAGTTTCTGCATCGCGCTTGCCCGGATGCACGGCTGGTCTTTTTTGGCGGCGACCTGCTTATGGAAAGGGAAATCGATAATGTGCCTTTTGTCGGCACAGTTACTGTTACGCCATATTCTCTGATCGGTGTAGGACAGACTTCGCGATCAATTCTTCGCGCTTACCCGGATTCACAGAGCGAGGGATACTACAACGCGGCTAGCTATACCTTCGGAAAGATAACCGCTGCAAAGCGGCTTCGCCTGAAGGGCTATTCAACTATATTCGATCCCGAGAACAGTGATGAGCAGCATCCATATCTGTGGGCTACCGCAGTTGGGATCGACGGCTATTACCCGCTTGGAATTCTGAGCATGTGTGCAAGTAACTGGTCTGAGATCCTCCCCACAATCGATAGGGATAACAAAACGCGAACTTGCAAGGTACCAATAAAAGCGAAACAAACTGGCAAGGTGCCGCAGAACGGCAAAGGGCAGCGGAGCGCCACGGACCAAACAACTTTGCAACAGCTAAGAATTTATCCTTCGCTGCTGTGGATCGTTATTTGCACTCTCGTCTCGCTTCTTTGTCTTTTACATTTCCTGATTCTCTGTGTGGCCGACTATTGGTCTCCCTTTACTCGCGACCTTGCTGTGAATGACAACGACCAACCGCGGCGTAGATCGATGTACGTGCACGTTGGAACGGCCATGCTGTTTTCCATGGCCCTCGTTGTTGCCTGGCCTGTGATCGCACTCGCCTTCCTAGTCGAACTCAATCGACCCAGCATTGCTCTGAGCTGCTGGACACTGGCTTGTGGGCTTCTAGCATTTCTTGCAGTCCTTTGCAAGACGTGGCGCAGCATTGGGTGGGCGAAGCCCCCATTCGGCCCCCAGCGGGGCCGGACCCCCCTTCAGCGTGCCTGGCACCGCATCGCGGCAAATGTCTATCTATTCATTGACGTCCTCGCATGGATCACGGTGATCGGCTTGCCAATTCTCTGGGGCACACTCTGCAGCCGCCAATGGGTGGGAAATACTTATTCATACGTGGGCTTGTCGTTCAGCTATCGATGCATTAATCCGGGCAGCGGCGTTTCTCCGATTGTGCCGATGCTGCTATTGCTCTTCAGTTGGTATCTTTGGGCCTTCTTCCAGACCTGGCGATTGCGCTTCTCTGAGAATGGACGGCCCTGGCTACCCGGAAGGAGTGATGATCTGAGCGGAGGTCGCTTATACGTTTCCGACGACGATCTCAACAAATGTAAGAGCCCTCGGGATTCCTGTTTGTATAAGAACGTCACCTGTCTATTCATAACCCGGCAGGTCATCCGCAGATTCCGGACATCACCGGGAACGGCCGTGGACGGCCTTATCGATGTTTCCTTGGTCATACTCTATAGCGGACTGCTGGTTTACTTTTCATTCTTTTCCCCAATCCGAAGCGTAGACCACTTTCTATGGAATAGCTGTTACCTCTGGAACAGCCCCTACCTCTCGAGCCCTTACGAGTTCCTGATCGGCGTTCTTTTCTTTCCACTCATCGTCATCGCGCTCGCTGGATGGCTGCGAATGATCTTCATCTGGGGAGCGCTGAGGAGGGGACTGCTCGAACGCTTGGAGAATCTGCCCATCCGTTTTGCCTTCAGCCGGTTGAAGGGAATGGGTTGGATGACGATGCTCCGTCAGGGTGGACTACGCGAACAGTGGCGCGACATGGCGCGTTCGGTGGAATCTATGCGTCAAATGCTCCACGAGGCTGATCTCTGCAAAGACCTAGCGCCTTCAGACTTGCAGGAGCTCGGCGCAGTGAATACGAGTCTTCTCACTACCATTGGTCAGCTCCGCTCCCGTATCGAGCAACGTTCAACTCCGACCCAATGGGAAGACAATGACTACGACCTTGTGAAAATAGTTGAGCAGAAATTGGCAGAATTTGCCGAGCTCCTGCTCGCGCGCATACTGATCCCCTATTGGCAAAACGAGCGCACCGGACTGGTGGACAGCGGCGGGATCGATGAATTACCGATCAGAGCTCACCGGTCACAGATGCACAGCGAGCACTCGCATGTCCCATTGGAGCTTCATTCGGCGACGCCCTCCTGCGATCCGGCGCACATCGCAATCGCCGAAGAATTCGTGGCAATTCGTTATGTGTCGCTGATTCGCGCTGTTCTGGCAAACATGCGTTACCTGATGCTTTTCGTCTCCACTTCCTTCGTTCTGGCAATCGTGGCGTGGAACTCTTATCCCTTCCAGCCGCGTCAATGGGTCGACTGGTTGTTTACTGGCCTCTTGCTCTTTCTCGGTTCCGGAATCATCTGGGTCTTCGCGCAGATGTACCGCAATCCTATTCTCAGCCGCATCACCGAAACCAAGGCCAACGAACTGGGTCTGGAGTTCTATCTCCGCATCCTCTCCTTCGGAGCGGTTCCCGTAATTACCTGGCTGGCTTATCAATTTCCGGACATAGGCAGCATCATCTTCAAGATTCTCCAACCCGGAGTTGACGTCATGAAATGACGCGGTTGCCTCAGGGCCGCAGTAATTGGTCTAACAACCTGCTAACATTTTTCGACCCTGCAGTATTTGAACTTCGATTTGTATGCGCGTGGGCTACGGCGTGATAAACCCACCATCGCCACTGCCTCTGGGGGAGACGCCTCACCCCGCAATCACATTACGAAGGGCGCCGATCGAGGGCATAAAGAAATAACCTCCTCCCGTCGGAATCACCCACTGGTTCGGAGTCGACACGAGTTCCTGCTCAAGCCCCGAACCAAAGAGCACGCATCGCCGGATGCCTCCGGCCGCCGCGGGCTTCTGACCGATCAGCATGTCGTGACCGCCAGGCATCTTCGGACGCGTAGGGTCGTTGGCCCAGCGCGACATCAGAAACTCAAACTGCTGCTCGATGGACGCCTGAATCGACATGAAAAGCAATCCCCGATTGCCATCTTCAGGATCGCATGGTTCGAAATTGTCCTGCTCCGCGAGGTCATTTTCTGCAGCTTCATCCATTTCGAGGCACTTGTCGCTCAATTGCTTGCCGAACGGAATGCCCACGCGGAGCAGCCGCCGGTTATATGTGCTTTCGCGGCCGCCCATGTCCGATGCGGAGTCGCGGGTATTGAGCTTTCGAATGTGCGCCGCCCATGGGCAGGTGATTCCTACGGGATCGGCCTTTGACCTTGGATAAACGTCCTGGTGTCTATTTGCGAGTTGCAGTGAAGGTGCATCCGAGTCAAAGAGGAAGTTATTATTGGCAAACGAATTCTTTCCCAATGATTTTCGGTCACGGTAGGGTGTGCGATTGACGGGAGCACCGCTCGGCCAGCGTCCCACCAAAAGTGAAGCCAGACGAATGTGGTCCATTCCGGCAAATCCCTGCATCTGCGCCAATCCCCGTGCGGTTTTCCGCATCGTGCGCCAGAAGAGCCGCACATCCTGGCGCAGCCGCCGGAAGACCAAGAAGGAGCCATTGCGCGTCCACGCGGGGATGGTCGGATCCGCCGGGCCGGGCAAAAGTGGATCGGGACCGGTCTTCGGGTAGCCGAGTACGAATTCGCCCGGCCAGACCAGGTCCTGTCCGGGATAGCCATACAGCAGCGACTCTGGGATAGACGAATCGAGATGACGTGGCGTAATTAATTTCCCTTTCAAATCTCTTCCCCGAATGCCGGGCTGCGAGATCCCGTCATCAAAGCCAAAGTGCTCGTGTCCTCGTTTTGAGCCTTCAAGAATGTCTCCGTTCTGCTCATACGGGATCGACACGCCGGCACTACGGAACCGGCCAGATAGATCATTCGCGCGAGCCATCACAGCATTCCGGTCGTCGCCCGCGATGACTATGAGAGCGTCAAGTTCCTCCCCTGGACGTCCAACAATCCACTTCGCGGGATTGCCGTGGTCCGCGCGGTCGGTAGAATCGCCAAGGAGAGCGGAACGATTGACCAGTCCTGCCTGAAATGCTTCGCTGGGGATCAGACTGGCGCCAGGCGTCAGGCGAACCAGGCACGCAGACGAGAAACCGATCCCGGTCAGCACGGCTCCGCTCTCGACTTCTGGATGAGGCAGGGGCTCGTCGTTCCGGCGTGCGTGGTGATTCCGGCGGTCGGCGAGAGCCGTTTCGGCCGTCGAGATTTCTTCGGCGAGCTTCTTAAGCACGGATTTAAATTCGTGGATTGCCCCGTGTTCCTGGGCAATTCGCAACCCGAGGAGCGTCTGGTGAGGTTTCAAGAACCCAGGGACGACAGCCCCCTGGATATCCCTCGTGTCCAGTACTGGTTCGATTGGCGGTGTGACCGGAGCGATTCCCATACTTAGTTCCCCTGCGAGTTGATCCAGCGCACCTGCCGAAACGGCGGCTTGGTCGGTGAGAACCGCAAAGTTTGGTGCAATGCTCCATGGACCTCAAACGCGTGGATCATCCCGGGCGGGACTGGCTTTGCATGGGATACGCCGCTGAGTTGCGCCGCATTGTGCGGATCGATGCAGCATCGTCCAGCACAGTGGATCGGGGCATTCTTCACGGAGCCAATCTTTGTGGCCATTCCGATTAGCTTCACGGTGATGCATTCGGCCGCCTGTCCTCCGAAGCGAACGTTCACGCCCCCGATCGTTATGTCTCCAACGACCAGTTTGCGTGCGGCGGGAACTTCGATTTCCAGACGCTCGACCATTCCGTTCTGCGCATCGCCTCGAAGCACCCTGACACAATCGTCGGCGGCAGTGCCGTCGGGATAGGCCCAGCCGGAAGTGTCGACGTGATCCATATAGAGGCCGACGGGATCGGCGAGGGTGATGAGCGCGCCGAGTCGCGCCAGAGCATTCACCGAGGCGCCGATTGTGGGATCGCTGTTACGGTCCGGGCCGCCATACAGAGCGCAACAAATCAGGGGCTCTGGCAAAGCCACCGGTTTGCCCGCGGAATCGGCATACAGTATGGTGGCGTCTGCTCCGAGTTGAATTTCAGCTTGCAGCGCGTTGGGAGGCGAACACAAGTGGGCGATACCGTGGGTCGTGTTCCACTTGTTATACATGTTGTAGGCACCCTTGACGGCAAATGGAGATTGACCCCGCAGTCCGGGAATGGTCTTTGTACAGATCAGGTCGTCCATTTGCACGTGCGGGCTGACGAACTCACGATAAAACTCGAGCACGGTCTTCCGGTTCTCGGGAAACTGCACATTCGTCTCTTTGTCGATCGGCAAATCATCGCCGAATAAAGCGCGCCAGTATTCGGGCGGCTCGGAAGAGAAGGTAATTTTGACGATTTTATTTGTATTCGGATCGCGAACTACGTGCCACTCGCAATATTCGTTCTGCGGACGATACGGTGTCAGGCTATGGATCGGCTTGTTATAACCCAGCTGGTATTGACTCAGCGTCTGCAGCCTGTCCGCCTCGATCAGCGCGCGAGCTCTCCCATACTGGCTGAGCAGTTCCTTAGGAAAAGCGTTCCACATGATCGGCTGCGCGATCGGCTTCCCACCCGGATCACGCGTGGCAGGGTTGTAGAACTGGACCGTTCCTTGTTGACCGTTCGCGCCCTTGACATTGCGCTGCCCCGATTTAACAGCGCCATCAAACCAGGCGCTCACAAGCTGGTGCCATTTCTCGCGCTGTTCATCACTGGAGAAATCCGTCAGATGCGCGGGCGGAGAAAACATTGCTAGCTTGCTCATGGGTGTCGTTCGAGGTGCCTCAACAGGTTTAGCGCACAAACGGTCAAAAACGGGACAGATTTCGCGGAACTATCGCCCTGAAACTCGATTTAGCTGAGCTCTATGAACTCAGTTAGGCTGCACTGAAGCCTTCGCCGGAGGTCGGCACTTGAGTTCGTGGTACAGCCAAGCTTTTGCAACCCGCCAGTCCCGCTTTACCGTTCGCGTGGAGATGCCGAGCACGTTTCCGGTTTCCTCCTCGCTCATCCCGGCAAAGAACCGCAGCTCGACGACCTTGGACTGACGGGCATCTAGGCGGGACAACTTCTCGAGTGCCTCGTCGAGCGCCAGCACCTCCGGAGAGTCCTCCTTGGTTGGAAAGATTGCCGGATCTAGGGTCACCGTATCCCAGCCTTCGCCGCGCTTCTTGGCCAGGTGGGCTCGCGCGTGATCAACGAGGATACGGCGCATCAGAGTCGCCGACACAGCAAAGAAATGCGACCGGGTCTGCCAGTCGACTCGCTCCAGCTTGATGAGCCGCAAGTAGGCCTCGTGTACCAGGGCGGTCGGCTGCAGAGAATGGTTCGCTCCCTCCCTGCGTAAATGCTGGGCCGCGATCCGGCGCAGCTCACCGTACACAAGGGGAATCAGGCGATCCTGGGCCTCCTTGTTGCCCTGCTTTAGCTCACAAAGGAGGCGCGTAACCTCTCCCGGATGGTCTTTCACTGATTTCTCTATCTCCGGCCGCGCAAAAGGATGATATGCCTCCGTCGATTTCGAGATCTCTCCCAAGCGACTGGATCAGGCGGTGAGTCCGCTAACATTTTGCGGCCTCGAAATCGATCAGGCAGTGTTGGTTGAGCAGCGCCAATCCTTGGAGGCAGAGTAACTCCGCCTGATCCTCCCCGACCAGGTCTGCATTCGCCAAGAACTGCTCAATGATGCTCTGAACGTCGCGACGGCCGTCGCAAAGATGCAGGATTGCAGCCGAGAGCGACGGCACATTATAGAGCTCAATTTCGCCGCCGCTGGCGTCGTGAGCTACCAGGATAGTGGGGCACACCACATCTTGAGTGATCGGCGACCGGGCACGCAATTTATCGATGATGCTCTTGACGTCCATGGTCAAATGGAGCACGCGTGTTCCGTCAGCGAGTTTCGGAATGGCGCTTTGCGACAGTGTGGCTGTGGCGGCCCTCACTGTCTTTTCCGTACCAGCACCCGACAGAGGACTTAATGCCGAGTCGAGTGTGTCGTAGTATTCCAGGAGACCTTCGATGGCAAGGCAGGCGGGATTTCCGGGCTCGAGATACGCATCGCGTAAAAACGACTTGAACTCACGGCAGAAGGCGATCGTGCAGTAGTACTTCGATGGATTGCTTCTTGGACCTCGCCAAGCCAGCCAGTGGTCGAAGACCGATAAAAGATTGCCGCTCTTTTCATGCAGGGCGATCCACAGCCAGCGAAAACGTGAGAGGCCGTTCATGAGGAACCTATTGAATTCGCCCACATACGACCGACCGAGTTCACATGGCACTCCGTAGAAGTTGGGAAAAATGTCCGGATAGGCTGAAATCAACTCGAGATCGGCATCGTCCTGATGCCAACCTTGATGGGACATGTCCGAAACCACGTCATCCAGCACCAGGCGATCGCGGTACTGAAGCAGCAGGGGCGTTTTGGCCAGAGGCGCGAGCAGATCAATCTGCGGCGAAACATGGTCGAAGCGGGCAGCCTTCATGATGAAATCGACCGAGGCCGAGAGGTCTTCCCTTTGTTCCTCGGGAAAACCATCGATGAACGCAACGGTGATGCCAATTCCGAAGCTGCCGGTTGCCTCTACATTTCGGTTAGCCTCTGAAATGTCGAGATTCTTGTGAATAACCTTCTGCATTCGCGGCGAGCCCGTCTCCACGCCAAAGAACATTCCGCGGCAGCCTGCTTCTGCCATGAGGGCGAGGAGTTGCTCGTCCACTGAGTCGGTTCTGGCGCTGCAGCTCCACACAAATTTTTCGTCGCATCCAAGCAAAGCCTCGCAGAAGGCAACTACTCGTCGGCGATCAACGGTAAACATGTCATGAACCAGCTCGAAGCTGCTCAGTCCGTACGACTGCTTGAGCACGCGCATCTGCTTGATTATGCGAGCAGGAGACTTCAAGCGAAAACGGCGGCGGAAGAAATCGTTCGTGGAACAGAAAGTACATCCGAAGGGACAACCGCGTCCGATCTCGAGCGGAATATATCTGCACTCCCTCATTCTCGAGAATAGATGAAAAGCCGGCAGCGGCAACGCATCCAGATTCTGGATCACCGACGCATCGGGATTGCGCACAACTCGTCCACGATTGCGGAACGTAATTCCGGCAACTTCAGCCAGCTCGCCACCCGAACTTAGAGCGCTGAGTAACTGAGGGAAGCTCTCTTCGGCTTCGCCGCGCACAATAACATCGACAAAGGCAAAAGCTTCGAGAGTGGCCTCGTCCACTACCGTGGCCTGCGGACCCCCGAGAATCACGACCGTCTCAGGACGAAGCCGTTTTATTTCACGCGCGATGCGTAGCGTCAGAGGGTAGCTACCGCACATCGTGCTCAGCCCGATTACATCGAATGTGAGCTCGGACAGCTCAGCGATCGCAAAGGAACAATAGTCTATCTTCTGGTAATGGTAAGGATCAGGCCACGAACGCTGAAAATACATCAGGTTTAGATCCAGCATCTCAGCATTGATGGCACGCTCTTCGAGAACGGCGGCCAGGCTCAGAATTCCCAGGGGAAGGTCTTCGGCCATTTCCCTGGAAACCTTCGAATGAGCAAACGACCCTTCCTCAAATAATTCAATCGCCGGAGGCGCAACAAGGCAGAGTCTCATGGCGTTGGCGCTCAATTTCAGTGGAGTGTCCGAGTACACCCGCTCAGGGTCCCGGAGTTCTCTTGACGATCGCCGAGCTTCCGCTCGCATCGATCCCGTGAGCCTTCGCTATTGTCTCAACAAGGTGAGGCATGAGCTTGTTGGCTGAATCCTCAAGATTCGAAGCCTGTGCGTTGGTAAGAGTTCCGTGCGGGACTAACACGTGAACTCCCCAGCCCTTCTTTGCTTTCTTTGAGGACTTTCTTTTGGCAGGCATGAAGCACCTTCCTTGGTGTCGTTAGGCTGAGTAAAGGGGGAACCGTTAGCGCTTGATGCTGGTAGAGCGGAATTGTCTCCCAACAACTCGTCTAACGCAAGAGAAATATCAGGCTGAGATAATACCCTCAGAGCGGATCGCCGAAATACGATCATGCATAGCTACAGTTAGCATGCGTTCGAAAACAGCGGATCCCTTATTTGAGATCGGCTGTGAAAACGTTGCCGCTCAACTCATTCAGATCAATGTAGAGCGCTTTGCCGCCGAGGCTGAGCCCCATCCCGTCAATCGACAGATCCATCGGGGACTGGCGAGTGTAGTGAAAGTGCTGTATTGGCTTTGGATCGCGGAGCGGGCGCTTTGTGACAGGGTCGAGTTGTATCTGCCAGATGCAGTAAAATCCATCCCGATTTGAGAGGAAAAACAGTGAGTTTCCATCGGCCGCCCAGGTGGGTCTGAGATCGCGGCTCTTTCCGTCTGTGATCGGAATCCAGCGGTCGGGCGTTGCGGGATGATCATTTTCAAAAGGTGCGATATATATTCGCGCATGCTCCTGATCCACGATCGATATGAAGCCCAGCCACTTCTCATCCGGCGAAAACCGGCTTTGATCGACAGTCGTTGTCTCGCCCTTGACAACTTCCGATTTGTGCCGACTGGTCGCGTCCACCATGCCGATAGCGTTATCGTCGTTCTTAAACAGGAACCTTTTTCGATCTCGTGACAGATCCATCAGCGTCCCGCAATCGTCGCATATGATCTCGGACTTTCCGCTTTCCACCAGGTAGGCATAGATGAGGTGTTTGCGTGCTTGCGTAATCGAATAAGCGATTGCCTGGCCATCCTTGCTTATGATCGGCAGAGCGTCTCCGGGCGTCGGGATAACCATTTCTCGCCCGGTTTGCATGTCCTTTAAGAGCGTTTGTTCCAGCTGACCGGTCCGCCGGTGAAAAGCCAGTTTCCTTCCATCGCTCGAGACCGATAACAAGGTGTCCACCGCCGAAGATGCCGTAACTCGCCTGGCCGCTTCGATTCCTGTTCCAAATCGTGTGGGAACCCTCCAGATGGTGATCGAAGCGTTCGTGCTTGAAAGAATGAGTCGTCCCCTTGCTGAAGCCCATGGTTCAATTTCATCGTTCGTTCCAAGGGTCAGGCGCCGAACCGGAAGCATCGCCTGAAAATTGTCGGACAGGTTAAGCGCCCAGATGTTTGTGCCGAAGGATTTTCTGGCAGCAAAAAAGACACTTTTCCCGGACCAGTAGAATCGGCAACCATACAAAATCAACCGCTCCTGGCGCAGAATGGAGAACGCGCCTGTCGGAATGGGGTTATTGCTACCTTGCGGCAAAACCCACCAATCAGAAGCTTCATCAAAGGTTGCCCTCGGCTCTGGTGCGCCCTGAAATATGATTGTGCGGCCGTCGGAACTCCAGGTCGGGTACCGCGCGTCGGCAAACTGCGGGACCAGTTGAGTGGGTGCGCCTCCCAGCAGGGAGACGACAAAAGCCTTGCTACCTGACCTGAAGCTGTCGTTCAGGTTGTATTCCTCTCCGACCCAGTATGTAATCCTGGTTCCGTCGGGCGAGAAGATCGGATTTCTGCCCAGCGGCGCTAGAAGCCTGGCTTCCCCTCCCTTCAGAGGGGAAACATAAATTCCCCCTCCCTCGCGTTCGGAGCGATAAGCGACCAACGATCCGTCCGGCGAAAGCGCTGGAGTGGTCGCATCCGATCCGTCGTGAGTCACCTGCCCCATCGAATTGTTGACAAGGTTCTGTACCCAGATGTTGAGATTGCCCGGACCATCCCGGTCCGAAGAGTAAGCCAACAAATTCCCGTCCGCCGACAACGATGGGCCCCATGTAAGCCCAGGATCAGCTGTGATCGGGGTTAACTCGACTGTTCCGAGTTCCCGTTTATTGCGGAGGAAGTAGACGGGTGCGATCGATATCCCGAGAAGCGCAATCGCTCCAAGAGTCCAGGATGCGATCGAACGTATCCGCCGCCGGCGAACAGTAGCAGGGTCCACCGGCAGAGTCTCGGTCGCGTCGCTTGCGGAGCGGAGGATCGCGAACGAACCGTTAGCTCGCTCATCTACGGCTGCAAGTAGCTCACCCGCACTTTGGAAGCGCAATGCCGGGTCCACCTCGAGACAACGCGTAATTGCCCGCTCCCAGGCCGTGTCCAAACCGGGCGAGTGCACCCGAGGGGCCGACGGCTGTCCCGCAATGCCGCTCGCGGAGGCTATGATTTCAGTCTCGGCGCTGTACGGTAGTCTGCCCTCGAGCATCTTGTAGAGGACAAGGCCAAGGGCATAAATGTCTGTAGCCGGAGATATCGGCCCTCCCAGCAACTGTTCCGGAGCCATGTACGCCGGCGTGCCGGCAAGACTAGTCAGGTTTCGCGAGCCGGCGGCAGATTCGCTCCCCACAGCCAAAGCCTTTGCGCGGGCCAAGCCGAAGTCCGAAATGACCGCCCGAGTCTTTGCGCCCGATGTCGCGAGCAGGACATTGGAAGGCTTGAAGTCGCGATGAATTACGGCCATCTCGTGGATAGCGGAAAGACCGTCCACTATCTGCCGGACCAGCGGTAAAGCCTGCTCGATGTTCATCGGGCCATCACGCTTGATCCGGTTTTCGAGCGTTTCTCCTTCCAGCAACTCCATCGTCAGGAATGTCACCTGGGAAGTTCCCGACTTGTGGCGCTCGAGATCAAATATCCGGCAAACATTGGGATGGGTCACTTGGCGCGCCAGCTGGATTTCGTGCTTGAAGAGCTCAATCGTTCGTGGATCGGAAGAAATGTCAGGTCGGATGGTCTTGAGAGCCAGGCGGACGCCCAGCTCAAGATCCCGGGCCTCATACACTCTCCCCATGCCGCCTTCCCCGATCACACGCAGGATCTCGAAACGCTCGCACAGAATCTCCCCGGGGTGGAGACTGCTCTGATTCTCATTGCTTGAGAGGGGGAAGGCCTGCGTCGACGAGTCGCTCAAAAAGCTGCCCATCGACTGGTTGGCTGCCAGCAGCGTCAGGACTTCAGCCTGAATCTCCATATCTCCGCCGCACGCCCGGAAAACGAAATCCGGACGCTCCTCCTGAGGCAGTTCCAATGCTGCCCCGAAGATGCTTTTTACCTGTTCCCAGCGACTCGTGATCATACTGAACTCATCGCAACACCCGGCCGCTCTGGAGAAAGAGGCAGCAGATAATGCTCGGTGGGGGTGCGAGCATAAGGCTAATTTCAGCTAGAGTATAGCCCAACCTGTATCGCGGGACTTATGGTCCTGTGCGGTTCCTACACACGGCCCGTGACGACTCTCGCATTTGACGCACAACGCGTTACTCCCGTCGCCTATTTGCACGGGGGAAACGTACGTTGGCTTGGCTTTGTCGCGGATTCTAGCGTAGTAGGGATCGTTACTGCCGTAGTGTGATCCGTCAGTCGGCTTCATGAGGTTTTATGAAATGACGTCGAAAGGTATCGCAGGCGCATGTCCCCTCTTTCGATGACTTATCGCCTATATCTGCAAACCTATGAAGTCGCGATCAAGTGGAATCGACGTCAATTATCACCGCACTGCTCGCGCAGAATGAGGACGCAGTGTGCAATCGCAGGCGAATTATAGTGCTGATCGGCGAGGTGGTATTGCTGCTGGCTTCGGTTAATCCTCTGACGGCGCAGTCTGCAGGCAAGACCAAAGCCGCAGTCAGCGCTGACAACAATAAGTCTGACACCGCGGCCGCTAACACGCCGCTCCCGCCCGCCGACAACAGCTGCGTCGTGCTGGCGGGCGTTCCCACCGCTTCCACTCCAGGAAAATCCGGAACCGGAGGAAAGCAGGAGAATGGCGATGGCTCAGGCGGGGGCGGTTCCGCGAAGGATTCCGGTCAGTCTCCGACTGTACAGGTGACCGTGAACACGATCGGGTCAGCAACGGCCTCGAGCCCCAATACCGGCGCAAGTAAGAACGGTCAAACGAAGGACACATCAGTTGTGGTCGAGCCCTTCCCGTTGCCGCAAGGCGACACGAATGCAGCGCAGATAGCGTCGACCCTCCAGGGTATTTTTCCCCGAGTTGTGAAGGCTACGGCGGTCAACCCCTCCTTGATCGTGGCGGTGCTGGACACAAGTGTCACAGCGGCCCAGTCTCCAGCCACGCAGCATCGCGCCCAAAACCCGACTCCAGCCCAAGCTCAAGCCCCAGGCCAAATGAGGGCAAGCAGGAGCCGCCGAAGCACCCCGCCCGGCCCGGGGCCTCGACCCCGGTCCAGCAAACTGCGCCTCAACCGAAGGGGTTCAATATTTCGACGCTGAACAAGGAGATTAAAGCCTACATCAACAGCGTCGCGCAACCCGATCTGCGGGTCTTTGCCGTGGCTCTTCCCGCGGGAAGTGGCGGCGGTTGCCAGGTAGCGAACGCGCTGATCAATGCGATTCCTGAGATAGCCAGCATCGCTGCCATCGACGACTCGCGATTGCTGGTAACGCCGGCACCCGATGCCGGGGGCCAGAGCTCCGAACTGGTAGCGACTTTCGGCCCCTACGCGTCCGCGGTTCACCTTCAGCTTGAATTGATCAAGCTCCAGCCGGCGGAACCACAGAACATAACGGGCCTTCTCAACGCTTTGCACGGATGGCATCTCGAGTGTGACTTCCTGACCCTCCCGCCACCCTCCGCAGCCTCTTCCCACGGAGCCCTGGCGAAGATCGCCCCGACCTATATATAGGAATCAGGGTCAGGAGCTACTGGGATTTGGCTTCGGCTTGCTATCGTGCGCGCATGACGAGGATGATCGGCAACGCCGCGATCCTGCTTGCAGGTGCAGTCTTGATGATCCCTCTCCTGCTCAGCATCGGCATTCTCGTAAGCGGCGCTTTCCTCGTCGCCATGCTGCGAAGACTAAATCCCAGAAGCGCTCTCCCCGCCGACTGCGGCTGAGGGGCTCTCTAATCCAGTCGAGCAGCGCTTTATCCCTCTATGTGCTCGGAGGGTGCCAGTCTCGGTCTGCGCTTCCACTCTCTCGGGAACCCTTATTGACCCCCCATGGCTGCCCAATCCTCTCCAGCCGGTCGAGATGAGCGATGTGTTCCCGGCCGCCGGCGATCAGACGCCGGCCCGAGTTCGGGCTCCTGGGGAGAGCCCTCCCAAGCGACCATTCCCACCCGGATTTCGGCCGAAAATCAGTCCGTTTTACCCTGTGGAAATCTTTCCGGGCACCAGAGAAAGTTCTGGCTAGGATTTTCACATGAAAAGACGGGGGAAAGGTATTTCCCAACCTTTGACTGGGGGTCCCGGTACACCCCTAAGCCCATTTGCGGCCGATTTGTCCCGACCTAGTATAGGAATTCGCGAGTGAATCGCCGAATTGAGAGTTTTAAGACTGTGGAAAAACACCGGAAGTATGTAACAAACTAAGTACATAACTATTTTTAAGTGGAGGCTCTTCGAACCGCCCGGCCCGGGGTGCCACGGATAGCTCGACGCGATCAGGCCTCCGTTCAGGGTTCAGAGGCTCCTCGAGGGGCCATCTTCCTCGCGGATCGTTTACCCGATTCTCAGCCTTGATAACGGAAAGCTACTTGTCCGAGATGCGGACTAGAACGAAGCCGCAGGCGCCGCGGACGCTGCGGCATGGGCCTTCGAGTAGTTTTTACGCGGGTATAAGGTGTGGGTCACAAGCACGGATGGCGTCCTTGACGGCATCGCTGGGCCCAGAAACTTGTCTTGAGCTGTCTAGCTTTGCGACGCTTATCGGGGGATTCGATTCGGCAAGCTATGGCCGAAACCTCCAATGGTGCTTTGTGCCCGATCACAAGCATGGCTCCGGAACTGGCGATCACTGGCATGGCGGCAAGGACCCCGCAATAGTGAGTCCTTTGACCCCGTTGGGGAGATTCGTAAACCGTTCGTCACCGGGCCGAACCGCATCCCGATTTCCATGTCAGGAGAGAGCACGGATGCCAAAGGACACGAACGCACGAGCAAGTCGGAAGGCGAGGAAAGAATTAGCCCGTCGTCTGCGATCGGAAGACCCGGGTCTGGAGGTGGTTCATCCAGATGCGGCGGGAATCGACGTGGGAAATGGTGCACATTACGTTGCGGTTCGTCCAGACCGAGATGCGGAACCAGTACGGCGGTTCGAGTGTTTCACAGCAGATCTATATAGAATGGCGAACTGGCTACGGAGTTGTGGCGTGAAGACGGTCGCGATGCAATCGACCGGTGTCTATTGGATTCCTCTCTATGACATTCTCGAAGACCGGGGTTTCGAGGTGTTCCTTGTGAATGCTCGGCATACTAAGAACTTGCCGGGGCGGAAGAGCGATGTACAGGAAAGTCAGTGGCTGCTGAAGCTGCACACGCACGGATTGCTGAACAATTCGTTCCAACCCACCTCTGAAATTCGTGTGCTTCGAACTTATTGGCGTCAGCGGGCAGAGCATGCGACAGCAATGGCGACGTGCATTCAACGCATGCAAAAAGCACTGACGCAGATGAACATCCAGCTGGCGAATGTGATCAGCGATCTGAGCGGAAAAACAGGGCAAGCGATCGTTCGAGCCATTTTGGCCGGGGAGCGCGATCCACGCAAACTGGCAGAACTCCGCGATCGCCGGATCCAAGCAACCAGAGAGGAGATTGCCCGGAGCCTTGAGGGCAACTGGCGCCCGGAATTACTGTTTATCGTGCAGCAGCAACTGGAAATATACGAAATATATCAGCGAAGAATCGCCGAATGCGACCAGAAACTCGAAGAGCATCTGGCGAACTTCGCAAACACCGCTTTGCCATCACCAAAGGAACATCCACTCCAGAGTAGGAAGACCAAGCGATACAGGTACATGCCCCAATTCCCGCTAAGCAATGAGCTTCTGCGCATTTCAGGAGTGGATCTGACACAAATCGATGGCATCGATGTAATGACCGCTCAGACTCTCATCAGTGAAGTGGGGCTCGACATGAGTCGCTGGAAAACGGAAGCCCACTTCGCCTCCTGGTTGGGACTGTGTCCGGACAATCGTGTCAGTGGGGACAAAGTACTAAGCCGAGGCACGCGGCGAGTGATCAACCGAGCTGCGACAGCACTGCGAATAGCCGCCAGCACATTAATAAAAAGCAAGACCTATCTGGGCGCTCAGTACCGTAGGTTGCGAACCAGGCTCGGCGCGCCTAAAGCCATCACCGCCATGGCCCACCGATTGGCCCGACTCGTTTATCGAATGTTGAAGTTCGGCCAACAATACCTGGACAAAGGCGCAGACTACTACGAGCAACGAAGTCGTCAGCAACAAATCGCCTTCGTAAGGAAGAAAGCTGCTCAACTCGGCCTGCAGGTCACGTGCGCTCAGTCTTGACCTCCTCCTGAGTTTCTGGGGAGGAGGTTCTTGTGACCCATTTACGCAGGATCATGCTGGAGGAACTCCAGCGCCGCAACTACTCTGATGCGACCACCCGGCAATATCTGCAGGTGGTCGAAGCGTTCGCCCGCCACTTCGGCAAGGCACCGGACAAGCTGGGTCTGGAGCATCTGCGCACTTATCAGGCCTATCTGCTCAAGCAGCGGAAGCTGGCCGTCGGAACCGTCGTAGGCCATGTTGCCGCACTGCGTTTCTTCTTCGTACGCACGCTGAAGCGCCCCGAATTTCGCGCGTTTCTGCCCTACCCCAGAGAGCATCCGCGACTGCCCGGCATTTTGAGCAAGGAGGAAGTCACACGGCTGATCAACTCGAGCGGGAACCTCTTCGTGCGCACGCTGCTGATGGTTCTCTACGGCACGGGCATGCGGCGAACCGAGGTATCCAGGCTGAAGCTCAGCGACATCGACAGCCAGCGCATGATCATCCGTGTGGTCCAGGGTAAGGGTGGCAAGGACCGGGACCTGCCTCTGAGCCCGGCGCTGCTGCAGACGCTGCGCGCCTACTGGCACTGGCGCAAGCCGCGCGTCTACCTGTTTCCCTCGCGCTACGCCAGCAAACTCGACCAACCCATCTCGGACAAGAGCGTCTGGTACGCCTGTAAAAAAGCCGCCCTTCATGCGCGCATCACCAAGCATGTAATGCCTCACACCTTACGACACCCCACGAACCCACGCTCCTCACCAACGTCCAATTTCCTGCCCCGGCCGCCTCAACTCCCCGCAACCGGCATTCAATCCCCATACATCTACCGCGCTACCGGCTTAGTGCAGATCGCCGTATCTGCGCCATCGCCCCGCTCACGCGTGTCGTCAGCGCTCTGGACACCGCGTAGGGGAAGCAAATGAGAATCGGGCCAATCAACAACGCTGCCGCCGGATGCACCGAGTGGTAGATCACCAGTTGGAAGACGACGTCCATGATGATCCCCAGAGCGACCAGGTTGCGAATGGCCGCCAGTCCGCTTCGCAGCAATTCTCTTCGCGGTCCATCACGGCGTAGCAGCCCGATGAGATATGGGGGATTTCCCCTCCTGGAGTCAGCCAGTCCTCCGCGAATCCCCAACACGATGGCAAGCATCGGCTGCAGGAGGAATCGTAGGCGTCCGGGCCCGGTGAATCGCCTCGGCAATTCCTCGAGGAACTGCCGCGAAAATATGTAAACGCGACCCGTTTCGATGGTGTCTACAATCGCGAAAGGCACGGCAATGGCGATCACAAGAACTGCCAGCAGCGTCACGATATTCTCGCGTCGCGGCCTCAAGCTCTTGATCTCAGTGAACACCATGCCGTGCCCTCCATTCGGCCCATAGCCTCTCGCCCTCTCTACCTGGCGACGAGGGCTTCCTCCCTGGTGAATGCGGCCTGCCTGCCCTCTTCCAGTGTCCGCTCGGCATCGAGGAGGCCGTTAATCTGGATCAGCTTGGCCACGAGTCCAGTCCAGCCGGTCTGGTGACTGGCGCCCAACCCGGCGCCATTGTCGCCGTGGAAGTATTCATAGAAGAGAATGTTGTCGCGCCAGTAGGGATCGTTCTGGAATTTCTCGGTCCCGCCATAGACGGGTCGTCTACCATCCTCGCCGCGCAGGAATATCCTTGTCAGCCGGTCTGAAATCTCTTTGCTCACTTCGAAAAGGTTCATCAGTTTGCCGGATCCTGTGGGGCATTCAATCTTGAAGTTGTCGCCGTAATACAGATAGAAGTTCAACAGCGCCCGGATCAGGAGTACGTTCACCGGCATCCAGACCGGTCCCCTCCAGTTGGAGTTGCCGCCGAACATGCCAGTATTCGATTCTGCCGGCAGGTAGTCCACCCGGTACTCCTGGCCTTGCACATTCAAAACGTAAGGGTGCTGCTCGTGGAACTTCGAAATCGAACGGATGCCATACGGGCCAAAGAATTCGTTTTCGTCAAGCATTTTGGTGAGGATCCGCCGGAGCCGCTCTGGGGTCACCAGAGCCATAATCCCGCGCTCTGCCACACCGAAGTGTCCCGGGCCCGTAGGATGGATGGTCCGGAGGAGTTCGGGCATCCGGCGAAGGCGTTCCTGGAGGTGATGAGCTGCCCTCGGGACGCGCTCTCGAACGCTAGCCTCGACGATTGTCGTCGCGCACAGGGGCAGGAGCCCCACCATCGAGCGCACTTTCAGCCGCGTCGCGCTGCCGTCCGGAAGCCGGAGCAGGTCGTAGTAGAAACCGTCCTCCTCGTCCCACATCCCGTCCGCTCCTGGCTTGTTCATAGCCGAGGCGATGTAGAAGAAGTGCTCCGCGAACTTTATGATCATGTCCTCGTAGGTGGGGTCGTTCAGGGCGAGTTCATAGGCCAGTTCCAGCATGTTCTGGGTAAAAAGGGCCATCCACGCCGTGCCGTCCGCCTGCTCCAGATGGCCGCCGGTCGGAAGCGGCGCGCTACGGTCGAAGACGCCGATGTTGTCGAGGCCGAGAAAGCCTCCTTCGAACACGTTCTTGCCGAAACGGTCTTTTCGGTTCACCCACCAGGTGTAGTTCAGCAAGAGCTTCCGGAACGTCGTCTTGAGGAATTCGAGGTCCGGCTCGCCGTGCAGGGCCTTCTCGGTTCTGTGCAAAAAGACTGTCGCAAAGGCGTGGACCGGCGGATTCACGTCGCTGAAGTTCCACTCGTAGGCGGGCATCTGGCCGTTCGGGTGCAGGTAGAGAGCATTGAGCATCAACTCCATCTGCTCCTTGGCGAAGTCGGGGTCTACGATTGCGAGCGGCAGCGTGTGGAAGGCCAGGTCCCAGGCCGCGTACCAGGGGTATTCCCACTTGTCGGGCATGGAGATGATGTCGTGGTTCAGCATGTGGAACCACTCCGAGTTCCGCGAATTTCGATATCCGGTATGGAGCGGGTTGGAATGGTGCTCGTCCAGCCAATTGTCTCCGTCGAAGAAGAAGAACTGCTTGCTCCAGAGCATGCCGCTAAGAGCCTGGCGCATTACCCTGGCCTCGTCTTCACTCACCGATGGCGGCGTCACCGACTTGTAAAACTCATCCGCTTCACGGAGCCTGTTCGCGAAGATTTCATCAAATTGCTTCCCGAAGGGCTCGCCCTTCTGGCCTGGAGAGTATTTGGAAAGCCGCAGGCGGATCACTTTGGTTTGACCAGCATCTATTTTGACCCGGTAGTCCGCAGCGACCTTGGTGCCCTGCTTGTCGGGGTTCACCGCGTCCTGCTTGCCCTGCACTACATAGTCGTTAATGCCGTCCTTGGCGTAGCGGCTCTCGTTCTTTTGTCCGGGAAAAAGCCGCTCGTGATTTGTTTCGTTCTCGGTGAAGAGCAGCGGCACATCACCTTCGCAGGACAGGATGAATTCACCCAACAACGGGTGCGAGACTGCGACCGCACTCGTGCCCGCGGCTGCCTCGATCTGCCTGGAGCATTGGTTTTTCAGGGGTCCTGTTGGATTCGGCGATCCACGACGACCAGTTGTTGCGGAACCATAGCGTCGGCAAAAGGTGCAACTCGGCCGCATCCGGTCCGCGGTTGACAGCGGTGATCCGTACCAATATGTCTTCGGGGCTGGCTTTGGCGTATTCCACGAAGACGTCGAAGTATCGATCTTCATTGAAGACCCCGGTGTCGAGGAGCTCATACTCCATGTCGTTCTCTGGAACGACGGCGGTTCGTCTCTACCAGATCGGCGTAGGGATACGCCGCCTGCGGATACTTGTAGAGGTACTTCATGTAAGAGTGCGTAGGCGTACTGTCGAGGTAGAAGTAATACTCCTTCACATCCTCTCCGTGGTTGCCCTCGCTGTTGGTCAGTCCGAAGAGGCGCTCCTTGAGGATCGGATCTTTGCCGTTCCACAAGGCCAGCGCGAAGCAGAGGTGCTGTTTGTCATCGGAAATACCGGCGAGGCCGTCCTCGCCCCAGCGGTAGGCACGCGAACGGGCCTGATCGTGTGTGAAAAAATTCCAGGCATCACCATTCTCGCTATAGTCCTCGCGGACCGTGCCCCACTGCCGCTCACTCAGGTAGGGTCCCCATTTCTTCCAGGGAAATTTGTCCTGCCGTGCATCACTTACCCGCAACTGTTCCGCTGTAAGCATAAAACCTCTTCTCTCGACAGCCCTCGCGAACTGTAGGTATTCGTCCCGGCCGAACTGTATTCAAGCCAACATCCGAACGTAGGCGATAGCAGATCGATGCGCAGTGATGGCCATCACATGATGAGTGAATCGTCGCAGATCACCACCGCGATTCACTCAAGGTACGGGCATGAAGGCGGGAATCCGGCGAAGATTGATCGGATCGGCGAGTAACGAGCTCTCCGGCATTCGATTGCCTCAGTTGGATAGTCCAAAGCAACTCACTCTTACTGTGTCGTCCGCGGCGTTCTGCGGTCTCAACTTGCGGATGCGCCCTGATGCAGGAGCAAAAGACCGACGCCCAAATCCGGGACGCCGGCCTTGCAGCTTTGCGTGGCTTGCTACTGCTTGAAAGTCAGCGGAGGCCCGCTCACGCGCTTCCCCTTGAGATCGATAGACACCTCAACGCGGTTGGCGATCCTGATAAAGGGAATGCCGCTATTCATTCCATAGTCTTTGCGGTCAAAGGCCATCGTTCCCTTGATTTCGCCCGAACCTGTCCCCTTGCCGTAAAGCGTCAACGTGACAGTCTCGGGTTTGGAGACTCCGCGTATTGTAAAGGTGCCCGGCAGCTCAAGGGTCGTAGGACTGGTCTGCACGACTTTGGTTGACTTGAACGTGATATAGGGGTCGTGCGCGGCGTCGAAGAAGTCACCGCTTTTTAGCTTGTCGTCCTTAAAGCCGCTACCGGTGTCTACAGAGGCGGCCTGAATCTTGAGATCCAGGACCCCGGTGCTCACATCAGGGGATGTAAACGTCAGAGTGGCGTCCCACTTGTCGAATTTACCGGCGATTGTTACCGAGGAATTCACACTGAACTTGACCGTGCTTTGTGTTTGCGAAATTGCGAAAACAGGAACTTGTGCTCTAATCAGAGCCGGTAGCAAGGTGCCTGCTGCAAGCAATGGCAGCAGTGTCAGATATCTCATCTTCATAGATCTTCCCCTTCTTCATCCCGATGACATTCGCTGCCAGCTATGGACTGGCAACTGCTTACGTTGGTTCATTCCTACCTGCCCAGTCTTTGGCTGGCGATTGCTTGCCTTTGTCCTTTGCCAACTGCGCCGGTCCGAGGTTGAGGTTCGGCTCGTTGTTAATGCCGCGGCACTTAGCACTGCTGCTGAACCATGAAGATTGTCCACTAAGGGTTGAACCGGACCGAGTCAGAGGAAATCTTGTAGGCGTCTCATACGTTAATCTTGCCGCCGTTCTCAAAACACTTGCAAAACTGCCAGTACGACCGAATATTTTCTTGCAGTTTCCTCTCGAATCACGGGTTGAGCGAGGGAGGCATACAGGCGAACGGCGGCGTCAGCACTGATGACAAAGGTCTTGGGCCGTCCCTCACCTAGCTGGGCGCCTTTTGTCATGGAACCGGTCGACGGCAGATGGATCAGCGCGAAGCACTGTGACGAACGTCACAGCCTATTGTTCAGAGGATGGCTTTCATTAACGTGGTGCTCGGATGGGGGGTGAAATGGAGCATTTTGCGCATCCGTTTATCATTTGCCACGACTATAATTACGCCAAATTACGCCACTCCCCCACGGAGTTGACCGCGTTGCATCAGACCACGACAAACCGCTGCCTGACGATAGCTTCAGGGAATGGTGTCGTCGAAGCCGCACACGACGAGAGCCTGCAGATGGAAGAGCGTCTCCGCTTTGAGACGCTAATCGCGGACCTCTCGCTGCGTTTCGTGAACGCTTCCGCGGATCATGTAGACCAGGAAATCGAAGATGCACAGCGCGCGATTTGCGAGTGCTTAGGACTGGAGCACTCTTCGCTCTGGCAGGCATCGATACAGAATCCCGGCGAATTGGTCCTGACCCATCTATACCGAGATCCGGAGTTGCCACAGCCGCCTGAGCGTATGAGTGGCATAGAGTTCTTTCCCTGGTGTCTGGCGAAGCTAATGCTTGAGTGCCGACTGCTATCAGCGACGCACCGCTAAGGATGAAGATGATTGCCGTCTGGTGCAGATTAGTGGAGCGCCTGGCGGCACTGAAGGGAAAACAAAAGCAGCAGCACGCCCATGAAAACGGCTAGTCCGCCCCCAACTTGCGGCTTCCTGCCCATGCGGTCCTTGGCAAGACTCTCGCTGTCCGACTCTCAGGATCCACAAATACCTCATTTCCGCCGAAATTTATCGTGCCGACAGGAAGATCAGGTTCATCCCGTTCCTGGTTGGCAGTTTGACGAGGCACCGGGTGGAGTAGAGCGTCTGGCTAAAGCCTGGTGGCCGCGCGTCACTGTCGCGGCCATAAGTTCAACGCTTCTACGAGCAAGGCTATGAGGACGGTTGTCAGGACTATGATCAAGACGAGCATCTGATAAGACCTCCAATTCCGGAATCTCGCCGAAGAGGGAGGCTCCCGGAAGTGAAACTGCCAGCGGGTCGTGGCAACTGCGGTGAATCCTCGACCCAGGGAGTGGAGCAGAAAAGCCGCTCCGAAGAACGGCCTTTCCGGGGCTGGTTTGCGCCTAGTTGAAAATTGCTCCCACGGTATCGTTGGTGGTCAGTGTGACCGTGCAACTGTTGGGGCCGGTCGCGCTGACCGGCGCAGTTTGCGTACAGTTATAGGACCATCCGCCGAAACTGACCCCAGTCTGTGCGGGCGCTGTCAAGGTTACGGTAGTCCCAACGGGGTAGGTCGCTACGCAGACTGAGCCGCCAGACGTGGAACCGGGGCCGCAATGAAGCACGTCCTTCGTGCCAGTAGCGGAATCAGCGGTTACCAGCCAATTGGTGTTATTCGCGCCTTCGTTATAGACAGTCAGGGTCGCCAGGAGTGCCGGCGCCTGGGAGCCCGGATAGCATGACCCTGCAGTTGTTGGCGTCGGGATAACCAGGGGGCAGGCGAACGTTGCCGTGGCGGTCTGTATCGTGCCGTCACTGCCCTTTGCTTCAGCAATGATAACGGCGCTTCCGTTCCCGTAGGCAGTGACGATCCCGGCGGTGGCCCCCGAATTCCCGCCGGTATTGTTGTTGATCGGGAAGACGCTGGGCACGGGCGAGATCCAGGTCAGTGTGGACGAGTTTGTCAGGTCCCTGACGTATGGGGGAGTCGAAAACGTTCCGATCGCGAGGAATTGCCCGGTATCCTGCAAATTTCCAACTGTAATCGAACTTGGAATAATGGTGAGGGAAAGCAGAGGTTCCGGCGCGGCAGTTAGCGAAGCCGAAACGGTCGCGGTGTTGGATACCACGCTGCCGTCGGGGTTCGTCAGTAACGCCGTGATGGTGCTGGTGCCCGCACTTAAACCCGTGACGAGTCCGGACGCACTCACGGAAGCAATAGATGGAATGCTGGAACTCCACTCGATCTGGGTCGAGGCTGTGACGTTCTCCATGAGCCCGGTGCTTCCGGAAGTGCCAAGCGCAATCAATTGGCTGGTTTGACCCGACGCCGACAGCGCCAGAGAGCCTGGTGTGATGCTCACAGCGGTGAATTGCTCGGTTGTTCCGCCCACCACGGTGAAGGTTGCTGTCCCCACAGTACTGCCCGTCGAGCTAGTGTAGAGGGCAGTGATCGTGGCGGTTCCCTGACCAACCGCCGTGGCAAGCCCGGTGGTCGCGCTGATGGTGGCAATCTGTGGACTGCTTGAGCTCCAGACCACCTGGCCACTCAGGTCTTCCGTAGCTCCTGACGGAGTCGTTCCGATGGCGATGAATTGGCTGGTTTGATTCGGCGAAGAAACCGATTGAGAGCCTGGAATGACAGAGATCGAAACGATACTCTCCCCAGTGCCGCCTCCGCTTGCAGCTGTAACCGTGAGCCTAGCGGAGCCGGAGATAATGCCGGGATAGCCGTTTATGGTTGCCGTTATGACGGCGGTACCCGCCGCGACAGCTGTTGCCATGCCGGAAGAGTTGATGGTTGCCACGCTGGTATTGCTGGAGGTCCAGGTAGCCGAGTTGGTTGCATCCTGATTCGAGCCGGGATGAGTCCCTTGAGTGTAGGTCGCTGTCGCCGTGAACTGCCCAGTTTGGCCTGCCGTCACGGTCGCAGTCGAAGGGCTGACCTGGATGGCGGTTACCGAGGCGGTGCTGCACCCGACAATCGGCAGGGCAAGGCCGATGAGCAGCAGTACCGGCAGACGACGATCAAACATACTTATCTCCTGGCATTTCAAACATCGGCTGGGAGGGTCATGTCGCACGCAGGGTCTGCCTGATCAGGCGGACCAGATCCGGCGATTACCAATATCCCTACTCGCTATGCGGGGCAACAATCCGTCCCAGCCAATGGCTCACTGTGTGCACTGCTTTGTGCAAGTAGATAGCCATTCTCGCTTTGGTTCTTATTTTCGGAATCAGTCAGTTACAAGCCAGACACGGCTTGGTGGTGTCGTCGCGTGTATACAGCATCGGCAGGACAGATACACGGGGTATACAGACGGATAACTCCACTCCAGGGGGGATGAAGATTCCGGTGTCGTCTAAGTGTGCATAATGTTAACTTTCGAACTAACCTCTATGTCTGCTACGTTGGCAGATACATAATTGAAGAAGCAGTTTGCGTACCTGAAACCGACATGGTGAGAAAAGAGCAAATCCAGTGACAGACGGCACGCCGGGCAAGAACGAGTCGATGCTCCCGCGGAAAGGGCGGGGCATCCGTTCGCTCGCCGGCGGAACTGGTTTGGGCCTGGTTCTTGGATGTGCAATCGGAGCATTCTGCTTTTATCGACCAAGGCCGAAACCGCCGAAGCTGGAGACGCCGAAACCGCCGAAGCTGAATGTGATTCCCGCTGTTGAGCCAACAACGGCCACTGTCGATCTCTCGGAAGAAAGCCCAGTGAGAGTCGACACGCCGGACAAAACCGAGACAATACCCGTGCGAAAACGGCGGGGCATTCGCTGGATCGCTGGCGGAACTGGCTTGGGCCTGGTCCTTGGATGTGCAATCGGAGCATTCTATTTTTACCGATCGAGACCCAAACCGTGGAACCTGGATGCGATTCGCGCTGTTGAGCCAAAAACGGCCGCTGTTGATCTCTCGGTTGGCTTATTGCCGGACCCAACTTCTGCCGGGGCGGGTCAAGCGCCCGACTCCGCCTCAGTTAAGCCAGCGGCCTTTGGCAGGGCGGGTCAAGACCCCACTTCATCTGTTTCAGAGCAATCGCAAAATGCGGAGCCGGGTCTGACGGGAATCGCCATGGCGGGCTTGCAGAACACTACGAGTGAAGACATCACCCTTCCACAAACTGTCATGGTGATGGAGTCTGAGGAAGGGACCCACGTTCTCCACAGCTCGAAATTTAAGTTGGATCACGATTACTTCATTCCAGCCGGGCGGGCAGTTTCAGTCACGTTGCTGGCGGATGATCCCTGCGCGCCTGAAAACAGCCCCGAGATGTGTGTGGAATCCTACTTCCAGGGCGTGGATGAGATCGTGCTATTTGATAAGCCGGTGCGCTATGAGGTCCACATCCCGATCAAGGCGATTCGATTGCTGCGCATCGAGCCCAAGAAGCAGCCGGAAACCCGTGTCGCTGTGCCTACCGGTACAGCGGTCGTCCGTCGGCAACCCAACGGTACAGCGGTGGTTCGTCAGCAGCCCAATAGTACAGCGTTGGTACGGCAGCAACCCAACAGTACAGCGGTGGCCCCTCAGCAACCCAACAGCAAAGCGGTGGTCCCTCAGCAACCCCAACAATAGAGGAGAGCCCCAGCGCCGTGCGGGTGGACAGGCAGCCCTTGATCCGTTGCACCCGCACGACGAATAGATGCCAGTTCGCCCGTCTCCTTCAACCGTTAGGAGGAAGTAAAGATGCTGTTGGGGATCAGGCGCGCGACGGTTAGATTCGACGCGATCTGGGTAAAGATAGAACTGATCGCCGAAACCGACTTGCCCGCCGGGCAATTACTCGTGGTTCCACTTTGGCTGTCGTCAGAGTAGAAGGTCGCCGAACTGGAGGCCATTTGCTGCATCGTGTAGCACGGGGAAGTATAAGAGCCCGTGTCAGTCGTGCATCCTGTTGACGGCGAGCCGTAAGCGACCGTGTACACCGTTGTTCCGTGGTTGGTAGCATACGTGGCCGCGGTGACCGCCTGCTGACACTCATTCTTATAGGACGGGTACACCCCGGCTCCGTTCATGTTTGCGTACGTCGTGTTATTGCTTTGGCTTGAATTCGCCATCTGGCTCGACGAAGAAGTTGCTGCGCCATCGCTCACCAGGATCATCACGTTCTGCGTACCCGGATACTTTGCCGCTTCGGCGGTGAGCGCTGCCTGGGCCGCATAGATTACACCCGCATAATAGGTTCCTTCCCCACCCGGGCCGGCCATAGCGGTGCATCCGCTTTTTCCACCGATGGCTTCCACGATGTGGGAGGTGGTGCTTAACGTCGTGGCCGAGTTAGAGGCGCGGTAATCGCTGACGAATCCATTTGTATCTCCGATACCGTATGTGTCCTGGTAGGTCATCTGGACCGTCGTTGAGCCGCTTTTGTATGGCATTGTCGACATTGACGATGCCCCTATCGCGGGAAATGTGTACACCTCTGGCGTGGCGTTAGTGCTGCTACAGTCGTACTGGTTCGAGGCTGTAGTGGTTGTAAAGTTCGGGAAGGAGAAGAGACTGATCCTGTCGACCTGGTTTGCGTAGTTCTGGCCGGTAAGGGTGCCACATCCGGTTGCGGCGCACGGCGAGAGCTCCTGCAGAAAAGTCTGAACACCGTTCAACGCGCATTGAAGCCGTTTAACGTTGCCGCAGTTAGTGTCGTTATTAGTCGTCATCGAATTCGTGGTGTCGACAATAATGGCCACGTTGTACGGACTGGATACCGCGCCCCGCATAAGCGCACTTGCCGTCGCCGTGAGCGTGACGGAAGAGGTGCCGAACATTGCGGCGAAATACGTGGGCACCTTCGCTGTCTGCGTTACCTGGATAGCGTTTGCAGTTGAGGCTCCGGTCGACGTACCGGTAGCGACACACGGGACGGATGCGCCTACCCCGGTTGTAATGCACCCCAAGGTAACCGATACATTGGTGACATTCAGATTGCCATACGCATTATTATCTCCCGTTTGGGAGCTGTAATTCGTCGCATTGATCTGTGCCTGATTCGTTGTTGACGTGTTGAAGGGTAATCCCTGCGCTCCCGCCAGAGCCGCGGCATTTGTCGAGATCACGAGCTTGTTATAACTGTAATAAACATCGCCGACGTCGATCACAACCGCGCCCATTCCGAGGAGCCCCACCATAAGGACTGCCATCATAGGGAGCACCTGACCGCGCTCGTCATCGAGTGCGCGGCGGAGAAAAGACCTGCCGTTCTGGTTCATTGGATAATCTCCGTTACTTGTGCAGTGAGATTACAAGTGGGGGCATAGTTAACTCCGAATACTGCGAGGCTGCAGGGATACGTGGCCGTTACTACTGCGGCTTGTCCCTGGGTCAGATTCCCAGCTGCCCCGGTGGTGGTGCTGCTGCTGCTGCAGGACGTGCCAGAATATGATGTGGAGCTCGAAGAAGAGGTATAGATCTTGGTAGTGAACGAGATAGACGTCGACACGAGGTACGGAGCTGCCGCGATAACCGCGGAGGAAACCGCATTGCACGGGTCTGTGGTGTTGCCTCGGCTGACCGAGAGCGCCTGCCCGCCAATGCCCACCGCCTCCGTAAGCTGCAGATAGTTGTTGAGGGCGATCCCGAACGTGGTGATAGCTGTTACCACCAGCAGCAGCACCGGCAGTACCAGAGC
Organism: uncultured Acidobacteriaceae bacterium; assembly: GCA_963725225.1. Taxonomy (GTDB): domain Bacteria; phylum Acidobacteriota; class Terriglobia; order Terriglobales; family Acidobacteriaceae; genus Silvibacterium. The sequence goes on from CAVRXY010000036.1 coordinate 195,772, forward strand.
AAACTCAACGAGCGCCCCGCCTTTCTCGCCGCCGAAGTGCAAGCGGGCACGAACCCGTTCACTTCTCGACAGCCTTTTTACTCCCGCGGTCTGATCTATGTCGCACATGTCCACTACCTTTTTCGCACAGCTCTTCCCCAGGATGTTTGAGAGACTATTGCGGATGTAGGGGAACTCATAAGTATTGCTCCCCGGAAACGGTAACTGTCAAGGGTGATAACTACAACTTTCGTAGTTTGCCTGCCTGGGTCGTGCGCACGGCAGGTAAGCCGGATTAGTTGTCCCCATAAGCTCAATTTAGAGTGCTCCCTGCTGCAACTCGCGTGAAAATCGCAGAGTTGCTATCCGAATAGGCGAGCTTCCAATCATGCAGCAATGGCAAGACATTTGCCATCGAGGATTGGCGGTCCAGCAAACAGAAATTGATCCCGTACTTGTCGAGAAGCATATGAGGATCACTCTGAAGTGACATCCACTGCCCATATTCCTCGAATACCCCGCTCCATTCGAAAACGTCCGCGCGACCGTCGATGAAAACCGGATGCTCAGGCGCCGCCCAGATCAGATAACCTCCGTAGCCATACTCGTTGAACATTCGCCCGGAAAGATGGTGGGATTTTATGAAATCCACGGCCTTTACAGGGCTCTGCTGAAGCACTTGCCCTGCCAGATTCTGGCGTGTCGGAAACATCCAGAAAGCGAAGATCAACGCTGCCCCAATGAGCACGGCATTGGCCCAGGGCAGATCCTCCTTCGGACTGTAGCCCTCCCACTCTGTTGAGAGGAGCCGCGACAGAATAGGCGCGGCCAATATACCAAAGACGAAGAGCATGCGCTCATGACTGCAGGCCAGCCACGCGCCCAGGGCTAACAACAGCATCTCGTGGCAAAACAATTCGGATCGGCGCATGATCACGAGGAGAAAAACGCACCCGAGAGTCACGAACCAGGCGACTCCGCGTGCGCCATTGAACTGAAGCGGTCGCCACTCTTGCACCAGGCTCAGGCCAATCGGCTGGTGCAGCAGGGTGTTAAGGGGGTACAGGATCTGCTTCACGCCAATCGGATTGAGGAACAGCGCCGCGGCCGACAGGACCAACGCCAATGCCAGCATTCGCCGGCGGTGCGGTTCCCACCGTGATGACACGAGGGAGCCGATCCGGAAATCAAACAGAGAACTAAAGAGGAATATTCCAGCCAGGATAAGCCCAAGAAGAAATGACCCGTGACAGTTCACCCAGACTGCAAACAGCAGCGGCAGCCCCAGAAACCAGCGAGGATTTCGAGTGCGCCCTGAATGTATCAGCAGCAATTCGAAGACCAGCAGAAGATAGCCGATCATCTGCGGTCGAATGGCAAGACCGATCGTTGCAAACAACCAGATGACCATCGCTCCCAGGAAACCGACCTTCGCATTTCCCGAATAGAGCCAACATAGCCCGTAGCCCGCAATGAGAAAGGCGGAAGCGAAGAAGCAGAGCCAGAGCATCAGGCCGGTATAGCCGCCCAGCCTGTAAGCGCCATAGATGAGCACCTGTGCAAGCCATTCGTGCGGAACGTAGGCATGATGACCTGTAGTGTAAGAGAGAATATCCGTGGTCGGAATGGCGTGGGTTGTCGAGATGATTTCGCCCGACTTCAGATGCCACCACATGTCGGGATCATCGAAACGAGCCCGAACCGTCAGCACCGCAAGCACAACAAGAGAGGCTGCCAACATTACAGGAAACGAGCAAACCCGTTGAAAAAAGCGAACACGCCCTGGGTCAACCTTACACTCTTCGGCTAAGAGCATTACGGTCATGCTGTGCCGATCTCCTGATGACTTGATTCGAGCATCAGAGTCGGATCGTCAATCCTGATCAGCCGATGTAAGTAAGCCCGCGAAATTTGCAGCGACCGAGCCGCGAGCGTCTTATTCCCATTGTTGTCACGCACGGCGTTCATGGCTAACTTCACCTTGTATTCGTTAACCTGCTGCTCGAAGGAGCCCACGGGAAGATATTCGTCGATGCAGAGAACATTTTCCGCCTGGATATTCTCGGGGAGATCCTCTGCCCGAATTCTTTCGTCACAAGCAACGATGATGGCCCGCTGAATCACGTTCTCCAATTCCCGTACGTTTCCTGGCCACGAGTAATCCCGCAGCAAGGCGATTGCGCCGGGCTCGATATCCTTCATCGGTCTCTCGTACATATCTGCGTATTGCTGGAGAAAATGCATGGCGAGCAGGGGGATATCTTCTGGATGCTCACGGAGCGGCGGAGCGTCAATTCGCATCACATGAATGCGATAGTAGAGATCCTGCCGGAATTTACCTTGAGCCACCAACTCAGCCAGGTCCCGATGGGTGGCAAAGACCAGGCGCGCACGCAACGGCGTGAGCCGGCTACTTCCCAGCCGGCTGAATTCGCGCTGCTGCAGAACGCGCAGCAGCTTGACCTGCGTGGACAAGCTGAGTTCACCAATCTCATCGAGGAATAGCGTGCCGTCTGCAGCCTGCTCGAGGTAGCCTTCCCGCGCACCGACTGTTCCGGTGAATGCGCCCTTTTCATGGCCGAACAGCTCTGCTTCGATCAGGGTTTCGGGGATGGCGCCGCAGCTGACGGCAACGAACGGTCGACCGGAACGAGTACCCAGATTATGGATAGCCCGGGCTATCAGTTCCTTACCCGTGCCGCTTTCTCCGGTCACGAGCACCGAGGCATTGAGATTCGCGACGCGGCGTACGAGATCATAGACCTGCCGCATCTGCGGACCCGATCCAATCAATTGGTCGCAACTGCAGGATGTCCCGAGTTGTTGCTGCGCACTCTGAAGCTCGCGCTTGAGCGAGGCGTTCTCGGACATGCGGCACAACATTGCCTTGAGATCCCGAATCGAGGGCGGTTTGCGGCAGTAACCAAATGCGCCTTGCCGAACCAGTTCGGCCGCAGTCGAACGAAGATCGTCTTCAGCCATCACCACCGACGGAATTTGTGACGCGATTAATCGCTCAGAGCATGCAATTCGATCCTTCAAAAAACCCTGAGTGGAATCCAGGTCTAGGATCAGGGCATCACAGTCTCCCGCAGAGAGCATTTGATTCATTCCCTGCTCATCTGACCCGATGCGGATTTGAAAATCCTTCCCCAAGGCAGAGGAAAGAAGAGGTTGCAGCGTACGGTCCCCGGAATACAACCCAATACGAATCATGTAACCAGGCGCCCTCCCGCGCCGATTTGCAATCACTGCTTTTGCTATTCCTGGGGAAATCGATCAGAACTGCATTACTAGTGTTACTGAATGAAACATTGAACCGTTACCGCTGTCCAGCCGAAAAAGGTACTGCTGCGACAAAAGTTGCATGACTTAAGTTTGGATCTCTCGGTTGATTCTGGGAGTTTCGATCAGTTACGTTGGCGAGGACAATGCCTCTAACGGGGTATAGTCCGGCGACCGACGGTGTGATTGCTCATAACCATTGGTTACCGACTGCACATTTCGTAATTACCTTCGTGGCATCAAGGCTGACTCTGGTGTCTATACTCCGCTTCACACTCGGATATCGCATGTAAACAGCCGTGCACACCAGCTTCGATGGGGAGCCTGCTAATTCCCTGAATTCAAGGATCGGTCCAGCTGCTGGAGATTGGGCCTTCAAATTGCACAACCGTGGACGATTCGCAATTTAGGAAGAAAGAGTCCGTGTATGCATTCAATTGCCTGGTGGCCGACGCTTATCGTTCTTGCGATAGCAACTTTCACGGATCTGCGTAGCCGCCGCATCCCGAATTGGCTGGTCTTTCCTTTTCTGCTGGCGGGGATCGTCGTCTCTGGTTGGCTGCAGGGCTGGCACGGGATATGTCAAAGCCTAGCCGGGCTCGGATTGGCAGCCCTGCTGTTTGGCATTCTTTTTTTTATGGGCGGTATGGGAATGGGCGACGTAAAGCTGTGTGCGGCCGTAGGCGCGTGGGTCGGACCCCATCAGTTGCTAACCGCACTGGTCCTGACAGGTATCACTGGAGGCATCATGGCCGTATGTTGGGCCGCTGCCGGAGGATTTCTCGGAGACTTGTTCAAGGGCTCGGGTGATCTCATTTTTGGTTTGAAGGATCGAGGGATGCGGCCCCATCCGGAATTGGTGCTCGCCAACCCTAAGACGCACAAATTACCTTATGCTCCCGCTATTGCGATCGGAACACTGGTTTCATTCTTTTCCCGCTGAGGGTCAGCACTTGGATTATGGCTATTTCACTAACGATATGCGAAACGCATCCCAATCTGCCGAAATGTCGCAAGCAGGGAGTCAGTATCTCGTGAGCACGAGTCCTTCAAAGCACGCCCGCACACTTGGCGACGATGTCCTGACGATTGCACTGATTAGTCCCGAGGCGCAATGCCGTGACGCGGTGGCCAGAAACATTAGTGGTTCACAGGCTCGGGTGACCCGCGAGTTTTCGTCCTATCCTGACCTGGACGACGTGCCGCGATTACTGGAGGAAGATTATGACGTCGTCATCATTGACCTGGATAGTAACCCGGAACACGCCCTCGACTTGGTAGAGACCATTTCCTCAAGTGGGCCTTCAACCGTGATGGTTTGTTCGGCGCGGGCCGATTCGGAAATGCTGGTCCGCTGTATGCGTGCAGGCGCTCGGGAGTATCTTGCGCAGCCCTTCGCTCCAAGCACCATTGCCGAAGCTGTTGTTCGCGCCGCGGTGCGCCGTCCCGCGGATCGTCCCGCTAAGAAAGTGGCGGGCAAGTTATTGCTATTCGTGGGCGCTAAGGGCGGTTCCGGCGTAACCACAATCGCCAGCAATTTCGCCCTGTCTCTTGCCCAGGAGTCCGGTAAGAACACCGTGTTGATTGATCTCGCTCTTCCGCTCGGTGACGCAGCGCTTGATCTTGGGATAAATACTCAATATTCGACAGCCAACGCCCTTCACAATTTTGAACGGCTGGATTCGAATTTTCTCTCCACGCTGTTGGCGAAACACAGCTCGGGGCTATACGTCCTCGCAGCTCCAGACCAATACACCCCGATCCAGACTTCTGACGAAGCTGTCACTCGCTTGGTGACCGTCGCCACGCAGGGCTTCGATTACGTGGTGGTGGATGCTGGATCGAGGCTAGGCATGACCGCCAAATCTCTGTTCGAAGAAGCGGCCATCGTCTATCTCGTGACGCAGGTCAGCATACCCGAACTGCGTAATTCCAACCGCCTCATCACAGAGTTCTTCAGAGCGAGTAATGCCAATCTGGAAATCGTGCTCAACCGTTTCACTCCTCGCTCCCTGGGGATTGACGAGGAGCATGTGACGAAGGCGCTGACCAGGCCCGCCCAGTGGAAAGTGCCGGGCGACTATGTTGCCGCCCGGCGTGCGCAGAATACTGCCACCCCGCTCGCCCTGGAAGATTCTCCCATTTCAAGAGTGGTCAGGCAGATGGCCAGAGCAGCGTGTGGTCTACCTGCAAACACTGATAAGAAGAGCCGGTTCAGCTTATTCGGTAAGGGCTAAGGCCCGTATCCTCACGGATGGTAATGGCGTGGAACAACTGAGTCTCGAAAAGTTTAAAACGGAAGTGCATCGGACCCTGATCTCGAAGCTGGATCTGGAGAAGCTGTCGCGTGTCAATTCTGGCCAGGCGCGCCAGGCCGTTAAGGGTGTGATTAACGAGATCATCAATGACCAGCGGGTGCCGCTGAGCTTTTCTGAACAAGAGAAGATTCAATCCGATCTGCTCGACGATGTCTTCGGACTGGGCCCTCTGGAGCCGCTGCTCGCGGACTCAACGATCTCCGACATACTTGTGAATGGCACGAAAAGCGTCTTTATCGAGCGGCGCGGGCTGCTCGAGAAGGTGGATACGACATTTCGCGATGATCGCCACCTGCTGCAGATCATCGACCGCATCGTTTCTCGCGTAGGCCGCAGGGTGGACGAGTCCTCGCCGATGGTTGATGCGCGTCTGCCTGACGGTTCCCGCGTCAATGCCATCATTCCGCCGTTAGCGCTCGACGGTCCCTCCATGTCCATTCGCCGCTTCGGAACTGGTCCATTGGCCGCTAACCAGCTGGTGAAACTGAAGAGTATTTCAGCGGAGATGATGGAACTATTAACCGCCGCAGTGAAAGCACGTATCAGCATCCTGATCTCCGGCGGCACCGGCGCCGGGAAGACGACGTTTCTGAATATTCTCTCGCAGTACATCCCGTCGGGCGAACGCCTGGTCACCATAGAGGATGCCGCTGAACTGCGGCTAGCACAGGAAAACATCGTGCGTCTGGAAACCCGGCCGCCAAATGTCGAAGGGCAGGGTGCGGTCCGTCAGCGTCAACTGCTCATCAACAGTCTCCGTATGCGACCGGATCGCATCATCATCGGCGAGGTGCGTGGAGAGGAAGCCTTTGACATGCTTCAGGCAATGAACACGGGGCATGAAGGGTCAATGACCACGATTCACGCCAACACTCCCCGCGATGCCCTGAGCAGGCTCGAGTCGATGGTGGCAATGACAAGCATGAATTTGCCCGAACGGACCGTTCGCCAGCAGATCGCCTCTGCCATTTCCATCGTGGTTCAAGCCTCGCGCATGAGCGACGGCACGCGCAAAGTAACCAGCATCTCCGAGATATCCGGCATGGAGGAGAACATCATCAGCATGCAGGAAATCTTCAGCTTCAAGAAAAAAGGGATAGGGCCCGACGGCAAAGTGATTGGCGCATTCACGCCGACACGCATCCGGCCTCGTTTTCTCGAACAGCTTAAGACCTCGGGAATTCACCTGCCGGCGAGCATGTTCGAACAAGTAACGGAAGTCAACTGAGAGGGTCGAGGGTTATATGTTGCTGGTGGTGGTGCTTGTATTTCTGGGAGTTTTCGGCGTCATAGTGCTGCTGATGTTGGCCAGCAACGTGGGCGGCTCTCGCCAGGGCAAACAAGCACTCGCAGCGCTGCAGTCAGCTCTCGCCACTGACAAATCGGAAGGGCGAGATCAGATCGTCGATATTCGAAAAAAGGAACTGCTCAGCGCCATCCCCTTGCTCAATCGTTGGTTGCTGAAGATCGAGCTTGCCCCGCGCTTGCACAGGCTTCTCTATCAGGCCAATCTGAAGTGGACCGCGGGCGGCTTGATGCTCATGTCCACCGCCTGCTTTGTGATTCCTGCATACCTGATGTATCGGCGAAGTGGAGTGCTTATCTTTTCTCTCGTGATTGGGGTGGTTCTGGGCGGTGCGCCCTTTGCCTTCGTGCTACACAGACGAAGCCAACGCTTCAAGAAGTTTGAACAAAATCTGCCCGAGGCGCTCGATTTGATGGTGAGTGCCTTACGAGCCGGCCATAGCCTCCTCGCTGGGCTGGGCCTGGTAGCTCGTGAGTGTGTCGATCCCATCGGCAGCGAATTTCGCATTTGCTTCGAAGAGCAGAACTACGGACTTGAACTACGAACGGCCATGGACAATCTCGTCGCCAGGGTTCCGTTGCAGGATCTGAAACTAGTCTCGACGGCCATTCTGATTCAAAAGGAGAGCGGAGGAAATCTCGCCGAGGTGCTCGACAAGGTATCTCAATTAATCCGGGATCGGTTCCGCCTGAGGCGTCAGGTCAGTGTCCATACCGCTCAAGGACGGATGACCGGCTGGGTACTCAGCTTCCTCCCCATAGCTCTGGGACTCGCTCTGTATCTTGTCAACCCTAAAACGATGAGCCTCCTGTGGACTAATCCGCTCGGTCTCAAGCTCATCTACGCGGCATCCGCCATGATGGTCGTCGGTGGCCTGATCATTCGGAAGATCGTAAACATGGAAGTTTGAAGGTAATTTATGGGACTAATTGTCTTAACCTTTGCCGCCATTTTCTTGCTGATCGCCAGCGTCGGGCTGCTCATGTTCTATCGCGAAGCGATGCTCGCGCGTATCAGTGCGGTCATCAATCCGGACGCAAAGGAGAAGAAATCCCTGCTGGGCAGCATTCAGCAGACAGGCGTCTCCCTGGGCGGGATCGTGGAACGTCTGGAAGGCGTTCTGCCTAAATCAAAAGCTGAAGTCTCCGTCGTCCAGCAGCGCCTCACTCGTGCCGGTTATCGCAGTGAATCAGCGATAAAAGTCTTCTATGGAGTGAAGATACTGGTTCCCGTGATCCTCTGTCTTCTGGTTGCTGCTGCACGCAGCAGCAGTTTCTTCCTCTACATTGCGGCCCTGGGACTCGGATTTCTCCTCCCTGATTTCGGGCTGGGGAAACTGATTGCCAAACGGCAGAAACGTATACGGCTCGGTCTGCCGGATGCGCTCGACATGCTCGTCATCTGCATCGAAGCCGGGCTGGGCGTGGACCAGGCAACCGCACGCACAGCCCAGGAATTGCAGCGTGCTCAACCCGCGCTTTCCGACGAATTGGGCATCATTGTGTTGGAGCAGCACGCCGGGAGGGCTCGTTCCGACGCTTGGAAAAATTTTTCAGAACGCACCGATGTGGACAGTGTCCGAAACCTGGTCACCATCCTGATTCAATCGGAGCAATTTGGAACGAGCGTCGCAAAGACCTTGCGAGTTCATTCCGAAACCATGAGATCGCAGCGCCGTCAGAAGGTAGAGGAGCAAGCAGCTAAGACAACCATCAAGTTGATCTTTCCGCTTGTGTTTTTCATCTTCCCTTCCCTCTTTCTGGTGACTCTGGGTCCTGCGATCATCATCATTACTCAATCTTTCACGCAGCTCAACAAATAAGGAAGGAGGATTAACATGGCCGATACAACAATCATCCGGATCGTTGCTGGCGCACTCTTCGTCGTTGTGCTGGGCTTTCTGGTCCAGCGTCGCCGCAAGCGCGTTCAGTAGACGGCGTTTCATGATGGGTAACAACTCATGCGCACAACTCTTCACTCCGGAGTCTTAGCTTTGATTCTTGGTAGGCTCCTAAGCCTGAGACTCCGGGGATGAAGCAAACTGTGGTTTTGTTTTCATCTGTTTTTAAGTACCTTGTTGGCTCATGACAAAAGCTAATGTCCGCTTTGCGACAGCCGATGTCAGAGAAGGGAATAATTAATCCGATTCATCGTACGATGGACGACCAATACATGGAGATTCGCTGGTTCGCCGCTTACTCTCCGAGGGCAGGGATACAACTTGGAACGACGGACATATTGCGCATACAACCACACCCGCGAGTGCTTTTTAGGCTTGCGTATTGCCCCTGCCGATACGACCTTCGCTCGACTCAAAGGATTGATCGGAAGACTCAGGCTCAGATTTGATGAGGGCATCTGGTTGGTCCCCTCCAGCGGTGTTCATACGTTGGGCGTGCTGTTTCCTATCGACTTGATTTATCTCGATGACGACCTTCGCGTCATTCACCTTGTCGAACACTTTCCCACATTTCGAATCGCGCCATTGAAGACGCAAGCTGCAAGTGTATTGGAGTTGCCCCCTCACACAATCTATTCGTCCCAAACCCAGGTCGGAGATCGATTAGAAATCTGCAAGGCCGAGGACATGGAAAGTCGATTGCGTGACGGCGCTACCACATGTCTCGCCGGCTCGATGGAATGAACGGCTGTAAAGACGAGGATATGTGACATGAAATCCTTCAAGAGTTGGTTTGATTCGCTATGGTCTAGAGAGCGCAGGGGGGCCACACGGCACCCTGCTCCCGCCGTGGCCGCCTATTATTGGACTGGCGGCAATCCGAAGGCACACACAGTCCGGGATGTCAGTTCGACTGGATTATTTCTAGTAACTGACGAACGCTGGTACCCGCGCACTCTGGTTAGGGTGACCCTGCAAATGACCGAGAGCGCGGATGATGACACGCAGCGTTCGATCACCGTGGAATCGATGGTAGTTCGGTGGGGCACAGATGGCGTCGGCTTGAAGCTCCTCCCGTTGGAGCGCTCCAATTCCAACGGAGATCACACCCCCGATGTTGTGGATAAGAGATCTCTGGAGAGGTTCTTGAAGCAGATCTCGTCGAATAGTAATAAGGTCGAAGCTATCGTTGAAGGCGTCCGGTCGGCGCCCTGATTTCTCTTGCCGATGACAGTGCGGTCGGGCTAATGCGGACCTTAATCCGGCTCCTCGGGGATTATCAGCAATACTTCGACGGTTGTGACTTGACCATTCTGTATGGCTGGCCTGAACTTCCACTCCTGGAGCGCATTCAACACGAACTCCCTCTGCCCGAACTCCGGCGGAGACACAATGGCCAATTGTTCGAAGCGGCCACCGGCACTGACAAAGCCATGAACCAGAATCGCATCGGCATTTAGTTTGTCGAGCGCGATGTGCGGCACTACGATGTAGAAGGGCCAGGGCGCATCGGGCCGGGCGATGTCTCCGGCTGACGCCGCTTCTGTGGAGCGCGGCACAGAGTATTGGAGAATCCAGTTCCTGGCCAATCCCGCGTGCACATAAACGGTGTACGCTAACCTGCTTCCCCACACTCCAATCGTCTCTGGATAAGCCTCCGCCAGCGAGGACCCCACCACCGTTACTCCAAATCGACCGTTCTTAGGCAGATTGATGCGGTCGACCGAAGAGGTATTGCTCGCGCCGGACCCAGAGATCGCACCAGATGCTGTGCTTGCTCCAGTATTCGCATCATTCTTCCCGGCAGACCCGATTGCGGTTGTTCCGTTCTCCTTCTTGTTGGCGGCGTTATTTCCTGCATCTTTGTCTGCCTTATCGCCTGCACCCTGTCCTGCTCCTGCTCGGGTTTGCTTGCCGGCCGCGTCGCCGCTGCCGGCCCCCTGGCTGCTCTCTCCGTGCCCGGCTACCAATGCTTCCGAGGGAGTCGGGGGGGCAGACTCGTTGGCTGGCGGCAATGCGATGATTCCGTCCCGCATTTGAAGATCGGAGACGGACATCACCCTGGCCGGCGTCGGCGCCCCGGACGGACTCGATGCCATCTCCGGAACGCGCTGCACAGGCGGATGTCCGCGGACGACAAGTGGCGAAGTTGTGCTGGGAGGCAACGCAGGAGCAAGGGTGGCGAAAGAGGTGCCTGTCATCTCGAGGTCGGCCAGATCTATCTCACGATTGGGTGTCTCGAGAGAGGGCGGCACATCGCCAGTTGCCGCTTCTTGCTGCGGAGGTGGAATGATCTTCTTAAGCTGGCTACTCCCCGCCGACCACATCAATGCGGCTGGAATGGGAGTGTCTGGCGGCAGAACGACATCTGGTGGGAGATCCGGCTCTACGAGCGTCTGAGGCGCGCTGACCAATTGCGCCAGCTCCCGAGGAACAGATGCTGAAGCAGCAGCTGGCCTGCCGGGTTGAGCGACATCCGTCCCAGCATGAGAGCCAGGATACATAATGCCGCTCCCAGCAGATGATCGCGCCTGCGGCTCTGGGCTGTGGACCTCCACAAGGCGCACCGTATGTTGTTCGTTGATTTGCCAGTCATCGATGATGTGCGTTGTATGTCTCGGAACAACGGACAAGATACCGAAAGCTACACCATGCGCGAGAACGGAAAAACCAAATGAAGAGGGTTCTCTTCTTGGTGGCGGCGGGGCCGTGAACAGTGTGATGATGCGGTAAGCCATTATGATCGGATGAATTGCCCCACTTTAGGAGCGCATTATGACCTCTTTAGCAATTGTGGTGTCGTTCCGAATCAAACACGAGAGGCCTGTCAAAGCGATGGAGCCAACCCTCAAGGCAAGAGACTCTTCACGAGAACAGTGCAATTCTCCGACCAAATGATTGGGGGTGTAAGTCCCAGCTGGAATGAGGACCGGGTTATGTAACCGTGTCTAGGCGGCTACACAGGAACAGTGGTTGGTATACACATGTTCACACCCGGCCCCCGGCTCCCCTTTTAAACGTCTGATTCATCGGCAAAAAGGATACCTCGGCTCTTTGGCACCTGAGTTGCCAGATAGTAGGACGGCGTACTGGCTGAAGGCCAGCTCGAATAGGTTGCCGAATGAATCGAAGGCTTACAAGTATTCTCTTGAGTGCTTTTCTTCTTGCCGCTGGTTGTAGCTATCTGGTCTATCGTCTGGTCGTCAGTCGTCTGGCCGCTGCCACGCCGTCAAGCACAACGCGCGTAATTGCAGCGAATGCGGACATCAAACTCGGAAGCGTTCTCCGTGACTCCGATCTAACGACCGTCGAGATGGCGGGCACTCTGCCCAAGGGCGTGATTGTCAAGCGTGAAGACGCCGTCGGCCGCGGTGTGATCTCCGATCTCCATCAAGGTGAGCCCATCCTGGACGGCCGGCTGGCCGCAGTCGGATCGGGCGGCGGCCTGGCCGCGACCATTCCCCAGGGGATGAGAGCATGCGCGGTCAAGGTTGATGACGTTGTCGGCGTGGCCGGATTTGCAACCCCGGGAATGCGTGTGGATGTTCTCATCTCGGGCAATCCTCCCGGTGCCACCAACACGGATCCGCAGGTCGCGACACTTCTACAAAACATACAGGTCTTATCGGCTGGCGCGGATATTCAGAAAGACGAGGAAGGAAAGCCGAAATCGGTTCAGGTCGTTAACCTTCTGGTGACGCCCGAACAGGCGGAGTCCTTGAGTCTGGCCAGCAATCAGACCAAGATTCAGCTCGTACTACGGAATCCTCTCGATACGAAGATTGCCCAGCCTCCGGGGATCGCCATGGCCAATCTCTTCGGCGACAGGAACGCGCCGCCGCGTCCCTCGGGGGTCCGTCGCAGTGCACCCAACCCCACGCCGCACGTCTATGTGATCCAGGTCTTCAACGGGTCGAAGAAGACTGAGCAAAAATTCGGATCTGGCGAGGAGAAGCAGTGAAAGCATCGGCTGTCGTCACCATCGCTTGTTTCGGTGTATTATCCTTGGCAATCTACTCAGAGTCGGAGCTTCACGCTCAGGTCCCGGCGCCTCGTCCTCAAATGGCTGGGAGCGGCGCCCAGGACTCCTCGAATGATCTCTTCGTCGGGGTGGGCAAAACGGTGTTGGTCGATAGTGCGCGACCTATCCAGCGGATCTCCGTGGGCTTGGGCGAATACGCCGAAGCCTCCGCAGTAAGCCCAACCGAGGTTTTGGTGAACGGCAAAGCCCCCGGAGACACGAGCCTGATCATTTGGGACTCCGGAGGCGGGCGGCTGTTCTTCAACGTGAAGGTTGGCGCAAGCACTTATGCAGCAGACGACCGAATGGAGGCGCTTCGTCGCGAACTCCGAGCGGAGCTTCCCGGTCAAACGGTGAGGGTCAGCGCCGAGAACGGCCTCATTTTTCTTCGCGGAACGGTCAAGGATCTCAACAGCTCCAACCGGGCGGCTCAGATCGCTGCCACAGCCGGTAAGGTCATTAACCTGCTGTATGTCGACGTGCCTCCCGCAGAGCGGCAGATTCTTCTCAAGGTGCGCTTCGCCAGTGTTGACCGCAGCCTGGAAAGGCAGCTTTGCATGAATATCTTCAGCACCGGAGCCACAAACACGATCGGCACCGTTTCAACAGGACAGTGCTCTCCGCCATCGGTCACCCTTCCGAGTACCGGAGCTCCAGCTTTAGCCACGATATCGAATGGACTGAACCTCTCCATATTCCGCCCAGACTTAAATCTGGGTGTCACCATCCAGGCCCTCGAAACCATGGGCTTGGTGCAGGTTCTCGCTGAACCCAACGTGATTGCGCAGAACGGCAGAGAGGCCAGCTTTCTAGCAGGCGGAGAATATCCGTACCCAGTCGTGCAGGGAGTCTCGGGCACCGCCGCAGGAGCAGTAACGATTCAATTCAAGGAATATGGAATTCGCCTGAACTTTATTCCCACCATCACTCCCCGGGGCACCATCCATCTCCAGGTCGCCCCGGAAGTCAGTGCTCTGGACTTCACCAATGCTGTGGAGGTATCGGGTTTTAACGTTCCCGCCATTACTGTTCGGCGGGTCCAGACGGAAGTTGAGCTGGGCGAAGGGCAAAGCTTTGCCATAGGCGGCCTACTCAACAATAGCGAGACCAGAACCTTTGAGAAGATCCCCTTTCTGGGCGACATTCCAATCCTGGGCAAGTTCTTTCAGTCCATCCAGAAGACTCGGAACAACACCGAGCTGATAGTGCTTGTGACCCCTGAGTTCGTAGATCCGATACCGGTCAGCGCCCCGTTGCCCCAATTGAACTATCCGGACAAGTTCCTGCCGCCCAACTCCGACATACCAATGCACAACCCGGACACGAAAACAGCCGGCGCAGCGCCCGCTCCACCTCAACCGGCAACAATGCCCGTAGAGCAACTTATCCAGAGTATGCAACCTGAGCAGCCGCTGGTGATCCAAAGCGGCAATTACATGGGACAGGGCTCGCTGGGTTCAACCCAGGCTCCACCACCAAACCCCACTCCTGCGCTTACGACGGCGCCGCAGTAAACTGCCGGTCGTTGTCTGGGAGCAGGGAATATGAGTCTCATCCTGTTTTGCGCGCGCCAGGGACTAGAGATTTGAGCGGCCAGGCTTTGACAGCGCCTAGGCACAATGCTGGTCGCGTCCGGGCCTGACCGGTTTCGTGATGGCCCTGACTGATTCGGTTGAGGCCGGGAATTTGGAGAGATTCGCCCGCCAGCAGCTCTCGTTTCGCAGCCTGGCGGGCGGGAAGGATCTGACGCAACATGATGAATCTGACTCGCTGGATTCCTCGTAGGATGTTGGACAGCCTTGCGCGAGGGCGCCCAGCAAGGCCGGACGCGAGTCTTAGAATTTCCAACCTGACCCGGCAGATGGAAGTCGCCCGCTGCGTAGAGGTTGCCGACCATGGCGCGAAGCGCAGAAAGGGCCTGCTCGGGCGCGACCGGCTACCTGCCGGAGAAGGCCTTTGGATCGTCCCCTGCGAGGCGGTCCATACCTTCGGAATGCGATTCGCGATCGACCTCGTTTACCTGGACCGCCACATGCGCGTGAAAAAGGTGAAAAGCAATGTCCCCCCGTGGCGGCTATCGGCGTGTCTTTCCGCGCACTCTGTACTCGAGCTTGCCCCAGGCACGATCTGCAGCACTGAGACGAGACCGGGAGACACGCTCGAATTCTCCGCTCCATTTCCGCTGACCGGCACAAAAAGTGGCCCTGACGCTTCCGGCCCTGCTTCGAGGAATCCGGACAGAACCGGAGGCGTAGAGATGTCGTACCGGGACAAACTTCGCGCTATCGCCGAGGTTCTGGTCGTGGCCAGCTGTACCTTGGCGTTTTCACTTACCTGTGTAGGCATCTTCGGGTCGCTGTTGGGGCAAAATGCCGCAGGGGCGCGCGACTTCGTGGAGTATTGGGCCGCTGGGCGCCAGCTCGTACATCACGCAAACCCGTACGACGGCGAAGCCTTACTACGCCTGGAACGCTCAGTAGGTTACCCATCGGATAGCCCTGCCCAAATCATGGCTAACCCACCGTGGGTCCTTCCCCTGGTGCTGCCGCTTGGTTTTCTGGGTCCAATGGCCGGAGAGCTCCTGTGGTTCCTGCTATTGCTGGCCAGTCTCATCGCTTCGGTACGGATGGTCTGGGTCATGCACGGCCGCCCAGAGACAGAGGTGAATTTTCTAGGATATACGTTCGGGCCAGCTCTCTTCTGCCTGCTCGTGGGTCAGGTATCCGTTCTCCTGCTGCTCGGGGTAGTTCTCTTCCTGCGTCTCCATCGGTCGCGTCCGTTCCTGGCCGGGATTTCTCTGTGGCTCTGTATGCTCAAACCTCACCTGTTTCTGCCCTTCGGCACCGTGCTGCTGGTGTGGGTCATCACAACCAAAACCTATCGAGTCCTGGCCGGGACTGCGGCCGCCCTCGCGGTCACCACTGCGGTTGCTTTCCTCATGGACCATCACATCTGGGCGCACTATCGCCAGATGATGGTCTCTGCTCGGATCGATCGAGCGCCGATTCCCTGCTTCAGCATCCTGCTGCGCCAGCACGTCTGGCCGCATACCCTGTGGCTGCAGTGTCTCCCGGCGATCCTGGGGTGCGCCTGGTCGGTTTTCTACTATCGTAAACACCGCGACAACTGGGACTGGCTGGCGCATGGCACGCCGTTGGTGCTCCTGTCTGTCCTGGTGCCCCCCTACACCTGGTTTATGGATCAGGCGGTGGTGATACCGGCGCTCCTCCATGGTGCCTATGTCACCCGATCGCGCAGTCTTGTGGCTCTACTCGCATTGGCGAGCGCTACGATCGAGGTCCAATGGTTCCTTGGCGGTTCGGCTCTGCATTCGGTCGCTTTTTTGTGGACCACGCCTGCATGGCTAGCGTGGTATCTCTTTGCACGCAACTCAGCCAGGGGATCGGCTGATCAGCTTTCGGAACAGTCCAATGATCCGGGAGAGCGCCTGCGACGCGCCCGTGCGGGCTCTCCATCAACTTTGATCGAAATGGGATGAGAGTCGAAAGCAATACGCGATGAATTATTTGACCGCAGAGCCATCGTCACGAGTTGAGGGGCAGTCCCGCGCCAGGGTTACACCGTTGCGGACGATCGCTGCGTTCTGCATGCTTGCCGTGGGCGTATGCATTCTTTGTTTTGCGATGAGCAGTAATACCGCGGCGAACACCGACTTTATCTCTTACTGGGCGGCGGCCCAACAGCTTGTTCATCATGAGAATCCTTATGATGGAGCGGCTATCTCCCGGCTGGAGGATTCGGCCGGAGCTCACTACGATCAGCCCCTATTGATGCGGAATCCGCCCTACGCATTCTTCCTGGTGTTGCCGCTGGGGTTTTTGAGCACAAAAACGGGAGCGATTGTGTGGTCAACCTTGATCATTGCCGCTCTAATGGCGTCGACACGCCTGCTCTGGATGATGCATGGCCGCTCAGAAGCGAGATCGCATCTGGTAGCTTACTGTTTCCCTCCGACATTTGTGTGCATGCTTACCGGACAAACAGGCATCTTTGTTTTGTTGGGGGTTGTCCTTTTTCTTTATTTCCATTCGACGAAGCCATTCCTCTCTGGAACGGCGCTTCTATTGTGCGCGCTCAAGCCGCATTTGTTTGTTCCGTTCGGCGTGGTTCTGCTTGCCTGGATCGTGGTCCGCAAGGCATATCGCGTTCTTGCCGGGGCCGCAGCGGCTCTGCTCGGCAGTTGCGCGCTGTCGTTTTGTTTTGACCCTGCCGCATGGTCACACTATGTTCACAGGGCGAATGCGGAGAATATTCAGAACCAGTTCATTCCCACTGTAAGCCTGCTGTTCCGTATCGCCATCAATGTCAATGCAGCGTGGCTTCAATTTCTTCCGGCGCTCGCAGGTTGTTTCTGGGCGCTTTGGTATTTCGGGAAGCATCGTAACCAATGGGATTGGACTGATCACGGCTCCTTGCTCCTGATGATTTCGGTATTGGTCGCGCCTTACGCCTGGTTTACCGATCAGTGCGTACTTTTCCCGGCGGTTCTAGCCGGCCTTTATCGAGCGGCGAATTCAAGTCGCTTGTTGCTGGTGTTCGGGATTATCACCGGAGCCGCCATGTTGGAAGTACTGTTTGGAGTCGGCGTAAATTCCGGCTTCTATTATGTATGGACCGCCCCGGCATGGCTTGCCTGGTACCTGTATGTCAGCAATTTGATCCGATACCTGACGCTCCCTGCAACGTTTCCGACGCGGGCCAGGTGCGGCTGATGGAACCTGAACTGAGTCCGCTCAGCACTTCATCGCGCTCCGCGCCGCCTGTCGACCTGGAGGCCGCGTCATGATCGGAATCATAGCCCTGTTCCTGGCGCTGATATGGATGCTCAGAGATGAGAAGGATAAGACACGGCCGCTCCTCGTGTTTGCTCTTGTGCTCAACCTCTTCTACGGCTTCTTGTTGACTGTTGTCATGGGGAAGGAGGACGGTCTGCTTCCATGGAAGTATGACCTTTTTCTCCTTCAGCTGGACGCATCCCTGGGCGTTTCGGCTGCGGCCATAGCGCGTCCACTCCAGGGCTTCTGGCGAATTCCTCTGAATGTGACCTATCAGTTGATGGTTCCAATGATGATTTGTTGGTACCTCGTTACGCGGAACCGAAACAATCGTGGGTCTATTGTTCTCGCCTTTGTCGCCGAACTGGTGATGGGCCCGCTCCTCTACGCCATTCTCCCGGCCTGTGGGCCCGCTTATGTCTTCGGCTCAAATTGGCTTAACCCGCCGCTGGCGCCAGCGCACCTGATTCGGTTTAGCGGAATGCCGAACGCATTTCCCTCTTTGCATCTGGGGACAGCACTGGTGCTAGTCCTTTACGCCGAAGGCAAGCTGTGGCGGGGAATCTCGCTCATGTTTTTCGTCGGCACGGCGCTCGCGACGATCTCTACCGGAGAGCACTATCTGATCGATCTGGTCGCAGGACTCGCGTTCGGCTGTTTCGCGAATGTGGGGTACCGCAGATTCCGGAGCGCATCGTTTTATCTGGGAATCGCGATTTCCTGGTCGCTCGCCATCCGGTTTCAGTTCGCGTTTCTGTTAGCCCATCCGGGCGTGCTGCGGTCCTGCGCTGCATTCACACTAGCCATGGCAATATTCGCCGTTGTCCGTGAATGGCGGATCGATCCCCATCGCCGATTTTCAGTTCGCTTCGCTTATAACCCGGAGCGGCAAGCCCGTGAAAGTCAGATGCCGCCGCGGGAGGCCCATGGGGACTAACGCGTGATCGCGGCGAGCATCGTTTTCCGGCCATGCCACTAACGATTCGACTCTCTTGCTCGCTGCTCTCACTTAGCGCTGCCTCGATCTGAAGTTATTCCCAGACCATGACGAATGTTTGCACGCAACCTGAGCCTGTATGAAATGGTTACTTATTTGAATGTCGCTACCACCTAAGCGGTATCCAAGTTTCCGCCCTCGGAGCAGTTATCTATAAGTCAATACAGCGGTTACCCCCTGTCAAAATGATCGCGGCGTGTATACGTGGCGTATCTGCGGAGCCCGCTTTGTATACGGGCGTTCACACCTTTTCGCGGGCCAACTCCTGCAACTCATTCATTTCTAATTAAACGGCAGTGATACCAAAAGTGGCTCCTCGCGTGCCATATGGTAGGCGTGCCCGGCCAGAGGCCGGAACAATAATCAACACGGGAAAGGGAACTCAAAAATGAAGGAAATGATTAGTAAGCTGTCTGCCAAGATTCAGTACCTGATTGCACGCGAAGAAGGTCAGGACCTGGTCGAGTATGCTCTGGTCGTTGCTCTAATTGGTTTTGCAGCCGTCGCCGGCATGGGAACACTCGCCAACGACATCAACTCTGCTTTCTCCAACATCGGCGCGAAGCTCCTGACGACTGCTTAATTCCTGCCGCAGGTATGGCAGCACACCGGTTGTATTCCTTGCTTGGGGAGTACGTAGAGTATGCCAAGCCCCGGCGTACTCTCCGCCGCAATGGAATTGATCTTCACGTAAGTGGCCTTGTTCTTTACATGATCCAGGGGGGTAACACAGATGAAGTACATCACTACCAAGCTGTCTGCCAAGATTCAGTACCTGATTGCACGCCAAGAAGGTCAGGACCTGGTCGAGTATGCTCTGGTCGTTGCTCTGATTGGTTTTGCAGCCGTCGCCGGCATGGGAACACTTGCCAACGACATCAACTCTGCTTTCTCTAATATCGGCTCGACTCTGGTCACCACTGCTTAGTCGCGGCTGCAGGAATTTGCCGATCTTGCGGTCTTTGTTTGCATTGTTCTGCCTCGGGCGGTGGCGTAGCTACGACGTCGGGTAGCTGACGGTATCTAACACCGCCTCACCAACTTCCCGCTCTTTGCGGGAAAGATATGTCGAGCAAGGCCGGCGCTCGGCTCCTTCACTCGTAAACCAAGGCATTAGAGGATATCTTCATGCTTCTTTCGATCGTCATTCCAGTCTTGAACGAGGCGGAGACGATACCTCTGATGATCTCTCGCCTCCGCGATACTCTCGGCGGACTGAGGTGGGAAGTCATTTTCATCGATGATGGCAGCACCGATCAGACTTGGAGCATTCTTGAGCGGATCGCGTTTGATGATCCGCGCGTAAAGCTGCTCCGCTTCAGCCGCAACTTTGGCCATCAGGCGGCGGTTACGGCCGGATTGGATTTCGCCAATGGGGATGCCGTGGTCGTGATGGACGCGGATCTTCAGGATCCTCCGGAGCTGTTGCCGCGCATGGTAGACCTCTTCCGGCATGGTTACGACGTTGTGTCGCCCAAACGGATTTCCAGGGAAGAAGAGACCAGGTTTAAGCGGTGGACAGCGAAGCTCTTTTATCGCATCTTGTCACGCATGGCGGATCAGCCTCTCACCCCTGACGTTGGAGACTTCCGTCTCTTTAGTCGAAGGGCGGTACTAGCGATCCGCACCCTCCGTGAGCAACACCGATACATGCGCGGCATTGCCGGATGGTTGGGGTTGAAGGAGGCCGTCATCCCGTTTGAGCGTCGCGGACGCGCAGCTGGCCACACCAACTACACTTTCTTCAAAATGCTCCGGTTTGCCTGGACTGGTGTCTCTTCATTTTCGGCATTCCCGCTGCGCATCAGCATTGCCGCCGGCTGTCTTCTCAGCTTTGCCGGATTTCTGTATCTGTCGAGAGTTGTTTATCTGGCCCTTTTTACCACTGCCCTCGTTCCCGGATGGGCCTCTGTCGTCGCTCTCCAATGTGCATTCTCGGGGATGATTCTTTTGGCGCTGGGCGCCATTGGTGATTATGTCGCCAGAACCTATGAAGAAACGAAGAACCGGCCCCTTTACGTTGTAACCGAATGCTCTAACGTCCCGCTGCCTCAAAGGTCCCTGGCGCGCGCTGTCATCCTGGCCGAGCCTGACCCCCAGCCTGACCCATTGAGCGCCATTGCGATAGATGACCTTGACCGATTTCCTTCGGGGGTGGAAGATCCGTTGTCCTATGATCATCCACTAGCCGGCATAAGGGTATAGACCAACTCCATGCATTACCTGTCTATGATCCTGACTCCGGCTCCAGATCGCCGCACATCTTTGATGTTGATCGAGGGCGGCCTCACAGCGATCGCGGTCGCCGTTGCATTCTGTTGCCCGAGCCTTGGCTCCAGGTACTTCTCAAATATTGAATGGCTCTTCGGGAGGCTAGCGCGCAGGAAAGGCTTAGCGGTCGCGGCCGTCGGCGCGACTGCCCTCGTGCTGCGGCTGGCGATTCTTCCTCTATGTCCCGTACCCAATCCATTTATCCCGAATGACTTCAGCTTCCTGCTTGCGTCGGATACGTTTGCGTCCGGGAGACTGACCAACCCGACTCCTGCCATGTGGATCCATTTTGAAAGTATCCACATCACGATGAAGCCGACTTATATGTCGATGTACTTTCCCGCGCAGGGCTTGGTTCTGGCTGCGGGAAGGGTGCTGCTTGGGCGCCCCTGGTGCGGTGTCTTGTGCGCCAGTGCAATGATGTGCGCCACCATCTGCTGGATGCTCCAGGCATGGTTACCGCCAACCTGGGCGCTGCTTGGAGGAATGCTGGCGGTCCTTCGCCTGGGGCTGTTCAGTTATTGGATCAATACCTACTCGGGCGGCGGTTCAATCGCGGCTCTCGGTGGGGCGCTGGTCCTGGGCGCGCTTCCGCGATTAATGAAAACTGCGCGGCTTCGTTGCAGCCTGTTGCTGGCAGCGGGTCTTATACTCCTGGCCACGACGCGACCCTATGAAGGCATCCTTCTTTGCGTCCCTGTCGCGGCCGTTTTGGGCCACTGGCTGATCTGCGGAAAGAATCGCGTGGCCCCTGCCGTGCTGCTTCGCATTGCTGTAGCACCGCTGGCGATGATCGTGGCTGCCGGCGCGTGCATAGCCTACTACAACTACCGCGCGTTCGGCAGCCCGGTGACCCCACCCTACTCGATCAATCGCGCGACCTACGCCATGGCGCCATATTTCGTCTGGCAATCGCAGCGCCCTGAGCCCGTCTACCGGCACGCAGTAATGCGGCGCTTTTACTACGAGAAGGAACTTAGCGATTTCAAGAAAATCCATACTTCGCGCGGATTTCTCCCTCAGACGCTATACAAAGCAATGACCGGGGTTGTGTTTTTTGCCGGCATCGCTTTGCTCCCTCCGCTCATCATGCTGCGCCGCGTGCTCATGGATCGCCGTATCCGCTTTCTGGTCGTTTGCGTGCTTGTATTGATGGCCGGCATGGTGATCGAGATATTTCTCGTTCCTCACTATCTGGCGCCATTTACATCCGTGTTCTATGCGATCGGTCTACAGGCCATGCGCCACTTGCGCCTCTGGAGCCCAGGCGGGCAGCCGGTCGGCGTTGAGATGGTACGGCTTATAGTGCTGTCATGTATTACCCTGGCCGCACTTCGTACATGGGCAGAGCCCCTTCATCTCAGGCTTGCCGAATGGCCAGTGTCCCAATGGATTGATACTTGGTATGGCCCGGGCCCCTTTGGTGGTGAGCGAGCTCATATCGCCGCAGGGCTTGAACAACTACCAGGAAAACAATTGGTGATCGTCAGATATTCTTCCAGCCACGATCCCTACGATGAATGGGTCTACAACGCTGCAAACATCGACGGTTCCAAGGTCATCTGGGCACGAGAGATGGATTCTGCTGACGACCGCGATCTTATTCACTACTACAAAGACCGGCGAGTCTGGCTCGTACAACCGGATTCGCAGCCGGCACAGATTTCTCCGTATCCGATGTCCCGGCAGGAAGGCGCATCAATGCGGTAATCCAATCGATTTCGGAGATGAAGAGAGACACAGTCAAGAGGTAACTATGATAAACGGAAAACGAATTGCGGTCGTAATGCCCGCGTATAACGCAGAGAGAACACTAGAAAACACTGTGCGTGAGTTACCCGATGTTGTAGACATCAAGATTCTGGTCGACGATGCGAGTAAAGACAATACGGCGCTCCTCGCGGAACAACTCGGAGTACAGACTTTTGTCCATGATGCTAACTATGGTTATGGACGAAATCAGCAGACCTGTTACCGGGAGGCCCTCGCAGCAGGTGCTGACATCGTGGTGATGGTCCATCCCGATTACCAGTACACGCCGGCTCTTGTTTCGGCAATGGCAAGCATGGTCGCCAGCGGGGTATATGACTTCGTCCTGGGTTCACGAATTCTTGGGAGAGGGGCTCTAAAGGGCGGAATGCCTCGTTACAAATACATTGCCAACCGTTTTCTTACTGCATTTCAAAATCTGTTTCTTGGGGTGAAGCTCTCTGAATATCACACCGGTTTCCGGGCATTCTCACGAGAACTCCTCCAGACTCTCCCACTGCTGGAAAATTCTGACGACTTTGTATTCGACAATCAGATGATCGCGCAGTCGGTGATGTTCGGTTTCCGTATTGGAGAGATATCCTGTCCGACGAGTTACTTTGAAGAAGCATCTTCCATCAATTTCAGACGCAGCCTGAAATACGGATTGGGTGTACTCGCGACGACGGTTGGTTTTGTGGCGCACAAAATGGGGATACGCCACAGGCCGATGTTTGACGCGACCGGCAGAAAAGTGACTCTGAGGTACTATTCGGGACTTTGCTTAGTCAACGCCAGTCGTCGGCGCACTGAGTAACTTCAACCGCAAGCGACACGCGTTGTTCAGTCACGGTCAGTCACATGTCAACAGGTCTATGACTCCGGCGTCTAACGGCGAGCATAAAAGCACACGAGATGAGCGTTACTACATGCGATTCGACAACGCAGGTGATCGCACCCACTGCTGTCAGGAAATACCTGCCCTATTTGATCTTTATTGTCGGCGTTAGCTTATATCTCCTGCCGATCATGCGCGTTGTCTTTGTCGGGTCGGATCAGGGGACACTTGTTGCTGGCGCTGCGCGGTTAGCCCGCGGTCAGGTCTTCGCTCGGGATTTCTTTGAAGTGATGGGGCCAGGAACCTTCTATTGGCTGGGTGGATTCTTTAAGCTGTTCGGCGTGACCTATACAGCAGTATCCCTGTGTCTTTTCGTCACTTCCCTGGGAACGTTTCTATCCATCTATTTCCTGTCGCATCGCGTGTGTCCGGCAACGCCAATTCTTACCCTGCGTTCTGTTGATTGGTCTTTACTTTGGCGCGGCGTGGCCGGGAGTCAGCCATCATACGGATAGCAATTTCTTCGCATTATTATCGGTAGTCTGCATAGTCAAATGGCGGGATACGCGGAAGGCGCGCCTGTTGCTCGCTGCGGGCATTCTGGCCGGCGTGACCATGAGCATTCATTGGCCAAAGGGCCTGCTGTTGATTGCTGCCATCTTGCTGTGGCTTTTGATCGAGCGTCGGCGGAGTTTCGTCTCCTTTGTTGCGATCGGCCAGGTTCTGGCAGGCTTTTGTGCAGCCATCGCGGTCGTACTCGGCTTTTTTCGGAGCCAGGGCGCCCTCGGGGACATGATCTATGCGAACTTTGTTTGGCCTTCCACGCACTATGGCGCCGTAAATGCGTGCCCTTATGCGCAAGGGCTCATTACAAACTATTGGAATGTCTGGACCGCAGGGAGGGGGGCCTTCAGTTGGTTCGATGGAATCGCTGCTGTCCTGATCTCGCCATTTCTCCTGGTAGCGGCGCTTCCTGTCATATTATTGATCGCTGGCGTCCGGCAGAAGTGGATGACGATGAAGCCGGAGATTCTGCTTTACTGGCTTTGTGGATGGGCATTGTGGCTTTCGGAGTTTCATCGAAGAGACATTTACCACCTTGTGCTCGGAGCGCCACTGCTCATTATCTTATGCGTCCATCTTCTCGGCGAGCGCCGGGAAAGAATTGCCAGAGTAGCTTTGCAGGCTCTTACCATAAGCGCTTGCTGCCTGTGTGCCTTCAATTGGCTCCTCGTCGCTCTGGCGACGCACAAGGTCACGACGCGCGTAGGCTCCATATCCATGTTCTCGACAGATCCGGCAATCACGTTTCTACAGGCGCACACCTCTCCAGGCGAGGAGATCTTCGCCTATCCTTATTGTCCGATTTACTACTTTTTGTCCGATACAACGAATCCCACGCCCTATAGCATTCTGGTGTACAACTACAACACTCCGTCTCAATTCCAGGATGTCGTTCGAACCTTGGAGCAGCGGCGGCCGAAATATGTGATATGGAACACAACCTACGAGCGAGATGCCGCCAGGGTCTTCCCTGCGGCGGTACGCATACGACCTGACCAGTTGATCGTCGAGCCCTATCTGAAATCGCACTACAAGTTGGTAAAGGAAGAGGACCGCATCCGCATTATGGAGCGAAAGAGTGAAGACCATGCAGACTGATCGGCAGGCCCACTCTGAATTCGATGCTTATGCGCCTTCGTATGCTGAATTGCTCGACGATCCGGCGAGGAATCGATTCGCGCAGGACCCCCTCCATTTCCACCGCCGGAAATGGCTTTTAATGAAGAGACTCCTGAATCGCGCCGGCGTCAACGTGGCAACGCAGAGATGGCTGGATGTAGGCTGCGGCCAGGGGGAGTTGCTGCAACTGGCGGGCAGGAACTTCGCGCAAGCGACTGGCTGCGATCCGTCTGCCGGCATGCTCTCGTCACAAGCATCGATAGAAGTGCGCAAACAGCCATCGCCCACCGAATTGCCGTTTGCCGATGGCTCGGTCGATTTTGTCACCGCTGTGTGCGTCTATCACCATGTTCACGGGGAAGCCAGGACGGGGTTGACCAATGAGATCAGGCGGGTTCTGACCCCGGGGGGCATGTGTTGCATCATTGAACACAACCCATGGAATCCAGCTACTCGAGCGATCGTGAAGAGATGTCCGGTTGACGTCGATGCGGAGCTTCTCAATGCGTCGGCAGCAAGAACGCTCTTGCAGGCTTCCGGATTTAAGCCGGTCAGTACAAACTATTTCCTCTACTTCCCGGAGAGCCTCTTCACCCGGCTCAGCGCTCTGGAAAGCCTGCTTTCTAAATTGCCTCTTGGAGGCCAGTACGTACTGCTTGCCCGAGTGCCCTCATAGGTGGGCCAATGCACGATTTGCCGCAACGGGCCCCCAAGGGAACCCTGTCCCGCATATCGCTACTGAGTAAAACCACCCTTCTCGCACCACCAATTACAGGTGAGTGTCGCGGAGACCATGGGCCCCAGAGGTGCCATTTTGGTACTCTCTATCCCGAAGAAGGCTACTAAGCAACAATGAATCGTCACGGACCTGCCGGCGAGAAAACCGACTGCTTAGCCGCATCCCATGTTCGATGCAGCGATCATCGGCGTTGTTGCAGAGATACGTTGATAACACTTAGGTAACTGTAGAGGAAGTACCCGGAAGTGGTATAGCTAGGGAGCACAGCTTCTGGTCTCATCTGTTCACCTGGATGGATATGAGGCCATGTCTTCCTGCCGCACTTCAAGCGCGGGAAGGCGATCGAGGCCATTTATAGCTACTCTGTCCTGAACAGCCATCGGTGTAAGATCTGGATAAAAGTCCGGTCCATGCAATGACCCTATTCCGGTCGTAGCCTGAGATGGTCGAGGAGAAGCAGGATGCGTTCGTCACCGTATGACGAGGAATGGATTCCAGACACCGACCATGACCGGCACGCGGTGCTGGCCCAGTTGGAAAGACTGATTGGGACTCCTTCCAATAACGAATGGGCTCCAGGGACCGAACAGGACCGGCAGGCGGTGCTCGCCCAGCTGGAGAGGATGCTGGAGGATGCTCGCTTCAGGTTCAACGATCACTATCCTCGATTCCTGCGCTTCGTCGTCGAAGAGACGGTCCGTGGCTCAACAGATGGGCTGAATGAACGCGAACTCGGCGTTGAAATCTTCGGACGGGCTGCCGATTACGACTTGAACTCCGACCCTGTCGTCCGCGTTACAGCCGCGGAGATTTCCGATCGGATTGCGCAGTACTACGGCCAGGAGGAACACTCTGCGGAGTGGCGCATCGACTTGCCGTACGGCTCCTACATTCCACGGTTCCGACAACCACTGGCCCGAGTCGCGCGAGTTCCGGACCGAACTCAGGAAGAGATTCCTGAGAAATCGCTCGTCCTTACACCGGATATTTCACAATTTCGGCAGCCAAGGCCCCACGTTACGCAAGCTCCGGACCGAACTCAGGAAGAGATTCCTGACAAATCACCCATCTTGGCATCGGAAGAAACAGAGAAGTCGCCTGTGGAATCAGAGTCTCGCGGGACCAGCAGACTCGTTGGGGTAATCTGGGCCTTGCTACTGGTAATTGTGGGGCTCACGGCGGTCATCGCTTTCGGAATGGCGAAGACACATCACGTTGATGCACTGACCAGTTTCTGGCAATTTGGTGGGGACAATCCGTCCGCTGTGATGGTCTGTATCCGCGAAATCGAACCCTCTCCCGGCATGCCAAATCTCGGAATCACCGAAAGTCTCCCGATGGCCCCGCGGCCGGAGGGTATGATCTCGCATTCCGACGTCATCGCTGTTACAAAGATCAGCTCTGCGATCACTTCCGCGGGCCTCACCCCTGTGCTTCGGGCGACGACTCAGACCACTCTCGCCGATTTGCAGCAGGGACCTGTCGCGATGATCGGGGTCCCTGATAACGACTGGACGCTCCGTCTGACCGATAACCTTCCGTTTCGATTCGCTAAGCCCAGCGACGGTGGCGCCTACCAGATTCTCGACGCCAGGAGTGCGGTGCCACCCGTGTATTCCATTGATAATTCGCGGCCGTATTCTGCCCTTACGCAGGACTACGGCATCGTAGCCCGCTTTCTTAACCCGATTACCGGACGACCAACCGTTATTGTTGCCGGCTTGGGTGCCAACGGTAGTGAAGCTGCGACAGGTCTGGTGACCTCGAATGATCTGTTTAGGCAATTTCTGGCGTCCGCCCCAAAGAACTGGCAAAAGCGAAATTTTGAGATTCTGCTGGCCACCCAAGCGATCGACGGCAAAGTGGGTCCTCCAAAAATTCTCGCCGCGCAGTATTGGTGATTCGCCGGATCTGTAACGTTGGCCTCGCGCCCTCACACTCACGCATGGCCTACCAAGGAACCCGCCCTCGACGATCTCTGGTTGACGCTATTGATAGACTTTACGTATGAAACTGGAGGAGCGCAGGAGCGTAATGGCCGAACGACGCCAACAGATATTTGATCTCCACCGCTACGGCTTCTCTAAGCCTGAGATCGCCAGCATGCTAGGTCTCAGTCAGCAAACTGTTCACAACCACTTGGCTTCAATCACGAGCACAAAACTCTTCATCATGAGGAAGTTGTACGGCTGACCTCAGCATGACGACTGTGCTGGTCTTTTGGTCTTTTGGTCCGCCGACGAGCTAACTGACAAAGTCGCGGGTGTTGGAATATTGACGAGGGAACTGCGAGGTCAACATTATCCCGCGATCAATGGGAAGTGTGCGCGGGAGAAGCGATCAATGGCGCCGGGGTAATAGTCCAGACTTACGACATTGTCAAGAAGGCAATCGGGATAAGATTTCACGTGATCCTGATTGATCGCGACGACCAAGCCCTAATCGTCGAATGTAAGCAGGGACAACCGACCGTAGCCGCCATCAATGAACTCAGGCGTCATCTGGCTCGCTCGAAGAAAGGAGAGAGGCGTAGCCGCAACAGGTCACACCTATCAGAATTTCTTTGACGATGAGGAGTCGGTGTGAGGAGGTCAAACCCCGGATTTTGCAAGCAAATTGAAAGCACAACCGGCATTCCGTCACTTTCTCCACTTTCCTCATCATTTAGAATGCGTAAGTTACAGGTTCCATTAGGCAAACGAGACTCCGATCCCGTCTCTGGCCACCATTTAGAATCAATCACTTATGAGGATCAGCAACCTCTTAACGCTCCTCGAAAGTTCCAGATGCAAATGACAACGCATGGGCCGCGCCAGCCCCTTTTCAAGGGCTCTACCCGAGGGGTTGGATTCTATGACGAGCCGATAGGCGAATTCCAAGCGCAAACCCGGACTTGGTTGAAGCTGCATCTTGATGCCTGTGTGTGCTTAAGCAGTAGCTCTCAAGACCCCAAAATAGAATCTTCGGCGCGCCGGGCAATACCGAGCAGTTGCTTGCGCTGCATAATGAAGTGGAGGGGTGGAGCGAACAGCCTGCTCATCCACAGGGGCAGGCCCCAAGGATGGTAATCCTCTCCTACGCGCCCGCGGACGACAAGGCGGGTCACGTTTGGCTGTGGCTGCTCAAGCACAAATTCCCATGTGGAATAGTATGTGCCGGCGGGCGACTGGAAAGAGAGAACCAGGTCGTGCTCCAGTTCACACTGCACAACCACGAACACGTCTTTTGCCCCTGGTAGTGCGGGGAAGACCGAGCCCACGGCAACGCTTTGAAATTCCGACAGGATGCGTTCGGCGCTGGGGTGGCCACCGTTGTCGATGAAGTCGTAGGCGTACCAGCCGGCACGACCCGAACCCATTTGAACCAGCCATGGCCACACGTCACGGGGAGAACGCCGGATAGTGATAGCGTGATTGACGGCCGCGATTGGGTGTGGAATCAGCTTGTCGCCGGGCAGAGTGCTCGCTCGTTCGCTGGGGGTTGAGCGTGTCGACCTACCCGCTAACCCCAATCCCAGCGTCAACAATGGATGGGCTGCGGGAATTCCCGACGATATGATGATCGTCTTCATAAGGCGCATGGTCACAATTACAGCTTGAGGGACAGCCTCCGGCAGTAGTGGCGGTCACCCTCCGAAAAGGGGCTGTCTGTCGAAACGATTCCTGTTTTGATCCTCATAGAGAGAAAGCCCAGACAGATTGGTGTGATCTTTTCTGAGCCACGCTCCAAATTGCGCGGGCTCCTCAACAGAAGTGACTCGTTGCCACGCGTTTAATAGAGCGGTACATAACGATGAGGCGGCATCCGGCTTGTCAGATTCAAGCCAAAACATCTCGCGATAGACTGCATCCCGCAAAGCATTCCCTGTCCGCCGAACCGGCCGACGATGAGGTATTTCACCCGAATTTTCAGAAGATGCATGCTGTATCTCCCTCTCGTTGATGATTGGCGAATACTGCCGACCCTTTCAATAACTCGATGGGGCTGCACGATCTTTCAAGCCCATCGCCCGGAAGATGGCCATGGCTGGGCACCAGTTCGTGAAGGCAGACTGGAACAGGCTCAGCCCAACAAACGCCGTCAAAAAATACCATTACGGCGAAATATAGTGAGCAAGGGCCAGGGATACGAGGATCATGACACCCGCAAGCAGGCGGACAGCACGTTCGACGGTCATGGGGTCTCCCATGAATAGTTGTCTACTCATGCTGTGGTTTTGGCCTGTTTTCAGGAGGCCAGGACGAAATTGGGGAAGTCCTCGAAGACCCAGTTGTTCTTGAGGGTGTGATAGATGACTCCCAGGAATTTGCGCGCCAGGGCGATGTTGGCCTTGCCTCCGCCGCGGCGGCGCTGGATACGCTGATAGAACTGCTGCAAGAACGAGCTGTAGCGTTTGGCGATCAGAGCACACTGCACTAATGCGGTGCGGGCAAGCTTGTTGCCCTGCTTGGTAATGCGTCCTGAGCGTTCGCTTTCGTTGGAGTTCTGCACTCTTGGCACCAGGCCGAGATACGCGGCCAACTTACCCGGATCGGAGAAGTCCCGGATGTCGCCGATCACGCTCAACAGCACCGCAGCACTGACCGGGCCGATGCCCTTGATGCTCATCAGGTTTTCGTGACCGGCGAGTTTAGGTCCTTCTTCTTCGATCAGTTCCTCCAGTTCGGCAATGCTCTGGTTCAGGCTGCGGATCTGGCCCACCAGCACGCGGGCTTCGGCCAGCATCAGCGGCGACAACGGCAAGGCCAGAACCCGTTCCAGCGCCTTATTGCTGGACAGCGATTCGCGCTTCAGGTTGATTCCCTCGGCGGAAAGCAGGTTATTGATCTTAGCCTTCAGGGCAGAGCGCTGTTTAACCAGCAGGTCGCGTGTCTGCGCCAGATGTCCCATATTTCTTTGGTGGCGCTCTTTCATCCGCACCTCCGGCAACAAATCTTTTGCGAGATACAGTGCCAACAACTCGGCATCGTTCTTGTCCGTCTTCTTCACCGACTGGCTGATCACCTTGAACTGAGCCGGGTTGACCACCACCACCCGCGCTGCATACTTCTCCACCGCGTCGTAAAACAGTCGCGTGTTGCCCGTTGCTTCCACGGCCAGTTCATCCTCTTTCCGCAACTGCGCGGCAAATAGCTTCAGTTCCCGTAACTGCCACTGCCGCAAATACGTCCGTCCGTTCTCCAGCCGCGTGCACACGGTGAACTGCGTCCGGTGCAGGTCTACTCCCAGGTATCGCTTCATCTCGTCTCTCCTCGCGCTGTGGAGTAGACGTGCTCTGCGGCGATCACCACTCTCCCATCCAAGGTCCTTGCGGCCTTACGGTGACGCTTCGGTTGCAGGTCTGACTAATCTCCTTTACGAGGTCCAACGGCCTCACTAAACCGATCCAGCCCGCAACCTGCCTGCTCCACAACTCCTGCCGTGGAGCCTATCGCCTCAGAAGCTCCATGGACTATTCATGCCATCTCCTTTCAATTGGAAATTTGTTGAGGCACCGGCGACATTCCGACACTCCCAGGGGTTGACGCGAGATTATCGGTCGAAGAGGTTCGTTTCTGGACCAGATAGTAAAGAACAGGGACAGCGAGTCGTGACAGCACAGTTGATGCGACTTCGCCGGCGATCAGCGAGAGTGCCAGCCCCTGAAATATGGGATCGG
Source organism: uncultured Acidobacteriaceae bacterium (assembly GCA_963725225.1). GTDB lineage: Bacteria > Acidobacteriota > Terriglobia > Terriglobales > Acidobacteriaceae > Silvibacterium. Next base: position 227,313 of record CAVRXY010000036.1, read on the forward strand.
AGAGTATGACACTGGCGCCTACTATGACTGCTGCGGCAGTCAGCAGCATAGGCCGGAACCGGACGGCTCCGGCGTCAATAACCGCCTCATCGAGAGGCATCCCCTGCTTGCGCCGGAGTTCGATGAAATCGACGAGGATGATGGAATTGCGAACGATGATTCCCGCGCCCGCGATAAAGCCGATCATCGAAGTGGCCGTGAAGAAAGCACCTAGCATCGCATGCGCCGGAAGAATTCCGACCAGGGTAAGTGGAATTGGGGCCATTATCACCAGCGGCACAATGAACGATCGGAACCACCCGACTACGAGCACGTAGATGAGAACCAGAACCACTGCGAATGCCAGGCCAAGATCGCGGAAGACCTCAAGTGTAATCTGCCATTCTCCGTCCCACTTCATCGCATAGTGGTCGGTCGACTTCGGCTGCACCGAGTTATACCGAACAAGCGTGTAACCTGCCGGAAGCTGAAAATGATCCAGAGCGCGATTCATCTTGAAGATGGCGTAGACCGGACTCTCCTCAGCGCCGGCAACATCTCCGGTCACATAGACCACGCGCTTCAGATTCTTGTGGTAGATGCTTGGCTGCAAGACGGTCTGGCGTACCTGTGTCAGTTCGCGGAGGGAAACGAGGCTTCCGTCCGCGCCCGTAAGCTTGATGTTTTCAAGCTGCTCGAACGACGAGCGTTGGGCGCGCTCCATCTGCACCTCGACCGGCACTGGCTCGTGAGATTGATCATCGTGGATGAGTCCTGCGACCGCTCCAGATTCAGCAATCTCAAGCGTTTTCGCCACATCGGCAACGGCGATCCCATGCAGCGCGGCCTTTGTTTCATCCACAGTGAAGATGAGGCGCGGTTGAGGATCCTCGACGTACCAATCGGTATCGACAACACCCGCAGTCTGCTGAAAGATCTGTTTAACTTGGCGAGCCACTTCGAGCTGGCCGGACATCGCAGGGCCGTAGATTTCGGCAACCAGGGTCTGAATAACCGGCGGCCCTGGCGGTACTTCACTCACCTTGACGCGCGCCCCAAAGGGCAATGCCAGTTTCACGAGCTCAGGACGCATACGCTTGGCAATTGCGTGACTCTGCGCGCTGCGTTCCTTGATAGGCAAGAGATTCACTTGTATGTCAGCCTGGTTGGGCTGACGGCGAAGATAATAGTGGCGAACCAGACCATTGAAGTTATGGGGACCGGAGAGCCCGACATAAATCTCATAGTTAGCTACTTCGGGCTGCTGCCCGAGATACCGGCCGAGCAGCTGTGTCACTCGCGCGGTCTGCTCGAGAGTAGTTCCATCCGGCATGTCGATGATGACCTGGAACTCGCTCTTGTTGTCAAAGGGCAGCATCTTGACTTTGACCAGTTTCAACGGAACGAAGGCGACCGCTGCCAGCAGCAACAGAGCCACTCCGGCAAGAAAGAGCAGCCGGTGACGAAACGAGTGGATGAGCGGCGACATGATGCGCCGGTAGAGTCGCGTGGTCCATCCTTCTTCGTCACCGTGCTCTTTCTTGTGGCCAGAAGCGTGGGCGGCGAGTCGCATCGCGGCCCAGGGCGAGACGACAAAAGCCACCAGAAGTGAAAAGAACATAGCCGACGAGGCACCGACGGGAATGGGGCGCATATAAGGACCCATGAGCCCGCGCACGAAGGCCATGGGCAGGATGGCCGCAATGACTGCGATCGTCGCCAGAATGGTTGGATTGCCGACCTCGGCAACGGCCTCGGTCGCAACTTCGCTTGGAGGCCGGCCCTGGCTTTCTGGCAGGCGAAAGTGGCGAACCATGTTTTCGACAACCACGATCGCGTCATCGACCAGGATGCCGATGCTGAAGATGAGCGCGAAGAGTGTGACGCGGTTGAGCGTATAGCCATAGAAGTAGAAGGCCGCGAGCGTCAGTCCCAGCGTCACGGGAATGGCCAGCAGAACCACCCCCGATTCGCGCCAGCCCAGAAACAAGGCGATGAGCAGCGTGACGGAGCATGTCGCGAGCAATAAATGTTCGAGCAGTTCGTCGGACTTCGCCTTGGCCGTATCCCCGTAGTTTCTGGTGACAGTAATATTCAGGTCCGCCGGCAACGTCGTCTTCCGCAGTCCAACGATTCTTGCCAGTACTGCGTTAGCGATGTCAGTCGCGTTCGTCCCTTTGCGCTTGGCAACGGTGATGGTCACGGCGGGCAGCTCGCTGCCAACCGTCATCCCTGGATCTCTGCTCCCCATGCCGGCACCGAACATTACATAGCTGTCTGGTTCTTCAGGGCCGTCGACGATCTCTGCCGCCACATCGCGCAGATAGATGGGATGTCCATGATCGACGCCGACAACCACCTGCTCGAGGTCGCTCCTGCTATGAAAGAAGTCGCCTGCGTCTACCCTGAACTGCTGGTTCCCGGCTGCAAACTGGCCCGCCTCGACGCGGGCATTTGCGGCCTGCAGCTTTGCAACTACGGTTGCCGGCGAGATGGAGTAAAAGGCGAGCCGATCGCTGCTCAACACCACTCGCATGGTGCGGGGCTGGCCGCCGATGATAGAAGTTTCGGAGACATCTTCGACCTGCTGGATGCTGTGTTCCAGACCCGCTGCGACCAGGCGAAGCTGGTAGGAACTGTAGTTCTTGCCCCACAGTGTCAGCGTCAGAATCGGAACGTCGTCGATGGAACGCTGTTTGACCATCGGCTGCGAGGCGCCCGGCGGAAAACGGTCTGTATTCGAATAAAGCTTGCTATAGACCTTGACCAGAGCATCTTCTTCGCGCGTTCCAACCAGGAAGCGCACGATGACGAGGCTCCTTCCCGGGCTTGAAGTGGAGTAGACATACTCGACTCCGGGAATTTCGCGCATCAGCGCTTCAATGGGAGTGGTGACCCGCTGTTCCACTTCGCTGGGAGACGCGCCGGGCATGGATGTCGTCACGTCGAGCATGGGAACAATGATTTGCGGCTCCTCCTCGCGGGGAATGACCATGACTGCGAACGCTCCCAGCAGGAGCGACGACACAATGAAAAGCGGCGTCAGCTTCGAGTTGAGAAAGGCTGCAGCAATGCGGCCCGCTATGCCAAGGGAACTCTTCATTGCCGCGTCTCGATCCTGCTGCCGCCGAGCTCGCGATCCCCTGCATCCAGCACGATCGTCTCCCCGGCGCTGAGTCCGGACAGCACTTCAGTCTTGTCGCCGTGCCCTGCGCCAAGCGTCACGTAGCGCAATGACGCAATGTGATTGCTGTCGGCTACCCAGACGGCGTTCAATGAGCCGTGCGTAACTACTGCTCGATGCGGGATCAGCAATACTGCGCGGCTCCCACTGCCGATCGCCGCCGTGCCGAACATTCCGGAGCGGAGTCCCGCCGTCACGGGGAGATCGATCTTGACCAGAAAACTGTGGCTGGCTGGATCGGCAGCCGGGTCAATCTCCGCCACGCGTCCGGCGAAAGCTGTGGATGCCAGTGCGGCGATCTCCACCGGAATAGACATTCCATTCTGCAACGCTCGAACCATGGACTCGTCGACAGTTACGTTTAACTGAAGTGGTCCGGCCTTCTCTACTTCCAGTAGCGGCAAACCCGGCATCGCCATCGCGCCGGGATCAACATGACGGGCGGTGACGAAGCCTGCAAATGGCGCGCTGACTCGTGCGTAGTCTGCCACTGTGCCCGCACCGGTCTCAGCGGCCTTGGCCGATAGCACCTGAGCGCGGGCCGATTCGAGTCTTGCATCGGCCGCCTGCGCACGGCGCTCAACCTCATCGAACTCCTGGGGACTGACGCTTTTGCGTTCGCGCAGCAACTGATAGCGGTTGAGTGTGGAATTGGCTAGAGCTACTTCGGTCTGGGCAACCTGGACCTCTTTCTCGCTGCTGGTTACCGCTGCGCGTGAACGGTCAACATCGGAGCGAGCCTGGGTGTTGTCGAGTGTTATCAGAACCTGCCCCGCGCGCACGGCATCGCCCTCATGTACGGCCACTGACGTGACTCGTCCCGTGACCTGCGCAGAAATGACGGCCGACTCTTTGGCGTGAACCGTGCCGATGGCGTCAACCGTGTTCGGTATCTGCTGCTCCTGGGCCTGGGTCACTGCCAGACCGGTGACGACGGGCGGCTCCGCGGCTCGAGGACTCTTACTGGTGCATCCGACCAGCAGCAGAGTAGTTGCACCAAGCACAGCGAGTTTGGCCAGAAGTTTGTTCATTGGAGATCCCCCGCCGTGTCCTCAGTCAATGTTCCGATTGCGAACCTGAGATTTGCATAGGTCAATGTGTTCCGAAACACAGCCTGCCAGTAATTCGCGCGGCTCTGTCGCTCCGCGTCTTCGGCCCGCAACAGGTCGGTCATGGTGGCCAGTCCGGCTTCATAACGGTCTTTGAGGATGCGCAGGCTCTCCTCGGTCTGCGCTGTCGATGCGCGGGCAACCCCGAGCATCTGCTGGGCAGCCTGATGCTCGAAATAAGCGCGGGTCACTTCCAATTGAATCTGCTGATCCGCCGAAGCGGTGACCGCATCCATACGAGTTAGTGCGATTTTGGCGGCGGCCAGATTCTCGCGCTTGGCCACAGGCAGGATGTCCATGCGAAGCTCCGCTCCCGCAAGCCAGTTGTTTCCGCCGCTGCCCGCGAATGTTGGCCTGTCCATTTCCCACGAGCCGACCACGTTGATCTGTGGACCGAAGGCTGAGCGCGCGGATTGAACCGCGGCATGTTCGGCGTCACGTTGCTTTGTCAGGCTGCTGCGATCCGGTCTCGTCTTGATCGCGAGGGCCACCGTATCGGCCAGGGGCCCAATGTCGTACTGCCGTTCTGCGAGTGGCTGCAGATTCCGTTGCCCGGAAGGAATCGTTTGCCCGATCGCCGCTTCCAGCTCGGCCCAGGCAATCTGCACTCTGCCTTCTGCGGCAATGAGAGACTGTTGCCGCTCGGCCACGTTGGCGGCGGCAGTAAGCTGATCGGCGTCGACAGCGAGGCCGGCTTCTACACGTGCTTTGCTCGATGTCTGCAATGCCTCCGCCGTCGCCACGTCGTGCTGGGCCACTTCAGCTTTCCGCATGGCAAACAGGATCGACTCATATGCCTCGACGGTGTGGTGTACGATCTCCTGATCAGAGCGGCTGGCCGCATCCGCAGAGCTCTTTGCCGCGAGATCGGCACGCCGTATTTCGAACTCGCTGTGCCAGGAGTCAAACGCCGTCCAGTTCCCGGAGAAGCGCGTGACAAAGTTATTGAGCGGCGTGGGGCGATTGAGGTTGTTCAGCGCAAAATTGCTTTCCTCGAAGCGTTGCTGCCGCAGGAGTGTTCCAAACACGTAAATGGGATCGTTGCCCCGGAGAGCCCCTTCATTGAAAAAGAGATTTGGCAGCAGGGCGATCCGCGCGAGCCGCGAACCAACTTGCGCCGAGGCCACATCTGCCTGAGCCATCTTCATGTCGGGATTCTTCTGCAAGGAAATCGCCACGGCATCGGGCAACGTCAGCGGGGCAGACTCCTGGGCAGAGCCTGAAAGCCCCATCGCGAGAAACACACAGACAACGCTTACCCAACTAAGGATGTGTTGCATCGTTCTCCTGTGCCGCCGCTAACATCAATATTCCGCGGCGAACGCCACTGGCTGTGATTGCGGTCACGCCAGCGGGAGCGTCCAGGCAGCCGCCAATGCGCAACGCTGGAGTTCCCATCAGAAGAAAGACACGGGACGCAGAAACGTTACAGGCCAGGGTGATCTTTTTGGGTGTGATGGCTCAACCGAGCATCCGGAGATACTCACTCGTGAGCAGGGGGCGCAATTTTGCTGCAATCCCTGGATCGCAGGAAATGTCGAGTCCACGGCAGCGTCGATCGCGAGGCGGAGATCGCGGATGAATGCGATTCAAGCCGGGCTAAGCTCGTTGCTCCATATCCTGAGCTGCAACCTTCGCTGGATGAGAACGGACGATTTCCACGGAACAAGGTGCATGAAGGGCGACCGCGTGTGCGACAGAGCCAATTAGAAATCGGATAGCAGGTCCGTATCCGTGTGAACCCACCATAATCAAGTCAGCGCCCCACTTTTCTGCGTCTTCGACGATGGAAACCTTCGGGGACCCTTCGAGAACCTGCGTTGACACTTTGAGGAAGGGCGTACCGTGGGCTATTTTTTTTTGCTGCGTCATCAACGTCCCGTTGAGCCCTTTTTCGCTCTTTGTTGAGCGAGTCAATGTGGAGGGCCCTCCCGACGAGAAGCGGGTCGAGAATTTCAGGGGACGGGTGAGCAACAGAGATGACCCGGACCTCGGTATCGCCAGGCCAGGGACGATCAATCAGTTCTTGGACCGCCGCATCGCTTTGCGCGGAACCATCAATGGGCAGAAGTATCTTCATCTCTTCACCTCCTCGTCACGAACGATGAGACTAATCGTGAGATGAACGAGAATCTGTGATTCAAGTCACACCTACTCGGAACGGAGCGCCAAATGTCCCTCCGTTCGCGTACGAGATACAGCGTTCCCTGACCTGTAACAACGAGCATGATAAGGACGAGCGTCTGAAGTTGAGGCAGAGGTAAGCCAATGACATTGCAGCGCTCCCTTACGGCCATCATGCACAGTTTGGCGTCTGGGAACTGGCTGCTGTGCGTGATTCATGATGAACTTTATGTGCCTCCCGCAAGATCATGACAGGGCAACGGCAGGATCGCAGGATTCTTGCGACGACTCCAGATTGCAGATGGGTCAGCCACCTACCGCCACTGCGCGCGCTCATGACAAGCAAGTCGGCTTCACGCTCAGCCACCATGCGAAGAATCTCTTCGTCTAGTTTCCCGGAGCGAATCACGCATTGCGGCTTCACCCTGAGCCATGCATCACGGCTCATCATCCCTTCAAACGCATCGACTTGCTCCTTGTCTGGACTCTTGATCCGGTCTGGAGTTACGGTGATGATCGTCAGACTGGCGTGATGGCTGGCAGCGAGATTGCCAGCAAGTTGAGCGGCTTCCGTCACTCCATGTTTCGTGTCAGAGGCGAACACAAGACGCTTCCACGGAATGGTATGCAACGACTGCCTGGCTGCCTCTGGGCCGACTACGATGACGGGGCAATTGGATCTGCGAACCAGGGCTTCCGCAACCGAGCCTGATAGGAACCGTTCGAGTCCGTGGTAACCCTCCGTGCCCACGACAATATAGATAGCATCGGTCTTACGGGCAGTTCGTGTTAGTTCGCGGGCAGCATCCCCCGCGGTGAAGATTCCTCGCACCGCCAGGCTGCTCCCCCCCAGCAACTTTTCCGCAATCTTGATCTGTCTGCCCAGTTCCTCCTTTTGTATCTCGAGGATGTCCGGAGAATTATCGGGAACGACCGGCATAGCGTATGCCAAACACAACGGTTTTGATTCAGCAATGGCCAGCGCAGCTGCGTATTCGATCACCGACTTGGATTCAGGGGAGAAGTCAGTTCCGGCAACGACTGAGCCTTTCTGCACGTCGGCGCAACTGTACATGGTTTTTTTCACGCCAAAACTATAACGGGAGTCCGAGACGATGTGAGTGATGGAGATCACAGTCAGGAGAGCGAAGGGTTTAGCTGACTCAGGCATCGCAACGTAATTGATGCCGCCGCCAAAGCAGACCATCGGGAATATAAGGACGTTTCGAGGCAGATCTTTAATGGAATCGAAAAGATACTTCAAAATACAGAGCTCATGCTTTAAATCAGCCATGCGGCTCTGTTGCCTGCAAAGTTGGCATCAAATCGGCGAGTGCTGAATGTGTCGGCCTATTCACCGGCCGATCCAAAATTTGCGGAGCGGTTCATTCCCGGGGCATTGAATAGTTACAGAATTGAGAGCGTTGGGGTCACACGACCAACACACGACCATCGTACGGTCGAAACCAGCTCAAATGGTCCCAAACCATCCCAAATCGAGGAGACTCCGCTCAAGAAGATCGCAGCACGTCGGCATGCGTTTCTGTGCGGGTCAGCGTTCAGTTCATCGGTCGTTCCATCAGCGGAGTACTCCTGATCGGGATGTCCGGAGAGGTCCACACGGGGAAGAACGGCTTAAGACTGTATTTGAACCGGGACGAGAAATAGCACATGTCGGAAGTCGAGCATCAGACGCTCAGCGGGGTGCAGCTTGCGCTTACTTATAAGGCCTCCCACTTCTCCACTTCTCACTACAGATTTAGATGTCTGCACGTCCCTGGGTAATCTGCGGTTGAATTTTCCTAACGCAGTAGACAGGGGCGCTTTGGATCGAAGTGCCAATTCGGTATGAGGAACTGCATGGCCGCGTCGTCGTCGCGTCCTCCGAGGCCGATCGTCACGTAGAGTTGGTGAGCCTGCTCGATCTGTTCCATATCGAGTTCGACGCCGAGGCCGGGACGATCCGGGACGGGAATCTTTCCGCCTGCGATCTGCAGCGGTTCGCAGGTGAGGCGCTGGCCGTCCTGCCAGATCCAATGCGTGTCGATGGCTGTCACCTTGCCGGTCGCGGCCGCAGCTACGTGCGTGAACATGGCCAGTGAGATATCGAAATGGCTGTTCGAGTGCGAACCCCAGGTCAGGCGCCAGTCGCGACAGAACTGCGAGGCGCGAACCGAACCCTGCATGGTCCAGAAGTGCGGATCGGCCAACAGTATGTCGACGGCATGCAATTGGGCAGCATGGTACAGCTGGCGCCAGTCCGTGGCGACCATATTGGTGGCAGTCGGTATCCCGGTCGCGCGGCGGAACTCGGCCATGATCTCGCGGCCGGAGTAGCCGTGCTCAGCTCCGCACGGGTCTTCCGCATAGGCCAGCACGTGCTGCCTGCCGCTGCACAGCGCAACAGCTTCGTCGAGCGACCACGCTCCGTTAGGATCGAGAGTAATGCGCGCCTCCGGGAATTTTTCCGCCAGTGCTGTCACCACTTCCATCTCACTCACGCCCGAGAGCACACCTCCCTTCAGCTTGAAATCACGAAAGCCATAGCGGTCCTGAGCGGCTTCGGCGAGCCGAAGCACGGCCTCCACTGTGAGCGCCTCCTCATCGCGTAGACGAAACCACGGATTCGAAGCGTGTTCGTCATAGCGATAGGGGAGATTGGTCTTCTTTCGGTCTCCGATGAAGAAGAGGTAACCCAGCACATCGACGCTGCTTCGCTGTTGCCCTTCTCCGAGCAGCGCGGCGACGGGCACTTGCAGAAACTGCCCCAGCAGATCCAACAGCGAAGATTCAATTGCAGCAACTGCATGGATGGTGGTGCGCTGATCGAAGGTCTGCAGGCCGCGACCGGCAGCGTCTCGATCGGCAAATTGCTGCCGCACAGTATTCAGAACGCGGTTCCAATTGCCAATCCTCTCTCCGACGACCAGCGCTTTCGCATCATCGAGAACTTGGCGGATCTTCTCTCCGCCCGGAACTTCTCCGGCGCCAGTTCCGCCGGCGTCGTCTGTTATAAGAACTACATTGCGGGTGAAGAACGGCGCGTGCGCCCCACTGAGATTAAGCAGCATGCTGTCATAGCCAGCGACAGGAATGACCCGCATGCTCGTGATCCGGGGAGAATCGAGATTGGCTGATTCGGATGTCATAGGCCAGCTCCCGGGGTCAGAGCGGGATTCATCTCCACGCGCTTGATCTCGCCTACGATCGGCAGGTACGCGATGATAGCAAGCAGCGCCGTCGCGCCTACAAAGATGAGCGCATCCTGGAATGAGCCTGTGCGCTTGACGATATAGCCGATGATGATCGGCGTCGTCACCCCCGCCATGTTGCCGATTAGGTTGAAGAGGCCGCCGTTCAGCCCGATCAGGCCTTTTGGAGACGTATCTGAGATTACCGTCCAGCCCAAGGCGCCAAAACCCTTGCCGAAGAAAGCGAGTGACATAAACAGCATCACAGCTGCCTGTGTGCTGACGTAATTGCAGGCGATCATTGTTATCGACAGCGACATGCCAACTACGATCGGAGTCTTGCGCGCAAAACTGAGCGTTCGCCCGGCGCGCAACAGCCTGTCCGAAACGACTCCTCCCAGGATGCCGCCTGCGCAGCCGCAGAGCGCAGGCAGAGCCGCCAGAAAGCCCACCTTCACGATCGACATATGCCGGGCCTCGCTGAGGTAGATGGGAAACCAGGTCAGAAAAAACCATGTCAGTGTCGTGATGCAGTATTGCCCGAGATAAATACCTGCCAACATTCGGTTACTGAGGAGCCACTTTACGGCCGCCCAGGTAAGAGTATTACCACCCCCGCGCGCCCTGCCGTCCAGATTGGCCACGCCGCCACCCTGCTCGATATGGTCAATCTCCACCTGGCTGATGCGGGGATGTGTCTTCACTCCATAGATCACCTTGAACCACACGGCGCTCAGCGCGAGTCCGATCGCGCCTGCAAACCAGAAGCATTGTTTCCAGCCCCACGTGTGCACAATCCAGCCCATGATGGGGGCAAAAAGCACCAGGGCGAAATACTGCGACGAGTTGAAGATGGCCGATGCGCGACCGCGTTCCGCCGTGGGAAACCACGCTGCCACGATGCGGCCATTGCCAGGAAAAACCGGCGCCTGCGCAAGTCCGGACAACAGCCGTAGTGCAAAGAGCGTATAGAACGCCGCGACGGCGGTCAGGTATCCTGTGAAGCCGGCCAGCAACGCGCAGATCGACCAGCAGACAATGCTGACGCCATAGACGTGTTTCGAGCCGAAACGATCAAGCAGTCCGCCTGCCGGCAGTTGCGCCACGACATAAGCCCAGCCAAACCCGGAGAAGAGATAGCCAAGCCGCAGAGCGTCAAGGTGAAGATCCCGCGTGAGTGCAACGCCTGCGATAGAGAGCACGACACGGTCTCCGTAACTGAAGGTGCTGGCGACAAATAACATCAGCACGATCAGGTAACGGACATGCGTGGTCTTTGTATCCGGCATGCGGAATGAATCCACGTTGGCGATGTTCAGAAGCGTCCTGCGATCAGCTTCTTCAGGTCTTCCAGTTCGCTCTGCTCCAGATCCGTTAGGGGAGGACGCACTGGTCCGGCCGGACGGCCCACCGCCTTCATTCCGGCCTTCACAATGGAAACGGCATAGCCCTTGCGGCGATTGCGAATGGCGATGTAAGGCAGCACAAACTCCCGAAGCTTTGCGAACAGAGCCGGCTGATCCTTGCGCCGTACTGCGGCGTAGAACTCCTGCGCGAATTTCGGCAGAAAATTAAAAATGGCAGAGGAGTAGGTCGTAACCCCCATCTCCAGATACGGCAATGCAAAGGTTTCAGCTGTGGGCAAGCCACCAATATATGTCAGGCGGTCTCCCAGCCGCGCATAGATACGCGTCATCAGTTCGATATCCCCGACTCCATCTTTGAAGCCCACGAGATTCGGACAGCGTTCGCATAGCCGCTCCAGCGCCGACTCGTTCAGGACAGCGTTGTCGCGGTTATAGAAGATAACGCCCAGCGTCGTGGAAGCGCATACAGCTTCGGTATGCGCGATCAGTCCCGCGGGCTCAGCATTCACGAGATAGGGAGGAAGCAGGAGCAAGCCATCGGCGCCCGCCTTTTCAGCAGACCGAGCGAACTGCTTTGCGGTCTGCGTGCCGTATCCGCATCCAGTGAGGACCGGAACTCTTTCGGCAGTCTCGGAGACCGCGGCACTAACGACGGTAGAAAATTCGTCGAGGGTGAGGGAGAAGAACTCGCCGGTGCCGCCCGCGGCAAAAAGCGCTGCCGGGCCATGCTGCAGCAGCCAGGAAATGTGCTGACGATATGGCTGCTCGTCGAACTCATATTGTGCCGTGAAATGTGTAACTGGAAAAGAGAGTAAGCCCTCGCCGATTCTCTTTGCCAGTTCCTCTGGACTCATACTGCTCATGGCCGATTTCACCTGCGCTGCTACAAGGATATGTGCGCCGAAATATGCGCTGTACGAAACTATAGAGGAACTCCGAGAGAATAATGGGCAGGCGTCCCGCGGAGCGGGATGCAGCAAGTAGTGCTCTCTCTGAAGCTTAGAGAACCTGCCGGGCTTTCCAAGGTGTAGAGGACGACCCCAATGAAATCAACGGCCATAATTTCGGTCATAGGTTCGGCAAACTGCGAGGTATCCTATCCATCGCGCTTTTTGAACAGCGCGCTTGAAACCATCGGTGGCAGTCGAGCGCTCCCAGGCCATAGCGCTAGCGGTTTCGGGCGGCGGCATCGGTTCTGGCTTTGCTCAGCGTGTATGGCGTTCTTGCGCGAAGTGCGCCGTGTGACCGCTCAGTTGTTCAGCCTCAATGCCCTCCTGCTGCACCTGAAATTGTGGTCTTTTTCATAAAGAACAAAGCAGCTGCACTTGCGAGCAATACGCAGCCCAGCACCAGGAAGCAATCGCTATACGCGAGCAGAAATGCCTGGCGGCGGACCGTGGCGCCGATTTCGCCGATTGCGCGCATATTGGCCGAATACGGATCACTGCCCTGCGAGAGGAAGTAGGCTGCTGACTGTCGCATCCGTTCCTGCACGGCACCAGAGTAGACGCTCACAGATTCGCCGATGCGCTCAGAGTGGAACCGCTCTCTTACAGAAAGCAATGTTGACAGTCCGGCGATCCCGATCGATCCGCCGATATTGCGCATCATGTTGAAGAGTGCCGATGCCGCGCCGCTTTCACGTCCTTTGGCCATACCGGACGTGGTGACGGCTGAAAGAGGAGTCATGATGAGAGGCTGGCCGAGCGCGCGGATAATAAGCGGGATATAGAACTGCGGTCCTGCAAAATTGGAATCGAGATGAATATCTAAGAAGGAGCTACCTCCGAAGAGAAGAATCCCGACCCCGATAATGATCCGCGCATCGACAAATTTCATCAACTTCGGTATCAGGGGGATGACAACGAGTTGCGGAAGACCCAGCCAGATGATGACCATTCCGATCTGGGTCGCATCGCAACCATGAATCTGTCCCAGATATAAGGGCAGGATAAACACGACGCCATAGAGACCAATTCCAAGCACCACATTGACGATGCTGCCCAGGCCGAAGTTCCTGCGTGCAAAGAGGCGCAGATCGACAAGCGGCTCTTTTTGCCGCAACTCAATGATGATGAAAGCGGGAATGAAGATCGCGGCAATCCAGGCCAGCTTCACAATCCCCGGATCTCCGAACCAGTCTTTACGATTTCCGTCTTCGAGCACGATCTCGAATGCAGCGAGGCCGATCGCCATGGTGAGGATTCCCCACCAGTCACCTTTTTTCAGCAGGCCCAGATTTATGTGCTGCTTTTCCATGGTGAACCATACGGCTGCGATCAGCAGTATCCCGGGAACGATGTTGATGTAAAAGACGAATGGCCATCCGTAATGATCGGTCAGCCATCCGCCGAGGAGCGGTCCCAGCGCAGGAGCGAAAGTTGCCGTAATGGTGAACATGGCCATGCCAATTGCTCGCTTCGACGGCGGAAGATACGTGAGGATGACGACGAAGGAGAGAGGAATAAGTACGCCGCCTGTGAATCCCTGCAAGACGCGAAAGAGAATCATCAGAGCCAGAGAATGCGCCTGACCGCAGCAAACAGAGAAGAAGATGAATAAGATCGAGTTCACCAGAAGATACTTCTTCAGTGAGAACGCAGCAGAGAGCCATGAGGTCAACGGGATCACGACGATCTCGGCAACCAGGTATGAAGTTGGCACCCAGGAAATCTCGTCCGCACTGGCTGAGAGCGTTCCTGCAATGTCGCGCAGTGAGGAGTTCGTAACAATGATGTCGAGCACTGCCATGAAACAGCCGAGAAGAACTCCCATAACGCATATCCAGGTCTTCAGCGATACATGATCGGTCGCTTCGGTCGCTGGATTCTCTGCAGCTATCGGCGGCTTGATCGCGGTAGTTGCCATAGAAGCTTTCCCTTATCGTGTAGTTACAGTCACAACCGACGACATGCCGGGCGAGAGCAGGTTTTCGTAACCGCGCACACTATCGTCATCGAGTACGACCTTGACGGGAATGCGCTGAACAATCTTGGTGAAGTTGCCAGTTGCATTATCCGGAGGCAACAGCGCGAATTCGTTCCCGGAGCCTGGCGCGAGACTATCCACACGCCCGTAGAATTTGTGCTTCGGAAAGGTATCAATTTCTACTTCGACGCGCTGACCGGCGCGCATCTTCCCTAATTGGGTTTCCTTGAAATTGGCCACTACCCACGGATGATCTTCGACAACAGCCATCAGGGGCTGGCCTATCTGTACGCGTTGACCAGCTTCAACCGACTTTCTGCCGATACGACCGCTTACGGGCGCCTTGATAATCGTGTAGGAAAGCTGCAACTTTGCGTCTTGCAAAGAAGCTTCTGCCTGCGCCATTGCAGCCTGCGCAGTTGCAAACTGACCTTCCCGCACCCGCGTTTCCAGTGTCGTAGCCTGCGCGGACTGCAATCCGCCTTCTGAATTAGTCAACTGAGCTTCGGTGCGCGCAACCCCTTGCTGCGCCGCGACCAGCTGTGCCTGCGCCTGTCGTACCTGCTCCTGAGCAGCGGCTTGTGCAGCTACTGCCACCTGATAACTCGCCCGCTGATGGTCTACGGTTTGTCTCGAAACCTGCTCCTTCGCGTAGAGATCCTGATATCTGTGCAGATCGGTCTCCTCGCGTTGTAAAGTCGCATTTGCCTCTTGAAGCTGAGCATTCGCGCGGGGCACTCCTGCTTCTGCAGCTGTGACGGCTGCCTTCGCGGCTTGAATCGATGCCCTGGCTTCGCCGATTGAACCTCGCGCCTGCGTCGTTTGCGCAGTGGCTGATTGTGATGTTGACCGGATCGCGGCTTCGGCGGTCTCCGCCTGACGGTTTGCCGCGTCAAGAGCAGCCTTTGCCTGATCCAGTTTCACCTTGTGATCGTTAGGATCGAGGATGACCAGAGTCTGCCCCTCAACTACATGCTGGTTGTCGTCGATCAGCACCTGCTGCACGGTGTCCGTGATGCGGGCGCTGATTGGGTGCAGGTGTCCTGCCAGGTAGGCATCATCTGTTGTCTCATGATGAGCAGACCAGATGAGATATCGAATTCCGAAGACCAGGAGCAGGACCAGAGCAGCGGCTCCTCCCCAAATCAAGAGGGTCTTTTTCCTCTCGGCGATCCCGCCAGCCTTCGGAGGCTCCGGTGCTATGCCTGATTCTTCGACTGGTGGTTCTAAAACTGCTTGACTCATGGCCTTGTCCTCTCACGGGAATATATGGATTAGGGATGGCTATAGGTCTGCTCGACCCCGCCAACTGCGCGCGCCAGTTGCGCACGTGCGATGTTGTAGCGAAACAGTGCGCCGATTTCCGCATCGTTTGCGCGGGCGAGCGAATCCTGCGCAGCGGTGACCTCGATGTTGTCGGTTACACCGGACTGAAAGCGCCCCTGCGATAGTGAGACTTCCTCATTGCCGAGCTGCACTTCCTGCCGGCCAAGCTGCACCTGGTGCAGGGCTGCTTGTAACTCGACCTGCCCGTCGCGTACCTGCTCAGTCACCAGGTTGCGTTCCTGGGCGAGCTGCTTTTGTGTCCGCGCTTCTGCCAGCGCTGTGCTCTTCCGCTCAGCGCTAAGACGTCCGCCGGTGAAGATGGGAATCCTCACATTAAAGCGATATTCATATCCGGGAGTCGCTGTGCTGAACGTCTGCCCCTGCTCATTCCAGTTCCCATCAAAAGTCAGCTTCGGCAAGGATTCCGCAACGGCGGCCTTGTGCGCCGATTCAGCTGCCTTGATGTTCTCAGAGAGGGAGTGCAGCTCGGGGCGTTGTTCAAGGGCAGTCGACAGTGGATCGGAGAGATCGAGCGACGGTGTCGAGAAAAAGTTCTGCTGGTCTGCGAACTCGATCTGCTGGCTGTCCGGAACATTCAGGATGCGCTTCAGCGCATATGAGGTGGTCTCCGAATCACGCTGGGCATCAATCAGGCGTTGCTGCTCTTCTCTAAGCCGCACTTGAGCGCGCGACACATCAATCTTGCTCGCTACACCATCGGAGAGCAGGTCTTGCGCCTGATGAGCGAGCCGGTCCGCCAGCTGTACCCGAGACTGGGCAGCGGTGATGCTGGCGAGTGCGCGAAGATGCGCCATGTATTCGCTGACAGCTAGCAGGACGGTTTCTTCGCGCACGGTTTGTTCATCAGCGCGAGTTGCCATCAGACGGTGGCCGCTCTCCTGGTATTGACGAATCAGAGTCAGATCAAAAATCGGAGTCGAGAATGTAGGTCCGACATGGATGGATTGATATGGACCTATATCGTGAGGGATGACCGAGGGTTGTATACCGAGCTGGGCCTTCGCGTTGTATCGCGTGATCGCGTCGCTGGCATCGAAGCCCGCATGTGGAAGCAGCTCCGAACGCGCGATCAAACGATCCTGCTGTTTACTGGCAGTTTCGATATTGGCGACCTGGATGTCGAGATTCTGTTTGAGCGCCAGATCAACGGCTCCGGCAAGTGTCAGCTTCTCGCTGCCGGAAGGTGCATTCTGCGCACTCATCGTCAGGATCTGCGCTGCGAAGATGATCGGCAGGAGTCCGGACCGGATTGTGCCAGTCATAAACCGCCGCCTGCCATAGTGCTTGATGTCCTTGTTCATTTCAGATCGATCCTCTATTTATCAACTATCCAGTCAGTCAATAAAGAGATGATTCAACGGATGCAAAAGGTCGAAGTATTTTCTAATTTTTCGTGGCGATGCCATTTTTCACAAAGGCCAATACTTCAGCCGAATGCCTTTTTAGCGATTCACGATTCAAAGGGTCCCGGCCTTTATCCACCTGGGAGATATTGCCGGCCGCACAAAAGTAGAAACCGCAGAGACCAATAATATTGATAGCGCCGTGCCAGGGATCCATCTTCCGGAACTCGCCCGCCGCGATACCCCTCTTGAGTAGCGTTTCAACTCGGGTAAAGAGCGAGGGCATTCCCAGCTTGCGAAGGTGCTCGCCACGGCTTTGGATGCTTTCCAGCATGAAGATGGCCGGAGACAGCGGCTTGTCCGTCATCGCAGTGAGCAGTCTGTCGACAAACGTCATTAAGGCGTCAGTGGCGCTGAGGTTTTTGTCGAGAGACTTATCAAGCGCATCACTGAAAGGCTGATACGCGCGTTCGAGGACCGCCTCAAAAAGCCCTTCCTTGCTCTTGAAATAGTGAAAAATCATGCCCTTGACGACATTCGCCCGTGACGCAATGCTCTCTGTTCGTGCTGCAGTAAAACCATGGGTCGCAAACTCGATCTCGGCTGCGGCCAAAATAGCCGGCACGGTTACTTCTCTGTCTCGTGTGTGTGCGCGCGGAGATCTATTTCCACTCGTGTCGATATGACCCATGGATTCGCCCCCCGCCTGTTATTCTAACGCTGACTGACTAGATGGTCAGCTCAGGGCAAATGATGCAATTTTAGCAGTGAAGCGACCTTTGCCTCCTGCGTAACCAGCGGGCTGCGTAGTGGCGTGGCCTTGTTGCAACGCATCGGTTCTGAAGTCGATAGGGGACGGTATTGCCGAACATGCGGGCATTCAATACCTGTTCGGCGATCGACCTTAATGAGGAGCTAACAAATTGAGCGCGTCGGTGAACGTCACACCTGGGTTAAGAGATGTCCTCGCGCCAAATTTACGCGTCGTATTTTGTGGTATCAATCCCGGCCTCAGATCGGCGATGTTGGGCCATCACTTCGCAGGACGTGGGAATCGCTTCTGGAAAACGATCCACCTCGCTGGTTTTACGTGGGAACAGATTGCCCCCGAAAACGGGGAGACAATTCTCGCTCATCGATGCGGCCTAACGAGTGCGGTTGAGAGGCCTACGTCTCGCGCAGACGAGCTATCGCGCGAGGAGTTCGAGCGCGCGGCCTCAGGTTTGTCCGCAAAAATTGCACGCTACGCGCCGGGGCATGTTGCGTTCCTCGGGAAACCAGCCTTCTCGGCGATTTTCGGCAGAAAGATTGTGTCCTGGGGCAAACAAGACGATCTGCTTGGGGGATCGAAGACGTGGGTTCTACCGAATCCCAGCGGACTTAATCGTTCCTTTCGCCTGGATCAATTGGTTCGCGCTTACACCGAACTTCGGATGGCGCTAGACGGAGCGTCGAAGTGACAACCACACCATCGAATAGTCGAACGAACTGATGTCGCTCTTCCCGAGGAGGAATTCGAGTCATGAATGTTGCTAGAATTATGCGGCCCACCACCCTGGCCGCCGAGAGACCTGCGACTATCGGGGCGGATGAGGTTGGACGCGCGATAGTGCCGAGGAGTCAGTATGATCGCCTCTTCTGATTTTCGGAATACGAAACTGCCGCTGAATCACGGAGGCGGCCAAATGCCCGCACTTGGCTTCGGCACCCTGATTCCCGACCCAGCCGTGACAATAACTGCGACCAGAGACGCACTGGAAGCCGGGTTTCGACACTTCGACTGTGCGGAGCGATACAGGAACGAGCGCGAGGTAGGCGAGGCGTTGGAAGCAGGACTTGCCGCTGCCGGGATCGCACGCGAAGAGATTTTTGTCACCACAAAGGTATGGAACTCCAATCATCGGCCCGAGCGCGTCGAACCGGCCTTCGATCGCGAGTCTGGAGAGACTCAGGCTCGAGTATCTGGATCTCTACCTCATTCACACTCCGTTTGCGTTTCAACCGGGGGACGAGCAGGACCCGCGGGATCAAAACGGCAATGTCATCTATGACAACGGAGTAACTTTGCTCGATACCTGGAGAGCGATGGAAAGTCTCGTGGACGGCGGCAGGTGCCGGGCCATCGGACTGTCTGACATCACCTTGAACGACCTCATGCCAATCTACGAATCCGCAAGGATCAAGCCAGCGGTGGTCCAGGTCGAAGCCCATCCGTATTTGCCTGAAACGGAGCTTTTGGAATTCTGCAAGGAGAAAGGCATTGTGCTTTTGGCCTTCGCGCCCTTGGGTCACGGAATGAGGCCCGGGTTGCTCGAAGATCCAGTCATTTCGGCGATCGCCGCACGAATTGGGAAGACGCCGGCACAAGTGCTGCTGGCATGGGCGGTGCAGCGCGGCTCCGCTTTACTTACCACACCCAAAAATGCGGCTCGCGCGCGAGAGAATTTTGACATCTCCGCTCTTCCTGAGGACGCGTTTAATGAAATCAATCGCATTCAGACTAGACAAAGGCTGAATCCGGTAGTGAAAACAGGCATTCCGGGTTTTATCCCGCAAGGTGGATGAATATGAAAGACAAACAGCAACTGGCGCAGTCCACGGAAGAAGAACAAATACGCGATGCCCTGAATGCGCACTGGCACGCGTCGGCGGCCGGCGATGCAAACGCGGAACACGATATTTACGATGACGATGCCATTTGTGACTATCCCCAGTCAGGCGAGCGAATCTTCGGGCGAGCCAATTTGCAGGCGTTGCGCAGTCATCATCCCGGCAAGCCGTCAGGTTTCACCGTCAAGCGAATGCTCGGAAAAGGTGATCTCTGGATCACCGAATACACTATCACCTACCAGGGGCGACCAGCATATACAGTGAGCATTATGGAGTTCCGCAACGGCAAGGTCGTGCACGAAACACAGTATTTCGCGGATCCTTTCGATGCGCCGGCCTGGCGGGGCCAATGGGTCACGCGGATCGCGTGATTCCGCATTGAGGCGGGTACTCTAAAAAAGGGTATTGTGCGTCGCCCTTTCTCAACTTTTGCTCGCGGCTGGCATGCGGTTGAATTGTTTCTGATGCGGATTGTTGCCCTGGGCTCTCTTATTCTTGGCGGCGTTGAGAAATGTCAGGCTGGACCGACGGTTGGGCCGCTGATTCTCGGCAATTGGCGATGGCGCACTGCTGGTCGCCGGGCTGTGGACTCCCATTGCGGCATGCGGAAACATTCACATCCACGTGTAAATTCCTTGCGCGCCCCGATCCGCCCCGCCTTGCCGTCTCATCCTTGAGTCAGGGCCTGCAGCTATCTCTAGCCGATCAAGCGAACCTGCGCTTCAGAGCACTGCCTATTTCTCCCGCCCGTGTAGTACCACACGGGCGTTTTGTGTAGTGCCCTCTATTTTGTTCGCCTGGTATCGGCCCTACTCTCGTTCTTGACGATTGCGCCGCTCTAATCCCACGGTCGAAAAAACTGATGCAGGGCGCAGCCGAAGCTGGATTGAAATTCAATTCGCAATCCGGCGGATTATCGCTCAAATCGGAGTAAATACATGATTGCGAAATGGATGAAACAGCTCTTTTCGATGCTGGTCTGCTCGACTCTCCTTGTGGCGGGTGCACCGGTCGAAGCTCTTCAGGAACAGGCCGCTTCTGCACCGGTTCCGACGGCACAGGACTCGTCGTCGAGTGCCGCACCGGCAACGCCGACAGTAGCGCTGCAAACTGCTGATCAGCTGGACGCGCTGGTCGCGCCAATTGCTCTCTATCCTGATGCTCTTGTGGCCCAGATTCTCGGGGCGGCGACCCTCCCCGACGAAGTTGCCTACGCGAATGACTGGCTCCAGCAAAACACCGTTCTCACTGGCGACGCCTTGACGCAGGCCGTGAATCAGCAGTCGTGGGATCCCAGTGTGAAGGCGCTGACCCAGTTTCCTTCTGTCATGAGTGACCTGGCGAAGAATCTCTCCTGGACGTCGAGCCTCGGGCAGGCCTATGTCAATCAGCAGTCCGACGTGATGACCGCTGTGCAGGTGATGCGTGCCAAGGCGCAGGCTGCGGGAACGCTGCAGTCCTCTTCGCAGATCACGGTTGTACAGCAGAGCCCATCCACGATCGTTATCAAGCCGGCGAATCCCAGCGTGGTCTATGTGCCGCAGTACAACCCAACTGTGGTGTACGGCACGCCCTATGTTGTTCCTGCCTATACGCCTCCCGTAGTGGTAGCAACGGCTGGCGTCTCGTTCGCAGCCGGTGTTGCGGTGGGAGCCGTGCTTGGCGGCGGCGGTTATGTCGGCGGCGGTGGAGGTTTCGGCTGGGGTTTCGCCTCATGGGGCATGAGCTGGGGCGGTGGTGGCGGCGGAGGCAACATCATCTACAACAACAACACGTATATCAACAAGACAATCATCAACAGAACCACGAACAACTACAACAACTATCATCCGTGGGGCCCGAATAGTAACAATGGCTACGTCGCCCATGCGGGAGGTGCGACCGGATCGGAGAACCATGCATGGTACGGCAACAACGGCACGTATCATCCCGCCGGTAACTACAAGCCGGGAACCGATACGCACTATGGTCCCAACGGCGCGTATCATCCCAACGGTTACTTCGGCCCGGATGGCGGCTGGCACAATGACAAGCCCGGAACCAATCCGCACGACCAGCCGAATGGCGGAAACAACGGCGACCACGGTTTGATCGGCGGCAACGGCGGTGTCGAACATGGCCCTGACGGAGGCCGCAATGGCGACCACGGCCTGATTGGCGGTAATGGCGGGGTCGAGCATAATCCGAACGGCGAACAGCACAATGCCGACGGACTGGGGGACCAGCGCCCGGGTGGTTTCGACCACAATGATCATCGCAACGCCGGAGTCGATCGCGATCGTGGCAATCCTGACGTCAACCATCCCCGCTCCTATATGAGCGGAAATGGCGACCGCGACCGCGCAGCCGCTAACCGCGGCAGGGCGAGTATGCATCCTGCGGCCATGCACCAGCCTCGGCCCCAACACTCCAGCGCTCCGCATAACTCGGGCGGCGGACGCAGGCGCTAGTCCCAGCTCTGAAGCCACGGCAAATTCTTACGAAAAGGAATGGTGATACTTCAATGAAACCGCAAGGCAAGAACACCAACGGAAGCATACTCTTCGCCGGCATTCTTCTCCTTGGGCTGCTCATCATCGCCGGCTCCGGCAAGACAACTGTTAAGGCCGCAGCGGCGGAGGCAGCGCAGCAAACCTTCTCAACCCCGGAGGAAGCCGGCCAGGCCCTCCGGGTGGCGGCAGGAGACAGTGACGAAGGTGTGCTGGCGCAGATCCTGGGTCCCGACTCGAAGGCCATCCTCTCCTCCGGAGATACAACCGAGGATAAGGCAGCGCTCGCCGAATTTGTGGTCAAGTATGACCGAATGAACCGGTGGGTTACGATGACCGATGGCACGCGCGTCCTGTATATCGGCGCCGACAACTACCCATACCCGATTCCGCTGGCGCAGAACGCGAACTCCCAGTGGTACTTCAACACGACCGCGGGCAAGGATGAGATTCTTGCCCGCCGCATCGGAAAGAACGAACTGCTCGCAGTGGATGCGATTGTGGCCATGGACAATGCCGAGGAGATCTATTACAGGCACGCGCACGGTAATGCTCGGAAGCACCAGTACACCAGCAAGATCCTGAGCACGTCCGGAAAGCAGGACGGACTCTACTGGGAGGTTCCGGCGGATCAGCCGTCGAGTCCTCTCGGCCGCCTAAACGAGTTTGCACAGGTTGTCGTGGAATCGACGCCGCCCGGCTTGGCGCCGGTTTTCGACGGCTATTCGTTCCGTATTACGACCGGTCAGAACAACAAGAGCTTCACTATCGTCGCGACTCCCGTCAACTACGGCGACTCCGGCATCATGACCTTCATCCTCAGCCAGGGTGGGCAGGTTTTGCAGAAGAATCTGGGCGCAAATACAGCCAGCCTCGCCGCTTCGACCATCAGCTATTCCCCGAACCAGGGGTGGATGCAGGCTGAGTAGGCCGCTGCATCCTCTCGCATTACCCAGTCAATTGCGGTAGTTGCAGCTCGACCAGCGGCAGCTACCGGTAACAAGTCAACCAGTCATCTTCAAGGAGATATTCGTCATGATTATTAAGAAGGACATGCTTATCGGAACGGCCCTGGGATTGATCGTGGGCTGCAGTGCAACGATCTTTGCCCAGGCTCCGGCTGTCAACATCGGCGACCGGCACGGCAATCTGCGCGCCGCGCAGCAGTATATCGTTTCAGCCTGGCAGAGAATCGACACCGCGCAGCAGGACAATAACTACCAGCTTGGCGGCCACGCAGGAAGAGCCAAGGAACTCCTCGTGCAGGCAGATGAGGAATTAAAGCAGGCTGCAATCGCGGCGAACCAGCACGAGCGGTAGGTCTAAGCCGCAAGTCGTAACTCAAGGTAGTGTGGAGGACGAGTCAATAGTGACGCCTCCACGCCAGCCAGCCTGTTATAGCAGGCTTTTGTTTTGCAGCGCGAACCGCAGCAGCGCGTTGGCTCCTTCGCCTTCAAGGTTGAGCCTCCGGCAGATGTTGGTGCGATGGTTCTCGACGGTGCGGTAGTGAATGGATAGCTCCGCACCGATTTCCTTGCTCGACTTGCCGTCGGCGATCAAGCGCATGATGCGCCGCTCGGTGGGAGTGAGATTGCTGGTGAGGGTATTCTTCGGTTCGGGTGCCGCTTGTGGATGAAGAAGCTTCTCAGTGATGGCGGAACTTATGTACGGGCGACCGGAGGCCACGGCTCGTACGCCGGCGACGATCTCCTGGGAGGCGCTGTCTTTGAGGATGTAGCCTTTGCTGCCGATGCTCATCGCCGTGCGAAAGAGATCTTCGTCCGCGTGAAAGGTGAGGAAGATGATCTTCGCATCCAGCTTCTGCCGGGCAATCTCTCGGGCTACTCCCAGTCCATCAAGCTTCGGCATATCGATGTCGAGGACGACAATGTGAGGGCGATGCTTTTTGATCAGTTCCAGTGCCATCTCTCCATCAGAGGCCTCGGCGACGACCTTCAGCCCCGGATCTTCTTCGATACTGAGGCGGAGGCCCTTGCGCACAATTGGATGATCATCCGCGATCAGGATACGGATCTTTTCCTCCACGGTGGCCTCCCTTCAGAGCAATCTCGGCCATGACGGTCGTGCCGCGACCTGGCGTCGACCGCACCTTGAACTCACCTCCGAGCAGAAGTGCACGCTCTGCCATGCCGGTCAAGCCGAATCCGCTGCGGGACGCCTGAGGGCTGCGCGCATCCGATGTGAATCCACGGCCGTTATCTTCGATCGTCATGGTCACGAGCTGCTGGCTTCGCTTCACGCGAACACTCACTTCCGTTGCCTGCGCATGTTTCATGATGTTGCCGAGGGACTCCTGCACGATACGGTAAAAGTTAATCCGCAGATCTTCGGGGAATAGCTCGTCGATGTTATCCAGTTCCGAAGCGAAATGGATTCCGGAGGCCGCGGCGGTCGTGCGGATCATTGCTTCGATCGCCTTGGTTAAGCCCAGCCGGTCAAGCTGAAAGGGACGAAGATTGTATGAGATTTCGCGGGTCTCCTCGATCGCGGAAGATGCTTCATCGCTGATTTCCTCAATGGTCTGGGTGTCGGAGTCGTCCGCAGCGCTGTTTTTCTTTGAGCGCAGAGCAAAGAGAGCGAGATTCTTTATCACGATCAGGCGTTGACCAAGACTGTCGTGCATTTCGGCAGCAATGCGCTTCCGCTCCGCCTCCTGTGAGGCGATCAACTGCCTGGAGAAGGCCTGCTGCACCGCCTGTACCTGTTTCAGCTGGGACACGCGATATCGCCAGGCAAGCGCGGCGAGAGCGCCGATGGCGAGCAATATCAGCATTTCAAACCACCACGTTTGATAGAAGGGCGCGAGGACGGTGATCGCAAGAGTTCTGCCTTCGTTGTTCCAAACGCCGTCGCTGTTGGCGGCAATTACATGAAATACATACTTACCGGGCGGAAGATGCGAGAAGTAGGCAATTCGTCGTGCGTGGGCATCGACCCAGTCAGAGTCCAGGCCTTCGAGCCTGTACTTGAAGCGTGTCTGGGGAGCATTGATGAAGCTCAGAGCCGTATAGTTGATTTCCAGATTGGCCTTACCCGGCGGGATTCGCAACGGTCCGTTCACGGGCTCGGGCACATTGTCGACCAGAGACGACTC
This sequence comes from uncultured Acidobacteriaceae bacterium, assembly GCA_963725225.1. Lineage (GTDB taxonomy): Bacteria > Acidobacteriota > Terriglobia > Terriglobales > Acidobacteriaceae > Silvibacterium. The sequence continues at coordinate 252,099 of CAVRXY010000036.1, forward strand.
AATCATCACAGGGGGCGGAACGTCATCATGCGCGATCGATTTAGGGTTGATGACGGCAACACCGTTTTGGGTTGGAAACCAAAGTCGACCGTCATTGGTTCGTGTACCGGATGGCCATAGGCCCCCATTGCACTGGAGGGTCAACATGCCATCGATCTTTCCGTACGCTGCGGAGGTAATGGATTTGAGTTCGCCCGAAGCAAAGGCATTCAGGTCGCGCTTGCTCACCCTGTAAATGCCGCGGTCGCAGCTGATCCAGAAGTAGCCATTCGAATCTTCAAGTATGCGAAAGACACTGTCGTCGAACAAGCCGTCCTTAACCGAGTAACGGGTGAAGCTGCCGTTCTGAAAACGCGCCAGGCCATTATCGTAGGTTCCAATCCACAGCACCCCGTCGCTATCCGCATAAAGCGACCATATATTGTTGCTGGGAAGCCCGTCCTTCTCGGTCCATCGCGTGAACTGGCCATTGTGAATACGGGTCAGACCGCCGTACCCGCCCACCCACAAATCACCGGAAGAGCTTTCGATAATCGCATGGATATCCTGCGACGCCACCCCATCCTTCATGGTGAGAAGTTGGGTCACACCGTTCTGATATCTCGCCAGCCCCTCCCTTGTTCCAAACCACAGCGTTCCTTGCGGGTCTTCGCCGATAGCCTGAACCACCGCTTCGTCTGGGAGGACCGGGCCGGCTGGTTTGCGAAAACGTCCGCGATCAAAAATGCTGAGCCCTCCGTGAGACGCAACCCAGAGCTGTCCTTTGTGGTCCTCGAATATCGCGGTGATCAGTTTGTTTGGCAGACCATCCGCCACCGTATAGCTGGTGAACTTACCATCTGCAAAGCGACTCAGGCCTGAGTGCCACGCCCCGATCCAGACAGCACCTGACCGATCCTGATAAACGGCGTAAGCGTCTCGATCGATCAGCCCCTGCTCCTTGGTATAGGTCTGGATGGACTGTTTCTGCAGCCGATACAGTCCTCCATCCTGTGTGCCGATCCACAGGTCTCCCTGCCTGTCCTCATAGAATTGCGAAAGCGTTATTGAGTTGATTTGACCAGAGCTGGTGAATTCGAAGGTTCTGGTCAAGCGCGGACCGACGAGCATCTTCCAGGACTTGTCGCCGGCCCGGAAAACAGTCGTACGTGCCGCGGAGTTCGGCGCAACCATCTGGCTCACATTCTTCGAAGTGACTCGTGCCTGCTTTCCGTCGGTTGACTCAACCCATAAGCTGCCATCCTGATCCAGAGCTACACCCCAGATGGTATCGGCTGCCAGTTCCCTCGGCAGCGTGTAGTCAACGAAGCGGCCTTTAGTAAAGCAATGCACGTTGTCGCCGTGCTGCGTCCAGAATCCGGTTAGTTCCCATCGCAGTGGTCGATAGAAGCCGCTCGGGCTCTCAGGCGCGACGTCAAGGAACCGATCTATTGCTTCCTCCCATCGAAGAATGCGCCCCGCCGACAGCACCCACAGATTGCCGTCATCATCGCGAGCCAATCCGTTAATAACATCGCCCGGTATTCCATCCTGTGCGCCATATGTCCGGAACGATCCGTTGTGATAACGCTCGAGACCATTGGTGACGCTGTCAAACCACAGGCCGCCATTCCGGCCCTGCAATAGCGAACCAAACTGATTGGAAGAGATTCCCGGAGTGTTTCTGTTGAAGACGGTCAGATGCACGCCGTCAAAGCGCACCAGCCCATTCAGGGTGGCAATCCAGAGATATCCGTCGGGCGTTTGAGAGATACCCCGAACTTCGTTCTCCGGCAAACCATTGTCCACCGTCCAGACTTCGAATCCGTATTGAGCGTGAGCCGGCTGTCCCGCCCAGAGCAGAATCGTCAGCGCTGCGAACAATGCTCCCCTGGAAACATCTCGACAAAGCGATTGCGTTCGAGCGCGCAGACCCGACTCATACCACGAGCCCAGCATCGACTCTCGCAATTCTTCCTTGAATGCCCTCTCGCCGCGCCTGTGCAATGGGACTGGCCGCGCCGGACAGCGCGTCTCCATTTCCTGAGCGAAGAATACACGCGACGCCATCGACTAACAATCGGAGAATTGCCGTTCGCGCAGTAGTTATGTCCTGCAACATCAACACACCTGTGTGGTACCACACAGGTCGCGTGTAGCAGCCCCTATGGCATTCACCCGCCCGCTCCCGTAGGCTCAAAACTGTTTGTGTGGCAAGATCCGACGGGAAGCAATCTGTCAGGATTACAACGCAGCATACGGGCCCAAGGTATCGGCCTAACGGGCGGGATTTTGATCAGCCGACCGGCCGCGGATTTTTGGCCAGTGTGCAGGGAGTGGAATGACAGTATTGATTGTGGACGACAATGCCGGAGTGCGCCGCCTGCTGCGGCGTGAGTTACTCGACAGTTCCATCGCAATATGGGAGTGCGCGGACGGAGCCGACGCTCTGGCGGCATACGCCGACCGGCAGCCCGACATTGTCTTAATGGATGTTCGAATGCCGCGCATGGACGGGCTGGCTGCTACGCGGCAGATCCGCGAATACCATCCCGAGGCCCGTGTGGTCATAGTGACGGATTACGACGATGAGGATCTGCGCAAGGCGGCGTTGGAAGCCGGCGCCCGCGGGTATGTCCTCAAGCAGAATCTTACCGACATTGGCCGCTTGATTCGGGCGGTCATTGGCGGAAAATGAGTGAGTGGTTCCGGGGGCACCGGTTTGCGCTTCATCTAAGCAGATCCTCCACGCCGACTCCCAAAGACCGCAGATGAGCCTCGGCCGCAACGAGGCTCATCGCGGCCCTGAGTTATCAAAGGGCCAAAAGAACCAACACGTCGGTATCACGGCTCATGTTGCCATCTGTCGCCGCCGATGATAAGCAATTTCACCGAGTGTGTGGCGGCATCCTTACCTTACGAAGTTGGATTGTTGGTTCATTCCGATCGAAGCCAGTACTGCAGATTCTTCACTGCGTCGCAGTGTGGTTATAGTTTTTGTCTGCCACCTGCCCTGACGTGATTCACATGTGAATCACGGGGTCTGTGTTGATTTAGCAGGTAAAGCCCTTCTCCGTGAGCAGCCAAGGCCCACAAGCTAAAAGAGCTTACGGGTTCAGAGGTTGCGACAATAAGAAAGAGTGGAGAAAAATCATGGGGTTTACGAGGCTGGGACGGCGAGAGTTTATTTATTTATCTTCATGCGCGGCATTTTTGAGGTGGAAATCCTTCGCCGCTGAACCTGACAGCTACCAAGCGCTCACGGCTGGTCTGCCAGCGCGTCCGGCGGAAAGGCCTCTCGGCTGGGGGGAGCGCGGAGACGCATTCGACAAGTATGTGATGGACCCGGCGAACAAAATTCTGCAGACGCGTGCCGATGGCTCGCGGTATTTCGCCTCGGCCCTGGAGGGTACGGGCGATGGCGGCATGACGACATTCGGTCCCCTGGTCCTGGGAAAGATTCTTCGCGGCGACACGGTGGATTCGTTCGTGCCTTCGATGGCGGCATATTTCAGCGACGAGGCCGAAATTTTTCTGGACGGGACGCATGCAGATCTCTGCGAGTACTGGTACCTGATGAATGTGAATGCGCTGGCCAACGGGATTGTCCGGTCGCATCTTTCACATGATCCGGTGTGGACGGGGCGCGTGCGCAAGAGCGCGGACAGGCTGATCGAGCTGGCCCACCAGGTCGGCTACAACTTCAACGACCAGGGCTATCGCTTCAATACCCGCGTTCCGTTCACTAACCAGGATATCTACCGCCAGCCGGATGCGATCGGTGGCTACGCTTACCTGATGTTGTTTGCCTACGAGATGTTTGGCAATGCGAAATATCTCGCGGAGGCGAAGAAGGGCCTGAACCTCTACGAGTCGTTTGCGAAGAATCCCTGGTACGAGATACCCAGTGGCGCGATGGCGTGTCTTGCCGCAGCGCGGCTTTCGGTGCATGAGCGGCAGATCGACGTGCGCAAGATCGTCAGCTTTGCTCTCGAAACAGGTGGTCACCCGATGCAGACCGGCAACTGGGGCGGCCAGGAGGTGAATGGCCTGATGGCAGGCTTCAGCACCGAGCCTGCTGGCGAAGCATACAGCATGGAATCGCTGGTGACCCTGCCGTATCTTCTGCCTGTGCTGCGATACCGGCCCGAGTTCGCCACCGACATCGGAAGGTATCTGCTGAATACAGCTGCGAATATGCGGCTGTTCTATTCCGACTGCATTCCGCGCGAGAAGCAGAGCCGGCCGGAGCTAACCTCGGCGATTCCTTATGAGCGCCTGACGAAGGAGGTAAACGGAAGGTCGCCGTATGCGTCCGGCGATTACGGAAGCCATCGTTCCATTTACGGTGGCGCCTATGCGCTGTGGTGGGGAGAGTTGGTGAAGGCCACCGAGGATCCATACATTTTGCAGATGAATCTCTCGCGCAGCGATTTTCTGTGCGCGAAGGCGCACCCATCCTACCTTTACTACAATCCGTGGAACGAATCGAAGCAGATAACGCTGGCGCTGGAAGGTGAGAGCTTCGACCTCTACGATCTTTCGGCACATGCATTTATCGGCGAGCACAAGAGCGGGCGGGCTGCGCTAACGATCCCGGCGAACAGTTCGCGAGTGATCGTGGTTGTTCCTTCAGGCGCGCGGCGACGCGTGGAGAACGGTTCACTGCTCTGCGATGGAGTGCCTGTCGATTATCAGGCGGGTGCTAAATAATGACCAGCCTCAGGGAAGGAGGCGCGCGGCCACGATGCTGGTGGCATTGGGTGCGCCTGCGACTGCGCGGGTGCTGATAAGCACTTCGAAATGAACTGGCTTGGCGGGATTCCCGTGGATGCCGAGAGCCTTTCTAAGCTGTGTGCGCGACTCTTCGTTGGCGAGGAAGAGGCCTGCGGCTTCGGTGCCTTCCTGCTGGAGTCCCTGAAGGATCAGGACTGATCCGCGTCCGTTTGCCGTAGGCAGCAAGGAGATGGTCGCGTAGTCCTGCCCTGCCGAACCCGTAAACTCCAGTCCCTGATAGGTTTTCTGTTCGCCAGGATTGGGGTGCTCGTTGACGAAATACTTCATGCTTTCGCCTACGATGCCCTCGCCTTCCTTGAAGTTGAGCTTGTTCTGGTAAAGGGCGACCCATGGATTCGAACTTGGGCTGCCGACGAAGATGTAGTTGCCATCTTCGAGGTCGCGCAGGCGCACATCGCGCGCCGAGCGGACGGAAATGAGTCCGTGGTTGCCCGGCACCATGTTCGACAAAGTCGTGGCAACTACCACGTCCGCGTACGAAGTCAGGTTGGAGCTGGCGATGTAGTTCATGATGCGCGCTTCGCGCGCGCTCAGATGTTCGGGAGTAAGGCTGCGCTGCATGTCCGGCCGGAGATACTCTTCGAGCGATCCCTCCTGCTGGCTGGCGATCCGCAACATGCCATAGTTCACGTCGGCAATCACGATCTGCGCGTGGTTGATTCCGTCGAAGATATCGGAAAGCGGCCACGGCGTCGGCGCTGGCTTTGGCGGCGCATTTAGCAGGCGGACTGAAAGGGCAACGCATGCGATCGCAAGCAAAGCCGCGACAGTCCACGGAATGAACGCTGGAAAGCGGCGCGACCTTTCAGGGACGGGAACAACAGGTGCTGGCGCAACAATCGGAACGGGTTCCGCAGGAGCCGGTTTCGCGCTGCGAAAGACCGGAACATACGAGCCCTTTGGTATCTCGACGATCATGCTCTCGCCGCGGCCTTCTCCGTCGAAATACTCATGGAGTTTGAGGCGAAGCTGGCGCGCATGCACGCGTACAGAGCTGTCTTCTACGGGGCTGTAGTCGGGAGATTTGCCGAAGACGGCGATGCCAATGTTGTGTTCGGTCAGTTCATGACTGTGGCCGTGGATGGCTCGCTCCGCCATGTGCGGCAGGAGTTCGCGCAGGCGTCCTGATTTTTGAAACGGCCCCGTGGCCAGGATGCGCTCGATCAGCTGCCATCGCGCATCTTCTTTCAGGTCATTATCCACTTCAGCTGCTTGTAAAGAGGGGGACACCCTTACCGCCCTGGACTTCCTGAGCCTCCTTCACTGCAAGAGGCTGAATATGAAAAACCAAAGATAGCACATCGATTAAACGCCTGAATACGGCTCCGAACCGATCCACGCAGTGCTTCACATGTAATTAGCGTTCGGTTTTCAGGATTTAGCTTGTATGTCCCTTGCGAACTGTTGAAACCGGCGAGGATGCTGAGTCCCGGCTTGAGGCTCTTTCCTTACAGCGCTGAACGGCCAAAGTCCGGCCAGATTACGCAGACCTTAATGGCAGACATCGCAAGAAGATTTAGTCAGAATCCGCTGCTGACGCCGTCCGACATCCGGCCCAGCACGGACGGGATGGAGGTCACATGCCTTCTCAATCCCGGCGCCTTCCGCTTCAGAGATAAGACGTGGTTGCTGTTGCGCGTCGCAGAGCGTCCCGCGCAGAAACCGGGAAAGACTTCGTTCCCGGTTCTCGATCCGGAAGCAGGCGTGAAGATCCTGGAATTCGATAACTCTGACCCGCGGCTGGATCTGTCCGATCCCCGGGTGATCAGCTACGACGGACGCGACTACCTCACCACCATGTCGCACCTGAGGCTGGTGTCGAGTGACGACGGCATCCACTTTTCGGAGCCTGAGGGCAGCCGCCCGATTCTCGGCAAGGGGGAGCTGGAGACCTTTGGCATCGAAGACTGCCGTGTGGCAAATCTGGAAGGCCAGTATTGCCTGACGTATACCCAGGTGTCCGGGAACGGAGTGGGAGTGGGACTCATCAGCACCCGCGACTGGAAGAGCTTGACCAGGCGTGGGATGATCTTTTCCCCACACAACAAGGACTGCGCGCTTTTCGAGGAAAAGATCGGCGGCAAGTACTACGCGCTGCATCGGCCCAGCAGCCCGGAGCTGGGCGGCAACTATATATGGCTCGCAGAATCGCCCGATCTGGAACACTGGGGCAACCACCGCTGCATCGCCCATTCGCGGGACGGGTACTGGGATAGCGCGCGGGTCGGCGCCGGAGCTTCTCCGATCAAAACCGACCACGGATGGCTGGAGATCTACCACGGGGCAAACGAAAAGAATCGCTACTGCCTGGGAGTGCTCCTGCTCGACCTGGAGCAGCCGTGGAAGGTAGTCGCCCGCTCGGAAGAGGCGGTGATGGAACCGCTCGAACCCTACGAGCGCGATGGGTTCTTCGGCGAGGTCATCTTCACCAACGGCCATGTGATTGATGGCGATGAGGTAACTATCTATTACGGCGCCTCGGACAGCGTTGTTTGCGCAGCCCGCTTTTCGATCCGGGAGCTGCTTGATTCAGTGCTCGGAGCACAGGGTTGCGGGCGATGAATCGGCTGGCGAGGGAATACGCCATCTTTCGCGCATGTCCGCGAGACATGCGGATCTTGCTGATCACAAACATGATCTACGCGTTCGTGCTGCCTGTCATCGAGATCTTCGTGGCGGCTTACGTCATGAGGAATTCGCACGATGTGAGCAAGGTTGTGACTTATCAGCTGGCCATCTACGCGGGAGATCCTCTGGCCTTCTGGCTCAACGGCTTCATGCTGGGCCGGCTCAGCGCCAAGCGGCTTTATGCCGCAGGAATGATCCTGAGCGCGGTTGCGATGCTGGTAATGATGGCATCTAACGTCATCACACCCGCGGCCATTGCGGTGTCGGGGCTGCTTATGGGAATTGCTTCCGGGCTGTTCTGGGCAAATCGAGGCTTCCTGGCCCTCTCCACCACCACCGACGAAAACCGCAACTACTACTACGGCGTCGAGACCTTCTTTTTGACAATCACCTCGGTGCTTGTTCCCGGGGCTATCGGTTGGTTCATCGCGGCTACAGGAAAGTACGGATGGGTGGGCGGGGACCGCAACAACAGCTATCGGATCGTCGCTGTTTGCGCCTTGGTGCTGACCATCGCCGCCTCCATCGTGATCAACACCGGGTCCTATCGAAATCCGCCGAAGACCCGTTTTGTCTTCTTCCACTTCCATTCGCTGTGGAAGAAGATGCTGTCGCTGGCCGCGCTCAAGGGGCTTGCGCAGGGCTACCTGGTGACCGCTCCCGCCATGCTCATCATGATGCTCGTCGGCCAGGAAGGCACCCTGGGGTTGATTCAGGCCGCAGGCGGCATTGTTTCGTCATTCATGCTGTATGCCGTCGGCCGCGCTTCGCGGCCTGAGCATCGCGTGCCAGTCTTCACCGTCGGCCTGCTGCTCTTTGCGGCAGGCTCCATCGTCAATGCGGTTCTGTTCGATGCGAAAGGCGTGCTGATCTTCATGGCCTGCCTGGTTCTGGCCAAGCCGGTTCTCGATCTGGCCTACTTTCCGATCCAGATGCTGATCATCGACACCGTCTCGGCGATTGAGGGGCGGAACGAGTATGCATACATCTTCAACCACGAACTAGGCTTGTTTGCCGGCCGGCTCTTCGGGTGCGGCTTGTTCATTCTGATGGCTGTTTATGTGTCGCGCGTGGCTGCCCTGAAGTATGCCCTGCCCACCATTGCCGTGCTGCAGCTGGCGTCGATCTGGGTTGCTCGGGACACGCTGTCCTCCGCCGCCAGAGTTACCACCGAGCCCGCGCGAAACCACGGAGAGATCGTAGAGGTTGTCACCAGGTTTGAATAGTTATCGATGTTCAGAACTAGAAAAGATATAACTGCAAGGCATCTAAGGAGGTGAAGGATGCTATCACTCAAACAAAGTACAAAGCATATCTGGGTGTTGATGTTAGCCGCGCTCTGCCTGTCAGGCGCAGGCTTGTCGTGGGCACAATCGGGACGAGGTGGGTTGACCGGATCGGTAACGGACAGTACCGGAGCGGTCGTCCCAAATGCGCCCCTGACCCTTACTGATGCGAACGCCGGCAGCCAGTACAACGCGGAGACCAATGCTGCTGGAATTTATAACTTTCCGGAACTCCCACCCGGGCTCTACAATCTGTCGGTCGATGCCGCAGGCTTCAAGCGTTACGAGCAGACAGGCATCAATATAACCGTCGGCACCACGGCAAACGTTAACGTAGCGCTCACCGTGGGCGCGGCCACTCAATCGGTGACAGTCAGATCCGATGCTTCGCAACTGCAGACAGAGTCGTCCGACATTGGAACGACTGTGCCCACGAAGCTGATCGAGGACTTGCCTCTGCAGTTCAACGGCACGGTTCGCAACCCTCTGCAGTTTGTCCAACTCACTCCGGGTTACTCAGGAATCGACACTAACTCGCCGACAGTCCAGGGCGGTTTCAAGCTGAACGGCGGGCAGCAGGCCGGGACGGACATCCTTCTCGACGGTGCGACCATCGAGCTTGCTTCGGCAAACCTGCAGATGAACTACGGCGTGAGCGTCGAAGCCGTGCAGGAGTTCAAGGTGATGACGAACACCTTCGATGCAGAGTTCGGGCGGATGAGCGGAGGCCTGGTCAATCTGGTGACCAAGTCCGGAGGCAATGATCTGCACGGCTCCGTTTATGACTTTTTTAAGAACCGGGCGCTCGATGCCAATAGCTGGATCAACGATTACAACAACGTCCCCAAGCCGATCGATACGCAGAACGATTTTGGCGGAATCATCTCCGGTCCCGTGTATATCCCCAAGCTCTACGATGGCCGCAACAAGACCTTCTTCATGTTCAACTACGAAGGCTTCCGGTTCAACACCGGTGGAAACAGTCTGTTGTCGGCGCCAACGCCCGCCATGTTAAATGGTGACTTTTCCGCGCTTCTGCAACCTGTAACTATCAACGGCAACACTTTCCCGGCGCATATTCTCTACGATTACTCGACGTGCACGGGCGCGAATCAGGGACAGGTGTGCCAGCCTTACCCGGACAACAAGATCACCCAGGCGCCTGATCCGGTATACACGGCGATGGCGGCGGTTCTGCCTCACGCCACATCGAATTCGCCCTACCTGAATTTCGTCCAAAGGGCAACGAATCCAGTGGATGCGAACCTCTGGGAGATTCGGATTGATCAGAACTTTGGAACGAAACAGAAGCTCTCGGGCAGCTATGACCATGACAACCGGCCGAACACGGTTTATTACGCCGACAGCCCGCTTGAGACCAGCGCAACCAACCAGTGGACCAACTATGCGCGTCTTGGCTATGACTATGTCTTCACGCCGAACGTCCTCAACCACTTCAACTTTGGCTTCAGCCGCCGCCACCGCCAGGAGTTCAGCGGTATCGGCAGTTATGGCGGCAACTGGCCCAGCAAGCTGGGCCTGAAGGGAGTCATGGATACCACTTTTCCGCGAGTCTCCTATAACTACCCGAATGGAATCAACCTGCCCAGCGACGGAGCCAACACCTTCATCGATAACACCTATCAATACAACGACATCGTTTCCTGGCAGCACGGCCGCCACAGCTTCAAGTTCGGCGGAGAAGTGCGCCTGCAGGAATTCAATATCAGCATTCTGACCGGAACATCGGGCGAGTTCAACTTCTCACAGCGGCACGACCAGCGGCCCCTCTCCCGCGAATATGGATCCTAATTCTGGGTTTGGGTATGCCAGCTTCTATCTCGGCGCCGCCTCCAATGGCTTTATCGCTTTGCCGGAGAACCTGGGATGGCGAGTGAAGTATTACGCCGGCTTCGTGCAGGATGACTGGAAGGTCAACCCGAAACTTACTCTGAATCTCGGCTTCAGGTATGAGATTCCGACTCCGGTGACGGAAGCCCACCAGCAACAGTCGTTTATCGATCCTACCCTTCCCAATCCCGGTGCGGGAGGTCTCCCGGGCGCTTATGTATTTGCCGGTCATGGTCCCGGCAGACTCGGAGTAAATACGCCGCAGGATACTTTCCATAACTCCTGGGGTCCGCGCGTCGGATTTGCGTACCAGGTGCGGCCCGATACTGTCGTGCGCGCGGGTTATGGAATCTACTATTCGAATCTGAAGATCGGTGGCTTCGGCGAGAACGATAGCGCGGGCTTTTTCGGCAGCTATAACTATCCCGTGCCGGCCAGCCAGCAGACCCCTACCGTCGTTCATGTCGCAGATACAGGCGTACCCCGGACCAACGCCTCCTTTCATCGATCCAACGGTGCAGAATGGGCAGCAACCGACCTTCATCCTGTCGAAGACGGCTCGGCCGGGAACGCTGCAGACATGGACGCTCGATGTTCAGCAGCAGCTTCCGGGGCAGACGGTTTTGGATATAGCTTATGTCGGCGATCACGGCGATCACCTGCAGGCATTCATGCATGATCCGAACCAGGGCAATCCGGCGGACCAGGCACGGGGAGCATGCCTGGAGGTAAATGTTGCCGCCCAGGCGGGAAATCCGGCGTGTGCCGGGCAAGCTCCGGTAGCGGCGCCGTATTCAGGCTTCAACGGAACAGTAGCGCAGGCCCTCAGGCCGTTCCCGCAATACTCCAATGCGCAGGTCGATTCGGTGACTATGTCCGATCCGTTCGGGGTCTACACTTACAATGCTTTGCAGGTGCAGCTACAGAAGCGTTATTCGCAAGGGCTGACGATCTCTGGCGAACTACACCTGGTCGAAGAACATTACGAACGCCGACTCGGAGTATCCTCTACAGGCCGCATGGGAAGGCAATGGAACTTCAGGCGCTTTGAACACTTATAACCTGAAGGTCGAGAAGGCGTTAAGTCAGTTCGACATGACAAACCGTGTGGTCCTAAGTTATACGTACGAGCTACCGTTCGGTAAGGGTAAGCCATTTGCGAACAAAGGACGCGTGACCAATGCCTTGGTTGGCGGCTGGCAGGTGGCGGGCGTGCAGACTTATGAGAGCGGCACACCGCTGGCGGCATCATCGCCGAACTGGGATTCCGGAATATTTGCTGGAAATCTCTGCTCCGGCTGCAGCCGTCCCGATGTTGTTCCCGGTCAGGATCCCAACGGTTTCCGCGGCTCTTTTGTCTACGGACAGAGCCGCAAGTTGAATCCTGCGGCGTTTACTCCCGCTCCAAACTTTACATTCGGCGATGCGCCTCGAGCTCTGAACATAAGAGAATTTGCCAACCTCGATGAAGACCTCAACTTCTCCAAGCGAATTCCGATGTTCACGGAAAAAGTGAACACCATCTTTCGCATGGAGTTCTTCAACGCATTCAACCGACACCGATTCACGGGCTTCAATACCTCGGCTGGGGAGCCAGGATTCGGTCAGGCCTCGACGACAACCGCTGGACGAAGTATCCAGGCAAACCTGCGCGTAAGCTTCCAATAACCGATGCTCCCGGGTCCCTGCTTTGGGGATTCGGGAGCTATCATTGAAGTCTTAGAATTATGTTTGCCATTCTGCGCCGACGCCTGCTGCGGGTTGCCGCTGCCTCCTTTGCAGGATGCGTGTTGTTATCCCCGTGCGGAGCGCAGCAAGCGGTCCAAGGCATTGAGGAGCACTTTCGCGCCGCTCAGCAGGAGCAGCAGGCTGGGCAGCTCGATGCCGCAGCCCACGAATATCAAGCTGTACTTAAACTCGATCCGCGACTGCCGGAGGCCTACGCAAACCTCGGGTTGGTCTATTACGCGCAGGCGAACTTCGAGGATTCGGCAACGGCGCTCGGCAAGGCGAATGAGCTGAGGCCGCACATGCGCGGCGTCGGTCTCTGGCTGGGGATCGATTATGTGAAGCTGAACCAGGCGGCGCGGGCTATTCCTCTGTTGCGCGAGGCCGTGACGCTCGATCCGAAAGACAAGCAGGCACAGAGTTGGCTGGGGACGGCCTTGTGGAATGCCGGCCACACCACGGCTGCCATCGATCAGTTGATCAAAGCAAGCACGCTCTTTCCTTCTGACCCCGACCTCCTGTTTGTGCTCGGGGAGGCGTATCGCAAGGCTGCGGACCAGGATATCGAGAGCATTCTTGCAGCTGCGTCAGGAATGCCGATGCTCAACCAGATCTATGGTGACATCTACAGAGAGCAGCATTCATGGCCCAAGGCTATAGCGCATTATCAGCTGGCGCTTAAGAAAGACGCCAGATGGAAGGGCGCCCACCTAGGCATCGGCGAGATTTATCTGGCGCAGGGACAGCTAAGTGAGGCGCAGAGCGAGTTTCAAAGTGAGCTTTCCGTCGATCGATCGTCTGCTGCGGCGCACGCGTTACTGGCGGAGACAGCTCTTCTCAACCTAAGCCTGAAACCGGCCCTGCAGTCGCTCGACGCGGCGATCCGCATCTCTCCGGATGAGGCGAGCGCGGCGCTCGGTCTGCCTCCAATGCCAGCCATGCCCGGCGACCGATCTACGGCGGGCAACACAGAGAGGCTGCGCCCTGTGTCTGCGGAATTGCGCGTCGCTGCGCCTACTGCTTCGCGATGGCTGGCGCTGGCATTTGTGGACAACGAACTAAATGACCAACGCTTCGAAGCGGACTGGAGGGCGTTCCGGTCCGCGGTCAAACATTCGGCCGAACCAGTGAATGCCGTTCAACGAGGAAAGCTGCTCTACGACCGAGGTGAGTTCGCCGACGCGAAGAAGGTGCTTGAGGTTTACCTGACTGGACATCCTCACGACATGGAGGCGCAGTATCTGCTCGCAAAGACGTATCGCATGCTTTCACTTGAGGTACTGGCCCGCCTTATGAAAGACGATCCTGATTCTTACCGCTCTCACCAGCTTCTGGCTCAAACTTATGAGAATCAGGAACAGGATGATAAGGCGCTGGCAGAGTACAGAATTGTCGAGAAGATGGATCCCACCTTGCCCGGCATTCACTTCGAGATAGGCCGGCTCTTGTGGAAGAACAATCACGCAGATCCGGAAGGTGCGCTCGAGGAGCTTCGCAGAGAATTGCAGTTGAATCCGGATCACCCGGAAGCGAATGGCGAGATCGGCACGATTCTGGTGGCAGGTCATGAGCCGGGGAAGGCGGTTCCTTATCTTGAGACTGCGCTTCGTCTTAGCCCCGATGCGGGATTTATCCATGAGCAGCTAGGGTCCGCCTATCTACAGCAGAAGGATTATCCAAAGGCTGAGGTAGAACTGAAGAAGGCAGTACAGGATGATCCCTACGGCTCGGCGCACTATCAGCTGGCGCTGGTCTATCGTGCTGAAGGCCGACGGACTGAGGCAGCGGCAGAATTCGAGACGGTCAGGAAAATCAAAGAAGACCGGCTGGATGAGCCAGGCCAGCAGGGAACGCGGGTTCAGTGAAGACGCGCTGTGCAGTGATGTGTTTGCTCGCCGCCAGCATTGCGCCGACACAGGACGCTCATGTACGACAGGGCGTGACCTACTTTCAGCAAGAGCAATATGCAAAGGCGCTTGAGGAGTTTCAGCAGGCACACGCAGCACAGCCCGATGATGCCTCGGTTGACAACCTGATTGGCATCGCAGAAACCAAGCTTGGGCAGATAGACGAAGGCAACCGATACTACAAGCTGGCTATCGGTCTTGATCCGAGGCTTGCGGGACCATACAAGAATCTTGCCGTCAACTATCTTTCCACTTCACATTACGACTTGGCAGAGCAGGTTCTGAAGCAGGCTGAGGTGGTGGCACCGCGGGATCCGTTCGTTCACTACTATCTTGCGGAACTTTATCTGGATACTTCGCGCAACCGGGAGGCAGTAACTCACCTGGAGCCGGCGCGAGCACTCATCGGAAAGGATCCGGAGCTGGGCTCTCAGATGGCGGCGGCATGCCTGCGGGTCGACATGAAGACCGAGGCGACCGAGCTGATCAGCAACCTCGAAAGCGGACCCGGGATGAATGTCGAGCAGGAATACCGTCTCGGGGTCTTGCTGGCGGAAAAGAAAATGTATCCGGATGCCGTCGAAAGATTCCGGCGGATCGTGCAGATGCAGCCTGCATCCTGGACGGGCAGGTTTGATCTTGCGGTCGCGCTGATCGATGCCAACGAACTGCCGGAGGCGATTGCGATCCTCGAGCCCCTGGCGAGCGAGCGCAGCAGCGACGCCAGGCTGTTTACGTTGCTGGGCGCAGCATACGAAGCCACCGGTGATTATCCCAAGGCACTCAAAGCCTATGCTTCAGCGGTACGCAACGATCCTGATAATTCTGACCTCTATCTCGATTACACGCGACTGCTGATGGATCTGGATCGATACGGGGAAGCAGCTCAAATCGTGCAGCAGGGAATGAAGAATGCTCCGGACGCGTACGCACTGAATCTCCGGCTGGGATCAATCGACATGACGCTGGGCCAGTATGATCAGGCGCGGCAGTTATTTCAGAAGGCGATCGATCAGCATCCTGACATTACGCTTGGCTACGTCGCTCTCGCGCAGGCGTACATGCGCGATGGCAAGGACGCAGATGCCGCTAAGCTGCTGGCAGACATACGCGGGAAACTCCCACCCGACGCGATGCTTGAATACATGTATGGGCTGGCGCTGTCGCATCTGTCTCGAAATGACGAAGCGGTTGCTGCATTTCAGCGGTCGGTGGCGCTTGATCCTAAGGTGGCCGAATCACACTACGAGTTGGGCAAGCTGCACTTTCAGCTGGGGCAAATCCCGCAGGCGCGCGAGCAGTTCCAAGACGTGATTGCCATTGCTCCCGACCACGCCAATGCGCACTACCAGCTCAGCCGGGTTTATGCGCGGCTGGGAGAGACGGCGAAGTCGAGGGAGATGGCCGCAGAGACGCAGGTGCTTCTGCAGAGGCAGCGCAGGACGGCCTTGCAGGCACAGAAGGCACGGCTTGGGAGTTTTCAAGCGCCGCAGGCCCCGGCCAAGTGACTGTACAGAGGCGGTAGTTTTCGCAACAAGACCCCGGAGACAGTCGTCCCAGGGGTCTTGTTAAGAAACATTGCCTTTGTTACTTGAGAGCAACGAGGACCTGATTGCCGCTGGACAGGCTGGCTTCCTGGGTCTGGGCCCGCTTCTCGATCTTTGAAGCCGGGAGCTGCAGGTTCATGGATCCAGAAGAGGAAAGGATCTCATGCAGGAAGTATTGATCGCCATACTTATTGAAGACCAGCACGCTGTGTTTCGGCTGCCTGCTGTCGGCGAAAGCGGTGCTCATTACAGCTATGTGCCGGTCGCCGCTCCGAATCAAGACTACATTGCCAGACTCCGAAGAGAGCGTGTAGGTACCGGCGGGTATGAGCTTATTGCCAACGGTGAAGTCGAACGGAACGGCGGCGCGAACTGAACGTTCCTGCGCCGATATGCTGCCGACGGTGATGAAACTTGCCAGGGCTGCAAGTGCAATTGCTGTGATCCGTTTCATGGCGATATCTCCTTTCGAGGCGCAGTCGTTTGAGTGCGTCTTTTGGAACTCCTCGCAGTGGAGTCCGGACTGGTTTTTGATTGCCAGCCTCCGGAGGAGTTGCCCTTCGTGGCTGCTGTTACACCCGTACATAAAGCATGTGCCGTGCCAAATCCCGTCGGCGGAGTCGGGATCTCACGACTCGTGCGCCCCCAATGTACTTTCAATCAGATAGGAACTCCGCGTCGATTTGCGATATTGACTACTCGGCGTCGTGCCCTTAGCTTGGTATCTCAACGGATACCCGCGAGTAACTATTCGAATCCGCTGGACGAGCGGGTACATATTCATCGGACTGCAGGCTTACAGCTCCACTCGACTGAACGCGCAGGAGGGCTCCGGTGAAGCCGAGGCTCATGGCCATCTCGGGTCCATTGCAAGGATCGGTCCGGCACCTGATCGATGGCCAGATATCCATCGGCAGGGGGGACACGAATCACTTTTGCCTGAAAGATCCTGCGGTCTCCCGCAGGCATTGCACGATCCAGCAAGTGGATGGACGCTATGAACTTGCCGATCTGGAGAGTCACAACGGCACGTTTGTAAATGGCACGCCCGTGAGCCGGAAGGTGCTGAACCATGGGGACACGATTCGGGTTGGAGGCAACGAGCTTTTGTTCCTGGTCTACGAAGGAGAGACCGGTGACAGTCCCCAGCTATCCCTGAGTGACGACTCTTCCGTTTCAGATCTGAAAACCATTCGGGTGGATGAGGCGACACCGCTCCCCCAGCTGGGGGTCGAGGTCGGCCGCCTCGCACGCGACCTTGACGCCGTATTTCGCATCAGCGAAATCATCAACTCCATACGCGACATCAGTTTTCTGCAACGCGAACTTCTGCGGCTCATATTCGAGGTGATACCAGCGGAGAAGGGCGCCATTGTGCTGATCAGCCAGGTTAACCAGGAGCCCGAGTCAATATGCACCTGGGGGCGGCAGCCTGGCGCTTCGCCCTCGATCAATATCGAACGTGACCTGGTGCACCGCGCCCTGTGGGAGCGATCGGCCGTGTTCGCAAGCACAGATCGAGATTCGAGCGATACCAAGAGCGTGCTGTGTCTGCCGCTTGTCGCCCTGGAAAGGACACTTGGCGTCATCTACCTCATTTCCGACAGCGCGGTTTCGCCATTCCGAGAGGATCATGTTCACTTCCTAAGCCGCGTTTCCCGAATCGCGGCGGTAACGCTTGAAAATGTCCTCGCGCTGGACGCGCTGAACGCCGAGAACCAGCAGCTGAAAGAGGAACTCCACTCCGCCAGCAAACTCGTCGGCGAAAGCCGGCAAATTGGGCAGATTGAAGAGTTCATAGGGCGAGTGGCGCACAGCGACTGCAACGTCCTGATCCGGGGGGAGAGCGGCACGGGCAAAGAAATGGTTGCACGCGCGATCCATCACAGCAGTCCGCGCGCGGAACGTCCGTTTGTAGCGATCAATTGCGCGGCTATTCCGGAGACATTGCTGGAGAGCGAGCTCTTCGGGCATGAAAAAGGTGCATTTACCGGCGCAGTCGCAATAAAGAAGGGGAAGCTGGAGGCAGCCGGCGATGGAACGGTCTTTTTCGATGAGATAGGCGAGATGGCGCCCGCCCTGCAGGCCAAGCTGTTACGAGTGCTGCAGCAAAGAGAGTTTGAGCGGCTTGGCGGCAATCGCTTCCTGCCGTTTGTGGCGCGCGTTCTTGCCGCAACCCACAAGAACCTTGAACAGGCAATTAAATCCGGAGAGTTCCGGCAGGACTTGTACTACCGGCTCAATGTAGTTGCAATCACGTTGCCTCCGTTGCGGGAGCATCGCGATGACATTCCGTTGCTCGCCCTGTACTTTGCGGCCAAATACGCAGAAAAAAGCAGGCGTCCCTTTAAAGGAATTTCGAGCGAAGCACGCAAGTTACTGATGAACTACACCTGGCCCGGGAATGTTCGCGAGCTGGAGAATGCAATTGAGCACGCAATTGTTCTCGGCCTGACCGAAGAAATCCTTCCGGAAGATCTCCCGACCGCCATACTCGAGGAGCGATCCGCAGAGATCGAGGGCGCGCGTTACCACGCCGTGATCAATCATGCTAAGAAGGATTTGATCCTGAACGCGCTCCGGGAGGCAGAAGGAAATTACCCGGAAGCCGCGCGCCTGTTGGGCATCCACCCCAAGTACCTGCATCGCCTGGTCCGCAACCTGGGCCTGAAATCCGACTTGCGCCGGCCAGACCTGCCCGTCTAGTTGTGGCACGGCCGATCACGCGCGTGAGAGCGCTCCTTCTATTGGCCGCTTTCCTCAATTTGCACGGCGCCGTTTTTCAGGGCCCATGCAACGAAACCTGCCGGTGCATTTTTCGCGCCCGCAATGTTCGCCATTCTTATGTTTTTCAGCTGCTGCCACTGGACGTTTCGTAAGTCAGCGTAGCGCAGGTCTACGCCACCGAGGTCAGCTCCATCGAACCGTGCGCCGGCTAAGTCGCTGCCGACCAGGTCCGCTTCGTTCAGATTGGCATGTTCGAAAGAAGCGTGCTCAAGGTCACTTCCACGCAGATTCGCGGAATGCAGGTCGGCGTAAGCGAAGTCTGCCGCCTTTAGATCGCTTCCCCGCATGTCGGCAGCACTGAAATCCGCTCGGAGAAGGTTGGCGCCCTCCAATCTTAGCCCCTGCAGGAATGCAGATGACACGTCAACGCCAACCAGGGGCACCTTGTCCCGGTTCAGCTCCTGCAGAGCGTCGATGCGACCGCCGCTGCCTCCCTTGCCCTGCGCGGTGTTGATCACTTGCCACGCCTGGTAATGCCGCTGCATAATCCGATCGCCGGACTCGCTGAAGTAGAAAATGACCCCGGCAAGTACTGAAAAGCTTCCGAGATATTCCAGCACCTCCAGGAAGCTCCAGTTACTCAACAGGAAGGCCAGCCAATCCCATCCCCACTCGAAAGCGACAAAGGGAACTGCCCAACGATACTTCACTCGCGCTCTCAGCTCATGCCATCGATCAGGACGCTTTCTTCGTTCATATCTGAGCATTCCTACCCTCCCCCAAGAGCGGATCGAGAATCCGACCTACGCACGAATATGGCGCATCATCCGATGCGCCATTCTAGTCGCGAGTATCCAGACCTGCGCGTGCAGATCAGCACAAGCCACATTTCTTTGTAGGATTCGAAACGGCGAGATTTGTTACAGGCCTTCTTGAGCTGGGCTTCGGATGGCGTTACTGAAGGGGTGTGGGACTGCGTAGACTGACGCTACTACGCGCCGCCGCCAGGATTCTGTTTCAGGAATTCTCCGATATGCTCGTTAAGAAATTTCAGATCGGCGGAGCTGGCGCCAGCTCCTGCCGGATGTCCCCACAGGGACGGTATCGGCAACAGAGTGCAGTGAGGAATGAACTGTGCTTCGTATCGGGCGTCCGTCACCGGGAAATACAGGTCGGTTTCCGATGGCATATAGAGAACCTGGGCTTTGATTGATCCGAGCGCCCTTTGCACGTTGCCGCCGAAACCCGGAGTTGTGCCAACATCATGCCGCTCCCAGGTACGCATCTGCAGGATCAGATTATTCGCATCCGCGCCGGGGATGAAATTGGTTCGGTAATGCTCTACGACCTGGTCGAATGTGGTACCGGCAGGTTCCTCGGTCTTCCACAGCTCCTGCCGCCACCATTCCTGCGAAAAGAGCCATGCAGTCCACACGATCGAAAATGCCTGAATGCCCTTGACCGGCTCGGTCGTGTAGTCCCCGCCTTTGAAGGCGTCATCTGTTGTCAGCGCGGTGATCTCGCTCTCAAGACGCACGATGCCATGGCCATAGGTCTTTGCCGTTCCCGAGGTCGCAACGATGCGGTCCATATAATCCGGGTAGGAGACAGCCCATTGAAACGCCTGCTGCGCGCCCATGGAGAAGCCGATCACCGCCTGAAGGTGTCGAACGCCAAGCTGAGTCGTTAGGAGTTGATGCACAGCTTCCACATTGTCCCGGATGGTCATTACCGGAAAGCGCGGCCCGTGGAAAGGCTCGCGTGTATTGCTGGGTGAAGACGAATGCCCATTGCCAAAGAGTTCGGTGGCGATAAGAAACTGATGCGTAGGGTCGAGGGCCTTACCCGGTCCGATCAGCCACGTGTAACCGTTCATGTCTGCCATGTAGTGCGAAGGCAGAAGCACAGCGTTATCTCCCGCTGCGCTCAAATGGCCATAGGTGCCGTAGACGACTTTCGCTTCCGGCAGTGTTACGCCGCTCTCCGTGCGGAAGTTATGGATGATGAACTCATGTGGTTCCGGCTTGAAGAGCGGCTCATCGCTTTTCTGCGCCCGAAGTGACGAAATGCCAAAGCAGGCAAACGTAAGAAGGAGCAATAGCTGCCTTATCATGACTATCCTTGCTCAGACGAAATGCCGGCGCGAAGAATCATATCCTCTAGCCGCACGTATTCGTCCGGCTTAGCACAACGATCTCTGTTACTTGACGAATATATTCTTTGGGCACATCGCGTGGACACCTACGTTGCCATCCACGAGCTGAGTAATATCGACATCAACCGCTACGCTGGTCAGCATGTAAGATTCGTCGCGGCTCAAATGCTTCTCATCCACGAGAAAGTTGATCATGTCCCGTACCGCCAGCGTGGTCGCCTCTTTCAGGTCCGGACTGAAGCCCATGCTGATGTAGCTGGTAGGCGTTTCCGCTCTAGGCCAGAGCAAATGGCGGTCTTTGTGCACGATGAATTTAAAAGTTCCTGTAAGAAAGGTCTCCATGGCGGTAATGTCCACTTCGCCATTGCCTTGGCCGGCGTGGCCGTCGCCAACTTCGAATAGCGCTCCCTTGGCGTGAACAGGTATGTACAGCGTGGTTCCGGCGACGAGTTCCTTGTTGTCCATGTTGCCTGCGTGCATCCAGGGCGGAGCGCTATCGATGCGGCCCGCCGAAGGCGGCGGCGCGTCGCCCATGCTGCCGAAGAACGGATGAAGCGGAATCTCAATGCCCGGAGCAAACTTCGCGATCATCTTCTCGCGATCGAGAGGGATAATCTTGGAGCGACCGTAGGGGTAGTCGTTGGGCAGAAAGCCGCGTCCCGCACCGAATCCGTTGCAGGCCCAGGGAACGTCGATATCGATCTTCAGAATCTGAATTTCGAGTACATCGCCGGGCTCGGCTTCGGCTATATCAAGCGGGCCGGTGAGAATATGGCCCCCGGGACCCTTGTCCGTCACTTCGCGATAAATGTCGGCATTATAAGAGGGAATGTCGGCGGCCGCGACGCCCTCCTCTTTCAGCCGGTCAGTAGGACCGCAGGTAGAAAGGGTTTGGATGCGAACCGTGTCCCCGGAATGAACGGTGAGTACTGGTTTGGCTTTGGCGGAGTAGTAGCCCCAGACAACGGTAGAAGGCGACGCAGGCAGCATGATTGGGGCTGCCTGCCCGGCGGCAATGGCTGCAAACAGGAACGGTGCTGCTGCAGCGAAGAGACACTTCATCGATAGCTCCCTGTTGAGTGGTGACAAGTCAGAATTGAATCTTTGCAGCTAACTGGATAATACGCGGCGCCACCGAAGTGCTTTGGATAAATCCAAAGCTCGCCGTGCCGTATGCGATTGCCGGATCAGCGTACTGTGGATGATTGAAGGCGTTGAAGAACTCGCCGCGGATATCCAGAGTGCGCTTCTCCGAAAAGAGATTGAAAACACGCGAGACGGTGAGGTCGGTATTGTTCTGCTTAGGACCGCGAACGACTCCGACGGTGCTGTCGCCATAGCCGGTCCCGTCGGCGATGGCGGGAGCGGGGCAGAATGCTGCATTGCTGAAGTAGCCCTGCAGCCGGCTGCGAAGGCTCCCGCGGGTTTCGATCTGATCATTGGTTACGCCGGGGCAGAGCTGCGCGCGCGACGTGCTGACCGATCCATAGATAGAGCCGCCGAGCGAGTCGGTGATGGTGAGCCGATCACCGCTCTGGATCGTGGTCACGCCTGAAATAGCCCAGCCATTCACGGTTTGTCGCAGCACGCTGTTGCCTTCGTGCAGCTGTGGCAGCTGCCAGCGATAGGCCAGAGCGACGCGATTGGTGCGATCAAACGCCGAGGGTCCCCAGCGCTGATGACGGTCATCTGAGTTGTTGCTGTCGCCGCTGCCGCCTTCGAAGGTGGCATTGTAGCCTTGCCCCTGGACGTCGCTCATCGCTTTGCTCCAGGTATAGGCAGCCTGAAGCAGAAATCCGTGGCTCATCTGCCTGCGCAGGTTGACCTGCATGCTGTTGTACATCGAGAAGCCGTAAGACTCGATGCGGGTGAGGCCTCCGGGTGCGAAGCCGGTATACGGCACTCGCTCAAAGGCATTTGCCACGGTATTGGTTGTGACGCCGTTGATCGGGTTGGCGTCACTGGCCAGCAACGCTTCATTGATATTGCGGCCCTCAAGCAGGCGCGTGCCGCGCGTGCCGACGTAGGCGAGATCGAAGACAGTGGAGGGCGATAACTGTTGTTGGACATCGAGGTTGTATTGCTGCGTCATCGGAGAATCGTAGTTGTCTGCGATGATATCCGCGGCGAGTTGCGATGTGGGCGTGCGCAGCGGGAACGAGCCGGGAGCGGGAGCCGGATTATAAGGAACCTCGAAGGTAGCGGCGGTGTTGCCGGCTCCAACCAACTCGCGGATGCCTACGAACGGCGGTCCGGTGAGTACCTGCAGTGTTGCGTTGCCGTTGGGGCGCGTGTAGTAGATCCCGTAGCCTCCGCGTAGTACGGTGCGTCCGGATGCTCGTGCAGGCTGCCAGGCAAAACCAAATCGAGGGCCGAAGTTGTGAAGCGGCAGATCGTCGTTCGTAACCGACTTGCCGGAAAGGCGTGTGACGCCGCTGGGTATGGCGCCGGGGAAGTTCGTCGGAACTACCCAGCCCGCATAGGTGCCCGCGTCAGTAGCGGGCGTTCCCGAGAGCAGTGAAGGAAAGGCGCTGCTCAGGCGTCCATGGGCTTCGCTGATGTTGCTGTTAATCTCCCAGCGCAGACCGTAGTTGAGCGTGAGGTTCGAGCGGATCTTGAAATCATCCTGAACAAACGAGGCCATATCGATCGCCCGGAAGTACTTCACGATGTCGCCGGCGATTCCATAGCTCAGAAAAACATTGCTGTATCCGCTGCCATTCTGCGTGCCGCTCTGACCAAGCAGGAAGTCGGAGAAACTGAGAAATACAATTTCGCCGCGGCGTGGCCCGGGATCCGCGAAGTTGAACTGCTGGCGTTCGAACTCGAAGCCGGCGCGCAGGTTGTGACGGCCGTGCGACCAGGAAATCTGGTCGGCCGCCTGGTAGGTGTTAACGGCGGAATCGGAGAAGTCATTGAAGCCTCCGCCAAGGCTGAAGAGTCCACTGATGACAGTAACTGGCAGATAAGGGAAGCCGGGGTCGCCTGGGGTGATGCCGAGTGATTCGTCGGTTATCTTAGTCTGGTTCTGTAGCGTGCCGGTATTACGAACAAAGGCAAACAGACCTTCATTGAGGAAGTTCGGCGTGAGCGTGGAGGTCAGCTTGAGCAGGCCCACATCGTTAGTGAAATGCGTGTCGAGAGTAAAGCCCGGTGGGCAGCCTGGGCTGCAGCTGCTGAAGGGATCTTCCTGCGGATCGCGCGAGTAAAAGTAGCGTGTGCTCAGGCGATGCTTATTGGAGATCTGATAATCGGTGTTCACCAGGACCTGGTCTTCGGTGAAGCGGCCGGGAATGCTGAACGACGAAAATCCAAACGCTGTGCCGGGTGTAGTGGTTTGTGGAGTAGGGACAAGATAACTCCCATCGGGATTCTTGTAATTGAGCAGCGTTAAGGAAACGGGACTGATATTTGATCCGTCGCAGGCCACCTGAGTTCCGCCAAATGCCGTCGGCTGATCGCAGAAGATGCTGCCGATAGCCGCCGCCGAGCGGTCGTTAGTGAGTGCGGGCAGTGTATTGCTCGAGAACGAACTTGAGCTGAGGCCGTTGATCTGACGGGTTCCTTGATACGATCCGAAGAAAAACAGACGGTCGCGAAGCACTGGGCCGCCGATAGCACCTCCAAACTGATTCTGCTTCATGTCTGGACGCGGCTGGTCTTGCGCGATGAGGAACGTGTCGTTAGCATTCAGCTTGTTGTTGCGGAAGAATTCCCAGACGCCGCCGTGAAATTGGTTGGTGCCGCTCTTGGTGACGACTTCAACATTCGCGCCCGCGTCGCGGCCGAAGCCGGCATCATACATCGTGGTCTGAATCTTGAACTCCTCGATGGCGTCCGGGTTGGGAATCGGAATGCCGCCCTGCTGCACGAAGTCGCCTCCGCGCCCGCTGCCGAAGTTGTTGATGTCCGCGCCATCCATGACGAAGTTATTGCTGATATTGCTGGCGCCGTTCACGTAGACGTCGATCGTACCTCGACCAAGCTCGGAGGCATCATTCACGTTTCCTGCCACGCCGGGAGAGAGGGTGAGGATCTGCGTGTAGTTGCGCTCGGTGAGTGGAAGGGACTGAATGGTTGAGCCCTGCACCGTAGTTCCCAAAGTAGCGTTTTCAGTCTGCAAGGCGGCAGCGGAGGCTACTACCTGCACCGTCTCCTGCTGTTCGCCCGGCTGCAGGCTCAGGTTTACGGTGCTTGTTTCTGTTACCGTCACGGTTACGTCTTGCGGTACCTCGGTCTTGAACCCCGGCGAGGAGAAGCGCAGTTGGTAGGCGCCTGGCGGAAGAAGATTGAATCGATAGTTGCCCGTCTGATCTGTTGTCGATTTCGTTTGTGCTCCGGTCGCGCGCGAAGTCAGTACGACGCTCGCGTTGGCAATCACGGCCCCGCTTGTGTCGGTAAGTCGGCCGGAAATTGCGCCGGTGGTCTGGGTTTGCGTCCACGCAAGTCCCGGCAGCGCAAATGAACTGACCAAGAGCAAGAGACTCAGAAGGCTTGAAATACGCCTATCGTTGCGATGCATACATCCTCCACCAGAAATGGGAATAGTGGTCCGGGACGACAGGTCGCGGTGTGGGCTCGAGAACGTTTTCCGCGACGAAGGCTGGTTTCGATCTCAGCCTGGAATACTCCAGGCAATGTTGGCGTTGACAGGTCTGCGACTGCAGGACGAGTTCCAGGCCGGTAACATGGACGGACCGATCAAATTTGGCCCGCGTTTGCCGCGTTTCCGGCCTTTGGATTTTCGAGGCGTGGATTGATATTGGGCCCGAGCCCGGCTGCAAACAATCGGGCGAGACCCTAGTTCGCGGAGAATGATCCCCTAGTGACCCTTAGGGATGAAGCACACGGAGATTTGAAGAAGGGGATTGGATGTGCCGCTTAAGGTGCGACGATGCCGTTGCGCACGGCGTAGCGGACCAGATCCGAGGTTGAGCGGATGGAGAGCTTGCGGTTTATGTTGCTTCGATGTGCTTCGACTGTCTTCACGCTGACCTGCATCGCAACTGCAACATCCTTGTTGCCTTTGCCTTCTGCAAGAAGCTGAACTACCTGCCGCTCGCGTGTAGTCAGTTCAGGCAGACTGTCGTGGGTGTCCTTCTTTGCATTCCGGTACAGATAGCCTTTGAGCACCACCTCGGCCACATTAGGCGTGAAAAAGGGCTTTCCGACAGCCACAGCCTTTACGGCAGTAATGAGGTCCTGCTCGGCGTCGCTCTTGAGAACATAGCCTCGCGCTCCACTTTCCAGCACTTCCCGAATCGCCTGATCGGTGTTGTGCATGGTGAGTAGCACCACTTCTACTTTCGGGAAGGAGCGAAGAATCTCGCGCGTCGCTGTGAGTCCGTTCAGCTCTGGCATCGCCAAGTCGATTACGAGTACGTCTGGCTTTGCCTTGGCGACTGCATCCACGGCCTCGCGTCCGTTGCTCGCCTCCGCGACAACCTCCCACCCGGGCTCGGACTCCAGCAGATCGCAAATTCCGCGGCGCATCAACGCATGATCGTCAGCCACCACAATTCGCAACTTACGCACTCGCCCACACCTCCGAAGGAAGAGACGCGACGACTATCATGCCATCGCTCATGGTGTGTACGTCAAGCTGGCCACCGAGTTCTTTAAGCCGTTCTCTCATTCCCGCTATTCCAACTCCGCCATGATGAGGCGTGTTGACGATCACTCTAGCTGCGTCATCGCTCGGGCCGCGGTCCTTGACGCTGAGTTTGATCGTACCGGCGTGGCGCGAGATCCGAATGTCGACCACTTTGCTGGTGGAATGGCGAAGCACATTGCTCAGGCTCTCCTGCACCACCCGGAAGATTGCCAACTCCGCGATTTCCGGGAGACGGCCGACCTTGGACGAGATGTGTACGTTCACCCGGATGCCGGTGCGTTCGGCGAATCCGTCGGCGAGCCAGGAAATCGCCGGAACCAGGCCCGCTTCCTGCAACAAAGGGGGATGCAGCAGATAGGAGGCGCTGCGGATTTTCTGCGTACACTGCCGGGTCAGATCCTTGATGGTGTTCAGCAATTCCACCAGCTCCCGGTCGCCTGCCGGCAGCTTTCGCTGCAGCTTACCGAGGTTGAGACTCAAGAGCGCCAGTTCCTGCGACGTCGCGTCATGCAATTCGCGTGCAATACGACGCTTCTCTTTCTCCTGCAGGTTCATCAACTCAAATGAGAGCTGGCGCAATGAAGATTCGGCCCGTGTCCGCTCAGTGATGTCGACATAGAGACCGTAAACGCCGCGCAGGACTCCATCTACTATCAGCGGAATCCCGCGAATGTCCACGTCAATCCACACGCCATCCTTTCGCCGTCGGCGGGTGACCATGTGGGTCATTTCTCCATGAAGCACAGACAGCGTACAGCGCCTTGCCTCATCGAGCGTCTCGCCGCGGGCGATGAGCTCATCGAAATTCAAGTGCACGATTTCAGAACGAGTGTAGCCGAACATCCTCTCGAAGGTCGGATTGCAATGCTCAGCCTGATGCAGGGAATTGAGGATGACGATGGCGATTGGACTGTGCTCAATCAATAGCTGCAGATACGTTCTGTCCGTAGCGCTGACGCTATTGATGGAGGATTCTTCCGGTAAAGAATTCCACTGACTCTGCATTTGATCTCCACTTCAAGAACCCTGTGAAATCAAATCGACCGAGACTGCTTTGGCTGAATAGAGAAGTGCGCCGGACCGGCAGTGCGGTTCAAGCGTTTCCCAGATTCAGAACTGTTTTTTCCGGTGGAAGCCCGACTTACAAGTTGACGCAAGAACTTGTGAAAATGCGGTGAATACAGATTAACGGCAGGGTAGGGCTACCCGCAAGAGTTTCCCGGCACGGGCCATGCGCCTGATGATTGGCCGTGTGTTCCCAGGGCGGATTCGTGCTAAGAGGTCGCGCTAGTCTGGTGTTTCTGAAGTTTCTTTATACTTGTTGACCTTGCGGATAATACGGCTGGCACTGGCGACCCAGTGAAAAGGTTGTGGCTGCCGGTTGTAAGTGCGGATGTATTCATGGATGGCCTGGGTGAGTTCCTGAACGGAGCGGAAAGTGCCGCGCCGGATACGCTTGCGCGTGATTTCCGCAAACCAACGTTCCACCTGGTTCAGCCAGGAACTGCCGGTGGGAGTGAAATGCACATGGTAGCGGGGATGGGCCGCCAGCCACTGCCTCACCCTGGGATGCTTGTGTGTTCCGTAATTGTCGAGGATGAGATGGATGTCCAGGGTTTGATCGGCAGTCTGGTCGATCTGCTCCAGGAAGCGGAGAAATTCCTGATGCCGGTGTCGCGGCTGGCATTGACCGATGATCGTGCCTTCCAGCACGTCCAGGGCAGCGAATAAAGTAGTGGCCCGGTGCCGCTTGTAGTCATGGGTGCGACGCTCGGGCAGTCCGGGCCGCAGGGGCAGAATCGGCTGGGTGCGATCCAGCGCCTGAATCTGGCTCTTCTCGTCCACGCTCAGCACCAGGGCCTTCTCCGGCGGATGCAGATAAAGCCCCACGATGTCGCGTACCTTGAGGGCAAACTGCGGATCGCTGCTGAATTTGAAAGTCTCGACACGATGCGGCTGCAGCTTGTGCTTCTTCCAGACCCGGTGCACTACCGCCGGACTGACTTTCTGGGTCGCGCCATGCTGCGCACGCTCCAGTGCGTCGCATCTTTCGGCGTGGTCTTCAGCGTGGCTTCCACGATGGCGGCCTCGCGGTCCTCGGTAATGCGCTTCGGGCGGCCGCTGCGGGGACGATCTTCAACAATCCCCTCCATCCCTTCCTGCTCGTAGCGGTTCCGCCACAGCAGCACGGTGGGTACGGAGGTAGAGAGCTTCCGCGCAATGGAGCGGTTCGCCCGTCCTTGGGCGGCGGCCAACACGATCTGAATGCGCAGCGCGATGCCACCCGGAGTGCTGCGCTGACGGCTCACCCTCACCAGATGTTTCTTCTCCGATTCACTCAGTGCAAGGGGCGCGGCAGCGGGAAGAGGCATAATATCCCACAGAATATCCCTGCTCCACTATTAGTCAAGTTATTTAAGAAACAGCAGACTAGTTCCTGTGCACAGGAGTTCCGTCCTCGTAAAGGAGAACAAGATCGGGGTCGCTCACTCGGCTTGAGTCCAGCTTTATCGCGAAGAAGGCAATGGCGATGACCATCGACGCAATCAACGCAGCCACGAGCGGAAGGATGCGATAGCTGTATCCTGCTGCCAGGACAATGCCTCCGAGACTTGCACCAAGAGCGTTCCCGAGGTTGAAGGCGCCTTGATTGAGCGTGGACGCCAGGTTTGGGGCGCGGCGCGCCTTCTCGACAATGCGTGCCTGAAGCGGAGCAGAGGCTCCGAAGTGGAACATTCCCCAGATGAGAACGCATGCTCCCATTGCCAGGGCATGAGGCATCGTGAGGGGCATCACCAGCAGGATCAGCGCGACGAGAATGTAGCCGCCGACGATCGTCGTCATCTGCCGCCAATCGCCCAGGCGGCCTCCGATCAGATATGCCAATGGTGATACCCACTCCGAAGAGAACGAGCACCCATGCTGTCGCGTGGGCGGGCAGATGCGTCACTGCTGTGAGAATGGGCGCAATGTAAGTGAATACGGTGAAGAGTGAGACCGAGCTCAGGGTCGACAGCGCGAGCACGAGAAGCACCTTTGGGTTCAGCAAGGTGTGGAACTCGTGCTTTAGATGAACAGGCTCGGACTTCTGCGGTGACACCCAGAAAATCAGCCCCAGCATCGCAATCAGGCCAATCGGTATGAGAGCGATAAAGGTTGAGCGCCATCCGAAAGCGTGACCGATCGCGGTGCCTGCCGGCACGCCCAGCACATTCGCGAGGGTCAACCCGCTGAACATGGTTGTGATGGCCTGCGCCCGCTTCTCCCTGGGCACGAGATTCGCGGCGACGATGCTTCCGGTTCCGAAAAAGGCTCCATGACAGAGCGCCGTCAGGATGCGAGCAGCGAGCATAAGGAAGAAGTTGGAAGAGAGAGCGCAGCAAACATTGCCGAGTAGAAATATGCTCATCAGAATGATGAGCGAGCGCTTGCGCTCCTGCTTCGAGAGGGCCAGAGCAACCAGCGGAGATCCAAATGTGACACTTAATGCATAGGCTGAAACAATGATGCCCGCCGTGGGTATGCTGATGCGGAACGATTGCGCCAGGTCCGGCAACAAGCCGACGATGACGTATTCCGAAGTACCGATACCGAAGGCGGCAATCGTGAGCGCAAAAATGGACTTTCGCATGAGCCTCAAGTCACCCACTCAAATCAACGGTCCTGAATTGATCTTCTCATCTCCACCAGGCTCCGATCCGGTGGGAGGATTGGATATGCCTTGGGCGCGGCTATCTATATTGTCTTGCCCATTCGGAGCCGCACTGCCACGTGTGGCAGCCTATACTTTCCTCGGCCTTCTCCCGTAGGCTCGAACTGTTCGTAATGTCCGACGGAAGGAATCTGTCTCATGAAGCTGAGGATGATGATGTTCGCCGTGGGAATTCTCATGGGAGTTTCTCCGGCACTTGCCCAGACTTACTCCGATCCTGTGCCCTACTGCAAGGCGGTAGGAACGATCGACAAGCCGGATGCGCGGTATACGGGTCCGAAGCTGCCTGCCTGGATGGCGGAAAAGCTGAACATGAAGCCCGACCAGGGCAAGATGATGGAATGGCGCTGCGCGAACGGCGCAGTGCTTGCCTGCCAATATGGCGCGAACATCCCGTGCGATTCGAAGGCGGTGACGAACCGGAAGCCGACTCAGGCGATTATCGACTACTGCCGGCAGAACCCGGACACTCAATTCGTGCCGATGGTCGTGACAGGCCATGAAACCACCGTGTCATGGGCGTGCCACGGTCCGAGGCCGATGGTGATCCATTCCGCGGAAGTGGATGCTCAGGGCTACGCGTCGGCGTATTGGCATAAGGTATCGCCGTAGATCGCGGGATATGAATGTGCTGATTTTTGGCGAAGATGCCGGCCACAGGCATTTGCTTAGTTGTTCGAAGTTTCGCTGATTGTCCTACAGGTCCACGGCGGCATTGGGGTCAATCTAGAACGCGTTTCCTGTATAGCAAGGTGCAGAGCCCCTTGCACACACCGGTGCGCCTTGTATCCCGATATTTACGAAGCCATGCATCCCATTGGCTGCAACTGCTATATGCTTCCTCAACCAGTTGGCTATCGCGAGTCTGCTGGCAGAGCTCCCATCTGGCCGCAATGGGAACGACCCATTTCGACTTACCATGACCGGCTTAGGTCAGTTTTATGTTGCCATTGAGCGCTTCGCTGACGACATATTTCAGTTCAAGCTGCGTAAGAATCTTTTCGGGGGTCAGGTCCGCAGGCGAGGCGTCCTGAATGTCGGCCTCTTTCATGGTGTTCCAACTCGCCCGATTCTAGCATCATGCGGGTAACTCAAGGGAGGCCACCGGGCTGCTCATGTGTGACTTGGGTCACATCCTCCAATTGCGAGTCACGTAATGCTGGTTAGTACCGGCCGGGGGAAACATGCGAACGAAGAAATGCGAACCCGAGAGACTTGCAGGGAAAGCGAATGAGAGGCTTCAAGACGAGGTCTATCGTCAGATGTTCCGTGCGGAAGCCAGAGTTCCCGCAGCCGATCTCGACCTGGCCATGATCCTGGTACGCGCATGGCTCGCAGTGCAGGAGGAACCGGCGAATTCTGACCTGCGCATATGGTTAGCGGTTGTGTCTCCTCTCTGTCTGCGAATGATCGACAGCCTGCGCACCCGTGA
Source organism: uncultured Acidobacteriaceae bacterium (assembly GCA_963725225.1). Taxonomy (GTDB): domain Bacteria; phylum Acidobacteriota; class Terriglobia; order Terriglobales; family Acidobacteriaceae; genus Silvibacterium. The sequence goes on from CAVRXY010000036.1 coordinate 283,462, forward strand.
CGAAAGACAGGATTGGGTGAACTGAAAACCTCTTACGCGAGAGTTTCTACGGTATCGCGGGGAAGGAGTATATCGATGGAAATCACGACTAAACATCTGGGACGGGCCCGCTTTGAGACCCGTGCCCGGCAGCACCTGATTCAAAGCGATCAACCGGCGGAGAACGGCGGCGAGGATTCTGCCATGACCCCGCCGGAACTGTTTCTGGCGGGGCTCGGCTCCTGTGCCGCTTATTATGCGGCTCAATATCTGCTGGCGCGAAAATTGGCCGATCATGGTGTGGAAGTCTCGGTCACAGCCGAAAAGCTCAAGGACCCGGTGCGTCTCGGTAAGTTCCATATAGAGGTCCGGAGTCCGATTGCGCTGACTCCCGATCAGGCACTCGGCCTGGAGCGGTCGGTTCACCGCTGCCTGATTCACCAGACTTTATTGGGCAGGCCGGAGATAGAAATCGGCATCGGGAGCAGTTCGAACGACCCCGGCTACTCACAACCGGCATTGATCAATTCCGGGTTAGGAAGGATTGCTTAGATGGATGCTCTGGTCATGCACCGCATGCATTTCGCCTTCACTGTCACTTTTCATTATCTGTTCCCGATGCTGACTATGGGCCTTGCTCTTCTCATCGTGGTGCTGAAAACAATCGCCGCGCTGCATGACGACGAGCGCTACCACCTGGCCGCGCGATTCTGGGGAAAGATATTTGCCGTCAACTTCGTCATGGGCGTTGTGACTGGCATCCCGATGGAATTTCAGTTCGGGACAAACTGGTCGCATTTCTCCGAAATCTCTGGCGGAGTCATCGGCCAGCCGCTTGCCATGGAAGGCGTCTTTTCATTTTTTCTTGAATCGGCATTCCTCGGGCTTTTCCTTTTCGGCGAGAGTCGCCTCTCCAAGTGGGCTCACTGGGGCGCCGCCTTCGCCGTTTTTGTCGGTTCATGGATCTCCGGCTACTTCATCATCGTGACTGACGCATGGATGCAGCATCCGGTGGCCTACCGCATTCTCGCCAACGGACGATACGACGTCGTGAGCTTCTGGCAACTGCTGCTGAATCCATGGGCGCTGCTGCAGTATGCGCACAATATGTGCGGCTCGGTGGTGACCGCGTCTTTCGTCATGGCCGCGGTGGGGGCCTTCTACCTGCTTGAGAAGCGCCAGGAGCAATTCGGTCGAATCTTTGTGAAGCTGGGAGTGATTGCAGGTGTTACCAGCTGCATCGCAATGATCTTTCCTACCGGAGACCTGCAAGGGAAATACGTCGCCCACCATCAACCGACTGCCATAGCCGCAATGGAGGGGTTGTTCAAAACCGAGAGCGGTGCGGGCATCGTCCTTATGGGTCAGCCCAACGTCGAAACCCAACAGATCGATAATCCGATCGTCGTGAACAAGGTGCTTAGCTTCCTGATCTTCGGAACGACCAAGGCGGAAGTGAGGGGGCTGGATCAGTTCCCGCGCGACCAGTGGCCTACGACCCTGCCCCTGCTCTTCTACGCCTATCACATCATGGCAGGACTGGGTACGTACTTCGTAGCCCTGATGGTGACTGCGGCTTTTATGTTGTGGCGAGGACTTATCTACACCACGCGATGGATTCTCTGGCCTTTGCTGCTCAGCTTTCCATTGCCTTACATCGCAAATACGGCAGGCTGGATGACTGCTGAGATCGGGCGTCAGCCGTGGCTCATCTACGGCCTGATGCGCACGGCTGAGGGCTATTCGAAATATGTTTCCGCCAGCAATGGCTTATTCACGCTTCTCGGCTTCATGGGTCTCTATGCGCTGTTGAGCATCCTCTTTATCGTGCTGGTCTATCGAGAAATCAGCCATGGTCCCGCCCCTGAGAAGCGCGATGTCGAAGAGAGTGTCGCAGCCGCTTATTAAGACTGGAGACGACTGGATATGGGCTTCATTTGGTTCTGGCTTGTGGCGGTTATGTTGGTCGCCTACGTAGTGCTCGACGGTTTTGATCTCGGGGTAGGCATCCTCTATCCATTTCTCACCAGGACTGAGGATGAGCGCCGCATGGCGCTGCGTTCAATCGGTCCGGTCTGGGATGGAAACGAGGTTTGGCTTCTCGCCGGAGGCGGAACACTGTACTTTGCGTTCCCTCTTCTCTATGCCTCCGCTTTCAGCGGTTTCTATCTGCCGCTCATGATTGTCCTGTGGCTGCTGATCCTTCGCGGCATCAGTCTGGAGTTGCGGAGCCACATGGACGTCGATGTATGGCGGGACCTGCTGGGAGGCGTCTTCGCATTCGCCAGCACAACCCTCGCCGTCTTTTATGGCGCGGCGCTGGCAAATGTAATTCGCGGTGTACCCCTCAATGCGAGCGGATATTTCTTCCTGCCTCTGTGGACGAACTTCATGGTGGGCCCCTCCCCGGGCATTCTCGATTGGTATACGGTGATCGGCGGCCTTGTTGCCCTGGTTTCTCTCACGCTCCATGGAGCGTTCTGGCTCGCATTGAAAACCACCGGCGATCTCGAATCCCGGGCGCGATCGGCCGCAGCCCGTGTCTGGTGGGTGTCACTGCTTCTCACCATCGTGAGCCTCGCCGCGACGCTCAAAGTTCAACCGCACAGCCTCACAAACTACCTTGCCTTTCCGCTGGCCTTCATCATTCCTGCTGGGGTGCTCTTGAGCCTTGCCGCGATGCATTACTACAACCGTAGCGGACGTGCTTTAGCCGCCCTCCTGTCTTCATGTTGCTATCTGTTTCTCATGATGGCAGGGGCAGCTTTTGCTCTCTATCCGTCACTGTTGCCCTCGATCGTTGACCGGTCGCAGGACATCACAGTAAGCCGGGCTCTCTCCGGGCCGCACACACTTCACGTCGGCCTGGTCTGGTGGACCTTCGGCATGATACTGGCGTTCGGCTACTTCACTCTTGTTTACTGGATGTTCCGCGGCAAGGTTGACTTGAAACAGGCAGGGCACTAAAGGGGGATAAGCCCAATTCTGATCCTGGGTTCATCCTGTCTTCATCTTCACCGCGGGAAACCGAAAAACGTTCAGGCAAGGCCTACACTGTGGGTATGCCGCGCGCCGGTTCGGCAAGTTGGATCACTTTGTTCTGCGTTCTCGTTTGCAGCGTAGGTGCGGCCCTTGCGCAGCGCCGCCAAATCGAACTCACCGTAAGCGACGAAAATGGAATCGCTGTCCCCGAGGCCCAGGTGATAGTCTCCGAGACCGGCCTTGCGCCTCAGCGGCTCACTACGGATTACGCCGGCCGTTGCCAATACGGCGTTCACGGTAACGCGCCCTACGCAATCGACGTGGAGAAACAGGGTTTCTACCGCACGCAGGTGTCGCAAGTCGATCCACAGCAGCTGACGGTCGAGCTTACCCTCGCTCATCAGCAGATCGTGCGCCAGCAGGTGAACGTGGTCGCATCCAGCACCGGAATCGATCCCGCGCAGACGGCCGATGTGAGCAATATGAGCACTCCGGAGATCGCGAACATTCCTTATCAGCCATCTCGCGATATCCGCTACCTGCTGCCGTTCAATCCGGGAGTCGTGCAGGATAACAGCGGGCAGGTCCATGTCGCGGGCTCCGAGACTTACGCCACGCTGGATCTGCTGGACGGATTCGATATCCGCTCACCGGTAAGCGGCAACCTTGCCTTGCGCGTCAGCGCGGATGCGGTTCGATCGATCGACGTAGAGACGACACGGTATCCGGTTGAGTACGGCAAGGCTACCGGCGGAGTTATCGCTCTTCGCACAGGGATGGGCGACAACCGCTTCCGCTTCAATACCACCGACTTCATCCCCTCCGTCCATCAGGTCAATGGTGGCTGGCACTTTGACAAATTTGTGCCTCGAGTTACCTTTTCCGGACCGATTGTCCGGAATAAAGCATGGTTCTTCGACGGACTCGAACTCGAGTACGACAACATCATCATTTCCGGGTTGCCCGACAACGCGGACAGCAATCAACTGTGGCGCGGCAGCAATCTGGCCAAGGCGCAGGTCAACATCACGCCCAGAGATATTCTCATCGGAGGACTGCTCTTCAACGATTACCACTCGCCCTACGATGGGCTCTCCACGCTCACTCCGCAGGAGAGCACGGTGAAACAGGACATCCTCGCCTGGTTTCCTTATTTTCGCGAACAGCATAGCTTTGCCGGTGGCGCACTGCTCGATGCTGGAGCCGCTATGGTGCGTTTTCGGGATGGTTATGAGCCTCACGGAAATACTCCATTCGAGGTGACGCCGGAGGTCTACCTCGGCAGCTTCTTTGAGGCTGCTACCAGCACGTCGCGGCGAGTGGAAGGAAACGCGGTACTCTATTTGCCTCCGTTAACGTGGGTGGGCAAGCACGATCTGAAAATGGGTGTCGATCTCGATCAGGTCAATTTCAACGAAGATGTAACGCGCACGCCGATTCGTTATCTGCGCGAAGATGGAACGCTCTTGCGGCTAAGCAGCTTCCCGCAGGTAGAGCCGTTTACACGCAATAATTTTGAAGTCGGCGCCTATCTTCAGGATCGCTGGACTCCGCGCACCGGACTGCTGATCGAGACAGGCCTTCGCTTCGACTGGGATGAGATTGTGCGGCGGGGACTCTTCTCTCCGCGTATTGCGGCCACCTACACGCCGGGTGCCGGCGCCAATACCAAACTGACTGCAGGCATCGGCCTCTATTACGAGCACACACAGTTACAATATCTCGAGGAATCGCTGGCGGGTGTTCGCTATGACACCTATTACGCGGCCGATGGCGTCACCCCGATCAGCCCGCCTCTGCTGAGCACCTTCGTTGCCAACTACGGAACGCTGCTTGAGCCGCGCACGTTGAACTGGAGCGTTGGTGTCGAGCAGAAGCTGCCCGCGTCGATCTATGCCTCGATCAGCTTCATCGACAAGCACGGCACCGATTTCCTGGTCTACGACAATCCCAGTCCACCGCCAACACTAACGGGCACATACTCCCTCAACAATTCGAGGGAACAGCATTATCACGCCGTCACGTTCACGGCGCGGCACACGTTTGAACGCGGTTACGTTCTGTTTGGCGCTTATACGCGATCCACCGCAACTACCAACGCGGCACTTGAGTATATACCAACGCTGTCGGTGCTGGGTCCACAGGCGAGCGGGCCGCTCCCGTGGGATTCGCCGAACCGCCTGCTGTCCTGGGGATGGCTGCCTGTGCCCAAACTGAAGCGCTGGGACCTTGTTTACACGGTGGACTGGCGGACGGGTTTTCCCTTCACCTCAGTGAATGCGAATCAGCAAGTGGTTGGCGACCCCGGTTCACGGCGATTCCCGGACTACCTTTCCCTCAGTCCTGGGTTGGAGTGGAAGTTCCATTTTCACGGCTCGTATTTCGGATTGCGGGGCGTGATCGAAAATATAACGGACCGGCAGAACCCGGCGATCGTCAACAACGTGGTCGACTCCCCGCAGTATGGCGTCTTCAGCGTGCAGGAAGGACGGGCATTTACTGCGCGCATCCGCCTGATCGGATCGAAGTAGCCGCGAGAATTACATCAGCTCAGCGATGAATGACTGCGCAACCTCCGGCGGGATGCGATTGCTCTGATGGACCAGCGGGCCATTGTTCAGCACCGGCTCGGCGCCATGCAGGCTGGGCAGGTCGGTTCTTTCAAAGAACCGTCCGATCGGAATCTCATCGCCCCACATTGTCGACTTCTCCATGGCCGCGCCCCAATCCGTCGTATCGTACTCAGGATTGTCTTCGAGCTTCTTAACCCGCGGACGGAACCACTGGAAGGTGTTGTCGTGGTTGTAAGTCACGCAGGGGCTGAAGACATCAATGAACGAGAATCCCTTGTGCTCAATGCCGCGCTTGATCAGGTCAGTAAGGTGCTTCTGATCGGCGCTGAACCCGCGCGCAACAAAAGTAGCCCCCGCAGCCAGGGCGATCGCAATGGGATTCACTGGAGCTTCGATGTTGCCGAAGGGCATGCTCTTGGTCTTCATACCCAGGCGGCTGGTGGGCGAAGTCTGGCCTGTAGTCAGCCCGTAAATCTGATTGTCCATCACGATGTACAGCAGGTCGACGTTGCGGCGCATGGTGTGTACGAAATGGTTGCCGCCAATGCCGAACCCGTCCCCGTCGCCGCCGGTGACCAGCACAGTCATGGCGTGGTTGGCGAGCTTCATTCCCGTCGCCACCGCCAGCGACCGGCCGTGCAGCGTGTGCATGCCGTAGGTGTCGATAAAGCCCGGGAAGTTCGAGGAGCAGCCGATGCCGCTGATGGTGACGACTTCGTGCTTGGGAATCTGCAACTCCACGAGGGCCTTCTGGACGGCCGCAAGCACGCCAAAATCGCCGCAACCCGGGCACCAGTCCGGATCGACCTTCCCCTTGAGATCAGCCATTACCATCGGTTTGGGAGCCGCTACTTCGGTTGCCATCTTCGGTTCTCTCCTTCAAGGGGAAGTTGATTTCGTCTAAACCATGATCTCGTGCGACGGCACGGAGAGCCTGGTCTTGCCCGCAAGCTGTTCCTTCACTGCTTCGACGATGTGGTGCGGCATGAACGGCTCGCCGTCGTATTTGCGAATGTGTCCGCTGGCTACGAAGCTGGTTTCGCTCCGCAAGTAGCGAGCGAACTGGCCGCTGTAATTGTTCTCAACGATGATGGTCTGCTTTGCGTTCTTCAGCAGGTCGAGAATCGCGTCGCCGTGCAGAGGAACCAGCCAGCGAACGGGCAGATGATTTGCCGAGATGCCGGCTTCCCGCAGCAGGTCGCAGGCCTCGTCAATCACTCCGTAAGTCGAACCCCAGCCAACCAGGGTTACGTCGGCGTTCGCCGGGCCGCGGAGTTTCGGCAGTGGAACCGACGCGGTAATTCCATCCATCTTCCGCATTCTCTTTTCCATCATGGCGCGGCGCTTGACGGTGTTGGTGTATTCGTCGCTGATGAGCACGCCATCTTCATCGTGTTCGTCGCTCGACGCTACGTGCGTGTGGCCCGGGACGCCGGGAATAGCACGCGGTGAAACTCCGGATTCGGTAATCTTGTAGCGCTTGTAGGCCTCGTGTTCCACATCACCGTTCGACATGATCAGCTCGCCGCGATCGATGGGAGGATGGAAGTCCAGCTCCTTCGGATCGACGCTGAGGCGTCCTTCAGAAAGCAGCAGATCGCAGAGCACGATGCCCGGGCACTGAAAGCGGTCGGCAATGTTGAAAATTTCCGGGATGAGCTTGAAGCAGTCGGCGATGTCGAGGGGAGCGGCGATGACTCGCGGGTAGTCTCCAAACGCGGCGCCGAGCATCTGCCACAGATCGCCTTGTTCGGTTTTGGTCGGAACGCCGGTCGACGGCCCGGCGCGCTGGCAGTCAATGACGACGATCGGGATCTCTGCCTGGGCCGACAGGCCAAGTCCCTCGCTCATCAATGCGAAGCCGCCGCCCGATGTCGCGCACATGGCGCGAACCCCTGCGTGCGCGGCCCCGATTGCCATATTGATCACGCCGATTTCGTCCTCGACCTGGCGCACCATGATTTCTGCCTTGCGCGCGTGCTCCGCCATCCAGTGCAGCACCCCGGTCGAGGGACTCATTGGATATGCCGAGTAAAATTTCACGCCCGCCGCCGCGCCGCCCATGGCCAGCGCCGTATTGCCGCTGAGCACGGCATAACGGGCGTCGGTCATCGGCAGCGGCCACTCGAAGGGCTTGAAATTCTGGGTTGCGTAGTCATAACCGGCGCGCGCAAGACTTACGTTGTCGTCGATGACCTTCTGCTCTTTCTTGCGGAATTGTTCGGTCAGCACCTGCTCGAGCGCCGGAAATCCGATACCCATCATGCTCAGCGCTGCGCCAATGGCGAGTGTATTCTGCGCCACCTTGTTTTTGCTTATGTCGGCGAGCTTCGAGACGGGAATAGGACAGAGTTGCACTCCCGCGGCGGGAGTACCCGGCTGAATCAGGTCAGCGTTGTAAAGGCAGGCGCCCCCCGCGGTAAGCAGGCTCAGGTGCCGATCCATTGTGTCCTGATTGAGCGGGATCAGCAGATCGAGCCGGTCGCCCATGTTGGAGATCTTGTCCGGCCCGGTGCGGATGATGAGAAATGTATGTCCGCCGCGGATGATGGATTGATACGCGTTGTAGGCATTCAGATGCAGCCCACGACGGCTGAATATCTTCGCAAAGATATCGCCCGGTGTGGCCACACCCTGACCAGCAGCGCCTCCAATCCCGATGGTGAAGGAACGCCCCATAGTCGTCTCCCACGCTGGCTCACGAAAAATTCAGCGACTGGACGCCAGCGATCTAACGAGTGCTCGGATTCTACGGCTCGTCAGGGAGGCTGGCAAGCAGGAGATGAAAACCCATGATTTAAGCCACCTCAGCCGGAGCAGCAGTAAGTCGAAACGTTACTTGCTGCGTGCCCAGCACCGGGTGCTTGCCGCGCAGAGTCACCGTGCCGGGCTGCTCTTTCGCGCGAATCCAGATGGCCCCTGTTCCTCCGATGAGAGCAAATGGGTTATCGCCGATGATTTCAGCCGGGCCGTCCAGCTCGAAGATGATGGGATCGTTGGCGAATGGTCGAACCTGTCCATACTCATCGTTGACGCGGAGAACGACGCGCGTGGTGTCGGCTCCATCGGCGATGAGATCCGTGTCGTCCGGCAGCAGGGCGAACTGCTGATCGATGCCCTTGCCGGAATATTTCTTGCTGATCACCAGCTTGTCGCCAATGTAGCCGTCGATGCGCAGATCGCCCCAGTCCCGCAACTGCTCGCCGAGCGGCACGGAAAACGGCGCGTAGCGAAGGTGAGAGAACTGCTTACGGTCTGGATCGCCTTCGTTAACCAGCCGGTACCCTTTGCCATCATCAACCCAGAATTTAAGGTGGTCGCAATTCGAGGAGACCAAGGCGACGGTGAATCCGATGGATTCATCGTTTCGGGCCCAGTGAAAAGCAGGTTCGAGGACGATTTCTTCGCTGGGCTCGCATTGCGATTTGTAGAAGCCCGCAGCCGGTTTGGGCTCGCGGAAGATGTCGCTGACGCCGTGATAGCAGATGCGGTCGCCGGATCCGAAATTGGCGTGCGTGTTGTAGTCGAAGGCGCACCAGCCAATGCCGCCCGCGTATTGCGGATTGGAGGCAAGTTGATCATGCACGCGCGCGTGCCGGATGGTGTGTTCGCGCAGCCGCTCCAGGCTGTCGATGGTCTTGGTCGGATACGTGTGGCCAACGAACTCGGTGTTCAGATACTTCGGATGGTTCGGAGGTTTCAATGGCCAACCGAAGTCGTTCATGGTGAAGACGTCTTCGAGAAACTCCGATTCCTGGAAATAGCGGATGCCGCCGGTCTGCCGGCTGGGATCGAGCGCGTGCGCCAGCGCGTTGGTGCGAGTGTAGAAGTCGTGATTATCGCGCGACTCATTGATGCGCACACCCCAAAGGACGATAGACGGATGGTTCCAGTCACGGCGCACCATGCGGCCCACGTTGTCGACTGCAATATCTTGCCAGGCCTTGTCGCCGATGTGTTGCCAGCCGGGGATCTCCTCAAGCACGAGCAGGCCGATCTCGTCGCAGGCATCGAGAAAGTGTCGCGACTGCGGATAGTGCGATGTGCGCACAATGTTGCAATGGAGCTGTTGGCGCAGAATCAACGCGTCGCGCCGCTGCACCCGGCCTGGCATGGCCTGCCCCACAAAAGGAAATGTCTGATGGCGGTCGAGCCCGCGCAGCTTGATAACCTTGCCGTTCAGTGAGAAGCCTTGATCGGTGAAGGTTGCTTCACGGAATCCGAAGCGTCGTGTTTCTTCGTCAACGACTTTGCCCTGTTCAACCAGGCGTACACGGACGTGATAAAGCTCGGGATGCTGCAGATCCCACAGCCGGATCGTCCCGAGATTGTTCAGCGTGACAGCCTGAAGCGCGGGCTGACCCGGGGCCGGCGGCTGAGCGGTGATTTTCTGCGATGCCTTGCTGATGACCTTGTCGCCATCGAGCAGTTCCACCTCGAGGGTGCGCGGCGTGTGCCACGACGATGCAGGACCGTCGAGGTAGCAGCGAACCTCGAGGGTGCGACTGTCGCTCAGCACATCCTTCGGCATCGCGAAGATGTTTTCGATGTACGTGTCCGGGACTATCCGCAGCCAGACCTCGCGGTAGATGCCGCCAAAGGTGAGGTAATCGACCTCGTAGCCAAACGGCGGAATGTCGGCCCGCTCGGTCGAGTCGACATCGACGGCAAGCAGGTTGTCGCCATCGAAGTTGAGGTGCGGAGTCAGCTCGAACGAAAACGGCGTGTAGCCACCTTTGTATTCGCCAAGGTTCTGGCCGTTGATCCACACAGTAGAGGCCGTCATCACGCCTTCAAAGTCCACGAAGACACGCTTGCCCTTGGCCTCAGGCGGCAGTTTGAACGGACGGCGGTAGAGCGACACGAACTCGTACGACTTTTCGTCGAAGCTGTGCCAGGGCTCGCGACGATTGGTGTGCGGAATCACCACCTGATCGAAGCTGGAGTCGTCGAATTGGATCGCATGTCCGCCGTCGACCACCTTCGGACTGAAGCGCCAGTTACGATTGATCGGCAGCATAAGCCGTCCCTGCTGCGGACTTGCCGATTGGGAGTTCGCTGTAGTTGCAGCTGTATTGCCCATGGCACGTGGGGCCAGTGCAGCACCCGCAAGCAGAGTTCCGCTCTGCATCAAAAAGTCGCGTCGATCCATCTCTTGCTTACCCCTCACCAGGTGAATCCGGCATTGCTTGTGCCGGAAGAAAGTAACCGATTACACCCGCCAGTTGACCATATTTGTGTTGGCAATTCACTGTCAATGCGAGCTAGAACGTGTCCAGATAAATATGGATCACGCTTCCTTCATGTTTGAAGTTCAGGCCGCGATCCGTCTGGTCGCCATTCCAGATGCGCAGGAATTTCCAGGTCCCGTTCTCGTAGCGTCCTTCGTCCGCGTGAACAATGTCCATGCGCTGGCCCGGCAGCTTCCCAGGCCGATGAAATGACACACTGGCGTTGATGCCCGTGACCAGAAATTCATTCGGTCCCAGCTCGGCGACCAGCGCCCGGCCGTTATGTTCTTTTGTCCCGGGAGGCATACGCCCATCGTGCTGGGGAAAGCCAAACGACACCGTCGCCTGCCATTCGCCAAAATCGATCTCCTGCCGCACTGCGCCTTCCTCTTCGACGGCCGTCTTCAGTTTTCCGGCAAACTCCAGCCGCGCCACCTCCGCATCCATCGGCGCAATCAAGGCGTAGTTTTCCGCGTGACCCTTGGGGTACTCATCGCCGGAATAAGTCCATTTCGTAGCGTCGATTCCAAAGGGCGAGAAGCCCACCGCCCCCTTGCCCAAAGCCGAAAAGAAGTACTTGGCGAAGCCATCGCCTGAGCCGGTCTCGGGAATCCAGACCGGATTGTCCGGACGGCCATAAGTGTCGATTACGCCGAGGTAAAATTCCGGATCGTCGCTGTAGATGTCCGGCCCGATCATGTCGATCGCGGGGGCGTTGACCTTCCACACGTCGATCATCTTCTGCACGGCTCCGCCGCTGGGATAGGCCAGGCCCGGAACCGAGATGCGTCGCTCCGGCAACTCCGCGGGCGGATAGCTGAGCCACACGTTGATGTACATCGGCAAGGGAAACTCCGCCTTGCCCGCCTCGGCAACTTCATTCACGTACTTGGACTGGTAGTAGGCCTGAAAGGTCTCGTCTGCGTCCGCCCCGAACACCTGCCTCCACGTCCCCGGCTGGCGATGCAGAGCCGCCACGAATGCCGAAGGCACCTGCTCAGCGAATTGCTTTTCCGCCATGGGCGAGAAATCGCGCACCGTCCCGATGGCTCCCGACTCGTTCTCGACCTGCATCATCAGCACGGTGTGGTCTGTGCCGTCGATTTCACGCAAATGGTGCATGAGCGCCGCGAAGGCCGTCTTATCCGCCTCCAGGTTTGCCGGAGAGTTGGCCGACAGCACATCGATCGGTTCGCCGTGCGGGTTGATCATTCGCGGATAACGCTGCGGGTCGCTTTTGACCCACCCTGGCGCATAGTGCATGTTGCCGTTTTTCCAGGTGCCGAACCAAAGCAGTACGAGATGAAGCTTGTGACTGCCCGCCTGCCGGACGAGATCATCCACAACCGAGAAATCGAAAGTCCCTCGCGTGGGTTCGATCTGCTCCCAGTACACCGGCGCCTCAACGGTGTTCGCGTGCATCGCTTCGACGGTGGGCCAGACCTCGGGAAGGACAGCGGGCCACGCGCTCGAATTGTTGATCTGCGCACCCAGAATCAAATACGGCTGGCCATCAACCATCAGAGCGAACCGCCCGTCCTTTTTCACGAGTTGCGGCATGTCTGCCGCATGAGCAGCCAGCGTAAATGAGCAGGCAAGCGAAACAGCAAGGCGCGCCGCCTTCGACATCTGAGACATGCAACTCCTCCGGGAGAGAATTTCGCTTTGAAGCATACGCTACGCTCCCGGACTCCGACCGAATTCTGCTAGGCTCCGGTCGAAATCTGGGATAGCTTTCCATGCATGCAGCTTCGTGGAAAACAGTTGGCATTCCTGCTCATGGCCTCATTTGGCGTTGCCGCCGCCGTGGTCGAGCAACCGGTGGTCGCGCAATCAGCGCAGCGCGCTCGTGATCTCGGCGTTCCCTTCGACGGAACGCCGGGGCCGCTCGACGCCATCACTGACGTGTCCGGCGTCGAAGTCGGGCAGACGACGCTGATCTCGGGCAGCGGATCCACTCAAGGTAGGCGAGGGACCGGTACGCACGGGTGTCACGGTCGTCTTTCCCCGCGGGAAGGCGAATCCCGATCCGGTCTATGCGGGATGGTTTGCGCAGAACGGCAATGGCGAGATGACGGGGACGACATGGGTCGAGGAGTCGGGATTCCTGGAGAGCCCGGTCGCCATCACCAACACCCACAGCGTCGGTGTAGTCCGCGACGCCATCATCGCCTGGGGCGTGAAGCACAAGGCCCTGAAGCAGGACTGGTCGCTGCCTGTTGTCGCCGAGACATGGGACGGGTATCTGAACGACATCAATGGCTTTCATGTGAAGCCGGAGCACGTCTTCTCGGCTCTGGACAGCGCACACAGCGGGCCCGTAGATGAGGGCGCGGTCGGCGGCGGGACGGGGATGGTCTGTTACGGATTCAAAGGCGGCATCGGCACCGCCTCTCGCGTCCTGACTAAGGAACAGGGCGGCTATACCGTCGGCGTACTCGTCCAGTGCAATTGCGGACGGCGTCCGCAGCTTACGATTGCGGGCGTACCCGTGGGCAAGCTGATTCCTCAGCAGGTTCCTTACTCGATGTTCAAGGATGGAAAGGCGGGAGACGAGGAAGGCGATGTCGGTTCAATCATTATTGTCGTGGCGACCGATGCTCCGCTGCTTCCCCACCAGCTGAAGCGCATCGCGCGCCGTGCAACGATGGGGCTGGCGCGGACCGGATCAACTTCGGGCAATGGCTCGGGCGATATCTTCATCGCCTTTTCCACCGCGAATCCACACGCCGATGCCGAGCCGGGTCCGAATACAGTGTTGGCGGTCTCCAACGAACGCATCACGCCGCTGTTCAACGCGACCGTCGAAGCGACGGAAGAAGCGATCGTAAACGCCATGGTAGCGGCGAAGACCATGACCGGCATCGACGGCCACACCGTCATCGGGCTGCCGCACGACGAGTTGCAGAAGGCCCTGAAGCAGTACAACCGCTGATCTTCAGGCCGCCTTCGCCTGCTTCTTCTGCGCGGCGATTTTCTCCGAGAGCAGCTTCTTTGCCCGTTCGAGCTTCGCACGGCGCGTTGCGCTCAGGCCTTTGCCGGCCCGATTGATGAAATAAGTGAGCATCCGCATGCCCGAACCGGGCCCCTTGGGCGACACGCGCTTCGATGCAAGCGAGCGTGCGATCTCCTCTGGAGATTTCGTGAACAGGCCCTCGGGAGGATGCGTCGAGTCCGTCTTTACATTCTTTACCCAGCGCCGCTTCGTTGCCATCGTGATCCTCCTATAAGGTAAGAAGCATGGCGGCGTCAAAACGATGACTCGACTTAAGCGGCGATTTCCATTTCCTCGGCTTCGGCAGCGATCTCGACCGAGTGCGGGCGAGCGATGAGCGCGCGAACCGGGTAGCAGACGAAGGTCGCGATGAGACGCGGCATCCGCTTCATGTCACCGACGAACGAGTTGCTGTTCCTGCCGACCAGCATGGCTCCGTTCTGCATGACATGCCAGTGAAACATCGCTGAGACTACCGTCACGATGAGGGCTCCAATGCCCAGTGCGCGCATGTTGCCGTGGTCGAGCCACAGGTGCAGGGCGCAGTCGGCAGCCAGCGAGCCGAGCGGGATTGCCAGCACCGCGATGGACCAGGCAAGCCTGTGCGGCTTCACTCCGAGCGCCTGCTGCTGCCATGCGGAGAATATTCCTGCCGTGAGCAGCACGTAGGCAGCCTCAACCGCTCCAAAGTGCTCGCGAGCGTGCAGCGGACTGTGCCATAGGGCGGCCATGCACGCTCCAGCCCGGCAGATGGCCGTGATCAGCGCGGCCTTCCAGTTCCAGTGGGTCAGCGGAAACAGCCAGGCGTCGAGGCGCGATGTTTGTCTCATGCCGTCGCCATTACGCCCTACCCGAAACAAGGGACGATCAATGCGCGGTTACATTTCGTGCAATTCCCGCGCGAACGACACTCGCCAGTAACGTTGCAGTCCGTCTTCTGAGAACCTCAGACTTCCGCCCACCGGCGCAGCAGGTTGTGGTAGATCCCCGTCATCTTTACCGCCAGCGGCGAATTCGGTTGTTCCGCGCTGACACGCTGTGCGGCTTCGTCAAGATCGAAAAGCAGCGTCCGATTGCCGTCATCGCGCACCATGCTCTGGATCCAGAAGAAGGACGAGATGCGCGCCCCGCGAGTCACGGGCCGTACGTTGTGCAGGCTCGACGAGGGATAAAGCACCATATGCCCGGCCGGCAGTTTAACCGTGTGGATGCCGTACGTGTCTTCGATCACCAGCTCGCCGCCATCGTATTCCTCGGGCTGGCTGAAGAAGAGCGTGGCAGAAAGGTCGCTGCGCACTCGATGCGAAGTGCCTTTTACGTGGCGAATGGCATTGTCCACATGCGTGCCGAAGGACTGGCCTCCGCTGTAGCTGTTGAAGAGCGGCGGGAAGACCTTCGCCGGCAGTGCCGCAGAAATGAAAAGCAGATTCTGCCCCAGCGCTCCAAGGATCATCTCGCCGATCTCTTGCGCGACGGGGTGTCCTTCGGGTATCTGCAGGTTGTTTTTGGCCATCGACGATTGGTGCCCGGCGGTAACGCGCCCGTCCACCCACTCGGCCGACGCCAGCTTCTGGCGCGCAACGGCCACCTGCTCAGGAGTGAGCACATCGGGAATTGTCAGCAACATTGATTCTTTCCTTTGTCCTATCGGAATGTGTATTTCAGGCCAAACAGCGCCGAAGTTCCCGCACCGGGTACAAGATGGCCGGGATGAATCTGGTCAATGTAATTACGATCGAGCAGGTTGAAGACGTTCACCTGCGCGCTGAGCCGATCCGAGATCTCATACTTAGCCATGGCGTTCGCGACCCAGTAGCTCGGGGCCTCCTTCGGCAGCCCCGTCGTGGGATCGTTGGGGACGGTAGAGCTGGCCGTACGGCTGTCAACAAAATTGCCGCCTCCTCCGACTTCCCATCCGCGCGGCAGATGGTACTCGGTCCAGATGTTGAAGAGATTCTCAGGCACATTCGCAAGTTCTGAACCGACAGATGCCGGATAGAACTGCGAGCTCACAACCTCGCTGTGCATGAAGGTATAGCTTGAGAGCAGCTCCCACCGGTCGGTAATGTGACCCTGCATCGCAAACTCTGCACCGGAGACACGCTGGTTGCCGGACAGCACAACAAGGGCGGAGTTGGTCGGCGAGGTCTCGCGCGCATTCTCTTTGTCCGTCCGGAAGAAGGCGCCACGCATCGTCAGCCGCCCGCCTCGCAGGTCCCATTTGCTTCCTGTCTCGTAGGTCTGGTTCTCTTCTGGCGGAAGATTCGCGGTTCCCTGGCTCAGCGCCAGGGTTTCGGCCGACGGATTGAACGACGTGCCGTAGGCGAAGTAGACGCTGCCGTTGGCCTTCGGCTTGTAGACGAGAGCGCCACGCCACGTCGGCTTCTCGTCGACGCGCTCGAATTGCGAAGGCGTGGCCACCGACTGGCCGGGAGCGGGATAGGTCCAGTTCACGGCGTTGTAGTTCGAGTCAAAGCGGTCCCAGCGGATTCCGCCGGTAAGCTCCCATTTGGTGCTGAGTTGAATGTCATCGAGCAGGTAAACACCCACGCTGAGCGCGCTGGCATGCACGTTCGAACTCGGCAACGGAGTGCCGCTGAACGGCTGGCTCTCATTGGGGTCCAGCAGATTCGTCGTCGGCACGGTGTTAATGCTGACCACCTTGCCGTTCACAACCTGCGGAGCATAAAACGTCGGCCGCACTGGCGAGGACGTTTCGCGTCCGCCTTCGACGCCCACGACGCCGGTGTGTCGCATGCCGAAGATCTGGCCGGTCAGGCTGGCGTCAGCCTGATCCCACATAAAGGTCTCAGTGCTGTCGGTGGCGATCTGGTTGCGGTTCACAAGGACCTGGTCAAGCGGCGTCTGCGGCGTGATGCTGCCGCTGGTAGCAGTGTTCAGCTGCGGCTCGGTAATTCGGGCGCTGCGTACGTAGTTCGCGTAGCGGGTAACATTGCGCAGGATTCCGTGCGTACCGAGATCGTGCTCCGCCTTCACCGTGCCGATATTCACGTCGGCGCGCAGATAGTTCAGGTCCGAGAACCCGTAGTAATTGTGCCGTGCCACCTGAGCAGGCTTGTTGAAGTACCACGGGATGCCGTAGTCGGGGATGTCGTCTTCGCCGAAGTGAAAATAGCTGGCTGTGAGCCGGTTCGGAGACTGCATTCCGAATGTGATCGTCGGCGCAACACCGTAGTGGCGGTTCACCGTTACATCGCGTTGCGCGACATTGGCAGCGGTGCCAACCACGTTGAGACGAAACGCCGTTCCACTGCCCAGCTTTGGGAGAGGTTCGTTCACGTCGGCAGCGAAGCGCCGTGTGAAGTCAGTGCCGAGATTCCCGTCGACGCTGACGTAGGGCTTGGACAATGGTGCCTTGCTCTCCTGGTTGACCACCCCGCCCGTTGAGCCGCGCCCGAAATCCACGCCGGCGGGACCTTCGAGCACATCTACCTGCTCGTAATCGAACGGATCGCGATAGTAGCTGCCGAAATCGCGCATGCCGTCGAGGAAAATGTCGTTGCGCGCCGTGAATCCGCGGATGGTGAGATTGTCTCCCTGAGATCCGCCTTCACCGGCCGCGAGGCTGATGCCCGGCGCATTGCGAAGCGCATCGCGCAGCGTCGTCGCGCCCTGTTGATCGAGCACCTGCCGCGGAATTGCCGTGATCGACTGCGGCGTGTCGAGGAGCGGAGCAGGGAATTTGGCGAGAGCGATGCTGTCCGGAACACCCGACTTCACCTCGACCGACTCGGCGCTGCGAACGCCGATGACGATCTGGTCCTGCCCGGAGTAGTTGAAGCTCAGGCCGGTCCCCTTCAGGATCTGACGAAGGGCCTGCTCCTGCGAATACAGCCCGGAGACGCCGAGGGATTTGAAGCCGGGCACAGTATCCGTGGGAATGGAGTAGTTCACAGTCACTCCGCAGAGCTTTGCAAACTCGGTGAGTGTTACGTCGAGGGGGCCCGCGGGAATGTCGAAGCGGCGTACAGGCAACTGGGCCTGGCCGTTACGGTTGGCCCTTGTCGGGAGCTCTGTGCGACGAGTAGTGTTGCCTTCGTGCCACCCGTTGCGGCATAGGCGGCAATCGTTCCCATGCGCAAGCCAGGCGCGCCGTCCCGTGAGGGTTCGCCGTTTATTTTTCTCGTGGTTCTTGCTCACCGTATCTCCAGAAAAAGTGGCAAAGCGTAGCAATCGGGCGCGGGGGCAATGCCCGTCGGACACACTTTGCAGGTTGTAAGGCAGGGTTTTGGGGACTTATAGTGAGGAAAGTCCACCGTCCATCCGGCCGTGGCATCCTTGTTCCCACGCTTCTCCGCCAAGAGTCAGGCGTGGGGATCAAGGATTTGATTCGATATAGGACTGCTTCAGTCCGAATTCAATATACGACAAGATCAGTCGCAGTTTCAACCTATACTGGCGATTAAATTTTCATGACAGCCTCGTCATGTGTGGATATCTTCTATGCGTATACTGCGCACGGAGGATTCCCCAATGATTTCTATCCACAACGGACAGTGTGGTCTCTGCTCACACTTCGGTGAATCGCATCAGTCTTCCGACCAGAAGCTCATCCAGATCAGGTCCAGTAAGAGCGCGCCCGAGGATTTTGTGGACGACTGCGGCCATCCGCGGCACGCCTCGCTGCATTTGAAGGTCACGCCGATCAGCGGCTGTGACGGCTTCGAAGCGGCAATGGCAGCTTAGACGCACGCTCACTGGCGCGTCGCTATACTTGTTTCAGGAGCAGACTTTGCACCTGGAACGCATTCTTCGAACGACTCGGGCGACCGTCGCCGATCGAAAGACTCGTGTGCCTCACTGCGACCTGGAACAAATGGCCGCTGAGCACACGCCGCGTGGATTTGCGCGTGCACTTCGGGCTCAGTCGCAGCGCGGCCCGGCTATCATCGCCGAGCTGAAGAAGGCATCACCTTCAAAGGGCCTGATCCGCGAGGACTTCGACGTCGCCACCCTCGCGCGAACACTGGAGAAGGCCGGTGCCACGGCATTGTCGGTGCTCACCGACGAGCCCTTTTTTCAGGGCAGCCTGGCGAACCTTGAGATGGCGTCTTCAGTAACCGGACTCCCTTGCCTCCGAAAAGACTTCATCGTCGACGAGTACCAGATCGTCGAAGCGCGGGCCCATCGCGCGGATGCGATCCTGCTGATCGCCGCTGCACTTTCCGACGCTGAACTCGGCAGATTCACCGAGGAGGCGCACCGTCAGGGACTTGATGTCCTTTGCGAGGTGCACACCGCGGAGGAACTGGAACGCGTGCGCACCCTGGGCTGCGATGCCTATGGAGTGAATAATCGCGACCTCGCCACCTTCGCAGTAAGCCTCGAAACATCGCTCCGTCTGGCGGACAGGTTACCCGCTGGTGCGGTCCGTGTGGCCGAAAGCGGAATTCACACCAGCGAAGACATTGAACGCCTGCGCTCAGCCGGATTCGACGCGTTCCTGGTTGGCGAATCGCTCATGCGGCATGCCGATCCCGGCGTGGCTCTGCGGGCGCTGCTTTCGCCGGTCGCGATGCTTTCGCCGGTCATGGAGCGGGTGTAGCCGATGTGGATAAAAATCTGCGCCAACACCAATCTCGAAGATGCGCAGCTTGCGGCCTCCGCCGGCGCCGACGCGGTGGGCTTCATCTTCGCCGAAAGCGTGAGACGAGTGACTGCGGAGCAGGTACGCGGGATTACCCCACATTTGCCCGAAGCCGTCGCGAAGTATGGCGTCTTCGTCGACGCCCGCTTGGACGAAATCGCGGCGACAATTAAGGAGTGCGGCCTGACCGGCGTCCAACTGCACGCATCACAGGACCCGGCTTTGGCGCGGCGGCTGCGCGAACGATTTCCTGCGGCTGACGGACGAGACAGGCTCGGAATCGTCCGCGTGATTCACTATGGCGGAGACCTCGCGGAACGCCTTTACGAAGCGCAGCAGGATGACGCCATCGACGCCGTGCTGGTCGACTCCCGCACCGCGACCCTGCTGGGTGGCACTGGCCATCGTTTCGACTGGCAGCAGGCCCGTCGCAATTTCGCCAGTGCGTCCGGTTTGCGTCTGGTAGTAGCGGGCGGGCTGAATCCTGACAACGTCGCGGAGGCTGTGGACACCTTGCGACCCTGGGGCGTGGACGTGGCAACCGGCGTGGAAGTATCGCCCGGGAAGAAAGATCCGGCGAAGGTGCGGGCCTTCATAGAGAACGCGCGCATTGCAGCGGGCAAGGCAAAACTGGCAGTGGAAGTTGAAGCTTGAGGACGCCGGCGTCGAAAGAAATGTTTTGCCGATTCTATCCTTGCCATGTATCTTGGAAATCAAGATGACGTACGCGCCTCGCCAGTTTTTCGGCTTTACGTACCGCTATTGGCGCTCAATAGCGGCTCTGGCGGACAGTCTCGTGCACATCTGAAGGACACGAAGTAAAAACTTTCAGGACGAACTTCCACAGGAGCCGCGATCGCAGAGATCGGGGCTTTTTCATTTGTGACCGGGGCTTTTTTCATGTTGTGATCGCGGTTTTTTCATTGCACGAAACAACGCTGTTCCCAAAGGAAGCATTGTGAGTACGACCGAGACACTCTCCCGAACTACACCGCCTGCGCAGGGGGCCGGACGATTTGGCGCGTACGGCGGACGTTACGTGCCCGAAACGCTGGTGGCCGCACTCGACGAGCTCGATCACGCCTACGCTGAGGCCAAAGCCGATCCTGCCTTCCAGGCCAGGCTCGATTCTCTGCTGCGCGATTACGCCGGCCGCCCAACGCCGCTCTACTTCGCAGCACGCCTTACCCAAGAACTGGGCGGAGCGAAAATCTACCTCAAGCGCGAAGACCTGCTGCACACCGGCGCGCACAAGATCAACAACTGCATCGGTCAGGGATTGCTCGCCGAGCGGATGGGCAAGCGTCGGATCATCGCCGAAACCGGCGCCGGACAGCACGGCGTAGCCACGGCCACCGTCTGTGCACTGCTCGGCATGGAATGCGTCGTCTACATGGGCGAAGAAGACATGCGGCGGCAGGAGCTGAACGTCTACCGCATGCGCCTCCTCGGCGCGGAGGTCCGCGGCGTCAACTCCGGCTCGCGCACCCTAAAGGACGCAATTAATGAAGCGATGCGCGACTGGGTCACGAACGTGCGCACCACGCACTATCTCCTGGGCAGCGTCCTCGGAGCGCATCCCTACCCGACGATGGTGCGCGACTTTCATCGCGTGATCGGCAGGGAAGCGCGCGAACAGATATTGCTGAAGGAAGGCCGTCTGCCCAGTGCGGTCATCGCCTGCGTCGGTGGCGGGTCGAATGCCATCGGTGCCTTCTACGAATTCATCCCCGACGCTCAGGTTCGCCTGATCGGCGTCGAAGCCGGCGGCCGCAGCGAGAAGCTTGGGCGAGCATGCCGCGCGCTTTCATGGCGGATCGCCGGGCGTTCTGCAGGGCACCTATTCGTATCTGTTGCAGGACGAAAATGGCCAGGTCGCGCTCACGCATTCCGTTTCAGCCGGTCTCGACTATGCCTCCGTCGGCCCCGAACACGCGGCGTTGCACGATTCCGGACGCGCCGAATATGTTTCTGCGACGGATCAGGCGGCGCTCGACGCTACCGTCCGGCTTGCACGAACAGAGGGCATCCTGCCCGCCCTTGAAAGCGCCCATGCCGTGGCCGAATGCCTCAGAATTGCGCCGGCGATGGGTCCACATGACATACTTGTAGTCAACCTCTCAGGACGCGGCGACAAAGATATGGGAATTCTTTCCCGCGAACTTAGCCTGAAGGGAGCGTAAGTTCCGATGCCGATTCGCTTTGCTGGCAAGCCAGGCCTCGTAGCCTATCTCACCGCCGGCGATCCCGACCTGCCAACCACGCGCGACATCGCCCTCGCCGCCATCGATGCCGGCGCCGACGTGATCGAGCTGGGCGTCCCCTTCAGCGATCCGCTGGCCGATGGCCCGGTGATCCAGCGAGCCAGTGAACGGGCCCTGAAACACGATGGCACGACGCATGGAACGACGCTCGGCGACGTGCTCGCGATAGCCGCCGATCTGCGCCGGCAGCGGCCTGAAGCCGGGCTGGTGATCTT
Organism: uncultured Acidobacteriaceae bacterium; assembly: GCA_963725225.1. Taxonomy (GTDB): domain Bacteria; phylum Acidobacteriota; class Terriglobia; order Terriglobales; family Acidobacteriaceae; genus Silvibacterium. The sequence goes on from CAVRXY010000036.1 coordinate 305,309, forward strand.
CTCCTACTACAATCCCATTCTTCGCTTCGGCCTCGAGCGCTTCTGTGATGCCGCTGAAAAAGCCGGTGTGGATGGTGTGCTCGTGACCGACATGATTGTCGAGGAAGCCACCGAATATCTCTCCCACCTTGAACGCCATCATCTCCTGCCGATATTCCTTGCCGCCCCGACCAGCCCCGACGAGCGCCTGCAGCGCATCGCAGCCGTGTCCCGAGGATTTGTGTATGCGATATCGCGAACCGGCATCACCGGCACACAGCAATCGCTCGCAACCGATGCGAAGAGTCTGGTCTCGCGCCTGCGCCGTTTCACTGATCTGCCCATAGCGGTGGGATTTGGCATTTCCAATGCCGAGCACTTTGCCGCCGTCGGCGAGTTCGCGGATGCGGCGGTGATCGGTAGCGCGTTGGTGCGCATAGTTGAAGAGGATGTTGAGCGAGGCGCGCCCGAAGAAGCGCCCAGTTCCATCGCGCGATTTATCAAGGGTCTGCGAACACCGGTTCTGCAGGCCCATTAATTTCATCGTTTGCTGCGGACTCAAAACGAGGACGTGCCCTGAAGGCGCGCCGGACATAGGGGATTGCATGGAAATCGAAGACTGGCGACGCAAAATCGACGAGCTCGACCGGCAGATCGTTGCGCTGATCAGCGAGCGCGCCGAGGCCGCGCAGGCGATCGGCAAGCTCAAGCGCAACACTTCGATGCCTATATACGAACCCAATCGCGAGCGCGTCATCTTCGAGAATGTGCGGGCGGCCAATCGCGGACCGCTTCCCGATATCGAGTTGACGCACATTTACGAACGCATCATCGACGTGATGCGTGCGCTGCAGCGCGAAGAATTGGCGTCGTCCAAGGGCAGTTCGACCACCACCAGGAGCGGAGAGTAACCAGGCGCGCTCGAGCCGCGCAGGACAGGAAAAGTAACCATGATAGTTGCAATGCAGGAAAGAGCCACCGACGACCAGATACAGGCCGTTGTCGAGCGGATGGTCGAAATCGGATTCAATGTTCACCGAACTACCGGAGCTGTGCAAACCATACTGGCCGGTGTAGGCACTCCCGGCTCAGTTCGATCACAAGGATTTCGAATTGCTGGCCGGCGTGGCCGAAGTCGTTCGCATCTCTTCGCCTTACAAACTCGCCGGGCGCGGCTTCCGTCCCGAAGGCACCATCGTCCAGTTTCCCAACGGCGTCGCCGTTGGCGGGGAAGAAGTCATCGTCATGGCCGGCCCCTGCTCCATCGAAAGCCGCGACCAGATATTCACCGTCGCCGCGCAGGTCAAGGCGGCCGGCGCGAAGTTTCTTCGCGGAGGCGCATTCAAGCCGCGCAGCTCGCCATATTCCTTCCAGGGCATGGGACTCGCCGGCCTCAAGCTGCTGCGCGAAGTCGGTGACGCAACCGGCCTGCTCATCATCAGCGAGGTCATGGAGATTTCCCAGATCGAGCTGATGCTGCCCTACATCGATTGCTTCCAGGTGGGCGCGCGCAACATGCAGAACTTCAACCTGCTGCGCGAACTCGGCCTGGTGCGCAAGCCGGTGCTGCTCAAGCGCGGCATCGCCGCGACGATCGAAGAGCTGCTGCTCTCCGCCGAGTACATCCTCGTCCGGCGGCAACTACGACGTCATCCTCTGCGAGCGCGGCATCCGTACCTTCGAGACCTACACCCGCAACACCATGGACATTTCGGCCATCCCGGTCATCAAAAAGCTCTCGCACCTGCCGATCGTCGGCGACCCCTCCCACGGCACGGGCCGTCGCGACATGGTTCCGCAGATGGCGCGCGCAACGGTCGCGGCGGGTGGCGACGGGCTCCTGATCGAGGTGCATCCCAACCCCGATAAGGCCATTTCCGATGGCGCGCAATCGCTCTTTCCGGAACAGTTTGCGAAGCTCATGGACGAGCTGCGCATTATCGCTCCGGCAGTCGGCCGCAGCATCTCCCAGCCGGTCGGCGTCGCCGTCTAATCCGCATGCCGATTGAGCGCATCGCCATCCTCGGCACGGGGCTCATTGGAGCCTCCGTCGGGCTGGCGCTGCGCTCACATGGATACGCAGGCAGCATCATCGGATGGGACCCGTCTCCGTCCGAGATCGCGGCCGCTCAATCCATAGGCGCAATCGATTCCGCCGCGGCGGACCCGATCAGTACGGCGCGCGCGAGCCAGCTCATCCTGCTCAGCGGCCCGGTTTTCACCATCCTCGAATGGCTCGACCGGCTGCGGCCTGTGCTGCAATCCGGGCAGCTTGTTACCGATGTAGGCAGCGTGAAAGGCGCTATCTGCGAGCACGCGCTGGGCAGCTACAACCTGGTGCACACGGCGGGATTTCTCGCCGGGCATCCCATGGCCGGCAAGGAAGTGAGCGGCGCGGCAAACGCGGACGGCGAACTCTTCAACGGCGCGGCATGGTTGTTTACTGAAACGGCAGAGTCTCGCGCCATGCATCCCTCATCGCGGGCTATTGCCGATGAATGGCGCGGCTGGACGGAGAAATTCGGCTGCCGCGTGCTCGATCTCGACCCGGAGCGTCACGATGTTCTGTGCGCGTGGGTGAGCCATCTGCCGCAGTATCTTTCGACCGCGCTGAGCGCACTGCTCGAAGATGAGTTTCCGGTCAAGGACGAGGTGCTGCCGATCGGTGGCCGCGCTCTTCGCGAGATGACGCGCCTCGGCGCGAGTCCCTTCTCGATGTGGCGCGACATCGCGCATACCAACACCGAAGCCGTCGCTGCATCCCTCCTGGCTCTTGAACAGCGCCTGGCCCACCTGCGCGAGAATCTCAGAACTCCGGAACTGCGCGACGAATTCGAGCGTGCCAATCGCTTCCGCGCCTCGATGGACCCGCCGAAAAAGTAACCAGGCCCAAAAACCGCAGGTTTAGTATGGTCAACATGCGCCGTGCTGCCATCCTCCTCGCGCTCGCCTTTTCTGCCCTCACTGCTATCGCACAACAGCCGACAACGCTTCTCCCGCCTCTGCTTCTTGTCGATGTGGACCATCGGCCGTCGATGAGTCTGAATGGCGACTGGCACTACATCATCGATCCCTACCACGCCGGCTGGGGATCGAGCACCTCCAACAGCGATGTGCCCAGTACGCGCGGCTATGCGCGCGATCTGCACTACACTCCCGGCGGCCCGTTTGCCGAATACGACTTCGCGAAGTCACCGACAATCAAGGTTCCCGGCGACTGGAACACGCAGAAGCCCGAACTGCTCTACTACGAAGGGCTGCTTTGGTACGAGCGCGAGTTCGACTTCCATCCGAAGGCCCACACGCGAGTCTTCCTGCACATTGGCGCCGCGAATTATGCAGCCCACGCCTTTGTAAACGATGTGCACGTGTGCGATCACGAAGGCGGATACACGCCGTTCGACTGCGACATCACCAGCGCAGTGAAGGACGGCACAAATTCCGTCGTCATTGCCGTCGAAAACGCGCGTGCTCTCGACCGCGTGCCGACCATCAAGAGAGACTGGTGGAACTATGGCGGCCTGACGCGCGAGGTATCAATCGTCGAGGTGCCTGAGACGTTCATCGATGACGAGTCTCTTCACCTGACGAAGAGCGGCGACATTGAAGGTGAGGTTCACGTAACCGGCGCAACCGCTGGCATGAAGGCGACGGTTCGGATACCCGCTCTGCATGTGGATCAGACCGCTGCCGTTGGCGACGATGGCCTTGCGAAGTTCTCCGTTCGCCCTGAGGGCCTGGAACGCTGGTCTCCCGAGAATCCCCGCCTTTACAAAGTCGAGTTCACAGCCGGTGACGATCACCTGACCGATGACGTCGGCTTCCGCACCATCGAAGTGCAGGGAGACGAGATTCTGCTCAATGGCAAGTCGATCTTTCTGCGCGGAGTGAACATTCATGCCGAGGCCCCCTATCGTTCCGGCCGCGCCTGGTCAGAGCAGGACGCGAGCACGCTGCTGGGCTGGGCAAAGGAGCTGCACTGCAATTTTGTCCGGCTGGCGCACTATCCGCACGATGAGCACATGACGCGCCTCGCCGACAAGTTGGGCCTCCTCGTCTGGTCAGAGATCCCCGTGTACTGGTCCATCGACTGGACGAATCAGCACACCTACGACATTGCGAAGCAGCAGCTTGACGAGATGATACGGCGCGATCGCAACAAGGCGTCGGTGATCCTCTGGTCGATGTCCAACGAAACGCCGGTCAGCGATGCCCGCACGGCGTTCATCGGCAAACTCGCCGCCGAGGCGCGCCAGCAGGACCCCACGCGACTGATCACGTCGGCAATGCTCACGCCCATCCATAACAAAACCGCCATCCTCAACGACCCGCTCGGAGCCGACCTCGATGTGCTCGGTTACAACGAATACATCGGCTGGTACACGGGCAAGCCCGACGACGCGCCTTCTTACAAGTGGGAAGATCCGATGCACAAGCCGGTGATCATCAGCGAATTTGGCGGCGGAGCCAAAGCCGGCCTTCACGGTCCCGCAGATCAGCGCTTCACCGAGGAATATCAGGCGGAAATACTCAAAGAGCAGTTCATTATGTTTCGCGATATGCCGTTCCTGCGAGGCATAACCCCGTGGGTGCTGATGGACTTTCGCTCGCCGACGCGTCTTCTGCCCGGAATCCAGGACGGATACAACCGCAAGGGCTTCCTCTCCGACCAGGGCGTGAAGAAGAAGGCCTTCTTCGTCCTGCAGGACTATTACGCCGGATTACAGAAGTAGATATTCCCGGTCCGTTTTGCAAAGCTTTTTCGATACACTGCCTACACCGATCCATAAGGATGCTTTCTTGATGAAGACTGCAGGAATCTTTTGTCTTTCCATTGCCGTGCTGGTGGCGGCGTCCGTCCATGCGCAGGAGAAAACAGCGCCCGAAGAAGACTACGTCAAGGCACACTACACGAAGTACGAGTACCGCATTCCCATGCGTGACGGCGTACACCTCTTCACCGCCGTCTATGTTCCAAAGGACGCCTCGCAGGCGTATCCCTTCCTGATGGACCGCACCCCTTACAGCGTGGGCCCCTACGGAGTCGACCAGTATCCCAAGCGTCTCGGCCCCTCGGATGAATTCGAGAAGGCCGGCTACATCTTCGTCTATCAGGACGTGCGCGGGCGCTACATGTCCGAGGGCACTTTCGTCGAGATGCGGCCGCACATCGACGTGAAGAAGTCGTCGAAGGACGTGGACGACAGTTCCGACACCTCCGACACCATCGACTTTCTTTTGAAGCACGTGCCAAACAACAACGGCCGCGTGGGAATATGGGGGATTTCGTACCCGGGCTTCTATACGTCGGCCAGCATTATCGATTCCCACCCCGCGCTCAAGGCGGCTTCTCCACAGGCGCCCATGACAAACCTGTTCATGGGAGACGACGCCTACCACGGCGGGGCGTTCATGCTCGACGCGAACTTCGGCTTCTATGTCTACTTCAGGCCGCAGGAAAACCCGACGCTTCCCGTACGTTCCGTTCCATTCGATTTCGGCACTCCCAACGGTTACGAGTTTTACCTGAAGGCCGGTCCCACTTCGAACCTGGACAAGAACTACCTGAAGGGCACCAATCCGCTCTTCAACGACCAGATGTACCACACCACCTACGACGACTACTGGAAAGCGCGCGACCTTTCGCAGCACATGAAGAACATCCACTGCGCCGTGCTGACGGTCGGAGGATGGTTCGATGCCGAAGACCTCTCCGGGCCGATGCGCACCTACTACGCCATCGAGAAGAACAATCCCGGCACCGTAAACACCATCGTCGAAGGCCCCTGGGTGCACGGCGGCTGGGCCCGCAACGATGGCGACCATCTCGGAGACGTGCACTTCAACTCGAAGACCAGCGAGTATTTCCGCAAGAACATCCAGTTCCCGTTCTTCGAGTACTATCTCAAGGACAAGGGCGCGCAGATGCCGGAAGCCTACGTATTCGAAACCGGCACGAATGTGTGGCGCAAGTATGATTCGTGGCCGCCGGCGCAGGCCAAGCCGCGCATGCTGTACTTCCACTCCGGCGGCAAGCTGTCGTTCGATCCCCCGGCGGCGGGCGAAGGTTCAGATTCCTATGTCAGCGATCCAGCGCATCCCGTACCCTTCGTCGGATATGTAACCGACACGGTTCCACAACGCTACATGGTCGATGACCAGCGATTCGCCGCGACACGGACCGACGTGCTCGTCTACGAGTCCGACCCGCTGACGGAAGACGTCACGATTGCCGGTCCCATCTCTCCCAAGCTGAAAGTCGCGACCACGGGCACAGATTCCGATTTCGTGGTGAAGCTGATCGATGTCTACCCGAATGACTATCCCGACCCGGACACAGGCAGCGCGACGGGCAAGCGAGTGATCGATACGCCTGCGCTGCGCATGGGAGGTTACCAGCAGCTTCTTCGCGGTGAGCCGATGCGCGGAAAGTTCCGCAACAGCTGGGAGAAGCCCGAGGCGTTTGCACCCGGCAAGATGGCCGAAGTGGATTTCACCATGCCCGACCTGGATCACACATTCCGCAGAGGGCACCGCATCATGGTGCAGGTGCAAAGCTCGTGGTTCCCGCTGGTGGACCGCAATCCGCAAACCTTTACCGACATCCCGAACGCCAGCCCTTCGGACTTCAAGTCCGCGACCGAGACGGTCTTCCACTCAGGAGATGCAGCTTCAGGAGTCGAAGTGCTGGTGCTGCCGCAGCCTTAATCGATTACTAGAGTCGGGTGCCCCACAGCCTGCCCTGAACAAAGCCGAAGGGTCCGGATTCTCGGACGTGGGAAGAACCTACGCGCCCACTCTGCCCAATCCGATGCCGATCACGTACGTGACCAGACCCTCCACCGCGCCGACCAGTGTCATCTCGGTGCCGCTGGCCCACCAGGAGCGTATCGTGATCAGCGACTTTGCCGCTCCCACTGCGAAATGGGCTACGAGCGATATGACTGCGGACGCGATAATGGCTGGATATCCGTTGAGAAAGAAGAACGGAATGATCGGAATAAACGCGCCAACTGCGGTGGAAATTGCTCCCGAAAAAGCCGAGGTCATCGGATCGCGCAGCGCCTCTTCGCTCGATTTGAGCCGCTCCGACGCAAGAGCTCGCAGCAGCTGGTCCTTGTCCTGCGCAATGTGCTCGACGACTCGGTCGGCGTCGTCCTCGGGCAGTCCCTTGACCTGGTAGTACAGCGAGAGAAGCTCGCGCGCCTCAGGGCCGTTCATCTCGATGGCGTCACGCTCGCGCGCCACTTCGGCCTCGTAGATCTCGCGCTCGCTCTTGGCGGCGAGATAAGCTCCCGAACCCATCGAGAGCGCGCTGGCGATCATGCCTGCGAGTCCCTGCCATGAGCACGTATTTGCTGGCGCCCTGCGTCGCTCCAGAGACGCCGGAGACGATGCCGAAGATCGCCCCGAGTCCGTCGTTGACGCCATAGATGGCGTCGCCGATCCAGCCCGCCGTCTGTCTTCCTGTTCCGCCTCCGTTGCGCCGGGCGAGCAGTTCGTCAAGCAGGGCCTGTGCCTTCGAGGCGTCCTCCGGAACCGCCTTGCGCAGGATACCTCTGGCGGATCAGGCTGCTGAGTTCCTGGTAGTGCTCACGCTCTTCTTCGATAACCTGGCGCAGAGCCGCGAGGCTTGGCTCGTCATCCAGCTCCTTCAATTGCTGGCCGTACAGTGCAATGGCGCGGCTCTCATCAATCTCGAGCCGCCTGAGGGCCATGCGCTGTCCTCCCATACGATTCACGAGACTGTCGGCGTCGCCAGTCGATTTTCCGCGATACTGCGGCTGCTTGCCGCCCAGTTCAAGAATGCGTTTCTCCCACAGGGCGGCGTGCTGTGCCTCCGCGTCCGCCATGTGCATCAGCGTCTGCTTGCGGATAGGATCATGGTCGCGTTCCGAGAGAGTTCTGATAGGTGTGGTAGCCGCTCATCTCCGCCTGCCAGTTACCCTCCAGCGCGGCGAGCAGCTTGCGGAGCTTCGGTGTCTGTGTCGTCTCAGGCTTCGCGGTAGCCGGCGTCAAACCTACTCTCCAATCTGATAGCTGAACGTGAACCGCCCAATCTGCATGACGGAATGCTCTCCCGGCGGCCAGATGCGAAATGATTCTACCCTAGTAATTGCCGGATTCAAGTTCGCTTCCACTGAGCCCAGCAACTTGCCCGAGGCTGCTTCATAGAACTTCACATTCAGCCCGTCTTCGATATGCTGCCAGCCAATAACGTAGGCGCCCGGAGCGAGCTGAAAATTACCGATCTTCAACGGCACCTGGGTCACGAAATAGTGGGAGTACTTGCCATCCGCGGAGTAGCCCGCGGTGATCAGCACAACACCGGCGATGAATTTGCCACGCCCGTCCGTGATGCCGGAGGCGGTTCGCATCTCTGTCTCAATGCGCTCCTGCTGCACGGGTGCGCGGGCAGGCAACAGATTCTTCAACTCGACCTCGGTTGCCGCATGCCAGCCGGACGACTTTGCCCCTTGCGCCGCGAGTGCCAATGAACAGCAGAAGAGAACGGCAAGACCGCACGATCTCCAGATCAGGTTTCTCATTGAACTGCTCCTAGTCGAGGTGAACGATGCCGCGCTGCAGCGCGCTGGTGGCCGCCTGGGTGCGATCGTTTACTCCAAGTTTGCTCAGCAGGCTGTTGATATGAGTCTTCACCGTAGCTTCGGAGATGTGCAGGTCGCTCGCGATCTCCTTGTTGCTGCGTCCGGCGACAATCCGCTTCAGCACCTCCAGCTCACGCGTGGTCAGAGCGTGACCGCCCATCCGCTCAGCCAGCTTCTCCGCGACGAAGGCAGGTATCTTCGACTTGCCTGCGTAGACCGATCGGATCGCCGCCGTGAGTTCGTCCGCGTCCGTGCCTTTCAGCAGATAGCCCTTGGCTCCGGCCTGCAGCGCGCGATAAATGTCTTCGTCGCCGTCAAAGGTCGTGAGCACGATGATGCGAGCCGTCGGCGACTCCTGCCGGATCTGCGAAATCGCATCTGCGCCCCCAACCTTTGGCAGACGCAGATCCATCAGCGTGATGTCCGGCTTGTATTTGCGATGTGCCTCGATAGCTTCCTGGCCATCGGCGGCTTCTGCAATTACGCTCAAATCCGGAACGGTATTCAACAGCGCAACCAGCCCCTGGCGCACTACCGTATGGTCATCGACGACCATGATACGAATCGGTTCACTCATGCCTCTCCTTCATCCATCGCCACTTCTACTCGGACCTGCGTACCGCGGCCTTCTTCGCTGCTCACCGTGAGCGTGCCGCCAATCTCCTGTGCGCGCTCTTGCATTCCGGCAATTCCGTAATGTCCGTCTCGCGTCGACGGCGGTTCGCCGGAAAATCCACGCCCGTTGTCCTGCACGGTCAGCACCACGCCCGCGGTCGAGAACTTCAGTTGAATCTCAACCCGCTTCGCTTCGGCATGCCGAACGGCATTGGTGACTGCTTCCTGCGCGATACGCATCAGCTCGTCTTCCACGCGCTCCCGCAGCGGGCGATACACCCCATTCACGCGCACCTCGGTCCGGATTTCTGTGCCCGCGGTCACACGATCAGCCATTTTTGCCAGCTGTGCCGCCAGGTCCTGGTTCTCCGCGCTCTGTGAACGAAGCTCCCAGATGGCATTGCGCGCGTCTTCCAACCCGTGTTTCACCAGTTCCTGTGCCTGCCCGAGATGCTGCTTTGCCGCATCGGTCGAGCTGCCGAGCAGGCGGGAAACAATCTGTAGCTGGACCGATACCGCCACGAATCCCTGCGCAAGCGTGTCATGAATCTCGCGAGCAATACGATTGCGTTCGGCCATTACCGCGCGGAATCTAGATTCTACTTGCCGCATCTGCCAGCGATACGCCATATACCAGATGAGTGCGGCAGCCGATACCAGCAACACATAGAACCAGATCGTCTGGTAGAAGTATGGCTCCAGCCGCAGCGAGACCGACGCTGGCGCCTTGCTCCATACGCCGTCGTTGTTGCAGGCCAGCACCTGGAACGTGTAGCGGCCGGGCGGCAGGTTTGTGTAATACGCCGTGCGCAGCGTGCCCGCATCAATCCATCCGTGGTCGAAGCCCTCCAGCTTGTACCTAAAGCGCACCTTCTGCGGAGCCGCAAAGCTGAGCGCGGTGTATTCGAATGCGAAGCGCCGGCCGCCTGGACGAATCGAGATCGCGCCGTTCGTCTTCTCCGCCTGGTCATCCACGCTCACCTGTTCGATGTTCACCAGCGGCGGCACACGATTCATTGCCAGGTGCGCGGGATCGACCGTCGCCGCACCCTTCAATGTTGCAAACCAGAGCTCTCCATCGTCCATCCGCCACGCCGCCGGATGACCACCGCTGCTCGCCTCGCTTACCTTCATCCCATCGGCAACGCCGTATGACATCACCGCCACCTTCGGTGCCGCGCCATCAGCATAGCGGTTCAGCTCGTCTCGGCTGGCGCAGAAGATCCCCTGGTTCGAGCTCACCCAGAGTTTGCCGGAAGCATCTTCGAGAATTCCGTAGATGGTCTCCGGCAGCGCCGCGCCTTTCGATGTGATTGCGCGGAAAACTCCGTTGCGCCAGCGGTTCAGGCCGCCGCCCATGGTTCCGATCCAGAGAGTTCCGTCCGCATCCTCGTGCAGCGCGGTAATGGTGTGATCGGAGAGTCCGTCCTTCTCCGTAAAGTTCCTGAACTGCCCGTTCTGCAGGCGCGTCAGCCCGCCCAGCGTGCTGATCCACATCGAGCCATCCCGCGACTGCAGAATCGAGCCCACAAGATCGCTGCCCAGACCGTCGAGCGCCGAATACGTCGTGAATTTTCCGTCCTTCAGTTCCGAGAGGCCGCGTCGCGTCCCGATCCACAGCGAGCCCTGCCTGTCGAAATAGAGCGAGCGCACGAAAGTCATCCGCCAATCCATCCGCCGAAGTGAACGCCGTCACCTTCCCGTTGCGTATGCGGTCCAGCCCGTCCGGAGTGCCCAGCCATAGATCGCCGTCAGGCGCGCTGGCAATCGAAAGCACCACGTTGCTCGAGAGCCCATTGGCGGTCGTCAGCGCGACGAAGCCATCTTTGTCTCTCCGATCAAGGCCGCCGCCACTTGTGCCCAGCCACACCGTTCCCCGTTGGTCCTGGTAAACCGAGCGAATGTGATCGTCCGAGATCCCGTCCTGCGCCGTGTACGTGGTAAACGCGCGATCCCGCAATATATCCACGCCCCCGGACTCCGTTCCCAGCCAGAGATTCCCCTCGCGATCCTCGAGAATCGAAAGCACCGCGTTGCTCGAGAATCCTTCCCTCGGCGTAAATGCTTCGATCTTCCCATCGAACACGCGAGCAATGCCGCCGCCGGTGCCCACCCACACCGCGCCTTCCCGGTCGCATACCAGCAACTGCACCAGATCCGACGGCAGCCCCTCGCGCCTGCTGTAGATCGACGTCCGCGTGCCGTCGTAGCGAAGCAGTCCGGCATCTGTGCCGATCCACATTGCACCGGTTGCATCCGCAGCCAGCGCAGACACGTTCCGTGCCGTCGACCCAGTTCCCGGCAGCTTGAATGACTCGCACTTCTCCGCCCCGCACACCTCAACGCCGTTCGGCATGCCCGCCCAGACGCGACCGGTCTTGTCCAGAGCCATGGCCTGGACAGCGGCCGCTTGCCCTGCGGGCCTGAATCGTCGCGGCTCGCCCCAATTCGCGTGATAGAGCCCACTCGATGTGGCCAGCCAGAGATCGCCATACGCGCCATCGATCATCCGGCTGCCGTCGCTTAACGCCGGAATCCCCGCGATCGCGATCATCCGCTGCCCGTCGAACCGTGCGAGCCCGCCCGCGGTGAGCACCCATACTGCACCGCTGGGATCTTCGTGCAGCGACCACGCCGCATCCGCTGACGATGCGCCCTTCTCCAGCACCGCCTCGAAGCTCCCGTTCCGGTAGCGTGTCACGCCGTTCGACGTTGCGATCCACAGCGCGCCCGACCGGTCTTCCAGAAGACCGTAAATAACATCGCTTCCCAGTTGCGGAGTGTCTTTGTGCGTATAAACCGTGAACTTTACCGAGTCGAAGCGCACCAGGCCTGCCTCAGTGGCAAGCCAGATAAATCCATCCCGCGTTTGCAGCACCGCATGCACAGTGTTCTGAGGTAATCCGCTGTCCGTCTGCCACGACTGGTAGCCGTAATGCTTGAGACTCTGGTGCGGATCCAGACCAAGAGCAGCGGCGGTTACAAAAAGCAGCGCAAATCCGAGTACGCCACCTCTTGATACTGTGCTCCTCGCGGCTCGCCGGCGGAAGGTTCGCATTTCTGTCCGAATACTACACATCGCGCGACGGAGAAAAATATCCATCATTAGGTGGAGAAACTTGCCCGAAGATGCGCAGCCCGGCAGCGATCCCTAGCCCCGGCGCTTCGTCCTGCCCGTGCCGTTCTGCGACCGCGGCTTCACCCAGACCTTTTCCGCCGCCGGCGCGCCCAGCGCGAACGCGCCCGTCGGAGTTTCGATGCTCAGCGTCTGGTCGTAGTTTCTCTTCAGCACGCGCACCGTTCCTCCCGGCTCGATCCCGGTTTCATGCAGAAAGCGCAGCAGCCGGGGATCGCGTTCGTATAGGCTCGCCACCGTATACTCGGCATCCTCCGCGCCGTCGGCAAGCGTCCGCAATCCGCGCTTCGCACGCCTGGCGGGATTCTCAGGCAGAACAGCGTTTCCGTGAGGACACAGTCCCTGCGCGCCGAGCCTCTCCAGCAGCCGAGCCTCGAAGGCCGGTGACACTGCATGCTCCAGCCGTTCAGCCTCATCGTGAACCTCATACCAGGGCATGCCGAACATCTCCGAGAGCATGCGTTCGATCAGATGATGACGCAGCGCAGTCCTGTGCGCCGTCTGTCTGCCCTTCGCTGTCAGCCGCACCACTCCGTCCGGCTTCACCTCGAGGAAGCCATCGCGCTTCAGCCTGCGAACCGCCATCGACACCGCCGGCGGCGTCACCCCAAGCCAATGGGCCAGCGTCGCCGAGATGACGGTCTGCCCCTCGCTCTCGGCCTCGAGCACGGCCTTCAGATAATCTTCTTTGGATACGCTGATTGCTGTCTTCACTGCTTCCTATCGCAAAACCAGAGAAGCCGTGTCCCGAAACCGCAACCCTCAAGTCGACGCGACCATCAGGGAGCGGCGACGTGGTGTGAACTCGGAGTGGCACACCATCTCTGGTTTTGCTTTAAGCATCGCGCCTGCGTTGCATCCTTGTAAAGCTAAGCGATAGCATAGTAGTTCCGCTTGGCTTCTCACCGCCGTGCAGTTCACTCGCATTTGACTCAGCCGATTTACGATTTCTCTTGCACTTCTTTCAAGGAGCAAACTACATGACGCAATCCTGGGGATACGCTGCGCAGCAATCCACGACGCCTCTTGCGCCGTTCAGTTTCAGCCGCCGCGACCCGAAAGAGCGCGACGTCACCGTCAAGATTGAATACTGCGGCGTCTGTCATTCCGACATCCACTCCACACGCAACGAATGGGGAAACGCGGTCTACCCCATGGTCCCCGGGCATGAGATTGTCGGAAGCGTAAGTGCGATCGGCCCCCACGTGACGAAGTTCAAGGTGGGCGATCGCGTCGGAGTGGGAGTGATTGTCGACTCCTGCCGCAACTGTTCCAGCTGCAAAGCGGGAGAAGAGCAGTACTGCGAAGTCGGCGCTACGCTCACCTACGGAGTGAAGGACAAGTACGGCGATCTGACCTACGGCGGCTATTCCAACACCATCGTCACCGACGAGCACTTTGTGCATAGTGTCTCGACGAAGCTTAACCCCGCCGGAGTTGCTCCGCTGCTGTGCGCGGGAATCACCACCTACTCGCCGCTTCGTCACTGGAAGGTCGGTCCGGGTATGAAGGTGGGTGTCGTCGGTCTGGGCGGACTCGGACACATGGGGCTGAAATTTGCTCACTCCTTCGGTGCGCACGTTACCCAGTTCACAACTTCTCCCTCTAAGATTGCAGACGCGAAGCGCCTGGGCGCCGACGAGGTGGTTCTGTCGAACGACGCCGACGCAATGAAGAAAGAGGCAAACAGCTTCGACTTCATTCTCGACACCGTTTCTGCCGTGCACGACCTGAATTCCTATCTGCCTCTGCTCAAGCGTGACGCTGCGTATTGCCAGGTGGGCCTGCCCGATCAGCCTCCGACTATATTCATGGGCAATCTCATCTTTAAACGGCGTCATCTATCTGGATCGATCATCGGAGGCATGGCGGAGACGCAGGAGATGCTCGACTACTGCGCCGATCACAACATCGTGTCCGATGTCGAAGTGATTCCCATCCAGCAAATCAACGATGCATTCGAACGCGTGATCAAAGCCGATGTGAAATATCGCTTTGTGATTGATATGGCGTCGCTCAAAAAGCCGTAGTTCGGCTGAACGACGCTGACAACTTTTGCAGGTTCATCAGCTTCCCATGTGAATGGAGGAAAGTTAGCATGCCATCCAGGAAATCCAGTACCAAGAAGTCGTCGGCCAAGAAGTCCAGTGCGAAGAAAGGTAGCGCAACTAAGAAGGCCGCGACCAAGAAGAGTGCGAGCAAGAAGAGTTCAGCGAAAAAATCGAGCTCGGCCAAGAAGTCGAGCGGCAGGAAATACAGCCCGAAAGCCGGGAAATCGGTAGAGCGCGAAATGAAGGCGATGAAGAAAGGAACGTTGAAGTCCGGCCGCAGCGGAAAGAAAGTCACCAGCCGGAAACAGGCCATCGCCATTGGCCTGTCGGAAGCGCGCAAATCAGGCGCGAAGGTGCCAAAGAAATCGTCGAAGTCCTGAGCGCGGACTCAACGAGCGCCTATTCGCTCTTGCTTGATGCAGACGTAGCTCCGGCTCCTGAAGTGGAGCCGGAACTGTTTCCCGAGCTCGACGATGAATCCGAAGCTGACTTGCCCGAACCTGAATTGCCGGACCCGTCCGAAGAAGACGCCGCTGGCTTTTCAGAGCCGCTTCCAGAGTCGCCGGATTTCGAAGCCGACTTGGATCCCTTGGCGGCGTAGTCGTTCACATACCAGCCCGGCGCCCTTGAACTGGATCGCGGGCGCGGAGATAAGCCGTTCGACTTCGCCATGGCAGACCGGACACTCTTTCTCTTCCGGCGCGCTGAAGCTCTGAATCTTCTCAAACTGATGACCGCATTGTTTGCAGCGGTATTCGTAAAGCGGCAAGGTTGAATACACTCCTCAAGAACTACAAATACTATTCTACCGATACGGGCTGAAGCTTCTCTCCGAGACTGGCTTCGTGCACCTCTGTGATGGCCTCTACGCCGCGAAGCGCCTTGAGAACCGCTTCCGTCACTTCTCCGTCCACCTGAACCACCGCCAGCGCGGTTCCATGCGGCACGTGATGGCCTTGGTTTGCGCGGCCCAGTGCGAAGTTCGCAATGTTGATTTTGTGATCTCCGAGGATTGTGCCTACGCGTCCGATCACACCGGGAACGTCCTGGTTGCGGATGGTCAGCACCGTACCTTCCAGGGGAGCTTCGATGTCGATGCCATTGAGACTTAGCAATCGCGCGGACGAACCATGGAGCACCGTACCGCTGGCGGTTACATCACCGGCCTGCGTGTGGATGCTGAGCTTGAGCACATTGCCCGCGCCGCCCGAAGCGCTCGGCTTCTTCTCCTCGAATATGCGGATTCCGCGCTCCTGGGCGACGGAAGCGGCATTGATGCGATTGACACCCTCGGCGTGCCCCAGAATTCCCTCGATCGCGCTGTTGCGGATAAGGTCCGTCTTGGCTTCGGAGATACGTCCGTTGTAAGAGACGTTGATGCTCTCGAAGCTTCCCTGTGGGAATTGCGCCAGGAACGTCCCCAGGCGATCGGCAAGAGTAATGTAAGGCGCGAGCTCCAGATACTCCTCGTGCGATAGCGAAGGAAGATTCACCGCATTCTGCACAACGCCCAGCTTCAGATACTCGCGAACCTGGAGCGCAATCTGCACGCCCACCGCCTCCTGCGCCTCGGCGGTCGACCCGGCAATGTGCGGCGTGAGGATAACATTCTCGAGCGCAAAAAATGGCGAGTCTTTCAGCGGCTCCTTATGGAAAACATCAAGCGCCGCCCCGCCAACCTGACCGCTCTTGAGAGCTTCGGCCAGCGCCTCTTCGACGATCAACTCACCACGCGCGCAGTTCACGATGCGCACGCCCTTCTTCATCTTCGCGATCGTTTCCTCATTGATGATTCCCGTCGTCTGCGGAGTAAGCCCGACGTGCAGCGTCAGGTAATCGGACTGTTGAAACAGCTCATCGGTAGAGACAAGCTGGATCGCATTCTCTCGCGCAATCGAGGCCGACACGAACGGATCGTGCCCGATCACTTCCATCCCGAAAGCCGCGAGCCCGCCGCGCCACCTCAAGCCCAATGCGCCCCAGCCCCAGCACCCCGAGCTTCTTGCCGCGCAGTTCCACTCCCTGCAGAGACTTCTTCTCCCACTTGCCGGAGTGCATGGTTGAATTCGCTTTTGGCAGTTGCCGCGCCAGGGCGAGCATCATGCCCAGCGTAAGCTCAGCCACCGCGATGGCGTTCGCGCCCGGAGTGTTCATCACCACGATGCCGCGCCGGGTGGCCGCCTCAGCATCGATGTTGTCCACTCCCACCCCTGCCCGGCCAATCACCCGTAGCTTCGGCGCCGATGCCATCAGCGCATCATCAACCTGAACTGCTGACCGAACTACCAGTCCGTCAGCATCGGCAATCTCCGCGGCCAGGCCGTTCTTTATCTGATCATGAGTGACAATCTGCCAGCCGGGCTCGGTTTGAAACACAGCCAGCGTAGCCGGAGAAACCTTCTCCGCCAAAACGATCTTCATCCTTGCTCCTCTATGTGTGGCGCTTATCGCGCTGCGACTGTCTCAACCAGTTCCGCGTTGCTTCCTACCGGAAGACCGGCGAACACTTTCTGCGCAGCGGCCAGCGCCTGTCCAAATTCGAATCCCGGAATCTTCAGCGTCGATACCGCGACCTGTTCGAGTGCTCCAACGATGGCGATCGTGTCCATGTAATCGAAGAGTCCGATGTGGGCCACGCGGAAGATCTGCCCCTTCATCTCGCCCTGTCCATTGGTGATGACTGCGCCGAAGCGGTTCTTCAGCTCTTTCACGATCACGCCCGAGTCCACTCCGGCTGGCGGCAGCACTGCCGTCGCAGCCGCAGCAGGCGCATTGGGCGCAAACAGCCCCAGGCCCATTGCCTCTACAGCGGCGCGCGTCATCGCCGCGCATTTCTCTGCATTGTCGATCAGGGCATCGCGGCCTGCAGCCAGATCTCCACCTCCCTGCGCCGCGATAAAGTCGAGAGCCGCGCCCAGGCCAGCAATCAGCGCAACCGCCGGAGTGTAAGACGACTCGCCTTTGTGCGCATTCTTTCGCTCCTTGCGGAGATCGAAGTAGTACCGTGGATTCAGCGAGATCTCCATCGCCTCCCACGCACGATCGCTCACGCCGAGATAAGCGAGTCCCGGCGGAATCATCACTGCCTTCTGCGACCCGCCGATGATGACGTCCACTCCCCAGCCGTCAACGTCAAAGCGCGTCGTGCCCAGCCCCGTAATGGCGTCGACCACCAGCAGCGCGCCGCTGTCCGCCTTCTTCAGAAGCTCTGCCACACCCTGTACGTCGTGCCGCACGCCGGTCGACGACTCCGTAGCCTGCATGAACACGGCGCGGGTCTCAATCTTCAGCGCCTTGCGGACTTCGTCCAGCGAGAACGTCTGCCCATAGGGCGCATTTACCACATCTACCGCGCAGCCGAAGGCATTCGCCAGCGCGACCCAGCGCTCTCCGAACTTGCCGGCCGATAGCACCAGTACCCGGTCGCCGGGCGACGTGAGATTCGACACCGCTGCCTCCATCGCGCCCGTTCCTGACGAGGCGAGCAGCAGCACATCGTTTTTCGTGCCGACAAAAGTCTTTAGCTGATCAAGCACCCGCTGGTAAAGGGCGCGAAACTCCGCCGTGCGGTGATGAATATCCGCAGCCGCCATGGCGAACTGCGCTGCCGGAAGCAGGGGCGTCGGACCGGGGGTAAAAAGTCGTGTCTTGCGGATCATCGTTTCCGTCTCCTCTATCGATATTCTACTGAGCAGGCGCGGAGCGCGCTTTGTTTCTATAATGGAAGGTTTGGAGTCATACATGACGCACGCAAGCATTGCAGAGCGCATCGACAAGGACATCATCGCCGCGATGAAGGCACGGGACGGCGACCGCACCACCGCTCTGCGCATGGTAAAGACTGCCCTGAAAAACAAGGAAATCGAGAAGCGCGCCCCTCTCGACGAAGCCGAATCGCTCCAGATTCTCACTACCCTGATCAAGCAGCGCCGCGATTCCGTCGAGCAGTTCACAAAGGGCAACCGCCCCGAACTGGCCGCGAAAGAAACCGCCGAGATCGCGCTGATCGAGAACTACATGCCCAAGGCCGCCACCGAGCAGGAACTCCGAAAGCTCGTCGAGGCGACGCTTGCGGAGCTGGCCGTCTCCGGCACAGACCTCGGCCCGAAGAACATGGGACCCGCCATGAAGGCTGTGCAGGCCCGCATCCAGGCGGCTGGCCTTCGCGCCGACGGCCGTCAGGTCAGCGAAATCGTCAAAGCTGAGCTGGCGAGGTAAGATCACCCCGGCAAGCCAAGCGAGGTTGCCGCCCATGCGCAAGGTCGTCCTCGGTCTCGGCATCAGCCTCGATGGCTACATCGCCCGCCCCGACGGCGCCGTCGACTTCCTCTTCATGCCCAGAGACTACTCGATGGCTCCCTTCTTCGCGACTATCGACACCGCCATCATGGGTCGCAAGACCCTCGATGTCGGGCTCAAAATGAGCGGAGGCGAGACCATCGCCAGCTATGGGCTGACCTGCTACGTCATGTCGCGATCCCAGCCCGCCGGCGAGCGCCACGGGGCCATCTTCACCCGCCAGACTCCATCAGCCCTCGTCAACGCGCTTCGCAAACAGCCCGGCAAGAACATCTGGATGATGGGCGGCGGCGAGCTCGCTCGTGACTTCCTCAAAGCCGACCTGATCGACGAGCTCAGCCTTGGCATCGTGCCCGTCCTGCTCGGCGAAGGCATTCCGCTCTTTCCAGCGGGATTCCCCCAGCGTGACTTCGTCCTGCTAGAGAACAAGGCCTATTCAAAAGGATTGCTCTCGCTCCGGTACGAACGGCTCCGCAGAAAATCTCGATCCCAAAAGTCGTGACTATCGGGGCTCCTGCGTAATCTTCACGAAAACCCCGTCCGGCAGTTCTCCCTCCACAAAATGAACCACCCCGCCCTTCACGAAACCCCGGATCCTTCGCTCTTTGTCCTGATTCCTGACCGTCCCGGAAAGATTTCCGGCACGCCGCAGGACTCTTTCCCGTTCCGCGATCCATCGCCTCATTCGCCAGCCGGTCGGCATGCCGGTTCTTTTCCCGCAGCACATGCTGAATCTGGAATGAGTCCAGCTGCCGAATCCTCCCCTTCGCCTCTTCATAGAGCGGACGCAGCTCCGGGCTGTTCACCCGGTACTGACCCTTGATCTGCTTGACCATCAGCTCTGAATCCGAAACGACCTTCAGCCTGCGATACCCCTTGTCCAGGGCAAACTGCAGGGCCGCCAGCAGTCCCGAGTACTCAGCAAAATTGTTCGTCTTCCGGCCTACGAATTCGCTCAACTCTCCGACGGTCGCGCCGTTCGCATCCTCTATATGCACCCCGTACCCGGCCGGTCCGGGATTGCCGCGTGATCCGCCGTCGCAATAGGCGATGATCGCGGCCTCGTCCTTTGCCGGCCTCTCCGGCCATAGCTGCCGTCCGGCGCCTTCTTCTCTGCTGTTCATATCCGGAGTGTAGCCGATCCATCCTGCGGAAAAATTGACCGCGCCTGCTAACGAATCCCGCCGTTCTTCGTCTCCAGCGCAGGGGTAGTTTGCCCTGTTGAGGAACCTCTATGTCCGCTGATTCTCTTCGAATCTTTCCCCCGTCCAGCATCCAGCTCCCATCCAGCGCCGCGCCAAAGATAAAATCCTCATCAGGAATGGCGATCGATCCCAGCGTGCGCGCCACCGAAACCGAATTAATTCGCGAGGCCCAGCAAGGTTCGCGCACAGCCTTTGACGCTCTCGTGCGTCAATATGATCAGGCGGTGTTAAGGCTGGCCCTGCACCTCACCGGTTCCGAGCAGGACGCCGAAGACATCCACCAGGAAGCGTTTCTCAAGGCGTATCGGTACCTCGGAAATTTTCGCTTTGAGTGCTCTTTCTATACCTGGATCTATCGCATTGTTACGAATCTGTGCCTCGATCTGCTCCGTCGCCGCAAGTCGCGCCGGGAAGATCAGGCGGTTACGCTCGACTCGTCGGGCGAAGAGATTGATCTGCTCACCAACGTCTCCGATCAGCGCGCGAGCGCCAATCCAGACCGGGAGCTGAACAGGAAGTTTTTAGGAGAGCGAATTCGCGAGGCGCTCGATAAGCTTACTCCCCGCGAACGCATGGTCTTTGAGTTGAAACACTTTCAGGGACTCAAGCTGAGAACGATAGGCGAGATATTGAATACGACGGAAGAGACTGCAAAAAACACACTCTTCCGCGCGACCAGGAAGCTCAGAGCCAACCTGGCGGAACTGCGCTAAGGCCTGTTTAGGGCTGCGGCGATTTTTTTGAGGCGAGTGAGGTAGGTAACGATGAAGTGCGAAACCGCGCAGGAAATCATTGCTCTGTCGGTATACGGCGAATTACCCGATGATCAGGGACCGCAGCTTGAGCAGCATTTGCTGGGATGTGAAGCCTGCCGCCGCGAGGTCGAGGCGGTTGAGGCGCTGGCCAAGGCCATGGCGCTGCTCCCGGTAGAAGAGCCTTCAGCCAACCTGATCGCACGCTCCCGCCTGCGTCTCGAAGAAGTGATCGACACCTTGCCCCGCGGTAGCTGGCTGCTGCGGGGCTGGCAGCGTTTCTACCAGGGCGCAGGCCGTCTGCGTGCCGCGCCTGTCGCAGTTTCCGCAGTCCTCGTCGCCGGCCTGACCGTGGGCGGTTTTTCCGGTTATCGCGCTGGTGAACACGCGCATAGCGCGACTCCCCGGTAACCGCTGTGATCGCGCCGCCGCCGCAGGAGGACGATGCCCCGTGGACATCGCCAGCATAAGCAGCATCGTGCGCGAGCCAAACAGCGGAAAACGTCGCAGTCACCTACAACCGCGTTCAGCCTGAGACAATCCACGGCTCGCTCGACGACCCGCAGATTCGCCAGCTTCTCCTTATGGGCGCGCACAACAGGATCAATTCCGGGGTACGCGACTCCTCCTTACGGCTGCTGGCCGATGAATGTCACGCCGGGCATCAGTGCGACGACGGCCCCATCCGCGACTCTTTACTGGTCGCTCTTCGCTATGACAAAAGCGTGGCCGTGCGCCTCAAGGCGCTGGAGGGGCTGCAGCCCTACGTCGCCGACGATGTCCGCGTCCGTGACGCCGTGCTGGAAGCGCTTATGAAAGATCCCAATCCCGAGGTGCGCGCCCAGGCCATCAGTGTGCTCGAGCCGGTAGAGGCCGACTCCAGCGTGCGCGAGGTGCTGCATACGGTCGCGGCGCGCGACGACAGCCCGCAGATTCGTATTGTCTCGCGCCAGGTGCTCGATCAGCTCCCGCAGGTCCAGTAGTCGTGTCCGGGCTTCCGCTCTCAGGCGATGCGGCAGCCCGGAGGTGTAAAGTAAGGCGGCAAGCTTCCCGCAAGAAGGAAGAGCCGGCAAAGCAAAGACGAAAGGCACTCACATGAACCGTTTTCCGAGGTTAGTGGGCAGGACAAGATCCATCACCGTGCTGAGCTCCGTGGCGGCCTTAGGCTCCATCACAATCGTGGTGGGCTCAGCGGCCTTTGCGCAGGGTGTATTCGGCGGGCAATTGTTCGCCCTTATGCCCGAGAGCCCGGCGCTCATGGCTCACAGCTCACAGGGATACCTCGGGATTGAAATGCGCGACATCGATAGTGATCGCGCCTCTGCGCTCAAGCTGAAGGACGCAACTGGCGCGGAGATCATCGTCGTCGATCACGACGCCCCGGCCGGCAAGGTCGGCCTGCGAGTGCATGACGTCATCCTGCAGATGAACAGCCAGCAGGTTCAGGGAGTCGAACAACTGCGCCGCATGCTTCGCGAGACTCCTCCCGGCCGATCCGTCACTCTGCTGATTTCACGCGACGGGCAGCAGCAGACCATCAACGTGCAGCTCGCGGATCGCGCCAAAATCGAGCAGGACGCGTGGACCCAGATTCACACCGTTCCCGATCCCGGCGATGACGATTCCACCTATGCACTCGTTGCCCCCTCCGGCCATGGCGCGGGCAACAGCTTCTTCGGCTCCCTCACCTTCGGGTCGCCGTCGTTGGGAGTAGAGCTCGATCCGCTCGGCTCGCAGCTGGCGGATTACTTCGGCGTCAAGGATGGCCAGGGTCTGCTCGTCAAGCGGGTCGCCGAGAATAGCCCTGCATCCAGTGCCGGGCTGAAGGCCGGCGACGTGATCACCAAAGTCAACGGCGAGGCGGTGCCCACCCTGAACACCTGGGCGAAGACCATCCACGCCAATCGGGGCAAGCAGGTCCAGGTCACGATCGTCCGCAACCGCAAGGAGCAGATCCTCAGCCTTCAGGCGGGCGACGCCAAACACAAGGGCGAGCTCGTCATGCCCGACTTCGACTGGGATAACGACCGCTCCAAACTTGAGGAAAACCTTCCGCAATTTGAGGCGCAGCTGAATGCCATCGATCCGGCGCTCCTGGCCGAGGCAACCAGTCAGGCTATGAGCGGCCTCGATGCCGATTTCGCAGCGGCCCAGGCGCAAGGTGCCGTCAGGAGCCTGAAGCTGCAGGAATTCCAGGAAGAGATGAAGAAGGAGCAGGAGCAAATCCAGAAGCAGATGCACGACCTCCAGAAGGATCTCGAATCCCTGCAACTGCCCCAGCTAGATTGAGGCTGCCCTGAGGCCCTGTGTCCCTGAACCCTGCCTTTCTTGGCCGACAATTTCACCGTAACAGCTAAAATAGAAATAGAGAGACATACAAAAGCTTGACTGCCATCGCAGCCAGGCTTTTTCATTTGGAGAAGCTGCAGTAGCGCTGGAATCGTAATAAGTCACACTGCAAGAACCGGTTACGGGCTCTCCGCATGAAATGAATGAGTTAGCAAGGTATCAATCGTGTAAATGCAGCAGAATGAATGAGATTAAACACCATAGAAAAAACAGGGGGGAGGGGGTTATTCTTCCAGCGCGGGATCAGAAAGCTCGTCCTGAAGCTAGAGTTGCGCAAAAACTAAACGGACAAAGTGGCATTCAGAAGGGCTCGCGAATGCTGACTATTGTCCGTTCAATCCTGCAAAAGCTCCATTCGCTCCGTCCCGCTCGCTCCTGCTCCACCGCATGTGATTGAATAGTGAAGGATATGTCCACGCTCGCCGCACAAACCGGACCCAGAAAGCAGACTCCCGTCCAAAGGCTGAAGGCTGCCGGACGGAAAGTCCGCGAGCTGACCATCGTCGGCCGCTCTTTGGCCTCGACCGGCCACCCGGTAATGGCCCAGATCGTGCCCATGCGGCGGTGCAATCTCTCCTGCACCTACTGCAACGAGTACGACGATTTCTCCAAGCCCGTCCCGCTCGACGAAATGATGCGCCGCATCGATCATCTGGGACGTCTGGGCACCAGCATCATCACCATCTCCGGCGGGGAGCCGCTGCTCCATCCGGAACTCGACGACATCATCCGCCGCATCCGCCGAAACGGCGCGCTGGCCGGAATGATCACCAACGGCTACCTGCTGATGCCCGACCGGATCCAGCGCCTCAACCGGGCCGGCCTCGACCACATGCAGATCTCGATCGACAACCTCCAGCCGGACGACGTCTCGAAGAAGAGCCTGAAGGTCCTCGACAAGAAGCTGCAGATGCTGTCTGAACATGCCGACTTCCACGTGAACATCAACTCCGTGGTCGGAGGCGGCATCAAGAACCCCAACGACGCCCTGGTGATCGGCCGCCGTGCCCTGGAACTGGGCTTCACCTCCACCATCGGCATCATCCATGACGGGGACGGCCAGCTCAAACCGCTGCAGGACGAAGAGCGCCGCGTCTACTTCGAGATGCGCAACTGGAAGAAGCGCAATTATTCGCGCTTCAACAAGTTCCAGGAAGCCATCGCTAACGGCGAGCCCAACGATTGGCGCTGCCGTGCCGGTTCCCGCTATCTCTACATCTGCGAGAACGGCCTGGTGCATTACTGCTCACAGCAGCGTGGCTTTCCCGGCGTGCCGCTCGCCGACTACACCAAAGCCGACCTCAAGCGCGAATTCCTCACCGAAAAGACCTGCGCTCCTCACTGCACGGTGAGTTGCGTCCATCAGATCTCCTACATCGACCATTGGCGTGCCCCGCAGACCTCGCGCACGTCGCCCGGCTCGACTCAGGGCCTGGTGAATATCAGCACCTAGCTGCCGTCGATGCGTAGCCACGCGCCGGACTCCGAACAGCAGCGAGCCTTCATCCGGCGCCTTCCCAAAGCCGAGTTGCATCTGCACCTCGAAGGCACCGTAGCACCGGAAACCCTGGTAGAACTGAGCCGGCGCCATGACGGCGCTCCGCTCTCCCTTGAGGAGGCCCGTGCCCTCTACGACTACACGGACTTCACCGGGTTCCTGCTCGCGTTCAAGGCGGTCACCGAACGCCTTCGCACGCCGGAGGACTACGAACTGGTCGCCTACCGCATGCTGGAGCGTCTTGCCGCGCAAGGCGTGGTTCACGCCGAGGTATATGTCTCAGTGGGAGTGGTCTATTACTGGGGCAGGAGCGAGTTAGAGCCGCTATTTGCCGGAATGGAGCGCGGCCGCCTGCGCGCAGAGGCCGACTTCGGAATCTCGGCATATTGGATATTTGACGCAGTCCGCCAGTTCGGAACCGAAGCCGCCGCCCGGGTCTTCCGCAAGGCAGCAGAAATGCGGCGCGACCACGCGTCTATCATCGGAATCGGCATCGGGGGTGACGAACGCCACACAGGCGCAGCCCCCTTCCGCGAGCTCTACGCCGAAGCGCGTGACGCGGGGCTTCATCTTACCGCCCATGCCGGGGAATCTGTTGGCCCGGAGGGTATCTGGGGAGCCCTCAATATCGGAGCCGAGCGGATTGGCCACGGACTGACCGCTATCCATGACTCTGAGCTGATGACCATACTTGCCGAGCGCCAGGTTCCCATCGAAGTCTGCGTTTCGTCGAACCTGCGTACTGGATGCTGCATCCGCCTCGCAGATCATCCGGTCCGGCGCTATTTTGAGTCAGGCCTGATGATCACGCTCAACTCCGACGACCCTGCCATGTTCCTCAGCGATCTTGAAGATGAATACCGGCTTGCCCAGAACGAATTTGGATTTTCTGAAGAGCATCTGCGTGAGCTTGCGGCCAATTCGATCGAGGCGAGCTTCCTTCCGGCCGAACGAAAAGTTGCCCTTTTGTCCCAGATTGAAAAGACCTCCTGAGCCCGATTGCATGACGTGGCAAAGTTGTATCCTCGCATTTCACAGACAGGCGGCAATCCGGCAAAGTGAGCTATCATGTTGGCATTGCGGCGAACCGCAAATGGGGAAGGTATTGTGAGTGTACTGCCTGGCTTCCGGTCTAAGTCGTGCAATGAATCCCGGATTGCGCTTCGCGCCCTCGGATGGGCGTCAGTAGCGGTGGGAGTGGCTGCGCTTGGTCTCTATGTAGGCCGCGAGCTGCGCCTGCGTTACAAATTCAACCGCCGTACTCCAAGCGACTTCTACTCGCACGCCGGCGATGAGGGACAGACCACAGAATTCGGCATGGGTATCTGAACACAACTGAGGTTCGGAGAGGAAAAGGCCCCGGGATCAAATCCGGGGCCTTCGATTTTCGCGGCTGCCGCTAGTTATTACCGGCGAGTCCTCGCAGTACGTATTGGAGAATGCCGCCGTTCTCGTAATAGAGAATTTCCTGCGGAGTGTCGATGCGAACCTTCGCCGCGAACTCCTTCGACGTGCCATCGGGCGAGGTGGCCTGGACGCTTAGAGTGCGCCCATTAGCGAATTTGGCATCGAGCAGCGCTTTCAGTCCGGGGAAGTCGAAAACCTCCTCGCCGGTCAGGCCGAGACTCTCCACGTTCTGCCCTTCTGCGAATTGGAGCGGCAGGATGCCCATCCCAACCAGGTTCGACCGGTGTATCCGCTCGTAGCTTTCGGCGATGACAGCCCGAACTCCAAGCAGCTTTGGTCCCTTCGCCGCCCAATCGCGCGAGGAGCCAGAGCCATATTCCTTGCCCGCGAGAATAACCAGCGGGGTTCCGCGCTCGGCGTATTTTACCGAGGCGTCAAAGATGCTCATCTGCTCGCCCTCCGGCAGCAGGCGAGTGACGCCTCCTTCGGTTCCGGGAGCCAGCTTGTTGCGTAGCCGCACGTTGGCGAATGTGCCGCGCACCATCACTTCGTGATTCCCGCGGCGCGAACCGTAGGAGTTGAAATCCGCCGGTTTTACGCCATGGCTGGTGAGGTATCTTCCGGCAGGCGAGTTGAGCTTGATCGAGCCAGCGGGAGAGATGTGATCGGTGGTAACTGAATCGCCCAGCACGGCGAGCACCCGCGCCCCGTGAATGTCTACGACCGGGGCAGGCGTTGCGGGCATTCCGTCAAAGTAGGGAGCCTTACGGATGTAGGTAGAGTCGGCCTCCCACTGGTAAACGTCGCCGGTGGGGAACTTGAGTTGCTGCCAGTTTTGATCGCCTGCCGTTACTGTCGAATACTCCTTGGTGAAAATCGCGGAGTCGATAGACGACGCCATCGTCTCCGATACCTCCTGCTGGCTCGGCCAGATGTCCCTGAGATATACCGGTTCGCCCGCGCTGCCCTTGCCCAGTGGATCGGTCTCGAAGTTGTGGTCGATGCGCCCGGCGAGGGCGTAAGCCACCACGAGCGGCGGAGACATCAGGTAATTGGCGCGAACATCGGAGTTGATGCGGCCTTCAAAGTTGCGATTACCACTGAGCACGGATACGGCAACCAGGCCATGATCTTCGATCGACTTCGAAACGTCTGCTGGAAGCGGTCCTGAGTTTCCGATGCAAGTTGTGCATCCGTAGCCCACGACATTAAAGCGCAGCTTATCGAGGTAAGGGAGCAGTCCGGCCTTCTCGTAGTAATCCGTTACCACTCGCGACCCGGGAGCCAGTGAAGTCTTGACCCATGGCGGCACGCACAGCCCCTTCTCCACCGCCTTCTTGGCAAGAATTCCAGCCGCGATCATCACAGAAGGATTCGAGGTATTGGTGCAGCTGGTGATGGCCGCGATCACGATCGAGCCGTTGTCGAGATACTTGTCCACATCGACGCCGAAGCGGTCCTTAATGGAAGTGGTAGGGCCGGATTCATGGACGCCCTGCGCGGCGTCGATGGTTTCAGCGGTATGTCCGCCTTCGCCTTCCCAGCGCACCACCTGGCGAACTCCGTTCTTGTTCCCGGTGGGGCCGAGCAGACTGGGCAGTTGCTTCGCGAAGCTCGATCCGGCGTCCTTCAGCAGCACACGGTCCTGCGGGCGCTTTGGCCCGGCGACACTGGGCTCAACCGTGGCTGAGATCGAGCGCGATCGTCTGCGAATACTCGGCCTCGGCGCGTCTGGCGGTATGGAAGAGACCCTGCTCCTTGTAGTAGGCCTCGACCAGCGCAATCTGCTCGGCGCTGCGGCCGGTGAGCTTGAGGTAGCGAAGCGTCTCGGCATCGACCGGGAAGATGCCGCACGTGGCGCCGTACTCGGGCGCCATGTTGGCGATGGTGGCGCGATCGGCCAGCGAAAGCTCACTGATGCCTGCTCCGTAGAACTCGACGAACTTGCCGACCACCCCCAGCTTGCGCAGCATCTCGGTTACGGTGAGCACGAGATCAGTCGCTGTGGCGCCTTCCCGCAGCTTGCCGGTGAGCTTGAATCCTACGACCTGCGGAACGAGCATCGAGACTGGCTGGCCAAGCATCGCCGCCTCGGCTTCGATGCCGCCGACGCCCCAGCCCAGCACTCCGAGGCCGTTAATCATGGTGGTGTGCGAGTCCGTGCCGACCAAGCGTATCCGGATAGGCGATGGTCTTGCCGTCAGCTTCGAGAGTGAAGACCACGCGAGCCAGATATTCGAGATTTACCTGGTGGCAGATGCCCATGCCAGGCGGAACGGCGGAGAAGTTGCGGAAGGCCGACTGTCCCCACTTGAGGAAGGCATACCGTTCGCGGTTGCGCTGGAACTCGAGCATGGCGTTCAGCGAGTAAGAGTTCGCGGTGCCATACTCATCGACCTGGACGGAGTGGTCGATGACCAGCTCGGCGGGTTGCAGCGGATTGATCTTCTCCGGATCGCCGCCAAGGACCTTCATTGCGTCGCGCATCGCGGCGAGATCGACGATTGCCGGCACACCGGTGAAGTCCTGCATCAACACGCGGGCGGGCATGTAGGCGATTTCGCGGGAAGGCTCGGCCTTCGGATCCCACTTGGCGAGGAATTCGATGTCCTCGGCGGTGACTGATTTGCCGTCTTCGTGACGAAGCAGGTTTTCAAGCAGGATGCGCAGGCTGTAGGGCAGGCGGTGGAGGGCCACGCCCTTCTTCTCGAGAGCGTCGAGGCGGAATATCTCGTAAGTGCGGTTGCCGGATTTCAACTGCGACCGGCTGCCGAAACTGTCAACTGATTGGCTCATAGCCATCCTTCCTTTTTCGTGGAGGCCCGGCTTAAGGGCGTGCGATCACGACCGGACTCGCCGACGTAACAACGGCGGGCAGCGCGACGCTGCCGTTAAATCCGTCCGGAAAAAGATTAACTAGAAGGAGAGGCTTCGTCCACGGTCGGGACGGCCACGTCTGAAGCGCTTGATTGGCGGAGAGAGAAGCATCACTCGATCTTCCTGCCAATATTCTAACTCCAAAATTTCGAGTCGCTGCTGCGTTTACCACCCGCTCCCCACCCGCTGGTAGGCTGAGATTGGGAGACTTCTTGCGCGAGACGGTACTGATTCACTTCTCCGGGCACGACCACCCCGGGCAGACTACAGTGCTCACCGGCATCCTCGCCGACTACGACGCCTGCGTACTCGATATCGGGCAGGCGGTGGTGCATGAGACGCTGGCCCTCGGGCTGCTCGTCGAGGTGCCGGAGGGGCAGGACTTCGCACCCCTGAAGGCGGCGCTCATCGAGAGGGCTGAGGCTGTCGGGCTGCACGTGAGGTTCACGCCTGTCTCCGAGCGGGCGCTGGATCACTGGATCAGCACCCAGGGCAAGGACCGCTTCATCATCACGGTGCTGGGACGCGCGATCAGCGCAAGGCAGCTATCGCGGGTGAGCGCCATCATCGCCGGTCACCGGCTCAATATCGACCGGATCGAGCGGCTCTCGGGGCGGCTCTCGCTGGCCATTCATACCGGCAGCTCGAATGCCTGCGTCGAGCTGGAGGTGAGCGGGCAGGTCGCGTCCGAGGACGGGATGCGGGCCGACTTCCTCGAGGCGGCGCAGGAGCTTGGGATCGACATCGCCTTTCAGCGGGAGAGCATCTTCCGCCGCAATCGCCGTCTTTTTGCCTTCGACATGGACTCAACTCTGATTCAGGGCGAGGTCATCGACGAGCTGGCGAAGATGGCCGGCGTCGGCGGCCGGGTGGCCGGCATTACGGAGTCGGCAATGCGGGGCGAGATCGAGTTCCAGGAGAGCTTTCGCCGCCGGGTGGCTCTGCTCAAGGGATTGCCCGAAGCGCGGGTCCTGGAGCTGATCGGCCGCATTCCGCTGGCGGAGGGTGCGGAGCAGCTGATTCGGACGCTCAAGGTACTGGGCTACAAGACGGCGATCCTTTCCGGCGGATTCACCTTCTTCGCTCGGCATCTGCAGGCGCGCTTCGGCATCGACTACGTTCACGCCAACGAGCTTGAAATCGAGGGCGGGGTGGTTACCGGCCGGGTGAGCGGACGGATCATCGACGGAGCGGGCAAGGCCGAGCTTCTGCGGCAGATCGCGGCGCAGGAACGGATATCACTGGAGCAGGTGGTCGCGGTGGGCGACGGGGCGAACGACCTGCCCATGCTCAACCTGGCGGGGATGGGCATCGCCTTCCGGGCCAAGCCGCTGGTGCGGCAGAGCGCCGACCACTCGCTGACGCATCTCGGCCTCGACGGGCTGCTCTATCTCATCGGGGTCCGCGACCGGGATCTGGCGGGGATGGGGCATTCAGGGGCGGCTGCCGCGGTCTGACCCCTCCCCCCTCCCCCCGTTTTACCGGGTGCTCCGTAACTAATTGTTTCTAAAGGACTCCACGAGCTATACAGCCGCCACATAATAGAAAACAAAGGATTTGCGGGTATGTACCATGGAATCTATGAGGTAGCGGATCTAATAGAAAACAAAGGAGAAACCTGTAAGCGTTCGATTTCAAAGAAGTTACGGCCAGCGCTCCGTGCGTGGCTTCAATTCTCTCCCAAAATGGGAACGGGCCTGACCGCGGTGGCAGTCAGGCCCATTTCCCTCTATTTCTATTCTAGCTGGTTGAGCGAAATCGTCGGCCAAAGAAAACGAGGTTAGACGGGACCAAGACGGCGCTTTTCAGGCGGCGAAGTCGAATTCAGCGGTGTGGCTGATGGCCCACTCAAGCCTTCGGCTTGAATGGGGCACCGGGCACCGGGCATTCGCCGAACTTTAGCCTTCTAGGATGCCCAGTGCCTAAATTTTCGCTTTACTTTCGCTTTCGGCTAGCGCTACGATTGATGATATTAACCTTGATAACTTTGCTAGGGACTTCGGCACATTTCCTTTCATGTGGGGACGGGTGGCCGGGTAGCAAGTGTCCTCTCAGGTGGTAAGCGTGAGTTCTATAACCGTTATGTCGTTCGGCTGCTTTGTTTGCGCTATAGTTCAGGCGATCTCATCGATTGTTTTCATCTACGATTGGTCGAAGAAACCAGTGCATGCCACAATGCCCTCCACCAAGCAGACCGCGTTAATTCTCTCTGCCTTCACGATCGCCGGCTTTGGGGTTGCGGTCGCGGTTGGTACTGCTCTGCTGCTGCACCCGCCCAAGCCCGACGTAATCGAAAAGACAATCGCCGTTGAGAAGCCCGTTCCATGCCCGGCCACAAAAACTGGACCAGCGACTGCTAAATCCGGGAAAGGCGGTACTTCAGTGGCGCACTCTGGCAACGGCGACACCTTCAATCCGCCGTCAGCCCCAAACCCAGCTAAGCAGTAAAGGACAGAAATGAGAGTTCTGGTCGCAATTTTCCTGTTTGGATTTGGACTATCCGCGTGTGGGCAATCGACCAAAACTGGGGCCGCATCGGCATCAGGTGATTGCGCCGTGTCTCACAGTGGCAACTACGACACAATAACGATAAAGAATTGCGGTATTGGAGCGAGGCAGGGGGACAAAATAGTCGACCTCTTAAACAAGGTTTTGGCTCATCAGGAGAGGCTGGATGAACTGTTAAAGATTGCGTCGCAGTCCCGACAGACTACGATCATCCAGGGTTCTGTAGATCAGAGTAATAGTGGGGGATGCAATCAACAGGTGGTTGGTGGGAATGGCAACGTAAACAATTGCGAACCTCCGCCACCCCACGTAACCTACACCGAACAAGAAGTGCCCGCACTGGTGCCGGTTAGCGAGTCCGCCAAAACATTGCTCGTAGCAATCACCACTGACAGAAATATCACGGGCGCAGCTTTTGTTATCACCTTTTCAGGTCCAGTTAATCCTGTTGCGAATACGAATACGGATGAGGACCCATTTATACAGAACAGCAATTGGCAAGCCTTTAATGCTTACCGAATGAGGGACAGTCAAAACCATCTGACAGACAACGTCCTGGGGTTCAAAATAACAGGCCCAAGCGTTTTTCTGCATGGCATGCGATTGACGTTCAGGGTTAGATCGCTGGCTCCCGTTCATGTTGTGGACGTGCAGCTTGTGGATGACATCAACGGGTACCCAGGAATTTAAGAATCTTGACGGAACGCGCTCAATCTGCGCTTTGTTTATCAGGTTTACGTTACTTTCCACCCATTTCGGATTGCAGGCTGCGGCCATACCGATACGGCGGAAGCCATCGACTTCCGTTCTGCTGACCCGCTCGATGATGCCGCGTATCGTGCCGATTGCTCTGCTGAGTCGCTGCATGTCTCCCGTTTGCACAGAATGCCCGGTCGCTAAATCCTGATGTGGTTGCCGCCAAGTGGCAGGCTTCGTGAATCGCCAGTCCCGAAGAACCAGGGAGACCGGACGCTGCATGGAATGACGCGCATCCGATGAGCCTTATTGATTCGGCTTGGCCATCACTGCGGACTCCGCCTGTTCGAACGTCACGTTGTCCGGTTCGCGGGTGAAGGATGACTTCTCGTCGTCCTCCTGCTCGGAGATGCTCTTGAAGATCAGAACGTGTCCCTGGATGTGGACGTGAGTCTCGGTGATGTCCCATATGCCGGGCCCGATTTCCCGGCGTTCCACGCTGAACGAGCCGCCCTTTTCCAGCCTGCCGAGCAATCCCCAGCCGAAATCCACATTATGGATCATCGTGCCCTTCAGCTCCTGAATGCGGTGGTGACTGTTCTCGACGGTCATATCTCCTTCCATCGCGCTGAAAACACGAGCTTCGCGGGAGGGAGGCTGGAAATTCGGGTCGGGCTTGAAGTGCAGTGTGGTTGTCTGTGCGTTGCTGCCGGTCTCGGTCCAAATAAAGGCGGCAGGCAGGAGCTTGAGTAGCGCTTCCGACTGCTCATCGTCATGCTGGCCCGAGCGGCGTTGTTTCGCCTGCGCCGCCGGGTCGTGAATGAATTTCTCGATAGCGGCCCGCTGCTGCGCCTCCGGAATCTTTTGCCCGTTTCTACTCAGCACGCGGTTCACGTCGCCCTGTCCGGTCTCGGCGACCCACTGGACAACGGTGTTCCCTGGTTTGCGGTCGACTTCGTGGTATATCCAGCGCGAGTGATCGTCGCGGTCTGCAGCGAGCTCGTCGTTTACGGCCTGCTGGACGAACTGCTTTGTATCCTGGCTGGTCTTCGGCTTCGATTCTTCGTATCCTGCGCTCACGAAAGGGGTCACACAACCGGAGGCGAGCAGCAGCAATCCGGTAAGCTTCAGGGCATTCATGGTCTTCTTTTGATTCCTGACAGGTGGGATGCGCTGCAGAGTTAAGCAGCAATGGCGGGAGGGCTATCGGCCCGGAAGCAGGCGATAGCCCCACTCATGCAT
The DNA here is from genome assembly GCA_963725225.1 of uncultured Acidobacteriaceae bacterium. Lineage (GTDB taxonomy): Bacteria > Acidobacteriota > Terriglobia > Terriglobales > Acidobacteriaceae > Silvibacterium. Next base: position 338,532 of record CAVRXY010000036.1, read on the forward strand.
CGGACGGGAACCTGATCCTAGAAGGACTCTCCGACCATTTCTTCGCTTTTCTTCCAGAGCGCCTCGGCGTTGGCAGGATCGAGCGCATACGCGCGCACTCCTTCGCTGATGACGCTGATCGGCTGATCGACCGGCACGATCTTTCCGACGTGGCAGTTCTCGCAATACTGCCCGCCGATCTCGTCAGCCGCTGCAACCACACCAGCCCACACCGAAGTCGCGGATCCCTGCGGGATCGTCTTCCACTGGAATGGTCCGCGGCCCTCGGCCGCCAGCTGCTCATTGATCTGGGCGATCAGCTTTTCGATCCGGCCCGGCTCGGCATAGCGACCCAGCTCGGTCTGGATGCCTCCGGGATGCACGGCAGCAGCGCGCACGCCCCGTTCCCGATGCCGCTTGTCGAAAGCAACGGCGAAGAGGATATTCGCGGTCTTCGACCGGCCGTAAGCTACAAAGGGCTCATAGGGCGTGCGCTCGAAGTTCGGGTCGTCGAGATCGACGTTCGAGTAGCGGTGCCCTGCGGAAGAGAGGTTGATCAGACGCCCACCTCGGCGGATCAGCGGAGCGATGCGGTTGACGAAGACAAAGTGTCCCAGGTGATTGGTGCCGAACTGGGTTTCAAATCCGTCTGCGGTGTGGCCGAAGGGGGTGGCCATCACGCCGGCATTGGCGATGACGACATCGAAGGGCTCGCCCTTGGCGAGCAGCCCGTCGGCGGAGGCGCGCACGCTGGCGAGACTGGCGAGATCGAGGGCAACAAGCTCGAAGCTTCCACCACCCGCAGCGGCATCCTGCGCACCTGGGCGGTTGCCGTTTCGGCCTTGGCCAGATCCCGCGCCGCACCGACTACATGGGCGCCATGAGCGGCGAGCGAACGCGCCGTTTCCACGCCGAGCCCGGCCGAAACTCCGGTTACGAGAATCCGCTTGCCGTGGAGATCGATACCGGTCAAAACGTCTTCTGTTGTTGAGGTCGCACCAAATACTTCTGCTACTTCTGCCATTTCTCTCTTCTCCTGTTCAGCGAACGCGATAGCGCCGGTATCAGCCGCGAATTGACCGACGGCGATGATTGGCTATAAAACGGAGACAGTCTCCGCAATAGAATAGATAAGCGGAGACGCTCTCCGGTTTCAAAAATCTTTGGGGTTTCAAAAATCTTTGGGATGGCTACCAAACGCTCACAACCCGCTCGCTCGAAAGCCGCGTGCCGATGCGGTACGCAATCGCGCGCGCATCCTCGAGATTGCGAAGGAGGCGTTCACGCGGGCCGGGGGCGAACGGGGCGAACGTCAACCTGGACGATATTGCCAAGGATGCAGGCGTTGGACCGGGAACGCTGTATCGCCATTTTCCGACGCGGGAAGCGCTGCTTGAGGCGGTCTATCGCAGCGAGGTAGCGAAGCTGGCGGCGGCGGAGGGGAAATTTGCCGAGTCGATGCCTCCGGTTGAGGCGTTGCGGGCGTGGATGCTGCTGTTCGTGGACTACATTGCGGCCAAGCACATCATCGCGCCTGCTCTCAATACGCTGGTCGGCGGGCCCTCAAAGTTGTTTGAAGCCACCGGCGCTCAGGTCAAAGGAGCGATCAACGCATTGGTGGAGCGTGCGATCAAGAGCGGCGACATACGTTCGGACCTTGAGCCCGCTCGATCTGCTGCGGGCGCTGGTGGGCGTCTCCAACGTCGCATCCGGGCCGGACTGGAAGCAGAGCGCGAGGAGGCTGGTGGAGATCCTGATCGCGGGCTCGCGGCCGGTGAAATAATCGAGGCCTGCGCTATTCCGTCCGCAGCACCTGCATGGGATGGACGGAGGCGGCGCGCCGAGCGGGGAGATAGCAGGCCAGCAGGGCCGCTGCTAACAGGAGCACTCCGACGATGGCGAAGGCGGAGTAGTCCATGGGGCTCACTCCGTAGAGCATGCTGCGCATGGCTCGGCCGATGAAGTAAGAGCTGATGAGGCCGAGGGTGAGGCCAATGCCGGCGAGGATGACGCCTTCGCGCACGATCATTCCGACGACGCGGGCGCGGTCGGCTCCGAGGGCCATGCGCAAGGCGATTTCATGCGAGCGCTGGGTGACGGAGAAGGCCATCACCCCGTAGATGCCGACTCCGGCGAGCAGGAGCGCGACCACGGCGAAGCTGGCGAAGAGCACGACGCTGAAGCGGTCTTCGGCGAGCACGTCGGTGCGGACCTGATCCATGGTGCGGGGGAGGGCGAGGGCGATTTCGGGGTCTACGGAATGCACGGCGGCGGCGATGGCCTTGGTCATGGTGGCGGGGTCTTCGGCGGTGCGGACGCCGATGCCGGCGCTGGGCCAGGGAATCTGCCAGAAGGGGATTTCGATCTCAGGATAGTCTTCGCGCAGCCCGCGGTTACGCACATTGTGATAGACGCCGACGATCTGCCAGTCGATGGGCGGCCCGAGGCGGGTGACGCCGGGGATTAGTTCTTCTACGGAGACGCGCTGCTGTGAGCGGGATCCTTGTCCTTGAAGTATTTGTTGACGAAGCTCTCATTGACGATAGCCACTTTCACGCTGGAGGCGTTGTCCTGATCGGTGAAGGTGCGTCCGCGGACGAGACGGATGCCGAAGGTCTGGAAATAGTCGGGCGTGACCATGCCGAAGCCGGCGATGGGGCGCTGCGAGGGGTCGGCGTAAGTGGGCCCGCCGGGGATGGTGAAGGGCATGCCGAAGCCGGTGCCTTCGAGCGGCAGGCCAGTCTCGGCGGAGACGTGGGAGACTCCGGGGACAGAGGCGATGCGGTCAAGGAGCTGGCGGTAGTAGGTGGTGATAAGCGCCGGGTCTTTGGGGCGCGAGTCGGGGACGTTGAGGAAGAAGGTCAGGACGTGGTCGGACTGGACGCCGAGATCGATGCGCAGGAGGTTCCAGAAGCTGTGAATGGCGAGTCCGGCTCCGGCTAAGCAGGGCCAGAGCGAGGGCAAATTCTCCGACGACCAGCACGCGGCGCAGGCGATGGCGGGCAGCGCCCATGCCTGAGCGGCCGCCTTCCTTGAGGGCTTCGGCGGGATCGACGCGCGATGCATACCAGGCGGGGGCGCAGCCGAAGAGCAGTCCGGCAAGCGTGGTCGCGAGCAGCGTGAAGAGCAGGATGGGGAGGTTGAGGCTGAAGTCGGCTTCGCTGGGCAGGACATCGGGCGGCACGGCGGCGATGAGTCCGCGCAGCATGGCGTAGCCGACGCCGATGCCGAGCGCGCCTCCAGCGATGGCGAGCAGCAGGCTCTCGGTGAGAAGCTGGGCGAAGATGGTGCGCGGGGTGGCGCCGAGCGAGCCGCGGACGGCCATCTCCTTCTGGCGGGTCATGCTCTTGGCGAGGAGCAGATTCGCGACGTTGACGCAGGCGATGAGGAGCACGAATCCCACGGCACCGAACAGGAGCCAGAGGGTGAGGATTCGCTCCTTGGGCATGAAGTCATTCTGGAGCGGTTCGACGAAGGAGCCCCAGCCCTTGTTGCTCTTCGGGTAGGCCTGGGCGATGCGGGCGGTGACGCCGTTCATGTCGGCCTGCGCCTGGGCGATGGTGACGCCGGGCTTGAGGCGGCCCATAACCAGGATCCAGTGGAAGTCGTGGTTAAGCTGCTCGGGCTTGAAGGAGAGCGGCGAGACAATGTCGCCCTGTCCGCGGTCGTAGACGCCGGCGGGAAGCACGCCGACAACGGTGTAGGGCTGGCCGTCGAGACGGACGGGCTGGCCGAGGATCTTGGGATTTGCTCCGAGGTGCTCCCAGAGCTTGTGGGTGAGGATGACGACGTGGTCGCGGCCCGGCTGGCCTTCGTCGGGGAGAAAGTCGCGGCCCATAAAGAACGGGATGCCCAGCATCCGGTAGAAGCCGGGAGTGGTGCGGCGGCCGTCGATGTTCTCCGGCTGATCCTTGGTGGCGATGTTGAATGAGCCGCCGGTCCAGGCGTTGAGGTCCTCGAATGATGTGCTCTGCCGCTTCCAGTCGGTGTAGTCTCCGGCAGAGACGCCGTTGTGGAAGCCCTGAATCTTCGACCAGACAACCACGAGCTGGTTGGAGTGCGGGATAGGGCATGGGGGCGAGCAGCGTGGCGTAATCCACGGTGAAGATGGCGGTGTTGGCGCCGATGCCCAGGGCCAGCGTGAGCAGAACGGTGATGGTGAGGCCGGGATTCTTGCGCAACATGCGCAGGCTGAAGCGGAGATTCTGAAGCAGAGTCTGCATCGCGCCACCTAAGTTGTTGCCGAGACTGGAAGCCATGCGCGCAGAACCGCGCATGCATAACATACGCACGAAATACGAAAAGGTTCGTAAAAATGTTGAATTTGTCCGGAGATGGACAGGGAATGTGACGAACGGTAACAGTCAGGTCGGCCGCGCTTCCAACTGCACAGCCTCAGCGCTTCAAATCTGGAATGACTTGCTCGAGCAATTCTCTCGCGTTGACTATCCGGGTCGATTTCCAGACTTCCGGAAAATGTCTTTTGTTGCCAGTAACCAGATACCGGGCGCACGCTTCCTGTGCGCATTCCAGAAAAATGTCGTCGCCGGGGTCGATCGCTATCTGGAGACGTTTCTTCGGAATGGCGAGAGTTCCCGCACCGCGTATCAGTGCAAGCGATTCTGAGATTTTCTTCAGGTGAAATCCTGAACCTTGGCCGGCTCAGCACGCCCTCATACTCAGCAAGAATACTCTCGGAGTAATAGAGCGAGAGCTTCCGGTTGATGGCGAGATCCAGGACAAACCTCTCAAGTCCATCGGGATTGAGGTGTGCGGAGACGACGACGTTAGTGTCAAGAACGACGGCCGGTGGTGGCATTCTTCAGGAGCCGTTCTTTCCGGTACGCTGCGATTTCGCGATCGATCTGCTTCCGGGAGATTTTGCTGGTCTTGTTCTTTTCAGATTCGGCGCGGATGGCGGCCAGAACGGCTGGTTCCGGAGCGATTGTCTTCAGGAAATCCCGAACACCCATGATGATGACCGTGGGTTCGCCGCGCTTATCAACGACAAACCGTTCCTGCTTCTTTCCCGCAGCCCGGCGCATGATCTGTCCGAACTGAGTACGAGCCGCCAGAGCAGTGATCGATCTTGGCATGGTGCTTTCATTCTGACTCATAGGATTCGATCGCGAACTAATTAGTTAGTTCAGTTCGATTATACGGCATCAGCAAAGGGCAGCCGCAAACGAGACGTAGTACCCTTGTCTCATCCTATTTCCGGAGACGAGCATGAGCCTGAATCTGAGCCATACATCGAAATCCGCTCCAAGCCAGTCGATCGTTCAAGAGCCGATCATTCAAGAGATTGACGCGCGCGTAGCACGGCAGCACCTGCTTCAACATCCCTTCTACCAGGCGTGGTCGCGGGGCGAACTTTCCATGGAGGCGCTGCGCGATTATGCGACGCAGTACTACCACCACGTCGCGGCGTTTCCGACTTATCTCTCCGCCGTACACGCGCAGACGGAGGATGCCGAGGTCCGACGGCAGATTCTCTCGAACCTCATCGATGAAGAGGCGGGCACGCCGAACCATCCCGAGCTTTGGCTGCAGTTTGCGGAGAGCCTGGGTCTTGATCGCGCAGAGGTGAAGTGCGCAGCGCAGTGGCCGGAGACGAAAAAGCTGATTGCAGACTTTCGGGCATGCTGCGGTGATCGCGGTACGGGCGTTGGGCTGAGCGCGCTGTATGCGTACGAGAGCCAGATTCCGTCGGTGTCGGAAAAGAAGATCGAGGGACTGGAGAAGCATTACGGCTTCTCGAATCCGGACGGTTACAAATACTTCAGCGTTCACATCGAGGCTGACCGGGAGCATGCGGCAGTGGAAGCGGCGCAGATCGCGCAGCTGGTTGACGAAACGCAGCGCTCGGCTGCGCTGGAGGCGGTTGGCGAGGTGCTGGCTGGGCTGTACGGGCTGCTCTCGGCGGTCTGCGAGCGGCACGGCATTGAAGCGGCCTGCGTTCACTAAAGCTGAAATACGTGCGAATGAAAAAGCCCGGCCTTTCGACCGGGCTTTTTCACGTTTGGGGTGAAACGGATCAGCGCTGGTGGCAGCCCTGTCCGTCGGTGACGGTGTCGAGGACATTGTTGGCGGCCTGTAGTTCGCGGCTGTAGCAATGTCCGAGCGAGTCTTTGTAGGTGTAGGTCTGCTTGCTGCTCTGGCCGCTGTTAGGTCCGAGGCCATAGCCGGTTGGTGTGGGAACAAAGGTTGCCGTGTCACCGGAGGTGACTTCGTTGCTGACATTCGACTGGAAGATGGGAAATCCTTCGAGCGTGTCGGTTTCACTGCGCTGGTAGTGCTGATCGACGGTACTGACCTGCTCGATGTCCTTGTTGGTCTCGAGCGTCTCAAGGAACTTGGTGGTGATCGGGAAAGGAGAAGTCGTTCTCTTTCGTGGTGAAGAGGAAACCGTCCTGGGTCGTGGTTTTCTGGCTGGCAGTTGACGTCTGCACTATGCCCTGGCCGAAGGTGGTCGCGGACGAAGTCACGGTCTGGACATTGCTGAAGTTCACATTGCCGTCAACCTTTGTGCTGACCCGGCCGTGAGAGGTGTTGATATATCCGGCGATGGTGTACTTCTGCGCGCTGGTCACGGTCGCAGTTCCGCCGCCATTGCCGCTGGAGTCGAAGCTGATATTGCTCACGAGCGTGGGGTTAGGATCGGTGAGGGTGTCTTCTGTCACCGCTCCGGTTACGTGTTTGCTGTGGGGGTCCTCATAGACGAGCAGCGTTGCCAGGGTGGTGAAGTATTGGAAGGCGTTGTAGACGGTGACGCCGACGGTGTGCTGCTGGCCGTCACTCAGGACGCCGGCGAAGGGCGTGAGGTCGACGCGATAGGGAAGAAGGTTGAGGGTCTGCACGCCGGGCATCGGAATCCAGAGGCCGGGATCGATGCCGCCGGTATAGATCCAGGGATAGACCGGCGCAACACCGGCGAGCTTACCGTCGATGCTGACGTTGACCTGGCGGAAGGCAGTGTTGCCGCAGACGCCTACGTCGCTGGCAACGCTATTCGGCAGGCAGAAAAACCACTGCTCTTCCTCGTTCTGGCTCTGGGCAAGGATGTCGATGTAGGCGCTCTCGACGTTGGTCGGCAGGGTGAATGTTTCTGTCAGTTCGGGAGTTGAATTGTTGAGCAGGGAGCTGCCGTTATTGGGAAGGCCCAGCACCAAGTCCGCTGGCCGGGGTGCAGGATTGCCGAAGTCGGCCTGGTAGAACTCGAGCTTGAAGGTGCCGTAGATGGTTGAGGTGAGGCCGAGCGAGGGATCCACGATATTGCCGAGGCTGGCGTACCCGGTCTGCGATGTCTTGAAGAGCGAGGCGTAGTCGGTGAGATCGCGTTCGACGTGCCAGGTGTTGGTCTGGTTCTGGAGGGGCTGGGCCGTGGTTCCGAAGTAGATGTTCACGCCGCCGAAGAAGACCTGTCCGGTACGGTCGTACTGAACGCCGGCGTTGGTGGAGAAGTCGCCAGTGAAGATGACTTTCGACCAGGGGCCGGGGCAATCGGCAGGCGGGGTGAAGTTGAAGTTCTTGTTGTTGAAATCGGCGAAGGCCTGGTCGGTGAGCAGCGTGACTTCACAGTGTTTGGTGTGCGGCCGTGCGACAAGAGGGTCGGCGGTGACCTCAAGCGAGGTACCGGTGGTGGTGATCGGGGGATAGAGCGACCCGTTCGATTGTGCAGTGAGCGGGAGAGCGGTGACGGCGGCGAGCACGACAAAAAGCGGAGCTCGGACACACGAATAGCGGGATAGCAGCGTTTGCATCATTGATCCTCACGATTCAGTGAAAAATCAGGGTCCTAGTTGCTGCGGGTGGCGCGCAGGGCCGAAATATTGTTTTTATGTAGTGACGTCGTGCGACAACTCTCTCCCACTTCGAAGTCCCAGAGCCGGACCGTCACAACGCTTATGCCGTGAAGGTTTGCCACAACAGGAAGAGATTCAACCCTATTACGATGCTCACCGTCAACCAGCCGAGCGAGTGGGTGCGGCGACGGTTGACGAAAGCGCCCATGAGCTTGCGGTTGCCGGTCAGCATCAGCAGGGGAATCAGCGCGAAGGGAAGCGCAAAGCTGAGGACGACCTGAGAGAGGATGAGGATCCTCAGCGGGTCGAGTCCGCTGGCGATGACGATGATCGCGGGAATCAGCGTAAGCAGGCGGCGCAGGAAGATGCTGAACTTGATGTTCAGAAAACCTTCGATGATGACCTGCCCGGCCATGGTGCCGACGGTCGACGAGGAAAGTCCGGAGCAGAGCAGCGCCAGGGCAAAGATGAATGCGGAGGCTTCGCCGAGCAGCGGTCCGAGGGTGCGGTGGGCGTCCTCGATGGGATTGGCCAGCACGTGCCCGCCGAGAGCGGCGGCGGCGACGATGATCATGGCCGAGTTCACCAGCCAGGCCGCATTCATGGCTGCGAAGACGTCGATGGCCTCGAAGCGGAGATGCTTCAGGCGGGTGAGATAACGGTGCCGCTCGGTGGCTACTTTTTCCTCGCGCAGGCGGGGCTGAACCAGTGCCGAGTGCAGATAAATGACGTGGGGCATTACGGTCGCGCCCAACATGCCCACGGCGATGTAGACGCTTTGCCCGTCGAGCATGGGGACCAGCGTGTGCAGGGCAACGGCAGACCAGCGCGGGCGGATCATCAGCATCTCGATCGCGTAACAGACGCCGATGACGCAGACGAATCCCATGATCGCGTATTCGAGCTTGCGGAAACCCCAGAGCTCGAGCGCGAGGATGGCAAAGACGCAAATCGCGGAGAGTACGGCGGCTACCAGCAGGATCTCGGTCTTGTTCCATCCGTAGAGAAGAAACCGCGGGCCGAACAGAAGATAGAAACCGAGCGCCGCACCGAGAAACTCCGCCATGTCGGTGGCGAGCGCGGAGATCTCGGCGGCTATCCAAAGAAAAATGGTTACTGGCTTTGAGAAATGCGCGCGGCAGTTTTGGGGGAGAGTTTTGCCGGTGGCGATGCCGAGTTTGGCTGCCAGGTATTGGATGAGGATGGCCATGAGGTTCGACCACAGCAGCACCCAGAGAAGCTTGTAGCCGAAGCGCGATCCGCCGTCGAAGTTGGTGGCGAAGTTGCCGGGATCGATGTAAGCGATGCTGGCGACGAATGCGGGGCCGAAGTAGGACCACAACTCCGAGCTGCGCAGGCGGGGAAGCAGCGGGCGATCGGATTGGGTCGTTGAGGTGGCCATGCTATCGGGCTAGACTTCATTGTAAACTATAGTTAACTATCCATTATTAAGAATTGTTTACGCCCGCCATCCAGCAGCTTATCCGAGCACTTGCGCTCGGCTTGGCGTTGCCGGTGGCATGCGATAGGCTTCGGAAGGAAGATTCAGGAAGACGGAAGGCGTTGTTCTCATGAAGGTGCTCGTTATTGGCGCAGGAGGCCGTGAACATGCTCTGGTGTGGTCGCTGCGCAAGTCTGCGCGTGTGACCGAAATTGTCTGCGCGCCCGGCAATGGAGGCATCGCCTCGGTGGCGCGCTGTGTCCCGGCCAATCAGAAGGACCTGAATGATCTGCTGCGGGTGGTGAATGAAGAGAAGCCGGATCTGACGGTCGTGGGGCCGGAACTGCCTCTCTCACTCGGGTTTGTCGATGAACTCCAGCGACGCGGACTGCCCGTCTTCGGCCCGACGCGGGCCGCGGCCATGCTGGAAACCAGCAAGGCCTTTGCCAAGCGCTTCATGCAGCGCCACAAGATACCCACCGCCAGCTTCGCGGTTTGCTCCACGCGGCAGGAGGCTCTGGACTCGCTCCATCTCTTTCATCTGCCGGTGGTGATCAAGGCCGATGGGCTGGCCTCGGGCAAGGGCGTACTGATCTGCGAGACGAAGCGCGAGGCTGAGGATGCGATTGCGGGCCTGTTCAGCGGCAAGCTGCTCGGCTCGGCGGAAACGGCGGTGGTGATCGAAGAGTGCCTTCGCGGCGAGGAGCTCTCGTTTCTGCTGCTGAGCGACGGGAAACACGTCACCCCTCTCATTCCCGCGCAGGATCATAAGCGGCTCGGCGAGGGAGATACGGGGCCGAACACCGGCGGCATGGGCGTGTACACAACCGACTCCATGGTCGACGATCAGATGCGCGAGTGGATTCTGCATCATGTCGCGCAGCCGACCATCGACGGCATTGCGGCAGAGGACGCTCCGTTCGTCGGAGTGTTGTATTGCGGTCTGATGATGACGGCGCGGGGCCCGATGGTGCTGGAGTACAACACACGCTTTGGCGATCCGGAGACGCAGGCCATCCTGGTGCGCCTGGAGAGCGAGCTTCTGGACGCGCTCGAGGCGTGCGTCGAGGGAAGGTTGAACGAGACGGAGATGCGATGGAAGCCGGGGGCTTCCGCGTGCGTTGTGGCGGCGTCGGCGGGGTATCCCGGCAGCTACACGACCGGGAACCGGATCAGCGGACTCGAAGACGCGGCTCGCGTTCCGGGGGTCGAGGTTTTTCACGCCGGCACATCGCTGGTCGAGGGGAACTACATCACCAGCGGAGGCCGCGTGCTGGCGGTCACAGCGGCGGCGGAGTCGCTTGAAGCGGCCCTGCAACAGCGCCTACGAAGCGATGGCCAAGATTCATTTCGAAGGCATGTATTACCGGCGGGACATCGGGCATCGCGTACTCCAGCGGCGATAGCAGACTGTGCACGGCTCCCCGGCTCTTTCTGATAGCCTTCCGTTTTGGGTACATCTTCCGGCGGAGGCGATCATGCAGAGGAGAGCGTTCTTGAAGGCGGCGATGAGCGCGGCGGCGGTGCCGGCCAGCGCCTATGGCGGGGGGCGCGGAATCCCGGGCATGCTTTCGGTGTTCGGAGGCGCGTCGCCGAGCGCGACCAAGCCCATGGCGCTCGGCCTCATGATTCAGCCGGCCACCGGCGCCGAGGCGGCGATTGCGCGGGTGAAGGAACTGGGGCTGCCCACCTGCTTTCTTTCGCTCGATGGATACATCGGCAAGTTCAATGCGTCGCTGGCCAGCGAGATCGGCGGATTGCTCGATAAGTACGGCGTGACGGCGACGAGTGCCGAGGTTGTGGGTCCGGGCCGGCTGGTGTGGGACTTTCTCGACGGGCCGTCGACGATCGGGCTGGTGCCGCCTGCCACGCGCGCGGCGAGGATCGATGCGCTGAAGCAGACTTCAGATTTCGCCAAGCTGCTGGGCATTGGTCGAGTGCAGACGCACTGCGGGTTTATTCCGGAGAATCCGCGTGACCCGCTCTATGGCGAGGTTGTCGAGGCGATTCGTACGGTTGCCGATCATTGCGCGGCGAACGGCCAGGATTTTCTGATGGAGACGGGGCAGGAGACTCCCACGACCATGAAGCGCGCGATCGAGGACGTGAACCGGCCGAATCTCGGCGTGGGCCTGGATACGGCCAACCTGATTCTTTATGGCAAGGCGAATCCGGTGGATGCGGTGGATATCATTGGGCCGCATGTGAAGAGTGTGCATGCGAAAGACGGGAAGTGGCCGACGGATCCGATGAAGCTGGGCGAAGAAGTGTTGATCGGCACCGGGCGCGTCGATTTTCTGAAGGTCTTCACAAAGCTTCACGAGCTTGGCTATACGCGGGGCGATCACCATCGAGCGTGAGATCTCCGGGCCAGCAGCAACTCGAGGACGTGAAGAAAGAGAAGCAATATCTCGAAGGTGTGCTGGCTCGGGTCGAGAGCCGTGCATAAGGAGGATTCTGAAGTGGATCGACGTAACTTCATTACCGGCACGGCCGCGGCGTCGGGGCTTCTGCTGCTGAAATCAAAGACGGCGTTTGGATACGAGGCCAATTCGGCGGTGCGGCTGGCGCTGCTGGGTTGCGGGAATCGCGGAACATCCGTAGCGACATCATTTGCGAAGAACACCAGCGCGCGGATTGTGGCGCTCGCGGATATCTTTCCCGATCAGTTGGATAAGGGCAAGGCGCACTTCGACGAGCTTGCGGGCACATTGGGATATGCGGGCGTCGACCCAAAGATGATGTTTCGCGGCTACAAGGCTTTCGAGGAGGTCGCGTCTTCAAGCGGGGTCGATGCGGTGCAGATTTCTACGCCGCCGTTCTTCCACATCCAGCATCTCGATGCCGTCGTGCGCGCCGGCAAGCATGCTTATTGCGAGAAGCCGATGGGCGTCGACGTGGCACAGGCGAAGCAGGCGCTGGAGATCGGTAAGCGTGCGGAAGGCAAGGTGAGTCTCGATGTGGGATTCCAGATTCGCAGCGCCCCGCCGTTTGTGGAGATTGTGCGGCGCATCCAGAACGGCGATCTGGGCAAGATTGCCTCGATTGCCGCGCAGTACAACGCGCCGGCGTCGAGTTATCCTGAACGGCCGGCGACGATGTCTCATGACGAAGTTCGATTGAGGAACTGGCTGTGGGATCGCACCTTATCCGGAGACATTCTCGTCGAGCAGAATATCCACGTGATCGACATCTGCAACTGGATTCTTCAGGCGCATCCGGTGAAGGCGGTGGCAACGGGCGGAAGGAACGTTCTGACCCACTTTGGCGACTGCTGGGATAACTACCAGGTGATCTTCACGTATCCCGGGGACGTGCACGTGAGCTTTTCGTCGACGCAGTTCGCCACGAATGGGTGGTTCGACGTGTCGGAGCGGGTGTTTGGATCGCAGGGGATTGCGGAGGCTCCGTACTCGGGGCCGCTGCGGATTATCGGCCAGAAGGCCTGGACCTGGGAGGACAATGCTGGAGCGAAGCCGGCCGCGGGAACAGCATCGTTTGCCGCGAACGGCGCGTTCAGCGACAACCTGGCGCAGGCCGACTCGGAAAAGGACAAAGGCTTCATCGAGAGCATTGTCTCGGGCAAGTTCCACAACCAGGCGGCGACGGGCGTGGAGACCGCGTTGAGCTGCATGCTGGGGCGGATGGCGGGTCAGCTGGGGCGCGAGGTGACGTGGGATGAGCTGCTGGCCCACGGCGAAGAGTACAAGCTGGGAATGGATATGAGCCAGTTCCAGTAGTTTCAGGATAACGACGGATGGCGCAACGATGCTTCGTCCGTCTAAATATAAGACTGCGCCCTCACTCAGGACGTTCTATGCGCTCCTTTTGTCACGCCTTGATTTGTCAAGCCTTGATCGGTTTGTTTGCCGCAGTTCTTTTGGTCATGGCAATTTCCCCGGCGCTTGCCCAGCCGGGCCGCCAGCGGCTGATACTCAAGGACGGCAGCTATCAGGAAATTACCAAGTATGAGGTTAAGGGTGACAGGGTCCGCTTCTACAGCGCCGAGCGTGGCGAGTGGGAAGAGATTCCAGAGAACCTGATCGACTGGACGGCGACGGGGAAGTGGAACCACGATCACAGGCCAGGCGGTGAAGCGGAGACCCAACCCGGAGCCGCTGCCAATCCGAACGATCCCGGGCTCGCCGAAGCCGCAAAGATCGACGCCGAAGAACGCGCTGAACTTGATGCGGAAGCGGCGCGGATCCCGGTTGTCGCTCCAGGGCTGCGGCTGCCGGACGAGACCGGCGTCTGGGGGATGGACACCTTCCAGGACCAGCCGGAGCTGGTTCACGTTCTGCAGGCCAACGGCGATCTGAACCGCGCTACAGAGCACAGCATCATACGCGCGAATATTGTTACGTCATCCGGTGCGAAAGAGGTTGTCCGGATCGAGGGCGCCAACGCGCCGGTTCAGTTTCACGTCGATTCTCCGGTCTTCTTTGTCAGCCTGGATGCTCCGCAGCCCGCGCCGAATGAAGAGCCTCCCAAGGATGCGTTGACAGTGGATACCCACGGAGCCAGCTCGGCAGTGAAGGACAAGAACTCTCACAGCTCGCCCGACAGCCGCTACGCGATCGTGCGTGTGACCAGCAGCCGAAATCTGCGCACGGTTCTGGCTAAGGAGATCGCTCTGCTCGATCAGCCCGCTCACTCCGAAGACATCATCGAGACCAACAAGGAGATCCTGAAGGGCGGCCGGTGGATGAAGATCACGCCCAAGGTTCCGCTGCTGATCGGAGAGTACGCTCTGGTAGAAATCCTGTCGCCGCGCGATGTGAATCTTGATGTGTGGGCCTTCGGGGTTAATCCGCGCGCGAGGGAGAATAAGAACGCGCGGACGGCTATTGGCGGAGCACCCTAAAGCGATTGCTGATTGACGATTCCCCGGCCGGCGACAGCAACATTGTCGCGTGTCGAGCCCTTCACCAGATACATCATCGTATCCGCTGAGCGAATCACTTCGTGGACGGATTGGCCGTCTTCGGGAAAGGTCGCTACTCCGAAGCTGGCGCGCACTTCGAGCTGCAGGCCATCCGTTGTGGCGAAGCGCATCTCTCTGAGCGAGGTCAGCAGGTGCTCCGCGGTCTTCTGAGCCCCGGCTTTGCCGGTCTCGGGAAGCAGCACGATGAACTCGTCGCCGCCATAGCGAAAGACCGAGTCGACTTCGCGCACCAGCGACCGCAACCCCTGGCCGACTTCGGCGAGCACGCGGCTGCCAATCAGATGGCCGAACTCATCGTTCACCTGCTTGAAATAGTCGAGGTCGATGAAGATGAGGCTGAATTGCGATTTGAAGCGCCGGCCGCGCTCGACCTCGGCTTCCATCTGGCGGTAGAGATGGCGGACGTTAAACAGGCCGGTGGTTTCGTCGGTGATGGTGAGTTCCTGGATACGCTCCATCGCGCGCGCATTTTCAATGGCGATGGCCGCATAGTCGCAGAGCACATGCAGGAAGGAAATGGTGTAGTCGCTCAGGGTGTCCAGGCGGCAGTTGAGCAGCTCGATGACGCCGAGGGTGCGCAGCTTCGAGCGCAGAGGCATGCAGATCGCCGAACGCACGCGCGAGGGTCTTCCCTGGCCGTTCTGTTCGCCCGGCGTCGAGAACTGCGCGTCGAAGCGGGGGTCCTGGCTTACCTCGGGAACGATCAGGCTCTCCCCGTGGGCCGCCACCCAGCCGGCGAGACCTTTGCCGACGGGGACACGGAGGCTGGCCAGATCGGCCTCGGTGTGGCCGACGGCGACAGCGTAATAAAGCTCCTTGCGGGGTTCGTCTAACAGGAGCAGCGTCCAGGTTTCGGGCTTGAAGAACTGCTCCATCTGCTGCATGATGGCGCGCAGAATGGCGTCGCGGTCGAGGGATGAGGTCAGAGCCCGTGCGACGTTGTGGAAGACGAGCAGGTCTCTAAAATTGGGATCGTCGATGATTGGATCGTGCGCAGCCATGGGGTCTTGCTTGCTGATTCTTGCATATTCCGGGTCCCGGTGGCATCGGGCAGAAGTGGTATGGCGAGTCCTGACTCGCGCTGCTTTGCCGCCGCCAGTAATCGCGTTGTGGTAGAACGGAAGCGTTCACTACTTAAGCGATTTACTGAGGTGCAGCCATGGCGAATGTCAACAATCCCGACCGGCGCGAGTTTCTCAAGAAGTCCGGAGCCGTAACCGCAGCCGTCCTGGCGAGTTCCGCGTTGCCGTCCCGCGCGGCGGAAACCAAGCTGCCGCCGCTGCCTTCGAATCCCCGCACGCAGGCGGCGATGCCGACGCGCAACCTGGGCAAGACCGGCTACAAGGTGGGAATCTTCTCGCTTGGTGGTCAGGCTGCGCTGGAGCGGGCCAACAATTTCGATGTTGCCGTGCCGATCATCGACCGCGCGCTGGATCTCGGGGTGAACTACATCGACACGTCGTCGATCTACGGCGGCCCGGAACGCTGGAGCGAGCAGTATGTCGGTAAGGTGATGAAGCGGCGCCGCAACGAGGCGTTTCTGGCCACGAAGACCAAGGAGCGCACGCGCGACG
Organism: uncultured Acidobacteriaceae bacterium; assembly: GCA_963725225.1. Classification (GTDB taxonomy): domain Bacteria; phylum Acidobacteriota; class Terriglobia; order Terriglobales; family Acidobacteriaceae; genus Silvibacterium. The sequence goes on from CAVRXY010000036.1 coordinate 354,276, forward strand.
GATCGATGCAGATGATCGAGAAGTCGCTGCAGCTGCTCAATACCGATCATGTTGACCTGTGGCAGCTTCACGATATCGGCACGGCGACGGACGTGAACGAAGTCTTCGCCAAGGGTGGCGCGATGGAAGCGCTGCTCGAGATGAAAGAGCAGAAGGTCGTCCGCTATCTGGGCATCACGGGGCATTACCGTCCTGACGCGCTCATGGACTGCATCCACCGGTATCCCTTTGACTGCATTCTGATGGCGATGAACGCGGCTGACCCGCACCACTACAGCTTCGGGGAGCAGCTGTTGCCGCTGGCAGTCGAGAGGCAGATGGGCATCATCGGCATGAAGGTTCCGGCGCGGGGACGGCTGCTGGCGTCGTGGACTCCGCCGCCGCTCGAGCAGCAGAAGCACATGTGGGAAGGCATGGTGATCGCTACGAGTTCCGGCCCGCTGAAGATGCGGGAGGCGGTCTATTACACGCTCTCGCAGCCGGTCTCGACGATCATCATCGGCTGCGATTCGATTGCGCAGCTCGATGAAAATGTTCAGCTGGCGCGGGACTTCACTCCGCTCAATAACCAGCAGCTCGCCGATCTGAGCGCCCGGTCCGAAGCGGTGTCAAAACCGTCGCTGTTCTTCCGCTTCTACGACCGGGCTTAAAAATCCAGCCGCAGGCGGAGATAGATGATGCGGTTGGCCTGCGAGTTGGAGAACTGCGTTGTGGAGAGATCGGTCGACTGACCGAAGAGCGGCGATCCCAGCACTCCCACCGGCGTCCCGCCATTTACAGTGTTGAAGATGTTTTGCGCCTGGATGCCCAGGTTCATCGTGTAGCGGCGGGCGATCGCCGTCTTTGGAGCTTTCTTTCCAGGCGCTGCCGTCGCGGGGGCAGGTTGTTCCGCGAGTGCCGGGCCGAAGCCGATAGTTGCGTGTCAGTCCCAGGTTCAGCATGACGAGATCCGGCCCCGTTCCGTAGTTGATGGGGATGATCTTCTGCCCGGGCTAGAGGATCGGCGTCGAAGGTTCCCCATTTCGTGTGGTAGACGCTGGGCCGGCTCAGATCAGTAGCGAAGGCGGGACGGTCGTTGAACTGCGAATCACCGTTCAGGTCCTGTCCGATGGTGATGTTGAACGGCGCATTCGACTGGGTTACGAGGAAGGGATTGAGCTGCAGCTTCAGCGGCAGTGTGACCAGGCCGCCAAGATAGAAGCGGTTGCGGATGTCCTCGGTGGCGCGCCCGTAATCGACATGCAGGTCGTACTGATTCAAAGGGAAGCTGCTCGGTCCTCCCGTATTGCTGTTGCTATGCCCAAAGATGTAGTAGCCGTAGAGCAGCAGAGGATTAAAGCGCAGGTGGAAGTTGGTGAAGATCCGGTTGCGCTTGGTTGTCGCCAGCGAGTCGTATTCGTAAATATTCTGCAGGGTTCCGTAGGGACGTACGCCGCTGGTGGGGTCAGCGGGATTGTAAGTACCGGGCAGAGGCGCGTTGATGTTGCGCGTGATCAACTGATCGACTCCGCGATAGTAGGTGTAGTCGACTGAAAGTGTCAGGTGCTTGAAGAATTCTTTATCCAGACTGACGCTCTGCTGCACCACGAGCGGCGAGTGGAGAAGTCGGGCTGATGCGGTAGATGGTGGGGAGCGTTGCGGGCCCAAGCTGATCGATCGGCGGCACGTTGGGATAGAAGTCCGGAAAATTGACGACGTATTGCTGCTGCAGAATTCCGTTCTGTCGCCGGGCATTCACTACCAGATCGATGGGAAAGCGGTCGTAGAAAACTCCAATGCCGGCGCGCAGAACGGCCTTTGCCGGCTTGTCCTTGCTGGCTCCGATCGCCCAGGCATAGCTGACGCCGGGGACCGAAGTCAGTGCGGTCGGGAATATCCGTCTGGGACTCGAAGCGTAGTCCGGGGGTCACCGTCATGTTGGGGGTTATCTTCCACACGTCCTCGACAAAGATGCCGAGGTCAGCGAGATCGACCGCGATATTCGGCTTGCCTACGATGATTGAAAACTGGCTGGCTCCGCCACCCATGGCGCGAATTTGGGCAGGAGTCAGGTGATCGGCCAGTCCCTGCCGGGTGATCTCATAGGCGTCGATCGAAGGAAAGATGAATTGGCCGTTGAATCCCGCCGAGGACGAATTGCCGTCCTGTCCGTAGCGAAAGCGGACGCCGGTGCGAAGCAGATGCGAGCCCAGCAGGATGGAGGTGTAATCCTGCAACTCGTAGTGGTTCTGTCCGTCGTGAAGCTGGCCCAGATAGTTTCCTCCGCCGCTGAAAGCCCCCTGCACAACGACGGTTGGAGCGCCGTCGATTGACACGGAACTGTCGTTGGTGCGCATGAACTGGAAGCGGGTCTCGTTGATGACGCGCGGACTGTAGACTTGCGTGTCGCTGAACTGAAACGTCTGATCGGTGTGGCGCGTATTAATAGCCTGGCTTTGCAGCGAGAGCTGGCTCTGCACAAGGTTGTCTTGAGTCTGGTGGCCGAACTGGTAGCGAAAGCTGACAGTCTGAATCTTTCCCATCTGGAAATCGATACGCGGCCCGGCGTCGACGGAAGTCTGGGGGCTGTCGATCGTTGCCGTATATGCAGGCCCCGTGGTGGACGTGATGGCGTGTATGAAAGATTGCGCGCCCACTGTCTGCTGGTCACCGGTCAGGAACCACGAACTGGTTTTTGTCACCGGACCGCTGACATTTCCTTCCGAGTAAAAGGAGGAGTAGGGCGGCTGTTCCGCGACGAATGGGTTGCGCGAATTCAGCGAGGAGTCATCGCCGAGCACGGTGAGGGAGCCGTGCAGGGCGTCGGTGCCCGGCTTGGTGAGGATTTCGACCCGACCCGATCCGGTCGCGTCGAATTCCGCGGAAAATGGATTCTCGTTGACGCGAATCTCGCGGATGGCGGACTTGGGAGGCAGGCGAGTGGCGGTGAATCCGTCGACGAAGAGCTTCGCGTTGGGATCAGCGCCGGTCATGGCCAGAATCTGCAGCCGCAACTGCTGGGGATCAGGCGAGAGTGCGTCGAGATCGGAGCTTCGGAGGACGACGGCTCCCCGGTTGTGGTCAGGGCTGGAGTCGAGGGCCTCGCCCGTGACGGCGACCTGTTCGCGCTGGACCTCGATCTTGAGAGAAATGGTGAGCCGGAGCGTTTGTCCTGGCCTCACGATGATGTCTTGCTGCTCGGTCCTGAAGCCTCGGGATTCGACCGTGAGGATATAACTGCCGGAGTCGACTTTTGTGAAGCGGAATATGCCTTGGGTATCGGAGACCACCGCTGACACTTGCTTGCCGCCGGAGAGAAGGCTGACGTAGGCGGAGGCTACGAGTGCCCCGACGGGATCGGTGATGGTTCCGGTCACCGCGCCTGAGTTGTCCTGCGCCCATGCAAAAGGGCCGCAGGCGAAGAACAGGGCCGCCAGGCACACAGCCACGCGGCAAAGTGCGAGTTTCAGCGATGGGGGACAGAGCGGTGGCATGGGGCTTCGAGGCAGCGCGGGGAAAAACAACACACAAGTGGTCGGCCGCCATGGCGGCCGACTCATTACTCTTTATTTTCTGCAGTCCGCGGGTGAGAAGGCAATCCGCGTCACCTCTTCCGGGAGACAGTCTCCCGTTGGAAACAGGCACTCACGCGGTTGGGACAGATTGAGCGCCGCTTTCCTCTTTTATCGGCTCAGCTCACTCCTCCGGGGAGAGCTCTCGGGAAATCTCTCAAGTCTTCTTTAAGATACCAAAATCCTTCCCGGAACCGAGGGCGGATGTGGGTGTCCAAGGTAACGGACCCCCGGCATAGCACTCTTGTGCTAGTGGGTTGGGAAGGAAGTGGGATTCAAACGAAAGGCGGGATGCGAGAAGCTGTGTGTGTCAAGGGGGTTGCAGTTTGGGGGAACGGTAGCTCCTTGGACACGAAAAGCCTGTCACTAGTGACAGGCTTTTCGTATTTCTGGGCCGATCTGGGGGGCGCGGCCCCCGATGCCGCTTAGGTAGTGGCGCGCGGTTTGACCGCCAGCATCTGCGCGGGAACCGGTTTACCGTTCGCATCGGTCAGATTTGGATTGATGGTCTGGGTGTCTTTGAGGGCTGCCGGATCGATGAAATGAACCAGATCATCCCCCGATGTGCTGACAAAGAACAGAGTCTCATCCGGTGAAAAGACTCCGGCGATCGGCGCCTGGGCGGTTCCGGAAAGCTGCACATTCGTCAGAGTTCCCGGTTGTCCGGCAGTCGCCGAGGGCTGGTAAGCGGGCAACAGGCCAGTAGCGGCGGCCGAATTGTAGGTCACGAAGGCGATATTTGAGTCGGGCGAGGCGACAACCTGGTCGATCTCCGTAGGACTGATGCCAGCCAGCGGATATTGGTTAAACGTGGGCGTGAGCTGAATACCGGTATTCGTTGCCGGGCAGGGCCCAGTGGGAATGGTTACGTCGATATCGGTGAATCCCTGAGTCAGGCCGGCGCCGAAAATGTGGTTTCCGTCATTGGTGGCGGCAACATGATCGGTGGCCGCCGCGACTGTGGCCGCCAGAGGATAGTAGATGGGAGGATTCACGGTCGTGTTCGGGCAGAAACCGTGGGCTGTGGTCTGCGTTCCGGTGATGAAGGGTCCGATGCTCGGTACGGTGATGGCCAGGTCGGGTCCGCAGAAGGGATCATATGTGCCGGTTCCGGCGGCCAGCGGGCTGTTGTTGTTGAGCGTGCAGGCCGGCGTGGGCTCGGTGGTGGAGATGTTGTAGGTGCTCCATCCGGTGTTGGCGTTGTGGACGTAGAGCGTATCCGGGCCAACGATGTACGCGTTCTTGCCGTCTGGCGAGAACGCGGCGCGTGTGGCCAGTCCGCCGACGCTGGTGTTGGCTCCGTTCGAAACCGTGTAGAGGTAGATCACCTGACGCAGCTGATCGTTGATCACCACCGTTGAACTGTCCGGGGAGACGGCCAGAACGACGCCGGGCACCGAGGTGTCTTCTTTGCCCAGCGTGTTGCTGAGAGCGCTGTAGATCATCAGCTCGCGATAGCTGCCGAAGTACAGATTGCTGCCGCCCTGATCGAGCACCATGGAATTTGGCGGGTAGGGGAGCTTGACCGGCGAGCCCGGGGCTCCGGTCGTCAGGTCGATGGCGCTGAAGAACTGCGACTGCGTGGAAGCCATCCACAGATAGTTGCTGCTGCGGCCGGGCGAGGTGACGCTGAGCTTATTGCCGACCACCGGAAGTCCGGTGCCGAAGACGCCGATCTGGCTCACCGGAGCCGAATTGCAGGTGGCAGGCTGGCAAATGCCGGTAATATCGGTCGCGCTGGGGAAGGTTGAGCTGACCTGGCCGGCGGCGCTGACAGCAATTTCCTGCGGCTGGGTGGAGGCGTAGTCGAGCGTGAGGCCGTTCAGGATTTCGTTGTTGACGTCGGTGATGACTGCCGTGATGTTTTGAGGAGAGCTGGGCTTCACGACGGCACTGTCGCTTCCGTTGATGCTGAGTGCAATGTTCTTGGGCGGGCAGGTGTAGAAGTATCCCGCGGCAGAGCCGGAGCTGGTCAGCGAAGCGGATGCGTTGATTACGGTCGAGCCAGGCTGGTTGGCGGTCGTGGTTCCATTAACGCCCGTGCCGGTGGTGCTGGTGTTGTTGATGGTGACGATGCTGGCGTTGACCGGCGTGTAGGTGATGGTACCGACATAATTAGGCTGGCCGTTCACGCCGTTGGGAATCGCGATGCCATTCGGTCCCAATACGGTCGTGAAGTTCGTAAGCAGTGGGCCAGTCTGGTTCTGCGACGTGCAACTGGTTTGTGCGTTGGACGATATGGTGATGGCCGTAATCGGCGGATGAACGTACACCGGGACCGGGTTGCTGGATACGCCGGAGCCGCTGGCCGTGAGCTGGGACACGCCGCAGCTGGTCGAGGTGCATTGCTCGGTGTTCGCTCCGGCAGGCGGCGTGCAGATGGTGAAATCGGCGATGCCGCCGGGGCTGTTGCGGTTCCAGGTGCCGCCGCAGACCGAGCCGGTGGGAGAGATGTCCGCCAGCAGAAGGTTGCTGCTGCCATATGTGTACTTGCCGACGCTGGCTGAGGCGCCCTTGCAATTTGTGGCGGTGGGCTGGGCAAGCTGGCCGATCTGTCCCCAGGAAAGGGAAATACCAGTCAGCTTGGGCTCCAGGTCGATCGCGTAAACCGCGTTGGTTTTAACGCCGTAACCCAGACCGTTGCAATACGCCCCAACGTTGGTTGCGCAACCGGAAATCGAAAGGCCTACGGGAAGAGAAAAAAGAAACAACGCTATAAGGGCGAGATACCGCTGCATGAAACCTCCCCGCACGCGCATCGAGTGCGCGGGCGGTCTTTCCAGCCAGAAATTGTCAGAGCGTGCTTATGGACAAAGGGCTCGAAGCTTGAGTGTAAAAGGTGAATGAAACGGAGGCAAGGAGGCAGGGCGCAGGGAATAGGGGTCAGGGGTAGGGTGTAGGGCAGCAACGCGGTTCGGCGCGGAACTCTGCTATACCCTACACCCTGTTCGCTACACCCTGCCTTAAGGCATGTACTCCTCGAACCACGCCAATGCCCTTTCGAGCACATCGCGGCGGTGAGCCGGATCGACGAAGCCATGACCTTCGTTGGGATAGACGACCAGTTGCGTCGGCACATGCTCATCCCGCAGCGCGTGCCAGAACTCGAAGGATTGGGGCGCCGGGCATTCGCCGTCGCGGTCGCCGACCACAACCAGCGTCGGCGTCTTGACGCGCTTGATGAAATTGATGGCTGAGCTTTTGGCGTAGACGGCCGGATCGTCGTAGACAGAGGCGCCAAAGAAAGGGATCATCCACTGGTCGATGGAGTTCTCGCCGTAGTAGCTCTGCCAGTCGGAGATTCCGGCCCCGGCAACTGCGGCGCGGAAGCGGTTGGTCTGGGTGACGGCAAACATGGTCATGAATCCGCCATAACTCCAGCCCGTCAGTCCGACCTTCTCCGGGTCTACCGAGAATTTTTTGGTCACCGTGTCGACGCCGGCAAGAATGTCATGCAGATCGCCGTAGCCGAAGTCCTTGCGGTTGGCCTGGGTGAATTTCTCTCCTTCGCCGTAGCTGCCGCGGGGATTGGGCATCAGCACGAAGTAGCCCAGCGCCGAGAACGGAGCCGCTCCGAAGCCGGCGCCGGGCCAGCGCGGCAGCACCGCCGAAGATGGTCCGCCGTGGACGTAGACGATAAGCGGATACTTCTTTGCCGGGTCGTAGTCTGCCGGGATAGAGCAGCCAGCCCTGCACATCGAAGCCGTCATTCTTCCACTCGACCGATTCTGCCTTGCCCCACGATGGCTTCACGGCGTCGTTATAGTGGGTGATCTGCCTGAGGTCCATCAGGCTGCCCGCCCAGACCTCGGGCGGCTGCGAGAAGGAGCTGCGGATGAAGGCGATGTTGTTGGTTTTCGAGGTGGAGATGCGCATCTCCAGGCCGCCTGCGCCGACGGAGTCAGGGAGGGTCAGATTGTGGTCCGCGGACTCCTGCTGCGTGTCGATGTCGTAGACAAACAGGTGCGAGGAGCCGCTCTTGAACTCGGCGATGCCGAGCTGGTGCTCGTCCAGCCATTCGAACCACGAAGGGCTGGCCTTCCGATTGGGAGTGACGTCCTTCGGGTCGCCTCCTGAGGAGGGCAGGACATAGATGTCGCCTCCGGTCGAGCCCTGGTCGGACATGAGACCGCTGATGAATCCGATCTGGGAGCCGTCGGGAGACCAGCGGGGGACGGCGATCTGGAGGCCGGAGACGGCGCTCCTGCCCTGATCGGGATCCACAAGCACTTGCGGCTGTCCGCTGATTGCCTGGGTATAGAGCTTGGCGGTCCACCAGTTGTCTTCGCCGGGCGGCGGGGCGGCAATATAGGCGAGTTTTTGCGAGTCACGGCGACCAATCGAACTCGTAGACGTGGAGATTGGCGGGGGTGAGCTCGCGAATCTGCCCGTTGGCCGGATCGACCGCCGCAACCCGCTGAACCTCAAGGCCTTCGACTCCGATCACGCCTGAAGGCGGCTTCATGGCGGCGAGCGCCCCGGAGGGCCGGGTGGCTCCTTCTACATATAGGAAGCTGAGCAGCTTGCCGTCGGGCGACCATTGCAGGCTCTTGGCGAAGCCGTTGAGCGTGGCCAGCAGACGGGGAGCTGTGTCCGAGCCAGGGCTAGCCGAGGAAGATAGCGGGCTTGTGGTCGGGAGTGCAGTTGGAAAAGAAGGCAAGCTGCTTCGAGTCGGGCGACCAGGCGAAGCCGCTCTCCCTGCCTTTCTCGCCGGCGGCGCAGGCGGTGATCGCTTTTGGATGGGATGGATCGCTCAGCGGCGCAACCTCAATGCCTCCGGCGTTCCAGGCGATGAGGTTGCCGTCTGGTGAAAGGTCGGTTTGCTGGATGGCGTGAACCTGTTCAAGCGATTCAATGATCTGGCCGATGCGCGGATCGTGAGCGGGGGCGGCGGCAGTCTGGCAGAGAGCGGTAACAGCATGTAAAAGCGCCGAGTACCGCAGGTAGGGCGGCGCGAAGATACGGGATCAGCGAGAGCGCGAAGGTTCATGGTTAGCGATGCTACCAGATGGCGTGAGCCAGCACGGACAGGCGGTTGCCGGTAAAATGTGAGGATGGCTGGCAGGAAATATGCGGACCGCGTGCCTTCTCGCGCGAATATTTCTGCAAAGAATCTGTGCGTTTATTTCTGTGCGTTTATTGACGACTGCCATACCTCTTGTTATTCTTAAAAGGTTCCACGAGTGTGCTCACTTTTCCTGTGTGTAACGGGAAACCGAGAGAGGCTCAGCAGTAATCATCACAGATGGCTCGCGGATGTGATTGCGGGCTCGGGATTCTGTGAACCCTTGCCGGGCTCGTGCGGCAGGGACTGATCGCATCGGCGCCTGCGACACCCTCCACCTTGGCGGGCTATGCAGGCCGGAACCAGCGAAACGGAGTTGGCTGCTTCCTGAATCCGCTGAAAAGCGGGTTTGAAGCGCGCTCGACCACCGTCGGGGTTCTCGTCTGGGATTAAGGTAAGGCGGACGCGAAGCAGGGAAGGTTTGCGACTTCGCACGGAGAAACGCCTGAGAGCGTTTCTGCTGGTGTGCGAGCGGGGCTCCTGCGACGTGCCGTGGATTTGAAACGGTTTGGATTGGTAAGGAGTTTGGTTTGCCTACATTCAGTCAGCTGGTAAGGAAGGGTCGTACGGCACCGCGGTATAAGACGGCCTCCCCTGCGCTTCAGGGATCGCCGCAGCGGCGCGGAGTTTGCACGCGCGTTTACACGCAGACGCCCAAGAAGCCGAACTCGGCGCTCCGCAAGGTTGCCCGTGTCCGCCTGACGAACGGCATCGAAGTGACGTCGTACATTCCCGGCGAGGGCCACAACCTGCAGGAGCACTCGATTGTGCTCATCCGCGGCGGCCGTGTGAAGGATCTGCCGGGTGTGCGCTATCACATCGTTCGCGGAACGCTGGACTCGGTCGGCGTGGTCAAGCGCACGCAGAGCCGCTCGAAGTATGGCGCGAAGCGTGCCAAGGCCGGCGCAGCCGCAGGCAAGAAGTAGGGTGCTGCGCGTTCACGGCGACACGCGGCTTCGCCGCAAAGCCGGGCGACAGTAAACAAGTTTAGTTGTGGGTGAATTGCGGAGCGAGCGCTGGGAAGGCGCGAGTCAAAGCAAGAGGGCGAGAGCGGATTTACCGCGAAGCCCTGGGATGAAGAGAGACAGAGAACTATGCCGAGAAAAGGTCATATCGCCAAGCGTGAGGTCGCTGCCGACCCGGTTTATAACTCGACGCTCGTCACCAAGTTCGTCAACTCGATGATGTGGGGCGGCAAGAAGTCGACGGCGCAGGGGATCTTCTACACCGCGATGACGAACCTGGAGCAGAAGGGCGGCGCCGAGGCGCTGACGCTCTTCAAGAAGGCGGTCGAGAACTGCAAGCCGCTGCTCGAGGTCAAGACGCGCCGTGTGGGTGGTGCGAACTACCAGGTGCCGATCGAAGTCAATCCCGAACGGCGCACTTCGCTCGCGATCCGCTGGCTGGTTTCCTACGGCCGGGCGCGGGGCGAGAAGGGCATGATCGACAAGCTCACGAACGAGCTGCTGGATGCGGCCAACGGCCGTGGCGCTGCGATGAAGAAGAAGGAAGACGTTCACCGCATGGCCGAAGCCAACAAGGCCTTCGCGCACTACCGCTGGTAAGGCAGGGAACAGGGATCAGGGATCAGGGAATAGGGATCAGAAAAAGCCCGGTTCCAAGAGAACAATGCAGGAAAACGCCGGCCTGGCCGGCGAGAGTTTGAGAGAGACACTGTGCCACGTCAAGTACCGTTAAATCGTTGCCGGAACATCGGAATCATGGCGCACATCGACGCCGGAAAGACGACGACGACCGAGCGCATCCTTTTCTATACGGGCATTACGCACCGTATCGGCGAGGTGCACGAGGGCACGGCGACGATGGACTACATGGAGCAGGAGCAGGAGCGCGGAATCACGATCACCTCCGCTGCGACGACCTGCACCTGGAAAGACATCCGCATCAATATCATCGACACGCCCGGCCACGTGGATTTCACGGCTGAGGTCGAGCGCTCGCTGCGCGTTCTCGACGGCGCGGTTGCGCTGTTCGATTCCGTATCCGGCGTGCAGCCGCAGACCGAGACCGTCTGGCGGCAGGGCGATAAGTACAAAGTTCCGCGCATTTGCTTCGTCAACAAGATGGACAAGGCGGGCGCGGATTTTGAGCACGTGATCGAGACCATCCGCAAGCGCCTGGGCGCGCGGCCGGTAGCGATTCAGATTCCCATCGGCGCCGAAGCGAAGTTCCGCGGCGTGGTCGATCTGATCGAGATGCGCGCCATCGTCTGGAACGACGAGACCATGGGCGCGAAATACAGCGTGGAAGAGATTCCCGCCGACCTCATGAAGAAGGCGGAAGCCTTCCGCATGCAGCTGATCGAGACCGTCGCCGAAAACGACGACGACATGCTGCACAAGTTTCTTGAAGGTGAGACCCCGACTCCGGAAGAGTTGAAGAAGGCGCTGCGCAAGGCGACCATCGACATGAAGGTTTTCCCGGTGCTGGCCGGCTCGGCCTTCAAGAACAAGGGCGTCCAGACGCTGCTCGATGCAGTCGTTGATTACCTGCCCAGCCCGCTCGATGTGCCTCCGGTCGAGGGCATCGATCCGGAAGATCCTTCGGTGACTCTGATCCGCGAAGCCAAGGACGATGCTCCGTTTTCGGCGCTGGGTTTCAAGCTGATCAACGATCCCTTCGGCAAGCTGGGCTTCATCCGCGTCTACTCGGGCGTTCTGAAGACCGGCGACACGGTTCTCAATCCGCGCACCCGAAAGACCGAGCGCGTAGGCCGCCTGGTGAAGATGCACGCCAACAAGCGTGAGGACATCACCGAGATCTACGCCGGCGACATCTGCGCCTGCGTGGGCCTGAAGGAATTGAAGACCGGCGACACGCTGTGTTCTCCGCAGCACCCCATCGCGCTGAGCGCGATCGATTTCCCGGAGCCAGTGATCTCGGTTGCTGTCGAACCGAAGACTAAGAGCGATCAGGAAAAGATGGGCCTGGCGCTGGCAAGGCTGGCCGATGAGGATCCGACATTCAAGGTCCGCACCGATGAGGAGTCGGGTCAGACGATCATCAGCGGCATGGGCGAGCTGCACCTCGAGATTCTGGTCGACCGCATGAAGCGCGAGCACAAGGTCGAGGCCAATGTGGGCGAGCCGCGCGTGGCGTTCCGCGAGACGATCCGCAAGCCCGCCGAAGCGGAAGGCAAGTACATCCGCCAGACGGGTGGTTCGGGCAACTACGGCCACGTCAAGATCAAGGTGGAGCCGAACGAGCCGGGCAAGGGCTACGAATTCATCGACGCGATCCGCGGCGGCGTGGTTCCGAAGGAATACATCAAGCCGACCGAGCAGGGCATTCGCGAGGCGTCGCACAACGGCGTGCTGGCCGGCTACGAGATGGTGGACTTCAAGGTAACCCTCTTCGACGGCAGCTACCACGACGTCGACTCGAACGAAATGGCCTTCAAGATTGCCGGATCGATGGCATTCAAGGAAGCTGCGAAGAAGGCGAGCCCCGTACTGCTTGAGCCGGTGATGGCCGTTGAAGTCACGGTTCCGGAAGAGCACATGGGCACGATCATCGGCGACATCAACTCGCGTCGCGGCCGCATCGAGGGCATGGAGCACTCCGGTGGTTCGCAGGTGATCAAGGCGATGGTGCCGCTCAAGGAGATGTTCGGATACGTGAACGATATCCGCTCATCGACGCAGGGCCGCGCCTCTTACACCATGCAGTTTGCGCGCTATGAAGAGGCTCCGCGCATGATTTCGGAAGAGATCATCAGCCGGAATCAGGGCAAGTAAAACAAGTTTGGATATAGCGGGTCCGATGGGCCCGGAACATTAGAGCGACACCGAAGGAACGAGAGAGGAACAAGTATGGCGAAGGAGAAATTTGACCGTTCGAAGCCGCACGTGAATGTGGGGACGATCGGGCACATTGATCACGGCAAGACGACGTTGACGGCGGCGATCACCAAGGTGTTGTCGAAGCACAACCCGAAGAACTCGTTTCGCTCGTTTGATTCGATTGACAACGCGCCCGAGGAGCGGGAGCGCGGCATCACGATTGCGACGGCGCACGTCGAGTACGAGACGGCGAAGCGCCACTATGCGCACGTCGACTGCCCGGGCCACGCCGACTACATCAAGAACATGATCACCGGCGCGGCGCAGATGGACGGCGCGATTCTGGTGGTTGCGGCGACCGACGGTCCGATGCCGCAGACCAAGGAGCACGTTCTGTCTGGCCCGCCAGGTAGGCGTGCCCTACATCGTGGTGTTCCTGAACAAGTGCGACGCGGTTGAGGATCCGGAGCTGACCGACCTGGTGGAGATGGAAGTCCGCGAGCTGTCTGTCGAAGTACAACTTTCCGGGCGACGATGTGCCGGTGATCCGCGGGTCTGCTCTGGGCGGGTTGAACGGCGAGGCGCAGTGGGAAGCGAAGATCGACGAGCTGATGGACGCGGTGGACGCGAATGTTCCTCTGCCGGCGCGTGCGATCGACCAGCCGTTCCTGATGCCGATCGAAGACATCTTCTCGATCTCGGGCCGCGGCACTGTGGTTACGGGCCGTATCGAGCGTGGCAAGGTGAAGGTGGGCGAGGAAGTGGAGATTGTGGGCTTCCGCGAGACGCGCAAGACCGTAGTCACGGGCGTTGAGATGTTCAAGAAGCAGCTGGATGAAGGTCTGGCGGGCGACAATGCGGGACTTCTGCTGCGCGGCATTCCGAAGGAAGACGTCGAGCGCGGGATGGTTCTGGCGAAGACCGGATCGATCACGCCGCACACGAAGTTCAAGGGCGAGATCTACGTCCTGTCGAAGGACGAGGGTGGCCGTCATACGCCGTTCTTCAACGGGTACCGTCCGCAGTTCTACTTCCGCACGACGGACGTGACCGGCTCGGCGAAGCTGCCTGAAGGCACGGAGATGGTGATGCCGGGCGACAACATTTCGCTGGAGATCGAGCTGCATACTCCGGTGGCGATGGAGAAGGGCCTCAGGTTCGCGATCCGCGAAGGCGGACGCACCGTAGGCGCCGGTACGATTACCGAGATTATGCAGTAGATTAACGAAGTCATTTCATTCTCCGGAAGGCGCTTGAGCCTTCCGGAGCAGAAAGATACGAAGCTCATGGTTGGACAGAGAATACGCATCCGGCTGAAGGCCTATGACTACCGGGTGCTCGACACTTCGACGGGCGAGATTGTAGACACCGCGAAGCGTACGGGCGCACAGGTGGCGGGGCCGATTCCGTTGCCGACGGTGAAGAACAAGTATTGCGTGCTGCGTTCGCCGCACGTCGACAAGAAATCGCGCGAGGCATTTGAGATCCGCACGCACAAGCGGCTGATCGACATCCTCGAGCCCACGCAGCAGACAGTGGACGCGCTGATGAAGCTCGATCTGCCCGCCGGTGTGGACGTCGAGATCAAGGCCTTCGAGAAGTAGCCAGTGGCCAGTCGTCAGTCGTCCAGTAGAAGCGCGCCTGAGGACTGGCGACTAACAACTGAGAACGAAAGAAAACCGGCAGTGCGCTTGAAGAATCGGCGCATGATGAGGAGAGGAAGACATGGCAGTTACAGGAATTCTGGGCAAGAAGATCGGCATGACGCAGGTATTCGATGAGAAGGGTGAGGTTCACCCCATCACCGTCCTGCAGGCCGGCCCGTGCGTGATTACGCAGTTGAAGACGGCTGCGAAGGACGGCTATGACGCCGCGCAGATCGGCCTGGTCGAGTTCGTCAAGGCTTCGAAGGTGACCAAGCCGCAGGCCGGGCACTTCGCCAAGCACGATGTTCCTCCGGTGCGCATGATCCGCGAGGTTGCAGTCGAGACCGCGACCAAGCCTGCTGCTGAAGATGAGGGCGAGACCAACGGCAGCATCAAGGCCGGCGACAAGATCCTGGTCGATATCTTCTCCGACGAGAAGTATGTCGATGTGATCGGCACGAGCAAGGGACGCGGATTTGCGGGCGTCATTCGCCGCCATCATTTCGGCGGTGGCCCCAAGTCGCACGGACACATGTTCCAGGTGCAGGGCTCGATCGGCGCTTCGTCGTTTCCGTCTCGCGTGCTGCCAAAGACGCGCATGCCGGGGCATATGGGTGTGGATCGCGTAACGGTTCGCAACCTGCGCATTCGCGGCATTGATCTGGACGAGAATCTCCTGATGGTTGAGGGAGCGGTGCCGGGTCCTCGCGATGGATATGTGCTGATCTCGAAGGCCAAGGCTCCGCCGCGCGAGCGTCGTGGCTTTGCCGGCGGCGGCACGGTTGATCCGCTGAAGGCTTCGAAGAAGGCTGCAGGTAAGAAGAAGTGACGCTGGCTACGCGTCCAGCGACACGCGCCTTGCGGCGCATTGAGTCAGGCGCATGAAGTGAGCCGGGAATAGGCGTTCCGGCTTGAAAGAGAAGACGATGGCAAACATTGACGTATTAAATCTGAGCGGAGAAAAAGTAGGCTCGCTCGAACTGGCCGACGAGGTCTTTGGCCAGCAGAACGAGGCGCTGCTTTGGGAAGCGGTGAAGCATTACCGCGCCGCGCTGCGCCAGGGAACGGCGGCGACCAAAAATCGCAAGCTGGTCTCCGGCTCAGGCAAGAAGCTCTGGAAGCAGAAGGGAACGGGCCGCGCGCGTATCGGTTCGGTTCGCTCGCCTCTGTGGCGGCATGGCGGCACGGTTCACGGACCTCAGCCCCGCTCCTATGACTATGCGTTTCCGCGCAAGAAGCTGCTGGGCGCGCTGCGCTCGGCGCTGGCTGCCAAGCTGGCTGACGGCAAGCTGATCGTCGTCGACAGCCTGGAGCTGAAGGAGCCCAAGGCGAAGCTGTATCGCCAGGCGCTGAACAAGCTCGAGGTCAAGCGCACAGCACTGCTGGTTGAGAACGGCAAGGAAGTCAGCCAGGCGCTGATTCTCGGGTCGCGCAATCTCGAAGGCGTGGAGCTGATGCTGAACAACGAAGTGCATCCTTACGATCTGCTGCGTTACGAGCGTGCGATCTTCTCGCGGCCGGCAATTGAGAGCCTGCAGGAGTCGCTCAAGAAGACAGTTTCGAAGCGTCAGAAGGCGGAGGTGGCCTAAATGCCGACGACATATAACGTAATCCGCCGCCCGCTGATCACCGAAAAGGGCCTCACCGCCAAGGAAGCCGAAGGCACGCTGGTGTTTGAAGTGGCCTCGAAGGCGACCAAGACAGAAGTGAAGCAGGCGGTCGAGCTGCTCTTCAAGGTGAAGGTTGCCGGAGTTCGCACCGCGAACCATGTGGGCAAAGAGCGCCGCAGGGGCAAGTTTTCCGGCTATCGGCCTGACTGGAAGAAGGCGTATGTACGCCTGAAGTCGGGCGAGAAGATGCCGGACTATGTGAACAATCTCTAGGTCAGGCTCGGAGATCTAGGGTCAAGAGATTTATCGGTCCGGTGAGATAAGCCGGGCGAACGCGGGTGAAAGCGGCCTGCGGGTAGAGAGAAGACACGATGCCGATTAAGACATATCGACCGATGACGCCGTCGTTGCGGTTCAAGACCACACTGGTCAACGACGATATCACGACGGACAAGCCGTACAAGCCGCTGCTGACGATCAAGCAGCGCACCGGCGGCCGCCGCAACTCCGGCGACCTGACCATCCGCCATCACGGCGGCGGTCACAAGCAGAAGCTGCGCCTGATCGACTTCAAGCGCGACAAGTACGGCGTACCGGGACGCGTGGCCACGATCGAGTACGATCCGAACCGTTCCTCGCGTATTGCCTTGATCAGCTACGCGGACGGCGAGAAGCGCTACATCCTGCAGCCGGTTGGTCTGAAGGTCGGACAGCAGGTGATGAGTGGGCCCGAGGCCGATATTCTTGTCGGCAATGCGCTGCCGCTCAAGAACATTCCCGCCGGCACCACGGTGCATAACGTGGAGCTTCGTCCGGGCAAAGGCGCGCAGATGGTGCGCTCGGCCGGTTCGTCGGCGCAGCTGGTTGCCAAGGAAGGCGACTACGCTCTGTTGAAGCTGCCCTCCGGCGAGACCCGCAAGGTTCTGGTCGAGTGCATGGCGACGATCGGGCAGGTTGGCAACACGGACCACGAGAACGTGTCGATCGGCAAGGCGGGTCGCAACCGCTGGAAGGGCATTCGCCCGACCAACCGCGGTGTCTCGATGAATCCGGTGGATCACCCGCATGGCGGCGGCGAGGGCAAGACCTCGGGCGGACGTCATCCTGTGACTCCCTGGGGCCAGCCGACGCGCGGCTACAAGACACGCAACAACAAGCGGACCGATGCGTTCATCGTGAGCCGCCGCAAGAAGTAAGGCAAGAACAGGGATCAGGGATTAGAAAGCCGGATTCCGCAGGCAGCAAGCAGGGCGCGTTTGGGCGCAGTTGTTTAGGAGAGATATGGCACGGTCGACAAAAAAGGGTCCTTTCATCGACGGGCACCTGATGGTCAAGATCAGCGCGTTGAACCAGGCGAACGACAAGAAGGTCGTGCGCACCTGGTCGCGCCGGTCCACCATCCACCCGGACATGGTGGGTCACACGATTGCGGTTCATAACGGCAAAAAGTTTGTGCCCGTGTATGTGACCGAGAACATGGTAGGCCACAAGCTGGGCGAGTTCGCGGCGACGCGCACCTTCAAGGGACACTCGGCCAAGGCTGCGGAGACTTCGGCCAAGCCGAAGTAAGAAAACGAACGGGTGAATTGCGGACCTCGCCATTCAAGCGAGCAAAGCAAGAGGGCGAAGTGATTTATCACGCAGTCCTCGGATAGAGGGATGAAGGCAATGCAAGTGGAGACACGAGAATTTACAGCTCAGGCGCGCTTCCAGCGTGTATCGCCGCAGAAGGCCCGGCTGGTGCTGGATCTGATCAAGGGCCTGACCGTTGAGCAGGCGCTGAACACGGTTGCGTTCACCAAGAAAGCCGTTGCGCCCATGGTCGAGAAGGTTCTGCGCTCGGCGCTGCAGAACGCCAACTACCTGAGCCAGGAACAGGGGCTCGACGTTGACGTCGACAACCTCTACGTCAAGTCGGCGATCGCCAATGACGGCCCGCGCATGAAGCGCATCCGTCCGGCCCCGATGGGCCGCGCGTACCGCTATCAGCGCAGGCTGTCGCACATCGTCATCTCCGTCGCCGAGCGCGGCGGCAGCGACCGCTCCAGCCTGGTAACAACGGTCGGTGAAGAAGAGACCGCACCGAAGGCGAAGAAGGCCGCGGCGAAGAAGGCTCCGGCAAAGAAAGCAGCCGCGAAGAAGGCAGTAGCAAAGAAACCGGCAGCGAAGAAGAAGGCTGCGAAGAAGTAGGTTAAGGGCGCAAGGAAGGTTTAGAGGGAATATATGGGACAGAAAGTCCATCCTTACGGATTTCGGCTCGGCGTGAATAAGCCGTGGCGTTCGCGCTGGTTCGTAGAGCGCGATTACGACAAGCTGCTCATCGAAGATGTGAAGCTGAAGAAGGAGCTCAAGGACAAGCTCAAGGCGGCGGGCGTCAGCTCGGTCGAGATCGAGCGTCCGGGCAACAAGCTGCGCATCATCATCCGCACCGCGCGTCCGGGTATCATCATCGGCCGCAAGGGCGCGGAGATCGACAAGCTCAAGGTCGACCTGCAGAAGCGCACCAACCGCGATGTCTTCATCGACATCCTCGAGGTCAACAAGCCTGAGCTCGACGCTCAGCTGGTTGCCGAGAGCATCGCGCTGCAGCTCGAGAAGCGGGTCGGCTTCCGCCGCGCCATGCGCAAGGCGGTTGATTCGGCTCTCCGCTTCGGCTGCAAGGGCATCAAGGTTCGCGTGTCGGGCCGCCTGAACGGCAATGAAATCGCGCGCTCCGAGTGGTATCTGCAGGGCCGTCTGCCGCTGCACACGCTGCGTGCGGATATCGAATACGGCTTTGCCGAGGCGCACACCACGTACGGCATTATCGGCGTCAAGACCTGGATCTATCGCGGCGATATCTACCAGCAGAAGCGGCGTGAGCCGCAGGCCGCGGTCGGAACGTCGGTGTTCTAAAGGCAGCCATTAGCCATTAGGGATTAGCCATTAGCAATACGCTGGCTGGGACCAAAGGCGAGGTGGACGCAGGAAGTTTTGAACTAATGGCTATTGGCTCATGGCTGATGGCTGGTTTTCGAGGGTTTCATTATGTTGATGCCAAAGAAGGTCAAGTTTCGCAAGCAGCAGCGCGGCCGCATGCGCGGTAAGGCGTGGCGCGGAAGCGAGCTTTCGTTCGGCGATTTCGGCCTGAAGGTCATGGAGTGCGGTTACATCACCGACCGGCAGATTGAAGCCAGCCGCGTGGCGATGACCCGCTTCATCAAGCGCGGCGGCAAGATCTGGCTGCGTCTCTTCCCCGATAAGCCGGTGACAAAGAAGCCGGCCGAAACCCGTATGGGTAAGGGCAAGGGCGCTCCCGATCACTGGGTCGCGGTGGTTCGTCCGGGCAAAGTGCTCTTCGAGATGGAGGGCGTGAGTGTGGAAATGGCGCAGGAGGCGATGCGCCTGGCTGCGCACAAGCTTCCGCTGAAGACGCGTTTCGTGCAGCGTCACGACGCCAAGGTAGTCACGGCGGCGAAGTAAAAGGCAGGGCTCAGAGCGCAGAGCTCAGGGCACAGAGGATTGAGAGATGGAACTGGAAAAGATTCGTAACTTCAGCGATGGCGAGCTGGGCACGGAAGAGAAGAAGGCGGCCGAGCAGCTGTTCCGCCTGCGCTTCCAGATGAAGCTTGGCCAGAACGAGGGCGTCAAGAAGCTCCGCGGGCTGAAGAAGGACATTGCGCGCATCAAGACGATTGCCCGCGAGCGCGAGCTCGGCCTCTACGGTGAGAAGCCCCAGGCTGAATCGAGCGCGCCGGTGAAGGCCGCCGCGAAGACCAAGAAGTCGACCCCGAAAACCGCGGGCGCCAAGACCAAGAGCGCGAAGACCAAGAAGGAGGCTCGCTAAATCATGAGTGAAGCCACACAGACCAGCACACAGTCGCGCCGCAACGAGAAGGTCGGCCAGGTCGTTTCGACCAAGATGCAGAAGACCATCGTTGTCGAAGTGGAGATGCGCAAGGCGCACCCCAAATACAAGCGCGTGATGAAGACCAACAAGAAGTTCTACGCGCACGACGAGCAGAACACCGCGCGCGTGGGCGACATGGTTCGCATCCGTGAGACGCGTCCGCTGAGCAAGTTGAAGCGTTGGAACCTGGAAGAGATTGTCCGCCGCTCTGCGCTCGCGCAGATTGAAGAAGCGGCCGCCGCCAAGGCCCAGGCGTAAGAAGAGGGATTGAGGAGAGAGCGCTATGGCAGTGCAGATGAGAACCATGCTCGAGGTTGCCGATAACTCCGGCGCCCGCAAGCTGCAGATGATTCTTCCCCTGGGCGGAGCAAGCGGCAAGAAGGCCGGCCTGGGCGATATCGTCACCGCGGCGGTCAAGGAAGCAGCTCCCGGACGGGCAGGTCAAGAAGGGCAAGGTCGTCAAGGCCGTCATCGTGCGTACCCGCAAGGAGTACCGCCGCCGTGACGGAACCTACATCCGTTTTGATTCGAACGCCGCTGTGCTGATCAACGAAGCCGGCGAGCCGGTTGGAACGCGCGTCTTCGGGCCGGTCGCCCGCGAGCTGCGCGAGAAGAAGTTTCTGAAGATCGTATCGCTCGCTCCCGAAGTTCTGTAACCGGGTTCGAGCCGCAAAGGGAAGATTATGAGTCTGAACATACAGCGTAACGACAAGGTCGCAGTCATCTCCGGCGCCTACCGCGGCAAGCAGGGACGCGTGCTGAGCGTGCTGCCGGACAAGAGCCGCATCCTGGTCGAGCACGTGCGGATGGTGAAGAAGAACGTTCGCCCCAATCCGCAGCGGAACATCAAGGGCGGCATCGCGGAGCAGGAAGCGCCGATTCACATCTCGAATGTCCTGCTGGTATGCCCCGACTGCGGGCCTACACGCATCGGCCACAGGTTTGAAGGCGACACGAAAGTGCGCGTCTGCAAGAAGTGCGGCAATGTGATTGCCGCGAAGGCAAAGAAGAAATGACCAGTTGTTAGTCTCCAGTCTCCAGTTCCAGAAGCACCAGTAACTGAGGACTAAGAACTAATAACTGACAACTGAATTGAGCACCCTCCGCAACGGTATACGGCGATAGCCACTCCGAGCCCGGAGAGAAAGAACAGAAGACAATGGCAGCAAGACTAAAAGAGAAGTACCACAAGGAAATCAAGCCGGCGCTCCAGAAGGAGCTGGGCCTCGAGAATACGATGGCCGTTCCGCGCCTGGAAAAAATTGTCGTGAATATGGGACTCGGCGAAGCGACGCAGAACTCGAAGATGCTCGATCCGCTGGTCGCTGACCTGGCCGCGATTGCCGGACAGAAGCCGGTCACCACGCGCGCGAAGAAATCCATCGCCGCCTTCAAGGTTCGCGAAGGCATGCCGATCGGCGCGATGGTCACGCTGCGCGGCGACACGATGTACGAGTTCCTCGATCGCCTGATCGCGATCGCACTGCCTCGCGTGCGCGACTTCCGTGGCGTCTCGACGAAGAGCTTTGACGGCCGCGGCAACTACACGCTCGGCATTCGCGACCAGCTGATCTTCCCCGAGATCGACTACGCGAAGGTCGACAAGCTGAAGGGCATGAACATCACGATCGTGACCACGGCCCAGGACGACAACTCGGCGCGCGCGCTGCTTCGGCAGTTCGGCATGCCGTTCCGCCAGGCCGCATAACGTATCGAGATAAGGACTGAACAGAAGATATGGCAACTACTGCAAAACGAGTCAAGGACGCCCGCAAGCCCAAGTTCAAGAGCCGGCAGCATAACCGCTGCCAGCTGTGCGGACGCCCCCGCGCCTTCCTGCGCAAGTTCGGCGTCTGCCGCCTGTGCTTCCGCGGTCTGGCGCTCAAGGGAGAAATTCCCGGCGTCGTCAAATCGAGCTGGTAGACGCTGGCCGGACTGCGCGTCCGGCGATACGCGCGCTGATCGCGCGCATAACAAATTCGATCTGAAGGCAAGAGCCAACGATCTTTAGCCATTCCCGCTGGTTTCCGCCGCGGCGGACGAACGGGGAATGAAGGAGAAACGATGAGTTTGACCGATCCAGTAGCAGACTTTCTGACCCGCATTCGCAATTCGATCCGTGCGCGTCACCAGAAGCTGGATGTTCCGGCCTCCAAGCTGAAGACCGAAATCGCCCGCATCCTCAAGGAAGAGGGCTACATCGCGAACTACAAGCCCGACCGAAGAGAACGGCCGCAACATTCTTCGCGTGTACCTGAAGTACGGCGCGAACAACGAGGCTGCCATCCGCGACCTCGTCCCGCGTGTCCCGTCCGGGCTGCCGCGTTTACGTCGGCCGCGATGAGATCAAGCGCGTACAGGGTGGACTCGGCATCAGCATCCTCACCACGCCCCGGGGCGTGATGACCGGACGCCAGGCGCGCCGCGAAGGCGTAGGCGGCGAGATCCTCTGCGAAGTCTGGTGACACTCCGCGTGTCGGCGATACGCGCCTTCGGCGCCATTATCGCTGACACCGACTGCAGTGCCCACGCCGATGGCGTGGATTGAGAGTAAGTAATCGGGCGGAAGATTTGCCCAGGCTGCAGTGGAACGACGGGAAGTCGGGACTCGCAAGCCATAAAGGATTCGAAGTATGTCGCGTATAGGAAAGAAGCCGATTCCGCTGCCAAGCGGAGTGAAATACACGGTCCAGGGCAACACCGTCGTCGTCGAAGGCCCCAAGGGCAAGGTCGAGCAGGTTATTCCTGCCGGCATCAAGCTTGAGACCAAAGATGGCGAGGTGCACGCCGTCCGTGAGAGCGATTCGCAGGCTGCCGTCCATGGCCTCACTCGGGCGCTTGTCTCGAATGCTATCGAGGGCGTGACCAAGGGCTGGTCGAAGGATCTCGACATTGTCGGTATCGGTTATCGTGCCGAGCTCAAGGGCAAGAACACTGTGGTGTTCACCCTCGGCTTCTCGCACCAGATCGAGTTTCCGCTGCCCACCGGCATTACGGCAGTGATCGATCCCAAGCAGACGCGGGTTACCGTGTCCGGCATCGACCGCCAGAAGGTCGGGCAGGTTGCAGCGGATATGCGCTCGCTGCGCAAGCCCGATCCGTACAAGAACAAGGGCGTGCGCTACTCGGACGAGAAGCTGAAGAAGAAGGTCGGCAAGACCGGAGCGAAATAATCGCAGGGGGTAGGGCTTAGGGTGTAGAAGACAGTTTTTGCTACACCCTAGACGCTACACCCTACGCCCTGCCGTCAAAACCGAACGGGGCCGCAGGGCGGTTCCGCTGTTAGGAAGGAAGAAAAGATGATTCCGCAGAGAAAAAGAAATGAGATTCGCCAGCGCGTGCATGCGCGCATTCGCACCAAGATGCAGGGCACCACGGAGCGTCCGCGCCTGAACGTTTATCGCTCGCTCAACCACATCTACGTGCAGGTGATCGATGATTCGCAGGGCGTTACGCTGGTGTCGGCTTCGACCGTCTCCGCGAAGATTAAGACCGGCGGCAACGTTGCCGCGGCCAAGGAGATCGGCAAGCTGGTCGCCGAGCGCGCCAAGGAAAAGGGCATCAAGAAGGTAGTGTTCGATCGCGGCGGATATCTGTATCACGGCCGCATCAAGGCGTTGGCGGATGCCGCTCGCGAAGCGGGTCTCGAGTTTTAGAAGACAGGGTATAGGGAATAGGGGTTAGGGTATAGGGACTCGGGTGTTGAGACAGTTTTGCTACACCTTGGACCCTGTTCCCTCCACCCTGACCCGAAAGGAATCAGGAAGCGAATGGCAACACTGAAGAAGAAACTGGATGCCGGTCAGTTCAACCTGAAGGATCAGGTGGTCGCGATCAACCGCGTCACCAAGGTCGTCAAGGGCGGCAAAAACATGTCGTTTGCAGCGCTGGTCGTTGTCGGAGATCCCGGCGCGGGCGTGGTTGGATACGGCTCGGGCAAGGCGAAGGAAGTGCCGCAGGCGATCCGCAAGGGCATTGAGTCGGCGAAGAAGAACCTCGTCCGCATCAACCTCACGGAAACCACCATCCCTCACCAGGTGCTGGGCCGCTTCGGCTCGGGACAGGTGATGCTGAAGCCGGCTCCGGAAGGTACGGGCGTGATTGCCGGCGGCGCGGTGCGCGCGGTCATGACCTCGGCGGGCGTGCAGAACGTGCTCACCAAGAGCCTCGGCTCGGCCAACCCGCACAACGTGATCAAGGCGACCTTCGACGCGCTGGTGCAGTTGCGCGACCGCGACGAAGTTGCCGCTCTGCGCGGCAAGCAGGTTCAGGAGCTATAGTCATGGCGGAAATTCAGAAGATCAGGATTCAGTACTTCCGGTCGATGATCCAGGCGCCGGTGAAGCACAAGAGGGTCGTCAAGGGCCTGGGCTTCACGCGGCTGAACCAGATTGTCGAGCGCGAGGATACCCCGTCGATTCGCGGCATGGTGCGGACCATTCCGCATCTCGTACGAATCATCGAATAGTGAACAGTTATTAGTCCCCAGTCCTCAGTGATGAGCAAGCTGACAACTGTGGACTAACAACTGGGGACTTAAAATGCGAGTCGGCTGAGCGAAGACTCAGCCGGCGTTTAGCGAGGAAATCATGAACTTATCGAAACTCAGGGCGCCTAAGAACGCCAACCGCAATAAGAAAGCGCGTTGGCCGCGGTATGGGCTCCGGCCATGGCAAGACTTCTACCCGCGGACACAAGGGACAGGGCTCCCGTTCCGGTTCGAGCCTGATGCGCGGTTTTGAGGGCGGCCAGATGCCGCTGCACCGCCGCCTCCCCAAGCGCGGATTCACCAACATCTTCCGCACCGAATACACCGTGCTGAACCTCGATCGCCTCGTCGCGCTGGGCGAGAAAGAGCTCACCCTTGAGGCATTCCAGGCCAAGGGCTACCTGAAGAGCCGTGGTGAGCTGCTCAAGATCCTCGGCAACGGCGAGCTCACGACCGCGATCACCGTGCATGCGCACAAGTTCTCCAAGACCGCGCAGGAGAAGATTGAAAAAGCCGGCGGCAAGGCAGTTTTGATCGGCTAAAGTTTCGCGAATGCCTGGCTTCCCGTAGGGGACCAGGCATTATGATTGGAAGCAGTCCCATGTTTGAGAAATTCGCGAATATCTTCCGCATCCCCGACCTGCGCAAGCGTGTGCTGTTCACCATGGCCATGCTGGCGGTTTACCGGTTGGGCGGCCATATCCCCACGCCTGGTGTAAACACTGCTGCCCTCGAGCAGTTCTTCAATTCGCAGGCCGGTTCGTCGCTCGGCCTGGTCGATATGTTCAGCGGAGGAAACCTTCGCCGTCTGACCATCTTCGCTCTGGGCATCATGCCCTACATCACGGCCTCGATCATCTTCCAGCTGCTGACGGTTGTGTATGAGCCGCTGGCCCGCCTTCAGAAAGAAGGCGAACTGGGACGCCGCAAGATTACGCAATGGACGCGCTATCTGACTGTGATCCTGGGTGTCGTCCAGTCGATGACGATCGCCATCGCGCTGTCGCACGCCTCCGGCGGCATGGTGCTGAACCCCGGTCCGGGATTCATCCTGATGACGGTGCTGACCCTGACCGCCGGCACCGCCTTCATCATGTGGCTCGGCGAGCAGATCACCGACCGTGGCATCGGCAACGGAATGAGCCTGCTGATCTTCGCCGGCATCGTTGTCGGCCTGCCGCGCGCTATCGCGGAACTCGTCGACACGGCAAAAACAGAGAAATTCGGAGCCTTTACCGTTCCCGCCCTGATCCTGCTGGTCGCCTGCATGATTGCGGTGGTCGCGTTCATCGTCTTCGTCGAGCGCAGCGAACGCCGCATTCCGGTGCAGTACGCCAAGCGCATCGTGGGACGCCGCCTGATGGGCGGCCAGTCGACCCACCTGCCGCTCAAGGTCAACTCCGGCGGCGTGATGCCGGTCATCTTCGCGGCGTCCGTGCTGTCGGCTCCGCTGCTCTTTTCGCAGTCCGCCATTGTGCGCAACAGCGCGGGGCTCACGCGTGTCTTCGAGTGGCTTCGTCCGGGCGAGCCGTGGTATGAGCTCATCTACATGGTGGCGATCGTCTTCTTCGCCTACTTCTATATTTCGATCGTCTTCCGTCCGGACGACATCGCCGACAACATGCGCAAGTACGGCGGATTCATCCCCGGCATCCGTCCCGGCCAGCGCACATCGGATTTCATCAACGATATCCTGACGCGCATCACGCTGGTCGGCGCGCTCTACCTGATCATCATCTCGATCATCCCGCAGCTGCTGATCAGCGGTATTCACCTGAACCATCTCTGGCTTGTTGGTGGATTCTTCGAACATCTGCCGCTCTGGGTGACGAACGGTCTCGGCTTCAACTTCTACTTTGGCGGAACATCGCTGCTGATCGTCGTCGGCGTCGCCATGGATACCGTCAACCAGGTGGAATCGCAGCTCATCATGCGTCACTACGAGGGCTTTTCGCCTCGCAGCGGGCGCATCCGCGGAAGGCGGGCCTGGTAAGTGGCTTTGTCTGCCGTTGCTTCTCAATCTGGAACTCAGAAAAGCCTGAAGTTCACCCCCGGCCCGATTCTTCTTCTGGGCGCGCCCGGCGTGGGCAAAGGCACCCAGGCTCAGGAACTTGTGGCCGCCTGGGGTATTCCCCAGATCTCGACCGGCGATCTGCTCCGCGCCAATGTCAGCCGTGGAACCGCTCTGGGCAAGCAGGCCAAGGAGATCATGGACCGGGGTGAGCTTGTCTCCGACGATCTGGTGAACGAGATGGTCGCCGAGCGGCTGAAGGAACCGGACACGACGGCGGGCTATATCCTCGACGGATTCCCGCGCACGCTGAATCAGGCCGACTGGCTGGACCAGTACCTGGGAGCCATTCCCGGCTCGCTGCCGGTGATTGCTGTCAGCCTCGAAGTCAGCTATAATCAATTACTGCGCCGTATTACCGGCCGGCGCATCTGTCCAGTCTGCAAGACGAGCTATAACATCTACTTGCAGCCGCCCAAGGTCGATGAGCTTTGCGATCTCGACGGTACGCCCCTGACGCGGCGTTCAGACGACACCGAAGAAGTTTTCGAGGAGCGCATGCGGGCCTATAACTCGCTGACGGCTCCGGTCGTGGAGCATTATCGCGCGCTGGGTCGTTTCGAGCAGGTGAATGGGGAGCAGCCGGTGAGCGCAGTGACGGCCGAAGTGATGAAGGCTGTTCTGCGGTTGAGGAGCTAGTAGTCCGATGCCGATCATGATCAAGACGCCGCTGGAGATCGAAAAGATGCGGCGCAGCGGCCAGGTGGTTCGCGAGGTGCTTGAGCACGTCCGGCAATTTGTGAAGCCGGGTGCTTCGACGCAGGATCTCGAGAATGCCGCGGTTGCGAAGATCAGGGAGCTGGGCGCGAAGGCTGCATTCAAGGGCTACCGTGGATTTCCTTGTGTGCTGTGCACCTCGGTGAATGAAGAAGTGGTCCACGGAATTCCGTCCGCCAGCCGGGTGCTGCGCGACGGAGACATAGTTTCGATCGACACCGGTGTGATTCTCGACGGCTACTACGGCGATTCGGCGATCACGGTTGCGGTGGGCGAGAAGGTTTCCCCGCGCACCAAGCGTCTGCTGGAAGTTACTCAGGCATCGCTCGAGCGCGGCATCGAGGCCATCAAGCCGGGAGCGACGTTGGGCGATGTGGGAGCGGCGGTGCAGGAAGTTGTGGAAGCCGAAGGCTTCAGCGTGGTTCGCGAGTTCGTCGGACACGGCATCGGCACCCGGCTGCATGAAGACCCGCAGGTTCCGAATTACGGACGCCGCGGTCAGGGACAGAAGCTGCGCGAGGGCATGGTGATTGCGATCGAGCCCATGGTCAATGCCGGCAAGCCGGACGTTCAGGTGCTGAGCGACGGCTGGACAGCGGTAACGCAGGATGGAAGTTTGAGCGCGCATTTCGAGCATACGGTCGCGGTGACCGCCGAAGGCGCAACAATTTTGACGCAGTAGTTGTTTCAAGCAGAGCCGGACATGAGCAGCCGGCGGAATTGGAAAAGGTTTGTCGAAGGAAGACGCGATTGAGGTAATGGCAGTGGTCCTGGAGACGCTGCCGAACGCCATGTTCAAGGTGGAACTCGAGAACAAGCACCAGGTACTGGCGCATGTCTCAGGCCGCATGCGGAAGAATTTTATCCGCATTCTTCCCGGCGACCGTGTGGCGATTGAATTGAGCCCGTATGACCTTACTCGCGGGCGAATCGTCTACCGGTACAAATGAAGTTCACAGTTGTTAGTCGTCAGTCCTCAGCAAGGCAGACAAACTGGCAACTAATAACTGACGACTGGAGATTGTAGTTATGAAGGTTCGTGCATCGGTAAAGAAGATTTGTGACAAGTGCAAGGTCATCCACCGCCGTGGTGTGGTGCGCGTGATCTGCGAGAACCAGAAGCACAAGCAGCGCCAGGGCTAAAACAGGGCTCAGCGTTCAGGGCTCAGGGCTCAGTAAGTCATGTGGAGGCCTTGGGAACTGGAGCTTGAAAAGGCGAGTCAGGCCCACCAAGGCAGGGGCTAGTTAGCCGCAGAAAGGCTTGCGATGAACCCCGACTCAATCACTGCCGGAGTCGAATCCGGCATA
The DNA here is from genome assembly GCA_963725225.1 of uncultured Acidobacteriaceae bacterium. GTDB lineage: Bacteria > Acidobacteriota > Terriglobia > Terriglobales > Acidobacteriaceae > Silvibacterium. Next base: position 382,425 of record CAVRXY010000036.1, read on the forward strand.
ACCGCTCCCGGCGGCGAAGCTTCCGAGGGCAACCAAGAAGGACATTAGCATGGCACGTATAGCTGGCGTCGATCTGCCCCGCCAAAAGCAGGCTCGGATCGCGCTCACTTACATCTACGGGATCGGCAATCCGCGTGCGCTGCGTATCCTTGGGGCCGCGAATGTTGACCCATTCAAGAAGGTCCAGGATCTCGGCGAAGACGAGGTGAACCGCATCCGTCAGGTTATCGAGAACGAGGGTGATGTCGAAGGCGACCTCCGCAAGGACATCAGCATGCACATCAAGCGCCTCATCGATATCCAGTCCTACCGTGGACTGCGTCACCGCCGCGGCCTTCCCACGCGCGGACAGCGCACGCACACCAACGCGCGTACCCGCAAGGGACCGCGCAGGGGCACGGTAGCAGGCAAGAAGAAAGCGACGGCGAAGACCTAATGGCAAAAGCACAGCAGGGCGCTGCCGGAAAGGCCGCCAAAAACAAGAAGTTCAAGAAGCGCGAACGCAAGAATGTTCCCTATGGTCTGGTGTACATTCAGGCGTCGTTCAACAACACCATCGTGACCATCACCGACGGCAAGGGCGACACGATTTCCTGGAAGAGCTCGGGTTCGCTCGGCTTCCGCGGGTCGCGTAAGGGCACCCCGTTTGCCGCGCAGCAGGCGGCCATCAACGCCGCCAACCAGGCGCGCGATCATGGTCTGCGCTCGGTCGATGTTCGTGTCAGCGGTCCGGGTTCGGGCCGTGAGTCGGCTGTGCGTGCGCTGGCTGCCGCCGGCATCGAGGTGCGGTCCATCCGCGACATCACCCCGATTCCGCACAACGGCTGCCGTCCGCCCAAGCGCCGCCGCGTATAAAAGCAGCCATTAGCCATTAGGGATTAGCCATTAGTCGTCGGGTGCCCCGCTGGAATGATGCTGTGGAAAGTTGTAGAATAGTCGGATGGAGCCGCTTCGGCGGCTCGTCCTTTGCACTGACAAACAGGCAAGGATAAGACAACTAATGGCTAATGGCTATTGGCTGTCTTCGGACCGGGACGAAGGATTGCCATCCGTAAACCGGTCGGCCTCTGAAGAACACGTCCGGATGAAATCCGGACCAGGAGATTGAATTGGCACGTTACACAGGACCAGTCTGCCGCCTTTGCCGCCGCGAAGGCATTAAGCTTTTTCTCAAGGGCCCAAAGTGCTTCACCGACAAGTGCCCGATTGAGAAGCGCAACTTCGCCCCCGGCCAGCACGGCCGCGATCGCAAGGCGAAGATCGTCGGCTACGGCCTGCAGCTTCGCGAGAAGCAGAAGGCAAAGCGCATTTACTTCACCCTCGAAGGCCAGTTCCGCGAGTATTACGAGAAGGCTTCGCGCTCCAAGGGCGTAACCGGTCTGCGGCTCCTGCAGCAGCTCGAGTGCCGTCTGGACAACGTTGCCTTCCGGCTTGGCTTTGCCGGCTCGCGCCGTCAGGCTCGCCAGATCGTCCGCCACGGACACGTCGAGGTGAACGGCCGCAAGGTGAACATTCCTTCCTTCCAGATCAGCATCGGCGACGAGATCAAGGTTCGTCCGAACAGCCAGAAGCTGGTCGTGGTTGAGTCGCGAGCGAGTTTGCGAGCCATCAGCCGGCTCCGGCGTGGCTCTCGGTCGATCACGCGAACCACTCCGGCAAGGTGCTGGCGCTGCCGAAGCGCGAAGACGTCAACCTGCCGGTCAACGAGCAGCTGATCGTCGAGCTTTACAGCAAGTAAGACTGCGCGTCGAGCGATATGCGCTTCGAGCCGGTCATTCAAAGTTTGATGATTCCGGCATTCTTCTGAATGCCGGAGTCTCAAGTAGCAAGTAAGAGCAGTTAAATCTTAACGAGTAGGAGCAACAGGCGCAGCCGTTGCAGAATGCTTCGCGGCGTTCGCTGCGCATGAGAGGCGAATCGATATGCTTTGGAGAGGATTTCAAAAACCCAAGCGTCTGGCAGTAGATGCGGAGACGCTCACAGAGAAATACGGGAAGTTCAGCGCCCAGCCCTTTGAGCGCGGCTTCGGAACCACCATCGGCAATGCGCTGCGGCGCACGCTGCTCTCTTCGATCGAAGGCGCGGCGGTCACTGCGGTCAAGATCGAAGGCGTTCTGCACGAGTTCCAGTCCATCACTGGAGTCGTCGAGGACGCGACCGACATCATCCTCAACCTGAAGCAGATCCCCTTCAAGTTGAACGGCGAGGGTCCCAAGGCGCTGTACCTGCGCGCCGACCAGCCGGGTGTGGTCACTTCGGGCATGATCGAAGCCGATGGCGACGTCGAAATCCTCGATAAGGACGTCTATATCGCCACCGTCAGCGAAAGCGGAAAGCTGGACATGGAAATGCGCCTCAAGCGCGGCCGCGGCTACATCTCCGCTGACAAGAACTTTGACTCCGACCTCGGCATCGGCTTCATTCCGGTCGACTCGGTCCACTCGCCCGTGCGCAAGGTGAACTACACCGTCGACGCCGCGCGTCTTGGCCAGATCACCGACTACGATCGGCTGACGCTGGAAGTCTGGACCAATGGTTCGGTGCTTCCTGCCGACGCGGTTGGCCTCGCTGCCAAGCTGCTCAAGGATCACATGAGCATCTTCATCAACTTCGAGGAAGAGATCGAAGCCGAGAGCCACACCGAAGAAGGCCGCATGCAGTTGCGCAACGAGAACCTGAACCGCTCGGTCGAAGAGCTGGAGCTCAGCGTGCGCAGCTACAACTGCCTGAAGAACGCCAACATCCAGACCATCGGCGAGCTGGTGCAGAAGACCGAAGCCGAGATGCTCAAGACCAAGAACTTCGGCCGCAAGTCGCTGAACGAGATCAAGGAAATCCTCGCGCAGATGGGCCTGTCGCTGGGCATGAAGATCGACGAGCACGGCAACGCCGTTCCCGGACCGACCAGCGTGCTTCCGGCTGCAACCCTGGCCGCGAGCTACGGCTCCTTCGACGACGAGGAAGACGACGAGCTCGACGACCTCGCGCTGCAGAACGAAACAGAGAACTTTTAACGGCAGGGATCAGGGCACAGGGATCAGGGGTAGAAAACCTGATCCCAACTTCCCTCCGAAAATTTTCAGATAGAGAGAATTGCCATGCGTCATCGCAATGCAGGATACAAACTCGGACGGAACACCAGCCATCGCCGCGCTCTGCTACGGAACCTGGTGACCTCGATTTTCCTCGAGGACCGCGTCCACACGACCGTCACCAAGGCTAAGGCCGTGCGTCCGCACGTCGAAAAGCTGATCACCCTGGGCAAGAAGGGCGACGTGCACTCCCGGCGTCAGGCGCTTGCTTTCCTGCAGACCCGCGAAGCCGTGACCCGTCTCTTTGACACCGTCGCGCCCCGCTACGGTGACCGCAACGGCGGCTACCTCCGCATCGTCCGCACCGGCTTCCAGAAGGGCGACGGAGCCGAGAAGGCCTTCATCGAGCTGCTCGGAGCCGAGCAGGTTCTCGACGAGAAGCGCCAGAAGCGTGCCGATGCTCGCGCCAAGCGCCGCGAGGAACTGCAGAAGCAGCTTGCCGAGCAGGAGTCGGCCGAAGGCGGCGAAGAGCCCAAGGCCTAGCCTCCGAAACAGTCCAGTCAGCGAGCGCATCTTTCGGGGTGCGCTCGTTGTTTTTGTGGCCGTTCAGCCTTGATCCTGTTATCTTTAGGGCCTGCCCCCGCACACTTCAGGCCATGCCCAAGTCAAACCTGCGACACAGACTCCTTTCGGACTTCAACCTGCTGTACTTCCAGCTCATTCTGCTGGCTGTTACCGTGTGTGTGGATGTTGTCATGCGGATATTGCATGTCCCAACGCACATCCTGGCAACCCTGGTTAATACCTTTGTAACGGGCAACGTGGCTATTGGTTTGATCCTTCTCAGCCGCCCGCTGTTCATCGGTCGCCAGTCACCTTGGAACTGGATTGGTTACATTCCAACGCTGCTTTGCATCGGATTCGTCGCGAGCGCCGCGGCGGAGGTCCCCACCTTTTTGCTCTTCGGCCATCACTCGACTACCTACTTCCGCTCCGTTCTGCTTGACGAACCTTTCGGGATAGTCGTCACACTGATAGTCGGAATCCTTTATTTTGCTTTCGATCAGTCACGCTCCAGTCTGCTGGCACGCAATAGTCAGCTTCAGAGCCAGGTACAGCTTGGCCTCATGGAAAGGCAAACACACCAGTCCGACCTGCAGCAGGCGCACGACATCCAGGTGCATTTGCTGCCGCGCGAGACACCGCAGATCCCCGGTTATCAGATTGCATGCGCGTGGCAGCCGGCGCGCAGCGTAAGCGGCGATTACTTCGACGTGCTCGGTCTTTCGCAGGAGAAGCTTGGCCTCTGCATTGCCGACGTTGCCGGTAAAGGTATGGCGGCGGCGCTGCTGATGGCGAACCTTCAGGCATCGGTGAAGGCTTTCACGCAGGACGGCGGCAATAACCCGTCGGTCGAATCACCCGCCGAGCTGTGCGCTAAGCTCAACACCGCGCTCTCCAACAACATAGCGCCCGGCCGCTTCGTCACTTTGTTCTACGGAATTCTTGACAGCCAGAGCCGTGTCTTCAAATACGAGAATGGCGGCCACTGTCTGCCTCTGCTTGTTCACGCCGACGGCTCCATCGATTTCCTTCCAGCGTATAGCGGTGTGCTCGGCCTCTTCTCTCATTGGACTTACAGCGATCGCGAGGTGCAGCTGGCGTCGCGGGATGTGCTCGTGCTAATGACAGACGGAGTTCTTGAGGCCGCGAATGACAAGGAAGAAGAATTCGGCTATCAGCGACTGATTGCGTCCGTGCTGGCCAGCCGGGACCAGGGCGTCCACGCCATCCGACAGCGCATACTCGCAGATGTCACTGCGTTTTGCTCGAACCATTTCCAGGATGATGCGTCTCTGATCGTCGTTACCGTGGATTAGATTCGTAACCGTGCCAGAACTTATTTCGGCTGCACCGGCACCGAATCCTTGATCGCGAAATCCTTGGTGTGCGCTGGCACTGTAACCTTTTGCCCGCCAGCAAGATAATGCGCGATCACTTCCGGGCGAGCCCAGTCGAGCGTCCAGCCGTCTTCAATAGCGACCACTGTGTATTGCCCGGGAACCACCCGGGTCAACTGAAAGCTGCCGTCTGAATCGCTCTGGTCGCGACGGAACATCTCCCGTTCGACGGCAGGATTGGGCACCAGCAGAATCATCACACCGGGCGCAGGCTTGCCGTCGCGCATGGCAAATCCGGTCACCGTTGCCGAGCCGTCGGCAATCGTTGCAGAGATCGCGACCGGCGCGCTGCCTATTTTGATCACGTTTCCTTCCGCGGCCGCGCCCGTCGCCGTTAGATGGGTCACGGCGAGCGAGCTATCCGCGGCAGTCACCCACATTTCGTAATTGCCTGGAGGCAGGCCATGCATGGAGAAAGTCCCATCCGGGCCTACGCGATCGCCGCCGCCAACCCGTCCTTCGGAAGAGCGCAGCGAAACCGTCAGGCGGTCGGGGATCGGCTCTCCCCCGGCCATCGCCACTTTGCCGGATACATCCGCCATGCCCGTCGATTGCGACAAATCGATCTTTGCGTCGCTCGATGCGTCGATGCTGGCGGCGTGACTCGAGTCGCCCCCGCCCCGCATCTCGACCGAATAATGCCCTGGAGCGACGCCGTTGAACTCGACCGTGGTCTGGCCATCGCTTGAACGCTCCTGCCCGCGCCAGCTGTAGGACATGGAAGGCTGCGCAGGCTCCGTCATGCCGAAGACGTCCTGAGAAAGTTGAGGCATGGCGAAACCGCGCCCTTCGGGCGAAGGCACCTGCACCGAAAGATGAACGGCGGGTACGGCATGCAGGTTAAAGTTCACGGTTACCTGGTCGCCGGCCTTCACCGGGATCGGCGTCGCCGAATCGGAGTCCGTTACATCTGCATAGAACGTGGTCGGGTAGGCGACGTCGAGCGAAGAATGCTGGTCATCGGTAATCACATTTCCCTGCGCGTCGCGTTTCGGTTGCGGGCGAGTCGCGTACCACGGATTCGCATTGACCGCGACATAGTAGTTCCCGGCCTCCAGGCGCGCGAATTCGTAGGCTCCTGTGTCATCTGTCATCGACACTCCGGCGCGAACGATGTTTCCGAGACCGGTACGAAGATTCTGCCGATACAGCGAAACCCTCGCCTGCTGTACCGGATCGCCGGCCTCATCGGTCACCGATCCTCTAATCACGGCCCGCGGAGAGAGGCGGAAGACCAGTCCGTCGCTCTTTAGCCCTTCGCCCGTAACGATCGCCGTCGAATACCCTTCGTGCTCGTCATAGGCCGCTCCGATGTAGCCGCGCCGTGAAGCAGTAAGAGAGTATTTGCCCTTTCGCCAGGTGCTCAAAGGTGAAGTGCCCGTCTTCGCCGGTCGTGGTTTCAGCCACGAGCGTATCCACCATCGGGAGGTGCAGGCTCACATCTGCCCGGTCGAGGGGTTGACCGGTTACGGCATTCACCATGACGCCGCTGATGGTGTATTGGCCTGAATTTCGCGGTGCGGAGCGGGCGGGAGCCTGCGCCCCCGCCAGCGGGGCTGCGATCAACGCCAGCAGGAACAGCACTCGATTCATCACTCAGCATCCGTGTTGCCGGTGTGGACTATTTCAACCTGCACGTTGGCTGTTCCGTTCGCCTCCACAGTGGTGGTCGCTCCCATACCGGAGAATTTTGCCAGGCCGTCAGAGGTGTGGAAATCAATCTCCTGCGGAGCGTCGAAGGCGATCACTCGATAGGAGCCCGGCGCGAGTCCCGAGATCGTGGCCTGCCCCGATCCCAGCATGCCGCTCATTCTGATTGACCCGGAAGACGGAAATAACGGGATGGCGTACACGTAGATCTGGCGCTGCTCGCCAGCGGTTGTTGCAGTGGCCGTGGCGCCGGCAGGATCTCCAGTCAACTGCGCAGAAATAGTTCCGGAGTCGTCGCGTAGCGTCACTTCGATCGGGGCGGAACTGCCGCCCGTTCCTACCGTCAGCGGGTCTCGCGCAAGATCGACTCCGCCACTGTTGATAGAGCTTACGTATCCCTCAAACGGAGACGCCTCGACCCAATAGCGCCCCGGGGTGACATTCTCGATCTCGAAGGATCCATCGGTCGCGCCGTCCGCTGGGTGCAGTCCACCCAGCCCCCCCATCTGCCCGAAAAATTCATCGACCGGTATCAGCGATATATTCAGCCCTGCGCTCTGGTTGTTATCGGATGTGCCGTCTGAAGGGACCAGGCCGCCGGTGTTGGTGTTCGCCGTGAATGTCTTCCGCACCGTGACCGGGATTGCGTGCAGGGGCACCAGTGTCATGGTCAGTCCCGATACAGGCGCTCCGGCGACGGTGAAATCCACCCGCCCGTAGAGCTGGTCTTCTCTCCGCCTGCGTCCTTCGATGTAATAGCTCCCGTTGGGCAGATTGACCTCTGCGGTTCCCTGTTCCGCGTTCCAGCGCACCGGAAGTCCCATCTGGCGTCCACTTCTGTCGTGAACCTGGAGGTTCAGTCCGCCTTCCCGGTCTGCAATCGCCACGGTTACGTGATAAAACTGCTGCCGCGTCAGCACGAAATCCGCTCGCCCCTGCTGCCCTGCGGCCAATGTCAGCATGCCCGCCGAGGCAATGTCCGCGACGCCCGGATAGTAAACGGCAGGAAAGCCATAAATGGCTGCGCCGCGAGATTCAGGTCCTTCACCATCTCGGCTAGGTTGCGTGTAGACCAGATAATCTCCTGCCCGCAGCCCGGCGATGCGGAAGACGCCTTCGCTGTTGGTCCTCGCGGTATTCTCCATCATCCACTGCTGGTGTCCGTTGACCACCCGCCTGCGGTAGGCCATCACCCGGATGTTGTCCGCCTGATCCGACGTCGACAGCGTCACCTGACCGGTGATCAGCACCTCGGGAGTCAGCGTGAAGGTCAGCGACGGCATGTTTGGGCCCACGCGGATGGTGTGGTTCGAGGCTCGCCCGCGAGCGCCGTATCCCGGCCGCTTTACCGAAATCTGCACCATGCCTTCCGGCAGGCTGAATTCGAAGTGGCCGTCATTGTCGGTGAGCACGGCGTTATCATGCGTGTCCACCAGCGCCCGCGCAACCGGCTGGTGAGTCACGCTGTTGAGAACCACTCCTTTGACGTCGTAGAGACCAGCGGCTTCGTTTGCGTCTTCCTGGGCGGCGCATGGTCTGGCGACGAACACCAGCGCGACGAGACCCATCACGCACCCCAGCATAAAGGCACGCGGCGTCCGACTCCGGTTCAGCGAAATGAGCACGGGAGAAGACCTGTTGTGGCCATTTTCAGCGATACCCAGCGAAGAAACAAACCGTTTCCAGGTATTTCATCTTTCCGCAAAGGTTTGACTTCGGGCTGGCCGCCCGGGTGAGCCTTGACTGACGAGTATTCTCTTTGACTCAATCGCAGGCCAGCAGCAGCTCGTCGTTGGCGTCGAAGTTGTCCGCTGCCGAAGCGCTCGCCGCGACCGGTCCTGCCTCGAAGAATCGCTCGACTGCACCCAGCACCGCCTCGCCGGTTTTAGATTCGTAGATAGACTTGCGCAGCGCAGCGCCTCCCGGCACGCCATGCGTGAACCAAGACGCAAACTGCTTCATCTTGCCCTGCGCTTCGGGATACTCCGCCTCGATCAGCATCTCGAAGTACGTCCGGATCATGCGATAGCGGTCGAGATCGGTCGGCTGGTCATAGCGGCCGGTCGCCGTGTACTGGGCGATCTGCCGGAAAATCCACGGATTCGCCGGAGCCGCACGCCCGATCATTACCGCGTCGCAGCCGGTCTCGCCGACCAGCGCGCAGGCGTCTTCCGGAGTCCGCACATCACCATTGCCGATCACGGGAATCTTCACCGCGTCCTTGACTGCGGCGATCCACTCCCAGCGCGCCTGACCCGCATAGCCCTGCTCGCGCGTGCGCGCATGCAGTGCGACGGCGTTCAATCCGGACTCCTGTGCAAGCCGCGCCAGGTCCACGCAGACGATCTGGCTGTCGTTCCAGCCCAGGCGGAACTTGACTGTAAAAGGAATACGCACTGCCGCGCGCACCGCTTCGAAGATTTTTCCGATCAACGGCAGATCGCGCAGCAGACCGCTGCCGCCGTTGCACGAGACGACTCGCTTAGCCGGGCACCCAAGATTCAGATCGACCATGTCGAAGCCGGTGTCCTCCACGATCTTCGCGGCGTCGGATAGAGTCGCCGGATTAGACCCGAATAACTGCGCCGAAATCGGATGCTCATCGTCGTAGAACGTCAGATACCGCTTGCGCTTCGACTCCCGCATGCGCGCCAGGCCATCGGCAGAGGTGAACTCCGTCATGATGAGCCCGCAGCCGGATTGCTGATTCGTGACTTCCGTCTCGACCGAAGCCACAGCGTCTGCGCCCGCAGTGAAGACGCTGGCGTTGCGGATGAATCGCCGGAAGACGGTGTCCGTGACTCCGGCCATGGGGGCGAGCACCGTCGCCGGAGCGACCGTCACGCCGCCGATCTCGACTGCTGCCGGAACCCGCGCGTTCTCGGGCATCGCGTGTTCGACCGGATTGTCCCAGTTCTTCTTCATCGAGGCTCGTGTGATCGTCTACCAAAACGAAAGCCCCCGCGTCGCGGAGGCTTCGTCGATCGGGCTTCTGATCTGACCGGCAGTTACTTGGCTGCCGTCTCCGCCTTGGCGTACTTGCGGCGGAAGCGCTCGACGCGTCCGGCCGTGTCGACAAGCTTCTGCTTGCCGGTGAAGAACGGGTGACAGCTCGAGCAGATTTCCGTGTGGATGTCGCCCTTATGAGTCGAGCGCGTGACAAAGCTTGAGCCACAGGCGCACATGACCCTGATTTCGTTGTAGTTTGGATGAATCCCTGTCTTAGGCATAGCTGGTCTGGAACCTTTCCTGCAATCCTTTTATTTTATGCGGATTTCGCGCGTTTTGCAACGCGCCGGAGGCCGTCGCTCGACATCCTCCGCTTACCGTGTTTTAGTGGAATCGCACTGCAATCTGATGCCGGGGAAACGCTAAATGATTCGTTCTGGAGTTGCTCTCGCTGTCTGTGTAATTGCCCCTATCGCTCTCGCCCAAACCACAGCCGCGACCGCTCCGCAGACCGACACCAGCTACATCGACTCCAACGGAACCGCGCATATCACCCGTGTCATCCCGGTGCCGACGACCATCAGCCCCGAGGCGCAAGCCGTGCTCGCGCGACCTGCATCCGATGCCGCCCATCCTGAAAGCCTCGCCGATCGCCGCGCGCACACCGACGCCTGGCAGGCCCGCGCCGGAGCCGCCTCCAAGGCCGTCTATCCGGTAAATATCGCTAACGACAAGATCGCCGGCGTGCCGGTGCTGATCGTGACGCCGCTCACCGTCGGACCGGGTAAGAGCGACCGCGTCCTTATCTGCGTTCACGGGGGAGGATTCAATTCCGACTCCGGCTCGCTCACGGAAAGCATTCCGATCGCGAATCTTACCCAGACCAAGGTCGTGTCTGTCCTCTACCGTCTCGCTCCCGAGCATCCCTTTCCGGCAGATGTCGAGGACACCGTCGCCGTCTACAAAGAACTGCTCAAGACCTACAAGCCGCAGAACATTGCACTCTACGGCACCTCCGCCGGGGCGATTTTGACTGCGGAGACAACCGTGAAGCTGCGGCAGCTTGGCATGCCGCTCCCCGGAGCCCTCGGCATCTTCTCCGGGACCGGGGACTTCAGCCGTCTCGGCGACTCGTGGGCCATGTACGCGCTCAATGGATTATCGGGCCACCTCGATCCGCCCGATCCCGCCACGCATGACACCGAATACGTTGGCTCGACCGACCTCAAAGACCCCGTCCTCTCACCGATCTTTGCCGACGTGAAGGGCTTCCCTCCGACGCTCTTCATCACCAGCGGACGCGATCTGCTTTTGAGCGGCACAACAATACTGCATCGCCACTTTCTTGCCGCCGGGGTTGACGCCCAGCTCGTCGTCTTCGAAGCCCTGCCGCACGCCTTCTGGAACGACGTCAACCTTCCCGAATCGCGCGAGGCGTATGGAATCATGGCGAAGTTCTTCGACAGTCATCTTGCCAACTAAACAGCGAAATCAGCGTGAGCCGACATATCAGAGGTCTTCCGGCTTGAGTCCGGTGTGTTTTGCGATGCGGGAGAGCATCTTCGGACCTATCTCTTCAGAGTCGCGGAAGGCCCAAATGTAGTTTGGATAGCCCGAACGAACAAGCTTCAGATGCGAGCCAACCTGACCCGCTTCCGTCCAGCCGATTTTCTTAAGGGCTTTCAAAATAATGCGAGCGCGAGTCGAAGGGCCAGATACTCACGCGCCAGCGAACTCGATGCTGGCTTTCAGAGACTCGTGCTGGCTTTCCAGGCGATCCGCCAATGCCCTCAACGCGATTGCTTCCACGGCCGCCAACGCCTCTTCCTTTGTGGCTCCATAGGCCATGGCTCCGGGAAGGTTGACGATCTCCGCGATCCAGCGCCCGTCGTCTTCACGATCAAATTCCACTTCAAATCGCATGGCGGCTCCGTATCAGAATTCTACACACCTGCCTCTTTTTCCACGCGCACCAACTCGGGACTTAGCTGCGATACTGTTCAAAGACTCCTTCATGCCTCCACCCTGCCCGATATGCGATGGAATGGGGATGCGCGTCATCCGCCGTCCTGATGGCACGCGTGCCGCCGAACCCTGCGACTGCCGCTTTGAGCAGCGCATCGCCCGGCTGCTGGAAATGGCCTCGATCCCACGCCGCTACCAGCACTGCTCCTTCGAGAGCTACGAGCCGCGCTTCACCGGAGCCGATCAGTCGCTCGGCACGGCCCACATAACGGCGCGCCGGTTCGTCGACGGATATCCGGTAACCACCGAAGGCCACGGCCTGCTGCTCACCGGATCCATCGGCGTGGGCAAAACGCACCTGGCTGTCGGCATCCTGCAATCCCTTATCGTCGAGAAAGGCGTGCGCGGACTCTTCTGCGACTACCGCGAGCTGCTCAAGGAGATTCAGCACTCCTACAACCCGCAGGTGTTCACCACCGAGCTCGATATTCTGCGGCCGGTCTTCGAGGCCGAGGTTCTCGTCCTCGATGAGCTCGGCGCCTCCAAACCCACCGAGTGGGTCTGGGACACCGTCGCCCACATTCTCAACACCCGCTACAACGACAAGCGGACGACGATCATCACCACCAATTATCCCGATCAGGCCCCCGGCGGCGGCCCCGCAACCGCGCCGCAGCGAGCCATGCGCGAGGAGACACTCGGCGACCGCATCGGCGAGCGCATGCGCTCCCGCCTTGCCGAGATGTGTGTGGTGATCGAGATGCGTGGAGCCGACTTCCGGCAGCGCGCCCGTCGGGCAAGGTTCGGCTGATCGGCGCCGAAGGCGCGTTCGCCTGGACGGGTCAGTCCCTACTCCATCACCACTTCCGCCTCGGTCTTGCCCGTCGTGGTGAGCACGATCGCCGCGGCGATAATCAGCACTCCGCCTACCCACGCATCCGGACCGAGCCGGTCGCCAAGCAGCACCACGCCGAGAAGTGAGCCCATCGCCGGCTCGATGTTCAGAAACACGCCTGCGCGCGAGGCCGGCACATGGTGGATGCCCCAGTTCCACAAGAGCATCGTCGATGCCGTGCACAGCAGGCCGCTGGCCGCTGACGCAAACCACACCTGCGTGCTCAGTCCGTGCACCGGAGGAGGCCCGCTTGTCGCCAACACCCACACCACCAGCATGACGGTCCCGCTGAGCACGCCGTAGGCGGTCACAACTACCGGAGAGTGCCCCTGCATCAGGTGCCGGTTCAGCAGGATCCAGCCCAAGGCCAGAACGAGCGACACCACCACCAGCAGATCGCCCTTGAGCGATGGCCCTCCAGGCCCGGCCTGCGCATGCGTGCTGCTGAGAGTGATCAACGTAACGCCGCAGGTCGATCCCGCGAGCGCCAGCCATCCCGTCCAGCCCAGCCGCTCATGAGTGAAGATGGTCGCACCGATGGCCAGGATCACCGGCATCGTGCCCACCATGAGCGCGGCGTGGCTCACCGTCGTAAGCGACAGCGCATAGAACTGGATCATGTACTGCACCGGAATCCCCAGAAACGACGCCGTCAGCAGCAGCATCCATTCGCGGCGGTTGAGCCTGGGCCGGCGCAGGACCGGCAGAAGCCCGACACAGGCGAAGAGAAACCGGTAGAGCACCATGTGCCCGACGCTCAGCTCGGTGAGCGCGATCTTGCCGAAGTAAAAGCCTGTACCCCAGAGAGTTCCCGCGAGCGCGCAGGCTCCGTAGCCCAGAGCTGTCCTGGACGGGGCGGATAACTGTGCCGTGCTCGAGGCCATTCTTCTAGCCTCGCATACTTGAGTGGCAACTGCTCCCGTCCTCAGCGATAGACGAGGCACCCTCGCGCTTCGAGATCGTCAATCCAGCCCGGCCAAGGCAGGGAAGTAACCCAGCGGAGGTCCAGTTTTTCGAGCTTCGGCATGGAGGCGATCGTTTCGGGAAGAGAGGTAAGAGGGTTACCGCGCAGGTCGAGCTGCCGCAGCTCCGGCAGCTTTCCGATGCACGCAGGAAGCGTAGGGAGCCGGTTATTGCGGAGATGAAGCTCGCGCAGGTTACCCAAGTCTGCGAAGCATTCGGGAAGCGAATCGATCTGATTGTCGGTAATTCGCAGCTCGACAAGCCCCGCCATTCCGCAGACTGCCTCCGGGAATTCAGAGAGCACGTTCTGGCTCAGATTGAGATAGCGCAGCTTTTTCAGCTGCTCCATCGATTTGGGTATCGAACTAAGCCGGTTATCGTGCAGATAGAGAAACCCGTTGAGCCCGGTCAGATCGCCGAGGGTGTCCGGCAGCTGCGAAAGCTGGTTATGCCCGAGATCCAGCGTCCGCAGCCTCTGCAATCCTCCGATCCGCTCCGATATTTCCGTCAACTCATTGTCGGCCAGGATCAGCGTCTCAACCTCGGTTCGCTCCCAGACCCAGTCCGGAACATGCCCCAGCCGTTTTTTCCAGAGATTCAGTTCGACAGTCGCAGGCATGACCGTCATGCTATCGCGCATATTACCTGCCACCGAAAGACAATCCACTTTGACCAGCGCAAATCCCATTTGCACGGTATACGCTCCGGCGAGGACAATGCACTTGATGGTCCTGCCCGGCCAATCCGTCCGACCAGTGTGTCTGGCGCTGGTAATTTTGCGGTGACCGCATTGGCATTTGCGGGGAGTCAAACATAAGCCCGATCCGGGACCGCCGCCGAACGTGCGCATCGAGGTCGCCCCGCTTGGGTACGTCGCACCCAGCCGCGCATATCTTAGCTATCGTTATTCCACCACTACCCTCGATTTCATCGACAACGATCATCTGCTCTTCACCTTCCGTGATGCCGGATTGATGCATCGCATTCCCGGCGACCCGCCCGACGACGAAGATCAGGTGATTGACGCCATCGTCCTCGATATTCAGACCGGCAAGCCCGTCGAGCAGAATCAGTGGCGCATGCACGACCGCCAGCGCTACCTGTGGCCTCTCCAAGACGGAGAGTTTCTGGTGCGCCAGCGGAATTCTCTTTACCTCACCGACTGTCACCTGGAGCTGCGGCCCTACCTGCAATTCGATAATCCGCTGCAGGCCGTCGAGATCGGCCCCGACCGCAAGCTCATGGTGGTGGAAGTGCAGAAGATCGTTCCTCCCGATCCCGATCCGCCCGACGCATTGAGACGCCAGCCCTCTGTTTGGCCCCTCGCCGTCACGCCGCAAGAGGACCACCGTGATCGTGCTTCGACCCGGCGAACACACAGCTCTTGCGCAAACTGAAGCGCGCTCCTCGATCGATCTGCCGCTGGTCGAAGACGGGTTTCTCAGCCTGCTCGAAGGCAAGGACCCGAGCAAGTGGGTCATCCGCAGAGAGGCGTTGCACGGCGATCCGCAGATCCTCACCGAAGTCAAGTCCTCATGCACACCGGTGCTCATCACCGTGAGCGACCAGGTCACACTCGCCGTCGGCTGCCCGCCCAAAGGAGGCTCCGACCACCTGGTGAGCGCCATTTCGCTTACCGGACAACTGCTGTGGCAGGACAGGTGGAAGCAGCGCTATGTCTGGCCGACCTTCAGTTACGCAGAAGACGGAAGCCGCTTCGCATTCGGGTCTCTTGAAATCAATCGCGACGTCGGCTTCATGGACTCCTTTGGCGAAGACGATGTGATCGCGCAGATGGTCGGAGTCTTTGACACCAAATCCGGAAAGCTCGAACTGGCAAAGGCGGCCACACCCGTGTTGAGCGCCGGTCACAATTATGCGCTCTCGAGTGACGGGCGCCGCTTTGCCATCCTGCGCGAGGGCGCCATTGAGATTTACGATCTGCCGCCAGTCCCGGTGGATCCGGTAGCACCGCTCCGCCCGCCGGTAATTCCACCGCGCTGGCGAAATGATCTAACCAGCTACGCCGGCAGCTTTTGCGCATCAGGATACTGATGTTGCTCGCGTCCGACCGCTCCGTCATACATCGTTGTGGTCTTGAAGCGCTCGAAGCGGCCATCCGCGGCCCACAGCTCGCAGCGATCTTCGAGGGCCCGCCGTTCCTCCGCCGTCATCGGCTTGAAGTTCGAAGCGATGGCCAGATTCTGTTCGAGCACGATCTCCGAATCGACACCGCTGATGGTTGTCGCAACCGGAAGGCTCATCGCGTAACGCAGGCCCTCTTCCGGCGTAATGCCGCCATGCGTCACCATTTCGCCTGATCCGCCCAGGCTCTTCATGCCGAGAACCGCAATCCCGCGCCGGTTGGCTTCCGGCAGCACATGCTGCTGAAAGCTGCGAAAGCGCGCGTCGAAGCAATTCAAGGGCATCTGGATGGTGTCGAAAGGGAAGTCGTGGGAGAGCATCTTCAGGTGGATCGCGGGGTCCTTGTGCCCGGTGAAGCCAACCCAGCGCACCTTGCCGTCTTTCTTCGCCTGCTCCAGGGCCTCGATCGCGCCGTCCGGTCGAAAGATCAGGTCAGGATCGTTGTAGTAGACAACCTCGTGGATCTGCCACACGTCCAGGTGGTCGGTCTTAAGACGGCGCAGCGATTGCTCCAGTTGTTCCATCGCTACCTTCTTGTCACGCCCATGCGAGCAGACCTTGGTCATCAGGATCACCTTGTCGCGCTTGCCCTGCAACGCGATCCCCAGGCGCTCTTCGGATTCGCCTTCGTGATATTCCCAGGCATTGTCGAAGAAGTTCACCCCGGCGTCGATAGCTTTGGAGACAATCGTGTTCGCTTCCTGCTGATCTTTGGTTGACCCGAGATGAAAGCCGCCCAGCCCGAAGATCGATACCTGCTCTCCAGTGCGCCCAAAGGCGCGGCGAGGAACGGCGAAGGTGGAGCTCTGATCGCTACCTGCATTCTGTGACATCGATGCCTCCTGCGCATTGGCCGGATGGTGCGTGGCAAGCGTTCCCGCTCCGGCGAGAACCGCCGACTTCAAAAAGGTGCGACGGGAAGGTTCTGTCTCCGGGGTACGTCATCACTTACCCCGCCTGCACCGCGGGATACGGCTTGCCGCTGTTCTCTGTGGCCCTGAGCATTTCCTTTACCTCGATGGATTGGTCGTCGAGCGGATAGTTGTGCGCCAGCCGCGCCTCGGGATTATCGAATTTGAGCGACATCTTGTAGAGCTCGAAGCGGCCGTCGCCGGCCACCATCTTGCAGCGGTCACGCAGCGCCTGCATCTCCGTCTGCGACAGCGGCTGAAAGCCCTGCGCGACCTTGAGGTTCTGCTCCAGAATCTCCGGCTTTTCCATCCCCGTGATCGTTGTCGTAACCGGCAGGCTCATCGCGTAGCTCAGGGCCTCCTGCGCGCTTAGCATGCCCTTCTTCACCGATTCGCCGTGGCCTACGATCGGCTTCATGCCCAGTGCGGCAATGCCGCGCTTGTTCAGCTCCGGCAGCACCTGCTGCTCGAAGCTGAGAAAGTTCGCGTCGAAGGGATTCAGCGGCATCTGCACCGAATCCCACTCGAAGCCGCAATTCAACATCATGAGATGAATCTCCGGCCGCTTATGCCCCGTAAACCCGACGAACCTTACCTTGCCCTGTTCCTTCGCTTTCCGCAGAGCCTCTGCGGCGCCGTTGGGACGGATGAACAGATCGGGATCGTTCTCGAATGCAACGCCATGAATCTGCCACAGATCCAGGTGATCGGTCTGCAGGCGATGCAGCGACTCCTCAAGCATGCGCGTGGCCAGTGAGCCCTCCCGGCCGTGAGTGCAGACTTTGGTCATCAGGAAAACTTTGTCCCGCTTGCCCTTAAGCGCCATCCCCATCCAGTTCTCTGATTTTCCGCGGTGATACTCCCAGCAGTTGTCGAAGAACGTGATCCCGCCGTCGATGGCGCCATGCACGATGCGGATCGCCGTCTTCAAGTCTTCTGCCTGTCCCAGGTGATGCCCGCCCAGGCCCAGGGCAGAAACCTTGACGTCGCTATGCCGGCCAAACGGCCGCAGGGGGATAGAGTTGGTTGGCATGCTGCTGAGCCTCGCTTTCAAACTAGGATGCAGTGAAGGCGAACTAACAAAGATGCAGGTTCGAATCGGTCCGTCTGCGAATTAATTGCCTTACGGAGAGCGATGCCTTTCATCCCTTTGGGCGGTTGACCCCGTACCCTGCAGACAATAAAATTAAAAAGGAATACCCTACCCAAACAGTCGATATCGCTTGCGCTGTAAGGGTGCGAGGTAAACGGGGTCTATGGCTTCCGATCTGCGAATCAGTCCGCGCGAGCGGCTGGTACTGACCGCCATCATCGAGAGATACATCGCTACCGGCGAACCGGTGGCTTCGCAGACGCTCGCCCGGGACCTCGGTAACAAGGATGGGATGAGCGCCGCTACCATCCGCAACATCATGGCTTCTCTCGACGAAGCGGGGCTTCTTGACCAGCCGCATACCTCGGCGGGCCGAATCCCCACTGCTCAGGCCTTTCGCTTTTATGCTGAACAGCTTGCGACACCCGCTCGCGTCGTGGCGTTGACGCCGGAGCGCCGCGAACAGATTGACGACAGTTTCGCCGGTGTTGGCTCCAGCCAGCAGTTTCTCGAGCGCACCTCGCATGTTCTGGCCCTGATCTCCAGCGGACTGGGCGTGGCGCTGGCCCCTGCCCGGGAACTGCAGGCCCTGGAACATGTTCACTTTTCTCGTCTCGCGCCGGGGCGCGTCCTCGCCGTGGTCGTCACCGTATCCGGAATCGTGCAGGACCGGGTGCTGCTGCTCGATCGCGATCTCACCACGGTGGAACTCGAGACCGCCGCGCGCTTTGTCAACGAGAATTTCCACGGATGTTCGATTGACCGTATCCGCACCGAGCTGGGCCGCCGAATCGACGCCGAACGCAGCGAATATGACCGGCTCATGCGCTCCATAGAAGAGCTCTGGCGCAAGGGAGCGCTCGAGGGAGATGCCGGCTTCGGGCCAACCATCTTTGTCGAGGGCGTCGCTAACCTGCTGGCCGGTGAAACCGATCGCGAGCGCCTGCGCCTGATGCTGAGCGCGCTCGAAGCCAAGCAGCGGCTTATCGAGTTGCTGAACGCCTATGTCGATGCGCGCCAGCAGACGGTGCGCGTGGTCGTTGGGCTGGAGGAAGCTATTCCCGGCATGCATAACCTCGTCCTGATCGGGGCTCCGGCGCGCCTGGGCGCAGAGAATCTCGCCACGGTGGCGGTCATTGCCCCCACCCGTATGCAGTACCAGGAGACTATCAACGCGGTTTCTTACATCGCCCAGCTATCGGACAGGATATTCCAGCCGCCCCAGTAGCCTGAGCCGTCCAGCCCGGGCACCGCATCAAAAACCAAGGACTCCTTTGAGCGCGATAAACTTGTAGTGGAAATCAGGTTCGCATGAGCCGAAGGAATTTCATAAACAACAGAAACAAGATGACTGAAGAAATATTGGAAGAAACACCGAACACCAACTCCTCCTCCGACGGGCAGGCCGAGGCCATCGTGCCTCTTCCCGAGACGGCAGCCGTATTCAGGAAGAGTTCGACCGCCTGAAGGCAGAACGGGACTCACTGGTCGACCGGCTCGCCCGTCTGCAGGCTGAATTTGAAAACGCCCGCAAGCGCGAAGCGCGCGAGCGGAACGAGTTCGTGACTACGCCGTTGCCGGCGCCGTTGAGCAGTTCCTGCCCGTGCTCGACAACT